>CAZFZS010000015.1:0-88913 GCA_964523485.1 uncultured Phycisphaeraceae bacterium | reverse complement strand
CGTCTTCGCCTTGGTGAGCCATTACCTCACCAACAAGCTGATAGAACATATCCCGATCCCAAGGCAGCAAGCCTTTGCCCGCTGAGCCATACGACTCTACGGGGTCATCAGGTATTACCAACGGTTTCCCGATGCTATCCCTGACCTTGGGGTGCGTTAGATATGCATTACTCGCCCTTTCGCCACTGTCCACCCCCGAAGGGGCTTCTCGTTCGACTTGCATGTTTTAGCCATGCCGCCAGCGTTCGATCTGAGCCAGGATCAAACTCTTCGATTGTGTTTTGTTGACAGCCGACCTCAAAGAGCCGGCGGGTGTCTTCAATTGAAGGTTGACCTGTATCCTCCAAACCTTCCTCAGCTATTGCCTCAGACAGATTTGAAGTGGTCGACAACCCGCGCCATCCTCAAGGGTACACGCGGGTCGACCCCGGGTCGGCTAAGATCCCGAGGTTATTTGGGGTTACTCACATCCTTTAACCACGCCCCCTGTGAAGTGAGGCGTGGCGATCCACAAGGATGTGTCCCCGACCGACGGTATGAATCCGTCGGCCGATTGGATTTGTATCCCTTTCGACTTACCTGTGGCGGTTCGTCGAGAGGGCACATCCTCGCGGCAATTTCCCAACTGTCTACTTGTCAATGATCAGCTCGACCTCAATGGGCCTCACGTCCGCTGACTGCGATGAGCCGGTGATGCGATCGTGCCCCGCGGTGGCGGCCATGGTTGGCTGCCGCTGGAGGGCCGAGCATCTTAGGGCTGCAAAATCATCTGTCAAGCCGGTTCCAACTCTTTTTCAAAAGTTTTTTCGACTCGCAGATGCGTCCGTGGCAATGACGCGGAAAGCGTCTCGCGGGAATCGATCAGCGACGAGTATTAGAACATAAAAAACCACACTCGTCAAGCCGACGGATTCCAATTTACGACGCTCATCAGTGCCCCGATCCGCCTCGAAAAGATTTAGGATGGTCTCATGTCGAGAATCCGCCCAAAACCGATCCGAAGCCGACTACCCGCCCCTGTTATCGCAGCGATGGTCATGCTCTTGACCTCGGGCTGCGGCGAGGATTCAGGAAGCAGCCAAGGTGGAAATAAGCCCGAGGCGTATCAGCCAGTTGGTGACGTCTACGAGGTCCGCGGGCGTATCGCTTCGCTGCCGGATAAACCATCGGGCACCCAGTTATTTATTACGCATGAAAGGATCGATGTGTTCAGAAATCGGGAAGGGGAAATCGTCGGCATGGAGAAAATGACGATGCCCTTCCCGGTCGCAGAATCGATCGATCTGCAAGGGTTTTCCAAGGACGAGCCCGTGCGTTTTAAATTCGATGTGGATTGGGCGAGTAATACCTTCACACTGTTTGAGATCGAGAAGCTACCAGCCGATGTCGAACTCGACTTGTAAGCCACTGTCACATGTTGGCCAAGCATTTCTATACGGATCGCAGCGCCCGCCAATAGTCAGTGATCGCCTGCGGATAGGCTTCGCATTCCAATTCAAAAATGCGTGCAGCCAGCGATGCAGCGTTGTCGCCCGGCTCAACCGGGCATCGGCGTTGCAGCAGGACAGGGCCTGTGTCGTAAGTGTTGTCCGCCAAATGCACGGTGCAGCCCGACTCGGTTTCGCCGGCGTCTAACACCGCCTGATGCACAAGCTGGCCATGCATTCCCTTGCCGCCGAATTTCGGCAACAGCGACGGATGGATATTCAGCACCCGGCCTTCATATTCTTCCGGAATGACAAGCAGACTCAGAAAACCAGCCAGACAGACCAGGTCGCAATCATGCTCATCAATCACATCAAAAACCGCCGCTGAAAAAGTCGCTGCATCCGCGAAATCTTTCCGCGGCAAGACCCGGACAGGCAGGCCGAGTCGGTTGGCTTTTTCGATGCCGCCTGCTTTGCTGTTGGACGCAATGACCAAGGCAATCGAGGCGTTTAATCGCCCATCGGCGATGCGGTCGGCGAGGTTCTGCATCGTGCTGCCGCCGCCACTGAGCAGTACGGCGAGGCGGGGGCTGACCGATTTATCCGCAGGTAAGTTGGCTGGCTGAGTTTCGCGGTGCGTGGTGGGAGTGGCCATCGCGTTTACGATACCCGGATCATGGACCAACGGGTCACCCGCATCGCGCCTTCGCCCACTGGGGCGTTGCACCTGGGCAATGCTCGGACGTTTCTCATCAACTGGGCGATGGCCCGGCAGGCGGGCTGGCGGGTGGTGCTGCGGATGGAAGACCTTGATGGGCCACGGGTCAAACCCGAAGCCGCCCGCCAAGCGGTCAAGGTGCTGCGTTGGCTCGGTTTGGATTGGGACGAGGGGCCGGTTTTTCAGAGCGATGATTTACAGCCGTATCGCGATGCGTTGACGAAGCTCGCAAAGGCTGGACATACTTATCCCTGCCCGGCGACCCGCCGGGAAATCGAGTCCGCCCTTTCCGCCCCACACCTCGATGAACACGAAACCCGATACCCCGGCCTCTACCGCCCTCCACTAAATCAGCCGCTGCCGGAGAGCGAGCCGACCGCCACCCGGCTAATCGTCCTAGATGAACTAATCCGATTCACCGATGCTTTCGTCGGCCCGCAGAGCTGCAATGTGCAGCAACACGTCGGCGACTTCATCATCGAAACCAAAGCCAGCCTACCCTCGTACCAACTCGCCGTTGTTGTGGATGATGCCCGCCAAGGCGTCAACGAAATCGTCCGCGGAGATGACCTGCTGTCTTCCACCGCCCGGCAAATTTTGCTTTATCGTCTGCTCGACTTGGGCCCGCCGCCCCGCACCACGCACCTGCCGCTGGTGCTCGGCCCGGACGGCCATCGCCTGGCCAAACGTCATGGCGACACCAAACTTATTGCCTACCGCGATGCGGGGGTCCAACCCGGCCGAGTCATTGCCCTACTCGCCCAATGGTGCGGGCTCGGGCTCCGCAAAGAATCGATGTCATCGCGCGAATTTCTAGATGCGTTCGATCTTAGCAACGTGTCACGCGATCCCGTCGTGATGCAGCCCGAAGATGACGGCTGGTTAAAGGAGTCGATATGAATTTTTGGATTCGTCAATCAACCGTACGAAAAAGCCTACCTTCGGTGGCGTGGCCAGCCAAAACGGTTGTCGGGTCGCTGAGGATGCCCGCCCTGCTGCTGCTAATTTCTCTTTTTGCGGTGTGCGGCGGCTGCCAGTCGGACACAACGCGTCCAGAGTTTCAACGCGTTGAAATTGCTGATGAAACTTTCGATCTGGAACTGGCGATGACGCCGGAATCAAGGCATCAAGGCTTGTCAGGCCGGACTTCTATCCCGGCCGACGGTGGGATGCTGTTTGTCTTTCCGCGAGAACGAGTGCTTGAATTCGTGATGCGGGACTGCTTGGTGCCGATCGACATCCTGTTTCTCGGGCCGACCGGCAAAGTAATTGCGATGCATGAGATGCAGGTCGAGCCCGCCGGCACGCCGGAGCGGCGACTCAAGCGGTATAGCAGCGTCCGCCCGGCATTATTCGCGATTGAGGTGGCCGAGGGCTCGATTCGTCGGCTCGGAGTTGAACTTGGCGATCAAATCGATCTGCCGGTACTGGACCTGAAGCGGAAGGCCGAATAGGTCGATGTTGATTAGCGGAGATCTTCCGTATGTTGAATCAGTCCAAGCTTCTCGTTGTCTGCGACCCTGCCGAACGAAGCACCGCTTCCGGATTGCTGGAAGGGCTAGGCGCCCAGACCCAATACCAGGTATGGGCGGACGCGGTCGAAATGAGCGATGCGGCGATCAAGAAATTCGATGCCGTTTGGCTGATCAGCTCAGGCGACTCCAATACCCGCGAAGCGTTCTCGGTCATCGGTGCGATCGAAGAGGCTCACCTTCCAATTCTTGCGAGTTTTGCGGGAGACAACGATGGCGTCGGCGAAGTCCCCGAGCCCGGCGTTGTGACCTGCCCGCTGACAAGCCCCGCACAAGTCATCCAGGCGATGCTGGCTTCGCTGCTCAGCCAGGGGTCGCGGATGAAGCAGGTCCGCGGCGAGAACCACATGCTGCACGCTCAGCAGCAAGGGGTGGCCGGCCAGTTCGACAAGATCGATGAAGAACTGCGGATGGCACTAAAAATTCAGAAAGAATTTCTGCCGAAAGAATTGCACAACTCCGACGCCGCCAGCTTCGATGTGCTTTGGCGGCCCGCGGGGTATGTCAGCGGCGATATCTACGATGTCATCCGTTTGGATGAGCACCACCTCGGCTTATTCATCGCCGACGCGGTTGGTCATGGTGTCCCTGCCGCGCTGATGACGATCTTCATCAAACAGTCGCTACACACCAAGAAACTCACACCCGGCATCGCTCCGGGTTATCGATTGGTCTCACCGGGTAAAGCCATCGCCGGGCTGAATCGAGCCATGATCGATCAGGACGCCGGTGCCGCAAGCCTCGGCACCGCGGCCTATGGCGTGCTGGACACCCGCACCAATCGACTCACCCTCTCCAAAGCCGGCCACCCCGCACCGATTCTGTTGCAGGCCGATGGCAAGACACGCTGGCTCGAATGCGACGGCGCGATGCTCGGCGTATTTCCGGATGAGGAATTTGAAGAATTGGTGGTCGATCTTCAGCCGGGCGATCGCCTGCTGATGTATTCCGATGGCTTCGAGGTCGCCTTCCCCGATGCGACCAAAGGCAAGCTGCTCACGGATCAATACACCGAAGAATTCGAAGAGCTTCGCGGCGGCGAGGGCGAGCACGCCTTGGAGAAACTTAGCGAAAGGCTGGACATCTCCATGGGGTCGCTCAATCAGCGCGACGATCTGACGGTGCTCTGCACCACGGCAGGCCAGGCACAGTCCGCTGCAGCCGATGGATCAGGCAAAACCGAGCCGGTCCGCGCAGTTGCCTGAGTGAGTTGGCGAACTACTTTGTAGCCTCTAAATGTGCGAGAGCCTGTTCGACCGCCTGATCGGTCAGGCCGATGTCCGCGATAACGACTTCGCCGAGGTAGGGCTGAGCTGATGCTTGAGCGAAACCCTGCTTGGGTGCGACGAAAGTGACGGTACGGTCTGCTTGAACGGTCGCGTCATCCGGAGCCGGTTGGCCGGTGTCGCCGTTCAAACCCGAGGGCAAATCGATACTGACAACCAGCGGCCGGGTGAGGCTATTCAGGGTACGGATCACCTCGGCCATCGGCTCGCGGACTTCGCCGCTGAAGCCGGTTCCGAGCAAGGCATCGATGCAAAGCAGGGACTGAGCCCATTGCGGTTTGCATGCTTCAATCTTGGCAGCGTCTCCGACGTATCGAATCGGTAAGTCAAGCTTCTCACAGCAGTGAAAATTCACGCGGGCATCGTCAGCAAGATTTTTCGTTGAGCCGACTACTATGATCGATGGGTGCAGTCCCCAAGCCGCGAGGTGGCGGGCGATGACGAAGCCGTCGCCGCCATTGTTACCCGTGCCGCAAAAAATCGTTACGGGTGCATCGTCCGGGTCGATCAGGGTTCTTTCGCGGAGCAGGTCCATCGAGGCCGCTGCGGCGTTGATGCCTGCGTTTTCCATGAGAATCAGGCTGGGTAAACCCAACTCGTTAATGGCAAACCGGTCGATGGCTCGGGCCTGCGCACAGCTCAAAGATACGGGCAACGACATCCGCGCATCATAGATCAGTAATGATGTAATGGAGGATTTGAGACTGGCGATAATCAGCATCTAGCGTCACAATGAGCCTGTGAGAATCGATGTCAAAGATGGACAGGGCCGACCGCGGCTGACGCTGCATGTCGATCCGACGCGACCGTCGACCGTGGTCAAGGCGGATGACGGCCGGGGGCCGACGGTCACGATGGACTGGGAAAAAGCCATCGACGACGAGGGACACCTGCGCCACTGCCCAGTCTGTGGATGCAAAGACTTATACGTCCGCAAGCAGGTTCCGCAGTTGACTGTATTCGTTTTGATTCTTGCAGCGGCGGTCGTGGCGATGGTGCTGTTCGGTTCGGGCTTGAACATGCAGGCGATCATCGTGCTCGGCGTTGTCCTCGCGATCGATCTGGGCGTGTACTGGTTTGCGCCGCGGATGCTGGTGTGCTATCGCTGTCGGAGTGAGTTTAGGGAGGTGCCCATAGGCCAAGGGCCCCGGCGCTGGGACAGTATGCTGGACCTTAAATATCAGGCGGACCGTGAGGCCATGGCTTTGCGGCATCTGGAGAAGGATGCGGACGTCTCGAATTCAGCAGAAACAGCGGAGCCCAAGCCTTGATCCAGCCCGCACCGACAGGCAGCCCGCCGCTGGTGATCTACGGATGTGGAGGTCACGGCCAAGCCGTCGCTGAGGCCGCCGAGGCTGCGGGACAGCGGGTGCTCGGATTCCTGGATGACCAGCGTGAACCGCCGCTGTCGCGCACCGCCTCCTCACCGACCGCCCCGCTGCTAGAACATCACGACCCCCGCTTGGACGAATGCTTATTCATCGTCGGTATCGGCGATAACGCGACAAGAATCACGATCGGCGAAAAGCTCAAAAAAGCAGGTCGATTACTTACGAATGTGATCCACCCCAGCGCGACCATCAGCCCGACCGCCACCATTGGCTCGGGCATTTTTATCTCCGCTCATGCTGTCGTTCAAACAAATGTCAAGCTTGCGGATCATGTCATTCTAAACACCGGCTCGATTGTCGAGCACTACTGCGAAATCGATACCGCGGCGCATATTGCGCCAGGAGCGGTGCTGGGTGGTGACGTTCAGGTCGGCCGAGAGACATTGATTGGCCTCGGCTCGCGGGTGTTGCCTCGGCTGAAGCTGGCACCGAAAGTCGTTTTAGGCGCGGGCTCGACATTAACCCGAAATGCCGATAAGGCCGGGACCTGGGTCGGCTCGCCCGCCCGACGCCGGTCCTGACGCTACTGTATTGCAATTAGCAAAACCACCGCGTGACAGGCAATTGCGCGGTTTTCACCGAGTGCATCGACACGCTCGTGAGTTTTCGCCTTGATGTTCACTTGGCCGACATCGCATTGCAATAGATCCGCCAGTCGGTCGCGTATCGATTGTTTGTGTGGGCCGAGTTTGGGCAGTTGCAGGATGACGGTGATGTCGAGATTGCCGAGCGTGTAACCCGCTTCGCTCACACGCTTCAGCGCCTCGCGAACGAAGAGTGAAGAATCGGCGTCTTTCCATTGCTTATCGTGATCTGGGAACAGTTGGCCAATGTCTTCCTGCCCGATGGCTCCTAGCAGCGCATCCGTCACGGCATGCATCACCACATCGCCATCGGAGTGAGCATCGCACCCGCGGTCGTGCGGGATATCGACGCCACCGACAATTAAACGATGTCCCGATTCCAAGCGGTGCAGGTCAAAACCGTGGCCGATTCGAGATAGCAAGAGTTTCAATTATTTAAGTCCGTATTCTTTCAACTTCCGATACAGGGTCCGTTCGCCGATGCCCAGTAGTTTGGCGGCTTGTTCCCGGTTGCCCTGCGTGGTCCGCAGTGTTTCGCGGATCGCCTGTTTTTCGAGTTGATCCAATGACATACCGCCACCGCCGGAAAATTTCTTTTCGCTGCCGGGCATGTCCTGACTGAGTTCCGGGGGCAAGTGGCGGGGCTCGATCGTATTGCCCTCGGTCATGATGACCATGTTCTGCACGACGTTCATCAGCTGCCTGACGTTGCCCGGCCAGTCGTAGTGCATCAGGCTGGTCATCAAATCCTCCGCCACACTCGGCGATGGCTTATCCATCTGCTGGGCATAGCGTGTGACGAAATGTCTAACCAGTTGCGGAACATCTTCCCGCCGTTCACGCAGCGGCGGAAGTTTCAACTCCACACCTTTGACGCGGAAGAACAAATCTTCACGGAAGGTTCCCTGCTTGACCATCTCGTCCAACGGCTGATTCGTCGCGGAGATCAGCCGGACATCGACATGTCTCGGCTCGTTCGAGCCGACCCGCACGACTTCACCAGATTCCAGCACCCGCAGCAGCTTGGCTTGCATCGGCTTTGGCATGTCGCCGACCTCATCAAGAAACAGCGTGCCATTGTGGGCGTATTCAAAACGGCCCTGCCGATCTTTGTCCGCCCCGGTAAACGCCCCGCGGACGTGGCCGAACAGCTCGTCCTCGAGGATCGATTCGCTCAGGCCCGCACAATTCAGCGGAACGAACTGCCGCTTGGCACGCTTGGAATTATTGTGGATCGCCTGGGCGACCAACTCCTTGCCCGTGCCGGATTCGCCGGTAATCAGCACCGGAATCGGCGACGGAGCGATCTGCTTCATTGTCGCGATGAGTTGTCGGATCGGCGGGGAGTTACCGATGATGCCCTCGAAGCCGTACTGCTCATCCAGCCGCGACCGAAGGTCTTCATTCTGTGCACGCAGGAAAACCGTGTTGAGGGCATTGGTACAAAGCGTGCGGAACACATCGAGGTCCAACGGCTTCTCAATGAAATCGAACGCCCCGCCCTTGATCGCAGCCTTAGCAGTTGGCACGTCGCCGTGGGCCGTCACCATGATCGTCTCGGCCTGCGGCTGGGCCTGCCTCGCAAACTTGAGCAGTTCCATCCCGTCTTCTTGCGTGTCCATCACCAGGTCGGTGATGAGCAGATCGAAACTGCCATGCTCCATCTCGTCTTTCGCACTGGGCAGATCATGAACCAGTGTGCAGACGTGGCCGAGCCTTCGCAGCGCCTCGGCCATCACCTCGGCATGGTCCGGCTCATCGTCGATCACCAGGACCTGCGCGGTCGGCATCTCCTGCATCTCGGAAGTATTATCGGTTTTCAGCGAAGTCGAAGGGGGCATAGGCAGACTCGTCAATTGCGTAGCGGGCTGATCTATAATCTAGCGTGATGCCTGCCGACCGGCCCAACTCAACCACAACTTCGACGCTGGCAACCGCCACGCCAACGACTCGAAAACTGGCGTGCGTGTCTTACCTCAATGCCAAACCGCTGATACACGGGCTCGATGCAGAAGACCTGTGTCCAATCGCTATTGAACTCGCTCCGCCCTCCGCGATGCTCGATCTGCTGCTCAAGGATCAGGTCGAGATGGCCCTTTGCCCGGTGATCGATCTGCTGCGGTCGCCCGATCCGTTGGCTTTTGTGCCCTGCGGTGGGATCGGTTGTGCCGGGCCGACGCTGACGGTCAGGCTCTACAGCCGCAGCCCGATTGAGGCCATACAACAAGTTCACTGCGACACTGACAGTCACAGTTCTGTGGCACTCTTGCAACTCATTCTGCATGAGAGGTATGGCATTCAACCGAAGCTCGAGCCCTGGTCGCCAGTCACGACTCACGCTGAACTCACAAACCCGCCCGAGGCGATGCTATTGATCGGCGACAAGGTGGTTACGGATCCACCGGAAGACCATCACTACCCCTACCAACTCGATCTCGGCCAGGCTTGGCAAGAATGTACCGGCCTGCCCTTCGTCTTCGCGATCTGGCTGGCGAAGCCGGATACACAGCTCGGGCAACTACCCCAACAGCTCATTGAGACCCTCGATCGCAATCTCAGCCAGCTTGACGAACTCGTCGCGATGTACGCTTCGCAACATGGCTGGCC
Organism: uncultured Phycisphaeraceae bacterium; assembly: GCA_964523485.1. Lineage (GTDB taxonomy): Bacteria > Planctomycetota > Phycisphaerae > Phycisphaerales > Phycisphaeraceae > Algisphaera. The sequence goes on along the minus strand of CAZFZS010000015.1, from coordinate 79,368 downwards.
GATGGCTCAAGCCAAGCGCTATCTCGGCTCGATTCTTCGATACCACGTCGGACCACGCGAGTTGCAAGGCGTCGGCCGATTCCTGATTCAGGCCAGCCGATTGAAATCGATGCAACGCTTCTGCAGCACCGCTTTGAAAGACGATTTTGAGCCGCCGATCCACCCCGGCCTATAGATGCCGACCGCTTGCCGAGCTCAGCCAACAGGTGCTGAACGGCAACGAGCAGCGCCGGATGCAAACCCTGCTGGCCGCGGAGTTGCTGCATGACGCGACCGATCCGGACGCGACCTACCCGTTCGAATTTATCGCGTTCAAACTATCGGGCTTCCGCCGTGAGCGTGGCGACGATTCGCTGCTGGTCGGCCAAGCCATTCGGCCGGACCTGAGGCTACTGATTGATCAGCTTTCCAGAACGCTGAGCATCCCAATTTCTGATGACGCGGCCAAGACCGTCGATCAGCTCGCCGCTGAGTTGAATGTCAGCACAAAAACGATCAATCGATGGCGCGAGCTTGGTTTACGCTGGCGTTGGGTCATGCCGATGCCCGGGGCCAGGCGGGTGATCGGCTTTCCCCAGTCGGCGGTTGAGGCATTCGATCAAGCCAACCCGGGGAAACTGAAACAGGCGAGCCGGTTCAATCAACTGAGTGCAGCAGATCGCGAAGCGTTGATCGAACGGGCACGCAAGCTCGCGGTGGCCGGTGATGTTTCACTCAATCGCGTCGCGACGCATCTAGCCAAACGGACCGGCCGAGCCAGCGAAACCGTTCGGCTGTTACTACTCAAGTACGAACGATCCGCGACTGCACCCATTTTCGCTGAATACACACCGCCACTGAACACCGCAGACCGCCGCGCGATCACGGCAGCCTATGCAGACGGAGTTTCGGTGAGCGAATTAGGTCGGCGATATCGGCGTAGCCGGGCGAGTATCTACCGCATTATCCACCGGGTCCGAGCAGAACAAGCTCAGCTTCAAGAGATCAGATGGATTGATCATCCCAATTTTCATCGGCCCGAAGCTGTAGAGATTTATCTGCGGCCGGTAAATATCACTCAACATGATTCCTACGAAGATGCGGGTGTGATGTTGGATGATCTGCCAGAAGGATTGCAGCCGCTTTATGAAATCCGTGGCCCCGACGAAGGTTTTATCCGCAGTTACGTCCTGCGATACAACTTCCTGAAGTATTCCGCGGATCGCATGCGAAACACATTTGATCTGGATGAGCCGAGGGCGTCAGCGCTGAATGCATTTACACAGGCCGTTGCCGATGCGGAGTCGGCCCGTCGTCACCTGGTTCATTGGCATCTGCCTGCCGTGCTCTCGGTCGCCCGTCGCCATCGGGCGGGGCATGAATCTGGCCGTGTGCCCTCACTCCTGCATCTGCTCATGATCGGACATGAGGTGCTGTTTGAAGCCATCGAAAAGTACGACGCGAGCACGCGGCCGACAGTGAATTCCTACCTGACTAATCGCCTGCTTCGTGCTTACGCCACCTCCGATCCGCCCCGCGACCGTGCCCAACGCAGACTCGAAGCCCATGATGTTCTGGATGCGCTGAAGGGCCATCTACCGTCCGAAACTAAAACAGTCGGCCCTGCCCGCTGATATCGGGATGGCGGAAGTATCGGCGGGCCAGCGGTTGCAGGTCGCGATTGATGCCGTACCGCCGGCTGTAGACCTCGAAGATTTTTCGGATCTGCGCCGCGTGATGGCCCGCTCCACGGCGGCGGTCGTGCGTGACCCCGCCGGGCGGTTGGTCATGCACCCGCTTGCCCGGCCGACCCGCTTCATACAGCTTGCCACCCCGCGCCTGCCGTATCAACGATTCCACATGCTTCGCTCGATCCGGGTGCACGTTGCGATCAAGCCAGTCAAGAAACAAGTCTTTAAGTTGATACGGTAGACGCAGCAGCACCCACGCCACTCGCCGCGCCCCGGCGTCGGCCACCGCTTCGAGAATCCGCGGCACCTCGGTGTCGGTTAGCCCTGGGATAATCGGTGCGATGTTCACACTCACCGGCACGCCCGCTTCCGTCAGTTTCCGAATTACGCCCAGCCGGGCTGTCGGCGGGCTCGCACGCGGCTCGAGCCGGGAGGCGAGGTCGGCATCGAGCGTGACCAGCGTCACCGTCACCCGACCGGCATTGACCTCGCCCAGCCGTTTCCACAGGTCCAGGTCGCGCAGGACCAGCGTGTTCTTGGTCATCGTCGTCACCGGCTGAAGGCACTGGGCCATCACCTCCAAACACTTCCGCGTGATCTGTAACGATTTCTCGATCGGCTGATACACATCGGTAATTGCTGACATCACGATCGGCTCGCCCGCCCAACTACGCTTGCCCAGCTCTCGAATCAGCAGGTCCGGTGCGTCATGCTTCGCCACGATTTTCGTTTCGAAATCGAGGCCGCATGAATAGCCCAGGTATTCGTGATACGGCCGGGCGAAACAGTAGATGCAACCGTGCTCGCAGCCGCGGTAAGGATTGACCGTCCATTGAAACGGCACGTCCGACGTCGGGTCCACGCGATTGATGATCGACTGTGTTTTGTCAGGAATAATGGTCAGCGGCACGTGCTTCGGGCGGTCCGGATCTTCACCCTCACGCTGCTTTTCCTCACGCTGATGATCAATCGCATCGCCTTCGAGGTGAATGCGATTTTGCTCAAACCGGTTGCCCGGGTTCAGCCCCGCTCCTCGCTTGTGGGCCGGTCCATCGGGCAGCGCATCGCGGTACTGGTGAGGGTCTTGCATATGCAAACATATACCTAACAATTTTGCAGAAAGTCAACCTCGATTCTCAAAAAATTTTTTCACAGACACCGTGACCAGCCATCGCCTGACTTGGCCCCTATGGTCACAAAACACTACGAAAGGCTTGCAATGGATTTAGGGATCAAAGGCAAAACAGCACTGATCACCGGCGGCAGCGGCGACATCGGCTTCGCAGTGGCACAACAACTTCAAGCAGAAGGCGTGCGACTGGTGCTCACCGACATCACGGAGGATCGGCTGAAGGAAAAGGCCGACCAACTCAGCGAGGGCGTGCAGTCCTATGTGGCTGACCTTTCAACGCAGGACGGTGCCGATGGGCTCCTAGACAAGATCGAAGGTGAGGTTGACATCCTCGTTCATGCCGCGGGCGTCACCGGTGCCAAGGGCGACCCCCTGGAGATGACCGAGGACGACTGGCATGAAGCGTTGCAGATCGATCTCATGTCAGCGGTGCGGATATCCAAGGCCTTCGTGCCGGGCATGGCCGATCGCGGCTGGGGCCGAGCGGTTTATGTCGTCTCGGAAAATGTGACGCAGCCTTACGACGATGAGGTGGTATACAACGTCGCAAAAGCCGGCGTGCTGACCTTCAGCAAAAGCCTGTCCATAGCATACGCCCCCAAAGGTGTCTTGGTGAATTGCGTTGCCCCGGCATTTATCGAAACGAATATGACCGATGGCATGATGGAAAAGCGAGCCGACGAGATGGGCGTGTCATTCGACAAAGCGGTTGAAACATTTCTGGAAGAAGAGCGGCCACACCTCGTGCTGAAACGTCGCGGCAAGCCCGAGGAAGTCGCGGCAGCCATCGCGTTTCTCGTTTCCGAAAAAGCGAGCTTCGTGGTCGGGTCGAATTACCGTGTTGATGGCGGATCGGTAATGTCGCTGAATTTGTGACCGGACAGGCAGTATCGATAGTCACTCAGAAAGTATCACCACCCCATGGTGCCAGGGCCACCTTTGAACGGCCCTTCGATGCTCGATGTGATCCAGCCGCCATAAAAATCGCCAGCTTGGGCTTGGACTTTCTCGCCGTCGATATAAGCCGCGTCGATTTTGCTGGGATAAAACGCCAAGTGGTCAGCCAATGCCGCATATCGTTTCACCGGGTCGGGGTAGGACCAAGCGATATCGGCAACAGCCTGCCCTTCGAACTCAAATCGCCAGTAGGTCGCCTGCCCCTTCCACTCGCAGAACGTACGCTTCGGGGTCGGCGTCAGCAGATCCATGCGGATATCACACGGCGGCAGGTAATACACCGGCGGGTGCGACGTTTCCTTGATCACCTTCGCTTGATGGGTGCGAGCGAGTTCAAGGCCTGCTAATTCGACGCGGATCTCGACACCGGCATTGTTGATAGACGGTGGGCGGGGGTAGTCCCAGACGGATTCAGGCATGCCAATCCTAGGCAGCTTTCATCATATGCAGGCAAAAGATTCAGTTAGATGGAACGGCATCAGCCGAACGCTGCGTCTCACGATTTTGCGATTTATCGAGGTGATCGGAGCCGGTGACATCATCAATGATATCGATTTCGTCCTGATCGCTGTCAGGTACGACGGACAGCACCGAGTTCGATTCGATGACCACCGCGTGCGCGCTTTTCATCGAAGGCAGGCCCTGCTCACGGGCGGCCGAGACGACCTCCTGCCTGGCGATCCGCTCTCGCTTCATTGCATTTTCAAGAAAGCTATCTCGGTGATAGAGCAGCCTGGGCTTGGAGAGAAAAAGCCACTCCGCCCATTTCCAGTGAGACACGCTGAACGTCACAGCAAATTGCAGGGTCAGCAATACCGCTATCGCACCGAGGCCTTCAATGAAAGCGACATCTTTGCGGATAATCGTGGTTGCAAAAATCGCACCGATGGCAACGGTGATCATCCAGTCGAAATTATTCATTCGCGACGTCGCGCGCTTGCCATAGATTCGGCCGATCGCCACGAGCAGCAGGAAACCCAGCAACGCAGTCAGCGCAGCTTGAAAAACGTTTTCCCAGCTATTGAAGAACCAACCGTCCATGGTATTGCAGCTTCTAGACTAAAGACTAGCAACCGCATTGTAAATTCAGATCGGCATCTTGCCGCCGGTCGCTCCAAACGTCTCACCGGTGACATAGCTTGCCTCCGGCGAAGCCAGCCAGACGTATAAAGGCGCGAGTTCGACCGGCTGAGCACATCGCTCGAAAGCGGTGCTACCGCCGAAGTTCTTAACACTATCTTGATCCATCGACCCGGGAATCAGCGGGGTCCAAACCGGGCCTGGCGCAACCGCATTCACACGAATGCCCTGCTTAATCGCCAAACCCGAGAGTGCTTTGGTCATGCCGAGCACTGCCGACTTGGTCGACGCGTACGGAAGCAACGCTGGGGTCGGATCGAAGCCTTGGATGGATGCGGTGTTGATGATGCTGCCACCCGCGGTCAGATGTTTCAACGCGGCCTTGCTCAGCCAGAATGGTGCATAGACGTTGGTTTTGAAAATCCGATCGAAAAGCTCGGATTCCATTTCGTCCAGCCCATCACGGGTTTCTTGGTAAGCGGCATTGTTGACAAGGATGTCCACCTTTCCGAATTCACTGACGACTTTTTCGATCAGTTCCTTGCAATTCGCCTCGATCCGAAGGTCTGCCTGGATACCCAGTGACTTGACACCCGCTGCTTCGATCAGCTTCAGCGTGTCTTTGGCATCTTCGGTTTCGCTTAAGAAATTAATAGCGACATGGGCGCCCTCTCTGGCGTAAGCAATGGCGACAGCTCGACCAATTCCGCTATCCCCGCCGGTAATCAACGCGACACAGCCTGCCAGTTTGCCATTTCCCTGATAGCTGGTTTCGCCGTGATCCGGTTTCGGATTCATCTCCGCCGTGGAGCCGGGCATGTCGATGGTCGTCTGATTCTTGAAGGGTGGCTGCGGATATTGCGTACGGGGGTCGACGAGTTTGATTGCTTCTGGCATGATTGGTCTCCTATAGAAAAACATCCGCTTCCGTGCGGTCCAACCGATGCTAGGCACACCGATGGTATTAGTTGGATTCGATTCCGGAGATGAGAACTAGACTTCGATCCAATCGGCTGACCAATGCCCATCCGCATCACGCTGCCAAAGACCGCGGCGGTGGCCGTCGGCATCGAGCTTAAGGATGTCGACCCGATCGACGTCGCACCAGAACACCGCGAAGTTCTGCCGACCTGCTTCGCTTTCTTCAGCCGTCGGATTGCGCTGCTCAAATTCTGAGGGCAGATTAGAACTGGGCTGGTCGCATGCGGCTCCGGGCGGCCGCTGGGCGAGATAGCAGCGGCGGGAGCTGACCGATGAACCTGCCCACGCGGCGTCTGCAAGCACATCATTTTTGTGCAAAACAACCGGGCCGGTCATGCGGACCTGCAGGCGATGCTTCGCGCTGTAAAAGCACCAGGCCGCTCGCGGGTTCGCTTGCGTGTCGCTGACTTTCTCGGACCGCAGGTCCGTGTGGCAGCCAACACCCAGTGGCGTAGCGATCGCCGCCTCGGCTGCGGCCAGATCGATCGTCTGTCTGACATCGGACGCTTTGGCCCAGTGCAAAGCGTCGGTCCCGCCTCGTTTTAGCGCGGTCTCGCTGGGCATCCGCACGCCACGCAGGACCACCGAGCGGACCGTTGGCTCATATTGTGATTGTCGAGAATCTGCCGAGCGTATCGTCGCCAGCGACGCGATATGAAAGTCCGCTTTTGAAGACTCGACCGCCCGAAGCAGTTGCTGCTTGGCATCAGACCAGAGCTGACCCAGTGTAATCGAAGGATCGGACATTGGGGTCAGCTTACCTTGAACCGCCGAGTCACTTCAGCTCGACCGACCAGTAGGCATTATCGAGAAATGCTCGCCAAGAGGCGTATTTATCTTGTCCGACGCGGATGTTGAGCGTCGGGTTACGCTTGGGCTTGGCGGGTTGGCGGATCAGCGGCATATTCGCCTGCTGCGGAGTTCGGCCGCCCTTCTTCGAGTTACAACGGACGCAGCAGCAAACTAAGTTATCCCAGGTGCTGCCGCCGCCTTGGCTGCGGGGCTTAACGTGGTCGAGGCTCAGCTCGCTGGTCGGCGAATGCTTGCCGCAGTATTGGCATCGGTTGTGGTCGCGGGCAAAGATATTGCGGCGGTTGAGCTTGACCTCTTGCCGAGGCACACGGTCGTAGCCATACAAACGGATGACCTTTGGCACAGGGACATGCAAACGAACGGTGCGGACCCATTCGTAGCGCTCGCCGGCCGTCGCCTCGAAGCGTTCGCGGGCGGCGGCGATATCGGTCCAGGCCTCGAAGTCGTGGCCAGCGAATGACCCATCGTCGACGCGGATGACCTCGGCCAGCTCGCGCACCAGTAGTGAAAAGGCACGCTTGGCATCGATGACGCGGATGGCCATCCACAGGCGGTTGAGTACGAGCACCTGGCTGTTAAGTGCGGTCGATGCGAGGGCACCGCCCCCGTTTAGCACGTCAGCGTGCGATACGGATGGGGCAGAGATATTCGACATGACAAGCCTCGTCGAATTCAGAACATAGGCATCCTAGCGAGGCGTGCAGCGCCGGGCAACGTCAGGAAAGGGTTAGGGCTGAATCGAACTAAACAACGCCACGATATCCTCATCGCATGGCTTGCAGTTCAGACCCGGTGAGATAGAATGCCCGGCCCGAACGGGCGAATGCCAGAGCGGCCAATTGGGACGGGCTGTAAACCCGTTGGCTTACGCCTACGCAGGTTCGAATCCTGCTTCGCCCATTCAGTCAACCGCTGCGTGTGAAAGCATGCAGCGGTTTTTAGTTGAACTGCAGGACGCTATTCGTTGTCCACAAAGTTTCGTATTATTTCATCCGAGATTCGTTACTTCGCATCCTCGACCTGCGGGGGGTGGTGCAGCCGGTGCATGAGGCCGTCAGTCATCCATGGCAGTTCTTCGAGATTACGTTGCAAAGCTTTGGGCATCGCTTTACCAAGACGTTCGTGACGCGGACGGGTCTTCCAACGGCGGTGTTGCCACAGGTACTGGTCCGGCCGCAATCGGACCATGTTCTCCAACGCCCGGCAATACCGCGCAGTGATGTAATACAGCGGATCGCGCTGGTCAGCCCACTCATCAGGGTAGATCACATCGGTCGTGCCGATCTCGAATTGGAACTTGTCGTTGAGGCGGTGGGCGTAGCCGCAGACGATCGGGGCGTTGTGCGTCATCGCGAGCAGGCCGATGGATTTGTAGGTGCTGGCGAGGCGGCCGAAGAACGGCACGAAGATGCCCTTCTCGCCTGCGTTCTGGTCGGCTGTGAAGCCGAGCGTGTCGCCACGCTCCAGCACGCTAACCATCCGCTGGGTCGCATCAAATTTTGTGACGATCCGCATGCCTTTGCGCTCGCGGATGCCCAGCAGCCAATCGTTGATGAGCTTGTTATCGAGTGGCCGGGCAATCGTATCCATGCCATACCCAAGCAGCGCGATCGTGTAGCCCAACACCTCCCAGTTGCCTAAGTGGCCGGTCAACATGATGACCGGTTCGTCGGAGTTGAGCAGCTTGACGACCGGGCCGAGGTCCTTGAGATAGATATGCCTTGGCCAGGAATCTTCGGTCAGCGCGGTCGGGGTGTGGCAGACTTCGAAGGCGAGTTGGACCAGATGCTCGGTCGACCGCCGGGCGACATACGTCACGCGCTCATCGGACCAGTCCGGGTAGGAGATACGGACATTGCGTTGGCTGCGCTTGCGATGCTTTTTGTCGATGCGGTCCATGACCCGGCCGACGAAGCGGGCGAAGGCCTGATTCTGCTCGACATTGAACGAGGTCAGGCCCATCGCAGCCAATCGGGCGGCGACGTACTCCGCCTTCTCAGCAATTGGACCACGCTGTCCCATCGTTCACCGTCCCCGGCTCAGCGGCGGTAGTAACCCACCAGATCGAGGAAGCGGTTCTGGTTCAGCACGGGTATACCCAGCCGCTGGGCCTCGGCCACGCGGTCTTGGTAGTTCGTGTAGTTCTGAAGCTGGGTTCGGTATTCCTTCATAGCCAACAAATCGCGGTCGTCAGCGGGCTTCTCCGGGTACTCCGGCTCGATTCCAAGCACCAGATAGTCCGTCTGGTAGGAGAGCTCATCCACAATGCGGCCGCCGGAATCCTCGACATATTGCTCTACACGGCCTTTGTCCCGCAGGTTGATTTCGCCGGCACCATCGATATCGAATTGGCCGAAGATATGAAAGTTAAAGGTACGAGTCGGGTCGAAAACAATGTTGGCGATGACGTCACCGCTGTTGATGCGTTGTCGTGGCTGAATCTCAGCGATTCGGGCGACCGAGCTGTTTTCTTCAATGCTGATGATCTCGATGATGGCTTTGCCGGTGATCTTCTCGTTATCAAGCTTGATCGACGTGTTGTCATCAAAGACATTGAAGGCCATGCCGAGCATGACGTTGTCGCTTCGGCCGATGTCAAGATAGACGCGGTCCTGGTCGGGTGTCTGGGCGACGATCACACCATCCGGCTCGGTGACTCCGGGCGGATCGACACGCTCGCCGGGCTGCCGCTCGATTCGGAGTTCTTCTTCAAGCCGATCGACTTCGCGTTGCAATTCGATCATCGAGACCTGCTGAGTCGACAGTTCATCGCGGGTTCGGGTGAGCTGATCGCTTTCGCCTTTTTTGACTGCGGCGAGTGCCTGTTCAATCTTGGCAGACAGATCTGAATTCAACTGTTCCGCAGTGGCGATAGTCGCCTGCATCTCACGAACCTGCTTGGTCAGCTCGTTCTGGGCTTGAGTGTTGGCGGTTCTCTGTTTTTCGAGTTCCTGCCTTACGCTTTGCGTCGCTTCCTGCTGCTGCTTGTATTTGACTTGCTCGGCTTCGTAGTCGGTGGCCGCTTTGTTTTTTTCACGCTCTAAAGCATTAATCCTGTTGCGCTGGGCTTCGACTTTCTGGATGAGCTTGCCGACGACCGTGTTGCCGGCTTCGACATCGGCGACCAGATCCTGGGCGTTGTCGATCTCGGCGGTCGAGCCGGCCTTTTGCAACGCGACCTCGGCTTCCTCGGCCGCCTGCTGGGCACCGCTGACCTGGGTGTACAGCACAATCGCGAGGATCAGGCAGATGAAAAAGCCTGCTCCGAAAATTACCAAGGCCCATGCGAATGCGTTACCGCCTGAGGATCGTGCTCGTGCCATCCATAAACTCCTTGTCGCAGCAGAAACCGGCGATCGGACGACCGCCCGGGGCTTATTAGTGTCGCCCGCCACATCCGATCCGTCAAGGCTAACCCGCGGAAAAACCCCGGATTATGGGAACCAGCGTCCACTCACTTGCTCTCACCCAGCATGGGCCGGCTGTTTTCAAGGACTATGACGCTGACGGGACGATCGGATTTCAGAACCTGTATCAACGGATCCGTTGAATCGGCAGGTTCAAATACAACGGCAGACAACAGTCGGTTCTCATCCTGTAAACCAAGAGCCCCTCGACCATTTGCCGTTGCCATCTCGAGCAAGAGCTGAGGCGAAGTCATATCTCGGCGATAAAGATGCCGCATTTGATCGAGGATACTCAGCGGTTGGCGAGCGGTCGCAGGCTGACACACGATCGAATCTGTGCCGAGACAGACATTCACCCCGGCCTCGAGCAATTCGCGATATCGGTGATTACGATGGCCAAAATAATCGCTGGCGACCGGGCAGTAGGCGACGCTCGTGCCGGCGTCTGCGAGGATTTGGATGTCATCGTCACTGACATAGTTGCAGTGGGCCACCAGCCATTGGGCTTGTTTCAGATAAGGCTGCATCCATTGCACGGGCGAAAGGCCGTGGCCGTAGTCATCGGCAAAGTCGGGTGACCATTTGCCGAGTCTTTTCAGGAAGTCGAGAAAAGGGCCGGTGCCTTGGCTGATGAATTGCAATTCGTCGCGAGTCTCGGCCAAGTGGGTTGAAAGCGGCAGGCCTGTGCTGACAGCGGCTTTTAAAATGCTTGGCCCAGCGGAATAAGGGGCGTGAGGCTGAAGTCCTTCGGTCGTCGTCGCTGCGATGCGATCGAGTGCCTCTTGGTCCCACGGCGGGCCAAGACCGAACAACTCGTCAAAACTGATTCCGGCAAGCCCCGCCTCACGACGGGCATCGGCCACCGCGGGGTCGCTGGCAATGTCACCCACCGCCTCGACCCCGCTTGCCAGACTCATCGAGGCACCCCGCGAAGCCGCCGAAGTAAGCCACGCCAAATCGCGCAATTTAGAGAACGCCTCACCCTCACCGGGCCATTGCTCACGCAACATTTTTACCCAGCCGATGAAATCCCCGCCGTAAGGCTGTGGCCCGATCGCGGTCAGCTCGAGATGCGAATGGGCGTTTACCATGCCCGGCAGCAGCAACGCATTGGGCAAATCGAAGATTTGCTCACATGCACCGGCCCAATCGCGTTCGATCTGCTTGACTTGCCCGGAAATGAGCTTCCCCTCGGCTGTCCGAACCACTGCTCCCGGACGGTGAACCGCGGCATCGAAGCCCGCGACCGCCCCGGCCCGCCAAAGCTTCTGCCTTAATTTCGACATCGTTATACGATAGCGTGCTGTCTGATAAGTCCGCTCTGTCAAGTCGGGACACAGCGGCGGCTTGCAACTGCTAGAATCCCGTTTTGACTTTCCGCCGCCATTTTACCCGCGTGGCGACCCATTCCCCGAAAGGTTTTCGCATGACCACCCGAACGCTCACCGCCCTGCTGGCCCTCGCGATGCTTACTGTCGGCTGTGCCTCATCGCGCGAGATTGACAACCTCCAGAAACAGTATCGCGTTGCCCACGAGCAAATCGTCGACCTGCAGAATCAGCTTGCGAACAAGGACCGGCAGATCGAAATCATCCGCCGCTCCAAAGACCCGAATGCAGACCTGCAATCGCAATTGGCCGGCACTTTGAGCGAGCGGGCTGACCTACAGGCCCGCATTGCGAAGTTGGAAGATCAACTCGCCCGGGCCCAGCAGAACAAAACCGTGCTGCCTATCGAGTTGTCCGATGAGCTCGAAGCTTTGGCCAAAGCCAACCCGGATCTGATGAGTTACGACAAGGACACCGGCATGATCCGGTTCCGAAGTGATGTGACCTTTGCACTAGGTAAAGCCGATGTGCGTCAGGATGCCGTGCCGATCATCGAGAAGCTGGCTGGCGTCCTGCAGTCGCCGGTGGCTCAGACTTACGAAGTCCGCGTGGTCGGTCACACGGATGATGTCCCGATGAAAAACGCAGCGAACCTTCGCCAATTCGGCGACAACTGGGGCCTGTCCACCGCCCGCGCGATCTCGGTGATGAAGCAGTTCCGCTCGGCGGGCATCCCTGAAACCCGCATGAGTGTTGCCGGCTACGGCGAGTTCCAGCCGGTCGCCGAGAACGGGGCTAAGGGTGCCGAAGCCAACCGCCGCGTCGAGGTTTTCCTTGTGCCCAAAGCCGGTCAGCCCGGTAGCAACGCCACCACGCCCGTCGCCGACGATGACGCGACCGCGGATACTGCAGCGACTTCGACAGCCGAAACTGAGGCAACCGCGGCTTCCGAAAACGAAACCGTCGGACCGGCCGACTCCAGCACCCCGACCGATAACCTTGAAACCCCGGAAATGTTCAAGTAATCGACCTCGCCTGATCCAAATCCGTATCGCCATCATTCCCGGAACATATTGCCCAGCCGAATCTACTTCCGGGGGCGGTAACAGGCAATGCATGACGTTGCCGCAGAGAGGGTTGGCTTTCATCGCCCTGTCGAAGACATACATCTTTGATGTATTACGGCATCGGTTCGGATCGTGCTGAGTTGTTTGGACTCTTCCAGTGCCCGCCCCGGAACCGTCGTTGATGATTACCTATTCAGCACGACTTCGGGGTCGGTCGTTTAGCCTAGCGTCAAATTTTTGGAGATGTAATTACGGACAAAGTTAGCCGTTGCGGTTCAGCGACCTTCCGAGGGCCGGGCGATATTAATCTGTCGCGAGTGACGGGGGATAACAAAGCACAGGTTCGAATAATACTGCTTGCCGCGCAAGACCCGATTCACATCCGCATCTCCCAATTCATTTCACTAATCGGGCTAAAAGTACAGCGCACTTCCTGCATGTCAGCCTTTCTGATGGCTGGGATGAAAAGCATCACTGCGTTGTAAAGACCAGGCCATTTAATTCGCGGTTCTCGCAGGCGATACAGTCAATTGTTGACAATTGATGATTCCGGGTTGCACTTCAGCCATGCCATCCCCGTGGACTCTAATGACGATTCAGGAATAACTGGCGGATCACCTCCGTCAGCGGATCTGGTGCGGTGGATTCGAGCCGGGGTTGCGTCTGCCCGAGGTCGCGCTCGCCCAGGAGATGCAGATCAACGCCGAGACGATCGGGCATTGGGTAACGCGAGGTCGCAGCGTGTGACGATGCTGCCTTGGTGCAGTTCGAGCAAATCCTTCAAGCCGAGCAGCGGTTAGTTCGGCATAAAAACACCGAGGCCGAGGTGGCGGGTTGCGAGCGTTGTCTGGCCACACCGGAATCGCTGCGGCGGCTCATCGCGTTTCTCGAGCTGAGGAGTAGACGATAACTTCGCCTGCATATGACGCCCTGCCCCTATTGGGTGTGCGTGTCGTGTATTTCAGCAATGCGTACCAAGGCCCCGTCGCCACGCAACTGCTGACCGACTACAGGGCGGACGTAATTAAGGTCCAACGCCCCGGGTCCGGCGATTGGAGTCAGGCGTGGGGGCCCGTTCGTCAAAGGTGTCAGCCTGCCATTCGCGAACCTGAATCGCAGCAAGCGGAGCCTCGCGGTCAACCGGGAAATCCTAAGAGGGCATGACGATCGTCCTCAAGCTAATCGGGACGGCCGAGCACCCGGGCTTAGTCTACGCGTCGTCGACCGGCCGGGGCCAACGTGTCACGACCGAACTGCTGAGCGTGGCCATGCCTGCCCACGCCTGGGAAGCCACAAGCGAGCTCAACGCCCAACGCATCGATGAGCCGCCCGCGTTAGCGGCGATCAGCGTGGCAGTGCCGTCGGTCTTGCCATGCCCCTTTGGGTTGAACGGCGGGCGGGTCACGTCGATGACACGCCAGCCCTGCTCAGCCCGCACCGCGTCCGGGAAGACGCGGCGGACCTCCGGAAGGCGGTCGCCGGGGGCGATCTCACCCCCGGATGCCAGTGCAACGAAAGGAATCGGCGAGGAGTCCGCAAGCGGTATGGGCGTTGGGAGCCCTTAAAGCCAAGATATCTGTGGATATGAACCCCTCTGTTCAAGTCTGCAGAATGTTGACAAATCCAGCAGCTTCAACCGCTCGCTTTATAAAACTCCGTCAACGGGCCGCCGAATTCCGCAGCGATCGAGATCAACCGCTCGCGATTTTCTTCGTCCAACGGCTCGAATGCCGTCGCTTCTTTAGCATTCATATCGACCTGCTCCGGTCGAACCATGCCGCTGATCAGCGTCGAGACCGGAAGCGACCAGACATATCCAAACGCTTCAGACAGCGACATCTTTTCAGGCACAACCGGCGTAGGGTTTCTATTGTGCTGCCGCCAGCCCCGGCCTTGACCAACGAGTTGGCCATACGCCAAGGTTTTCATCGCGAGGACCCCGTAATCACGTTCAACCAGTTTCGGTAGTACCTGCTCGATAAAGCTGTTGTAGCTCGGATCGAAGACGTTGATCGGCATCTGCACAGTGTCTAGCTCGATGCCTTGTTGTTTCAACCGCTCGAGCATCCGCAGATGAGCCTTAGGCGAGTCGTGGCCCGTGAATCCGAGGTGTCGGACTTGGCCTTTTTCACGTGCGTCAAGCAAAACGTCAAGCACGCCATTGTTCAGCCGTTGGTCGACCGCTTCGGGGCTTTCAATGTGGTGTAACTGCATCAGGTCGAGCACATCGACGTTAAGTCGTTTCCGACATTCATCCATGTCCCGTCGAGCCCCCGCCGCATCGGTCGCCTGAGTCTTGGTCATGATGTAACAGACATCGCGGTACTTCGGCGTCAGGAATCGGCCAATGCGGCGCTCAGATTCGCCTCGCCCGTACTGTTGCGCGGTATCAATAAATCGGATGCCGTTCTCGATCGATGATTCGATAAGCTGCTGGGTTTTCGCTTCGCTCTGCCCCTCACTGATGATGTGCGCCCCGCCCAGACCGAGCATGGTGACCCACTCATTAGTGCGACCCAGCCGACGCTGCGGCAGACGCTTGCCAAAGCGATCTTCAGTCACTGGCTTGGATGCTGCGTGCGTGTCGGTTGCGAGCTGATCGGCTTTGGCTTTGGTAGACCAGGATGGCCCCAACACAGCCCCTGCCGTCAATCCCATCAACGTCCGGATAAAAGCTCTGCGGTCTTGCATGATTGCATGATATCCATACTGTAAATAGAAAGGATCAAAGGTCCGATTAATCCGCACGACCCGCTCAAGCCCACCCCCCGCCCTGCCGATGTCAATAGTGAACCTTCCCGACCCTCCCCGCCAATCGGAGCCGATTTCCATGGCTAAAGCAAAACGCCGAACCCGAACCGCAACGAAAAGCAAAGCCTCAGCAGATGCACTAAACGCTGCGGATCCAGGCCAATCTGGTGAATCTACAAAAGATTCGGAGACTTCGCGGGACGCATTTGCCTCCGATTCCACCGGCTTCGGCACGGGTTTAGTCGAAGAGCTCCAGCAACGTTGTGAATCGCTGCGAGCTTGGCATGAGCAATCGATCAAGGCCTTCGAAAATCGCGAAACCAAAATTTCAAACGTGACCAAGCAACTCGCGGAAGGTCGAATCCAGCTGGAAGCTGAGCGACGCAAGTTTGCTGCGGAATGCGAGGCATTGGCGGATCGAGTTCAGTCTTGCGAAATCCGCGAAGCCGGCCTTGAGCAACAGGTGAAAGACCTCGATACGCAGACCGAAAAACTCGAGCGAGCCCGCGGCGAAGTCGAAGATATGCGAGAACAGCTCAAGCAGCTGCGCAGCGAACTCGATGGCGAATGGGCCAGCCTCACTCGTATCCGCCGGGCACAGGAGTCCTTGGCTGACGCCCTCGACGCCGACCGGACCCGACTGAACAGCGAGACATTCGTGCTCAAGCCAACCCGTGGCAAGCCCGCCGCGAAGAAAGCAGCCTGACCACAATTTGCCGAACAAACGCGACTCGTGGACAAGACGCGGATGAGGCATGGCAAATCCGCAAATCGCGAGAATTTCAACCTGACGAATCACCGCCCAGCGGATAGCATGAAGTGTCTCTTACCCGTAAAGGAGTACTTCATGATCATTCAAATCAACGCAGGCAATGTGGATCACAGTCAAGCCATCGATGAACATGTGAATCAACACGTCACGGATGCGCTGCGTCACCTCACCGACCGCATTACGCGTGTAGAAGTGCATCTGCACGACGACAACGCAGGCAAGTCCGGCAGCCAGGACAAACGCTGTGTCATGGAAGCCCGCATTGCCGGCCAACAGCCGCTTGCCGTCGATCACCAAAATGACGATCTATACAAATGCATCGGCGAAACCGCTGATAAACTCGGCCGAGCCGTCAAAAAGCAGATCGATAAGCTCGACGAGAAATAGCTCAGATACAACTTAAAAGCCCACGCCGTAGCGGCGTGGGCTTTTTATTTGTTGGCAGGCAGTCTCTTACTTGAGCTTCTGCCAATAGTCGTTTGGCATATCGAGTGCGAGTTGCAAAGCCCCGTTTGCACCGGCATACATCGGTTCTTCAACGACAGTAACGCTGCCGCCGCCGACGCGGTCGAGTTTGTCTTCGATGGCTTTATTAAGCCCGTCCATCAAGCCGCCGCCGCCGGAGAGGATGATGTTCTGACGCAATTGAGCTTGGAACTCTGGGTCGAAGCTCGCGATCAGTTTGTGAATCGCATCGACGATCGGATCGACCAGGATGGTACAGGCTTCGCGGATGACATCGGTCATGTCGTGCGGAGTCGGCTTACCGTTGACCGGGAACTCGACTTCGATCTTGTCCTTGGCGGTGTGGACGTAGCCGTACTGTTCCTTGATCTTCTTGATCATGGTCTGCGTGACTGAAGCGTTCGGGTAGCGTTGTTTGGTCAGCTCAAGCATTTTTTCATCGACGGCGTCGCCAGCGATGTCCAGCGAGATCTGGTCCTCTGCCGAGGGGACCGTGCCGTGCATACGGCAGAGGTCGGTCGTACCCGCACCGATGTCGACCACCAGCACGTCGGAGATACGGTCCATGCCGTAGGCGACGCAGAACGGCTCGGTCACGATCATGACCGAATCGAGGATGCCCTTAGTCGACTCGATGATGGCTTCCTTGTTCTGGGTCGAAGCCTCGGACGGCACGCCGACGACGCCGTAGAGCTCGACACCGCGGCCGGGCTCGACCATCTCGACGAGGTGGTTCATCAGCTCGCGAGCGGCTTCGAGGTTGCGGTCGCCATCCTTGTCTTCCTGAATCACACCGTGAGCGAGCGGGCGATACAGGTCGACTGAGAGGCGGTTGTCGAGCGCTTCTTTGCCGAAGATGATGTCGCGGCCGCCGAATTTTTTCAGCGACACGGCATCCTTGGGCCAACCGACGTAAGACTCCAGCGTCTTGCGTGAACCTGAAGCCGTTGCGATCGACGATCGGCTGGTGCCGAGGTCGAATCCCATCATGAATGCGTTGACCGGCCCATCGCCGCTGTCGTCTGTCGTTGCAGGATTTGCTGCCATACTGAAATCTCCTAATCGAGTTTGAACAGGGTTTGCTGATCGCGGGTCGGAGGCGGCTAGCGATCAGCAACTAGCGGCCGTAGGGGAGGGTGGGTTTCAGCCCGTGGCGGCTGCCGGGGCCTGGGGTGTGGAGGTATTGTCGCCTGCCGGGGCGCTGACAGGTGGTTGAGCGGTTTTGTTCTTTGAGCCGCGTTGTAAATCGAGGTTGGTTTCAAAGATTTCAAGCAGGACCTTGTCGTTCTTCGGATCCTTGACCTGCTTCATCAGGCGGCCGGTCGATCCACCGCCGCCGTAGCCCCCACCGCCGCCGCGACGCATAGCCATGGTCATTGCTGCCATGGATTTTTCCATCTGCAGCACGACGCCGGTCAGGCGATTGATCTGGTCTTCGAGTGCGGTCTGCTGCGGCGACAACTCGCTGGTAAGATTTTTGTTGTCACCGAACATCTTGGTGAGCGCCTCTTCGACACGCTCAAGGGTCTTATTCTGGCCATCGGCCCCGGCCTCACCGTCCACGCCGGTCTGGCGGATGGCGCTGCTCAC
This sequence comes from uncultured Phycisphaeraceae bacterium, assembly GCA_964523485.1. Taxonomy (GTDB): domain Bacteria; phylum Planctomycetota; class Phycisphaerae; order Phycisphaerales; family Phycisphaeraceae; genus Algisphaera. The sequence goes on along the minus strand of CAZFZS010000015.1, from coordinate 61,355 downwards.
CACGTTCATCACGCGGTTGCGGATCTTGTCCCGGTCGATCACGCGGACCCGCTGGCCGCGATATTTCCTCCAGAGGTCGTCGACATTGACTTGGGTCGAACTGGTGTCGAGTGCCGAGTCGATTGCGCTGGCGACCTCGTTGTGAGGACCAGCCGGGCCTTGCGTTCCGGGCGCCGTGGCGGGCGAAGTGTAGTCGCCCATCCGCGGGTCTTCACGCAGCGACTCGCAGACGATGCCGTTATCGGACATCAGCGCGTAGGCCTGCTCGGTATCGGGGGCCTCGACGTGACCCTCGACCGGCTTGCCGGTTTCGCGGAGTAAGCCTCTAAATCGATAACGCAAGTGAAAATCTTCCTCTAATCGCGCGGGGGAACTCACCCGATCCATCGGGCTGCACAGCGGTGTACCATCATACTAGCGCTCGCAACAAGTCAAACTCAAAACCACAGCGGGCCGATAATCGACACAGGCCGCACGACTATCCATACTCACCGTTTCACGGTGTTCCGACTCACTTTCCAACGAAGAGTTGATGCATGACACTCGCTGAAATCACCGGCGAAAGCGTCTCCTGGATCACGATCCTGCTGTTTATCGCCGACGGCTTGATCCGCATCGGCCTGTCACTGCGTGTCGTCATGCACCGCCGAGGCGTCGGCGAATCCCTGTCTTGGTTGGCCATTATTCTACTGCTGCCTTTTGTTGGTGCGGCTATTTATCTGATCCTGGGTGAGAACCGTCTCGGTCGAACTCGACTGCGTCGGCTAAATAAGCTTCACCCGGAATACCTCGATTTTCTCGGCCAATTGGGTAAAGACACGGATATCGCTTGGTCAGACCTGCCCGAATTCTGCCAAGCTCTGGATCGGCAGGCTTACCGCGTATCGGGCATCCCGACACTTCCTGACAACAGGCTGACGCTCCTCAATCAAGCCAACTTGGCATTGCGGCAGGTGATCCGGGATATCGAATCCGCGAAGCATACCTGCCACATGGAGTTCTATATCTGGTTCGAGGGCGGCACCGCAGACGAGGTCGCCAAGGCGGTGATTGCCGCGGCCGAGCGGGGCGTGGAGTGTCGCGTGCTGCTGGATGCGATGGGTAGCAAGCATTTTCTAAAAAGCGATCTGGCTTGGCATATGCGCGATGCGGGTGTGTATCTGGTCGAGTGTCTGCCGGTCGGAATCTTCCGTGCGCTGTTTCGACGAATTGACCTGCGTAACCACCGCAAGATCATCGTGATCGACGGACGGGTGGGATTCACCGGCTCGCTGAACATGATCGATCCACGCTATTTCAAACGGCATATGGGCGTGGGAGGCTGGGTCGATGCCATGGTCCGCGTTGAGGGGCCCGCCGTAAAACCGCTGGCTGCAACCTTCCTAGAAGATTGGGAACTCGAGACCGGGGAGGATTTGCTGCACTTTCGCGATACCGCCGAGGCTTATCTGAAGCTGGACCTCAAGCCGAAGCTCGGCACCCCCGAGGGCAACCCCGACGAAGACTCACACGCCGCAGTCCAGGTCGTTCCCTCCGGCCCGCATCTCTCCGCGCAATCGATCCATCACCTCATGCTTACTGCGATCTACAACGCCAAGGATCGGCTGATTCTGACTTCGCCTTATTTTGTGCCGGATGAATCGCTGCTGATTGCGTTGGCTTCTGCCGCCGCCCGTGGCGTCAACACCACCGTCATCCTGCCTGAACGCAATGATTCGGTCATGGTTCGCTACGCTTCGCGGGCCTACTACCAGGAGCTTCTCGAGTCGGGCGTCAAGATTGCGAAATTTCAGAATGGACTTTTACACACCAAATCCGTCACGGTCGATCAACACCTGACAATCTTCGGCACGGTCAATCTTGACATGCGATCTTTTTATCTCAACTTCGAGTTATCGATGCTGGTCTACGATGAAGACTTCACGCGACGCGTCCGACTGCTACAACAAAGTTACCTCGAGCACTGCACCAATATCGACCTGCGCGTCTGGGAGAACCGCCCCTTCAAGTATCGGCTGATCGAGAATTCGATGCGTTTGCTGGGCCCGCTGCTATGAGACCAAAATATCTTCTCGCCGCACGCAGTTTTGAAATCGATGGACTAAAATTACTCATGCAATTTTGCACAAAAAAATTATTGGCTCACGCAGCCGCGATATCGGCATTAGCCGCGGCATTGCTGCTTATGGGTTGCCAGAGCAGCGGCGTCACCAAGGATGATGGAAGCGATTCATCATCTGAGGAGGCAGTAGCGATACGTAAGTCGACCGCGACGGGTCAGGTGGACACAACAGCGCCCGGCCCGCCGCCGCCCGGTGGCTATGCCCGGCCCCAAAATATGACCCCCGCCGAGTTGCAACGATCCGTTCGAGCATTTGCCGACCAGTACCGTGCTGTCGTAGCAGGTGCGGCGGATCACATCATCGCCAACACCAAAAACGCCGACCTGCGTCGGCGGGCTCACCGCGTAAAGTTGGATGGCTCGACGGCGTTGTATGACGTAGCTTTGCAGCCTGTTCCGGCCGAGGCATTGCTGGATGCGATCGTCACAGTCACCCTGCAAGCCAACGCCCTCGAGCGACATGGAGCCGAGCTTTTCGATCCCTTTCACCCGCTCTTGACCGAGCGATCAAAACTGCTTCAAGAGGAGATTTTCCGCATCGCTGCAGGAGCGATGACCAATGAGCAGCGGATCGAGTTATTGAAGCTTTGCAACGCCTGGTCGGACGCGAACCCGGGACGGCTGGATGTCTGGTATGTGCAAATCGAGGATTTGCCGGGCGTGAGAAACAATATCTCAGGCACGCAGATCATCAGCGGCCTGACCAGCCTGCCCAGCGAATTTCTCAATATCTTTAACCCGTTCAATAAAACGCAGGATGCCGCCAGCGAAGCGTCGGTCGTGGCCGAGCGCGTGGCTTGGATGGCACCACGCCTCATCATTCTTGCGCAATGGCGGGCCGAGGCGGTGGTCTACGACATACTCGCGGCGACGGAAATCGATAAAAGTTTCGATGTCATCGAACGCTTGACCACCGTGGCCGAGGCCCTGCCGCAGACCTTGACTGATCAGCGAGAAGCCCTATTCAAAGACTTGGCGGACAACGAGGGGACGCTACACACGCTGCTGACCGACACCGAGCAGATTACGGAGCAGGCCACACGCCTGGTCGCCGAGGCGGACACAGCGGTGAACTCCACCACGGAATTGCTCGCAGCAGCAGATCAGATCGTGGCTCGTATCGAAAACATGCAGCAGCGAGCCCAAGGCGCTAAGGCCGATCAGCCCCCACCCGACCCTGATGCTCCGCCAGCCCGGCCGTTTGACATCACCGAATACACCGAGGCGATTGTCGCGCTCAACGCTGTCGTGCAGGACACGAATGACCTGCTCCAGACCGCCGACACCGCTACAGCCGCCCAAGCAATCGGACAGCGGGTCGAGGTGATTGAAGACACGATCGCTAAGCTCATTTGGTTGGCGGGCGGTGTCACGCTGGGCGTTGCCCTTGCGATCATCCTTGCGATTAAGTGGGTACCAAGTCGGCGCAGAAACCGAGCGTGAATGTGTTGACTGGGTGCTTGAGAATCGAAGTAGCTAAGCGTTTACCAACCCTGAGCCTCAACACCGTTTAGACTGTTCATCCGCACTTTTCTCCGGTGTTCTAATGACTCAATCTGTCGTCTCACAAGACTTGCTCGGCCTGCTCGTTTGCCCCGTCACACATCGGCCGCTGCGGCAGGATGGCGACGGATTGATTGCGGATGACGATGCCCTGCCGAGTCTGCGATACCCGATCCGCGACAGCATCCCGGTTCTCTTGGCCGAAGAAGCTGAGTTGCCGGAGGGAGTTGAATCGCTCGACGCATTCCGCGAGCAGTTTGGCGAGGTCGACGCTTCGTGATCCGACAGGGACACACCTAGTTATCCCCATGGCCAAGACTTTTCCATCGCGTTGGCCGATCTGGATCGCAGCCGCCTTGCCCATCCTGATCGTGGCCGGCATCGTGCTTGGCTACGCCTGGTCCGAAGGCTGGACCGCCGGAAGTTGGTTCGGTGGCCAAGAAGGACCGACGGCCGCAAACCGGCTAAGTGCCGATCTCAACAGCCAACAGACCGTCAGCCTCGGCCAGGATGTCTACATCTTCGCCAAGGTCATCGAGCTTTACCCCGAACGACCCCCGGGCGATCGGCAGTGGGACAGCGTTGACGATTCGGCCCCCGACATCCAGTACGCCCTCCGCTGGCAGGGCACGATTCAGCACGAAAGCAGCATCCGCAAAAACGCCCTGCTTGCGACATGGGACGGCATCACCGTCGATCTCAAGAACGCCCTACTCAACGGTGAGATCGAACCCTCCCAGGCACTCAACCATGCCGCGACGATCAACATCACCGAGGATGGCGAGTTATCGATCCATGTATGGGACGAGGACGCCATCGGGCTAGGCCGGGATGATGCGGGTCAGATCGACATCGCTCTGAAGGATTTATTGCTGGGCGACAACATCATCGAACGGCCGGCCTCGAAACACAACGGCATCAAGCGGGTTGTGCTGCGAGTAACCGCAACGGATCAACCCATTGACAACCTGCTCGAAGCGTTGACCGCCCCATGACCGGGCCACGTCCGACAATGGGAAGCGGACGGCTCCTGGCGTTGAGCGCGATCCTGACCGCGGCCGCCCTGCTGCTGGGGCTGGGTCTGGTTGGGCCATGCATGACGATCCAGCCACACTTCGGCGAGTATCACGGCTGGGTCAAACTCCTGCGGCCGGAAATGACCGAGCCCAGTACCTATTCGATCCTCACCGGTTTGGTCCAGATGCACCGCACAGGCCACACCGCGATCGCACTTTTGCTGCTGGGTTTTTCCGTGATTTTCCCCATCCTGAAGCTAGCCGCGATGGCCCGAGCGGCGGCGGCTCTCGCATTAGGCCACCCGCTCGGCCGATCCGCTCGGTTTACCCATCACCTCGGCAAACTGTCGATGCTCGATGTGCTGGTGATCGGCCTGTTCATCCTCGCCGCCAAAGGCCTGCCGGGCGGTAGCGAAGTCACCTTGGGCTGGGCCGTCTGGTCGTTTGCCATCTCGGTGCTGTTAAGCATTGCTGCTTCCGCCCTGCTGCACCGTACACGGCCGGCCAAGCAGTAGGTCTGACCAAGTGCCAATTCAACCCTTGACCGCACCGGCGGTGAGGCCGGCGATGAATTCTTTCTGCAGCATCAGGAACAGGATGAGCACCGGGGCGATGGCGACCAGGGTGCCTGCCATGATCAGGCCATAGTCGATGCCGTACAACCCGCGGAGTTGGCCGATCCAAACCGCCAGTGGGTACTTGTCCGGCGACTGCAGAATGATCTGCGGGCTGATGAAGTTGTTCCACGCCCCGAGATAGGTAATCAGCAAAAACGCCCCGACCATCGGGCGGGCCATCGGCAAGGCGATGGTAAAGAACATCCGGATCTCGCCGCAGCCATCAATTCGGCTGGCCTCCATCATCTCATCGGGCAGCGAGCTTTTAAATGCCTGTCTGAACAAAAACACGCCGAACGCCGGCGCGATGCCCGGCAAAATCAACCCCGCATAGCTATCGAGCAAGCCGAACCAATAGAGCAACTGATACCCCGGCGCGATGAGCAAGGCTCCAGGGATGACGATCGCAGCAAGCACCAGATTGTCGATCAACTCTCGACCCCGGAAGCGGAATTTCGCCAAGGCATACCCGCCCATCGCCGCTCCAAGCGTCGCCAGAACACTCGATACACTCGCGAAGAAAAACGAGTTGACGATGGCCCGCCAGACCCCGGTCGGGATCGGCTCACCGTCCGGATTGCCGTCCGGCGGCACGCCGTTAAACAATCGGTCGAAGTTGTCGGTAGTGAGCAATCCCCACGCGATCCCCGCCGTGCCGCGTGGGTTGCCATCGGTGATCTCGAATTGCGGGAGTAAGACCGCGTCGTTCGCCTCGGCCGCATTTGAAGCTTCCGCTTCCTCCTCCGGGTCGATACCCGACGCAGCCAACTCAGCGGGCACCGAATCGGCGTCGGCCGGGCCGGTTTCGCCATCCACGACATCCGCATCTGCAGCATCGACCGCCCCGCCGGCCATGTCGGCATCGCCAACATCCGAAGGACCGGCGGCATCCAATACATCATCCGGCTCAATTGTGTCCGCACGGTCCGCCGGCCCGATCGGCAAACTATTTATTCCAACATCATCATCCGGCCGATCACGCCGCCAAATCTCGATCTCGCCGTCCGCCGACAGCCGAACCCGGCCCAGTGATTGGTTAACCTGCGGTGAAGCGGGTACTTGGAAGTCCGCCGACGCCGACCCCGGGCCGGCACCAATGCTGAGCGTCTGCTTCGACTGCACCTCGCCATCGATCGACAGCGTGACCTGCACCTCATACACCCGGCTCTCACCTTCGGGCGGCAGCAGATTCACATCGACCACGCTCAGCTCGCCGGTGCTGCGGTCGATCGCAAACAGGCCATCTGTCGGTAGAAACGGTGCATTAAATAGAACGCTTTTCGGCTTAATCGCTGACGAAATCATGTAAGCAAAAGGCACCAGCGAAATCAGTGCACAGATCGTCAATGTGCCGTAAAGAATTATTTTCCGCAGCATCAGCGTTCCTCCCGGCCGATGGTGAATTTTTGAATCAGCGCGAAGGCGAAGAGGATCATCGCCAAGACCCAGCCGATCGCGCTGGCGTAGCCGAGGTTACCTACGTTAAAGCCGCGGTCATACAACAGCATGACAACAGTCAGCCCTTGCTGGCCCGGCCCGCCGCCCGAGCCGACGAGTAGGAAAGGCAGCTCGAAAAGCTGCATCGAGCCGATGAACGACAGCAAGATGACGAACACCGCAATCGGTCGAATCGCCGGGATAGTGACATGCAGAAATCGCTGCCAGGCGTTGGCCCCGTCGATCTGCGCCGCCTCGAGCAGGTCCTTGCTGACGTTTTGCAATGCTGCGAGGAAGTACACCATGTTGAAGCCGACATACATCCAGAAGGCCGCGATGATCAGCGCCGGCATGATGAATTCCTGTAGCCAGGGGAATTCCGGGTCCCAGGACCAGCCCGGAAGCCAGCCCGAAATGCTAACGAGCACCTGATTCAGCAGCCCGTTGGTTTTATCGAAGATCAGCCCAAACATGATGGCGACGAACGCCAAGCCGACGAGTACCGGCGCGAAGAAGATCAGCCGCCAGAAGCCGCGGGCCTTGATGTCCGGCCGATTCAGGAGTAAAGCCAATCCCAATGAGGCCGGCAGTTGAATCAGAATCGAGCCGGCCGCGAACACAAAGGTATTCCGCAGCGCTTTCCACCAGTCGGGTTCCTGCATCAGGCGTTTGAAATTATCGAGGCCGACGAATTCTGAGACGCCCGGGCCGTTGTTGTACTGCATTGCCATCACGACCGACCACACCAGCGGATAAACCGTGAAGACGAGAAACAGCACAACGAATGGGCTGGCGAATAAGTAGGGCGCCCACCACCCGGTTCGGCGGGTTGCGGCCTTACTCATTGTCCGACCCATTCAAAAAGACGTTGTAGCTCATCTCCTTGATTACCCGGGCTTCGGCCGCTTCTAGCAGTTCCCTTGCCCGCGGTTCGAGCTTCTCTGCCGACAATGCATCGACGTTGCCGAGTTCTCCATTCGAGGCTTCGGTAAACAAAGCAGTCGTCGCGTCACCGATGCGCGAGACCGCCATGACGTGGTAGGGATTGGACGATCGGAACGGGACGTGCGGGGCTTGGTCGATGTAGGCCGAGCCTGAAGCCTGCCCCGAAAAGTAGGGGTCGGGCTGCTTGTAGTACGGCTCGTCCCAGAATGCTTTGACCGGGCTGATGATGTTGCTGGAATCAAACGATTTTTCGGCGAGCTGCGGGTTGGTGTAGAGATATTTCGCGATGGACCATGCTGCCTCGAAATCTTCGGTCGCCTTGGGGATGCCGATCATCGTTCCGCCCTGCACACTTGTGCGTCGGCCGCCCGGCTCCCACGCAGGCAAGGGCATCAGCTTCAGCTTGCCACCGAGCTGAGGCAGGTCCTGCTTCCAGACCCCCGCCAACCAGTCGGGCATGATCGCAGCCACCACCCGGCCATCCAACCGCAACTGGTTGCCGGACGGGTTGAAGTTTGGCGCGTCGATCGCGATTCGCTCCGGCCCGACCATCCAGGCAACGCATTGAGCAATCACCTTCACGTTGGCGTCCGATGCGATCAGCGATTCGTCGTTAGCATCAAACGTGCCGCCGCCCGCCTGCAAGAGCAGCGCCTCGATCTCGCCCATCTGCGTGTACCAGAGGTTCAACAGGTACCGATCGGGCTTGCCGTCGCCATCCAAATCGCTGATCAACGGCTGCATCCGCTGGGCGAAATCGTCCCACGTTTCGATGCCCGACATATCGATCCCCGCCTGCTCGACCAGGTCGGCCCGGTAGCAGAGCAACACCGGATGCACATCGTGGGGCAGACCAAAAATCCGCCCCCGGCTGGTCCATGGCCCGAATGAAGGGGCATTGATTTTCTCCAGCAAACCCTCCTGCTCCAGCCGATCAGTCAGGTCAGTAAATCCGACATGCTCCAACGGGCCGGAGACGTACTGCGTCATGCTGTTACGTTCGACTTCGATGAGGTCGGCCAGAGGTGTGCCGGACCAGAAGCCTGAGAGCACGCGGCGGGTCAGGGCCGCGTTGTCAATCGTCGTGAATTGCACGGTCGGCCGACTCTCCGCCCGGGCTTGCCGGTTGAACTCTTCGGAAATCTGTTGGTACAACTGGCTGTGATTGCGGGCGAAGGTCCAGAGCTGCAAGCCCTCCGTTTCGCGGTTCGGCCAAAAGGCCAGCACCGTGCCGGAGACGACCGCGATGAGCAGCACGATCCAGCCGCCCAGCGACAGCGTTTCCAAAGGCTGCCAAGCGTTAGCCGCCCTACGAATCCTTGCATTCTCGTCTGAATCAGTCATGTGGGGCACAAATCGAAATGAGTGGTCGGCAAACAGAACGCCCCGACCGATGACACTGCCTGAGATATTCTCACCTGAACCTCAAAGCCTGAACAAATTACCATCTGAAGGTGGCCGAGGGCAAGCTGAATGTGTTGCCCGGCTGAATTAAATTTTCTGATCATGTTTTCAAACGCACCTACGACACCGCTGATCGTTCCCGCCCCGCAACGGATGGATGTGCGAGAGGGCAGCTGCAAAAATTTAAGTAAGGAGTCGGTAAGCGTCGCGATCGAACCGCGAAGTATCGATCGGCCGCAGAGCTATCGGTTGACCATCAACAGCGACCATCCCTCGCTCATCGCCCACGATGAGGCGGGGCTGTTCTACGGCCAACAAACGCTTAAGCAATTATCCGAAGCTTTCCCGGCTGGCCTGCCCCATCTAACCGTCGAGGATTGGCCGGACTTGTTGGTGCGGGGCTATATGCTGGACATCAGCCGCGACCGCGTGCCGACCCTGTCCACGCTGAAAGAAATGATCGATCGCTTGGCGTTGCTGCGGATTAATCAGTTGCAGTTGTATACGGAACACACGATCGCCTACGCCGGTCATGAGCCGGCCTGGCGTGATGCATCGCCGATGACCTTCGATCAGTTGCGTGAGATCGAAGCCTACTGCCGCGAGCGGTTCATCGAGCTCGTGCCTTGCCAGAACCTCTTCGGCCACCTGCATCGTTGGCTGGAGAAGCCGGAGTATGCCCATCTGGCGGAATGCACCGATGGCTGGGACACGCCTTGGGGCTATCGCAATCACCAGCCGTTTTCGTTGAACCCGACCGATCCGCGGTCGTTCGAGCTGTCTGCCGATCTGATCGACCAGCTCGCACCGTTGCTTCAATCGGAACTTTTCAACATCGGCTGCGATGAAACCAACGACATCGGCCAAGGCAAAAGCGCCGCCGAGGTCGAGAAGCGGGGCCGAGGGGCGGTGTATCTCGAGTACCTCAACAAGCTCTGCGGGCGTGTGGCGGAGCATGGCAAGACGCCGATGTTCTGGGGCGACATAGTTTTAAGCCATCCCGAACTCGTTCCACGATTGCCGGAGCAGGCGATCCTGCTGAACTGGAATTACGAGGCGACCAAGTCGTTTTCTTCCGAATCGGATCAGTTCAAAAATGTGGGCGTTCGTTTCTACAACTGCCCGGGGACTTCGAGCTGGTGCAGCTTGATCGGTCGCGGCCAGAACGCTGTCGACAATATGCGGGACGCGGCCGAATCAGCGATTCACTGCGATGCCCAAGGCTACCTCATCACTGACTGGGGCGACCACGGCCACTGGCAGCCCTTCGCCATCTCATGGGTCGGCCTGACCTACGGGGCGGGTGTCGCGTGGTGCTACAAATCAAACAGCGGCTTGGAGCATCTCCCCGCATCGATCAGTCGCGTCGCCGCTGACGCACCTACCGATGAGCTTGGCCGGCTGCTTTGGCGATTGTCCAACGTCTACCTGAAAGCCGGCCCGCGTCTGTCGAATCGCACTTGGTGGTTTGCTTATTTGCAATCACCCTCCGATGGATTGCAGCACCCGCACCTGGCCGAGCTGACACGGACCGATGTGAAGCAGGTCATCGATGAATTGGAAGCGATTGCCAGTCAACTCAGTCTCTATCAACCAAGCACCGGCGAAGCGACAAGAATCAAAAGTGAAGCGATGTGGAGCCTGCGGATGACGCGATGGGCCTGCCTGCGGATTGCCGAAGCAATGGATGGGCGAGCCGTCCAAAGTGATCGCCATCAGCTGACCGATAGCTTGAGCGATTCATGGACGTTTGAGCAATTGATTGATGAGTATCGCCGGATGTGGAACGATCGCTATCGGCCCGGTGGGTTGGAGGATTCGGTTGAGAAATTGAGCCGGATCGTCGCCGATTGATCTTTAGATTTGTCAATTAAAGAACCGCCGCGGGGGGCGGGGTCGGGGCGAAATGTTCTCGAACCTCAATTTAAAGTGGGCGCGTCGCGGGAACATCCGGGCCATCCACTCGGAGGAGGCTCGACCGTCGTGTCCCAACCAGCTCCCTTGAGGTTCAGAAAGGCTCGAGCGCATGTGTCGCCTCATCGACCTCGCCCGCCGCGGCGGACTCGGGATCAAGTTGTCTGCAGAACATTATACATTCCAGATTCAACGGGCCACATCTTTTTAGCGACTTTCCACAACATCCTTTTCATGGCTATCGCCTATCAATCGTTATGCTGATTGAATGAACTTCGAAGTTTTTGCGATCAGCCTCGCTATTACGTTTACTGCCCTGATGTTCGGCGCGGGGGTGTTGCACCTGATCCCCAAGCTGGGGGCGGCCGGCCAACGGTTATCGGATTTTCTTTGCGGCGGGTTACCGCTTGATCTGGTTGTCACTTGGTTCACCGCTCTGCCTTTGATCCTCGGCCCGATCCTTGGCGGCTGGGCGGGTCTGCTCGGCGCGGTGCTCGGTCAACTGCTCATGCTCATCGGCTGGACGCTGATCCATGAAGCGGTGCATCGCAAAACGAAAGGCAGGGCAAAAATTTTGCGGGCGACGAATCAGATCGCCGGCGTCGGGCCGAACTTGTTCTGCGTGTTCTGGACCGCGTGGGCAACGCCGATCTTCTGGCTGACGCGGGTTGCGGAATACTTCGTTTACGCCCCGCTGATCTGGTTTCTCAAATTTCCGCGGTACAACCACCGCGAGTGGGTCAACGTCAGCAGACACAAGTTCGAAGGACTGGTCGGGCATGACCGCATCTGGTGTCTTTACTGCGACTGGATGACCGGCGTGTGGTCGCTGGGCACCGAAATGCTCCGCAACGTCGAAAGCTTTTGGTGCCCGGTGAGGTTTAACGATGCGGCCAAGTGCGACAACTGCAGCATCGACTTTCCGGATGTCAACGATGGCTGGGTGCCGTTTGAAGCCAACGCTGAAGCCGCGGCGGATCGACTGCTCGAAAAATACGGTGAACAGGGCGAGGTCCGCCCCCGCGCCTGGTTTGGGCATCCCTCGCGCGAGCCGACGCAGGTCACAGTGAAAGAAACGGACGAGTCTTCGACATGACAAGTGCGGCGGAGCCGCGACGCCCCGTTGGAATAGTGACTCGATACGCGAAGAGATTTGCATCATGTGGCTCACCCTTCTGGACAGCACGATGGCTGAACCGACGCCCGAAGAAAAACTGCGGGCGCTCCGCTACGGCCTGACGCTCATCACGGTCATCGGCGTCATCGGCGTGCTGCTGGTCGTCGCCCTCGCCGCGGCCTGGCGACGATCACACAAACGACTCGCCAGCATCGAGGCGGAATTGAAAGAGCTCCGGCAGAGCCGACGCCAATTGCAGGAGGACGCCTGGGCCAGCGCCGCCGGCCGAGTCGAGATGGAAATCGACCCCGCTCCAGTTCAGGAACTCATGGAGCAGGGCAACGAGATCGATGAAGAAGCCGAGGAAGACGAAGAAGAATCCTGGGACACCGGCAGCAATTACGAAGATGATGAAGATTGGGAGGACGACGAGGATGAGGATTCAGATGAAACAGACGAAGAAGAAGGTGATAAGCCGGGCTGGCGGTAACGACTTGCCCGACATCCTGCCGCGTTTGCCTTAACATGCCCCGCCCCGCATGCTCAGGAGTCTTCATCTATGTTGAAAATTGCAACTATCCCCGGCGACGGGATCGGCCCGGAGGTCGTCAGCCAGGCTTTGCGTGTCCTCGACAAAGCCGCGGAGCAGGCGGAACTGGCTTACGACATCGAGCATTTCCCGTTCTCGGCCGGGCATTACCTCGAGACCGGCCACATCCTCGACGATGACGACCTCCAAACCCTGCGCGGCCACGATGCGATCCTGCTCGGCGCGGTCGGTGGCCAGCCCAATGACCCACGCCTCGCGGGCGGCGTGATCGAAAAAGGCATTTTGCTGAAGCTGCGCTTCGAGCTGGACCAGTACATCAATCTTCGGCCGGTCAAGCTGTACCCCGGTATCGAAACGCCGATCAAGAACAAGACCGCGGATGACATCGATTTCGTCTGCGTCCGCGAAAACACGGAAGACCTCTACTGCGGCTTGGGCGGCATCATGCGGAAAGGCACGCCCGAGGAAGTCGCGAACCAGACGATGGTCGCGACCCGCTTCGGTGTCGAGCGGTGCATCCGCTATGCGTTTGAACTCGCGAAAACCCGGCCCCGAAAACACCTGACGCTGGTGCATAAAACCAACGTCCTGAACTTCGCCGGCGAAACCTGGTTACGCGCTTTCAACGAGATCGCGGAAGAATATACCGACGTTGAAACCGCCTACCACCACGTCGATGCCTGCTGCATGATCATGGTGACCAAGCCCGAGGTTTATGACACGATTGTCGTGCCCAACATGTTTGGTGACATCATCACCGACCTCGGGGCGGCTATCGCCGGCGGCATGGGGATCGCCAGTTCGGGCAATCTCGACCCGACTGGCAAGAGCCCGAGCATGTACGAGCCGGTCCACGGCAGCGCTCCCGACATCGCAGGCAAGGATCAGGCCAACCCGGTCGCAACGATCGATTCGCTGGGCCTGCTGCTGCGTGAGACCGGCCGGATCAAGGACAACACCGCTGCGATTGACGCTGGCGATGCGATAGAGAAAGCGGTGCAAAAAGTCACGCCGCAATTCACCGGCAAAAGCCTCGACCGCTCGGGCTACTCTTGCACCGAAATCGGGCAAATGGTGATTGACGCTCTTTAGCCGCCGAGTTCATCCCGACCATTAAATCGCCAAACATCAAGGCGATGGTGCCGTATCGGCCAAGCGTTCCTCACGGCGTTGCTGTACCGCACGCCGAGCGGCTTCCCGCATGTCATCGACCGAGTCGGTTTCATCGACGATCTCGACGCCGAGCAGGGTTTCGATGCAGTCTTCCTGCGTGACGACGCCCGCGGTGCCGCCGAATTCATCGACAACCAGCATCAGGTGCTGCCGCTCTTCGACCATCCGGTCCAGCGTCTCAGCCACGGTGCGTTCTTCGTTGACCTCGACCAGCGAACGTGCCAAGTCGGAGAGCAATTTATCGCCTTGCCCTTCGTTATTTGCAGCCATAATCTGATGTCGCGTGACGTGGCCGAGGATATTGTCGATGTCTTCGCCGATGACGGGGATGCGTGAGAAACGCAGCCTGGGAAATTCCTCGACCGCATCCGCCACCGTGCGGTCGCCTTTAAGGCTGAAAATCACCGGCCGGGGCGTCATGATGTCTTCCACCGTGACCTGCCGGAGCTTGAGCAGGTTCGCGATGATCTTCGATTCATCGCGGTGCAGTTCGCCAGCCTCGACGCCGAGCCTCGCAGCGACAGCGACCTCGTCTCTTGTAACGGTGTGGGACTCGCTGCCGCCGAACCATTGCGAGAGATATTGCAGCGGAACGATCAACAGATAGGTCAGCCAAATCATGCCTTGGATCGCAATTGCGGTAAACGGCGCAAGGCGTTTGGCGTGGGCAGCGCCAAGGCTTTTGGGGATGATTTCACTGAAGATGAGAATCAGCAGCGTCACGATGATGCTGCCTAGCGCAACGGCCTGATTACCGAAGATAATTAAAATCTGCGCGCCGACCCCTGCGGCACCGATCGTGTGGGCGACCGTGTTGAGCGTGAGGATCGCCGCGAGCGGGCGATCGATGTTAGCCTTCATTTTTTCCAGGCGAAGCCCGGTCTTCTTTCCTTGCTCCGATAACACGTGAACATGGGAGACGGGGATCGAGAGGATGCCGGCCTCGGTCAGCGAGCAGAGAAACGACACGCCGATCGCCATCGCGAGATAGACGAACAACATGACCCAATCGGCGTTGGTGGCCTCTCCCGCGACGGCATCGGAGGCGGCGGGTATCGCGGCAGCGAGCAATTCCATAGTTGGCGGATTGTAGCGAAGTCCGCTGGGCCATAGCGTGGCGATCCCGACTTCGGTAGTCTGTCGCCAAAGGCAGGCGACTGCCGAGCTTTATTTCACCCCGGATCATGCAGAAAGAATCCATGGCTAATTTTGACCCCCTTCGCGTCGCAGTTGTTGGTTGCGGCAATGTCTCGACCCGATACGCCGAACAAATGCTCGAACACGCCGCCGATGAAATCAAAATCCTCGGCTTCTCCGACATGGATCAGACTCGAGCAAATGAATTTTCCGAGAAGTATGGCGGCAAAGCCTACACCTCGCTCGATGAAGTTCTGGCCGACGATCAGGTCGAACTGGTTGTTAACTTGACCATCCACCACGCCCACTATGAAGTGCTTAAGAAATGCCTTGAAGCAGGCAAGCACGCTTATACCGAAAAGCCAATCACGCTCGAATACGCCCAGGCAAAAGAACTGGTCGAGCTTGCCGAGAGTAAGGGGCTGATCCTGGCCGGTGCACCGGTGACCTTTATGGGCGATGCTCAGCAGACCGCGTGGAAAACGATTCGCGACGGCAAGATCGGTAAGGTCCGACTGATCTATGCGGAGAACAACCACGGTCGCATCGAAAGCTGGCACCCCAACCCCGGCCCGTTCTACGCCGTCGGCCCGCTCTGGGACACCGGCGTCTACCCGCTGACTCTGGCCACGACGTTTTTCGGCCCGGCCAAGCGGGTTGCGACCAGCTACCAACGCGTCATCTTCCCCGACCGCACCACGAAAGAAGGCGTCGACTTCCACATCGAAACACCCGAATTCACCACCGCGGTCATCGAACTTGAATCCGGCCCGATCGTCCGACTGACCAGCAACTTTTACGTACACGGCAACAACACGCATCAAAAAGGCCGATTCGAAGTCCACGGCGACAAGGGATCGACGATCATCGGCAACTTCCAGTCCTCACAAGCCGAAGTCGAATCTTCCGATTTTGGTGAAAACTTGGAAATCGTCGAGCCGCTCCAGGACCCGCCCTTCCAAAACATCCCCTTCTACCGCGGCGTCCAGGAGGTCGCGCAAGCACTGCGTGAAAACCGCCCCTGCCGGGTCACCGGCGCACAGGCCGCCCACATTGTCGAAATTCTCGAAGCGGTCAGCGAATCGGCCAAGCGTGGCGAGCCGGTCGAACTAACGTCGACCTTCGCCCCGCCCGAGCCGATGGACTGGGCGAAATAAATATGTAGTAAAGCTCTTACTTACAAACAAAATAAAGCCCACGGATGGCCATCCGTGGGCTTTTGTAGTTTCGGAAGGGCTCGGCCGATTGTTTTACTGCACCTCAAACCCCGACGCTTCGAGTTGCCGATCGATCGCTTCGAGCATCGCATCACCCAGCGTTTTTTCCGCGTCGGCTTGCCCCGCAGCCTCGGCCCGCTTGGCTTTCTCAGAGGCGATGTACGCGGCACGCTCCGCATTTAATTCGGCGATCTTCTTCTGAAGCTCGGCTCGCTTCTTTGCCATCTCATCGACGTGAGCCTTACGCTCGTCTTGTCTCATTTCCTGCATCGCCTCGGGCAGTTCAGCTTCGGGCACCTGATCGAGCACCGCTTCATCTTCGGCCACACTGTCGACCAGGTCGCGGCCGACGTTGGAATAGGCTTTTGAAATTTTCGCGTTCGCCCGCTGCACCGCTACGGACGGCGCCATCTCAGCCGCGTTGCGGTCCTGAGCGGCTTGGTTGCTCAGCCGTTCGACTCGCTGACTACGCTCGCCGTACCAAAGATACGTTTCATTAAGCTGGGCGTTCAGCTTGATGATGATCTCGTCTTGCGGGGCATCGATGTGCACAACCGTGCGGTCTTGGTCGATGTTGAGGTAATCCCCTTCCGCGAGCTTTGCGCCGTCCCGCCATTGGCCATCGATACCCGCCTGATAGTTGCCACAGTGGATCGTGTTGACGACGATGCCTTTTTCAATCGCCTTTTTAGTCGACTCACGGTAATCAACTTCGCCTTGTGTAAACGGCTCGTTACCTGCAATAAAGATCGCTTTGTAGCTGCCCGGCTCTCGTGACCAGTCCAGGCGCTGGACCGCCTCATATATCACCTGACCGCAATATTCATCGCCGCCGTTGGTGGTCAGCGCGAAAAGCTTTTCCGAGAGCTTGTCCAAGTCGTCCGTGAGCGGCACGACTTGGCGGATGTAGCCCTCAGAGGCGGGGAGGTTGGTATTGCCATACTCGAATAAGGCGACACGGAGAATCGGGGTTTGGCCGGCCTTCTGGGCCTGAGCAAACCGACCGACAACCGTCCATAGCTGACGCTTGGCCTGATCGATCAGCCCATCCATCGAGTTGGAGGTGTCCAGCAGAATCGCAACGTCAACCGCGGACCGCTGCCCGGCGAAAGGAGCATCCGCGGCCGGGGGCGCGACTTCAACGGTCGGTTTCGACGGCGTTTCGATCGTAATCGTCGTCTTCTCAGCCGCGGCGGGGAAAGCGATGAGCAACAGGGTCAGGCAGGCGGTCAGCAATTTGAACATGGCTGGGCTCCGGTGGGGGTTGACTATTTGGACGCACCAGCCGAGACAAAGTTCCCGGCTTCTGAAGATTTTTTATTTTGCTTCAGTCACACCAACCACGATTTGCCGCCGGTGCGAGGCTTTTCTGTGCTCCCACAGAAATACCCCCTGCCAGGTCCCCAGCATCAGTCGGCCGGCCTGCATCGGGATCGTTTCGCTGGTCCGCGTCAACGCCATTTTGATGTGCGACGGCATGTCGTCCGGCCCCTCCGCGGTATGCCGAAAGTAAGGCTCATTCTCCGGCACCAGCCGATTCAGATAAGCCTCCAGATCCCGGCAGGCGGTCGGGTCGGCGTTCTCCATGATGACCAGCGAGCAGGAAGTGTGACGGACAAACACGTGGACGAAGCCGTCATCGATGCCGCTGAGGTTGGCGGCCTCTCGGATCCGATCCGTGATCTCGATGAGGCCTTGGCCGCGGGTATGGATTTCGAAATTGTTCATGGGGAATTTCTATCTCCAAGCCGGGGATGAGGCTTTGCGAATCCCCGGATGATTTCTGGTTGCTGATCCGCGGATTCGCAGAGCCTCATTCGCGGCTTGGGGGTCGTGTCTGTTTAGAGTAATGCCACGGGGTCGACGTCGATGGCGGTGTGGGTGTCGCTGGTTAGGCCGTGCTGATTACGCAGGGCGGTGAGCAGCTTTTGTATCGGGCCGGGGCGGTCGGCGAGCAGTTCGATCTGGCTGCGGTGATGGTCCGCGACCCGTGCGATCGGGCACGGAGCCGGGCCTTTAAGCCGGACCTTCAAATGCTCGCGCTGCATGGTCTGGCGAAGCGTAGCGGCGAGTTGGTGGATGCGTTTTTCGTTGGCGGGATGGTCGGTATCACGGCAAACGATCCGGGCCATGCGTCCGATCGGCGGGAGGCCGACCTCGCCACGCACCTCGATTTCCCGCTTGGCGAATCCGAGGTAGTCGTGCTTCGCGGCGAGCTTGATTGTCGGGTCGTCGATGTTAAAGGTCTGCACCACGACCCGGCCGAGATGTTCGCCGCGGCCGGCCCGGCCGGCGACTTGGGCGATCAGTTGAAACGTCCGCTCGGCCGCCCGGAAGTCCGGAAAGTTAAGCGCGGTGTCGCCCGAGACGACGCCGACCAGCCGAACGTTTGGCACATCCAGACCCTTGGCAATCATCTGTGTGCCCAGCAGAATATCCGTGCGCCCGTCTGCGAACGCATCGAGCGTCTGCTGATAGTCCGCGGCTTTCCGCATCGCATCCGCATCCATCCGGGCCAGGCTCGCCTGTGGGAACTTTCGGCGGAGTTCTTCTTCGACGCGCTGTGTACCCAGGCCGAACACGCTGATGCGGTGGTTCGACTCCGGGCAGAGCGGCGGCAGCAACTGTTCGGCCGTGCAGTGATGGCAACGCACCACGCCCTTGGTCGGCAGCCGGGCATCGCGGTGATAGACCATCGTGACATCGCAGTGGTCACAGGTCATCATCCACCCGCAGCGGTGGTCCGGGCAGGCGATGTAATTCGCGTAGCCCCGGCGGTTGAGCAGCAGAATCGTCTGGCCCCCGGAAGCTAGGTTCTGCTCGATCAGGGTTTCAAGCCTCGATGAAAGCAGGTGCACACCTTGACGCTCACGCCGCTCGGCCGCAAGGTCGATGAGTTCGACCTGCGGCAGCGTGGCACCCGGGACACGGTCGGGTAGGTGGTGGTAAACGTATTTTGGGGGCTTGGGGTTTGGGGACTTGGGAACTTGGGGGGGTGGCGGTTGACTGTCGGCGGTTGGCAGCTGGCGACTGGCAGCTGGCGGCTGGTCAGAATCAGAAGTCGAGACTGTATTGCTTTTCGGGCAGTTGCCAGTTGCCAGTTGCCCCCCGCTTTCCAAGTCCCCAAATCCCCAAGTCTCTAAGTCCCCAACCTCCACTCCCACTCCCACTCCCACTCCCGCATTCCACGCCGACTCCAGCGAAGGCGTCGCGCTGCCGAGGACCACCGGGCAGCCAGCCAACTGTGCCCGGCGGATCGCGACATCACGGGCGTGATAGCGCGGTAGCTGGTCCTGCTTGTAGCTGGTCTCGTGTTCCTCATCGACGATGATGAGCCCGACACTGGGCATCGGGGCAAAGATCGCCGATCGTGCACCGACCACGATGTTGGCCTTGCCCGCGCGGATGCGTTGCCATTGGGCATTGCGTTGAGCGGCGGTCAGCCCGGAATGCAAGACCGCCACCGGCGAGTTCCCCGGGTCCGACTGGGCGTTCATGAATCGCGATAGAAAGCGGCCGACGGTTTGAGGCGTCAGCGCAATCTCAGGGACCAGCACGATCACACCCTTGTTGTTCACCCTAATTGCAGAGTTATGGCTGCCAAGTTCGATCAAGGCCTCAATCACCCGCAGATATACCTCCGTTTTGCCCGAGCCGGTCACGCCGTGCAGGAGGTGGGCGGTGAAGCCTTGGGTGAGGCTGGTGGTGAGCGTGTCGACTGCCTGCTGCTGGGCGTCGGTGAGTGTGAGTGGCGGGGTTGAGCCGATGGTTTTCTGGGCTTTGAGGTCGAGGTCGGAAACGACGACAGCGGTCTGCCGCTGTTCAAGCCAGCCTTTTTCGATGAGTTGTTTGACGGGCGAGATCGTCTTGCCGCCAGCCTTCGCCAAGGTGGATTTCGCATCCACCCAATGCTGGCCGTGATCGAGCGCGTCGAGGATTTTCTGTTGCAGCTTCGTGGGCTTGACGGCATCGAACGGCGGCGGCTCGGCGAGACGGATCTGCAACCGTTGCCGAAGCCCGGTCGATTGCTTGACCGCAGCCGGCCGCATCGTCGAAAACACCATACCCAGCGGGCAGTGGTAATAGCTCGCGATCCAGCGGGCGAGTTGCACCAAGTCCTCGGGCAAGCCCAGCAGGGGATGTTCCGACGGACCCGACAGCTTCTCGGGTCGTCGGGCGATGGGCTTGATCTTTTTGATCCCCTCGGGCGACAGCTGCATCCGGTCCACCACCACGCCCCAGGCGACTTTGTCGCCCCGGCCCAGCGGCACCCCCACCCGCTCGCCGACCGCCAGGTCCGCCATCGCTTCCGGCACGGCATAGGTCAATCCCCCCTCCGCTTTGTCGATACTCCGCTCCAAAGCGATCAGGGCGTAGCCGGCGATCGTCGGCGGTTCTGCGCGGTCTGGAAAAAGTATGTCGGCCGATTCGGTCACCGGCCGAGTGTAGCCGGACGACGTGGCATCATCCCGCCACCGCCTCGGCGACCGGCTTGCGGCCCGCGAAGCGCAGCAGGTCGCTGACCGTTTTGCCGCCCTCGACTGGGTGACGCATCGGCGCGGACCGGTTGACGCTGTAGCGGTTGCGTCGGCCCTCACGCTGCCGGGTTAGCACACCCGCCTGTTCGAGGTCCGCCACGATCTTCTGCACCGCCCTCTCCGTAATGCCCACCGCCTCGGCGACATCACGCAAACGGCGGGTCGGCTCGCGGGCCAGGCAGATCAAAACATGGGCGTGGTTACTTAAAAACGTCCACGAAGCGGCTTGGGTTGCGGATAAATCATCTGGGGCAGGCTTTTTTAGCATATATGAATTTTAATTCGCGAATTATGGTTGACAAGCGGAAAACGGTCGATATTATACGAAGTGTTGTTCGTGTATTTATGTTCGCTAATTACCCCCCGACCCGGAGATTTTCAGATGACCGCAGCCCTGACCCCGCAATCGCTCAGCAAATTCAAGCCCCAGCCGTCGCGCATGAGCAAGACTTCGGTCCCCGTGGCCGTGGCTCATGGCGACGGCATCGGCCCGGAAATTATGCAGGCGACCCTCGACATCCTCGAGGCCGCCGGTGCCGCCATCGATCCGCAGCCGATCGAAATCGGCGAGCAGGTCTACAAGGCCGGCCTGAGTTCGGGCATCACCGACGAAGCCTGGGACACTGTCCGCAGCACCGGTGTGCTGCTCAAAGCTCCGATCACCACGCCTCGCGGCGGCGGCTACAAGTCGCTGAACGTGACGCTACGCAAGACGCTGGGACTCTACGCAAACGTCCGGCCGTGCATTGCTTATCACCCGTTTGTCGCCACGACCCAGCCGGGCATGAACGTCGTGATCATCCGCGAGAACGAGGAAGACACCTACGGCGGGATCGAGCATCGGCAGACCGATGAGGTCACGCAATGTCTGAAGCTGATTACCCGGCCCGGCTGCGAGAAGATCTGCCGATACGCCTTCGAGTACGCCGTCGCCTACGGCCGTAAGAAGGTGACCTGCATGGTCAAAGACAACATCATGAAAATCACCGACGGCCTGTTTAAGCAGGTCTTCGACGAGATCGCCGCGGAATATCGGCAGATCGAGACTGACTCGATGGTGATCGACATCGGTGCCGCACGATTGGCGACCCGGCCGAACGATTTTGATGTGATCGTCACGCCGAACCTGTATGGCGACATCGTCAGCGACATCGCCGCCGAGGTCGCGGGCAGCGTCGGGCTGGCAGGCACATCCAACATCGGCCCGGACACCGCGATGTTCGAAGCTATACACGGTAGCGCCCCGGACATCGCCGGCCAAGGCATCGCCAACCCGTCGGGCCTGCTGCTCGCCGCGGTCCAGATGCTGGTGCACCTAGGCCAAACCGAGCCTGCTGAACTGATCCACAACGCGTGGTTGGCGACCATTGAGGACGGCATCCACACGGCGGACATCTACAGCGAAGACGGCAGTAAAGAAAAGGTCGGTACGGCTGACTTCGCCCAAGCGGTCATCGAACGGCTCGGCGCCGCGCCGCACCAACTGCCCTCGGTGACCTACGAGCAAGGCGCGAAGATCGAGGTGCAGATCAAGACGCCGAAGCAAGCCCGTGAAGCCAAGGCGGACAAACAGCTGGTCGGCGTCGATGTGTTCTTCGATTGGGATGCAGGTTCACGCAGCCCGGACAAGCTGGCCCATCTGCTGCAAAGCTGTGCCAAGCCCGGCTTGGAGCTGACGATGATCACCAACCGTGGCACGAAAGTTTGGCCCAACGGCAACGCCGAAACGTTCTGCACCGACCACTGGCGGTGCCGATTTATGCCCAAAGGCAAGGCCAAGCCGATGACGCCGCGGCAGATCGTCGGGCTGCTCTCGAATCTAGCTGAGTGTGGGCTGGACTTCGTGAAGACCGAGCAGTTATTCACTTTCGACGGTGTGGCGGGCTACTCCAAAGGCCAAGGCGAATAAGCCTTATTCATTTAATACGCAATACACGAACGCCGATCCGCCTCTCCGGGGCGGGTCGGTTTTTTATTGGGTAACAGGGTGATGTCAGCGTTGCGAAGCCGGGCGGATCTGACCGGCTCGCAGCAGCTTGCGGGCATTGGGCGCGGTGGTCTGGGGCTCGACTTCGACCTCGACTTCGTCATCGGGTTGATGAGCACCGCCTTCGTAGAGGTCGATCTTGACTGGTTGTTCTGCCTCGTCGGTCCACGGAGCCTTGGTGGGTGCGGGTCGCGAAGGGGCGAGGTCGGCGGTAATCGCGTCGGCGTGTCGGCTTGCGGCGGTGGATAGGGCCGGGCTTTGTGTCAGGGCGACGACCGCGAAGGCGATGACCAGCAAAACCGCGCCAAACCCACCGATGGCGGACCAGAGCCGGGTCGAGTTGGGTGGGGATGCGGGGTCGTGACGGGCCATACTGAAACTATCGACTGACTCGAGCGATCGGGTAAGGTCCGCGGCCGATATTGGATGGCCTATAACCAAGCCGGCCTCGGATTCGGCTTCGGTTAAACTGCCTGATCGATGCCGTCGACCGACACCCCTGCAAAACTCAAGCCCGATAATACGAGCGACACCGGCAAAACCGCCGGCCGGGATGCTTCGGGCAAGCAAGCGAAAGGCAAGGCCGACGCCTCTAAAAAACTCACCCCCGCGATGCGGCAGTATCAGCGGTTCAAAGAGCAGCACCCCGGGTGCGTGCTGTTTTTTCGCATGGGTGATTTTTATGAAATGTTTTACGAGGATGCTGTGCTCGCCCACAAGACGCTGGGCGTGACATTGACGCAGCGGACCGAGGGCGTGCCGATGGCCGGCGTGCCTTACCACTCAGTCGAGGGATATCTGCGGCGGATGATTCAGGCGGGTCACCGCGTGGCGGTCTGCGAGCAAGTCGAGGACGCCGCCCAGGCCAAAGGCGTGGTCAAACGTGATGTTACCCGCGTGGTGACGCCCGGTACGCTGACCGATGAGAACCTGCTCGACGACGCGAAGGCCGCGACGTGCGCGGCGGTGGTCTTTCATAAGGATGATCTAGTTTCGTTGGCGTGGGCGGAACTGAGCACCGGCGGGTTTCAGGCGGCGACGCTCGCTGCCGATGCGGTCGGCGATGAACTTGCCCGCATCGGTCCGAGTGAGTTGATCTACTGCGAGACGGCCGACGGCGAGGTCCCGCCACGCGTCGCTGCAATCGCCCACGATGTTCCGACCACGCCTCGGCCGGGCTGGGCGTTTCGCCAGCGCGATGCAACAGAAGCGCTTCGCAAGCAGTACGGCGTCGCCTCCATGGCGGGCTACGGCTTCGCGGATGATGACCCCGCCCTCGCCGCGGCCGGGGCACTGCTGCATTATCTCAATGACACGCAGCGGACCGGCGAGGACGGCCGACTCGCCCACCTCCAGCCGCCCCGCCGCTACGAACAGACCCGCCACCTGATCATCGATCAGGCTTCGCTGACCAGCCTCGAGATCGAGAAAACGCTGCGCGGCAGCGACGAAGGCTCGCTGCTCGCCGTCATGCGGAAAGGCGGGGGCAGCTCGGCGGGAGGCTGTTTGACGGGCATGGGTCGCCGGCGGCTGCGCGATTGGTTGTGCTATCCCCTAGCCGACCGCGATGCAATCCAAGCCCGCCAGCGCGTAGTCCGCGTGGTGGTCGACGATTCACGGTTTGCAGATGAATTGGGCGAGGTGCTGGATGGTCTGCACGACATTCCACGCATCACTGCACGCTTGGCCGTGGGCCGACTGACGCCCCGCGACCTGGTCGCATTGGGTCGCAGCGCCGATAGGGCGACAGCCTTAAGTGAAGCTCTTTCCGACCGCCCCGCCGTGGCAAATTGGTATGAAAAATTGGCCGAAGTCGCCCCGACGCTTCAGGCGATGGCCAAGCGAATCGCCGAGGCCTGCATCGATGAGCCGCCCGCCCATCTCCGCGATGGCGGGTTGATCCGCGAGGGTTTCGATGCCTCGCTGGATGAATGCCGATCGCTCAAGCGCGACGCGAATACCTGGTTGGCAGGCTATCAAAAAGAGCTCACCGAGCTGACCGACATCCCCTCGCTGAAGGTCGGCTACAACAAAGTGTTCGGTTACTACATCGAGGTCACCGCCGCCCACAAACAGAAGATCCGCGACGAGGCGCAGACCTATGCCGACTGGTCGCGCAAGCAGACACTCAAGAACGCCGAGCGGTATATCACGCCGGACCTCAAGCAGTTTGAAGGCAAGGTGCTCAGCGCGGATGGTCGAGCGATCGCCCGCGAGCAGGATCTGTTCACACAGCTCTGCGGCGACTGCGAGAAACATATCGAGGCGTTGCACACCTTCGCGGAAGCCGCAGCTGACCTCGATGTCCTGCTCTGCTTCGGCCGAAGGGCTGTGCGGTTCAACCATTGCTGCCCGGACCTCGTCAATGAGCCCTGTCTGCATCTGGCCGATGCGAGACACCCTGTGCTGGATGAGCTGATCAGCGATGGGTTCGTGCCGAATGACGTGGGGTTGGGGAGCTGCCAAGGTTCCAAGGGGCCAAGGGGTCAAGCTAAAAATTCCGCGACGACAGAGAATCTTGATGACGAGCAGAAAGGCGACGAGGCCCAGAACTCGGACCCTCGGCACCCCGACCCCTCGACCCCTTCGTTGGCCCTGATCACCGGGCCGAACATGGCAGGCAAATCAACCTACATCCGCACCGCGGCGTTGATTACGCTGCTGGCCCACACCGGCTCATTCGTGCCTGCCAGCTCGGCGACGCTTGGCCTGTGCGACCGTATCTTCACCCGAGTCGGGGCACACGATGAGTTGCATGCCGGCCGATCGACGTTCATGGTCGAGATGACCGAGACCGCTAACCTCTGCCACCACGCGACGGCCCGCTCGCTGGTCATCCTCGATGAGATCGGCCGGGGCACCTCCACGCTGGACGGGCTCAGCCTCGCATGGGCAATCACCGAGCACCTCGCATCCGTCGGCTGCCGCTGCCTGTTCGCAACGCATTATCACGAACTGACAGGTTTGGCAGATACCTTGCCGAACGTGACGAACCTCAATGTGACGGTCCGCGAGTGGAACGATGAGATCGTGTTTCTGCATCGGATAGTCCCGGGCGCGACCGATCGCAGCTATGGCATCCAGGTCGCGAAGCTGGCGGGCCTGCCGCATGCGGTGGTCGATCGTGCCCACGAACTGCTCGGACAGCTCGCGGTCAACCATGGTCACACCCCGCCGTCACCCGCCGCCACTTCAAGCAAACCCCAGCCCCAGCTCTCGCTGTTTACCGAATACGTGGACCACCCCGTGGTCGGAAAACTGCGGGGTCTGGACCTTGACCGGTTCACACCGATGCAGGCGTTCGATATGCTGCGTGACCTGCGTCGCGAACTCACAAAGCCCGATGCGGCCGATCGCGACGAATGAATCCTTCTATACGTATCGTTTGTATTCACCATGGATGAATCCGCCCTGCGACAACGCCTCTGTGTTTCAGCCCACCAGTTGTGGATGCGTGGCATGATTGCGGGCAGTGATGGCTTGCTCACGGCCGAGCTGAATCGCAGGCGATACCTGGCTACCCCGCCCGGTAAACGTCGGATCAATCTCAAGCCCGACGATTTGATCGCTGTCGACCTCGACGGCCACGATAGCGACGACGGCGAGGTGTACAACGAGCGTGACTGGCGGCCTCACCGTATGGTTCACGAAGCCGCCAGCCGAAAGACCGGCCCGGACCCTGACACACCCCGCGCAACGCTGGTTGCCAACCCGCCCGCGCTTGCCGCCCTGCTCGCCATGCAGCCCCGATCGGAAAAAATCAACCTGCACGGCCACGCCGCCATCCCCGTGGTCTGGCTGGATGACAAAATTTTGTCGCAGGTGCTGGTTAACAGCCGAGTGGTAATGATCCCTTCGGTCGGCGTCTTCGCCAGCGGTCCGAGCATCGGCGAGGCCATGTGCAGTATCGAACACGCTGAGCACGCTGCCCAAGTCGAGCTATTGCTACGACAGGCGAATTGACGGAGCGATATGAAGCCGCGGATGCCAATCCGCGGATCGTGACGCATCAACCTCGGGACGCAGGTCAATGCTCGCGACTTTCTTTATTTCGCGTGGTTCACCTCAACTCAATTGCGCCAACGGTTGACCCGTGGCATGGCGATACAGCGAGAGCACACGCTCGATCTGATCCGACGCCAGGCGGTGGTCCTGCACCCATTCGCGGGCAGATTGGCCCAGGCCGCGGGCCGTGTCGGGCAGACTGATCAGGTCGTGGATCGCCAATGCCCATTGTTCCGCGGTCGGCTCGGCCAGTACGCGGGCGGTTCGACTGTCGATCAGGTAGTCCAACAGCGGGTCGTCCGGGCTCAGGACCGGCAGGCCATGCGCCATTGCCATGAGCGTCAATCCCCGGGATCGGCCCTGCGCTTTGGGGTGGATCAAACCATCAGCCAAAAGCAGCACTTCGCGTTGCCCAACCTTGCGTGGCACGAAAGAGAGATGCGGCAACAGGTCCATCTTGCGGGCAGTCTTCCAGACCTGATGCTGATCGCTACGCCGGCCATCGAAGAAAAACTGCAGTGCCTCGTGGGTCTGAACGACCCGTTCGATCCCTTCGAGCAGGGCTAAGTAAGCATCGTCCATCAACCCGTCGCCACAGACCGCAAAGCATGGGGTTTGATCCGCGAGCCGATCGGCCGGATTACGGTCGCCGACGTGGACGCCCGGCTGGATCAACTCGACCATCACCTGGTTCTCGGTCCGCTCTTGGAGTGCCTTAGCCAAAGGCTCGGTCGTGGCGACAAAGATGCTGCGTGATGGATTCAGCTGGCGAGATAGACGTGCCGCCCGATCCAGGTCAGCGGCACTGGAGGCCTGCAATAAAACCGGGATATCCAGCGCTTCTGCAATGATCGCGGCTGGCTGCCAGACGCCGCCTTCCAGCGCGTGGATCAGTTCGATGCCACGCTGCTCGAGCTGTTCGGTCAACTTCACGATCCGCCGCTGATCCAGCAGCGCGACCTTCGACTCCGGCCAGGTCAGCCGTTCGCCCAGCAACGGCGAGTCGCTCAGGCCCGGCCCGCTCGCCCCAGCCGGCACCACCCGCGTGACCCGCACCTGCTCGTCGACCAGCCCGACCACGAGCTGACGAAAGATCGTCCGCTCTTCGTCCAACCAAAACGAGTTCGCGATCAACGCAGCCTGCATGCTTGAATTCTACCGGCGATAGGTCAGCGGCTGGGGGCTGGAGGTCGGAGGGGGCAACTAATATTTCGCAGCTGGCAACTAGCAACTGGCTTTTCACTATGGCCTCTAACCTGTTGCCAGATGCCAGTTGCCAGTTGCCAGTTGCCCGATACTTCCCAAACCTCCAAGTCCATAACCCCCAACTCCCAATACCCAACTCCCAACCCCAATCCCCGCTACCATCCGATCATGCAGCGGACATGGACGACGCGGGCATTGCTGGCATGGACGGCCGAGCACCTTGAGAAACAAGGCGTGGATTCACCACGCGTCTCGGCGGAGATGTTGCTCTCGCATGTGCTGGGCGTGCCGCGGCTGAAGCTATACATGGAGCCGGATCGGCCGGCCAGCCCGGAGGAGCGTGAGCAGTTTCGCGGTTTGGTGCAGCGAGCGGGCAAACACGAGCCTGTCGACTATCTCGTGGGCTTCACGCCATTTTTTGCCATGGAATTTAAGGTCAGCCCAGCGGTGCTGATTCCCCGGCCGAGCACCGAGACCCTGATCGAATACGTGCTTCAGAATATAAGGTCGCGTGACCAGGAATCGCCGCTGCGGATCGCCGACATCTGCACCGGTAGCGGCGCCATCGCCATCGCCTTGGCGAAACACCTGCCCAATGCCCAAATCATCGCGACGGATATCAGCGAAAATGCTTTGACGATCGCTCAGGAGAACGCACAAACGCATGGCGTCAGCGACCGCATCGACTTTCGTCAAGGCAACCTGCTCGAACCCATCGAGGGCGAGCGTTTCGACTACCTGCTGTCCAACCCGCCCTATATCAGCGATACAGAATGGCAGGAGGTGGCACCGAATGTCCGTGATTATGAACCGACGCTTGCCCTGCGAGCTGGCGAAGACGGCCTTGACCTGATCCACCCGCTGATCGCCGAAGCTGCAAACCACCTGCTACCCGACGGCAAGGTACTCATCGAGATTGCCGCCTCACAGGACCGTGTTGCGGTAGGACTCGCTGAGAAAGCGGGTCTCCTGAACATCGACATCCTTCAGGACCACGACCGGTTGCCGCGTGTGATTGTGGGATCAATAGAAAAGTAAAGCCCACGGATAGCCATCCGTGGGCTTGACAAGCTCAAAATTTGGAAAAGCTTCAGTCCTTCACCGCATCACTTCGTAACTACGCAGTAGTTTGACGGGTTGAGCCTGCGGCCGGTCATGCGTGCCGGGGCTGGCATAGTCGAAAGCTCGGGTTCGGCGGACCTGGACCGGTTCCATGACTGGATTTCCGTCATCGTCGACCTGCTTCTGGCCGGTGATGGGGTCGGTGACCTGCCGCATGATCGACTCGCCGGTGCGGGGTGAGACCAGCGTTTGTGTTTCGCCATCAACGCCTGCGAAGAAAATCGTAAAGCGGTCGACGTCTTGCGCTGCGACCGGCCAAATGATGACGCTCTCCCGCGCAAAGTCAGGGCCTTGCAGCAGTTGACCGACGACGGCTTCAGGCGATTCGAGCAGCGGGTTGTCCAGCTTTTTTTGAACTGCCTCGAAGACACTCGGCGCAATGCCAGCCCCGGCCTGGATGATGTTGCCATAGTCATCCGTGATCGTGACCTCCGGCGCGAACAGTCGCTCCTGCTCTGTCAGATTGGTGACCTTGTAGGGGGCGTACCAAAACCACCGCGTGCTGCCGTTGTAATCTTCCGCCGAGATCGTGCGGGGCGTACCCAATTCAAGGTCGAGCTTCCACGAAGGGCTTACGATCGAAGGCTCGGCGAAAGTTCCCGCATCCACAGGGGCCGGCGGCAGGTCAGCTTCGGTGGCCTCTGTCGAGGCGTCGCCCTCGTCGGTTTGAGCAATGCTCAAGGGCGTCATGATCAGCAGGAGCATCAAAGCGGCAAGGGCGGCGGGAATCAATCGCATAGGGCAGACTCGCGTGAGTGGAAACAAATGCTGGGCTGAGCGAAAGCGGTATCGCGGAATTGGAGGCTTGGCGGGGTCTTAAAGTGTACGATTAACCTAACGCCCCGGCAATGGTTGTGAAACACCGCCGCCCGATCCGATGACCGCCAGCCCCGCCCCGAACACTGGAAATCCCGCCCTGCGCACCGCCCCGGTATCGCCCTCGGGCCGACCCGAAGCCTTGGCGATGCTGTTGACCGGCCGGCCGCGGCCTGAAGACCCGGCAGTGCCGAATTTCCTCAAATATGCGGCCCAGCACGGCCTATCGCTGTCAGGCCTCTGGGCTGGCAGGCAGGATGGCCGAGTCGTCACCGCCGCGCTGGTCGTGCCGGGCGTCGGCAAGACCGCGGTGGCATTTGTCAGCCCGATCGCAGGCCGCCGCTGGATAGAGCCGACGGCCTCCACCCTCTCCGCAGCAATAAGCCAGATCGACGGCGAGGCCGTCCGCCTGGTCCAGATGCTGCTCGATCCCGGCGAGGCGTTGCGGACCCAGACGATCCAGACCGCGGGCTTTCGTTTCTTGGCCGAGCTGATCTATATGCAACGATCGATCAGGCAGGCCGAGCAGGCATCGGCACCGACGCTCGACGGTCGGCCGCTCGAGCCAGTGCTCTGGAGCGAGCAACATAGGTCGCTATTTCGCCAGGCGATCGATGAGAGCTACGAAGACACGCTCGACTGCCCCGGCCTGCTGGGTTTGCGCGAGACCGATGACATTATCGCCGGCCATCGCAACACCGGCGAGTTTACGCCCGAGCATTGGAAAGTCTGGACCGACCGCGGGGAACCAATCGCCATTACGCTGCTGGCCAAGGCCGCCGAACAGGAGGGCCACGAACTAGTCTATCTCGGCGTGGTCAAACGATGCCGCGGGCAGGGTCTTGGGCTGGCGTTGATGCGACAAATCCTCGCCGACTTGTCGGCGATCCGAAGCAAGCGGCTATTCCTTGCGGTGGATGAACGCAACCGCCCTGCCATGAAGCTTTATCGCGACTTGGGCTTTCGATCTATTGCACGCAAAGTCGCATGGATTTACATCCCGCAGCGACAGGCTTCAGCAGCCATCCAATGACTAGTTGTTCTGCCGCATCGATTGCAGACCTGCCTCTACCAGCTTTCCACAAGACAGTTCGAACAGACAAGCTCACTCGGCGAACGAGTCGCTATAAATCATGATTTGCATTGCGTTATTAACTCATGAGCAATGTGTTTGAGTTTATCCACATGTCGTTCTTGAATAAATGGCAGCGAAGCGCATCAAAGGATTTCAGAAAATTTTTTTACCGTATTTCAAGTTAAAAAATCGGATTTGATTCGCGAATGAGCAAGCAGAGCGTTGAATTTTTCAGGTGAGATGTTCTATGCTCACCCGACGGTGCTGATGGACGAGCACCCCGCGTATTGAACGCCGACCGCCGCCACCCCCGGCGATGCTGCAACGCAAGGCAGGCCTTTCATTTCGGCCACTCGCAGCATCTTCAGTCGACTGATTCAATCCGCGAACTTCTGGACGGAACCCAATAGCAATGACTTGGCTGCCGATCCGCCGGCAACCGAACGCCACCCCCCGCGAGGCGATCTCGATCAGGGCCAAGGCGATCGGTCTGCACCAGCTCGGCCAAGCCGCAAGCCCCTGAGCGAAGGAATCGCCATGGTCACGATCCAAACCGCTTCGTCCCCCACTGCCACGGACGCCTCGGGCCCAACTCTGCCGCCCGCCCAAGCCCTCGCCGATTTTCACCACCGCTATTCGCAGACGCTGGCTCAGCAGGTCGGCGAGCGGCGGTTCGAGCTGTGGTTTAATCAGGCGGTTCGCTTCGATTACATTGCCGATGATCACGTGCTGCGAGTGACCGTCCCGAACCGGTTCGTCGCCGACCGCGTGCACCGCCAATTTGCAGAGGAATTGGTTCAAGCCGGCCAGGCGATGCCTGAGATCGATGGGGCTGACCGTTTGCGTATCGCGGTCAGCATCGAGCCGGACACGCTCACGCCCGGCAACCCGGCGGCGCAGCCGCAGGTCGCACCTAAGGCCAAGTCCACCACAACCGCCGAAGCGCCCACCTCAAACAAAAAACTCGTCCGTCCGCAGGACCCTGCTTTAGCCGGTCCCAAGCGGCATGACCTCGACAGCTTCGTTATCGGGAGTTCCAACGAGTTGGCTTACAGCGCCACGCGAGCGTTGGCCGAATCCGATCGTGACGCAGCGCAGAACCTGATCGTGCTGCATGGCAAATGCGGCTTGGGCAAGACCCACCTGCTCCAAGGGGCCTGCCGCCGCTACCAAGCCCTGCATCCCGAGGCGCGCGTGCTCTACACCACGGGCGAGCAATTCACGAATCAATACATCACGGCCGTCCGCCAAAACAAACTGGATGGCTTCCGCAAGCAGATGAGGCAATTAGACCTCTTGGCCGTCGATGATGTGCATTTTTTCGCTAAGAAAATGGCCACCCAGCAGGAGTTCCAGCACAGTTTCGACCACATCGAGCTCGGCGGTGCCCGGGTGATTCTCGCATCCAATGAACACCCCAAGCAGATCGCGGCGTTTCACGAAACACTCGTGAGTCGAATGATTCAGGGCTTGGTGGTTCAGATCGACCCGCCCGACGCCGACACCCGCCATCGGCTGTACGAACGGCTGGCAGATCGAAGGCTGCTGTCCATCGAGCCGGCCGCTTTGCAGGTGCTCATAGCCCGAACCGACACCTCAGTCCGTGAGATCGAAGGTGCATTAACCAAGCTGCACGCTTTAGCCTCGCTGCAGCAACCCGACAGCCCCCGCCGCGTCATCGACCGAGCGTTGGTCGATCGGCTGCACCAGATCGAGCAGCGGCATCAGCCCCGCCGATCGGTCCGCTTCGAAGACATTCGAAAGCAGGTTTGTGAGACGCTGCGGGTCACCGCGGATCAGATGGCCGGCTCATCCCGCCGACGCTCGGTCGTGCTCGGCCGAGCGATCCTTGTGCACCTCACACGCGAACTCATCGGCATGAGCTACCCCGAAATTGCCTTGGCTATGGGCAAGAAAAGCCATTCCACGGTTATTACCGCCGACCAACGCTTGCAGCGTCAGCTTCAGAAAAACCACCCCGTCAGCGTGCCCGGCAGCGGATGTGATATCGCCGTCGTTCAACTGGTCGAACAGATCAAAGCCACTACCACCGGCCGGGCTTGATTTCCCCCCCGGAATCGTGAACCTCCGCCAACGATGAGGGTGCCACACCGTGACGGCTTTGGGTTAATGTGTGCGAAACATGCGAGAACAGTTCTCCCACTGACCAACTCCTCAGACTCCGTTTGTCAGTGCCACCCCGGAGAATACGATCGGCTCGCCTGCCCTCCCTTCTGGGTATATTGCCGCTTTGCGATATGCTATAGGGACGCCCGCCCCGCCCTGCTGTCGTTCCTCGACCGAGAGCCTGACCGCCATGTCGCCGCCGCCATTTCAACTAAGCCGATGCATTTCGCATCGCTGGCTCGTACTGGCGTTCGGCATCAGCCTGCTCCTGACCGGCTGTGGTGATCCCAAGCGTGAAGCTCAGCAAGCGGCCACGCCGGCCGAGTCCAGCAACACCACCGAAACGCCCAGCGAAAGCGAGCAGCCGCCCGGCCCGACGCCAGAAGGCATGGCCTGGATCCCCGGCGGTACCTTCTGGATGGGTAGCAACCGTGGCGGCTACGTCGAAGGCCCGGTCCACGAAGTCACCCTCGACGGCTTCTGGCTCGACACCCACGAAGTCACCAACCGCCAATTCGACCAATTCGTCAAAGAAACAGGCTACGTCACCGTCGCCGAGCAAGCACCCGACCCCGCCCTGTTCCCTGGCGTCCCACAAGACAAACTCGTCCCCGGCGCCATCGTTTTCACGCCCCCCGCCCAAGTCATCAATCTCCGCGACTGGTCGCAATGGTGGACCTACGTCCCCGGTGCGAGCTGGCAACACCCCGAAGGCCCGGGCAGCAGCATCGAAGACAAGATGAACCACCCGGTTGTGCAGGTCTGCTACCTCGATGCGATCGCGTATTGCGAGTGGGCAGGGCGTCGTCTACCGACCGAAGCCGAGTGGGAATTCGCCGCCCGCGGCGGGCTGGACCAGCAGCCCTACCCCTGGGGTCTCGAACCCAAGCACCGGACCGGCCGCGTCGCCAACATCTGGCAAGGCCAATTCCCCATGGAAAACCAAAAGCTCGACGGCTACAGCGGCACAGCTCCGATCATGACCTACCCGCCCAACGGCTACGGCCTCTACGACATGGCGGGCAACGTCTGGGAAATCGTCGCGGACTGGTATCGCTTCGATTACTACCGCTTCAGCGACCCGGTCAATCCGACCGGCCCACCCGAGGAACAGAGCGAAGACCCCAACGAGCCGGGCATTGCAAAGAAAGTCATCCGCGGCGGATCGTTTCTCTGCAGCGAGGTCTATTGTGCAGGCTACCGCACCACCGCCCGCATGAGCGCCAGCCCCGACTCCGCCTCCCAACACACCGGCTTCCGAACCGCCCTCTCCCCCAAACCTCGACAAATGACCGCCAGCGGGCAGTGATCGAACAACATCCCTAACTCACGCGGCTTCGTGATGATCGTGTGGTCGTATTTATGCGGACGTGAATCGATCGCCCGATTTCAAACCCTGACCGTTGGCGAAGTCTTCCGCGCTGATGGTCTTGCCGCCGGGGGCTTGAAGTTCGAGCAATTCTAGGCTTCCGATGCTACAGGCGACGCGCCAGGATTCGTCGAAATAGACCTCGCCGGGATCGTGTCGAGGTGTTGCTTCGCTTTTCAGGCTGCGGACTCTTCGCAAAAAGATCGGCGTAGGCTCGGTAGGGTCAGCCTCAGCAGACTTGCGTTGCCAAAGCACGCGGCAGCCGGGCCAGGGGGTGAGGCCGTGGATGCGAGCTCGGACTTTTTCGGCGGGCTGATGGAAATCGACCGTGCCATCTGATTTGATGAACTTTGGTGCCGGGGTGGCCGCGGCGTGATCCTGCTCGAGCGGTTGCAAATCAGCGTTTTTCAGGTCGTTAAGGACCTGACCAACCGTGTCCGGGCCGAGCTGGGCGAGGCGGTCGTGCAATTCGCCTGCGGTTTCGAGCGGGTCGATATCAAGGCTCGAAGTAGCGTAGATTTCGCCGGCATCCATTTTCTGGGCTAGGCCGATTACGCTGACGCCGGTGGTGGCAAGGTCGTCGATCATCGCCCGCTGGATCGGGGCGGCCCCGCGATAGGCGGGCAGCAGTGAAGCGTGCAGGTTGACAGTTAATTCGCCCATCGCCGCGATCAGTTCAGGCGAGAGCTTTTGGCCAAACGCGATGACTACGGAGGCGTCCGCATTGCATTCCGCAATCTCCTTAACAAAGTCCTCCTGATTGACGTTCTCGGATTTGTAAATTCTCAAGCCCTGCGAAGCGGCCCAGGCCGCGATTGGCGTCGGCGTCATCACCCGCTTCCGCCCCGCCGGCCGATCCGGCTGCGAAACGACCGCCACCACTTTATGCTCGCGATGCAACGCCTCAAGCGTCGGTAATCCAAACGCACCGGAACCACAAAATAAAATCCGCATCATCAAATTTTACAAGCTCTAGATTCGCTTCACCACGCAGCGTTAACTCGGTGAGCACAGCGTAGCCCGATCAACTTCTCTGGAACATCACCGATCCCCTTGCAAGGCGAGGCGTATATGATGAGTCGAGACAAGCCGCGGATGGAACCTGGGCTGGACCGAAGAGAACGACTTTGCATATGGCTGAAATGCTGCCAAACATCCAGGGCCCGGCCGACCTCAAAAAGCTGAGCGTCGACGACCTGCCGAAGCTTGCCGATGAAATCCGTCAGGCGATCTGCGAACAGGTCAGCAAGACCGGCGGACACCTCGCGCCGAATCTCGGCGTGGTTGAACTGACTATTGCGCTGCATAAGGTCTTCGACTTCGGCCACGACCGGCTGCTCTTCGATGTCGGCCACCAGTGCTACCCGCATAAGCTGTTAACCGGCCGATTGCCGCTACTAGGCAAACTGCGAACCGCCGAGGGCATGGCGGGCTTCCCCGAGCCACGCGAGAGCGAGTACGACCTATTTAGCGTCGGCCACGCCGGTACCGCGATCAGCACGGCGGTCGGTATGGCGAGAGGTGACGATGTGCAGGCCGGTGGCAAGCCCGGGAGCAGCGATCGTAAGGTCGTATCGATTGTCGGCGACGCCTCGATCGTCAATGGGGTCGCCCTCGAAGGCCTGAATAATGCCGG
This sequence comes from uncultured Phycisphaeraceae bacterium, assembly GCA_964523485.1. GTDB lineage: Bacteria > Planctomycetota > Phycisphaerae > Phycisphaerales > Phycisphaeraceae > Algisphaera. The sequence continues at coordinate 25,322 of CAZFZS010000015.1, read as the reverse complement.
CACATTACAACGTCAATTTTTGACCGTTCTCAACGACAACGGTATGTCCATCAGTGACCCGCAGGGCGCGATGGCCAGCTATTTTGACCGAGTCCGCGTCAGCCCGACGTACCACGACATCAAACGCCGTGGCAAGGAGATGCTCGATCGCCTGCCAGGCGGGTCGCTGCTCGAAGAGGTCTATCACCGCGGTGGCGAAGTGCTCAAGGCCATGCTCACCGATGGACATATGTTCGAACACTTCGGCCACATCTGCGTCGGCCCGATCGATGGCCACGACATCCATTCGCTGATCGATATCCTCGTCGAAGTCCGCGACATCCATCGCCCCGTCCTGCTTCATGTGAAAACAATTAAAGGCAAGGGTTTCGACTTTGCAGAGAGCGATGCGACGGCATTTCACTCTCCCTCCGCATTCGTGCGCGAAGGTTGTCGAGTCGAGATGAAGCCCAAGGGCCGGGCGTTTACCGCGGCGTTTGCGGATGCGATGATTGAAGTGATGGCGGATCAGCCGAAGGCTTTCGCGGTGACGGCCGCGATGGGGCCGGGCACGGGCGTTGACAAGCTGATTGAAAAATACCCGGACCGCACGCTCGACACCGGCATCTGCGAATCGCACGCGATGGACATGTGTGCGGGACTAGCGAAAACCGGCCTTAAGCCGTTCTTCGCCGTCTATTCCACCTTCGTTCAGCGGGCTTTGGACCAGGTGTTTCAGGAAGTCGCGCTGCAGGGATTACCGGTCCGCATATGTCTCGACCGGGCGGGCTTCGTCGGCGGCGACGGAGCGGTGCACCACGGCTTCATGGATATCGCGATGTTCCGGGCGTTACCGGGGGTGGTGCAGCTTGCGCCATGGAACGAGGCAACGCTGAAGGCAGGCCTGCGATTCATGGCTGACTACGATGATGGGGCAACCGTGATCCGCTACCCGCGCGATGTCGTTCCGGAGACGGTTGCCGATGCCGGGGAGCCGATGTTCGAACTCGGCAAAGCCCACCTGCTCAAACCCGCTCGTGGCGAGACGCCGCAGCTGGTCATTGTCGCCTATGGTCACCCGGTCAATGCTGCGCTCGCTGCGCGTGACATGCTGCACCGCGACGGGTACGACGTCGCGGTAGTCGATGCTCGTTTCGCGATGCCGATCGATCTTGACCTGCTTCGGCCATGGATCGAAGCGGATGTGCCGATCCTGACCGTCGAGGACCACGCCCTAGCCGGTGGCTTCGGTACGGGGCTGTTGGAAGCCTGCAATCAACAAGGTTTGCCGACCCATCGCATCCGTCGCTTGGGCATCCCGCCACGCTGGTTTTATCAGGATAGCCGGGCCAACCAACTCGCCGCCGCCGGCCTCGATGAAGTCGGCATCGCCCGCTCCAGCCGCAGCATGATCGAACACGGCGAACCCGCGCCGCTGCCCATCACCACATCCTGAGCAAAGCTCTTCCAAGCCGCGGATGAGGCACGGCGAACCCGCGGATCACCATCCCCTTCCGCTATCTCACAACTCCACTGCATACTGCTCTACTGATCTACTGCATAGCTGCTGGGTCACTTATGCCCCTTCGGCCCCCCGTCCCGGAAATATTTTTCCTCAATCGCCGCCTGCAGATCGACGCCGTTGATATTGGCAAGCGTGCAAAGCCAGGCGATCACATCCGCGAATTCGCCGGCCGGGTCATCATCGCCTGAGGTTTCCCCGCCCTCGCCTGCGGCTTTGTGTAACGCGGTCGCCAGTTCGCCGACCTCCTCGACCAGCCACATGAACGTCCCGGCCGTCCCGCGTGCGTTGTCGGTCTGATAGTAACGGTCGCGGATGTGCTGTTGAAAGGCCCGGAAAGTCAGCCCTTCCAACACCTGCTTCTCTATGGGGTCGTCATGGCTCATCCGTCGATTGTAGCCCGTTACCATGTAGGGCTTATGAGCAGCAGACACAATGAGCCAGCCATCCGTGACCTGATTACCCTGACCAGCATCCCCACCGCAGCGGGCCATGAGGGTCGTGTCATCCGGTGGGTCGAACGATGGGCCAGTCGCCGTCGGCAGATCGAATTAGAGCATGATCGTCATGGCAATCTAGTGCTGAAACATGTCGACCGAAACAGCCGATCCCCGATTTTTTTTTCAGGGCATCTCGACCATCCTGCATTCGTCGTTCGTGAAATACACAACCATGCCGTCACGGCCGAGTTCCGTGGCGGTGTCGATTTGGCCTATTTCAAAAACACTCGCGTCCAGCTGTGGCACGGCAGCAAGCCTTCGCAGAAGGGCAGAATCGTTGAAGTTACCCAACCAGCGGGCGAACCCTACAAGCGGTGCCGAATCGAATTTAAAAAATCGCTAGACGCCGAGCCCGGCGATATCCTGACATGGGATTTGCCGGAATCGAAAATAAAAAGCGGCCGACTCCACGCCCCGGCCTGCGACGACCTGGCCGCCGTCGCCGCGGCATTTGCCGCCTTTGGTCAACTGATGAAAGGCGGAGCCGACGGTCCGGATGTTCGCCTGCTGCTCACCCGGGCCGAGGAGGTCGGCTTCATCGGAGCGATCGGTGCCTGCAAAGCCAGCTCGATCCCAAAGCGAGCCAAGGTCATCGCACTGGAAAACAGCAAGAGTTTCAGCGAGTCGCCCATCGGTGGTGGGCCGATCGTCCGCGTTGGCGACCGTACCAGCACGTTCGACCCCGAACTGACCTATGCCGTCTCCCAGGTCGCCGAGTCTTTAAGTAAACACGATCCCGCATTTAATTGGCAACGCAAGCTCATGCCCGGCGGGACCTGCGAAGCCTCCGCCTACCAGAGCTTCGGCCACACCGCGACCTGCATCTGTCTGCCACTGGGTAACTACCACAACATGGATGAATCCACAGGCAGGATCTCCCCGGAGATCATCAGCATCGACGACTACCGAGACCTGATTCGGTTGCTCATCGCGCTGGGCCAGGGGCTGAATGACGCCGACGAAAACCCGCCGCTGCGTCAGCGACTGGACAAGCTATTCGCTGATCGACGCACCATTTTGAGCGATTGACCGTGCTACCGGTTCAACCGGTCGCAAGCAGACGCTAAGTCTGCGAAGCGCCGGGTATCGGTCCTCAAGCCGCGCAACCCCTGCGCGACTGCGCAATGCCTTGCGCATCGCCCGGGATGTAAAGCCTCGGGACAGGTTGTGCATGAAGCAAAAAGCCAAAAAAATCTGGCATTCACGCAAGTACCTGTAAACGCTTGTTTTGCACTATCTGAAGGTGCTTGGCGCGATTCCCAATCCGGCGATTGGCATGGGTGGCATTAGCGTTGCGATAAGTGCAGCGTGATGACACCAATGCACAACACGCGATCCGCGGCCGAGCGCCCGATCAAGGTCAACTGGCTCGAACTCGCCCGAGCGGCGGGCGGGCCGGATGGTGATCTGGGCATTGGCATCCGCAAGTTGGCGACACTCGCCGCGGCGACGCATCGAAACACCTTGGCGAATCAGGCCGACCCGAAAGTCGGCTACGGAGAAGGATCAACGGCCCACGGATGGGCCTTGCAGGCTGGGTCGGCATTCACCGCCGACGCGGGCGCCACGGAGGGCTCCCGATGAACTACGGCCTGTACCTTTCCGCTTCAGGCGTTCTGACGAATTCATATCGCCAGGACGTCTTTGCCAACAACCTGGCGAACGTCAACACGGTCGGCTTCAAGCCCGACCTGCCGACCCTCCGCCAACGTCAACCCCAGGCGGTCGAAGACCTCGCACCCTTCGGCTCATCAAACCAACTGCTCGAACGCCTCGGCGGCGGCGTTCTTGCAGGCAAGCAGCAGATCAGCCTCGCCGCGGGGCCGATCGAATCGACCGGCCGACCCCTCGACGCCGCACTGACCGACCCGAACAGCTTTTTTACCGTCCGGGTCACCGACCCGGCCACCGGTCAGAACGCGACCCGCCTGACCCGTGACGGTCGATTCAATATTGATAGCGCCGGCCAACTCGTCACACCCTCCGGCCACCCCGTTCTTAACCGACAGAACCAACCGATCACCGTGGCCCCGGGAGCCACGATCACGCTGACCGCCAGCGGCGGATTGCAGCAAGACGGTTTGCAAACGCATGAGTTGCAAGTCTCGCAGGTCACCGACCCCGACATGCTGCGGAAAGCCGGCGGCAATCTGCTTGCCTTCGTGGGTGAAGGCGAACCCGGCACCGCCCCCCAGACCGAAATGCGTATCGGCCACCTCGAGTCTTCAGCGACCAAAGCGATCCCGACATTGATGCAGGTGACCTCGGCAGCCAAGGCCGCCACCGGCAACGCCAACATGCTTAAGTATCACGACACCATGATGGACGGTGCAATCAACACCCTCGGTCGCGTTGCCTGATGGCGACGAGTCACCAGTCACAAGTAATAAGTGACAAGTAAGCAACTTTAAAATTACGTACCGACGAACTATCTATTTTCTACTGCCTACTTCGTACTTAAAAATGGCTATTCTCGCACTCCACTCTGCTGCCACCGGACTCAACGCCCTCTCGACCGAGTTGGATGTGACCGCCAACAACCTGGCCAACGTCAATACCACCGGCTTCAAGACCCAGCGGGTCAACTTCGAAGACCTGATTTATCAGCACAAGAAGCAGCCCGGCGTCGAGAACGCCAACGGTGACCAGAGCCCTGCCGGACTGCAAGTCGGCCTCGGCACACAGATCAGCAACACGCAATACAACTTCGCGACCGGATCAGCCATCGAGACCGGCCGGGACCTCGACGTCATGATCGAAGGTGATGGCCTGATCCAAGTCAATATCCTCTCCGATCAGGGCGGCGGCATCGGCTACACCAGGGCGGGCAATCTTTTCGCTAACCGCGACGGTGAACTGGTTTTAGGCAATTCGCAAGGCCCACGCATCAACCCACCTATTACTCTGCCGACCGAACGTCGTGGCGTGTCAATCGCCCCGGACGGCACGATCAGTGTGACTCTGCCGGACGGCTCGACCAGTGACGTCGGCCAACTCGAGTTGGCAACGTTCATCAATCAGCAAGGCTTGAAATCGATCGGCGGCAACATCTACATCGAAACCGAAGCCTCCGGTCCACCCATCCAAGGCAACCCCGGTGACGGCAGCCTCGGCACGCTCCTGCAGGGCCACCTCGAAAACTCAAACGTCGATCCGGTCAACGAACTGGTCAGCCTGATTAAAACCCAACGCGCGTTTGAGATGAACAGCCAGACCATTCAGGCCGCCGACGAGGTGCTCCAAGTGGTTGGAAACCTTCGACGTTAAGCGAGCTGGAAAGTAGATAAACGCATATGACTCGCCAATCCACGATTACTAGCTTAACTATCGCAAATCTCATCTTCGCATCGAGTATTTGTGCGAACTCGATACGCCTTTTCAACGAAGCTGAGATCGCTGGGGACAGTGTCGAACTGTCTGAAATTGCGTCACTCGAGGGCGCCGGAGCCGAGGTTTACTCAGACCTCGTTATTACTCAATGGCCCGTCGGTCGTGAAAGCCTAACACTCAAGATGAGCGAGGTTCGCGAATCGTTGACGACGGCTGGCGTGAAATGGTCAGAAGTTTCCTTGGTCGGCCAGAAGCAGATCGAGCTGACAAAGTTTGATACCCAGCCCAACCGGCGTGTAACTAGTGGTCAAGTTTCCCAGTCAAACGAGTCTGTCGCAACTACTCCTGAATCGAATCAGCCCCTAGCCGACCTACTGCGGCAGAAGATTGAGTCGGTGTCGGGATTCGCTTCCGATGAGCTTGATATTCAATTCGTCGGACGAGCCGATGAGGCGGCATGGCTGAATCGCCCGACCGGTTCAGCCCGCTATGAACTACATTCGCTCAGTAAAACAGGGCTAGGACGCGTGCCGATCGTCGTGACCGCCTACACGCCGAACGGCGAAACCGAGAAGCAAACGATCAACGCTGAGGTTGGCCGACGAGTTCGCGTTGCGGTCGCCACGCAGCAGATTCGCCGAGGCGACCGCTTCGAAGCTTCGAATGTTGCGATGCGGGAGATCATCATCACATCCGACCCGGGGCCACTTGCTGAAGATCAAACGCTGGTCATCGGTAGGATCGCGGATGCGTCTGTGAGCGAGGGTTCGCCGATTCGGCTGAATCAGGTCAAGAACGAAACGCTGATCCGCCGTGGCGAGCTGGTCACCGTCACCGTTGTGCACGGCCGACTGGTTGTTCGCACTGTGGCTCGCGCCAAGGAGGACGCAGCTGAGGGCGAGATGCTGCAGTTGCAGAACGAAGTAACGCGTGAACAGTTTTACGCCACCGCTACAGGACCTCGCCAAGCCACGATCAGCGATCGGCGAAGCGATGCGGTTGTCAAGAGTGATTAATTATGATTTCTAAAGCTACAAAATCATCGATTGCAATCGGTCTAGTTTCATCTCTTTGCATCGCGAACCTTTCCGCCCAGGAGTTGAGTTCTTCGCTTTTCCTCACCGGGGGCAGTGCTTATGCCGACCCGTTTTACGAGGAAGTCGATCCGTTCGCACCGCCGGTCCCAGGGACACAGACTGATAATCGCCGATTGTCGCCTGCGATTGCCGCGACCAGTTTCATGGCGGTTCAGGCCCCCGAGCCCCGCACCTTTGGCGTACACGATCTGGTCACCATCATCATCCGTGAGGAGATGAGTACCGACTTCACCGCCAGCCTGGAAACCGAGAAAAGTACGGAGTTTGCCGGTGAAATCGCGGAATTCCCTCGCATTACCTTGGGCGACCTGATCGAAGGTCAGATCGCACCGAACACCTTCCCCGACGGCACACTGCAACTCGACATCTCGCTCGAAAACGAATTCGAAGGCGAGGGTGATTATTCCAATCGTCAGACCATGATCGGCCGCGTCCAGGCTCGTGTCATCGATGTCAAGCCCAACGGCACGCTCGTCATCGAAGCCCGGAAATCCGTGACCTCAGACCGTGAGCACTACACGCTCGTCGCCACCGGGACCTGCCGCGTCGATGACATCACGATTGACAACACGATCCTTTCATCCCAGTTGGCTGACCTCTATCTCGAAAAGCAGCACAGCGGAAATCTGAAACGTGCTGCGGATAAGGGCTTAATTACCAATTTCTTCGATTTTTTCTTCAACTTTTGATCCGTTTGGCAAGGCAATTGCGAACAGAGCTTTTCGATGACACTTTTCAAATTATCTAAAGTTGATTTCAAAGCCTTAGTTATTGGGGTCCTGAGCTTGACCCTTGTCGGCCCTGCCATGGCACTTAAAGTCGGCGAGGTCGCTCGGGTCAAGGGGTCAGAGACTTCGGAGCTCGTCGGGATGGGGCTGGTCTTCGGCCTCAACGGCACGGGAGACGGCAGCGATTTTGCCGCTGCCCATCGCCCCCTCGTCGAAGTGATCTCAAAGCTGATTGATGACCAAACCACACTCCGAGACCTTGAAAACACGAAAGCGGTGGCGCTGGTCAATATTTCTGCGACGATCCCCGCGGAGGGCGTGCGTGAGGGCGACAAGCTGGATGTGTATGTCACGACGGCCGGCCCGGCGAAGAGCCTGGAGGGCGGCCGACTGTTTCTGGTCCCGATGATCGGCGAACATCTAAATTCAGATGTGCTCGCCCTGGCCAGCGGAGAGATTGTGTTGGAGGATGAAGAGAATCCGACCTCCGGCATCGTCCATGCCGGCCCGCGTGGCGGCGCAAAAATGACGCGCAGTATCCGCGCTCGATTTATGGATGACCGCGGTTACATCCAGCTCGTGGTCAATCCCGCCAATGCTTCATTTAACACCTCAAACAATCTCGCCGCTCTGGTGAACAGTTTGGTCTCGCCCGACGGCCCGGAGGTTGCCCGCGCGGTCGATGCCAAGAGCGTCTTCATCCGCGTGCCGGAATACGAGCGGGCCAACGCGGTGCCGTTCATCAACAATATTCTGGAGACTTACATCGATGGTTCGCAGGTGACGGCCGGGGCGCGGGTAGTCATGAACCGCCGAACCGGCACGATCGTGATGAGCGGCGACGTCGAGGTTTCGCCAACGATCATCTCGCATGAAGGTCTGACGGTTTCGATGCTCGAAGCCAATCCGGACCAGCCCGCCGACGCTGCGGGTGACGGTGCGGGCGAGGATTTCTTTGCGGTCGATCCCAAGCAGCGTGCAGGCGCTCGGCTTGAAGAATTGCTTAGTGCTTTTAATCAACTCAAAGTCCCGGCGGACGACCGCATCGAAATCATCAAACAGATGCATGATGCGGGGCAACTTCATGCGGAACTGGTGATCCAATGATGGTTGCCGCCCCCGAGCCGGTGTTCGATAGCGGGTCGGTTCTACCGATTGCTGCTTCGCAGGCCAACGCGGCCAAGCCGACCTTCGAGCAGCAGCTGCGGGGTGCTGCGGAGCAGTTGGTCGCGACAGCATTCATCTCGCCGATCCTGGCTGAGTCGCGCGATTCGCCTTTCAAGAGCGAGATGTTCCACGGTGGACAGGCGGAGGACATTTTTGGCCAGCAGCTCGACACAATTTTGTCGGAACGCATCAGCACCGCGGCGGGCTTCTCGCTGACCGACGCGATCGTATCGCAGTTCTCGAAGCAACCCAATGCACTGAGCAACGCAGGAGTGATTGATCTTCATGGATAACACGATCCTGTTGAAACTGACGAAGCTCGAAGCGGTGCTGGTTGGCTGTGTGGCGACGCATGAGGCATTGCTGAAGTTGCTCGAAGCCAAGCGTGAAGCGATCCGCGACGGCCGAGCCAACGATGTGACTGAACTTTGCCGCCGCGAAAATGCCCAAGTCCAAGCCATCAGCGAGGCGGAGAAGAAACGGCTGACTTTGGTGGCGGAACTGACGCAGATGATTCATCCCGACGCGGAGCAGCCGTTGCGGCTGGCTTCGCTTGCGGAATTGATCGAGGAGCCGATGCGGGGTCGGTTGCTGGTTCGGCGGACGCAGTTGATCGAAGCGATGCGGCAGGTTCAAGAGCAGGCGGCTGCGATCCGCCGGGCCAGCGAAAGCCTGAACCAGCACATGGGCAGCCTGATCAAAACGATCGGCGTCGCGGCGACCGGCGGGTCGGCCTACGGACAGACCGGCGGGCGGCAGGTCAAGCGGCCGTCGCTGAGCACCATCAACCTGACTGCCTGAAGCTTTTTCCTGTTTGACCCATTGCCATGAGCCTCAGCTCCTCCCTCCAGATTGCACGCTCCGGACTGCTGGTCAACCAGTCCGCGATCCAGACGACGGGTAATAACCTCGCCAACGTCTCGACGCCGGGCTATCACCGCCAGCGTGTCGAGCTTTCGCCGACGCGGTCCAGCGAGATCGGCAACGGCATCTTTGTCGGCAACGGTGTAGAGCTTTCTGCCGTCACCCGTCAGGTCGATGAGGCCTTGGAGGCACGCCTGCGTGGTTCGATTGCGGATGAGAACGCGAGCGCGATCACGCAAGACCTGATGTCCCGCATCGAGTCGGTGCAGAACGAGCTGACCGATACCGACCTGTCCAGTCGTCTGGGTTCGTATTTCGATGCATGGAGCCAGCTCAGCACCGACCCTCAGGACCTGTCGCTGCGGACGTTGGTTACGCAGGAAGCGACTTCGCTGACGACCTTCATTAACGATCTGCGTGAGGATTACGCTTCACTGGCCAGCGAGACAGATGAAGCCTTGGGACAGGCGGTCGAGGCGGCGGACGATCTGATCGACCGGATCGCCCAAGTCAACGAGCAGATCCGCAACCGCGAGGGTCTGGGCGGCGAGGCGTCGAGCCTGCGTGATCAACGCGACCAAATGCTCGGTGAGCTTTCGCGCTATTTTGATATTTCAACTTCGGAACAGCCCTCCGGCTCGATCGATATCTTCGTCGGCTCACTGCCGATCATGCTCAACGGCGAGTCGCGTGGCGTCGAGGTCCGCAATCGCACGGTCGATGGTGAACAGGTTACTGAGGTCATCATCTCCGATGACGGCAGTGCGCTGGACATCTCGTCAGGCGAGTTGGGTGCCCGGGTCAATTTCAAATCTGGCCCGCTGCAGGAAGCGATTGACGATCTCGACACACTCTCGGGTCAACTCATTTTTGAGACCAATCGGCTGCACAGCCAAGGTCAGGGCTTGGAAGGTCGGCGGAGTTACACCTCGGCCTACTTATTGGAAGATGCGACGGTCGCGCTGAACGATCTGGAAACGACCGGCCTGCCATTCGCAGCGAATAACGGTGCATTTCAAATTCACGTCGGCTCGGCGACGACCGGACAGAGGACGACCTCGACCATCGATGTCGACCTGGATGGCATCGGCACGGATACGACGCTTGACGATCTGGCGACCGCCCTTTCCGCGGTCGATGGCGTGACGGCGACCGTCACGTCCGGCGGGCTGCTCCAAATCGATGGCGATACCGCGGACACCCGGCTGACCTTCTCCGATGACTCCTCGGGTGTACTGGCCGCGCTGGGCATCAACAACTTCTTCACCGGTCAGGACGCATACGACATCGCGGTCGACAGCGTCGTGCTGAGCGATGGAAGAAATATTGCGGCTGGCCTTGGCCATCTGCCGGGAGATAACCGCAACGCGCTGGCGCTCGAGCAACTGCGTGACACCTCGATCGAAGGGCTGGCGGGCATGTCCGTCACCCAGTACTGGGCGGACCATGTTTCGGGCGTCTCGATCGGCTTGGCTCAGGCCCGCGACGCGGCTAATGCCAACCGTCTGGTCCGTGAAAACCTCACCGCACAGCAGCAGTCGATCTCCGGGGTCAACGCGGACGAGGAAACCATCAATCTTCTGCAATATCAAAGGGCCTACCAAGCCAGCGCCCGCCTCGTCGGCGTCGTCGATGAACTCATGCAAACCCTCATCGCGCTCGTGTAATGAGCAGCGACCAGTAATTAATAGCCAGTAAAGCAGAAACCTCAGACCCTAGCCCCTAGCCCTTAGTCCCTAAAGATGTCCTCCATCACCCCGATCGTCAATCGCACTTCGACCCTGCTGAGCAGTCAGCGGCAGTTGTCGCAGTTGCAGGCGACTCAGCAGCAGCTCTTTGAGGCGGAGCAGCAGATCTCGACCGGCCAATCGATCAACCGCCCGTCTGATGCGCCAGAGAAGGTGGCGACAGTTCAATACCTCGAGCGTCGTTTGGCGGAGCGCGATCAGCAGGGCCGAAATATCGAGTCGTCGCTGAATGTGTTGGACACCGCGGACCAGAGCCTGAACGAGGCGAACAACATCCTGCTCGAAGCGACGACGATCGCGTCGAGTCAGGTCGGCGTCGGCTCGGACGAAGAAACACGGGCGGCTGAGTCGCTGGTTATCGATTCACAGGTGCAGGGCCTGATCGAAGCGGCCAACGCTCGCTTCGGCGGGCTGACCGTCTTCGGCGGGAACAACGGCACGGCTGAGGACCGCCAACTCTTCGAATCCTACCTCGGCGGGGTGCGTTACAACGGCTCGACAGAAAATCTGGCGACCGATGTGGGCATGTCCACCTCGCAGGATTTTACCAGCAACGGGCTGGACGCCTTCGGTGCACTTTCTGCCCGCGTGCAGACCGATGTCGATCTCGACCCGGCCCTCACAGCTAACCAACGGCTCAGTGATCTGGATGGAGCGCTCGGCCGAGGCGTCGCGCCCGGCCCGGTGATGCTGACCATCAATGCGGTGCAGGTCGAAGTCGATCTGACTTACGCTTCGACGGCTGACGATGTGGTCACCCGCATCAATGATGCGATCACCACTCAGGCTCCGGGGGCGGGTACCCTTGCGGTCAACGCAACAGGCTTCACGCTGACCGGCAACGGCGGGAACACGATCAGCATCGACGATGGGGTCGGTGGGACCACTGCGGCTGACCTGGGCTTGCGTGGACTAAGCTCGACCGGCGGCGTGCCGGCGGCGGGCGACGATGTCGGCGTAAGGCTGACGCCGTTGACCGAATTGACGAATCTCGGAGCCACCATCGATTGGGCCAGCGGCATCTCCGTGACCCAAGGCGGCGTGACGCAGACGCTTGACTTCAGCGCGGCAACGACTGTTGAGGATTTGCAAAATGTGGTACGAAACGCAGACCTCGGCTTGCGGTTGGAAGTTAACAGCGACGGCAGCGGGCTGGACATGGTCAGCGAAGTTGCGGGTATCGAACTCGCGGTTGGCGAAGCGGGCGGCACGACCGCGGCGGACCTGGGCTTGCGGTCCTACGACCAGGACACCGCACTGAACGATTTCCGCTTCGGCCTGGGCGTGAATTTTCAAGAAGGTGAAAACGATCTCGCCATTACGTTGCATGACGGCACGAGCTTCGAGGTGAATCTCGACGGCTCGACATCGCTGGGGGATGTGACCGCGGCGATTCAGGCTGCAGCGGCTGCGGCAGGGCTGACCACCGCTCAGTTCGATGTGCAGTTCGCCACGACGGGCACCGGCCTGGTCTTCACGGACAACACCGTCGGTGCTTCAGACTTTCAAGTCGAGAACGCCAATCTCTCGTTAGCGGGCTCGCATCTGGGCATCGTGCAGAACGCCGGGGCGGCTGCGACGTTTACCAGCGACGACCGTGCGACGGTCCGAGTCGAAAATTCTTTTACTCATTTAATAAATCTTCGCGATGCATTGGCCAATAACGACGAGCCTGGCATCACGATTGCTGGGAGTAATCTCGAAGACGACCTGGATGACATCATCAATGCCAGAGCGGTCGTCGGCGTACAGAGCAAAGCGTTGCAAGACACGCAAACACGAGCGGAAGACCAGAAATTGCAGGAACAAAGCATGCTTTCGAACTTACGCGACGCAGATTTGGCTGAAGTGATCAGCCGGTACCAGCAATTGCAGGTGCAGTTGCAGGCGTCGTTGCAGATGACTGCGCAAAGTTTGCAGTTGAGCCTGATGGATTTTCTGAGATAGATCGCGCAACGCTTGCGCGGCAGCGGGCCATCGGCCGCCCGACCCGCCGCGGATGAAAGGTGGCAGGACGCCACCGCCCCGAGCTTCGGGGTCACGAACGCAGGATGCCCGGCCGAGAGGAATGAACCGATGAAGATTGACACGACAAGATTTGGTGAACTGGAAATCGACGACAGCCGCGTGATCCGCTTCCCGCAGGGGATGCTCGGCTTCTCCAAGTATCAGCGCTACGTGCTGATCGAATCGGGGGACATCACCCGACCGAACGAGCAGAGCACCTTCTGGTGGCTGCAGTCGGCCGACCTGCCGGACCTCGCGTTCGTCGTGACCGACCCCAGCCTGTTCGTGCCAACTTACAAAGTGCCGATCCACCACGACCAAATGGCTGCCCTTGGCATTCAGAGCATCGATGAAGCCCAGGTCTTCGTCGTCGTGAACAAGCGAGATAACCTGCTCACCGGCAACCTGCAGGGCCCGCTGGTGATCAATGTCGCCGACCGGGTGGGTGAACAACTCGTGCTTTCGGATCGTCGCTTTACGACCCGCGTGCCGCTGATCGAGCTGCCTTCGGCAGTGCCACAGCTCGCATCGGCCTGATGAAGCGATTGCCATGAAGCGTATGGACTATGTGAAGATTTGTTGAGAGAGAAGCAACCCGCAACGCAAGGAAGCGTTGCCATCGGCCCCAAGGAAGGAGCCAACCATGCTGGTGTTATCACGCCAAAGAGATGAAACAATCATGATCGGCGACGACGTGGAAATCACGATCGTCGACATCCGGGGCGACAAAGTTCGCCTGGGCATCAACGCACCGCGATCTATTCAGGTGCATCGCAAAGAAGTTTACGACGCCATCCGTCGCGAGAACGCCGAAGCGTCTCGCGTGCAGCTCGATGACCTGACCGGCTTCGGCCACGGACGCCGAGCCAAGCAAGCCTGAACCCTGATTTCGACCTGTTCCTTTTTGAGGACCTTTACCAGTACACCCCGCGGCATCACGGTGAAACAAGGAAGTTCGGCCTGAGTCGGCCACACCGCACCGCACAGACAATCAAGGAGGATTGTCAATGTCTCGCATCAACACCAATGTCTCCGCACTGATCGCACAGAACAATCTCAGGCGTACCAACGACGACCTGGCTACCAGCCTGCAGCGTCTGAGCACCGGCCTGAAGATCAACCGCGGTGCGGATGACCCCTCCGGCCTGATCGTCTCCGAACGCTTGCGCAGCGAAGTCGAAGGCGTCGGCCAAGCGATCGAGAACGCGGAACGCGCCTCCAACGTTATCGCCACCACCGAGGGTGCTTTGCAGGAAATCAACACCCTGCTCACCTCGATCAAAGCGTTGACCATCGAAGCGGCCAACACGGGTGCGTTCTCGGCCGAGGAGATCAAAGCGAACCAACTTGAGATCGACTCGGCCGTCGAATCGATCACCCGAATCTCCAATACGACCTCGTTCGCCGGACTCAAACTACTTAACGGTTCGCTCGACTATCTCGATTCGGGTGTGACCGTCAGCCAGATCAGCGACGTGAACGTCTACGGTGCAAACTTTGGCAACGAAGAATCCATCCCGGTCAGCGTCGAAGTTTTGAACTCGGCGGAACGAGGCACACTGTTTCTCTCGGGCGGCACGGCGGGCACGGTGTCGGGCCGGCTGCTTTCGAGCGTCACCTTCGAGCTGCAAGGCAATAAAGGCGTGCAGGTCTTCAGCTTCGCTTCGGGCACAGCATTGTCCGCGGTCGCAGCGGCGGTCAACACGGTCCAGGATGCGACCGGCGTCACCGCCAACCTTGTTTCCGCAGGCGACCCGACCGACGGCATGGTGTTCCAGACCGAAAGCTTCGGCTCGGATGCATTCGTCTCCGTCCGCAAGCTCAGCGACGGCGAGTTCTTCTCGGTGTTCGACGCCCAGGGCGGCAACGAGGTCAACCGCGACACCGGCGAAGACGTGCTCGCCCTGGTCAACGGCAACCTCGCGCTGGGCGACGGGCTTGATGTCACGCTGAATAACAACACGCTGAACCTCGGCCTGACGCTGACCTCCGGCTCGTCACAGGTCACCGGCACGCCGTTCGACTTCACCATCACCGGCGGCGGCGCAAAGTTCCAGATCGGCCCGGCGGTCAACTCGTTGCAACAGGTCGGCTTCGGCATCCAGTCCGTCGCGGCAACCCGTCTGGGCGACAGCGATGTGGGTTATCTCAACTCCATCACGACCGGCGGCGATAACTCGCTGGTCAGCGGCAGCGCCCGCGAAGCCTCGGCGATCATCGACACGGCCATCGATCAGGTCACCCAACTCCGTGGCCGACTCGGAGCCTTCGAACGCAACACGCTGCAGACCTCGGTCCGTTCGTCGAGCGTCGCCATGGAAAATCTTACCGCGGCCGAGTCCGCGATCCGCGATACCGACTTCGCAGCGGAAACCGCGGAACTGACCCGGACCCAAATACTGCAACAGGCGAATACCTCGACCCTGGCGTTAGCGAACAACAACGCCCAGAGCGTGCTGTCGCTGCTGCAGTAAAGCCCTTAACCGTGACCTTGATCCGGAGACGCATTGAACTGGCCCGACCCGATGCTTGAGCACCCGCTGCTGAATGAGCCTGATGACCTGCCGCCGCTGCCTGCGGCGGTGGGGCGAGGGGTCGGCCAAGTGTTGGCCGCTGCGGAGCGATCGCTTAAACGGGGTTGCTGGGAAGAAGCGGAGAGGCTATCGCGACAGGTGTTGATGCTCGATCCGAATCATGCCGGCGGCGTGCACGTGCTGGGGCTCGCGGCCCAGCGTGGTGGTCGGTTATTCGATGCGGTCGCTTTGCTGCGGCGATCCGTCGAACTGGACAATCAGCAGCCGACCTGGTGGTACAACCTCGGCGTGTCCTGCTGGTCGGGCGACCGGGTCGCCGAGGCGGCGGAATGTTTCCGGTCTGCCTTAAAGCTACAGCCCTATCACATCGGGGCGTTATTTATGCTCGGCCGATGCCTTTGTGAAATGTCATTGTTCAACGAAGCCACCGCCGCCCTCGCGCAGGTTCTGCGGTTGAATCCGAAACATGACGAAGCCCGCTCGCTGCTGAATCAAGCCACCGGCCGCCTCGGCGAAGCAGCGTAAAAGGCGTTGCGTTGAGACGTAGCAGCGAAGCCGCCGATATCCTTGTTGGAAAACCCGCGACTTCGTCGCTGGGCTAAACGATTTATTCCGTTTCCGAAAACTGCTCGTAGACATCCACCGCGAATGCTGCGGTCTCCGTGGGCACGACCAGCCGCAGCGAGACCCCGCCGTCGCGCGATGCCGCGCCGAATGCGAGCGGCGGCAGCGCATCAGGCACGTCGATCGTCTGCATGTCTGCAAACATCGGCAGGAACAGATTTGCCGACTGCGCGATGCCCGCCAGACTTAAGTAAGCCTGCACGGAGGCATTATGCGGCAGCAATTCATCACGGACTCGCGCGACCGGGCCCGCCGAGCCGATGCCCTCGCCCGAGCCGACGCTGCGCAGCGCCCGGCTGATGAACTGCGGTTCCGTGGCGGTGGTCAAGACGACGGTGTCGTCTTTGTGGGCGACGTAGCCGCCGTACCCCGAATTGGCGATAAACATGAAAGCGGTGTTGAACTGCCGGGTCAGCTCGGGCGGCAGGTTCGCAGTGACCTGATACTGATCGACCGACACGCCCTCGATATTCAGTGCGGCGGGGGTGTATGTCGTATCGAAACTCAGTTCGGCCTGGCTGGTCGTGTCGCCCGGCAACGCCAAGGGCAGCGTCAGGTCGCGCATCGCCTCGGTGGCCTCTCGATGCTGCTTCACGAAGCCCGCCCCGTCCGCGACCTGATACAGCGTCAGGGTCTGGAGCAGCCCTCCAGAGAGCATCGAACCGGGATCGGTCGGTGCGTAAAAGACATTAGCGGTGCCCAGAGCGTTACCGAGCTTCGACAGGCTTTGATAGAAATAGGCGGATATCCCTTGCGGCTGCTGTTGCAGCGCTTCGAGCACCGGCTTGAGCAGCTTGACCAATCCCGAGGCGTCGTGGTCGATCGCCGCAGCATAGATAAACGCCCGGTCCGGAGCGGAGGTCAGCAACCGATTCGCTCGGGCGTCATTCGGGTTGCCGGTCGGCGTAAGCAGGTCGGCCAGATCAGTATCCGGCTTAGCGACCATAGAAATAGTGAGCCCCATCGCCTGTTCGTTCAAGCTCAGACTGACCAATCCGGTAGTCGACTGCGTCCACAGCCGATCTGCCCCGAGTTGGCTGACGGACCGAAGTAGGTCCGACCAATTGTCCGACTGGCCACCGGAGCGGACCGTCGATTGCAGATAGGTTTGCACCGCCGGGCCGAGCTTTTCGAAGTTTAACCAGAGCAACACCTGCGTATTTGCGGGATCCCCACCCGGTGTGGCAGATATCGCTTGGGCCAAGTCGCGACCATTGCTCGATGGCTGGTATGTTTCGAGAAATGAAGCGTTACTGTTATTGGTGACGATCGCATAGCCGTCGCTGGCTTTGACCGCGAGGTTGCGGCCGCTGGAAGGCTGAATCGTCGTCATCGGCTGGGCCGGGTCACCGCCGAGTCGGCTGACGAAACGGTTGTAATCGCTTACCGGGACCATCATCAGGCCGACCATCGGCCCGCCCCCGTCACCCGCCGCGAGCCTGTCCGAAACGCCGCTGAAAGCAAAGATCAGCGGAGCGTCATCCTCGACGCCTTCGAGCATGCCCATCTGCCGCTTGAACAGGCTCAAAGGCTCATCCAGTTCCGGGAACCTTGCTGTCAGTCCGGTGTCGGTCCCGAAACGTGTGGCCGCCTCGGCAAAATCTTCCATCGACGGGATGACCACAGCGATGTCCGTATTCACTGGCAGCCGATCGAATACGGCCACCAACGATGAAGGCTGCGCTTGGGCGCCAACTGCTAACACGATCGACATGCAAAATCCAGCCAAACAAATCATCCGGGCTGGGCGAAGACGGCGTACAACTTGCATGATGCAATTCCTTGCGGGGACGGACGACACATCGTATCCGCGATCCCCGATTCGGGACGATGTTGCCCGCTAGAATGGCAACCGATGGCGAGCAAAGGCAAAGTTCTTGTCGCGATGTCCGGCGGCGTGGATTCATCCGTGGCCGCGGCGATGCTGCAGCGTGATGGCTACGAAGTGGTCGGCTGCTTTATGCGCTTGGGCAGCGACGATTCGCTCGAGGCCGAGGCCGGCTATGACAACATCCGCGAGGCGGAGGCGGCCTGCAAGCAGCCGCGTTCGCACAAGCAGGGCTGCTGCTCGGTGAATGACGCAGCGGACGCCCGGCTGGTCGCGGCGATCCTGGGTGTGCCGTTTTATGTGATGAATTTCAAGAAAGACTTCGGCCGCATCATCGATTACTTCGTCGATGAATACAACGCGGGGCGGACGCCCAACCCCTGCGTGCGATGCAACGATTGGCTGAAGTTCGGCAAGCTGCACGACTACGCGGCCAACATCGACTGCGACTTTGTTGCGTCGGGGCATTACGCGCAGGTCCTAAAGCCGGGGGATGGCCATCCCCCGGCTTTGATCCGCGGCTTGGATCAATCGAAAGATCAGTCCTACGTTCTCTTCGGCACGCCGATTGATCGCCTGAATCTCATGCTGCTTCCAATTGGGGGGATGGAAAAATCGCGGGTGCGGGATTTGGCGGACGAATGGGGTTTGCCGACGTTCGATAAGCCCGACAGTCAGGAGATCTGCTTCGTGCCCGACCAGGATTACGCGAAGCTGGTCGAGCGGCGGACCGAAGGCGGTTTTGAGCGGGGTGCGGTGCTGACCGAGGCGGGCGAACAACTCGGCGAGCACGACGGCCACCAGCATTTCACGCTCGGGCAACGCCGAGGCCTTGGCGTCGCGCTCGGCTACCCGATCTACGTGGTCGACAAGGACCCCGCCGCAAACACCGTGACCGTCGGTCCCAAGGCGGCATTACGCAGCAGCGGCTGCACCGCAGATCAGACGAACTGGTTGGTGCCGACGCCGAGCGATAATTGGCAACGGGCGATGGTCAAGTTCCGCTACAACACGCCGGCCGCGTCGGGGCGTTTCCGTGTGACGGAGCCGGATGAACTGGAGATCGAATTCGACGAGCCGGCCGAGGCGGTCACACCGGGCCAGGCGGTAGTTTGCTATGGCGGCGAGGATTTTAACCGCGTGCTCGGCGGTGGCTGGATCAACAAAGTCGAACGATTAGCAACCGATCAGGAGCCCGCTTGATGCGAAAGATATTGCTAGTGCTTGTGGCGGCCACGGGTTGCTTCGCAGCGATCGGCTGCGACAAGAAACCGCATATCCCCGAGGTCGATCCGCCGACGCGCGAAAGCGTCGAAGTGAATTGAATTGAATATCAGCTGCGGTTGCCAGCCAGTCGCAGATGGGGTTGAGCCGCTTTGACGTCAGCCATCGAATCGCCGACAAGATAGAACGTCGCTCCCTGTTCCTGCCACGTTAAAATCGGGTGCGGGCTGTCGGCACCGGCGGCGGTGTGAACCCGGCCCGCATCGGCGGGTGGTCCGGCTTGGCCGGGGTTGATCCACAACGAGATCGCGCCCCGCCGACCAACCGTATCGGGCTGATCCGCGGTGTAGATGATGTGGATTGCATTTTCCCCGGGAATCGTGCAGTAACCCGCGACCGAATAGCGGTAGCCGACTTCGCTGAGATCGAGTGCGGCCTTGCCGCTGGGAGAAGCAAGCATGTCTGCAATCATCCCTTCAAGCTGACTAAGTTCCGATGGAAATGCTTCGCTTTGATAAGGCGTCTGCTCACCGACCGAGCAGCGGACATGCCGTGTCTCAAACTGGCGTACCTGCGTGGCCGCGAGCACGCCGTCGCTGGTTGCATCAGGATTGCTATTCAGTACGACCAGTGCGCCGACCAGAAGCAGCGCCGCCGCGGCGGCGGGCAGCCAGCGGTTGATCGTCGCTAACACCCCGCTGCGATGCGGTATTTCGAAATCGCCTTGGCCAGATTCCGCCTCATCGATTGCCGATTCGATCCGCTGCCGCAAAGCGTCCGGGCAGGTTTTGTCAGGTCCGCACATCGCCGAAGCGCAGGCTTCGCGGAGTTTCTGCTGCTGGGTCATCGTGCGAAACGCTTCAGGGCCGGCTTGTTTCAAAACCTCGGCATCGCGATCCACAGCACCGCCTTCGCCGTCGGCCAGGGCCATCAACGGATCGCAATGCGGGTCGGATTTTTTGGCGTCATTGGCCATGTTTATCTGAAGCTTAGGTCCATTAGTCTTACCCAGCGGTATCCGGTTTTATTCCATGTTCTGCCGCTAATTCCGCAAGTTGCTCGCTCAGCGTTGCCCTCGCCCGGTGCAGCCGACTCATCACCGTGCCCAGCGCGACCTCCAGTACATCGGCGATCTCGCGATACTTCATGCCCTCGACCGACCAGAGCAGCAGCACCTCCCGCTGATGGTCCGGCAGCGCATCGATCGCTTGTTTCAGCCGATCATCAACCTGTTCCCAGTCGAGGTGTTGCAAGTCCCATGCAGGCTGGGACGCGGCTTCGGAGTTACCACCGGCTTGTTGCTGCAGGAATTCCTGGTCGACATTCGGCTCGTGCTTACGCTTCGCGTGGCGGGTATAGAAGCTGTTGTGCAGAATTTTGAATAGCCACGGTCGAATGCCGCGCTCACGCAACTCGAAGCGGGACTCAGCCTTGAACGCCTTAAGGTAGGTTTCCTGCACAAGGTCCGCGGCCTCGTCGGGATGTCGACTCAGATGCATCGCCATGCGGTAGACCGCATCGAGTTCATCCAGGGCAAGTTGTCGAAAAACCGAACGCTGCACAACCGCCTTTCGCTGACCGCGAGACCATGCCCGGGGTGTGCAAAGATACTACAGCCGAGAGATTTGAGCGATGTCGCCGGCCAGCCGGGATCGGGATTAGACGCTCATCGCTGGAATACCCCAAGCTGATTGCCGGGCCGGTAATTCGCTGTCCGGCGTCGGACTTGGCGGTGTAGGGGCAGGCATCCGACCGATCCAGTCTTGCAGAATTGCTTGCCGGGCTGCCTGCAGATCACGGCCGACGGCGGCCCATTCCTCTCGCAGCGGCGACTCCAGACCGATCGCCATCCGCCCCGCGACGCGATCGGCCTGCGGCAGACTTTTCATGAAACTCGGCACCGTGTTGGTCGGCAGTGTGACTTGCAGCGCGTCGCCGACCCGGTCCACTGTCGTAACCACATTCTGCGGGTCGGGTACGACGACATGCCAGTTCTGCGGCTGCTCAGGGTTATCCAACGGGTCACTCAAAAAGATGAACCATGCGGAAATCGCTAACGCAGCCAGACCTACGAGTCCGGCCAAAGGGCCGAACCAACGACGAGGGTTTGGCCGCGATTCACTTGTAACGCTTGATCGAGCGGGGTAGTCACCGACAGGCAGATGTCTTCGGTCGAATTTTGCCATGCGACGCTCTGCATCGACACGCAGTTGCTCTTCAAGTGTGAGCTTTCCGACTTCATGCGGTCGATCTTTAGGATTATTTTTCATCATGATGAGTTCCTATTTACACGCCACAACGGGGGCCATCGTGGGCGTTTGCGTTTCTATGAATTGCTTCAGACGCTGCCGAGCACGATGCAGCAACACGCGGGTGCGGACCCGGCTGGCGTTCATCGCGGCGGCGACTTCGACGGGGTCGAGCGATTCGCCGTAGTGCAACCAAAGCGCCGTCCATTGGTCGGCCGACAACTCACGCTCGGCAATACCCCAAAGGTTCGCTTGATCTTCCTTGGCAATCACGCAAGTCAACGGCCCGGGCTTAGCGTCATGCTGTGCATCAAAGCTTGATTCGTTCTGATCTGCCCGCAACTGCCGCTGCTTCGCTCGGTGTTGATCGACGCTGCACCGCAATGCGATCGCGTAGAGCCAGGGCTTGAACCGGCGGCGCGGATCGAATTGCTCCAGCTTCTGGTACGCCTGCCAAAGGGCTTGCTGGGCTGCATCTTCTGCGTCCGCTTCGCTTGCCATTCGCGACAGCAGGAGATGGATCAGTCGGCCGCGATACCGCCGATCCAGCTGCTCATAGCAACGGACCCGGCCCGCGAGCGTTTCGCGGACCAGGTCTTCGTCGCTGGCATCTGTCAAATCTTCAGCCATATTTGCAGGCTCGCTGGGGGTCAACGGCCCTGCTGCAAATCATAAAGACTGTCGAGCAGCATCCCGATCTCTTCGGTATCGCAGCGCAGATTCAGCGTCACCCGCGACTCGCCTTCAGGCTGCTCAAGCGTAAGGAAACTCGACAGATCGAGCAGCGCCTCGGCCTCAGGGTTCTCGGCTGCGGCAAATTCCAGCATGGCCAACCCGCCATCGATGAGCTGTCGGAACTGCCGAGCGCGTTGCGGGTCGTTCAAATGTAAATCCAAGATGAGTTCTGTCATCTCGCCGGTCGAGCCGGTCAGATCGAAGGACTGGATCATGGCAACCAGATGCGATCGGCCGGCCTGCTTGCCGAGGTCGCCCGGTAGATGATTGACGCTCAGCCGCATGAACTGCTCGCCCTGCAATGGCTTGGTCGGCTGGACGCGGGCCCCCGCCTTGGCCTGATCGACCATCGCTTCAGCCCGTTGCTGGTCGGGTGACAGCACGACAAGCCCCGCCTCGCCGGGCATGACCGCGCAAAAGAATCGCTGCTCATCAGTTTCGCCATCGGGGATTGCCGTGTGCATGATGGAGCCGTTGTAATCGTAAGATTTGTATCCGTTGGCTGCGAGCAGCAGGCCTTCGATGTTGGTTTCCGCGTTGCCGATCTCGAAGGCGAGGCCGACGTCGTTGCGGGTGAATCCGCCGCCATAGGCGACGACCAGCCCGAGGTCGGTCCGAAGGTCCAGCCCGAGCATATTGGAGAAGCTGTCGAGCATCTGGTTGAAATCATCCCGGCCCTGCACCGCGGCGTGTTCGGGAATCGCTTGCCCCAGCGGGCTGTCCATGAGGCGGTTGAAGTCCATCGCGAACGTCCAGGCCGCATCCTCCGGGACCAGCGAGGCCTCGGCCCGGGCCTGCGTGGCAAGCACGCCCGCCCCAGCAAAAACAAGTGTCATGGCCAGGGCCGAAGTGTGTCTCTTCAGAAATTCCATCGCGATAAACTCCTTGGTGAAAATCAGGCAGTACATCCTTGATACGTCTGGAATCGAAAAGGTGTTACAGCTATTGGAAAAATTTTTTTCAGGTTGCGCAGGGCCAGGATCGCGCTGACGTATCATCGGCGGCTATGTGTGAAATGCCAATCAAAATCGGGATCATCGGCGGCAGCGGTCTAGGCGAAAGCCTCGGTGCCGAGGCCGGTGATGAGCAGCACATCGACACCCCTTTCGGTGCACCCAGTTCGCCGATCACGGTCACGCAGTGGTCCGGCGTCGAGGTCTGCCTGCTGCAACGCCACGGGCCCGGCCACACGCTTAATCCCGCCGCGGTCCGCTACCGGGCCAACATCTTTGCCCTCAAGACACTGGGCGTGACCCACATCCTCGCCAGCGGTGCGACCGGCTCGCTGCGTGAGGATTTCCATCCCGGCGAGCTGGTCATCGTCGACCAGGTGATTGACCGGACCCGTCGGCGGGCGGGGACTTTTTACGAGCGTGCGGCGGTGCATGTCGAGTTTGCCGAGCCATTCTGCCCCGTGATGCGGCAGTGGTTACTTGAAGCGGCCAAACGCATGAACAGCGACACGAATGTGCACGACGGCGGGACATACGTTTGCATGGAAGGCCCGGCCTTCTCGACGCGGGCCGAGTCGGAGATGCACCGCAAGCTCGGCGGCGACCTGATCGGGATGACCGCGATGCCCGAAGCGAAGTTCGCCCGTGAAGCGGAGATCGCTTACGCCCTGATCGCCATGCCCACCGACTACGACTGCTGGAAACCGCGCGAGCCCGGCACGGATCAGATGGGCCTGCTTCAGGAAATCATCGGCAACCTGCAGAAAGCCTCGGCCGCCAACCTCGCGTTGATGAAAGCGGCGTTGTCCGATCTGTCCATGCTCCATGAGCAACCGAGCCCGGCCCACGAAGCCCTGAAGCTCGGTATCTGGTCGGACAAATCCCAAATCGACCCGCTCGAAATCGAACGCCTCGAACCGCTTTGGGGCAGGTATTTCTAGTTTCGCTCGGTGCGATATTTGGTGAAAGGACGTTGCGTCATGTTGCGAACCCCCCTATTGATCCTGGCCATTGCGGTGTTGACTGCACCGGTGTTTGCGGAGCCAACGGAGCCGGTTTCCGAGTTGTATCCGCTGGCGGTGGGCAGTGTCTGGATGTACAGCGACAACGAAGGGCCGGCCTCGATCGAGTTCGTCGCCGAAGCACGCGAGCACGAGGGCGTCACATGGTATCGGCTACAGGGTGAACCGATGGGGCCAAGCGAATCGGAGATTTTTGAGCCGTATGATTTATGGGTGACCAACCGCCCGGACGGGCAGGGCGATGCCACGGCGATGGACATTCCCGCGGATTGGGAAGATGTCCGCGACCGAGAAATTGACACCGAAACAGTGAAGGAACCCCGACCCTTTGAGCTGACCGGCATTCAGACATACTTACGCTACCCGGTCGAAAAAGGCGAGACCTACCGCGTCAACGACGGCGAGCAGCTGATGATCGTGCTGGCCACTGACGAGTCGGTCACCGTCCCGGCGGGCACGTTCGAGTGCATCGTCTACAAGCAGATCGACCCGCAGGAGTTGAATTACACCTATACCTGCTACGTCGCGGTCGGCGTGGGGATCGTCAAGGCAGAGACCTGGCAGGACGGACGGAAGACAACCGAGTCGCTGTCGTTTTACCGCTTGGCGGGGCAGGACTGATGCAAGGATATGTAGGCTTGCCGTAGATAAGTAAGTTCAAGCCGGGGATGAGGCTCTGCGAATCCCCGGATCGTGTCGCTTAGAAACATCCGCGGATTCGCAAAGCCTCAAGCCACGGCTTGGGAGGATTTCCCTCGATTCATCATTAAAAATCGTAAACCCACCGCACCATCGTCCAGCCCTCGCTGGGTGGAGTTTGATCGTCGACGGTCAGCGGGGCGGGGAGCGGGGTGTTGGGGAGGTGGCCGATGATGATGAGTCGGCGGTCTTGAGTCAGCGGACTGAGATCGAGACGGTGAGCCACAGTGCGTTGCACGGTGAAACCCTGCCGCGGCAGTCCGACGTCGCGGTAGTTGGGTGGGGGCAGCCGGTCGTAAAAACTCAGCATGGCGAGTCGGCGGGCGATGACACTGTCATCGATCTGCGTCGGTGCTCCAGCGCCACCGGACCCTTTCTGCATGCCCAGCAGCTTGCCCAGCCAGCCCTCGCTGTCCCATTGACGCGGGTCGCCATACCCCGTCAATGGCACGACCAGCCGATCCATGCCATCGGGTCGGCGGGTCAATTCCAGCGGCTCGCCGGGTGCCCAG
>CAZFZS010000014.1:18638-90643 GCA_964523485.1 uncultured Phycisphaeraceae bacterium | reverse complement strand
CGGCCTTGCCGCCGCCGACGGCGGAGATGTAGATCGTACCGTCTTCCTCGACCTCGATGGTGGCACCGGACATCTCCTGGATGGCGCGGATGGTCTTGCCGCCCGGTCCGATGAGCTTGCCGATCTTCTCGGGGTGGATCGTGGTCGAGAGCATCCGCGGGGCGTGCGGCGATAGCTCTTTGGGCCCAGGAACTTCAGCTTCAATCATCTCGATGATCTGGACGCGGTTTTTCTTAGCCAGTTCGAAGGTCTTTTCGATCTGAGCCATGGTTAGGCCACGGATTTTCAGGTCGAGTTGGATGGCGGTGATGCCCTTGCGGGTGCCGGTGACTTTGAAGTCCATGTCGCCGAAGTGGTCTTCCTCGCCCTGGATGTCGGTGAGGTAGACATCGTCTTGGCCGTCTTCCTCAGCTTGGATCAGGCCGATGGAGATGCCGGCGACGGGGGCCTTGATGGGTACGCCGGCGTCGAGCAGGGCGAGGCATCCGCCGCAGGCCGAGGCCATCGACGAGCTGCCGTTGGACTCGGTGATGTCGGAGACGAGGCGGACGGTGTAGGGGAAGTCTTCGATCTCTGGGAGGATGGGCAGGAGGGCTTTTTCGGCGAGCTTGCCGTGGCCGATCTCGCGGCGGCCCGGGCCGGTGATGCGTTTGGCTTCGCCGACGGAGAAGGGCGGGAAGTTGTAGTGCAGGTAGAACTTCTCGCGGTACTCTTCGCCGAGGCCGTCGACGATCTGCTCGTCCTTGCCGACGCCGAGCGTGGCGGTGACGATGGCCTGGGTTTCACCCCGCTGGAAGATCGAGCTGCCGTGCACGCGGGGCAGGACGCCGGTATGGCATTCGATGGCCCGCAGGTCGTCGAAGCCCCGGCCGTCGGTTCGGCTGCCGCCGCGGATGATCTCTTTGGTGATCTCTTCCTCGAGGTCGTGGATGGCGACGCCCGCGGCCTTGATCTGGTTGTCCCAGTCGTTGTATTCACCGACGCCGGCCGACTTGTCCGGCTTGGGGAAATTCTCTTCTTTGAAGGTCTTGATCGCTTCGCGGACGGCGACCTGGCGGTCGAGCTTGCTGCCGTCGGAAGTCTTGGCGGCCTTGAGCGTCGGGCCGAACTCGGCGACCTTGCTGCGGATGTCGGCGGGGATGGTGTCTTCGACGACTTTCTTTTCTTGGCCGCCGGCCTTGTCGCGGAGCTGCTTGATCAGGTCGACGACCTGCTTGACGTAGCCGTAGCCGAACTCGAGCGCCTTGAGCATCTCGTCTTCGGGCAATTCATAGGAACCGACCTCGATCATGTTCAGGCCGTCTTCATGGCCGCAGAGCAGCATGTCCAAGTCGGAGTAGGCGTCCTGAGCGGCAGTGGGCATGATGACGAACTCGCCATCGACGCGTCCGACGCGGACATTGCCGACCGGCCCGAGGAACGGCGCATCGCTGAGGTGCAGCGCAGCGGAGGCGGCGATGCCCGCGAGCACGTCCGGCTCATTCTGGCCGTCGGCGGCGAGGACCCAGCACTGGATCTGGACCTCGTCGAAGTAGTTGGGCGGGAACAGCGGCCGAATGGGTCGGTCGATGTTCCGCATGGTCAGGATTTCTTTTTGGTTCGGTGCGCCTTCGCGCTTGCGGAACCCGCCGGGGAACTTCCCGGCCGCGGCGAGCTTTTCGCGGTAGTCGACGGTCAGCGGGAAGAAGTCCAGGCCGGGCCGGGGGTTGGACCGGACGGCGGTCCCGAGCACGACGGTCTCGCCGAACTGGACGAGGACGGCCCCGCCGGCCTGCTTGGCGACGTAGCCGGTTTCGATGGAGAGCGTACGCCCACCGATTTCGAGTTCGACGCGGTGTTGCGAGAGTTGCTTGATGTCTGGCATGGTGGTTTCCTGACTGGGCGGGTCGCGCCCGAGGGTGGTGGCCTCGTTTGGTCAGGAAAGCGGAAAACCGGAAAAGCGGAAAATGCTCAGAACCCAACGTTGCTTTGGGCATTTCCCGCTTTTTCGATTTCCCGTTTTATTCCTGACAGAGAGGCAAAGAAAAGAGGGCCGACGTGACATCACGCCGGCCCATGAAAGTTAATTTTTTTTACTTTCGCAGTCCGAGCTTGCTGATCAGGTCAAGGTAGGACTGGCGGTTGGTGTTGCTGAGGTAGCGGAGCAGGCGGTTACGCGTGCTGACCATCTGGAGCAGGCCGCGGCGGGAGCCGTAGTCGTGCTTGTGGGTGCGAAGGTGTTCGGTCAGGGCTTTGATGCGCTCGGTGAGGATGGCGACCTGGACTTCGGGGCTGCCGGAGTCTTTTTCGTCGCGTTGATATTCCTTGATGACTTCCTGACGTCGCTGAGCGGTGATGGACATAATTCGCTTTCGTGAATGAAGGGTTCGTGTCACCCACCGATCAGCATTTTGGAACAGGCCGATGCGGGGGTCGAGGCGGGGGTAACGGACCCGCCGGGGAGCCGCGTAGTGTAGTGCAAGCCGGCTAATCAAGCAAAATCCAGGCTCAATAATAGAAGAGCAATTTGAATGATCAGCGCGGTGGGCTTCCAGCCCAACGTTCAGGCGGAGCCTGACATAGTTGTGGATTGGCCTGACGACCAGCAGCGGACAAGATGTCAGCCCCATTTCGCAAATCGGCTATCGCTCAACCGGATAAAATGCGATTCAATGCGATCAGCCACCGCCGACGGGCAGGGTCAGGACCGGCCCGGCGTTGCGGACGCTGCCGGACTGCATCGCGAAAAGCTGGCTGACCAGGGCGAAAGTGGTTTTGCTCGACAAGTCGCTGTCATCAATATAGAACCAGCGGTCGCGGTAGTTGATCTTGACGTAGGCGTTGCGGGGCTCGAACCAGCCTGCCCGGACGCGGAACAGGCCGTTGGTTTCCTTCTGCCAGTCCACCGGCTCGCCGTCCGCGTATTGAGCGGTAAATACAAGCCCCTGGTCGAGGTCCTTGCCTGGCACGTCGACGCCTTGGGACAGGTAGAACATCGCGGACATCAGCGAGCGCGGCACGACGGCGAGGCCTTTGACCTTGTCCACGCCCGGCTCGGTGGCCTGCTGGATGCTGTAAGTCTGGGTCCTGGGGTCGAGGTTCAGGGCCCGGCGGAGAAAGTCGATGTCTTCCTTGGCACTGTTTTCCTGTGCAAGGCGGAGCTGCGATTGGCCGTTGAGTCGGCCGATGGTCAGCAGGCCCTGGCGCTGGAGGTTGCGGAAGGTTCGGCTGATGCGCTGGAAGCGTTTGAAGTCGGGGTCGAGCTCGGGGGTCGGGCCGGAGGCCCCCGGGGCGTTCTGGATGCCGTTGATCGACTGGACCGTCAGGCTGAAGAGGATGTCGACCGGCCAACCCGCGTTGTAAAGCAGGGTGAGCTTGTCCTCATTGATCGGCTCGAGCATCTGTTGGATGAAAGCCTGGCCGACGATGGGGCGGTAGCTGATGGTCGGGCGTTCGTAATAGCTCTGGCTGCCTGAGAGGTTGTAGCTCTCGGCGTTGGATGGCACGAGGTTGGTCCCGCCGTTGAGCCGGGATTCGAGATTGAACTGGGTGTTGATGCTCGCGATCTGGAGGATTGTCGGGTTGTCGCGGTAGCGGAGCCGGACGATGTTGAGCAGCAGCTCCTGGTCGCTGGTGACCTGGACGGCTTCGTTATAAGCCAGCCGCCCGGACCGGATGGAACCGGGGCCAACGACGGTGCAGCCGACGACCGAACACAACAACAGGAGGATCAGGACGCGGGGCAGCCTGGCTCGGGTCGCGGCAGGCTGCCAGGCTGTCGGCAGGGGGAGCGGTGGCATGTTGGCAATGTCGGCTCGCCGATCCGCCGGGCTTGAAGGATTCAGTGGGCGTCGCGTTTTAAACGGTGAGCTTCAGGCGAGTTCGGCCAGGGCGGAGTCGATGTCGGGATAGTCGAAGGTGAAACCTTGGCGTTGTAGGCGGGTCGGGACACAGCGGCGGCCGAGCAGGGCGAGTTCGGGGTCGGTGTTGAGGATGAAACGCGAGGCGAGGCGGACGCCGATCGCCGGGGCGGGGGGCGACCAGGGGCGGCGGAAGGTTTGGCGCATGGCCTGCATGAAGCGGCGGTTGGTGACCGGGTGCGGGGCGGTGACGATGTAGACACCCGCGTAGGCCGGGTCGGTCAGGGCGTCGAGCCAGAGGCGGTTGAGGTCGTGCAGGTGGACCCAGGAGATGTATTGCTTGCCGTGGCCGACGGTG
This sequence comes from uncultured Phycisphaeraceae bacterium, assembly GCA_964523485.1. GTDB lineage: Bacteria > Planctomycetota > Phycisphaerae > Phycisphaerales > Phycisphaeraceae > Algisphaera. Next base: position 86,446 of record CAZFZS010000014.1, on the reverse strand, counting down.
CCGCCCAGTCCGAGTTTGGTGAGGCGGGCGAGTGTGGCGAAGGCCCCGCCGCCGTGGCCGAGCACGAAGCTGATGCGGCATTTGACGCCGCGCTGCTCGGGGAGTTTCGCTTCGTCAAATGCTTGTTCCCAGGCGACGCCGACGCGGGGGGCCATCTCGTGCATCGGGCCGGGCGGGGTGGACTCGTCGCAGAGGGTGTCGAGCGGGACGGGGTCGCCGACGATGTGGGCGGTGGCGGATTGCAGCCAGACGGGCGGCGGGCTGTTGACTTTGCGGCAGGCTTCGCCGAGCACCCAGCAGGAGTTGACGCGCGAGTCGTGAATCTCTTGAACATTGGCGGGGGTCTTGCGGCAGTCGACGGTACGGCCGACAAGGTTGATCAAGCCAGCCGCGCCGTCGAGGCAGGCCGACCAATCGCCGAGCGTCTTGCCATCCCATTCATGCCAATGCACATCCGGGGCAAGGTCGTCGGGTGCAGAGGATCGACTCAACACATGCACCGCATACCCGCGGTCGAGCAGCATCGGTGTCAATCCCCGGCCGAGGAAGCCGCTACCCCCGGCGAGGACGATGGCGGGTTTTGTTTCAGGCTCGACGGGCATGTTCAGAGTGTAAAGCAAACAGCCGGAACTGCAGATGACGCAGATTGCGCAGATGCAATAAAAGTCATCGCGCAAAGCCGCTAAGACGCGAAGGGGGCAAGACGCTTGATAAATTCAAAACGACTTTCAATTCCGCGAATGTCAAGGATTTTCAATCTGTGTCACCTGCGTCATCTGCGGTTCCGGCTGTTGCTTCTTTAGACCGGCCTGTCTGAGATGAGCCGCTGCTACACTCATCGCCATGCCCAGCAACGTCACCTCCCACCGTTACGCCCAGTCTGCCGCCGCCCACGCCGTAGCCAGAAAGCTGATGCCTGGCGGGGTGAACTCGCCGGTGCGGGCGTACCGCGCCGTCGGGCGGGAGCCGGTGACCATCGCGTCCGGCAGCGGCTGCACCGTCACCGACATCGATGGCAATACCTACATCGACTACGTCGGCTCCTACGGCCCACTCATCCTCGGCCACACCCCCCCCGGAATTATCAACGCCATTGCCGAGGCCGCAAAAAAGGGGACCACCTTCGGCATGCCCACGCTGCTCGAAAACGAGCTGGCTCAGCGTGTCATCGATGCGGTGCCGGGCGTTGAAGTCGTGCGATTCGTGAACTCCGGGACCGAGGCGGCGATGTCGGCGATCCGCCTGGCCCGGGCGGCGGCATCCGCGAAAGCTGGCAAGCCGGTGAATAAAGTCATCAAGTGCACCGGGTGTTACCACGGCCACACCGATGCGCTCCTGGTCAGTGCCGGCAGCGGTGCGACCACGCTTGGCACACCCTCCAGCCCCGGTGTACCCCCGGAAACCGTCAACAACACCGTGCTGGTTCCTTACAACGATTTGAAAGCCGTCCGTACCGTCATGGAAAACTTCCGGGGGGAGATTGCCTGTATGGCGGTCGAACCCATCGCCGGCAATATGGGCTGCATTCCGCCTTCAGAAGGTTACCTCCAAGGCCTACGTGACCTCTGCGATGAGTTCGGCGTTTTGCTGCTGTTTGATGAAGTCATGACCGGCTTCCGCGTCAGCTATGGTGGGGCGCAGCAGTTGTACGGCGTGACGCCCGATGTGACCTGCTTAGGCAAAGTCGTCGGCGGCGGGCTGCCCTGTGCTGCGTATGGCGGGTCGGAAGAGGTGATGCGGATGGTCAGTCCGGACGGGCCGGTGTATCAGGCGGGCACGCTCAGCGGCAACCCGCTGGCGATGGCGGCGGGTATCGCAACGCTCGATGCGTTACGGGCGGATGATTTTGCGGCCTACGGTTTACTGGATCACCAAACCGCCAAGCTCGCTTCCGGTTTGGAAAAGGCGGCTGACGCAGCGGGCTGCCCGGTGACGCTCACCCGCATCGGCTCGATGCTCGGGCTGTTCTTCCCGGAGAAGGAGGGCCAGCCGATCCTTAATTACGCGGATGCGACCGCGTGTCACACCGACCGCTACAGCATCTTCTTCGGCAGCATGCTCGACCAGGGCGTCGTCCTCGCTCCGTCTGCTTACGAAACCTGGTTCGTCTCGACCGCTCACGACGACGCGGCCGTCGAGCAGACCGTCGATGCGGCGCGGCAAGCCTTCGCGGCGGCGAAGCAGTTTTAGCCACGGCTGGAGATCAATGGCTACAAAGGAGCACAAAATGGCACAAGGAAGAGCTGAGAAAGATTATGTGTTTCGATTATGTGATGTAGTGCGTGAAACCAGCTACGCATTGCATCAATATCTTGGCCATGGCCATCTAGAAAAAGTTTATGAAAACGGTCTAGCTCATCGTCTTCGTAGCCAGGGGATCTCATTGACTAACCAACATCCTCTTCATGTTCTCGACGAGGATGGGACAGTACTGGGTGAATATTTTGCAGACTTATTTATCGAAAACCAGTTAGTCGTCGAGCTCAAAGCCTGTCGGGGGCTTGTGGATGAGCACATCGCCCAACTGCTGGGTTATCTGCGATGCTCAAAGCAGGAGCACGGGTTGCTCATCAACTTTGGTCGACCCAAGCTCGAAATCAAAAAGTACGCTAACCTCAACGATTACCCGTATTGACTTTTTGTGCCCCTTTTGTGCTTCTTTGTAGCCAATAAAATGCAGAAATTCACCCTCCTCGCTGCTGACAAGCTTGCCCAGGAAGGGCTGGACTTTATTGAGAGCCAGTCTGATGCGACGTTGCTGAATAAGCCCGGCCTGTCTGAGGCCGAGTATGCCGACCTGCTTGCCGCCGGTGGGATCGATGCGATGATTGTCCGCTCGGGCATCACCGTGACACCGGCGATGCTCGAGAACCCCGGCGATCTGAAAATCATTGCAAGGGCGGGCGTCGGTGTGGACAACATCGACCTGCCCGCGGCGACCGCCAAGGGCATTCTGGTGGTCAACACCGCCGAGGCTTCGACGATCACGACGGCGGAACACGCGTTCGCTTTGATGATCGCGATGCTCCGCAATATCGGCCCGGCTTACAAAACGATGACCGAGGGTGGCTGGGACCGCAACAAGTACAAAGGCCGACAGCTCCATGGCATGACGCTGGGTGTCGTCGGGTTGGGGCGGATTGGACGCACCGTGGCCGAGCGGGCCTTCGCATTCGGCATGGATGTCGTGGGTTATGACCCATTCGTCAATACCGACCTGCAACTGGGCGAGCACACTTTGAAAACCTACCGCAGTTTTGCGGAGATGATTCCGCAAGTTGACGTGGTGAGTTTTCACGTGCCCAAGACGCCCGAGACGACGGGCATGCTCAACAGCGAAACCTTCGCGAAAGCACGCAAGGGCTTGTACGTCGTTAACGCCGCGCGTGGTGGCATCGTGGATGAATCGGCCCTGATTGAGGCTTGCGATTCGGGGCAATGTGCGGGGGCGGCCATCGATGTCTATGACAGTGAACCGCCCGCGGAAGATTCGCCGCTGCGCAGCCACCCGAAGGTTTTGGTCACGCCGCACCTTGGCGCAAGCACGGTTGAGGCCCAGACCGCGGTGTCGGTCGACGCGGCCAAAGCGTGCTTGCAGTTTTTGAGGGGCGAGGGGATTAGCGGGGCGGTCAACGCCGGCGGAGTCCGCGTCGACCTGACGGATCTGCAGTCTGCCTACGTCGGCCTGGCTGATCGGATGGCCCGGCTGATCAGCCCGATGGTGACGCGCGGCATCGCCAAGATTGAGATCGAGCTCTGCGGTGAAAACCTTGGCCCCGCTGCCGGGACGATCGAACGCACGGTATTGGTTGGCCTGTTGCAGCGACATTTCGATACGCCGCTCAACGTCATCAACGTCGCCGCCGTTGCCGAGCAGCGGGGTATCGAGATCAGCACGCTTAAGCGCGATGCCGCTGCCGCTGGCCCCACCCAACTGACACTGAACATCCACGGCCCGGAGGACGCGGTGGATTCAAAGACCCCGTTGGCGGATCGCACCCGCCGCATCGTCGGCCGGGTGTACGACGATCTGATGCCGCGCGTGGTCGAGATCAATCGCTACCCGATGGACATGGTGCCCGCCGGCCCGATGGCCATCATTCAAAACGACGACAAGCCCGGCATGATCGGCCTGGTCGGCAGCGAGTTCGGCAAGGCCGGCGTGAACATCGCCGACATGTCGATTTCCCGCCGCGACAACCCCGACGGCTCGGGCGCGACCGCACTGATGATTCTCAAGACCGACGCTCCTGCCGGCCCGGACCTCACGCAAAGTCTCACCGCCCAACCCGGCATCCTGAAAGTCGCGACGGTGGAATTGCCTGGGGTATGAGGTCGCTATTCTCGGTGATTACAAGCGTTTTCATCGTTTGTGTGTGGTTGTGAATGTTTCGAGCACGCGGCCTGATCTTCTCGGGTTATCATGGCCGCTTTGCCCCCGCCGACCCGAGATGCCGGATGCCCCAATCGACCGCTGCCCTCGCTGATTCTGCCGAAGCCTCCGCTGCTTCAAGTTCGGATTTCGGCCGCTTGAATCTCAAGCCCGGCCATGCCGCGATCGTCGGTCTGCAGTGGGGCGACGAAGGCAAAGGCAAGATCGTTGATCTGCTCACCGAGCACTTCGACATCGTCGCCCGCTACAACGGCGGGGCCAACGCCGGCCACACCGTCTGCGTTGGCGACAAAAAATACGCCCTGCACCTGATCCCCTCGGGCATCCTCTACCCCGACAAGCTCAACGTCCTGGGCAATGGCGTGGTCATCGACCCGCAACAGATTGTGAAGGAAATCCGCGAACTGCAGGAGCAGGGCCTGAAGCTCGCCGACAACTTTGCCATCTCCGACCGGGCCCATGTGGTCCTGCCTTACCACAAGCTGCAGGATGCGTTGCAGGAGGCGGCGTTCGTACTGCCGACTGAGCGTGAGGAAGGCAAGGAAGCGATCGGCACGACCGGCCGAGGCATCGGGCCTTGCTACGCGGATAAAGCGCTGCGATCGACCGCGATCCGCATGGCCGACCTGCGCGATCTCGAAACCCTGCAGCACAAGCTCGAGCGGATCGTGCCGATCAAGAATGCGACGCTGAAAGGCTTGGCGGACTACGCGGGTGAGTCATTCGAGCCGTTGCAGGTCGATGACATCATGGACTGGCTCAAACCGTTGGCGGAAGTGCTAGTGCCTTACCTCGCCGACACCGCGCCGTTGCTACACCAAAAAATCCAAGACGGCCAACGCGTCCTCTTCGAAGGTGCCAACGCGACGCTGCTCGACATTGACCATGGGACCTATCCCTACGTCACATCAAGCAACTGCTCATCGCTTGGCGTGCATACCGGCACCGGGGTGGCGGGGCATTACGTCACCAACGTCATCGGCATCGTCAAGGCGTACCAAACCCGCGTCGGCGGCGGGCCGATGCCCACGCAACTGGACGATGCGACAGGCGAGCGTATCCGCGAGGTCGGGCGCGAGTATGGCACGACGACCGGCCGACCCCGCCGCTGCGGTTGGCTGGACCTCGTGGCCCTGAAATACACCGCGACGGTCAGCGGCGCGACGGCCCTGTCGATCATGTTGCTCGACGTTCTGGCCGACCTGCCGGAACTCAAGGTCTGCACGGCCTACACCTATCGCGGCAAGACCATCGATCAGTTCCCATCCGACGCGGATGTGCTCGCGGAGGTCGACCCGGTTTACGAAACGTTGCCCGGCTTCAAAGGCCCGCTACAGGATGTCACCGGCTACGACGACCTGCCCGCCGAGGCCCGCGGCTACCTCGACTTCATCGCCGACTTCGTCGGCATCCCCGTGGTCCTGGTCAGCGTTGGGCCGAAACGGTCGCAGACGATTTTGAAGTAGCTTTTTGAATTGAACAAGCACGCGATTGTGAATTGCACATGTCCGATTCAATCCAAAATCCAAAATTAAAAACTCGAAATGGAAGCGGCTTGCCACGCCATCTCGCCATCATCATGGATGGCAACGGCCGCTGGGCCCAGGCACGGGGTTTGAATCGATCGGCCGGCCACCGGAAAGGGGCCGAGCGCGTCCCGCCGTTGGTCGAAGCTTGTTCGGACCTGGGCATCGAGGCGTTGACGCTGTACTCGTTCAGCACAGAAAACTGGACCCGTTCGCACGATGAGGTCGGTTTTTTGATGGAGCTTTATGTTGAGTACCTGATCGCTCAGCGGCCGCAACTCATGGATAACAACATCCGCTTCCGCCAAGTCGGCCGCCGCGAGGGCCTGCCTGCGGAAGTGCTGGAAGAGTTAGATCGCAGTACCGAATTAACTAAGAATCACACCGGGCTGACGCTTTGTTTGGCGATCAACTACGGCAGCCGAGCCGAGATCACAGACGCCGCCCGGAAGTTGGCCCAGCGGGTTCAGGCTGGCGAACTCGACCCGGCGGAAATCGATGAGGGCAAGCTCGAGAATGAGCTTTACACCGCGGGTCTGCCCGACCCGGACCTGCTCATCCGCACCGCCGGCGAGATGCGGCTGAGCAACTACTTGCTCTGGCAACTGAGTTATGCCGAGTTTTATGTCACGGATACCCATTGGCCAGAGTTCGACCGGGATGAGCTCAACAAAGCGTTAGAAGCATATGCATCTCGCCACCGACGGTTTGGTGCGGTGGTATGAATGGCAGCGTATTTAGAAACCGCGGATGGACGCGGATCAACGCAGATATATTGTCTTCGCGTTGACCAAAATTAATGCTGAGCGGCGGTGAATTGCCCCAGTCAAAACATGAAACATAGTTCTTATGCATTAGTTTTTATCTGTATTTTTTCGCGCGCATCTGCGGTTTCAAACCATCACAAGTTAAAATAACGATATGGCCCACCTCACCCACCGACCGCGGCGGAATCGGCGGACGTCAGCCATTCGGCGGGCGGTCCGGGAGACGTCGCTGAGCGTCGGCCAATTGATTCAGCCGCTCTTTGTCCACGATGCTCAAGGTGACCATCCGCTCGAGTCGCTGCCAGGCCAATACTGCTGGTCACTTAACGGACTGGTTGGTGAAGTTGAGCGTTGCCTGCACGCCGGCGTCGACAAAGTCGTGCTGTTTCCCAAGATCGATGACAGCCTCAAGTCACCCGATGGCAAGGCCGCGCTCGATCCGCAGGGACTCGTGCCCCGTGCGATCCAGGCGATCAAGCAAAAGCACCCGGAAGTTTGCGTGATGACGGATGTCGCGCTCGACCCTTATTCCAGCGATGGCCACGACGGCATCGTGAACGATGAGGGTGAAATCGATAATGATTCCACGCTATTGGTCTTGGCGCGGCAAGCGGTCATGCATGCAAAGGCCGGTGCCGATCTGGTTTCGCCCAGTGACATGATGGACGGCCGGGTCTGCTCGATCCGCGAGGCGCTCGAGGAAGCGGGCTATCACCACGTCGGCATCGTCGCTTACACCGCGAAATACGCCTCGGCTTTCTATGGCCCGTTTCGCGGCGCTCTGGACTCTGCACCGCGTACGGATAAAAGCGATCGGATGGTCCCAAGCGATAAGCAGACTTATCAGATGGACCCGACCAACGTCCGCGAAGCGATCCGAGAGGCGGAGCTGGATGAGGCGGAGGGTGCGGATGTCATCATGGTCAAGCCGGCCGGCCCGTACCTCGACGTGGTACGAGCGGTGCGTGAGCACACCAACCTACCCGTCGCGGCCTATCAGGTCAGCGGTGAGTACCTGATGATCAAGTCAGCAGCACAAAGCGGTTGGCTGGATGAACGGGCGGTGGTGATGGAAAGTCTCTTGGGAATTCGCCGAGCGGGGGCGGACATGATCCTGACTTACTTCGCCCAGGAAGCGGCGGGGTGGATCGAGGGGAAATGATGAAATCCGAATGACGATTGAAGAAATACATATCGAACGCAAATCGAGAAGGTTTCGTCATTCCAATTTTATCAACCGCCTTACAAGTAGTGTCATCGCCTTGCTCGTTGGGGTCTACCGCGGCAGCCTCGGCATTTGGTTGGGTGGGTACTGCCGATACGAACCGTCGTGCAGCCAATACATGCTTGACGCTGTCGAACGCTACGGCCCGTGGCGGGGCGGTTGGCGCGGGCTCAAACGCATCGCCCGCTGCCACCCCTGGGGCGGCTGCGGCCAGGACCCGGCTTGATTCCGATCCCTTTAGAAACAGCACAAGCCGGGGATGAGCCTTGGCGAATCTCCGGATGACTGCGGCAACACGATCCGGGGATTGACAAAATCTCATCCCCGGCCTGGACGCTATTTCAAAATCGCATCAATCTTTTCCAGATGGTCCCGCTCAAACTCCGTTTTCTCAGCGGCTTTGACATTCTCTTCGATCTGACTCGGCCGAGATGCACCGATCAATGCCGAGGTCATCCGACGATCTCGCAGCACCCAGGACAACGCCATTTGGGCCAAACTTTGGCCACGTTGTTCGGCGATCTCGTTGAGCCGTTGAAGCTGTTGAACCAGTTCGGGTGTGATGCGGTCTTCTTTCAGGAAACCCGCTTCTGATTTCGCACGCGAATCTTCCGGGATGCCGTCGAGATATTTGCCGGTGAGCAACCCCTGTGCGAGCGGGCAGAATGCGATAATGCCCATGCCGAGTTTGTCGGTGATGTCCATCAGCTCATCTTCGATCCCGCGGTTGAGCATGCTGTAGCTCGGTTGATGGATGATCGGCTGGGCGAACCCTTCGCGCTCGGCGATCTCGCGGGCCTTCAAAGTCTGCTCGGGGGGGTAGCTGCTGATGCCGACGTATAACGCCTTGCCGCTGCGGACCGCGTGGTCCAATGCACCGAGCGTCTCGACCAATGGCGTATCCGGATCGAAGCGGTGCGAGTAATAGATATCGACGTAGTCGAGGCCCAATCGCTCAAGCGACTGATCCAGCGACGCGAGCAGATACTTTCGACTGCCCCATTCGCCATAAGGCCCCGGCCACATCCGATAGCCGGCCTTGCTCGAAATGATCAGCTCATCGCGATGGCCGTTGAAGTCCTGCTTGAGAATCTTGCCGACGCGGTTCTCCGCGGTCCCGGGGGCCGGGCCGTAATTGTTTGCCAAGTCGAAGTGCGTAATACCCAAGTCGAAGGCCTTGAACAGCATCGCCTGGGCGGCCTCGTGCATCGAAGCCTCGTTGCCATGTTTGGCAGCGCTCGTCCCGGGGTCGCCGAAGTTATGCCAGCAACCGAGGCTGATCGCCGGCAGTTTTAGCCCGGTCTTGCCGCAACGGCGGAACCAACCCTCAGGGGGTGCGTCGTATCTATTCTCTGCTGGGGTGTAACTCATATTCTTCATCGTAGCGTGTAGAGCATTTGTCTAGATCGAATCGGTAAGCGATTCATCCTCACCCCGCGGTCGGCTCGATCACCGGATGGGGCTCGGGCTTGAATTCGTTGCCGGGTGCGTCATACATCTCCGGCGGAAATGCGGTGAGGGCCTCGCCATCTCGCGCTGCCCAAGGCATTGATCGCTGAATATTGGTTTTCTCGGCGATCGTCGGGCTGCTGAGGACACCCGCCACCGCGATCCGGCCCTTGGGCGAGGGATTCGGCGGGCTGTAGTGGTACAGATTGCTATGCCAACAAACCGCGTCGCCCGGCTCGAGTTCGATGTGATCCACGCCGCCATATTTATTCTTGATCTCGTCGACTTTCTCGTGGGGCAACTCGGCGTGGACCGAATCTTCATAGAGCACATGCTGGGTGATCGGCTCGCGGTGGCTGCCGGGGATGAACTGCAGGCAGCCATTCTCACGGGTGGCGGGGTCGATCGCCATCCAGAAATTAAACGGCTCGACCTCGAAGTCACGCCACAGCCCGTTGTCCTGATGCCAAGGCGTGGCGCTGCCGGTCTTCGCGGGTTTCAAGAAGCAGGAGCTGTATTTGATAAGCAGGTCGCCGCCGATGAAATGCTCAGCCAACGCGATGAGCGTTGGGTTTGTGTAGATCGAATCCCAGAGCACCGGCGACATCGTGCCCAGATTGTTGAGCTTGCGAAACCTCGCCGCTCGGGCGTCGGGCGTGTCATCCGCCATCGGGTCCATCGGGTCATAGGTGTCTTTGCTCGTTTCCGAATCTGGCCGCTGCACATGGTCCTTGATGATGCCGCGGATTTCCATGGCATGATCACGGTCCAGCACATCGCGTGCAATGAAGTAACCATCTTCGTGATACTGCGCCAATTGTTGCGGGCTAAGGATCGATTTATTTTGTTGTGACATCGCAAGATTCCTTAATGATTTGAATAACAGCTAAAAGATAAGCTCCAGCTTTAGGAATAAAATTGCGCGAGACGGTCAAATCATGGCGCAGATCGGTGATCATGTCGTGGATCGGACGCCTTCGAAACTGGTTCGGCGTGACCGGTTTCTGCAGCAATTGATGGGCGGCGCGGGTTCACTGTTGTTTCACGACCGCTACATCGGTGTGTCACGTCGACGTGATGCGTGGCGATGCGACGGGCGGCGATTCAACGCCCATTGGCTGCTGCTATTGCTCGACGAGGGAGAGGTTCGCGGGCGGGTCGCCGATCGGCCATTTATGTTGGCGGTCGGCGACGTGCTTTGGGTTCCCGCGATGGCCCGGCATGACATGCGCTGGCCGGAGAACCTGCATTTCGCAGAGGTGTACTTCCGGCTGGAGGAGTCGGGTCGATCTTTGAATCCCGAATCGGTGATGCTGATTCGCCGAGGTGGGCTGGGTCTGCGGTCGACATTCGATCGCCTCGCGGATGAAGTGCAGTTGGCTGGGACTTACACCGATCAGCAACGCCGGGCTTTGCTTGCTTCGTTATTGGTGCAGTTTTGGCGGCTCGAGAACGAGTCTGCCAAAACCGGCGAAGCATTTCACCCTTTGACCGTCGATCAGCAATCTCGCCTGGTCCGCCTTACAAGACGGCGGATACTCGAAGGGATCAGCCCGGCTGAGCTCGCCGAGTCCGTTGGCTTGAGTGGGGATTATTTCAGTCGACGCTTCCGCGAGACGTTCGGCATTAGCCCGCGCGTTTGGCTGAACCGACAGCGGATCGAAGCCTCGCGTCGTTTGCTTGAAGAAACCGACCTGACCATCAATCAGGTCGCGGATCGGCTGGGTTACGCGGGTGCCGCCCAATTCAGCCGACAGTTTTCAAAAGTGCTGGGTGTCAGCCCGGGGGCTTATCGTTCATCGGTATGAATCGTCGGCCGTGCCGAAGCTTTCCGCACATCTAACCCGTATTTCAATAGGAGTAACTGGCAGGCATGGCATCGCCAGGCGGGCAGGTCGTTGGTCCGCATGACCGCATGGGTGCCGGGGATAGATTGTGCGAAGTCGCGGTTGGGCCCATCGACATGCCGCCGCCAGTGCAGACCATGTGAAACCGAGACAAAGCCTTCCTGCATCCAGGCTCGGCAATGCGGGCATCGGGCCGACTCGTGAGGAGTGTCGGACATACCGATATCTTCGCAGAAAAGGTCTGTTTTGAATAGCGAAACGTCGGCTACTGGATGTCGCCGATGGTTACGTCGCCGGTGGAGGCGGAGATGGTCAGTGTCAACGTCGAGCCGTTGGCTTCGAGTGTCAGTGTGGCGTCGGCCGCCTGATCGAGTTGGCCGAACACGCCGAATCCGAGTTGGCTGTCACCCCCGAAAGCAACGGACTGAATCTCGACGGCGGGCAGGGCGTCGGCTCGGCCTTGGCCGAACGTCACACTGTAAGGCAGGTTGCCGACCGGGTTGGTCATTGCAACCGTCGGGCTGGATGCGAAGGCAAGATGGTAGCTCGCCGCAGTCGTATCCACAACGAACACGCAAGGGTCCTCCGCATGGCTGAGCGAGGTCATCCGCGCGGCGTCGAGGTCGGCCGCGACCAGGCCGGCGGCGGCGCGGAGTTGGCTGCTCGCCGCGTTGCCGATCATCGGTGACACCAAGGCAGCGGTGATACCGAGGATCAGCACCACGATCAAAATCTCGACAAGGCTGAAGCCACCGCGTCGGCTCAGTCGGGTCCTTCGATCGGGCGGTCTATGTTTTGCACGGAGCATCCTTCCCCTCCATCGGGATGAATGGTTCGAGGCTTTGATCACTGCAAGTCTGATAACCCTTGACTCCCGATGAATCCCTGACTCGCAATCAACCGCCCTCTATTTCACTCCGATAGCAAAGGGTGTATCGCTGCATATCCGCGGCGGTCGTCATCAGTATTCAAGACCATGAAACCTCCTCGATCACAAGCCGGCTTCACGCTTGCAGAAGTGCTTCTCGCTTCGGCGGTGTTGTCGATCATGGTGGTCGCTGTCACGCAGACTATTCTTGCTGGCCAAACTCAAAGCCGCGATGCCTTGGTCGAAGACCGCGCGATTGCGCTGGGCGAAGCGTTGCTCGAAGAGATCATGACGCAACCCTACGTCGACCCGGACGGCGACACGACGCTCGGCCCAGATACCGCAGAAGACAGCAACGACCGCTCCACGTTCGACGCGATCGATGATTTTCATAGCTATGCCGAGGCCGCCACGGCCTTGGTCGACGCCGGCGGCACAGCCTATCCCGAACTGTTTCAAATCTTCAGCCGATCTGTCGCCATCACGCAGGGGGACGTCACGGTGTCCGGTTTTGCCGACCCCCAGCCGGCGATGACGGTGGTCATCACCGTTCAGGAGGGCAACGGCCGATCCTGGACGATCACCCGCGTCATCCCGGAGCCGGAGGTCTAAGTTGAAGCGGCAAACCCTTCGATCCACTTGGCGACGCCGACGAGGCCTGACGCTGCTTGAGCTGATGCTCTCCTTGGCCATCATGGCATTAATCGGCGTGACACTGGCGTCCATGCTCAGCGCCGTCGCTTACGGCACCGAGTCCGGCCGAGACGTGCGCGAGCTGATCGCCCGCGGCAAGATGAGCACCGCAAGGCTGACCGCGGCCATCCGCGAATCCAAACGCGTGATTCACGCCGACAACGGCCTGCTGATTCTCTGGATGCGTGATGCGGACCGCGACGGCGAGATCGATGCCGACGAAGTGCGACGGCTGGAACTGAATGCCGCTACGGGCATCGTAACCAGCATCACGACCCGGGTATTTGACGAAGCAGAAGAAACGGCCGGCGATGCCGATGCACTGCTTGCGTCGCTGACCGACACCGCCGCGGGCTTCTTACTGACCGGCGACCCGGACGCAAACGAAACAACCTTCATCGCTGGGCTGGGTGCCTGGTCGAACACGCTCGATGAGGCGACGCCGGAAGCCTCGCGATTGGTGAGCTTTCGATTGACCCTGGTCGGCGGCGAAGACCGCGAAGACCACATTGCCATCGGCTCGGCGATGCTGCGGAACCCGGATGAACTTTGATGATGAGTAAACACTGCCGCATGTTGAAGCCGGGCACATCACGCAGTCGTGGCGTGGCTCTGATCCTTGTGATGATCGCGCTGTCGATTGCGGTGGTGGTCAGCCTATCGTTCCTCAGCGCCTCGGGCACGTCCCGGGTTATGGCCAACAACATGCGCAGCCTGTCTCAAGCCAAGGCGGTGGCCGAGTCGGGCACGCAGCTCGTCCTCGCCCGAATGCAATCGGATGACGGGTGGCGGTCGGGGCTGGAAGAGGGCTTGTGGATCGACCAGCAAACATTGGGCGACGGCAGCTACAGCGTCTACGTCTACGACGGCTTCGATGAAGATGGCGATGGCACGATCGATTCGGACGGCAGCATCGATGACGATCTGGATGACCCCATCACAATGGTCGTCATCGGCAACGTGGCTGGTGTGACACATCGGGTCGAGACACGGGTCTACGCGGCAGAGGGCGATGGCAGCGATCGATTGACGCTGGTCGTCGGCAGTGTCCCGATGTCGAGTCTGGACTCATCGCGGAAGACCTTGGCTGAGGGCTGGGGCTGGACCGTGACCGTGCTGCAGGACAGCGCGACGGCTGCGGAATACAGCGAAGCGCTGACCGATGCGGATGTCGTTTGGGTTTCTGAACAAGCCAACGCGACCAGCGTCGGAAGTTTATTGACCGACGTGAGTCTCGGCCTGGTCAACGAAGTCACAGGCCTGAACGACGACCTGAAAATCGGCGGAACCTCGATCAGCCAATCCGGCACATCGATCGATGTGACCAATGCTTCACATTTCATTTCGTCGCATTTCTCCGGCGGTAGCAGCACGATCGTGACAGGAAGCCAGGGCTTGTCGCGGATCAATGCGGGCTTGGCGGACGGCGCGGACACCCTTGCCGAATCGAGTAATGGCAGCAAGCCGATGCTCGTCGCGGCTGAGGCTTACATGCTTAATACTGATGACGAGCCCTACCCCGGCCGGCGCGTGGTGCTACCGTTTGGCGGAAGTAATTTCGACGTGGAAGCGTTGAATGATGACGGCTTAGAGATGCTGCGCAAGAGCTTGATCTGGGCGGCCGACTCGCCGAAGGTTCCCGTGCCGATTGCATGGTGGGAAATGGACGAGAGCTCGGGCGCAGTTGCCGTCGACAGCATGGGGGCTTACGACGGCAGTTACGCGGTCAGCCCGGAGCTTGGCGACGTGGGCGTGTTGGGGCTGGCACCACAATTCGACGGCGACACCGACCGGGTCGAACTGCCCGGTATGCCTTTCGATAATCGCACAGAATTATCCATTTCGCTGTGGTTCAACTCAACAAGCCCCAGCGGGCGAAACGTGCTGGGCGGCTTCGGCAACGGCGACGACATGATCGCGACGGGGTTCGATTCGTCTACTCGCCTCTTCACCGAGATTTACGGCAGCAAGCAACATTTCACTGTGCCTGCAGTCGACGATGGCTATTGGCATCAGATGCTGCTTTGTTTCGATGCGTCTGAAAACAGCATCAAGCTCTTTCTCGACGGCCAATACATTGGCGAAAAAATCAAGTCCTATTCCAAAATCTACATGGACATGATGACCGTCGGCGAGGACATGGACTACGCCTGGGGCGGCTACTCATCCTCGCAGGCTTGGATCGGTGGCATCGATGACATCCGGCTGTTTGATCGCGTGTTGACCGATAGCGAGGCGCTGGCGCTGTATGAACAGGCGGGTTACGACCCGGATGCCGAAGAACCCAAGCGTGTAGTTGAATACACGTTTGATCAGCCGCCGGCGGTGACCCCGGTGCTGGTCGGCGAGTGGTTGTTTGATGAGCCTGCCGGTGGGGCGACCCGATGGGCAACAGTCGATGACCAGATTGATCTGTTCAACAACGCCCGCATCGATGGCTACGACAGCTCGCAGGCGTACAGCGCGAGCAACCGGGATGAGCATATTCGGCTGACCACTGATGCGACCGGCTCGAATACCGTGGTCATGAAAAACGACGCGATCCTCGACGGCGATCTCTACGTCGGGCCGGCCATCTGGATCGGCAACTTTGTGAGTATGCAGGACAACGCCCAGATCACCGGCGAAGTCCAGGCCCTGGATGAACGTGTGGACTTCGAAACGCTCAGCACCCCCTCGGGAAGGCCCAGCAGCCTTGGCGATCAGACCTACAACG
Source organism: uncultured Phycisphaeraceae bacterium (assembly GCA_964523485.1). Lineage (GTDB taxonomy): Bacteria > Planctomycetota > Phycisphaerae > Phycisphaerales > Phycisphaeraceae > Algisphaera. Next base: position 70,962 of record CAZFZS010000014.1, on the reverse strand, counting down.
GCGGCAATTACAACGTCAGCTCCGATCTCCGTTTCAACGACCTCACGCTCGCGTCCGGCGTCCGCGCGAAAATCAACGGCCATGTCAACATCTACGTCGACGATGACCTGGTGCTTTCAGATGGCAGCCGGTTTGAACTGCTCAATTCCAATTCAAGCCTGACGCTTTACATCGGCGACGACTTCACCCTCGAAGACGATTCCTACATCCACGGCGAGAGCGACGAAACCACCGGCGTGACGGTCTATATGTATGGCTCGTCCAGCGGCGCCAAGTTCAACATGTACGACACCTCGGTCTTCACCGGCCGATTGGCGACCAATGGCGATGTCACGCTCGAAGACGATGCCCAGTTTTATGGCGCGATCGCGGTCGGCGACGACTTAAAGATGATCGAAAACACCGGCCTGCACATCGCCTCAGACACGCCCGGTTTCGCCCCGGCACAGGCCTACGACCAGATCAACAGCACCGACGGGACTTACCGCGGCGACGCCACGCCAGGCGGTTCGGGTAACCGCAATGGGGCGGCCGAGTTTGACGGCAGCAGCGATTACATCGAAATCCCGCACGACGGTGCGTTTGTCGCGAACAACGGCAGCGTCAGTATCTGGTTCCGGGCGGATGGCTTGAGCGGGACACAAACCATCTTTGCGAAGTCCGCCGACGGCTACGGCACGGGCGGCCACCTCACGCTCGAACTCGCAGGCAGCTCCCTGCAGGCAACACTCAAAAGTACGAGCACGACCTACACCCTTTCGGGTTCAGGCATCAGTGCCGGCACCTGGCATCACGCGGTGGTCTCCTGGGGCGGCGAGGGGTTTCAACTCGTGCTGGATGGGGCGCTCCTGGACAGCGATGAATACACCGGCGGGCTGGGCACGACCAGCGGCGGGATCGGCAACTACGAGCCGATCGTCCTGGGGGCTAAGCCCAGCACCTCGCTGTTGATTTTTGACAGCGTGACCGACGGCTTTGACGGCCGAATCGATGACATGCGGATCTACACGACGCGATTGAGTGTTACCCAGGCCGCTGAGTTGTTCGCACATGAAGACCCGAGTGCGGAGAGTCCGCCGCTTGTCGCCGATTCCGCGGCGAACGGCAGCGGATTGGACTTATATATCAAAGACCCGACCCAGTCGTCCTGGGTCAGCGGTGGCGGATTGATGTTGACCGGCAACACCGTGCTGACCAGCCCCGACACGGGATCGAAAATCGCAGAAGCGGTCGCGGCCTCGGGCGGGGTAAGTATTGAAATGTTCGTAAGCCCGTCTCAGGACACGGTCGGCACGCTAGCGAGCCTGATCGATTTTTCGGGGTCTGGTTCATCGATCAATTTTGTCGTGGAGCAGGACGGCCGCGAGCTGCTCAGCCGGGTTCGCACCACCGACAGCTATGCCGATGGCAGCCCGGGGCTTGATCTGAACAATGCGTTCGATGCAAATGATTCGGTCCACTTGATCGTGGTCTACGACATCGAGGATGAACAACTGCGGGTCTACCGCGAGGGTGAATTATTCGGTTCCGCAGAGCACACCGGCGATCTCACCGCCTGGTCCGAAAGCTTCAAACTGCGTCTGGGCAATAACCTGAGCGGCAGTCAGCCGTTTGAAGGAACGTTCTATGAGGTGACGGTCTGGGACCAGCCGTTTAATCTCCGCCAGGCTCAAAATGTCTACAACGGCAGCGAACCCGGCGACGGCCTGGGCGAGGGCGGATTCGAGGCGATGTGGTTCGAGAATCCGTGAACAGATTCACTCGTCCACCAGCAAAATCTTGATATCGATCTGAATGGATTGATTCAGGTCACGCAGCGTCTTGCCTGTTGCGGTCCACTTATACAGGCTGCTGAGGATCGGCCCGTCGACGTTGTCGAAGCCGGTGCCGGTGGTCAGCTCGGCGAGCGTGACTTTGCCTTCGGTGTTGAACGTGATCCGAGCGACGGGGTTGCGAGGGATCGCCAGGGCGGCGGCGGTCGCGGAGATGTCCGGCCGAACGGTCCGCACTTCCAGACCCGGGCCGACCAACACTCGGCCCGGTCGAATCGAGCCTGCATCGATCAAAGTGGTGGCAATCGCTTCGCGGTCCGCTCGTGGGGCCGAGGTGGGGCGGTCACCCGTATCGGTTTGGCTGGCTTGATTCGTTGGCGGTGCAGTAGCGGAATCCACGGAGGGTTCGGTACTCGGCTGCTTGCTTTCAGAAGTTGAGCTTTCCTGCATTCGCGAATCGGTGTCAGAAGGCTGTGTAAGTGTTGTAGATGACGATTGATCTACGGCAGGGTCTTGCGTTTGATCGGTGAATGGTTCCGCATCAGCCTGCGGGCTGGAAGTATCCGGGTCCATCTCCAGCGGAGCCCCCGCTACCGGGTCGGCACGGTCCTGCACGATCGGCTGCAGCGTCACGCTCTGCCGGGCCAGCACATCCTGAAAATCGTCGTAAGCGATCCACGCCACGGTGACCCGCGGCAGTTCCTCCGCTCGGCCAAGCTTGATCTGCTGCACCGGCTGGGTTGTTTGCTCATCCGCGATGGTAAACCGATGGGCCGAGACATTGTTGCCCTCATCGAATTCATCGATGGCGAGCGTGTCGTCTGTCGAAACCAGCAGGTACATCTCGCTCGAAACCAAATGCTCAGAATCAATCCGCAGATGATGCTTGATGCTGCGGTAGCTCCCGCCTCCAAGCAATGGCTCGAGGCGCGGCAGACTCAGCAAACGCAGGTCGTCCGCATCCAGTTGGTCATCCACAGACAGATATACCCGGTCCGCCCAAAGCGTATCGTCCGTCCCGATCGGGCTCTGATTGAGAATTGAAAAACGCAACACCGCCGCCTGCCCCGGGGTCAGGCTGCTCGGCCAGGCTACATCACGCACCGTCAGGTCGGGGTGACTTGCAGGCTCAACGACGACTTGCCGGGTCAGGCTGGGTTCGCCCGGCCCGTCACTTTGCAACTTCAAGACGTAAGGCCCCGGTGGCAGATCGAGCGGGAGACCTGCTGATATTTTCGCGGTCTTGCTTTTCTGACCCGGCTGGAGATGCCCCGGCATGAACGAACGCCCCAATTCCATCCCGACTGCGGAGGGGGCAGACGCATCTGGAGAAATCGATAACGCCCAATCCCCACCCGACCTCGCCCAGCCTTCGCCGATGTTTTGCACCTTGGCCTCGACCTCAAAGCCTCCGCCCGCCTGCAAACGCATCGGCAATTCGCTCTCTACAAATGCTAGTTCCGCAGCTTGCTGACCCTCGACCCAGATCGGCGTCGCAATCCGGTTGTCCCGCTCATTGGACTCGTCGATCTGATCATCCGCGTCAAGAACAGCGATCAAAAAGTATGGCCCATCGCTCTCGGCCGGCAGTTCAGCTTGAAGTTGAAACGTGCTCTCGAGCGAGTCATTCAGCTTCGGTGATGCGATCGTTTTTCGGTCCAGCACCACGTCGCCATTGTCGAATTTTGCGTTGCGGGACAGCACCAGCCAAACCTCGGGCATGGGTTTCTGTTGAGGTGGTGCGATGGGCGATTGCCGGACAAAGATTCCTGCTGAGATCATTTCACCTGCCCGACCGTCGGTCGGTTTCTCCTGCCAACGCAACGAAACATTCGGCAACGGGTCTGGCCCCGCGACCCAGCCCGCCGCCCAGGGCAGAAAGGCTGCGTGGCCGATCAGGGCCAAGACCAGCCCGATGAGGCCCGGCAGGATGTCGCGGATGCCTGGCATGGTTTGCCGTGTCCTAGGGGTCGGTCGGCGGGCCGACTTTCACATAGCGTTCCAGCCCCGCCCGGCGGGCGATTTCATCGAGCGACCAGAGCAACGGCCCACGATCGACGTTGCCATCCACCGCGAGGCTGACATACAGCGTCGGGTTCTCCGGGTCATTCGCGAGTTGCTCGAACAGCGGATTTAAATCCTCTTCCTCCAGCGCTTTACCCTCGTAAATCAATCCGCCCTCCGCGTCGATCGTCAGCACGCGGATGACCGACTCGCCCGGCCCCGCGCCGGTCGTGACGGGCGACAACCCCACCGACAACGCATCCGCCCGGATCATCACCACGAAGCTGAAAATGAAAAAGGTCAGCAGCAGAAACACCACATCCAACAACGGCATCAACTCCAGCCGCGGCGAAGCATCATGTCGGCGGACGCGGATCATGAAAGCATTTTACCGCAGGCTGTCCCACGCCTCGGCGAGTTCATCCGCTGTGGCATCGTTGATGATCGTGACGCCGCCGCCGTGGGTGGGCAGGACCAGGCGGATCAGGCCGGCTTTGACCTTTTTGTCCATCTGCATGGTTTTGATTAGCAGCGGCGTCGGGGCGAGGCGTTTAGTGGAGGTGGGCAGTTCGACCGCTTCGAGCAGGCGGGTCAGCCGATCGGCCAGGGCGGGGGGACAGAGATTGCGGGCGATGGCGAAGCGGGTCGCGGCGAGCATCCCGAGGGCCACGGCTTCGCCATGCTTGTAAGTCGTGCCGAAGTTCGCGGTGGCTTCGATGGCATGGGCGAAGGTGTGGCCGAGGTTCAGGTGGGCCCGCTCGCCGGCTTCCTTTTCGTCGGCCTCGACGACGTGGGCCTTGATCTGCACGTTCCACGCGATCAACTCGGTCAGCGTCGGCATGTTCAGCGTAAGAATGTTGTCCGCATGGGATTCGATCCAGTCCAGCCATGCAAAGGGGTTGTCTTGAGGGGGGCGGATGATGGCGTGCTTGATGCACTCAGCCAAACCACAACGCAGTTCGCGCGGCGGCAGGGTGGTGAGCACCTCCGGATCGATGACGACTCGGCTGGGCTGATGAAACGCGCCGATCAGGTTTTTCCCATCGGGCATGTTGACGCCGGTCTTCCCGCCGACCGAAGCATCAACCATGGCCAACAGCGAGGTCGGGCATTGCACCAGCGGTACGCCTCGCAAATAGCTGGCCGCGGCAAAGCCCGCGACGTCGCCGCAGATGCCGCCGCCCAGCGTCACCACCGGGTGGCTCCGCTCCATCTTGTTGTCCAGCAGCACGCGATAAATCTGGCCGACGGTCGCCAGGGTCTTTTTCTTTTCGCTGACGGGGATGACCGCGACGGTCGTATCGATACCCTGGCTCTGCATCGCCTTCGCTGCGGCGCGGGCGTGATACGGCTCAACGCCTTCGTCCGTCACCAGCGTGGCCCGCTGCGTGTTCGGCAACGCATCGACGATCAGATCGCCCAGTGACGCAAGCGCACCCGGCTCGATCACGATGTCGTAGCGATGATGCGGCAGATTCAGTTCAACAGTCGGCATGGCAGCCAAGCATCATACCGATCGCTCATGGCGAAGTGCCAAGGCGACGCCGTTCTGTTCGTTCTCAAAATGCGTTCTCACACCTCATCCCGCCGCCGCTCCAACTCCTGCAACGCAAGCTCCGGATCGTCTGGCAGCGGTGGGCCGTCCGCCTCTTGTTCATCGTTGTCGTCATACCGCTCGGCATTGCGACGCAACCGATCCAGCACCTGCTCGCGGCGGCTGCCGGTGTTTTTGCTCAGCCGACGCACCCAGATCAGGGCAAGCAGTAACGCCACGACGCCAGCGATGATCGCCGCGGCCGGGCCGATGCCTGAGCCGTTCGTCTCCGGCCGAACCAACTCCGCCGCCCGGCCGACAAAGACCGGGAAGCTTGCCGCATCGCCCGCCGCATCGCGATCGTCCCAGAGCTTGTAAAACCGCGCGACCGCCCGCACTTTCGCCCGGGCCGGTGGCGGCTGGACCGTGCCTTCGGGGTCGACGAGGTAGAGCACGATGGCCCGGCCGTCCTCGGCAATCAGGCCCCACTCGGTGATTGCTTCACCCCAAGGCCCGGGCCGCACCAGATCGACCCGCCGCTGCCGAGCAAACTGACCTTCAACCAGAAATAAATCCCCACGCACCGCCGCGGGCTCGGCCAGCATCGCGTCAAAATCCGGGATCGTCACCCCCGGAATCAAACCGCCTTGCAATTCCTCAGGTTGCCAAGTCATGACCTCGGGCAGCAAGGCATACAACGCCGGCTCATCCGGCCGCCACCCGTCCTGAGCCGTGTCCAACTGCACCCGTCGACCCTCGGAGAGCGGGCCGAGGCCGAGCACCGCCGTCATCAGGATTGGCCACATCAGCATGGATGGATTTTATCGCGGTTCCGGCTGTTATTTCTGCGGCTGATCGTCAGCCTCGTTATCCTGTCGGGTTTTCCGCGAGTTGAGCCATGGCCGACCATACCCCCTCCAACGAAGACCTGTATGCCCTGCCCGCCGGCGTGACCGAGGTCGTGCCGATCTTGGATTTCGGCAGCCAGTATGTGCAGCTCATTGCCCGCCGCGTCCGCGAGGCGGGGGTGTATTCGATGCTGGTTCCGCCGAATATTGCTTTGGAAACGCTCCGCGAAATCAACCCCAAGGGCATCATCCTTTCCGGGGGACCTTCGTCGGTGTATGACGAAAACGCCCCGAAGCCGGACGATCGGTTATTCGAATTGGGCGTTCCGATCCTGGGGATTTGTTACGGGATGCAGGTCGCCTGTCAGCTGCTCGGCGCCGAGGTCAAGAACGCCACAGCACGAGAATATGGCCGGGCCCATCTCAACATCGTTGAAGACACCGGCCTGCTCAAAGGATTGCCCGCCCGCACCTCGGTCTGGATGAGCCATGGCGACCAGGTGAATAGCCTTCCGGATGACTTTGTGGCCACCGCGACGACGCCGACTTGTCCGTATGCGGCCGTCCGTCACAAAACGCACCCCTTCTATGGCGTGCAGTTTCACCCGGAAGTGACCCACACCCCGCATGGCGGCGAGATCCTCGATAACTTCTTGATGACCGCCTGTGGCTGCTCCGGGCAGTGGACCATGGCCGACTTCGTCACGGCCGAGGCCGAGGCGATCCGCGAACGCGTCGGCGACGATCACGTGATCCTCGGCCTGTCCGGCGGGGTCGATTCCTCTGTCGTTGCCGCACTGCTGGCCAAGGCCATCGGCAAACAACTCACCTGCATCTTCGTCGACAACGGCCTACTGCGTAAAGGCGAACGCGACCTGGTCGAGTCCACCTTCCGCGGCCACTTTGATATCGACCTGCGCGTCATCGATGCCGAGAAAGAATTTCTCGACGACCTCAAAGGCATCACCGACCCCCAGGAAAAACGCACCCGCATCGGCCACCGCTTCATCGAAGTGTTCAAGGAAGCTGCCCAAGGAATTCAACAGGAGCTGAGAGACGCCGACGCTGAGCGAAGCGAAGCGTCTGGTATCCGATTCCTCGCCCAAGGCACGCTCTACCCCGACGTGATCGAGTCCGGCCACGGCTACGCCGGCACCGCCGCGAACATCAAGCTGCACCACAACGTCGGCGGACTGCCCGAACAACTGGGCTTCGAGCTGATCGAACCCCTGCGATCGCTTTTCAAAGACGAAGTCCGGCAACTCGGCAAGGTGCTGGGCCTGCCCAAGCAGATGGTCTGGCGACACCCGTTCCCCGGCCCGGGTTTGGCCGTCCGTATTCTGGGCGAGATCACCAAGCCGCAACTCGACCTGGTCCGCGAAGCGGATGAAATCCTGCTCGAAGAGATCGTTTCCAACCAGCTTTACGACAAGACCGCGCAGGTCTTCGCGGTGTTGCTGCCTGTCAAAGCGGTGGGGGTGATGGGCGATGGCCGAACGCATGAGCAGGTCATCGCGATCCGGGCGGTGGAAAGCCAGGACTTCATGACCGCCGACTGGGCGAGGCTGCCTTACGAAGTCTTGGCCACGATCAGCAACCGCATCATCAACGAAGTCCGCGGCGTGAATCGGGTGGTCTACGACATCTCCAGCAAACCACCGGCGACGATTGAATGGGAGTGAAAACATGAAAACGAATCGGCAAGTCTTCCAATCAATCGTGATGGCGTTCTGCCTGGCGACGCTTACTACGAACGGCGTACACGCCAAGCCCGGCGGGGTGGGCGAGTTTCATATCCCGGCGGTGGTGCCGTTGACCGAGGCTCAGCGGCAACGGCTGGCGGAGCAAATCGAGGCGGAGCCGCGGGCGGCGGTCTTAGCGCTCACGCAGGTCGAGGCGGCCCGGCGGGTGCTGGACCGCGAGCCGCAGCCGCTGGAGGTCATCCACTACGAGGGGCTGCTCAACACCGACTTCAAGCGGATCGAAACGGTCGCCAAGCTCGACCAGATGGCCGACGCCGCGATGGTCCTGCGGGCCTGGCAGGTCAGCGGCGAACCCGCGTTTGCGGCGTACCTCCAAGAACTCATCGTCGCCTGGGCGGACACCTATCAGCCCACAGGCAACGACGTCAACGAGAACAAACTCTACCCGCTGCTGGTGGCCTACCTTGCGCTGCGAGACAAATTCGACCCCGATACGCAGCAGCGGGTCGATGCCTGGGTCCGTGAGATCGGTCAGGGTCATCTGGATCAAGCCAAGAAATCCAACCACCTGACCAACCGCTACACTAAGTCGCTGCGGCTGGTTGCGATTACCGGCCGAATCCTTGGCGAGTCGAGTTGGGTCGACACTGCCCGCGACGGAGCACAGCGGTTCATCAGCCAATCGCTGTATGCCGACGGCAGGAGCAAGGATTTAGAGCACCGCGATTCGCTGGGGTACCACATGAGTGCGCTGCGGCCGCTGGTCCAATTGTCGATCGTGCTGGACGGGGCCGACGACGAGGCGTTGTACTACTGGCAATCGCCGTCGGGTTCATCGATCGAGCGGTCGGTGCTGTTTGTCGTGCCTTACGCCAGCGGGGAGAAACAACGTGAGGAATGGACAGACACGAAGGTCGGCCTGGACCGTCGCCGGGCCGAGGCGGGCTTGGAGAAGTATGAAGCCGGCCGACTGTTCGAACCCAAGGACGCGGTCAAGCTTTTATCTGAGGCGGTATTCTACGAGCCGCAGTTGCTGCCGCTGCTTGCGGAACTGACCGGTGCGGAAGATACCGACCTGCCGACATTTGAAGTCATGGTGCTGCGTGTGGCCGGTGCATCGCCGATCGAAGCGGTACGCTAACGCCGGCCGACGGCCGGTCTACAATCCTGGCTATGGCTGACCTGTGGGCGGATCGAAAAGCGGAGCATCGGCTGGGCGTCGAGCCGTTGGCTTCGCGGATGCGGCCGCGGACGCTTGATGAGTTTGCGGGGCAGAAGCATTTTCTCGGTGAGGGGATGATGTTGCGGCGGATGCTCGAGGCCGACCGGCTGACCAGCGTGATTTTCTATGGCCCACCGGGGACCGGCAAAACGACGCTTGCCGAACTGATCGCCAACCATACGCAAGCTCACTTCGACCGCGGTAACGCCGCGGCGGTGGGCGTCAAGGATGTCCGCTATGTGCTGGACAATGCCAGGCAGCGTCTGGAAAACGATGGCCGACGCACGATCTTTTTCCTCGATGAGATTCATCGTTTTAATAAGGCCCAGCAGGATGTCTTGCTCGGCGATGTCGAGCGGGGTGTCATTACGCTGATCGGTGCGACGACGGAAAACCCTTTTTTCACCGTGAATAATGCGCTGGTCAGCCGTAGCCAGGTGTTTCAGTTTGAGCCGTTGGACGAGGCGGAGGTCATTGAGCTTTTGAAAAGGGCGGCGGCCGACCCCGAGCGTGGGTTCGGCCAACTTGATTTAACACTCACCGATGAGGCGTTGCAGCACTGGGCGATGGCCTGCGACGGCGATGCGCGGCGGGCGCTGACGGCGCTGGAGATCGCGGTGCTTTCCGAAGGGGCCAAGGGGCCAAGAAATCGAGGGGCCAAGAACGATGATCGGGGTGTCTCACTGGGCCCCTCGGCCCCTGGTCCCCTAACTTCTTCTATCACCATCCATCTGGAGGCTGCAGAAGCTTCCATACAAACCAAGGCGATCAACTACGACCGTGACGGCGACGAGCATTACGACGCGATCTCCGCGTTTATCAAGTCCGTCCGTGGCAGCGACCCGGACGCCGCGATTTATTGGTTGGCCCGCATGCTCGTGGCGGGTGAAGACCCGATGTTCATCGCCCGCCGGATCGCCATCCTCGCCAGCGAGGACATCGGCAACGCCGACCCGCGCGGGATCACCGTCGCCGCCGCCGCCTACGACATCACCCACCGCATCGGCCTGCCCGAGTGCCGGATCACCCTCGCCCAGGCGACGATCTACCTCGCCACCGCCCCGAAATCCAACGCGTCCTACGCCGCGATCAAAGCCGCCGAGCAGGATGTGAAACTGCAGCGTACCGTTGCCGTACCAAAGAAGCTACGCAGCGCAAAAAACCGGAAGGATGGAACCTACCAGTACGCTCACAACTCTGACACCGGCTTCGTTGACCAAGACTATCTCGGCGTCGATAAAACTTACTACACCCCAACCAATCGCGGCTATGAACAACGCATCACGCAATTTCTCGAATGGATCGACCAGCAACGCGACCGGGACTCATCGGATCAAGTCGATCACACACCCCCTTCCTGACCTCATTTCCAACGCATAAGTCTTTTTGTCCAAGCATCGAATCCGCACGAACCTTTCGACAGTTTCGATTACGATAAGGCTTATACGGACGCGGCCCAATCTGCGAGTCCGTTCGAAATGCTGAACAACATTGTGAATACGGATATTCGCAATTCTGAACGGATTTACCAACGCATAGCGCCTAACCACTCGCGCCTAAAATATGGCTTTATCTTCTCAATCCTTCCGAACCGGGGTCGGCCACGGCAGCCGACGCCGTCGAGCCCGTAAGAAGCGTCGCGTCATGATGGTGCTCATCGCTTTGCTCACCATCACGCTGTTTATCTTCTGGCCGGACGGCGAAGAGGGGAACACAAGTGCTGTCGATCCGGGTGATGGCGATCCCGGCGATCGTACGACCTTGGCACTGGGCAACGGTCCAGACGCGGACCTGCCCCCGCTCCGATCACCGCTTAGTGAGAACAAACAGGAGTTGGTGGAAGACCTCGAGCCGACGCCGACGCTTGGCGAGGTCGTCGAGCGACGGGCTGAGCAGCAGGGTTCGGATGACCCGCCGACGGGTGATGCGAGCGATGATGCTGAGCAAGTCACCCAGAGCGATCCGATTACCCGCGTCATCGAGCAGACGCGTGAAGCGGTCCCCCCTCCCCGACCGCCCTCATCCAGCGCCGATGCGATGACGCTCTACAACAAAGCGGACCAGTTGCTTGCCGCTGGTGATCGGGTCGGCGGCCGAGCGCTGCTCAGCCAAGTGCTGTTTGCCGACAACATCGATCTGTCCGCGGAGGACGCGATGCACATCCGCAATCAGTTAACCGAGTTGAATCAGGAACTGGTGTTCTCCAAAGAAATCGCGGCAGACGACCCGATCGCGGATCGTCATATGGTCCAGCCCGGCGAATACCTCGCTTCGATCGGCGTGCGATATAAGGTGCCTTATCAGATGCTCGAGATGGTCAACGGCATCAAGGCCCGCCAACTCCAGGCAGACCGTCCGATCAAGGTCATCCGCGGGCCGATCCACGCCCGGGTCATCAAGCACCAATATCTCATGGACCTGTTCGCCGTGGGCAGCGACGGCCTGCCGGTGTACGTCTGCTCGTTCCGGGTCGGCTTGGGCAAAGACGACAAGACCCCCGTCGGCGACTGGGCGCTGACCAAGGGCGAAAAAGTCGTCAACCCCGACTGGCGTGATGAATTGACCAACGAGTACTTCGCTTCCAACGACCCGGACAATCCGATCGGCGAATACTGGATGGCGATGCATGGCACGGACGAGAACACCAAAAACAAGACCGGCTTCGGCATCCACGGCACGATTGAACCCGAGTCGATCGGAACCCAGGCCAGCCGTGGCTGCATCCGCCTGGGCGATGAAGACATCGAATTGGCGTTCTACATGCTCACCGAACTGGGCAGCACGGTCCGCATCGAGCCTTAGTTGTAAAAGATAAAGCCCACGGATAGCCATCCGTGGGCTTTGTTTATTTCGCTAGAGAGACTCATCAGCCGTCGAGCCGGACCTCGTTGCCGGTCTCGGCACTTTCGTATAGCCCGTTGAGGATGCGTTGGACCGCGAGGGATTGCTCGGCGGGGACGGGGCTTTCGCCGCCCTCGGCGACGGCCTTGGCGAAGGCCATGCACTCGGTGGCATGTGGCGGGTGAGGCTGGGGCATGACCGTGAGCTTGACGTCGTAACGCTGTCGCTTCTCATTGTCGGATTCATAGATCATGCCGTTGTGAACCTCGACGCCGGCCTGGTTGCCATAGATCCAGAGAGCGGTTTCTTCTTTCGGATGATGCATCAACCAACTGACTTCAAGTTGCAGACTGGTGCCGTCTTCGAAGCGGACGAAGCCGGAGGCGAAATCTTCGACGTCCATGTCCGGTGCGACGTCGCCGCCCCAGTCGGAGAACGATCCGGGCATACCCGCGACGTATTTGTCGGCGACGCCGGTCACGGAAACAGGCTTCGGGTTGCCGATCAGCCAGAGGGCGAGGTCGAGCTGGTGGACGCCGATATCGATGCAGGGTCCGCCGCCGGAGTTTTTCTTGTAGATGAAGCCCGGCCGGGCGGGCAGCGTCGATCGCCGGAGCCACCAGGCACGTGTGTAGTAGATATCGCCGAGTCGGCCGGATTCGATTTCTTTTTTCACCGCGATGTGTTTGCCGACAAACCGCATGTGCTGGGCGGTCATCAGCAGTTTGCCGGATTTGTCTCGCGCAGCAATCATCCGCTCAATGCCTTCGGGCGTCGAAGCGAGAGGCTTTTCACAGATGACATGCTTGCCGGCATCCAGCGCGGCAACCGCGAGGTCGGCGTGGTAGTTGCTCGGCGCACAGATATCGACGATGTCGATGTCCGGGTCCGCGAAGAGGTCAGCGGTGTCGGTGTAGAGCTTGGGGCTCTCAAGCTCATGCTTGGCCGACCATTTTCCCAACACCTCGGCATCGAGATCGGCCCCCGCGACGACGATGGCATGTTCGGATTCTGCCCAGCCGGACATGTGTGTACCAGCAATCCCACCGACACCGATCACACCGACTTTGAGTTGCTTGCTGCTCATATCAGGAGTCCTCGTAGATATATCGAAGCGGCAGATACTACCGCATTCCTAACCAAGTGTGGACGGTTTTGGGCTTGGTTTTCAGACCGCTTTAAGCACCACCAGGGTCGTGTCGTCGGTCGCGCGGCGTGGCCCGGTGTGACGGCGGACCGCCCAGAGAATGTGGTTCAACACGTCTTCCGCACTGCCGCCCGCGGATTGCTGCAGCAAAGCTTCGACACGCTCACGTCCGAGTCGATTGCCCTGCGGGTCCATCGCGTCGGGGACACCGTCGGTATAGAAAAGCACCAGGTCATCGGTTTCAAGATCGAGAATGCCTTTCTCGTAGGTCTGGGTCCGATCGACGCCGACGATCATGCCGCCTTGTTCCAGCGGCATGATTTTTCCATCACGAAGAAGCATCGGCGGCTCGTGACCGGCGTTGCAGTAGGTGAGACGTCGCTGCTCCGGGTCGAGCGTGCCGTACCAGAGCGTGGCAAATTCCGACTCCAGCGTATCCCGACAAAGCGTGGCGTTGACCCGGGCGATCACCTCATCCAAGTCATAGACATCCTGCGCAAAGGCCCGAAGCGATGCGCGGACGCCAGCCATGAGCAGGCTCGCCGCGATGCCTTTGCCCACCACATCACCGATGCCGATGCCCACGCTGTGCTCGAGATCGATGAAGTCGTAAAAGTCGCCCGAGAGTTGAACGGAGGGCACGTACCGCGCCGCGATTTCAAACCCTTCGATGACGGGCATGTGACGGGGCAGCATCCGCCGCTGCACGTCCGCAGCGAGGCGGAGTTGACGGAGCATCTGCTGGTTTTCCTGCCGGGCCGCGTCGAGTCGAGTTTTTTCAATCGCGGTAGCCAGCAGGGGGGTGATTGCCTTGAGCAGATCGACTTCGAACTGCGTGAAGTGGCGAATCTCATCGGTAAACAGTTGCAGCGTGCCGATGGGTTGGCCCTGATAGATGATGCCGACGCAGAGCATCGAACCCAACCCCTCATCACGGGCCTGCTCGGGGAAGAACACGCGGGGGTCGCTCGCCATGTCCTCGATGAATACCACCTCGCCTCGCAGCGCTTTGGTCAACAGTTCGGAACGGTTGACCAGCAGACGACGTTTCTGGATGTAGTCTTCGGACAGGCCGGTGCTGGATTGGCGTTGCAACTCCGGGCCATCGGGCGTATCGCGGAGCAGGCGGACGACCACCGCTTTGACCTTGAGCAGGTCGGCGATGCCGTGCGTGGCATTGTCCAGCACCTGATGGATATCGCGGTGGCCGGCCAATAGCGTCGAGATGCGATACAGCACCGAGAGCTCTTCGAGCCGCTGCTGGGCGTGGTATTGCTCGAAGCACAGCCGGGCGATGGCGTTGGCCATCAGGTAAAGAAACTGGATTGCCGCCCCGCGGTTCGTGCCAAACGCCTCGTCGGCGGCCTGATTCAATTGCCTGGCCTGTTCTTCATCGAGTTTCAATGCCTGGGCCAACGCGTTGACCCGGGCGGTGCGATCCTCGACCTTTTCGGGTAGCTCGGTTGGCTCGATGACAATCGACCCCAGCGTTTGCCCCTCGACTGTGATCGGCGCGATAAACCGCCCATCGCTGTCGGGGTCTTCGTCAAGGTCGATCAATTGCTCGAAGATCTGATCGGACTGTTCACGCTGCACCGTGTCGGTCGGCAGCGTGACCGGCTTGTCCGTCGCATCGAGGATGCTTGTGTTTAGCCGGGTCACCGAAGTGAAGGCGTCCTGAATTTCCTGAAGCGTGCCGAGGTCGACAAAATCGGTGAGCGACAGTTTCGGCGCAGTCGGGACGACGGCGGCCTGATCGGGTCGATCGAACCGCGGGGTCATGCCCTGTTCGGGATCGAGACCCGAGGGCTGCAGCCGATGATCGGAAGAAGTTCCGCCGGACTGGGCAGACTTCATTTCTGAGGCCGGCGGGTCCGGGACAGACTGGCCGGTGGTTGGGGCATTGGGCATGGGTGGGTCCTGCGGCGTCATCTGGGCGGGCAGGGCGTGGGCGGGGCGGGCTATCGGTGAGCCAAGACCCGGTATTACAAATCATTTTACACGAGCCGACTCATGCAATCAGCATTACGCGGGTGTCGGAGAAATTTCTCGAAACCCTTCGTTGAATTGAGGATTTGCAGGCTCGTGTGTCGGCTTCGGCAGAAACGAAATATCACTTCTGATCGGCGGGTTCCGAGTCGGCCTGTTCTTTTTCATCCAGCCAGATTCGGCGGAGCACGGGGAGCAGGGGGTCACGCGGGGCGGCTTCCTCGGCGATCGCCAGGCCATAGCGGACCAGTTGTCGCGACTCGACCTGATGGCCGAGGTAAGCGAGCATCATGCCGGGGTCGAAGCTGGAGCTGTTGCTGTCAACCATGCGTTGCAACTCGCCACGCAGCCATTCCATGCGGTCACGGGGTGGCAGGATTTTCTCGCCGTAGCGGGTCGCGATCAGTTCGGGGTGCTGCTCGAACAGGTCGCGCAGGTTAAATGCGGCGGAACGGATCATGCCCGCCCCGAGTTGGGCATGGATCAGCCCGGAACGGGCCAACGGGTTGTCCGGGTCCGTCACGCGGAGCAGGCGGTAGGTCCGCTCGGCTTCGAGGAACTTGCCGCCGGCCATCTGCGTTTCGGCTTGCTCGAAGAGCTCGTTCACACGGCCTTCGCGGTCGGCGACCATGCTTTCCAACCGAACGTCGTAGTCGAGGTTCTCCATCAGCCGTTCCAGCGCTGGGCTGGGCGGGGCATTGCTGCCGTCGGCTGTCGCAGCGGAGCCGGTGGCCGATCCCTCGGAACCGTTGTCAGCATCAGCAGTGGCCTGCTCGTCATCCGTGCGGCCAGCCCGGATGCGATCGAGCATGTCCGCCCGTCGCTGCTCGGCGGCAGTCAATTGCTGCTCGGTCGGCTCATCGAACATCTTCATCCACTCGGGCCGATTGTCGGGCTTGTCGCCCGCTTCATCCGCTTGCTGCTCGTCGGTCATCCTGGCCTGGGCCTGGATTTCGCGGAGCAGCTTGGTGTAAGCATCTTCCGGAGCTTCGGCGGCGGCCATGCCCTCGCGGGTCGAGGATGGCTGCATGCCTCGGGAGAAGATCGACTTTTCGAGCTGTGCGACACGCTGCTCGAGCGTCTGGTTATCGCCATCCAATCGGGTCGCGCTCATTTGACCGATCATCAGCGTCGGGGAGACTTGGCCGGTCCGATTGGCGAGGCTATCGAGGTTTTCGCGGTTGACCACATCGGGGTTGCCGAGGGCTTGATTGATCCCGCTGGTCGTCGTGCGTGGGGCAACATAGCTGCTCACGCGGTTGGGGTCCTCGGGTTGGCTGTCGGTATCGCGCAGGCCCGCCGGGTTATCGAGCGTGTCGTTAATGTTTGGCCGAAGGTTTGCATCACGCTGCATCCGGGCGTCCAGGCTGTCGCCGGTGCGCAAGGTCGTTTGCCGGACACCGGTCAGCGGGTCGGCCGAAACGGAGAGGGCGGTACCGTCGGGCTGGGCGATGATGCCCAGCGTGGTTTCGCCGGCCTGACCGCGAAGTGTTTCCGGGCGTTGACTGAGATTGATCTGGTTGTCGCGGGTGGCGTTATAGACGTCGCGGTAGGGTTTGAAGCTCGCACCGTCGGTGGCGAGGATGCGGCCGCTAGTTGTTTCGAGCGTGCCGGTCCCGGGCGCGGTGAAATTGTTATAGACCGATACATCCCCGCCGGTGGCGTTGCGTCGGCCGGGCAGGTTCAGCACCTGCGGGGCCGAGCCGAGGCTGTCGGCTCGGAAGCGGAATAGGTCGTCGCTGCCCAGCACGCCTTGGAACTGGCCCGGTGCGGTATAGCCGACCTCGTCGCGGAAGTTGAAGCCGTCCGCGACGTTGCCGGTGATCAGGTTGTTTCGGGCCTGGTAGTCGACCTGATTTTCAAGCCGATTCGAGGTCACGCCGACCTGCGGGCTGGCGTCGAGCGCCCGCCCATCGCTGCCGGCCCGCATCTGACCCGACGCCGTCGTCGCCGAAGCGATCAGAGCGAAGCCCACGAGGGGCATCATGAACAGGTTGTGCTTGCGTTGATCCATAGGAATACTCCTCGGGCCGGGGGTGCGTCCGCTATCTGCATTCTAGCCGGTTTGACGCCCCAATTCGCGTGAGGTTTCAGGCAGATTGGATATCACGCAAAGGCTGCAAAGAATCGCTGAAATGACAAGCGATGCAGATCACGCATGTTTTTGGATGCTTCGCCGACGCTTGCGGTTGAGCGTGTCGGGGCTAATCCGCAAGCGTCGGCGGTTGGCCGACAGATGATCCGATCGGAGTGCACGATTGAACGCTTAGCGTTTCTTCGCGTCTTCACATGACGCACGCCTCTTGCGGCTTAAACCAGTTCGAGAATCTCGAAACGCTTAGTGCCACGGGGCAGGTCCGCTTTGACCGTGTCGCCGACACGGCTTTTCATCAGGGCTTCGCCCAGCGGGCTGCTGACGGTGACTTCGATCTCGTCAGCATCAAAGTTGCCCGAGGCTTCGCCGACGAGTTTGTAGAGGTCCTCGTCGCCGGTGTCGGTGTCCTTGAGCTTGACGACCGCGCCGAGAAACACCATGTCCTCGGGGATCTCGACGTCATCAGCGACCTGGGCTGTCTTGAGCCGTTCGGTCAGCCGACGGATTTCTGCTTCTTGCAGCCCCTGCTCGTCGCGGGCGGCGTGGTACTCGGCGTTCTCTTTGAGATCGCCATGGGCGCGGGCCTCGGCGATGCGGGCGGTGATGACCGGGCGGTTGTCGATCAACTCCTGAAGCTTGCCTTCAAGCGTTTTCTTTTCTGCAGCGGTGACAAATTCCATGATGCGATTCCTTCGCTTTCGTATCCTAGATTCAATGTGTCGCAACGCTGATCTTAGCAGATAAGAACGAAGCAACAGCCGGAACCGCAGATTTCGCAGATGACGCAGATGAGAAACGGACGGAATGACAAGTCCCGCATTTGACTCTGCGAAATCTGCGTAATCTGCGGTTAAGGCAGCTTGGTCTTGGCTCCCCGCTCCTGCAATCCTAGCAATGCATAGAGCACCACCCATCCCGTGACCGCGGCCAGGCCGACGGCGGCGACCTGTTGGGCCCAAGGTAGGACGCCGGAGCGGGCCAGCGGTGAGGTCAGGCCCCAGATGGCTTCGATCGGGCTCAGCCGCATCGAGCTGGTCATGTCCCAGCCGGTCTTGCCGATGGCCCACATCAACACTGGCTCAGCCAGAACAATTCCCACGCAGCCGATCATCGCCAGCGTCCGCCGACTGCCCGTGCCGCCGCCCCGACCCCAAGCGATCACCAGCCCGGCCAACAGCGACCAGCCGGCCACCGCCGCGTCGACCCACAGGGTCTGCTCGAGTGTCCATCGCCCCGCCATCTGCAACGGCCACATCACCGCCTGAAAAACCAGGTTCAGAAACAGCCAGTCGATCAGGATACGCGTCGCCTCACGTCGCCAGGTTCTCGAGCTATGGGGTGACGTCTCGCTGGTTCCGGGCGTGGCCTGACTTAGTCGAATCGCGGGCCAGACCCCCATGAAGCCGAGCATGGCCGAGAGCACCATGATGCGGAAGGCCGGGGCGGTCCAGCCGGTGGTGTAATAAAGCACGATCCACGTGCCCATCAGCCACATGCACCAGCCGAGCATGAGCAGGCGAACGCCGAACACCTCCTGGTGTTCTGCCGCGGGTGGCGTGAGCCGTTCTTCGACCGGTGAAGGGTCGGCGTCACGCTCGTCCTCGATCGAGGGATGAAATAAGCCGGATTCACTCACGACCAGAGTCTAGCGGCCAAGCGGGGATAGGGGATATTGAATACGGGATAGAAGACAAGACAAACAATACGATTAACTGCCAGTTGCCAGTTGCCAGTTGCCAGTTGCCAATGACCAGATGCCAGTTACTAAAACCATCCCACATCCCTTGACGGTTATACTCGCCGACCATGCCCCGGCCGCCCGCCATGCAATCCGCCCGACGCCTGATGGTCGTCATGCCGACGTGGTTCGGCGACTGCCTGATGGCCACGCCGACGCTTCGCGCCCTGCATCAGAGCTTCCCCGATGTTGAGTTGGCGGCACTGATCCGCGAACCGCTCGCCCCGCTGCTCGAAGGCCTGCCGGGCATCGACCAGATCATCACGATGCCCAAGGCTGGCAAGGGCTCTGGCGTCATGGCCATCGGCAAACGGCTGCGTGGTCAGAGCTTCGATGTCGCTTTGCTGATGCCCAACAGCTTCCGCTCGGCGGCGATCGCGATGGCGGCCCGCATCCCCCGACGCGTTGGCTATCAGCGGGATGGCCGGGGCGTCCTGCTGACCGATCGCCTGGTGCCGCGGCGCGAGCATGGTGAATTCGTACCCGTCCCGACGCTGGACTATTACCTCAGCCTGGCGAGCTATCTCGGAGCGGAGCTTGTGCCGGGCGACACCGCGATGGCGGTTGCCACCCGACCCGAGGACGACCAGCGGGCGGAAGAATTGCTCGCTGCAGCGAAGGGCAAGCCGGTCGTGCTGTTGAACCCGGGGGCGCAGAAACTCGAAAAACGTTGGCCAGCTGATCGATTTACACAGCTCGCGGCCCGCTGCGTGAAGGAGTTGGATCTGGCGGTCGCGGTGACCGGCTCGCCCGACGAGCGGCAGGTGTTGGCGACGATCACCGGAGCCGCGTCCGTGCCGATCATCGACCTGCCCAAGGCCGGGATGAACCTTCGGCTGCTCAAAAGCGTGGTCAAACAGTCCGCGATCATGGTGACCAACGACACCGGCCCACGCCACCTCGCCGCCGCCTGCAACACCCCGGTTGTGACACTCTTCGGCCCGACCACGCCCGACTGGACCACAATCGATTTCGAACACGAAATCGAACTCACCGCACAAAGCGAAGACGGTCAGCCCGGCTCGATGCAGCAGATCAGCGTTGATGAAGTCTTCGACGCGGTCGGCAAGCTGCTCGATCGTGTGAATACTCCACAGGCACAAACCCCGGCGAGCTCGCAGGCGTGAGCGCGGCGTCGGAGGTCTCACCGATGCGGATCGCGGTGTGTATCGAGTTGTTCGACCCGATGGCGGGGGGCAATGAGCGGTCGACCGATCAACTCATGCGTGAACTGGTCAAGCGTGGCCATCACGTCACGCTAGTCACCGGCCGATGCAAAAAAGACCACCGCCCCGAAGGCATCGAAACCCACGCCTACGCGGTCAAGAAATCATCCGGTCCGTGGCGGCTGTGGCGATATCGCAACTATGCACTCAGCAAACTGCGTGAGGGCAACTTCGACACCAGCCTGTCCGTCACGATGGCCGTGCCCGCCCGCGTCATGCAACCCCGTGGTGGGACCGTGAAGGAAACGCTTGAGCGTAACATCGCCATGCGCAAGCCCGGTTGGCCGCAGTTGAAAAAACGCCTTGAACTGCTGACCAATCCCAAGCGACAGCTCCTGCTGCATTACGAAAAAAAGACGTTGCAGGACCCGACGGTCTATCGCGTCGCGGCGCTGAGCGATTACGTCGTCCGCCAACTCGATGAGCATTACGACTTTCCGGCTGAGCGGACGGTCATCATCCCCAATGCCGCGGTGATGCCCGAGGCGGATGCCCAGCAGCAACAGCAATGGCGGGCCTCGATCCGCTCCGCATTTGGTGTGCCGGAAGATGCGATCGCTTACGTGTTCATCGCCCAGAACCCCGACCTCAAAGGCTTCGAGACGCTGATCGGCGCACTTCAAAAAACCCGGCAGCAAGGCATCCCAGCGGTTGCTTTGCTCGCGGGCAATTACGGGTACGGCCATCTCAAAACCATCGCCGCCGCAGGCCTGCGGGACCACGTCCGCATGGTTGCCCAAACCCGCAGCGCCGCGATGCTCTACGCCGCCGCGGATGTCACCGTCCTGCCCAGCTTCTACGACCCGTCCAGCAAAGTCATTCTCGAATCCCTCATGATGGGCACGCCCGCCATCAGCACGACCTACAACGGTGCAAGCGACCACTTGACACCACCCGACGGGTCCCCGCGCGGACTGGTCATCGACGACCCCGCAGACCCCCGGAAGTTGGCCGATGTGATGATCCGATTGGCCGATGCAGACTTCCGAGGCGCCTGTGCCGAAGCCTGCACCGGCCTGGCCGACCAGCTTTCGATGAAGCGCCACGTCGATCAACTCGAACAAGTGTTGTACGAATCAGTTCCGCGGTAAATGTTTAGCGGACGCGACAAAATCGCGCGTGTTGCATTGCAACAAATCGCAGAAGCGGGGCACTTCGTGCCGCCCGCTAAACAGTCGCGGGAACTTTTGCCTCGCCGAAGAGGGCCAGCGGGGCGGAGCGGGTAATTTGGACTTCGATGATTTGGCCGATGAGGCTGGGGTCGCCGTCAAACATGACGATCAGATCGCCGTCGGTTCGGCCGGACAGTTGCGTGATGGTTTCCGGGGCTTGCCAACCCAAAGTGACCGCGGCGTCGGCCCGGTTGGCATTGCGCTGTGATTTGCTGCTGATTTGCTCGACGAAGACGCGGACGGTCTTGTCGATATAGGCGGCGTGGACGGCGGCCCCGACCTCGGCCTGGATCGCGAGCAGCTCATTGTTGCGACGCTTCTTGATGACATCGGGTACATCGTCGGGCAACCGGTCCATGGCGGGTGTGCCGGGGCGGGGCGAGTACTTAAAAATGAAGCTGTTCTTGAATCTGCAGCGTCGTAGCAGCTCGGCCGTCGCTTGATGGTCCTCGTCCGTCTCAGTCGGGAAGCCGCAGATCAGGTCGGTGGCTAACTCTGCATCCGGCAGGTAGTGGCGAATCCGCTCGACCAATTCAAAATATTGCTCGACCTTGTAGCCGCGGTTCATCAGTTTGAGGATACGGTTGCTGCCGGATTGGACGGGCAGGTGCAGGTATCGGCAGATGCGGGGGCGGTCGCGGATGACCTGCAGGATGTCATCACCAAAGTCACGTGGAAAGCTGGTCACGAAGCGGATGCGTTGGAGGGCGGGGATTTCTTCGTGGATGCGGTCGAGCAGGTCCGCGAAGCTGGTGGTTGTCGCGTTGAAAACGGGCGAAGGTCCACCCGTGCCACGGTTGGGCGAGATGACCGTGCCGACCTGGGGCTGCTGGATGCCGTTGACGGTGACGGCGGCGCCCTGATCGTAGTGGTAATGGTTGACCGTTTGACCGAGCAGAGTCACCTCGATGACCCCGGCGTCGGCGAGGCGTTTGCACTCGTCGAGGATGTGGTCCGGCGGGCGGTGAACCTCGGCCCCGCGGGTGTGCGGGACGACACAGTAGGTGCAGAACTTATTGCAGCCCCGCGTAATGCGGACGTAAGCCGATTTGCCCTGTCCGGGCATGTCGCCGTCATCCGGGGCGGGGGCGAACGAGCGGGCGAGATCGAGCAGTTCAAGCTGGTCTTCAGCGGCGGCTAGCGTGCCCGATCGGCGGTGGGTGTTGCCTTGGAGGGCGACGGTGGGGTCTTCGGACGAGGGGGTAGTGCCGACACGTTTATTACGCATCGCGTTTTCGATGAGCATCGGGACTTTGTCGAGTTCGCCCGGGCCGCACATCAGGTCGACCTGCGGGTGGCGACGCATCAGGTCCTCGCCGTCGCGTTCCGCCATGCATCCAATCACCCCCAACACCCCGCCCCGGAAGTTTTCATTCCGCTGACGAAGCTCATCATGGTGCTTGCCGTATTTACCGATGCGTGACCAGACCTTGTTCTCTGCGACTTCGCGGACCGAGCAGGTGTTGTACAGCACGACATCGGCCGACTTCCAGTCATCCGTGAAGCCGTAGCCGAGCGCTTTGAGTTGGCTGGTGACCAACTGCGAATCGAGCACATTCATCTGACAGCCAAACGTCTCGAGATAGACGCTGGGGCGGTTGGCGGCTTGGTTTGAGGTGTCGTCGTTCGACATGGCGAGCGACGCATGATAACCGAGGAATTGGCCGCAGATAAACGCGGATGGACGCTGACCAAAAAAGCAGAATTCCAGCAAGGCAGGAAAGCGGAATATTCTGAGTTTTCAGCTTTATTGCTTTTCTGATTTCTTGTTTCCAGATCAGCGTTCATTCGCGTCCAATTCATACCCAACAGCAAATCTTCACCGCACAGCCCGCCGCTGGTCGATAGCAAGGCGATGCGGGATGATCCGCCACCACCGATGATGGAGAGAACGCTCAACCGCCTGCCGGGCTGGCTGTTCGTCGCGGTAGGGTTGGCGATCCTCGGGGCAGTCCTGCTCACGCCCGCCATTCTGGATAACGGTAAAACCGCGTGGCGATTAGACTTGATGCGGGCCCAGGCCGCTGCGATGAGCGAGCAGGCCGAGCGTTATCGGATGTTTCACGCGGCAGTTCTGGCGGATGACCCGGTGGTTCTGGAACGGTTGGCCCTGACCCAGCTGCGCGAAACGCATGTGGATAAGGTCCCGCTGACGGTTCGTCCGATCGATCGTGAATCGGCCAACGTCGGGACTTGGCTGGCCGTTCGACAGCCGGTTATTGGAAAAGATTTGCCCGGATACGCCGCTGCTCATAATCGAGTGACCCGCCTTGCGCAGGGGCCGATGAAAGTCGCCTTGCTAGTCGTCGGCAGCCTCTGCATCATCGGCGGCATTCTGTTCGATCCCCGTCCCGCCACGGCCACGCGAACCGCCGAACAAACGGCCGGCTTGCCCCGCCTGCAGGGCGTCAAGCCGGCGTCGGTCGTCGCCCGTTCCTAGCCTGAGCGTCTGATTTAAGCCGACTTCTTCAGCGGGACCGCTGTCGTTCCGCGATGCAGATGCTGTCGCTCGAAAGACTTGAACAGCGAGTTCGGCTCGTCCTGATTGAACCGGTCGAAATCCGGGTCGCGTCGACTCATCTCGTTCCACAGGTGCACCGCGTAGGTGTCCTCGCCCAAGCCGAGGCTGTCCATCGGCTGCTCGAAAATCTGTCGCCAGTCGTAATAGTGCACGGGGTAGAAAGCCGTCGCAGGCTTGGCGAGTTTGAACATGTCGAAATGTCGCAGCGCCCTGGTCGCCGCTTCCGGCCCGGCTGCCGCACCCCAGCCGACCTTGGAATAAGTCTCGCCGGGAATGAATCGCTTGATGATCTTCTTGGCTTTGTCCTTCACCGAATCGTAAGGCAGCAGGCGGAACGGCCGCTCGGCGTTCTGCAGCATCCACATCGCAAACCGGTGGCCCTGCGGCACGCCCAGCACCGCGACATTTACCGAGTCATGCTGTTCCAGTGCGTAGATAAACTCATCCTCGAAATCGAAAGGCTTGACGCAGACGACATCCGTATCCACCCAGACGCCGCCACGCATGAACAGCAGTGTCCAGCGGAACTGGTCGGCAAAAGCCGCGAAACTGCCCTCGGCTTTGTAGATCTTGTCCTGCGGGATGATCGCGTTGGCGTCGCAGAGATTGACGCCATCCGGCAGATTGGCGACCGGGCCGTAGGTATATAGGTCGAACCTGTGGCCATGGTCGATGAACGACGCGACACACATTTTTTCGACGTCGCTGAAGCGGTCGCCGACCCACATGGATTGAATGGTTGGAATCACCGCGCTCGCCCCTCAAATACAACAAGTTTCGACCCAAGGCTGGGCCTACTCTTGTCGCATCGGCGGTTTCAGGGCGACGCTTAATCAGAATTACAAAGTCGGCAACGCATCAACTGCCCAACATCATCACCAACACGACGACGGCGGCGACAAGAAACAGCCCGCCGATGATGGTCATGGCGATCCACATCGGCGGCCCGCCGCGTGTGCCTTTTTGCGTGTCATCGATGCCAAGCGTTTCGTTTTCGACCTGAGGCGGATGTGGTGTGTCTGTAGACATGTTTGATACTAGGCAGCGATAAATGGTAAATCGATCAAGATAACAGGCTTATCGACGCCGAGGGTTACGGCGGGACCCGGCCTTGCCACGCTGGGGCGGTTCATCATTCGCTGCCGCGTGTTCCACCGGGGCGTCAGCTTGCCGCTCGGATTCCTCTGCCTCGATCACTTGATCGAACCGGGCGAAAATCATGCGCCCGGCCGAGGTCTGCAGCGTCGACGTCACGGTCACCAGGGTCTGTGATTCCAAGTGTGGCCGACCGCCTTCGACGACGACCATCGTGCCGTCGTCGAGATAGCCGACGCCCTGTGCGTCCGATTCGCCGGGCTTGACCAGCTTGACCTGCATCGACTCGCCCGGCAGCACGACCGGCCGCAGCGCCTTGGCCAGGTCATTCAGATTGATGACGTCGATATCCCGCAGCGTCGCAACCTTATTCAGATTGAAATCGTTGGTCATGATCCGGGCTTTTAGATGCCCCGCCAGATCGATCAATTTCTGATCGACGCCTTGGCCCTCGGCGTCCTGATCCATGATCGTCACCTCGACTTCGTGTAAAGCTTGGAGCTTCTGCAGCATCTCCAGGCCCCGCCGACCCCGCATCCTCTTGATCCGGTCGCCCGAGTCCGCGAGGGTTTGTAACTCGTCCAGAACAAATTGCGGCACAATCAGTTGGCTCTGCAGAATGTGTGTGGTGATGATGTCGAGAATGCGGCCATCGATGATGACCGAGGTGTCCAGCAGGGTCGGCCGGTTGCCGCGGACTTCCTTGGCGAATTCGACGTAAGGCAAAACGAAGCGGAAATCGTCTTTGGTCTGGATGACCAGCGAGATGCCCAGGTAACAGGTGACCAGCCCGATGATGACCTTGATGCCACGCAGCAGATTTTCGAGGGCGCCGATACGCCCCGCGTTCTCGCCGTCCGCAGACAGTTCCGGGGTGATGTACGCACCGATCAGATCGACCACGAAAGACAACGCATAGGCGACGGTCAGCCCGGCGATGAGGCCGAGGAAAATGCCGGAGATGGAGGACAGGCGTTTGTTTTTTGTTGACACATCCAATGCGATGACGATCGCGGCGACAGCGATCGTCACGCCGATGATCGCGACGATGGTCGAGAAGCCGACGCCCGCCTGCTCCTGAAATTCCTCGCGGACGAAGAAAGTGATGACCGCCGCGACCAGAACGAGAAACGCCCCGCGGATGATGAAGAGGATCATGATGAAGCCTTGCGATTTAACCGCGTGTAACCGTCACATGCAGTTTAGCTGGAAAACCAAGCCTCATCCTTGGCTTGTGAAGTTTCAATAATTCTTCAGGACAAGTCCGGGCGTTTGCGAGTCGATGGGGCGGTGGGTATTCTGCCCGGTCCCGCGGATCGCGTCTCGTGACGTGTGGTGTGGAGTGTTTTTCGCCTTGTGGACAGGCGGCCGGGCCCGATGCACGGGTGGGCTCGTGAACCGGGTCAGGCCTTGACCGGAGCAGCCCTGTCCACGGGGCGAGAAGTAGGGCCTAGGGCCTAGTGCTTAGGGCTTAGTCAAGACTGATGTTTGTGTCGGTGCTAGACTCCTCGCTTGCGTTTTCCCAGGCACTAAGCCCTAGGCCCTAGGCACTTGAATTATGGCCTACACCGTTCTCGCCCGCCGCTACCGCTCGCAGTCATTCGGCTCGGTCATCGGGCAGGAACCGATCGCGTCCACGCTGACCAACGCGATCCGCACCGGCCGGGTCGCCCACGCTTACCTCTTCTGCGGCACACGCGGCGTAGGCAAAACTTCGATGGCCCGCATCTTCGCGAGGGCGCTCAACGCCCCGGACACGATCGAAGATGCGCCGCGTCTTGATGAAGTGACTTACCCCGACACTGACGTCCAGCAGCGGATGGCCGACGCCATTATGAAGGGCGAGGACCTGAACGTCATAGAGATCGACGGGGCGTCCAACAACTCCGTCGACCAGGCCCGCCAGCTCATCGCCAACGCCGGCCTGTCGCCGACCGCCAACGCGCTATACAAGGTCTACATCATCGACGAGGTGCACATGCTCTCGGGGGCCGCGTTCAACGCGCTCCTGAAGACGATGGAAGAGCCGCCCAGCCACGTCAAGTTCATCCTCTGCACGACCGAGCCGCACAAGGTTCCCGCGACGATCCAGTCGCGATGCCAACGCTTCGACTTCCGCAACATCGCTACCGCCAAGATCGCGGAACATTTAGAAGACGTGCTGAAACGCGAAGACATTGAGGCCGAGTCCGAAGTGGTGTGGCAGGTCGCGCGATTGGGCAACGGCTCGATGCGGGATGCCCTGAGTCTGATGGACCGCCTGCTCGCGACCGGCGATACGCCGTTGACCGCCCAAACCCTGCAGGACATGCTCGGCCTGCCCGACAGCGAACTCATCGCGACCTGGGTCGACGCGATGGCCCAAGGCGATATCAAAGCCGCCCTCGACCGCGCTGCCGACCTGCTCGGACGAGGCATCAGCCAGGACCAACTCATCGAAGTGCTCGTCGAGCGCCTCCGCCAACTCATGCTTATCGCCGCCTGCGGTGCGGACAGCGAATTGGTCGAGCTTTCGGAAGACGCCAAGCCCAAGGCGGTCGAGCAGGCCAAGCAGTTCGACGCGGCCGGGCTGGTCCACATGATCGCACTTTGCGAAAACCTTCAGCGCTTCAGCAAGGGTTCAAGCAACCCCCGCGCACTGCTGGATGCCACCGTAGTACGCCTCGCCCTAGCCGAGTCGATGGCTGACGTCTCGGCCCTGCTCAAAGGCGGCATAACCGAAAAAAAAAAGTAGCTAGCTCCGCTGTCACCTCACGGCCGACTCGATCTCCCGCTTCCACATCTGAGCAAACTGTAGAGCCAACCACTCAAGGCTCCAGCCCCCAACCCCCAACCCCCAACCCCCAATCCCCAGCCCCCACCGACCCTGCCGCGCTCTGGACCGCCGTCCTTGATCGTCTGAGCAGTTCCAAAGCCGCCGCTTGGCTCGGCCATTTCACGCTCGGCGAGATCGATACCACACGGCAACCCGCCGTCGCCCGGATTCAGCCAGCCCCCGGCTCCGCCCACGCCCGCAACTTCGCCACCGCGCCCCGCCTCAAACGCATCAGCGACACCCTCGCCGAATTGCTGGGCACCCCCGTCACTACCGAACTCGCCCCCGCATCTCCGCGAACCCCCCAAGCCTCGTCTTTGCAAACTGATGCATCGTCATCATCTCAGGATGCGTCAGCCCAACCCCCCAACCCCCACCCCCCAATCCCCACCAGCTATCGACCGCCGAGCTGCGCTGGACCTGCCAATCGTCCGCGATGCCTTGGACGTCTTCAGCGATGCCATCCTGATCGATGTCCGACCCTTAACGCCCAAAACCCCACCCCCGGCCCCGGAAAATGGCCCGCAGTCTGATGACGATACAGATGGTCCTGATGATGAGCGGTCAGACTCCGATCCGCCATCTAGCTGAATCTTTGTCGAAACTCAGGCCCATGGCCCGATGTTCACTCCATGTTCAGAAGTTTCACATGCCTGCGCGATCGCTGCGCCACCCTGCGGTTCATTTGCCTGCTTGCACTGATCGCGACATTGGCCGCTCCCGCCATCGGCGATCTGCTCGTGTCCAGCCTCGACACCGGGCAAATCCTCCGCTTCGACTTCGCGACCGGTGAGGCCTCGCTGTTTGCTGAGCATCCGAGTTTAGATCAACCCCGCGGTATTACCCTCGGCCCGGACGGCAAGCTTTACGTCAACGATCAGGGCGGACAGGTCCATCGCTTCGACGGCCGCACCGGCAACTATCTCGACACGCCGTTGAATCTCGGCGACGGCGGCAACCGGCTCGAGGGCATCGCTTTTGTCGGCAATACGCTGATCGTCGGATACCACTTCAACGGCCGACTGCTCAGCTACGACCTTAACGGCTCAACCCTTACGCTTGACCACGATACCGCGACGTTTAACAGCACCGATGATCCAAACCTTCAGCGTCCGCTGGGCCTCACCACAGACCCCACGGCCAACCGACTCCTCGTCGCCCAACTCGACCCCGACACTACGGACCCGAACACGAATCAGGACACCTACCGCGTCGTCGAGCTCGACCCCGACACACTGACCCGCGTCAGCAGCTTCGATGTGCCCAGCCGGGTTGGCCAAGTCGCACTCGCTCCGGATGGAAGCATCTTTGCCACCGGGACCGACACGACGCGTATCTATAAGTCGGATGCGGACGGCGATGTCAACTTGACGCTGCCGGAGGTGACCGGCAAGCCGATGAACCCGCTGGGCATCGTTGCCGACCGGGCCAGCAATATCTTCGTCGCCAGCCAATCCGACGACCGCGTCCTGCTGATGGATGGCAGCGACGGCTCGATCCTGCGGACCTTCACGGTCAATACAGCAGAACTCACGCTCGATCTGCCCGCCTATCTCACGTTGCTCGCTCCAGAAGCCGCGGCCATACTTACCGATACCACTGACGGCCTGGGCGGTTCCGTCGGCAGCCTCGATCTCGGGCAAAGCAACGGCCCTCAGAGCCTCGATGGGCTGAGCACCAGCTACGCCAGTGTCGATCTCGCCGGACTCGACAGGCTGAATGGCTCGGACATCACCTTCCTTCTAGACATAAACATTCAGGGCATCAGCACCGCACAAGAGATCGCCAATCAATTGATTGCCGCTGGGGTAAACGCCTCGGTCGATACGTCCGATCGCATCCGCATTGTCGCCGACGACCCGGGCCAGGACCAAGCCCACTTCGGCTGGGACATCGCCGATTTCACCGACACCACCGTCACCCGCATTACCGTGATCCCCGAGCCGACCGTCACGGTCACCCTGCTTTTGCTTTCAGCCGGTCTGCTGTGTCATCGCCGCAAAAATTCGACACGGCTATGATGCCTCCATGTTTGACCAGATGAAACAACTCAAATCGTTGGCGGGCCTGATGGGCAACGCCGGGGAGATCAAGTCGAAGTTCGAGCAGTTGCAGCGTGATCTGGAAGGTAAATCCGTTTCCGCCGATGCCGGGGCCGGGGCGGTCCGGGTGACGGTGAACGGCAAGCTCAAAGTGCTGTCGGTCCAACTCGACCCGGCGATGACCGCCGCGCTGGTCGGCGAAGGTGCAGATGCCGACCGGGAGATGATCGAACAGCTCATCGTCTCGGCGACTAATGCTGCGTTTCAGAAAGCACAAGAAATGATCAAGGACGAGATGTCCGAACTCACCGGCGGCATGAACCTGCCGGGCCTCGATCAACTCACAGGCGGGTGAACGCGATATTTCAAAAATAGGTGATTGGTTTGTTTAGCGGAAGCGGCGAAGCCGCCCGTTCGACTGCTCTCGCACTTTGCCCTGACCAATACGTCTAAAATCCCCCCATGACCGCCGCCGTCCTCCACGACCTGCAAGCCTTCGGCCCGGAGCGATGCAATACGCTCAGCCCGGCCGAGGCCCGGCAATACACGGCCCGATTCGCTCGTCGGTCCAGCGAAAATTTCTCAGTCGCCACCCGCCTGCTGCCTCGCGAATCCCGGCAGCATTTCGTCAATATCTACGCCTTCTGCCGATGGGCGGACGACCTCGCCGACGACCCGCAGATCGCGGGCCGATCAGGCGATGCATTGACGATGTTGGCTTGGTGGAAACGCGAGCTGGAACTGGCTTATGCTGACCAACCCCGCCACCCCGTCTTCGTCGCACTCACTGAAACAATCCAGAACTTCGACCTGCCACAGCAGTTGTTTCTCGACCTGATCGATGCGTTTGAACAGGACCAAGAAGTCACACGCTACGCAGACATGCCTGAGCTTTTAGCTTACTGCAAGCGAAGTGCCGACCCGGTCGGCCGACTGCTACTTCGTGTGATGGGGGTCCACAACAGCGAGGCGGACACGTTGTCGGACTACATCTGTACCGCTTTGCAATTGACGAATTTCTGGCAGGATGTCCGACGGGACGCGATCGAGCGTGACCGAATCTACATCCCGCAAGCGGTGGCGGATCGAAATGGCCTGAGCCTTCAAACACTTGTTCAACTCGCCAAGCTTGAAGCGGCGGTCAGTTGCGAATCCTGCAGCGTCGGCGGGATGGATCGGGTCGGCAAGCCAACGGGTGAGATGTTGACCAGCTACAAGACAGCGATACGCGAATTGGTCGAAGACGCCCAGCAGCGGTTCGATGCGGGAAAGCCGTTGTTGGCGATGATCCCCAAAGCGTTCCGGGTCGACGTGGAGCTGTTCAGCCGGGGTGGGCAGGCGATTCTGCAGAAGATCGAGCGACAGCAATATGACACCTGGACAAGGCGGCCGCGGCTGAGTCGCATCGGAAAAGCGGCCTTGATCGGCCGGGCTCTGGTAGGTCAAGGTGTAAGTGCTATCGCGGGATCAGAGCGTTGAGCGTCGTTTCGCCTGAGCTTTCTGCGGAAGAATCGGCAGACTACTGTCGAGAGGTCGCTCGGCGCTGTGCCGGCAACTTCTATTTCGGTATGCGGCTGACCCCTGAACCCAAACGCACCGCGATCTTTACCCTCTATGCATGGATGCGGGCAGCAGATGATATTGTCGATTCTGGTGGCCATGCGAAAACTATCAAAATTGGATCGCCGGACTCTGTTTTGCAACGCTTGAATTGTTTCGAGTCAGATACGGATCAAGCATTGAATCCCGATGCTCCGTTGCCGACTGGTCCGCTCTGGCCCGCGGTTCGTCAGCAGTTTCTGTCGTTCCGGCTGCCTAAGCAGTACCTCGCCGAGATGATCGCGGGGCAGAAGCAGGACCTTGAAGAACCCCACTTTGAAACATTCGAGCAGCTCGAGCAATACTGCTATCGGGTCGCCTCGGTGGTGGGGTTAAGTTGTGTCCATATCTGGGGTGACGATGGCGACCCCTCCGTGGCAACCTTGGCAAAGGATCGTGGGATCGCGTTGCAACTGACCAACATTCTCAGGGACATAGCGGAGGATGCTGAGCAAGGCCGGGTCTACCTGCCGCGAGAAGATTTCAAGCGATTTGGCATCGATGGTGTTGAGATCAAAAAAAACCATGAAAACAAGGCTTTCTGTGATTTGATGCAATTCGAGATCGGCCGTACTCGAAAGTTTTATGAATCATCCGCCGACTTGGAAAAGCATCTAAAAGTCGATGGGCGGCGCACGAGTTGGGCGATGATGCGGACGTATCGGCAACTGCTTGAAAAGATCGCGGCACGCCCGGAATTGGTGCTTCAACGAAGAGTCAGGTTATCGATGACACGCAAGCTCGGCATCGCGGCGGCGGCGTTGACGCGGAGCCGATGGTGAGCGAGTCAAGCCCATCGCGCAAAACAGACGTCGTCGTCATCGGTGGCGGCGTGGCGGGCATCACCGCAGCGGTGGCATTGGCGGACCGTGGCAAACGAGTCACACTCATCGAGGCCCGCCGACAACTTGGCGGCCGAGCGGGAAGCACCCGCGATCCCGAGACCGGGCAGCCGATCGACAATTGCCAGCACGTGGTCATGGGTTGCTGCAAAAGCCTGCTGCGGCTGTACGCAATACTCGGCGTCAGTGATAAAATTCAGTGGAGCCATCGATTCGATTTTGTCCATGCCGACGGGACTCACGAGCGGCTCATTTCCGACCGCCTGCCCCGTCCGTTGCATACCGCCCGCTCCTTCCTGCTTATGCGCTGCCTGAGCTTCTCCGAGAAGCTCGGGATCGGCCGTGCCCTAAGCGCCATGCGTAAGCTGTCGATCGCGGAGCGGCGAAAACTTAACACCATGTCGTTCGCGGACTGGCTGGCAGAACAGGGCCAGAATTTACGAGCTATTGAGCGTTTCTGGCAGGTGACCATCGAGAGTGCCTGCAACGAAAAGCTTGACTGTGTCGCCGCTGGGTATGCGGTGCAGGTCTTCGTCGATGGATTGCTGGCGGGTCGCTCAGCTTCGGCGATGGGCGTGCCGACGGTGCCGTTGTCGGAACTCTATAGCCCTGCGGAAAATTATCTCAAAAAACATCATGGGGAGTTGCTTTTTTCTCGTCCTGTTTCACAGTTTTTATTCGATCAAAATACGAACAATATCAGCAGCGTTCTTTTGAACAATAGCGAACAATTCAAGGCGAAATCTTATATTGCGGCTCTTCCTTTCGATCAATTGCGGCGTGTTGTAGCAAAGGAGATGCAGGCTGCGGATGATCGATTTAATCGGCTGGATCAATTGAAGGTCAGCCCGATTTTGGGCATTCACCTTTGGGTGAGGTCAGCATCAGGTCAAGGGATGGCATTGCCACACGTCGTCTTGACCGGCTCGCCGATCCATTGGGTGTTTAACAAGGGGGACGCAGAGGGGGGCATTCAACATCTCCATGCCGTAGTGAGTGCGGCTCATGAGCTTGAGGCGTTGCCGAGTCCTGAAGTCCTTGATATTGCGATGAAAGAGGTGAGGCGGGCGGTTCCGGGGTGTCGGAATGTCGAACTGGTTCGTGGCCGGGTGATGCGGGAGAGGCGGGCGACGTTTTCGATTCGACCGGGCGTAGATGAGCTTCGCCCGACGACGACCGGGCGGATCAGCAATCTGCTGCTGGCAGGCGACTGGACGGCAACGGGTTGGCCGGCCACGATGGAGGGTGCGGCGATCAGCGGTTTTGCGGCGGCGGAGGCGGTTACGAATTATCGAAAGTGAATTGTGAGCGCCCCATGCATGCCATGCGTGGGCTTTATGTAATTATTTAGGTTGAAATTTAGCCGCCGCCAAGCCAGCCTTTTTTGCGGAAATACAGCAGCAGGACCGCGGTGACCACGAGGCAGACCCCCCAGAACACGAAGTAGCCGTTGGGCTGATTCAGTTCCGGGATGTAAGCGAAGTTCATCCCGTAAATCCCCGCTAAAAACGTAATCGGAATGAACAGTGAACCCATGATCGTGAGAAACTTCATGATCTCATTCATGCGGTTGCCGACGGCCGACATGTGCAGATCGGTCAGGCTGCTGGTCATATCTCGGAACGTCTCGACGATTTCGACGAGTTGGACCGCGTGTTCGTGGACATCGCGCATGAAAAGTTTGGTACTGTCGGAAAGTTCGGTGGTCTGATCGCTGAGCAGATCGCCGATCATTTCCCGAGTGGGCCAGAGGACACGGCGGAGCACCGCCAGTTCACGTTTGATGCCATAGATGCGTTGAACGATCTTTTCATCCGCACCATCGAAGACCTCCATCTCGAGGCCTTCGAGCAGATCACCGAAGCGTTCAAGGATGGGGAAGCAGTGGTCGACAGTCGCGTCGAGCAGGGCGTAGAGCAGGTAGTCCGCGCCACCCTTGCGGATTCGGCTGTCTTTGACTTCAAGTCGTCCGCGGATCGGGTCCCAGAGGTCGCCGGTCTTTTCCTGGAAGGTGATAAGCAGGCCGGGCTTGAGGAAGAAGGAAACCTGTTCGCCGGTCAGGACGTTCTCGGTAATCTGCATCATCCGGGTGGCGATGTAAAGGTGGTCGTCGTAGCGTTCTGCCTTGGGGCGTTGAGGCACATGCAGCGTGTCCTCCGCGGCGAGGGTGTGGAACTCGTAGGCATCAAGAAATCGTTTAACGACGTAGGGGTGCAGCCCATCGACATTGATCCAGCGTACCGTGGCGTTTTCAGGTCTTTGGTCTTCAAGCAGGCCGGCGAGGTCATCGGGTCGGGTGATGTTGAGCAGGTCCGGGCCGTAGTCGATGACGGTGAAATGGACGGTGTCGGGCGGCGGGGGGGTGTCGACGTCGAACGCTTCGATGCCCGAGACTGAGCCGGGCTTGGCGGCGCGGTGGTGGTGGGCGTCGGGGTGGTGGTGCAGGTCCAGACCTGCTAGGCGGAGGCTGGACGTCAGGGCTTTGCCGACTTGGTCGACGGCGGTGCCGACGGTCGAGTCGATGGCGTGGCCGATGAAGCGGCCGACCTTGGCGGCGGAGGGACGGTTGCGTTTGCGCATGGGACATCCGATCGGTCAGGCGATAGGGGTTTATCGACAAGACCGGCGAAAAGGCTTTTGGATTGGTTGTGTAGACCGGCGACTTCGTCGCACGGCTAAGCGTCGTGTTGCGGTTTAACGGTCCGCGTGAGACACGCGGATGTCCAGCGGCTTGGTCGTGTCGAGGTGGATATCGCGTTGCGGGAAGGCGATCACGATACCCGCTTCGCCCAAGAGTTTGTCGATTTCAAAACGCAGATCGCTTTGGATTTTGTTGAGGTCCATCGGGCTGGTGACGCTGGTCCAGAACAGCACCTCGAAGCCCAGCGCGTTGTCGCCGAAGTCGGTGAACAGCACGGTCGGTGCGGGCGTGTCGTGGATTTTCGGGTGATGGTGGGCGGCCTGCTCAATGAGGTCGCGGGTCTTGGCGGTGGGCGATCCATATGCGACACCGACGGCGACGCTGCCGCGGATGTCCGCGTCCTTGAGCGTCCAGTTGATGACCGGCTCTTGAAGCAGCAGCGAATTGGGCACGAGCACATCAATGCCATCGAACCGCCGAACGCGGGTGCAGCGGTTGCCGACTTCTTCGATTCTGCCTTGGTGATCGCCGACCTCGACGATGTCACCCAACCGGATCGGTCGCTCAGTCATGAGGATGATGCCGGAAATCAGGTTGTTAAATAGGTTTTGCGCACCGAAGCCCACGCCGATCGCGATCGCACCGCCTAAGACGGTGAAGATCGTGATCGGGATGCCGGCGATGGGCAGCGCCACCAGCATCGCGATGACCGCGGCGAAGTAAAACACCAGCTTCTGGATGGTTGCCGCCGCCTGGTTGTTCACCCGCTTGTTGCGGACCAGTCGGCCGTGCACCACGAGCGATAACCGTCGGGCCAGCCAAAGCCCGAAAATCGCGACCAGCAGCGCGATGACCAGCTGATTGAGGTGGATGGTCGTCTCGCCGGCGTTAAACAACCGAGCGGTCCAGATGTCCCGAGCGACCTCCGGCCAATCTTCCACATCCAGATCACCCACCTCGGCCCCGCCACTGACTACGGAGGTATCGCTGCCTTCAAGCGGCTGTGACCAGACAGGCCAACATACGACCGCCATCAGCGTCAACACTATTCGGGTCAATAGATGTCTCACCTGCGCAGTTTAATCCACCACCCGTCCTTCCTGCCATTAGATGCGGTGGTGATCGAGTATTTCCTTATGTCCGACACCTACTGCAAAACCCTGGAGGAGGTTCATTGAATCTGCGGGTCCGTAGTCTGCTACCCCACACAAAAACCGCCCCTGATCCAGCGATCAGGGGCGATTGAATTTCTCAAAACAATGATCTACTCGCCGCGACGGCGTCGCGATGCGAATCAATCAATCATTACTCAGTGGCGTCTTCGATATCGTCTGCGGCATCATCACCCGCATCTTCGATATTATCGCCGATCTCTTCCATTTCATCGCCGGCGTCATCTTCGCAGCCGGTAAGGGCAAGCGTGCCTGCCGCACCGAAGGTCAGTGCCGCAACAGCTGTCAGACCCGCCATCATTTTCTTCAACCAATCCATATCGCATCTCCATAAAAGGATGTTCAAAATATGCCCCCGTGGAACCACGAGCGGCCAACGACCTGAGTATAGGCATTACACCGTCCACGTCACGCTAATTTTTCACAACTTATTCCTATGCCTGCGAAAATGATTGGCTGTCTGAGGCGGCTGAACGTTTGGAGGACGTGCATTTGAGACTATGGAAGAGGCAAAATCTGAATCCAGAAAAAAACCAAACAAATAGATTGACAATTACCGAACAGAAACTAAACTGCCTGAAACCTTACCGAACCCAAACATTGACGCCTGGATACGGAGTCTTACGATGGTGACTACACTCAATCGCTCGCTGAACCATACCGCCGCTAAAGATAGCCTTTCGAGGAAGAAAACGATGCCCAAGACCGCCCCCGCTCCCGCCGGCGAAGACAAAATGAAGAACCGTGCCCTCGATCAGGCGGTCAGCCAGATTGAGAAGAACTATGGCAAGGGTTCGATCATGCGGCTGGATGACGACCCGAGCAATCTGCCCGAGGGCATCGGCACTGGTTCGATCTCGCTGGACCTCGCGCTGGGCGGTCGAGGCATCCCCCGCGGACGCATCATTGAAGTGTTCGGCCCGGAATCATCGGGTAAGACGACCCTGACGCTCCACACGATCGCGTCGGCTCAAAAAGAAGGCGGCGTCGCGGCCTTCATCGACGCCGAGCACGCTCTCGACCCGTCCTGGGCCCGCCGCCTCGGGGTCAACCTCGAGGAACTGCTCGTCTCCCAGCCCGACACCGGCGAGCAGGGACTGGAAATCTGCGAGCTGCTGGTCCGCTCCAACGCGGTCGATCTCATCGTCGTCGACTCCGTCGCCGCCCTCATCCCCCGCGCCGAAATCGAAGGCGAGATGGGCGACAGCCACGTCGGCCTCCAAGCCCGGCTGATGAGCCAAGCCATGCGGAAACTGACCGGGGCGATCAGCCGATCCAAAACTACCGTCATCTTCATCAACCAGATCCGCGAGAAGATCGGCGTGATGTTCGGCAACCCCGAAACCACACCCGGTGGACGGGCACTCAAGTTTTACAGCTCGATCCGCATCGACATCCGCCGTACCGCCTCGATCAAGGACGGTGACAAGGCTGTGGGCAACCGCACCCGCGCCCGCGTGGTTAAGAATAAGATCGCCCCGCCGTTCCGTCAGGCCGAGTTCGACATCATGTTTGACGAAGGTATCTCTGCGTCCGGCGACCTGCTCGACCTCGCGGTCGAGGAAGACGTCGTCCAGAAATCCGGTGCCTGGTTCAGCTTCGGCGAAGTCCGCCTCGGCCAGGGCCGGGAGAACGCCAAGCAGTTTATCCGTGAAAATCAGGACCTCTTCGACGAGATCAAGTCGCTGGTTCTCCAAGCCAAAGGTGTCACCGCCGCCCCCGCCGCGGATGAAGCTTCAGATAGCGATGACGATAACGACACCGACGCCGAATAATACGGTGCATATGCAACAAGAATTTCTGAGCTGTGGGTGAGGCGCTGCGAATCTGCGGATTCGCTAAACCTCATCCGCGGCTTGATCAAATTTGGCTGGTGATCAGAATATTGTCTTAGGGATGCCAAGCGTTTTGTCTCATCTTCCATGTATACCCCGCTGAAGCCCATCAGCCTGCGTCGCCGATGAAAACACCGTGGCCAGCAACCCGGACTACATTCTCGACGTTTCGGGTCTGCCGCCGCAGCAGCCGCCCAAGCCAGTGCGCGAGTCTCGGCCATGGATCAGTGTGTCCTGGAACTGTTGCAGCACCTATAGCCGGGTCTACCGCAACAAGGCCGGCGACGCCTACGAAGGCCGATGTCCGAAATGCGGCCAACCCGTCATCGCCACCATCGGACCGGGCGGAACTAGCTCGCGTTTTTTCGAAGCAGGTTGACTTTTTCTCGCGTGTCGCAGGATACGCCCAGGTATAGATCATCGAACATCAGCGATTCACGAGACGCTTCGCATCTTCCGCTCAACGCATCCCCAATGTCTCATCATCATGGGGTGTCAGTTCCGGGCTGTGGCCGGCTGAGGTGAGGTTCAGAACTGCTCGAAACTCGGTGGGGGTTTTGGCGAGCAGACAGGCCTTTCGGGTGTCGTTTTCCTCGAAAGCTTTGGCGATGGTCGAGAGCATCTCAATCTGCGTGTCGGGCTGATCGGTGGGCGTAAGAATCAGGCAGATGAGCTTACTCAATTCGCCATCCGGGGCATGGAAATCGATGCCCATCGGGGCGCGAGCGATCAGGACATGGGGCTTTTTCAGGCCGTCAAGCCGGGCGTGCGGGACGGCCAAGCCGTTGGGCAGGGCGGTATGCATGGTCTGTTCGCGCTTCCAGACCGCGCGGAAAATCGTCTTTCCATCCTTGACCGAAGTCAGCTCGGCGGCGCGGTTAGACAGTACCTTCAACACCTCGTGGATACTCAGTGCCCGCGGGTCGAGAACGATGTGGCGATCCGATAGCAACTCGTGCAGCTTCCGCTGCGTCTTGAGTTTGAGTACCACCTGCATTGCGGGGCCAGCCAGCAGCGATGTGGCCAAGGCCATGATGACGATCGCGACAAGCAGCTCGTCGGTGATGAGGTCGGCCTGCCGGGCCAGTTGGCCGAGGATAATGCCGACCGCGCCCTGAGCGGCCATTCCGAATCCGACGCCCCAGGATTCGCGGGGCGACAGGCCGGCGATCTTCGCACCGAAATAGCACCCGACGACCTTGCCGACGATCGCGACCGACAGCACCAAGGCGACAGCGGTCAGGTCGAAGCTGGCGATGAAATTGATCCGCAGCCCGATGCTCGCGAAGAACACCGGCGCAAAGATATTCATCACGAATTGGTGGATCGTGTCGCGGGTGCGTTCGCGCAGGTGATGCGAATCACCGATGGCTACTCCAGCCACGAACGCCCCGAAGATCGAGTGAATCCCCAGGTATTCAGTAAACGCGGCACAAAGCAGCGCTATGACCAGCACGAAACCCAGCACCCCGCCCGGATAACTCCAACGCGACTGCACATAAGGCATCGCCCGGTGTGCGACCCATCGCCCGAGCGTCAGCATCAATGCCAAAAACACCAATGTCATCCCAATGGTCACCGCCACCCCACCGGAAGTATTCGCTCCATGGCCGACGGCTTCTCCGGCATGAGCCAGGGACGCTACAGGGTCTGCGGGCATCAAAGCCAACACCACAGCAAAGCCGATCCAGCCAACCAGGTCATTGAGCATGGCAGCGCTGATGACCAGCATGCCCATGTCGGACCGGGCGAGGTTCAAGTCCATGAGGATTTTGGCGATGACCGGCAGGGCGGTGATGGACAGGGCGATGCCGACGAAGATGGCCAAGGGCAGGGCAACGCCGGGCTGCAGGTCATCAACACCCAGCCAGCCGGGCACGAACCAGCCGAGCGACCCGCCGAGCGTCATGGGAATTGCGATGCCGAACGCCGACACGAGCAGCATGGCCTTGCCCTGACGCCAAACGGTGGAGAGGTCGACCTCGAGACCGACGACCAACAGCAGCAGCGTCGCGGACATCATGATGAAGCCCTCCTCTGCGATGCGGGTGGCCGAGCCTTCCTCGATCGGGAAGAGGTATTGATAGAGGTCGGGTGAGATGGTGCCGAGCAGCGTTGGGCCGAGCACGATGCCCGCGAGGATTTCGCCGAGCACGGTGGGTTGGCCCAGTTGTCGAGAGACTTCGCCCAGCAGCCTGGCCGAGCCAAGCAGGGCGGCGAGCGCAAGCAGCATCCGGGTGATTTCGGAGGGGTCGAGCGCAGCGGCGGCGAGGGTCAGCATTGCGCGCAGTGTAGGAGAAAGCCTAGGGATAGCTATCCCTAGGCTTTGTAGTTTTGTGAATCAACCGGATCAGTGATCGCCGAACTGTTTGACCAAGGCTTCGATGCCGGTCTTGTCGCCGATGATGGTCAGGCGATCCTCATCGCGGAGCAGCATTTGGCTGGGCGGGGCAAAGGTCTTGCCATCCCGGCTGACCAGCGAAATCAGCGTGCCCTCAGGTAGATCGACATCGCCGATGGTCTTGCCGATCAGGGTGTCCGTGCTCGTGTGGTTGCGGATCCGCAGGGCGACGAAACGATCATCGTGCAGCAGCGTTTCCTTGAGCGCGTGTTCATCGGTGGCCTGCCGCCAATCCTGCATGAAGCCCTCGTCTTCGAGTCGGGTCGCGATCTGGGCGAGGATGCGCAGGTGCAGGCCCGGGTCATTTTCGGGACTGACGAGGATAAAGATCGCGTAAATCATCTCGCCCGGCTGGCGGGTCTTGAGGCCAAGCCGTTGTGCCATCGGCGACTCATTGTCGCCGCCGTCCTCGCCTTGAGTCGCTTGCGGTTCGTTAGCCGATTCGGTGTCACACGGATCGCCGGGTAAAGCGATGCCTTCTGCACAGCGGATCAGCAGCAGTTGCGGCTGGGTGATATTCGCTACCCGGAAGTGCGGCAGCATCACGTTGTGACTCACCACAACATTGCCATGCTCACGACAGGCCTGAATCTCCTGGCGGACCTGCTCGGTCGACAGCTCCTCGACTTCGCGGGCCAACTCCTGTGATGCCGCCTCGGTGATGAGCTCGAAATTGCTGCTGGGGTCGGCATCCATAAAGCCGGCCCGGGCGACGACGTCCTCGAACGGGTCGCTATCGCGTAAGCCTTTCTCCTTGATGATCTGACGGAACTCGAGGTCCAGATCACTGAATCGTTTGTTGCCCAGGCGCTCGAAGATGTGGTAGATCGCGCCTTCGCGGATGACCCGGCTGCGGGCGTAGTAGAAGTACCAGCCCAAGCCGATGCCGCCGAGGATCAGCGAAGCAAAAATCGCGAGCGCGCCGATCTGCCAGATGAGCCCGATCGCGATGGTGAGCCCGGCCAGCTGCATCCACGGGTAGAGCGGGCTGCGGAAGCCCGGGTCGTAGCTGGCGATCTTGCTCTCACGCATCACGATGACGGCGATGTTCATCAGGCCGAATACGAACAGGTTGAACGCCGAGGCGATCTTCGCGACGCCCTCGGCCGAGAGGAAGAGGATGAAGCCGATCATCAGCCCGGCGGTGGCAATGATGCCCAGCGTGGGTGTGCCGAAGCGACCGACCTCGCGGAAGCGTTTGCTGATCAACCGGTCCCGCGCCATCGCCAGCGGGTATCGGCTGGCGGCGAGGATCCCCGCGTTACCCGTCGAGGCAAAAGCGGCCAAGGCTGCGATGACGATCAGAATCAAACCCACCGAACCCGGCAGCCAGTCGAAGAACGACTCGGCCGCGGTGGCGACCGGTGTGTAATCTCCTCGCAGCGCCTCGGGGTCGACCGTGTCGATCATGATGGCGACGCCCAGGACGTAGATCAGCGTCGCGGTGATCAGCGAGAGGATCATGCCCAGCGGCAGATTGCGGTCCGGGCGTTTGACTTCCTCGCTGACGCTGGCGACCTTGGTCAGGCCGGCGTAAGACACGAACACAAGCCCGACGGTCGATGCGAAACCCGACCAGCCGTTTTCCTGGTGCATGAATGGTGAAAACTGCTCCTGAAGCTGCCCGGCGGGCTGGCGGAAGATGATGTAGTAAAGCCCCTGCACGACGAAGAACGACAGCACGCTGAGCAGCGCGATCACGAGGATGCCCTGAAGCCGGGTCGTCTCTTTCGCGCCGAGAATGTTGAGGGCCGCGAAGGCGACAGTCAGCGCCACCGCCAGGCCCTTGATGATCCAAAGCTGAACCCCCGGATCGCCCGGCAGGAAGCTCGCGATGCCCGGCGTGATCGCGAGATACGCGCCCATGCCCAGCAGCGCAAAGGCCGACTTGAGGACAAGTGCCAGCCAGGTCCCCAACCCGCCGACCGTGCCGGCCACGGGTCCGAGGCTGCGGTCCAGGAAGTAGTAGGTGCCGCCGGCCCGCGGCAGGGCGGTGGAAAGTTCCGCCATGCTGAGCATCGCCGGGATCATCAGCAGGCCCGCGACCAGATAGGCCAACACCGTGCTCGGCCCGGCATAAGCGGTCGCCAAGCCCGGCAACAGAAAGAAGCCGGAACTGAACATGGCCCCGGTGCTGATCGCATACACATCCCAAAGTCCCAGCTCTTTCTTGAGCGCTTTGATTGGACGGGCGGGGGAAGTGTCAGCCATGGGTTTCAGTGTAAGGCGGATAGCATCCGCGGATTCGCAAAGCCTCATCCGCGGCTTGAAAAACTACGAAAAATCTGTCGGAAATTCCGCGGGGCAGGGAAGGGTCAGTGGCCGTGCTCCGGTGGGTCGGCGGTCATGAGGGCGGCACGGAACTCGGTGATGTTGTTGGCGGCCAGCGCCTCGCGGTGCGTGTTGGGCGATTGGAACGCCTCGGCGACGGCTTGGAGCATTTCAAGCTGCGTTTCCGGGTCGTCCTCGGGCGAGAGCAGCAGGCAAACGATCTCGGCATTCGTTCCGTCCGGAGCGTCGAAGTCGATGCCGGCGTTGGACAGGCCCACGAATACCACCGGTTTATCGATCCCCTTCAGCCGGGCATGCGGAACCGCCAACCCATTGGGCAGACCCGTGGAAACGAGCTGCTCGCGGTACCAGGCCGCATCGAAGGCGGTGCCGGCCTCCAGGCCGGTCGCCTCGCTGGCCAGGCCGCAGAGTTCGCGGATGGCGCCTTCACGGTTGGACGATTTAAAATGACCTAGGAAACCCGGATCGCCGAGGTAGTCCGCGAGCTTGCGCTTCTGCTTGCGTTGGAGGACTTTCTGCATTGCCGGGCCGGCCAGCAGGCTGGTGGCGATGGCCATGACGACGATGGCAACGAAGAGCTTCTCGGTAATCAGGCCGTGCGAAAGCGCGAGTTGGCCGAGGATGATTTCCATCGCACCACGAGCGGACATGCCGAAACCCACCGCCCAGGATTCGCGCTTGCTCAACCCGGCCCAGTACGACCCGTAATAGCAGCCGACGACTTTGCCCAGAATCGCGATGCCCAGCACCAGCGATACCGCGGTCAGGTCGAAACCCTCGACGAAGTTCACCCGCAGCGCAATGCCGGCGAAGAACACCGGCGCGAAGACGTTGGTGATGAAATGCTCGATGGTCTGGCGGGTCCGAGCCCGCAGGTGTTTCGAGTCGCCGATGGCAACGCCGGCGATGAACGCCCCGAAGATCGAGTGGATGCCGATGGCTTCGGTGGCCGCGGCGCTGACCAGCGCGACGCTGAGCACGAAGCCCAGCACCCCGCCGGGCCA
This sequence comes from uncultured Phycisphaeraceae bacterium, assembly GCA_964523485.1. Classification (GTDB taxonomy): domain Bacteria; phylum Planctomycetota; class Phycisphaerae; order Phycisphaerales; family Phycisphaeraceae; genus Algisphaera. The sequence goes on along the minus strand of CAZFZS010000014.1, from coordinate 27,412 downwards.
ACTGGTGTGGGCCTGGATGTAGGGCAGGATTTTGTGGAACACCCAGCGGCCGACGGTCAGCATCAGTCCGACGAAAAGCAATGTGAGGCCGATGGTTTGTAATAGCCCGCTGCCTGCGTCGCCGACATCGCCGCCGGTAGCCGCGACCGGGGCAATCATCGCCAGCACAATGGCGAAGCCGATCCAGCCCAGCAGGTCGTTGACCATCGCCGAGGACATGATCAGCATGCCGATGTCGGACCGGAACATGTTCAGGTCCATGAGGATCTTCGCGATGACCGGCAGGGCGGTGATCGACATCGCCACGCCGATGAACAGCGCGAACGGCAGCTTCTGGCCATATTCGAAATCGAACCCGATCGCGCCGGGCAGGAACCACGCCAAGGCGAAGCCCGTGGCAAACGGCACGACCATGCCTGCCAGGCTGACCAGCAGCGCCGCCTTGCCCTGCTTCCAGACGATCGACAAGTCGACCTCCAGCCCGGCGACCAGCAGCAGGAAGACCGCCGAGAGGTTCAGGAACATCGACATCGACAGGAAGCCGCCGTCGTAAGCCTTTTGGTAATCGGTCGGCACCGGCACGCTATCCGTCGGCTTGACCTGTTTGTCCTCGGGCACGGGCAGCAGCTCGTCGGGATTGTCCGCCGCGGGCTTCAATACCGGTTCACCCGCTTCATCCACCACAACCCGCTCGAGTTTTACCGGGTTGTCGTTTTCATCCAACACATAGGTCGGAAACAGCCATTCGTAAAGCTCGACGTTCCACCCGTCCTCACCGAGAAACGCTGGGTTGCCCAGCACGGTTGCGCCCAGCACGACACCGGCGAGGATTTCGCCCAGGACGGTGGGTTGGCCGAGTTTGCGGGCGATCTCACCAAACAGGCGTGCGGTAAACAGCAGCACGCCGAAGGCGAGGAAAAACACGGTGATCTGCTCGTAGCTCAGTGGGCCGGCAGCAAGCGTAAGGTTGGGCATGAAAAAAACCGTCCGGAGTTGATGGCAACGCAAACCATAGCTTCCAAGCCCGATAGTGTAGACGCAACTTTGAAAAGCTGATCCATCAGGCCATCGAAGAATCATTATTCAAGCCGCGGATGAGGCTCTGCGATTCCGCGGATCAAGTTCGACAACGCACCCGAGGATTCGCAAAGCCACATCCTCGGCTTGAAAAAAACCCAGCCCCTAGACCCTAGACCCCAATCTGTTAAACCGCGTAAGCTGTAGCGTCTGTCTTGAATCATGGGGTGGATTTTTTCAGGGTTTGACACGGATGTTCAAGCCCAATCTGCCGCGCTGCAGCCAGCGAGTAGAATAAACGTATGGGGTCCGGAGACTTCGATAATCTGAGCCAATGCCTGTTGGTGGTTGGCGGGGCTGGTGCGGTACCTTCACCGCTGATTGCTGAATTGGATCGACACGATGTGCCGGTGCAGGTGCTGCGCGATTTGCCGCGGGTGATGCTCGAACTGGCAGGCAGTGATGAGGAGGGCCAAATGGTCGTTCTCGTCGAGCCCAGCGAGATCGATCGCTGCGATGAACTGATCGGGGCGATTGAAACGTACTACCCCAAGGTTCGTCTGACAGGCTACGACCGGTCGAACTGGGGCCGACCCGACCCGCAAGGTTTGAGCATGACGCCTGCAACGCCAGCTTCAGCACCCGACACCGAGATCGGCCCGCCTGCCCGGGTCAAGGGTTCACGCCATCGCCTCCGCTCGCTGGTGGTCAAGGTTGATCCGAGAGCGGATGCCGGCGCCTTGGTCAGCGACGAGGAGATTTCGATGCTGCTCGATCCCGGCGAAGATGCGTCGCAGCAGCCGGTAGCTGCCGAGAAAGGCGGGTCGCATGCCCATCCCGGGTAATTATCCGCAGCCGCCGATGACGATCTCTGCCGAGCCCCGCGCGAGCGAGGGCAAGGTGATCCTGGTCGATCAAGCCGGACTGGCAGATGCTTTTTCAAAAGCCGGCCACGCCGACCGCGTCGTTCAGGTCAAGACCTATTTCTCCGCGATGGGTGAGGCTGGCCGCCATCCAACCGCCGCGGTCATCGGCCCCGCCGCGGCCCTCGCCGGGATGGCCGGCTCGACCGCCCAGGCGTTGCGCCACCTGATTCCGCAAGGCAAATTGCTGCTGACCGACGCCGAAGCCGCCCCGCAAGAGGCTCGCCAGGCACTCGAAGCCGGCTTCGATGAAGCGGTGGATGCATCGCGACCCGAACAAATCGCCAGCGTTCTGGGTTTGTCGCTTACCATCGAACCTGCTTCCGAATCCTCGGATTTCGATTCGGCGAATAAGCCTTCGTCAGAGGAATTGTCCGAGCTGGAGGCATTGGCTGCCGGAACACCCGCCACGCTCGGTGCGTTGCAGGAGGCCCGTCAACATGCCGCCGCCAGCCCCCCGGCCGACTTGGGCGATACCGATCTGGTCGAGGCGGTGCTGCGGGGCCAATCCGAATTGGCAGGGCTTGCCCTCCGCCTCGCCGCCGACCGCAGCGGCATCGCCGGCCTGGCGCTGAGCCCGCGTGGCAAAGTGGTGCCCGAGGACGAAGTCGCTTTGCCCGTGCGTTACCAGGGCTTTGAATTAGCCAAACTGCACGCCCCGGCCCCGGCCACTACCCAGCAGCTCCAGCCTTGGTCCGATTGGCTTGGGGTCTGGCTTAATCTCGATCAGCAGTTCACTGAACTGCGCGACCTCTCGCACCGCGATGAGCTCACCGGCGTGTGGAATCGGCGGTACTTCAATCGCTTCCTCGCCCACATCCTCGACCGGGCTGGCGAAGACCGTCAGCAGGTCACGCTGATGATCTTCGATATCGACAACTTCAAGCATTACAACGACACCTACGGCCACCCCGCCGGCGACGAAATCCTGCGCGAAATCGCCCGCCTCATGAAATCCAACTGCCGGGACCACGACGTGGTGGCCCGGATCGGCGGCGATGAATTCGCGGTCATCTTCTGGGACGCCGGCGGACCGCGTCGGCCCAACTCCAAGCACCCGCAGGATGTCCTGCTCGCCGCCAAGCGTTTCCAACGCGCCGTCTGCGATCACCGCTTCCCGAAGCTGCTCAACGAAGCGGCTGGCACGTTGACGATCTCCGCCGGCCTCGCGGGCTTCCCTTGGGACGGCCGAACCCCTGAAGAACTGGTGCAATTTGCCGACCAGATGGCCTTGCGATCCAAACAGCAAGGCAAAAATGCGATCACCTTTGGGCCCAGCGCATACTTCGAAGAAGAAGACCGCGAGGAATAAATAGCGTGCGTAGTTTGTAAGGCGTAGGGAGTAGGAAAGCCTTGCTCATATTTTTCTACGCACTACGCACTATCTCCTACGCACTACATCACGCGCCTATGATGACTCTCCCAAATCCGCGATCCTAAACCCGAACCCCACTACCTCAAATTATGGACGCCACCTACCTTCAGAAAAAGCACGAAGCCGGCCAGCCTTACGCCGACTATCTCGCGACCGGCAACGACAGCCAGCAGGAGGGCTGGACCAAAATTTACGACCAGATCACTTTGAGTCCGCCCCAGCAGAAACTGCTGGGCGATTTCGAGCGGCAGATCAACGTGATTGCCGTGTCAGGTGTCTGGTGCGGGGACTGTGTGCGGCAGGGGCCGATGTTTCAAAAAATCGCGGAAGCGACCAACGGCAAGGTGCAACTGCGTTGGCTGGATCGCGATGAGCACATCGATCTGCAGGAGAAAGTGAAGATCAATGCGGGTAACCGAGTGCCGGTCGTGCTGTTCCTGTCCGAGGATTACGAGTTGGTCGGCTGGTACGGCGACAAGCCTTTGAGCAGATATCGCATCATGGCCCAGAAGGCCTTGGGCGCAAACTGCCCGATTCCAGGTGCTCCAATCCCGCAGGAAGAACTCGATGCGGAACTGCAGGACTGGGTTGACCAATTCGAGCGAGCCCACCTGCTGCTGCGACTCAGCGGCCGACTCCGCCAGAAGCATGGCGACTAAGCGAAGCACTCGCCCCGGCTTCGCTCAGACCCAATAATCTCGCCAGTTGCCAGTTGCCAGTTGCCAGTTGCCAGTTGCCAGTTGCCAGTTGCCAGTCGCCCGTTGCCAACAGCAAATAGCACCGCTCCCGTTTGTCAAAATCTGTCTCGCAGCCTACGCTCACATCCCGCATGATCCGACGCTTGCACCTCTGTTTCCCGCTTGCTTTGCTGCTGTTTGCAAACGTAGCCATTATCGCACAACCCACAGAAACGACCGACCCCCGCCACGCGGATGCGATGCGCGTCGATGAGGTCCGCGTCGGGATGACCGGCTACGGCCAGAGCGTTTTCCACGGCGACACGATCGAGGCGTTTCCTTTCGTGGTTCGCAGCGTCATCCATGGCAACACGCCAGGCAAAGCGGTGATCTGGGTTGAATGTACCGGGCCACGCATGAAGAAGTCCGGCCCGGTCCAGGGCATGTCCGGCTCGCCGATGTACCTCTGGACCCCGGAAGAGTTGGCCAGCGAAATACCGCCCGAAATCGGAGAGGGCGGTCGACTGATCGGGGCGTTTGCATTCGGTTTTACCGATACAAATGTCTGCCTCGTCGGCGTGCAGCCAATCCATTACATGCGAGACGTCGGCCGACGCGCCGCCGACGCCGCAGCTGAGGCCGAAAAGGGTCAGAGTCAGAGCAATCAAAGTCGACGCATCTCCAGCCAAGACGGCTCGGCGATGCTGGCTCAACTGCTCGACCTGGCAGAGGCATCGACTGCCCGTGCGTCCCAATCGGTCTACAGCCGAGCCGCGGCACAACTCTTGCCAGATCATCGGCATTCATATCGACCTAAAGAAACCACCGCGGTCCGTTTACCCGGCTCCGACCGGTTGTTGCAACCTTTGGCTTTGCCGTTGGCGATGCCCGCGGGGGCGGAGATCGTCGGTCCGTTGCTTCGGCCGATGGGTTTCGAAGCGTTGCAGGCGGGCGGGCGGTGGATCGGCGGTCCGCCTCCGCCGCATGTCGATGCCGAGACGGTGAAGCTGCGGCCCGGCAGCGTGTTGAGTGTGCCGTTGGGATTCGGCGACCTGGATCTGAGCGCGGCCGGCACGGTCACGGAAGTCATGCCCGATGGCACGGTGCTGGCGTTCGGCCACGCGATGCAGGGTATGGGTGAAGCGGCGCTACCCATGGCGACCGGCTACACGCACTTCGTTGTCTCACGTAACTCGATCAGCTTCAAACTCGCCAGCAGTTTGGAGATCGTCGGCAGCCTGCTTCGCGATGAAAACGTCGCGGTGGCGGGGACGGGAATGCGGGCGTTTTCGACGGCCCCGGTGTCGGTCACAGTGGACATGCCGAACCAAAATCAGCGGACTTTTAATTATGAAGTGGTCAACGCCCCGCCGATCACGCCGGCCATCCTCGCAGCAGTGACGGCCGGCAGCATCGCTTCGGAACACGAGCCGCCGATGCTTCAAACCCTGTCAATGAAGGGCGAAGTGGTGTTCAGTGATGGCTACCGCTTGGACTTTGACAGCCTCAACGCCGGGCGATGGCAGATGGGCCTGAGCCTGGACCTGCTCGGCCCGGTGGCGGGCGTCATGATGAACCCGTTCGGCCGAGTCGATCTTGTCTCGGCCAACCTTGAGATCAGCATTGATGACACGCTCGATCTAGCCACCCTCACCGAGGCGGTCGTCAATGATTCAGTCGCACAGCCCGGCCAAACGCTGGAGATCGCACTGTCGCTCAAGCCTTACGCGGATTCCGAGCAACGCCGCGTGGTCGAATTCACGCTGCCCAGCGACCTGCCAGACGGTGAGTACCAGTTGCTCATCGGCGGGGCCGACACCGCGTTGCGACAGGCGTTGATCAGCGATCCGCAACTGCTGAATGTCAACGACCGCGCAGACCTGTTCACCGCGATGCAGAAGCTGTTAGACACCAAGCGGGACGCGATTTACGTCGGCCTGCCCCGGCAGAATTTGGCCATGGGCGTCGGCCAACGAACGCTAGAAACCTTGCCCTCCAGCCGGGCGTCGATCCTGGCGGTCACCCCGACCTCGAAGCTCAAGGCCTACCCCGCCTTCACTCAACAGCAATACCCCGCTGAGCATGTGATCGAGGGCGAAGTCCAAGTCAGCATCACGGTGATGCGCGACGAGCCGTGATGATTGACTTTTGCCAGATGATCGATGCCGAGATTCTCGAAACGATAAAAGACCAACTATGCCGAAGCTGATTCCGACATTCCGATTTCATTTTTCGATTGGCTTGTTGCTGGTCGTAATGGCACAGAGTGACGTTTATGCGATTCAGCCGCAGAGCTGGACGCATTCGACCGAGTCGGATTTCGAGGCGGGCGAGTTCGAGCAGGTCGTGGTGACGAACCTGGGTGACCTGAAACTGTCGATCGCAGCGGGTGAAACGATCGAGTTGCCCGAAGCGGTGTCGATTGTTTATGACGCGGTGACGGTGGATGGGACGACGTATCTGGCGGCGGGGCCGACGGGTCGGCTGTTGGCGGTGTCGGATGGTAAGGTCAGCGAGGTCGCGGCGTTTAAAAATGAGCAGGTCTTTGCATTGCTGGCGGTGCAGAGTGATTTGTACGTCGCGGTCAGCGGAGACCGGCCACGGGTCGATGAACTGACCGAGGACGGCTTGGTGACGCGGATCGAATTGCCCGAGGGTGACCGATACATCTGGGATTTGGCGCTGCGCGACCCGAAGCCGGGCCAGATCTTGGATCAACGTCAGGTGGTCATCGCGACCGGGCCGGAGGGCAGGGTCTACACCGCGGGCATCGCTCAGGAGGGCGGGCCAGTCACCGAGATCCTTGATAGTGGGCAGGCGAACGTGCTTTGCCTCGCCATTGAGAACGGGCACGTCCTCGCGGGTACCGATACGGATGGGCTGGTCTATCGGTTGACTCCGGAAGGTGCAGAGGACGCTTGGCAGGCGTTTGTGTTGTACGACGCGGATGAGCCGGAGATCGGGGCATTGCTGCTATCGGAAGACGGTTCGCTTTACGTCGGCACCGCCGACGCCGAGCAGGCCCGGCCCGGCCGCATCGAAGCGGCGACCGATGAAGAGACCGGCCGACCCGAAGCCATCGAAGCGATCACCCCCGGTGATGCACCGGGCGAAGGTGAAAACCCCGGAGACCCCGGAGACCCCGGAGACCCCGGAGACGGCGAGCCGCTGCCCATCGATCCCCAGCCCGAGCCGTTGCAGGCCGGTGATGAAGTTTCGAATAACACCGCCGATGCGGCAGACTCGAAAAAAGCTTCGGTTGAGGGTGATCGTGACGCTGGAAACGATCAGAAAAAAGATGATTCAGCGGACGTCCAAGAAGTCGAAACATCGGCACCAACGCCCGAGCAGTACGACGCCTTGCGTGAGACGATCCGCAAACGATTGCTCGCCGCTCGCAAATCCGGCAAGCTCGGGACGGCCGGCCGAGCGTCCTCGCCTCGACCGACCCAGCCGGCCCGGGCGGCGGACACCGGCGGCGGCGAGGGCAACGCGGTCTATCGCATCGACCCGCTAGGCTTCGTTAGCGAGGTCTTCCGAGAGTCGGTCATGGTGCTGGACCTGCATGAACACAGCGACGGCAGCATCACCATCGCCACCGGTAACGACGGCCAGTTGTACCGCTACGATCCCAGCCAAGGCGAGGTCGCGCTGCTCGCCAATTTCGACGCCCAGCAACTGCTCGCCATCCGTGAAGTCGACGGCCAACCTTATTTAGCTGCCGCCAACCCCGCGGGCTGGTTGCCGCTGTCCGAGGGCTTGGCAACCAGTGGGCATTTCACCTCGCCGGTGATGGATGCTGCGCAGGTCAGCCTGTGGGGCAAGCTGAATGTCGCCACCGCCGCGGCCGAGGCGAACGGCCTCCGTGTCGAAACACGCTCGGGCAATCTCTCCGACCCCGAAGCCGACGGCTGGTCGCCATGGGAAGACGCAGATTTGGCCTATCCAAATAAGACAACTTCACGGCGTATGACTTACTCGGTCGCTTCGCCGCCTGCTCGGTATTTTCAGTATCGCCTGCACCTTCAGCAACTCGAAGCCGGTGGCTCGCCCGTCGTCGAAAAAGTCCGGATGGCTTATGTCATGCCGAACATGTCACCCCGGCTGACCTCGCTGAGCGCGGCGTACCCCGACTTCGCCGGCGTCGAAGAACCCGCCAGCCCGACGATGACCGTGACTTGGGAAGCGACCGACCCGAACGCGGATCGCCTGCTGTATCGCCTCGAATATCAGCCCGACGGTGCCGAGAGTTGGCTGGCCTTGGCTGAGGACATCGCGGGCAACAGCTACGAGTGGGACACCCGCAAGACGCCCGACGGCTGGGTGACGCTGCGGGTTACTGCCAGCGACCGCCTGGACAACCCCGGCTCGATGGCCCGCGAAACGACCCGCCGCACCGATGGGGTGTTGATCGATAACACCCCGCCCGGCGTCAGCGATCTCGATGTCACGGTCGAGGTGGACGGCTCGGCCACGCTCGGCGGGACGGCAACAGATACCTGGTCACCGATCCGCTCGATTGCCTATCAGCTTGACGATGCGGATCAGTACGAGCCGGTGCTGCCCGAGGACTTGATTTTCGACTCGACAAGCGAGGATTGGCGTGTTACCATCTCCGATCTTTCGCCGGGCAGTCACAGCGTGACGGTCCGCATTTTGGATGACCGTGGCAACGCGGTCTACCTGAGCGAGATTTTTAAGACTGAATAGTTCCCGACATCGTCGGATCACCCCGATTTCCGCTTAACTGTAAGACCCGCCATGTCCACGCATTACCCCAAG
>CAZFZS010000014.1:12068-18628 GCA_964523485.1 uncultured Phycisphaeraceae bacterium | reverse complement strand
CAGCCTGATCAAGCGAGCCCGCAAGTTCGGATTTCGTGCCCGGATGCGGACCAAGAACGGCCGCAAGATGCTCAACGCCAAACGCCGCGTCGGCCGCAGCGTCAACGTCCGCCGATCGTTCTGATCGCGTCGCGCTTCTGACACGCATCAAAAGTAATTTTGCGTATAGCGGATGCACCGAAGGTGCCCCGGCGATTTTCTCGTAGGGTGCTGTGAGTCTTCGAACCGCACCGCGGGTGCTGCACCGATTCTTGGCGATTTGAGCTTGGTTGAAAAGGCCGAGTATTGGCGCGGCTTTAATACCCTGCGCCGCTCGCGTTGTCGTGATCGTCGTCGCTGTGGTCGTGGGTGAGTTGATCGAGGTTGTCGATCGCGCAACCCATCAGTCCGTTGCCGGTGGCGGCGATTCGGCGGGCGACATCTTTCCCGTATTGAGATCGCTCTTCGGCGGGCAGGGTCGCGGCACAAGGCGTGCCGAATCGCGGCTTGGCGAAGGCCAGGTGCGTGTCGCCTCGGGCGAGGATGTGGCTGCCGTTGTTTGAGCCAGTCGCGGCATCATGTCCGTCCGGATTGTTCTCGTCTCGACCCCAGGCGGTGAAACTCCTGGCGTTACAGTAATGCGAAACGAATGCACGGCGGAAACGGTCCTCGGTGATGTTCTGCTTCGAGCGGTGCATGACGTGGCCGTTAAAGAACACAACGTCGCCGGCCTTGACGCTGCCCAGAGCGTGGTCGTACTGCTCGGCCTGAGCGGTCAGGCTGTTGACCTGATCGTCCGGGTTGGAGGGGTTTTCGATGTAGCGAATATCGCTGACGTGGCGGTCGCCGAAGCCATAGACATCCTTCGCCGGGCAGGGCGGGTAGATCGGGGCCGATCCGGAGCCCTTCGCGAACCACAGCCCGCCGTTGTATTCATCTGCATCGTCGATCGCGATCCAAGCCCCGCAGAGCGTGTCGGGCGAAGTCGGGATGTAGTAGCTGTCTTGATGCCAACCCTGCCCTTGCGAGCCGGGCGGCTTGAGAAACAACATCGTCTGCATCGCCAACACATCCGGGCCGATCAGAACTTCGAGGATGTCCAGCACCCGCGGATGCAGCAGGTATCGCTCGTGGATTTCCATCTGCCGGTGCAGCATATGGATACGCAGAAACTGCTTGGCTTTTTCGATCGGCGAGAGATGCGCGGCCGGCTTGAAAAGTTTGCGAACATTCAGATCGTGACGCTTGTCCGCTTTGTGCTTGCGCTCGTCTTCAGTGGCTTCGCGGACAGCATCCGGGTCGGCCTCGTCCATGCCTTGCTGCTCGGGCAGTCGGCCCTGCATCATGTCTTCAGTGTGCTGCCGCAATTCCTCGATGTCCTGCTTGGGCATGAGGTTACGCACAATCAGATAACCGTCCTGCCGAAAAGATCGGTATTGATCGACCGTCACAGGTGTACGCTGTGGGTCTTGGGCAGGGGCGGTCGTTGTGTTGGATTCAACGGTGGGGGTCGCGGTACGCATCAAGCATGGCCTTTCATAAAAGTCAAGCATATTGTGTACGGTTTTGATGCGATAGCCATAGATTGAAATTGCCAAGTCATGCCTGAAATTTGCGCTTATTGCTTTTCAGGTTCGGCCCGGATAGCGATGCAGGAGGGGCAGCGGTGGGGTTTCGCCTTGCTGAACTGCTTCTCGCAGGTGCTGCGGAGATTTTCCGAAGGCTTCTTTGAAACTGCGTGAAAAGTGGTAGGGACTGGCAAACCCGGTCTGCCCTGCGATTTCTTTAACGGAGGCGGCGCTGCGGGTCACCTGCTCGAGCGACAGGTCCAGCCGGGCTCGGCGGACGCATTCGACCGGCCCGAAACCCAGCACTTTCGAGAACCGCCTTCACAGTGAGGCACGGTGCAAATGAGCGACTTCCGCCAGAGCGTCGAGGCCGATCGCCTCGGAAGGATCACGACGCAGCTCGCTCCAGATAAAGCTGAGCACGTCGGGGATCGGCGGGGGCAGTTCCAGGCTCGGCTGAGGCCGGGTTGACAGATAGCCTTGAACAAAGGTTGACAGCAGGTGGCGGAGGCTTAACAGCAGGTGTTCGTGGTCGTAGCGACCGCCGCCTGCCAAAAAATGCCGCAGCATCGGCCGAAACACATCGTCATCCGGCAGTCGCCGGACCAGCGGCCAATCGCCAACCGCCGGCCACTCGGCGGGAATCTGAAGTACATCAAAGTGAAAAAAGCCGTGCATGGACGGGCGGTCCGGGTCCCACCGGAATCGGTCGACTGCACCCGGCCGACATAGCGTGACCGAACCCTCCGGCAGCAGCTCATGCCGATTGCCCCAGAAATAGTCCGCGTTGCCTTGCACCATCCAGACGAACTCGAAATCGGTCATCCGACGCGGACCGAACGTGGCTCCGGCCGGGTTGCTGGCGAACCCCCGGTGATAGGCCGTCCGACATTGAACCTCAAGCGGCATGTCTCAAGTATGCGCTGTCTGACCGTCTTTGGCCAGCCCGACAGCAGCAATGGCATGTTCTATGATGCCGACATGAAAGTGCTCTACATCGGCGGGACCGGCCAAATCAGCTTCGACTGCGTCAACGCATCGGTTCGGCAGGGCCACGCGACATGGGTGTTTAACCGTGGCAATTCCAACGCGGGCCTCGACCCCGCCGTCCGCTTCATCACCGGCGACATGTATGTCGATGCGGACTATCAGCAAATCCTTGATGAAGGTTTCGATGTTATCTGCCAGTTCCGCGTATTCGATACCGATGCCATGGAGCGGGACCTGCGATTCTTTTCAGGTCACGTCGATCAATATGTATTCATCAGTACCGCGTCTGCGTACCAGAAGCCGGTCCGGACCACGCCGATTACCGAGGATGTGCCGCTAGTCAATCCGCATTGGGAATACAGTCGAAAGAAAGCGGATTGTGAAGCGTTGCTTCAGCGTCAGCAGAAGCTGCCTTGGACCATCGTTCGGCCAAGCCATACCAGTCGTGACAAACTGACGACCGCGATGGGTGAAGGCGACCTCGCGGCCCGGCGGATGCTGGCGGGCAAGCCGGTCATCGTGCCCGGGGACGGGACGAGCCTGTGGACAATCACCGATTCCAAGGATTTCGCCCCGCCGTTCGTGAAACTGCTCGGCAATGAGAAGGCCATCGGCGAAGCGTTTCACCTAACCTCGGACCGGGCGTTCAGTTGGAATCAGATCTACGAAAGCATCGCCGAAGCGCTGGGTGTCGAAGCAAAAATCGTCCACGTGCCAACAGCAACGCTCATCAACTATCGCCCGCAGTGGGAAGGCCCGCTCTGGGGCGACAAATCGTGGACGGTGATCTTCGATAACAGCAAAATCAGATCGGTCGTCGGTGATTTCAACGGCAACCTGAATCTGCTTGATTTCATGTCGGAGCGTGTGCGGCTCTTCCGCGAATCAGGCGGTGAGCAGCAGCAGGACAACGCTGAACTGGTCGAGGTCTACGACCGTATCTGCGAGGATCAGTCGCGGTTGGGTGAATAGGGTTGCGGAGGCATGTCGATCACAGGGCGGTGATCCATCGCTGACACGATTCAGGCAGGCGTCGCGATAGGACCGCGGCGTCGGCGGCGACGCAGCCCGGCATTGATCGTGCCCGGCACGGGATCGAGGGCGTTTCGGCTGAGCGGTCGAACGGAGCCGGCCTGACCCGGTTCGTCATCAACCAGTTCCGCGTCGGGGGTGAGTTTCAGTCGGCCGTCGAAGCTGGCCCCTTGTCCGATTTCGAGCTTGGCGGTGGTCAAAGCGCCGCCGAGCACGCCGCCCGCTTCCAGCCGGGTGATGCCGCGGCAGAGCGTGTCGCCCTCGACGTGGCCGCGGACGACGATGGCGCTGGCCGTGACGTCGCCGCCGATCCGGGCGGTGGATTCGAGTTCTAATCGGCCGTTGACGCGGACCGAGCCGGTAATTTGGCCGGCGATCAAGGCGTCGCCCTTCGCGTTGAAGTTGCCTTCGATTTGGGTGCCGACAGCGAGGGTGGTCAGCGGCGGCGTGGCGGAATTCTGTGGCACGTGTACTCCAATGCCGACTAGCGGGGTGGTCAATAGCGATCACTCGCCGCAGAAAGACGGCGGTGGTTTACTCATCGTCACCTTTGTCGAATCTCGCCAGAAATTTCGCTTTGCGTGATCCATGCCTCGCAGACCGGTTCCGACTGCTCCGGCTACACTGCGGCGATGGACCCGGCCCGCCAGAGACGCATCCTTCGGCAACACCTCGAAACCGATCGGCTGCTCGGGGTCTCGGCCGTGCCGATCGCATCGGTCCGCCCGACAATGCCTGCCCAGGCAACCGTGCCTGTCGAAGCTTCGCCGTCAGTACCGGCGCCCCTGAAATCCGCCGTCGAGTCGCTGCTGAAACCCGCATCGACGCCTGCCGTCGCCCGGTCCACCGAAGAAAAACGAGTCGTGCTGACTCAGATCGATCAGCAGGAGGTGCAGGGTTGCACGCGGTGTGAACTGCATGTCAGCCGAACGCAGACCGTTTTTGGCGAGGGTGATCCGGATGCGCAGCTCATGATCATCGGCGAGGGGCCGGGCGCGGATGAGGACCGGGTCGGTCGACCGTTCGTCGGCAAGGCGGGCCAACTCCTGGACAAGCAGATCGCCGCGATGGGGTTCGAGCGTGAGCAGGTCTACATCGCCAATGTCGTGAAATGCCGACCGCCCGCCAACCGCACGCCAACGCCGATTGAGGCCCAGACCTGTGGCGATTACCTGCATCGTCAGATCGCAACCGTTCAGCCGAAGGTCATTCTGACGGTCGGCGGACCCGCCGCCAAGCTCCTGCTGGGGACGGACACCGGCATCACCCGGCTGCGTGGTCAATGGCATCAATACGACGCGATCGACCCAGCCATCCCGGTCATGCCGACGTTTCACCCCGCCTACCTGCTGCGTGCTTATACCAAGGACAACCGCGCAAAGGTCTGGGACGATTTGCAGGCTGTGGTCGCCAAGCTGAAAGGCAGCTAAAAAATGAAGCCCACGCCGTAACGGCGTGGGCTTCCCCTTACCCTCTCCATCCTTGTCCGAGGCCGATTATTCGACAATGGTTTGCGGTGTAACCGTTGCGGTCATCACGCGCGGTCGGCGGTTGGCGAATTGCAGGATTGGCAGCCGTTCCCAAGGGACCCAGGCACCATACAGCACGGCAAATCCCCAATAGGGCGAGGCCTGCGAAACGTAGACCCCGAGGTACATCGCGAGGCCGACGAACAGATAAGCCCCCAAGAGCCAGCGGGGCGGTCGCAGCAGCGTGACGAAGAACGTCAATTCGAAGCCGATGGCGAAGATCGACAGGAGCACGCAGAGTTCGTGTTGCTGAGCCAGCCAGACCCCGAGCGGCCGTTCCCATCGCACGCCTTCAGCCAGCAGGTGGTTTTGCAAGGTGAAGCCGTTCATCCACCCCAGCCCGCCGGCGAGCAGCTTCGAGAGGGCGGCATCGAAATAGGCCAATGCCAAAAGACACTGTGCCGCAGCCATCGGCCAAAGCGCGTGCCAACTGACGCGGCCTTCCCACCATGGCCGCGGTCGAGCATGCTTGGCCCGTGATCGATTTCGCCGCAGTGCATCCAGCGACAGGCAGTCGCCCGCCGGCCCAAAGGCGGCCAGCAATAGAAAGATCGGTAGGATCGCCTGGTGCGAGTGAGCCTCACCATAGGAATATGCATGGGCGATCTGCACCATCGTCCCGACGGAAAAAAGCACAAGCGACAGCCGGGTGTACACCCCGATCAATGCAAGCAGACCCGACGCTCCGGTGATGGCCCAGAGCAATGTCACAAACATCGACGAACGAACGTTGGACTCGCCCACCATGACGCAAAGCAGTTGGATGAGCCATTGCGGCTTGTCGAACCCGCCGGACTCAACCAGCGCGAGCTGATGCGTTAGCGGGATGCTTACAAAAGCGAGTTGAACGCACACCGCCAAGACACGCATTACTGCGAGTCGAGTGGTCGGCGTCGGGCTGAAAAACAGGTTCATCCACTTGTGATGGAGCAGCTGCGGCAGCGATGGGCGAGATGAGTCGGCGCGCATCAGCCTTCCTCCGATCGGGAGTTGGCTTGTTGAATCAGCGGCGGGTTGATGACGACCGGCTGCTTGGCACTGCGACGCTGAAGGTCGCCGCTTCGGATGGTGTAGTGCGTCCGCTCGAGAGTCAGTTGCGTGACATCTTGGCCGACCTGCTCGGCGATTTGCTGACAGATGCGGGCGTAGGCCTCGGCGCGATGCTGCTCGACCAGCCGGGCGTGGCCGGGGTCTGTGCTCGTCTCAATGGGCTTGGCGACCAGCCGCTCGATCAGGCGGTAACGCCAGCTGTAATAGCCCAAACCCATGAAGGCGGGGTCGATCGCGATCGGTTCGCGGTCTGCGAATTCGGCATAGAGCATCGGCTCGTCGGTTTGAAGCGTCGGGCCATGCTCCGGGCTGTAGGCGGGGTAGTCGATGAATGGCCAGGTCTGGGCGTGTGGCTTGTCGCCAGCCCACTTACGGGCCGCCGCCACGGTGGTTACACCGATCTGGGCTAAAA
>CAZFZS010000014.1:0-12048 GCA_964523485.1 uncultured Phycisphaeraceae bacterium | reverse complement strand
CGGGCCTCCGATCGAGCTGGATCGCTGGGTTGTCACCCACTTGGCATCGACCGATACGAATCGCAAATCAAGATTGAGCTGGATTATCGGCCTTGCTTCGAAGAGGTAAGACCATTTACCGGTCAGCCGCACCCGGCAATCTCTCGCGATAAGATGTTGGCTTTCCCGAGACCCACGCGATTTTATTTATGAGTTTCATTACGCCGGATTTTTTGTTGAGCAACGACTGGTCCCGTCGGCTGTACCACGACCATGCCGCCGAGATGCCGATCATCGATTATCACTGCCACCTGCCCCCGGCCGACCTGGCGGGCAATCGGCGGTTTAACAACCTGTTCGAGGCCTGGCTGGAAGGCGACCACTACAAATGGCGAGCGATGCGGGCCAACGGCGTACAAGAACGGTATTGCACCGGCGATGCCGAGCCTTTCGAGAAATTTCTCGCGTATGCTCGGACCGTCCCGAAGCTGCTGCGCAATCCGCTGCACCACTGGACTCAACTCGAGCTCAAGCGATATTTCGATATCGACACGCCGTTGAACGGCGACACCGCCCGCGACATCTGGGAAACGGCGAACCAGAAGCTGGCCGACCTGCCCGTCGCCGCGATCCTCGACGAATTCGGCGTGCAGATGATCGGGACGACTGATGCCCCCGCAGACTCACTCGAACACCACCGAACACTTCGCAAAACCAACACGCTCGCATCGACGACCGTCGTGCCGACTTTCCGTCCGGACAAGCTACACGACCTGTCCGATCTCGAAGCGTGGAATCAGCAGGTCGAAGCATTGAGCGAGGCGGCAGAAGTCCGCATCCGCACGTTTGCCGACTTCACCGAAGCGATTGCCAAGCGTCATGCGTTTTTTCACGATATGGGCGGTCGATTGTCCGACCACGGCCTGACGCATCTGCCGGCCCACACCTGCAGCGAGAAAAACGCCCGCGATATCTTCGACCGCGCCCGCGGTCGGGACAGCGACGACTCGACCGACGAGCTGAACCCGCATGGCCAACCGCGCGGCGGCGACGATGAGCGATTCACTGCTTACATGATGCAGTTCTTTGCCAAGCTCGATCACGCAGCGGGCTGGACGCATCAACTGCACCTCGGCGCGATGCGGAACAACAATGCGTGGGCAATGGAAAATCTCGGGCCGGACACGGGCTTCGACTCGATCGGCGACTATCGGCAGGGGCCGGGCCTGCGTCGTCACCTTGGCACGCTCGCCGGCGAAGGCACGCTGCCGCAGGTTGTGCTCTACAACCTCAATCCGAAAGACAACTACCTGTTCGCCACGATGGTGGGCAACTACACCCGTTCGCCCGGCGGCGGCTACCCCCCGGAGATGAGCAACTCCAACCACGGAGTGAAATCTTCCGGGGGCGGGGGTATGCAATATGGAAGTGGGTGGTGGTTCCTCGATCAGCTCGAAGGGATGACCTGGCAGATTAATTCATTGTCGAACTTGGGTTTGCTGTCGCGTTTTGTCGGCATGCTGACCGACTCGCGATCGTTCCTGAGTTTTCCCCGGCATGAATATTTCCGGCGGTTGCTGTGTGAATTGCTAGGCAGCGATGTCGAGAAGGGGCTGCTGCCTGACGATGAGGAACTGCTCGGCGGCATGGTGCGGGACATTTGCTTCAACAACGCCCGGGACTTCTTCGGCGTGGAGCTCAAGTCATAGGCGATGCGGCCACCAGCACGCCTGAAACGCAGGCGAAGCCGACTGCGGTCGGCGAGGCTGTTCATCTCGAAGCGGACGAATTTCGTCCGCTCGTGTTGCTGCCCAGTTACAACAATGCAACCAAGCTGCGGCCGGTGCTCGACGCTGTTTGCAGTTTGGATTTGCCGACTTTGTTGGTCGACGACGGCTCGACCGATGGGACCGCTCAGGTCGTCCAGGAGTTCCTGAACGAACGCGATGTGATGACATTTCACCAATTCCGTCACGCTGTTAATCGTGGCAAAGGCGCTGCGTTGCGGACAGGTTTTCTGTGGGCGGCCGAGCGCGGATTCACGCACGCGATCTGCATCGATACCGATGGCCAGCACGACGTAGCCGATGCCCCCGCCTTGCTCGCCGCGTCCGAGGCGGAGCCGACCGCGCTGGTGATTGGTTGTCGAAATGCGAACGACCCGGCCTACCCCAAGGCCAGCCGGATTGGAAGGCGTTGGGCGAATCTGACGATCCTGCTGTCGTCCGGCCGACGGGTCGAAGACAGCCAGAGCGGCTACCGCGTGTACCCCATCGGGCTAACGCAGGCCGTCCGCTGCATCTCGGGTCGATATGGGTACGAGGGCGAGATGCTGATCCGTTCGGGTTGGGCGGACACGCCGCTGGTCGAGGTGCCGATCCGTGTGATCTATCCGCCACGCGATCAACGCATCAGCCACTTTCGGCCGTGGCGGGACACGCTGCATACTTACATGATCTATGGCTTGCTCTCGCTGCGGGCTGTAATCCCCTGGCCATATGTGAAATGGCCCCCGCCGGAACAGCGGAAGCGGGAAGACCGGCCCAAGCGATCGTGGTGGAAACGGCTGTTGAATTGGGCCGACCCGCGTGAGCTGATTCGGCAGGTCCGGGCGGACGAGGTCAGCCGAATGCGGGTGGCTGCAGGACTGGGCGTGGGTGTGCTGGTCGCGAATATTCCGATCTACCCGGTGCAGACCTTGTTCTCGCTCTATCTCGCCAAGCGGTTGCACCTGCACCCGCTTGCCGCGGTGCTTGGGTCACAGGCGGCGTTCCCGCCGATGGGTGCGGTGTTGAGCTTCGCGGCGATTTATGTTGGCCGGCTATTACTCACCGGCCAACCGCCCGCATGGTCGGACTTTGAGGGCTTCACCGCGATGAGCTGGTCGGACATGCATGTGCTGATGCGAAGCTATTTCTTCGCGTGGTGGATCGGCGGCATCCTGCTCGGCCTGATCCTGGGCTGGGCGACATTCCTGATCTGCGTCGCATTGTTTCGCTACATTCCATCTTCTGAGGAAGTTCAAGAGGATTAAGCTGAAGATTGAACGCCAAGACGCCAAGACGCCAAGACGCCAAGACGCCAAGACATCAAAGCCCTTGGGCGTTTAACGCTTCGACCTTCGCCTTCTGCTCTGCGGCCTCCTCCAGTCGCCCTAAACGTTCGTATATCACCGCGAGTCGTTTCGGGTGCTGGGCCCGGTCCGGCTCGAGCATTGCCAAGGCTTCAACCTGGTACGCCGCTGTCTCAAGGTCTTTATTCATCACGGCGTATCGCGCGGCCTGCTCGCGTAATTCGGCGTTGTAGGGTTCGCAATAAATCGCCCGCTGAATCGCATTACTGGCCTGCTTCAATTGCCCCGCCTCCGCATGCAGCCCCGCCAACTGCGTCGCCCAGGCTGCGGTGTAGCGGTCCTCACGCTCCAGAATCTGCAGCGACCCGACAGCTTCCTGTGGCTTGCCCAGGTCCAACGCGATCTTCGCCAATGCCCGGTGCGGCCAGGGATCGATCGGCCGCATCGCCGCATACTTGTTGACCCAGCGATACGCCTCGCGAACATCGAATCCCTCCGCCTTCCGCTCGGCCATGATCCGAACCAGCGAAGGGTGCTGATCGTTCTCCTCGATCAATCGAAGCAATTCTTCGTCCTCAACACCCTTGCCACGCTGCTGAACAACCTGCTCGGCACGCTCGGTCAGCGGTTGTCGGGTCAGGCCCCAGCGATCAGTTTGCTTTTTCGCCCACTGCTGAAAGTCACTCATAAAACTGTCGACCGGCAGACCCGTCACCACTTCGAGCACCGGCTCATCCAGCATGCCATCCGCATACATCTCCAGCATGTCGACCAACGCCTGCTGCCCCCACCGCTCGACGATGAACTGCTGAACCCAATCGGATTGTGCATAGGCCAACGCCACCCCTTCGCCGTCCGAAAGATTGGTCAGCCCGCGGTTGAGTGCATCGAAAGCGAAGAGCTTGTCGTTGTGCAACGCCTTGGCCAATCGGAAGCAGGCCTCGAAGTTTCGACCGTCCGCCATCACGCCGATCGCAGCGCCCTCGGTGAACCAGCGAGGCACACGGTTATTCGTCTGGCTGTTGTGGATCGTGTGGACATACTCATGCCGCAGCACATCCAGCCAATGGAACCGCCCGTACTGGTCCGGCCCTGAACGTGGCGGCGACAACGCGATCACCCGGTCCGATGCCACTGCGATCGCGGGAAACCCCGTGACGCCGACCGTCCGCACGGAGAACCGCGAACGGTCCGGCAGCAGGTCGACGGTCGTTTTCCCAACCGGCTCGTGCTGAAACACCGCAGTCAATTCATCGTGCATCGCATCGAGCGGGCCAAGCATATCGCGGGCCAAAACCTGATCGATGCCCGGCTTGAACCGAATGCGGAAATGATCGCTTTCAAGCGTAACGTATTGCTCGAGCATCTCCTCGGCGAGGCTGAGTTGGTTGTTCGCTTTGACGTGAAACGGATCGAGCTTGACCGCTTGTCTGAGTTCATTGCGGGCCGATTCGAGTTGGCCGATGTCCATATACATCAGGCCCAATGCCAACCGCGGCTCGGCCCAATTCGGCGCACGCTTTACGGCGGTCTGCAGGAGCGGGGCAGCTACCTTGAAGTTGCCGTTAAAGGTCAGCACTTTCCCCGCCAAGTAATGAGCATCGGCCAGGCCGGGATGGGCTTGATCGAACGCCTGCATCGACTGCGCAAACGCTTCATCGTCCTCGGCCAAGGCGGCATGGGCCACCGCGAAAGCGTGCAACTCCAAACGATCCGGATACGTTTCCAAAGCGGATGCGAGCAGCGGCTCGGCGGCCTGATGGTCTCCCTGCCGCAAAGCGACATCCAGTTGCAACTCATCTGCGAGCGGGTGGTCCGGCTGAATGGTCCGCAGTTTCCCAGCGATCGCGTCGGCGGCTTTGAGGTTGTAGCTCTCGATCATCAGCCGGCCGAGCAGATACCAGGCCTCACCCGAATTCGGATTCAATGACAACGCCCGCTCGATGGCTTGCGCGGCCTCTTGTCGACTGCTCTTGGACAGCAGCAAGTCGGCTTCCGCGACGTGGGCCGGCCAATAGAGCGGGTCGAGCTCCTGATGCACCCGGCCGAGCATGCTCAATCCAAGGTGGTAGTCCTGCGAAGGTCGTCCCTGCAGCCGAGCCAGTGTCGCGATCGACTGCGCCGCCGCGGTCAACTCCGCAGAATCATCGATCGTCTCATGCTGAAACCGATCCCGCAACGGTTCGAGCAACTCCACCGCCTCGGCGATCCGCCCGCTTCGCTCATGCGATCGAGCCCGCAGATACGTCGCCTGAATCGAGTCGTCATCGGCAAGCAGCTTCTGCAACGCCGCGTCACCACCTGTGAACAATAACGTCTCGGCCCGCAGCAAGGGGTCGGCCTGCTCATCATGCAACGCTGGGTCATGAAGTCGATAGCTCAGCCGGGCGTGTAACGCCGGGTGTGCTGCGATGGCATCTTTGTCCTCCCATCGGCCGTGAAACACTTTAAACCGCGACAAGGCTTCGCCCTGCAACGCCCCGGCCTCGATCATCCGGCTCACTATCGGAGCAGGCTCGACCTGTGGTATTTCAATGGCCGACTCTTCCGGCGATCCGTTCCCCGCCTCGTCTCCGTCCGGCCGCTCCGGCACCGAGGCAAGAGTCCCCAGCGCAAAACTAAGCAAAACCGTCAGGCAGGCAAGTCGTAGCATCATTGCGGATCGATTCCCTTCGCTGCGTTTATTCGCTTACTCAGTTTAGGATGGGTGGCATGGCTCAAGCGAATCTCGATGCGAAGTTGGCCGACCCATCGCTGTTTCCGATTTTGGAGCAGATGGACTTTTTTAACCATGCCGGCGTCGCCCCGATCAGCGGGCCGGCCGCTCAAGCGCTTCGACAATACGCTTATCAGGCGGAACACCAGGCCTACCACCATTCGGGCTGGTACCGCCGAGTGGGCGAGGTGCGGCGGTCAGCGGCACAGCTGATACATGCAGACAGCCCACAGGAAATCGCCTTCATTCCCAATACTTCGACCGGCCTGGCTTTAGTTGCCCGCGGCATCGATTGGCAGCCCGGCGACCGCATCGTCATCACCGATGTTGAATACCCCGCCAACCGTTACCCCTGGGTCGACGCTGTGGAGCATCATGGGCTGGAACTGGTTGAAGTGAAGCAGCGTTCGGACGGTCGTATTCATGTCGAAGATGTCATCGCCGCGATCGGCGACCGATGTCGGCTGGTGTCGATCTCGCATGTGCAATATGCCTCGGGTCACCGCATCGACCCCCGCCCGATCGCGGATGCGGTGCACGGGGCCGGCGGTTGGCTGTGCCTTGATGCGATCCAGAGTTGCGGCGTGCTGCCCATAGATGTGCAGGCGATGGGCGTGGATTTTCTCTCGGCCGACGGGCACAAGTGGATGCTCGGGCCGGAGGGTTGCGGGATTTTTTACTGCCGACGCGAGCTTTGCGAAAAGCTGCACCCCGCCATCGTCGGCTGGATGAATATGGTCGACGCGGCGAACTATGGCAATTACCGCTTCGAGTTCCAGAAAGACGCCCGACGTTTCGAGCCCGGCTCATGGAACATCCCCGGCATCCTCGCCCTCGGAGCCAGCCTCGACCTGCTCCTCGAACTCGGCATCGAAGCCATCTGGCAACGTGTCGAGTCGCTCACACAACGCCTGACCGACGGCCTGCAGCAAATCGGTTGCAACATCTTTACGCCGCGCGAAATTTCAGGAGAGCGCAGCGGCATCGTCATTTTTGATCCGCCTGAATCGATGGGCCAACCCGCCGAGATCGTGCAGCAGCTCGAAGCGCAGAACATCATCATCGTCGTCCGCGAAGGTCGGCTGCGCGTCAGCCCGCATTTCTACAACACAGCAAAGCAGATCGAACGCTTGCTCAAAGCATTGGTAAAGCTGAGCAATTGAGATTTGTGAAGTTTCCAAGCCGGAGACGAGGCTTTGCGAATCTCCGGGTCGGATTTGAGATCATCCGCGGATTCGCAAAACCTCATCCACGGCTTGGGCGGCCTCATCTTGATCCGTCCGCATTTACTCAACTCCCGCATCGCAGTTTTACGATGAGTTCAGGATGCTTCACCCCACTCTCTTGCTGGCACAGGAAACGGCTGACCCCGCGACCACTTCCGATGGCGCGACCCCATCCGACGGTGCATTCGACTCCGCGGCCGGGTTGTTTACCGAGGCCGCGAAGGGCGACCTCGATGCGATTTTTGAATTGAGCACGACCTACGTGCTGCCGGCGATCGTTTTTCTGCTCATCGTGTTGGTCGCGTATTTCGTCGGCAAGTTTCTGGGCAGGGCGGCGGAGAAACCGGTCAGCAATCGCGTCGACCCGATGCTAGGGCTGTTCGTCGGCAAGATCGTGTTCTACGCGATCCTCATCGGTGCCATCCTCGGGGCATTGCAATATCTCGGTGTCGGTGTCGCGAGCTTCGCGGCCGTCATCGCCGCGGCGGGCTTCGCGGTCGGCCTGGCGTTTCAGGGTTCACTCAGCAACCTCGCGGCCGGCATCATGCTGCTGGTCTTCCGCCCATTCAAAGTCGGCGATGCGGTCAACGCCGCGGGCATCACCGCCAAGGTCCAAGCGATCGACCTGTTCTTCACCGTGTTCGATACCTTCGACAACCGCCGCATCATCGTGCCCAACAGCGACGTGCTGGGCGGCAACATCGAGAACATCACCTATCACCCTGAGAGACGCGCTGATGTCGACGTCGGCATCAGCTATGACGCGGATATTAAAGCGACCCGTGCCGCACTCGAAAAGGCAGCCGACTCGGTCAGCGGTCTGGTCCGCGGCGAAGGCCGGGGTTATCAAGTGCTGCTCAAAGGCTTCGGCGCCTCCTCGGTCGACTGGGTCGTCCGCTGCTGGCTGCCGGGCGATGATTTCTGGGTGTTGAAGGAAGAACAGATCACCGCAATCAAGCGTGAGCTCGAAGCGGCTGGGATATCCATCCCGTATCCGCAGATGGATGTGCATATGCAGAAAAATGAGTAGGGCAGTATGCAGTAGAGCAGTGAACCAAGCCGTGAATGAGGTTTTGCGAATCCGCGGGTTGGATTGCGTCACATATTCGGAGAATCGCCGAGCGTCATCTGCGGTTTGAATACTCAATTCAACGGCACGGTTTGCAATTGCCAACCGTTTACTTCCGGCAAGGCGGTGTCGAAGATCGCGGCCGGTATGTTGGTGTTGCGTTGCAGTTTGAACAGGTCGATGATGGTTTCGTCGCCGTCTTCCTGCAGGGTGGCAGCCCGCAGGGGGTGGCCGGTTTCGCGGTGGAAGGTCAGGTCGATCTGCTCGGCCTCGACCTGATCGGGCTGCTTCGGAATCAGCCGCAGCGTGACATGCGGTTCTTTCCGCGGGTCGTCTGATTCATCCTCAATAACCAAGACATCGAATCGGCTAAGCACACGCTGCTGATTCAGGTTCAGCGGGATGGGAAACGGCCCCTCACCCTGCGTCACTGCAGAAGCGTCATCGGCCGCAAGCTCGCGGCGGGTCGCGGTCTTGTCCTGGGCGTTGACATCGAGCAGCCATCGGCCGTCGAAGATATATCGTTGATCGATCGGCTCGGCGACGCCATCCATCATGAGTTTGTCGAACGCCACCGCGAAACGAGCGGGCTGCTCTGCCTCGGCGGCCTGGTAATTGAGCTCACCGAAACGGGTGGTTTCATCTTCGAGCAATCCTTGGATGCTGCGCAGGCGGACGCGGGCTTGAAGTGATTCCAAGTCGTCAGCCGCGACTTCAAGTTGTACGAGCCAGTCCTCAGCCGAGCGTGTTTCTTCGCTTACTCTGACTTGGGCCGCTTCAGCCGGCTGCTCGGGTCCAGGCTCCTGAATCACCGAGCTCAGCTCGGCATCGCAAGCCACTTGCAGCCCTGCTGTCAAGATCAGCGCAGGCAGTAAAGGAAGAACGTTCTTGGATTGATAAAGCATCCCGGAAGCTTATCGGACGCAGTCGGCCGAATCTACCCGCTCGAGCAAGTCTTCGGCGGACGGCGAAACCACAACATCTGCGGTCAATTCCGGCGAGACTCCACTGGATGCAGTCACCGCTGGCTGCCCGATCGGCAGAACCAGCGGGATCATGAAAATCAGCACTTTCGCCCGAAGCATCTCATCTCGCATAACCCGATCTTACCACCTTATCGGCCCAAAACGAATTATTTTCGGCGAACGGTGGTTATGGGACGTTGGTTTAGACGAGCGAGAAAATACTTAAGCCGCTTCAGTCAACGGAAAGGCGTTGAAAACCGCCCGGGTGGGGTCCAGTTTTTTTAGTGCCTTGGCGACTCGGTCGCTGAGTTCGCCGAGGTGGCCGACGAAATAGCCTGCGAGACTGGGGTGCGAGGCGAGGCGATCGACCTCATCGGCGACGGCATCCTCTACATGAGCTTCGCCATCGATCGGCACGCATTGCACCATAAGAATGCCCGCGCGGTCGGCGGCCTCGTAGAGCGTGTCCGTGCCGAAGTGGTCACGCACCAGCAGCAGCGAATCGCCGGTCGCGGGCAGCAGTTGGTTCTCATCGGTTTTGTCAACGACCACGACCGAGCCGATGTCGCAGATCTCGCCGTTGACTAAAAGCGACGGGTCGAAGGCTTCGCCTAAGACGCGATCACGCCGAACACTAGTCAGGCCGAAGGTCACATCGCTTTCTGCTTGGCCGGTTTCATCCGTCACCTCGACATGCAGGCGGTACAGCGACTGGTTACCCATCCCCGCCGGCCACCACCTCTCGGGCTCAACCAGATCGAAGCGAACACTACCGCGGTGCTGGGTCAACTGCACCGCGGTCGATCCCTCATCATGAAAGCCATCGGCCCCGTCGATCGACAACGCGACGTGCACGACCCGGTCGGCCGGCGGGGCGGCTTCTCCGTCGGTGAGCACCGGCAGCGTGCAGATGTGTGTGTCGATGACGGCCTGCTCCCGGTCGACGTAGCGAACCAGCGGGCGGACCGAACGGATGCGAAGCGGACGGATCATCAAAGCGTCTCCATCAAAGGCAAACGCAGGCTTGGACATCTTATTGTCGGCAAATCGCCATGCCCAGCAGTATTATTTCTTTTGATACTTTGTTTTTGCCGCCAAGGACGCGAAGAGTGCCAAGGAAGGCAAAGAGAGTTATATGTTGGACATGAGGCAATCGTAATTTCAAGGTAGGAATTAAATCGGTGAATAATTTATATTCAAATTCAACTGGGCGCTCTTGGCGTCCTTGGCGGTTCCTGCTTGGTTTTTTATTAGCTATTACTGCGATTGCCACAAGCGTCAGCGCGCAGGATTTGCAGCGTTTTGAGAGTCGGTATTACGTGATTCACACCGACCTGCCACGGGAGGAGGCAGCGCCGTTTGGCAGCCATATGGACCTTATTTTCCGCGAGTACACCAAGCGGTTCAGCGTGCTGCGGGGGCAGGAGCGCGGCAAGCAGAATCTCTATTTGCTGCGGACCCGCCAGGGCTACATCGACACGCTCGGAAAAATGGGCATCAACGCCCAAGCCAGCGGTGGAATGTTTTTTATCAATCAGAATTACTCGGGCCTCGCGACGTGGGTCGAGGGTCTGCCGATCAGCCAGGTTTACAACACGCTGCAGCACGAGGGCTTCCATCAGTTCGCCGCGGCGAAACTCGGGCCACAGACGCCGATCTGGATCAACGAGGGGTTGGCGGAATATTTTGGTGAAGCGATTATCGTCGACGGGCAAGTCCGCCTCGGTGTCGTCCCCTCGCGTCGGCTGCTGAAATTGCGTGAAGCGATCGAGGCGGACCAGGCCATCCCGTTTGCAGAAGTATTAAAACTCGACTCGGCGACGTGGCGGCGGAACATGCTGTCCGGCTCGCCGCGGGGCTCGTTGCAGTACGCACAGTCTTGGTCGATCGTGCATTTTCTCGTGCACGGCGACGATGGGAAGTATCAGCGACGGTTCGAGGGCTATCTAAAACTGCTTAGCCGAGGTCGAACACACGCCGATGCGTTCGAGCAGGCGTTTGGCCGAGATGTCGAAGAGGCGTTTGCCAAGCGGTGGATTGAATTCGTCGAAGAAGTGAAGCCGGATGCTTACAGCACCGCATTGGGAAACATGCGGTTCCTGGCCCATGGCATGTTGTTTTTACATGAGGCGGATAAGCCGATGCCTGACGATATCGACGCCTTGAAAACGCAACTCAGCGAGATCGGATTCAACATTACCTACAGCAGCGAAGGGACAACCTACAACCTCTCGGCTAAAGATGATTCGATCTACAGCTATGAGGATCGCGGCGGCGAGGCGATGGAATTTGTAGTGCTCGCCCCGGCAAAGACGCCCGAGGGGTCGCCGCCTCGGCTCAGTGCCCCGGGGTTGCGGCCGACGCCGACGATCGAATGGGACGCGATAGAGGACGGCGGGTGGTCGCCGCGGGTTGAGTATCGGTGATGCTCGCAGACATATACTGAGCAAAAGCCGCGGATGAGGCTTTGCGAATCCGCGGATGCCGCAGCGGATACGATCCGCGGATTCGCCGAGCCTCATCCACAGCTTGATATTCCACTGTGTAGTTTTACTTGCCGGTGAAGAATTTCTTGATCGAGTGGATCGTGAGCTGACGGCCGATCTTGCCGATGGCTTCGGTCAGCGGGATTTCCTTCGGACAGACTTTGACGCAGTTCTGAGCGTTGCCACAGTCATTGACGCCACCGGGGCCGCCCAGCGCATCGAGGCGTTCTTTCTTCAGCTTGCTGCCGGTTTCGTGTTCGTTGAAGTAGAGCGCTTGGCCGATCGCTTGAGCACCGACGAAGTCGTTGTCCTTAGTGAACTGTGGGCAGGCTTCGAGGCAGCAGCCACAGGTCATGCAACGCGACAGAGCGTAGCGTTCTTCCTGCTCTTCAGGGGTTTCGGTCGGGCCCGCTCCGAGATCGTGCGTGCCGTCGATCGGGACCCATGCTTTGAGCTTGATGAGGTTGTCGAACATCCGTTGGCGGTCGACCCAGAGGTCGCGGACCACGGGGAACTTGCTCATGGGTTCGAGGG
>CAZFZS010000013.1:29646-99756 GCA_964523485.1 uncultured Phycisphaeraceae bacterium | reverse complement strand
CGTTGTAGAAGTAGGCGAACTCCATGCCGATCGCGCCGCTGCCGACGATCAGCAGTTTTTCGGGCTGTTCGGCCAGCGTCATGGCCTGCTTGGCGGCGATAATCTTGTCGCCATCAAACGGACTGCCGGGCATCGGCCGGGGCTGTGCGCCGGTGGCGATCAGAATCTTCTCGCCGGTCAGGTCGTGCTTCACCTCACCCTTGCGTTGCACGTCCTCTTTGTCGTAGACCTTGACCTTGCCGGCCGCCTCGATAAACGCGTGGCCATCGAAATGCTTGACCTTGTTCTTCTTGAACAGACCGGCGACGCCCTTATTCAGATTGCCCGCCACGCCACGGGATCGGCCGATGACCTTTTCCCAGTTGTGCTTGACGTTGTCGAGTTCGATGCCCCATTCCGAGGCGTGCTTGTCGACTTTCTCATAGAACTCCGCACCGGCGAGCAGAGCCTTGGTCGGGATGCAGCCCCAGTTCAGGCAGACCCCGCCGAGCTTATCGCGCTCGATGCAGGCGACGGACTTGCCGAGTTGTGCGGCACGGATGGCGGCGACGTAGCCCGCAGGCCCGCCGCCGATGACGATCAGATCGAAGGAGTTGTTGTCAGCCATGGGAGCGATTGTAGCGGTGCGGTGGCGGGTGGGTTGGTGGATACCGCGTTCGCTAAGATGGCCTCATGAGTCACCATCTCGCCACGCAAGATCGGCCGAACATTTTGCTCATCACGACCGATCAGCAGCGCTTCGATGCGATGCGGCTGAATAACCCCGACACCCCGCTGCGCACCGCCAATCTCGACTGGTTGGCGAGCCAAGGCGTGAACTTCACACGCGCCTACACGACCTGCCCGGTGTGCATCCCCGCCCGGCGGTCGCTGCTCACCGGCCTGCATCCGACGACACATGGCTTAACGGGTTACCAGGACGGCCTCGACTGGGACCCGCCGTTCACCGTGCCCGGCCGACTCGCCGAGCATGGCTACCAGACCCAGCTCATCGGTAAGCTGCATCTCTCACCTCAACGCAAGCGCTACGGCTTTCAAAACATGATCCGAAGCGACTCGCCGAACTATCGCCCGGATTCGGACCAGCATCCGGTCAATGACTACACCGAATGGCTGTTGCAACAGGACCCCGGCGCTGAGCCGAACAACCACGGGGTCAACGGCAACTCGAGGATCGGCCGACCGTTCAACCTCGACGAGAACTTACACCAAACCTCATGGCTGGCCGATCAGGCGATCGATTTTCTGACGCGTCGGCGTGACCCGACTTGTCCGTGGTTCCTGCACCTGTCGTTCTGGGCGCCGCACCCGCCGATGATCCCGCCCCAGGCCTATTGGGACCTCTACAAAGACATTGATGTCGAGCCGACGTTCGGCGATTGGTCGCGGGGGATGACCGGTAATGGTCTGGGCAAGGCCCCGGACGCCGCGGTCGGGCCGTTCGACCCCGAGGAGATCCGCCGTGCGACGGCGGGCTACTTCGGCTTGATCCACCACATCGATGACCGCATCCGCGCGGTGATGGACCGCTACTTCATGTATGGCAACGCGCGGCGTAACGAGCCGACGCTGATCATCTTCACTTCTGACCACGGGGAGATGCTGGGCGACCATCATCTTTGGCGCAAGTCATTGCCGTATGAAGCCTCCGCCCACGTGCCGTTCTTCGTGACCGGCTACAACATGGACCTGGCCTCGGGCAGCAGCGATGCGCTGGTCGGCCTGGAAGATGTCGCGGCGACGATCTTCGACGCCGCGGGTGTCTCGCAACCCGAGCAATTTAATAACGACCTCGACAGCCAATCGCTGATGCCGGCCCTGCGCGGTGAAACCCTGCACACCCGCGATCAACTGCACGGCCAAATCCACAGCGGCGGTTTTTCCAATCACTTCACCATCGAAGACCAGCACAAGTACATCCGCTTCAATCGCACCGGCGAGGAGCAGTTGTTTAATGTGATCGACGACCCGACCGAGCAACACGACCTGTCTTCGGATACCCAACGATTGGGCGAGTTACGCGAAGCGACCAATAGTTACATGCAATCGACCGGGCAGGACGTGCCGGAAGCGGACACGCTCAAGCCTTGCCTGAATCAATGCCCTTCGGTATTTGATAAATAGAGTGGTAGATTTCAAGCCTCATCCCCAGGTTGGGCCGCACCCCGGCTTGGGTTGAAATTCAGTACAGCAGCCGTTTGTTGCAGTGGTGGTTTAAGATACCCCCCCATGCTCGACATCACCGTCAAACCTGATCGGCCGCTCGTGCTGCCTTCGATTCTCGCGGCCGACTTCACGAAGCTGGGCGATGAAGTTGCGGACGTGCTGGATCGCGGGGCGGATGCGATCCATGTCGACATCATGGATGGGCATTTCGTGCCGAACCTGTCGATGGGTCCGCCGGTGATGAAATCGCTTCGCAAGCGATTCCCGGAAGTGTATTTCGATGTGCATCTGATGGTGACCAACCCCGAGGATTTCGTCGGGCCGTTCGCCGATGCGGGTGCGGACAACATCACGTTCCACATCGAGGCGACAGCCGGCCGCAAGCAGCATCACGAGTACGACCTGATTGAGCAAGTGCGAAAAGCCGGGCCGAACGTTGGAGTATGCTTCAACCCGCCGACGACGGCGGCGAGTGTGCAGCACCTGATTGATGAGGTCGACCTGATCCTCGCGATGAGCGTCCATCCCGGTTTCGGCGGGCAGTCATTCATCCCCGAGGTGCTCAACAAAATCCGCGAGCTATCGGCTCAGCTGCCCGCGAGCACCCGCATGGAGATCGACGGTGGCATCGATTCCGACACCGGCCCACTCGCCGCCGCCGCGGGCGTCGACATGCTCGTCGCCGGCTCCGCGGTCTTCGGATCGGCCGACCGGTCCGAAGTCATCGCTCGGCTGCGGCAACCGCCACAGCATTGACCCGTCCGCGGGCAGGTTTTCTTAATGGCACGATCAGGGTTGGGCTGACACATGGCTTTTTCCTTGAGCGATTAGCCGTCGGTCGGGGCACCGGCATCTTTGCCGACGACTGTGCGGCCCGGCTTTATTCGAACCGGCTGGGGGCTGACCATCTGTTTCTGCCGGTCGGTCAAGCGTGCCATCAATTCATCGCTGGGCAAATAATTAAATCGCTTGGCCAGCAATTGCGGCGCATATCGGTAAATCATGACCCGGCGTTCCCCCGGATTGGTCCGCGGCATCGAGCCATGCGTCATCGCGTCGGTAAACAAAAGTGCATCGCCAGCCTTGAGGTGCATCTGCACCATGCCCACCGCTTCGGGTCCTGAGATGTTTTCCGCCCAGGGGTTGAAACTCTTCGCCTTTGGGTGAAGTTCATAGGACTTATGCGATCCCGGGATCAGCGTCGTGCAGCCGTCGCCATATCCGACATCGGTCAACGCCATGATGATGTTGATCTGCCCGACCATCCACGGGCCATGCTGAGCCCGGAAGCAACTGGTCAGCCGAACGGTGTTCCCGCCCGAGTGCATCGGGATGAAACCGCCCGAGCGACGGACATTGAGAAAGTTCTCATCGATACTGACCCGGTGGTCGCCCTGGGTGATATACCGATCCACGATATCGATCCAACTCGGATGGTCGATACATTTCTCGAAAGCCGGCCCGGCTTCGATGACGTTTTGGAAATTGATGCCGTCTTTCGCGCCGTAGGTGTGCGTTTCGACATGGCCGATCCATTGTCCCGGCTCGAGGGCATCGATGTCCTGAGCATCGACAAACGCATTGATCTCGTCCCGATCCTCGGCAGACAGGACGTTTTTCAAAACCATGAACCCGTTCAGGTCAAACATATAGTCGCGCGATCGCTCGTCGTCCTGATCGAATCGCGGGTCCGGCTGCCAGACCGGCACAGCCAGGTCATCGGCCGACAAGGTTTCAGGAGCGGTTTCTAAGGCGATCATCTGGTATCCTTCGCTAAGATCGGGTGTGTGGAGCGGAATTTTAAATCCGCACTGATTCGAGGTTATTATGGGCATTCGATCGCCGAGATCATCTCGCTGATGAGCAATAAGATTGCAAATCGTGATAAATCAGGTGTGGCGATGCTGCCCCCACCGGCAAAGATATCTGTACCCGACGGTCGATCGGGGCTGCTTTGGCGTCACCAGATGGGGTTGTTCCCGCCGATGCGGATGGGCCATCGACATCTGGAATGGGAATTCAACCTGGTCACCCGAGGGTCGGCGGCGTATGTCATCGGGGATCGGCGGGTCGAGATCCAGACCGACAGCCTGCTTTGGCTGCTGCCGACGCAGGTTCACATCCTGGTGGAGTATGCCGAGGATTTCGAGATGTGGGTCGCGGTCATTCGACCGCATGTCATCGAAACTTTTTTAAACGAAACCGGCTTTGAGCTTTGGAGAGAATGGACCGATACAGCCGAACCGCCCAGCGTTCAGCACCGTCGCATCGGTGAAGACGCGACGCGTCAACTCGCCGCGCTGTGTCAACAGGTCAGACAGGCAGAAATGAACGACAAGCACGCCAACGCCGGCTTCAACTTTCTGCTGGCCGAGGCTTGGTCGGCATACATCTCTGCACCGGATCGACCACAGGGCTCGCACCTGCACCCCGCGGTACAAAAGGCGGTCGATCTGATCGCCCAGCCACGGGAGCCGGGCGACGATGACATCGACCGCTTGGCGGAGTTGTGTAGCCTCAGTCGGCCCCATCTCTCACGGCTGTTCAAGAAGCAAATCGGCCAAACGCTGACTACTTTCCGCAATGAGCAGCGGGTCGAGCGGTTCCTCGCCAGGGTCGGCCGGGGCGGCCGAGTCAACCTCACCCAGGCCGCCTACGCCGCCGGCTTCGGCAGCTACGCCCAGGCGTATCGCGTCATCCGAGAAGTCACGGGCCAGTCCCCGCGGGAGATTTTAGGTAAATAAGGCCTGGCTCCCGGCTCAATCACGCATTGACCCCGCGATGGCCGATGTCTAGCATGGACCGTTCGAGATAGGCCCTTGGTGTAACGGTAGCACGATTGGTTCTGATCCAATTAGTCGGGGTTCGAATCCCTGAGGGCCTGTTGGCGGATTTCAGTTAAACAAGTCTTATCCATCTCTAGGCAGCGCGACGTAGTCGGCCTTCACGGTCGAGTGCTCCATGCAGTTCATTACGGCGGTAGCTGCGGCTTATCGCTTTGCCTTGCAGATGGTCCGCTGTCAGGTCCAACGCGACCGCGACTTCATCGCGGCTATCGAGTCCCATCACCGCCACCTCGATCCCCAGGCCATGTGCGAACGCGATGATCGCCCGTGGAATCATCCAGGAACGGTCATCGACCTGTGCGTCCGCACGGAAGACCTGCTGGTCGATTTTCAGCTGCTGGATCGGCAGCGTCGCGAGATAGCTCAGCGAAGATTGCTCACGCCCGAAATCATCAAGCCCACAGCTTAAATCCTGACTCGACAGCTTGGAAAGAATCCGTGCGAAAGCCTCTCTGCTTCGGCCGATGACATTTTCGGAAAACTCCAGGCAGAGTCGGCCGCGCAGCCTTGGTTCATCTTCCAATAGCCAGTTCACCCGATCCACAAACGTCGGAGCCAATGCTTCGCTTCGACTGATGTTCATCGCGATGGTCACGCCATGTAGCCCGGGTTTTCGGTCGAAGTAAGCGATGTCATTCGCGACCTGCCGAAACGCCCAGTCGCTCAGCTCATGGATCAATCCGCTTTCTTCAGCGACATCGATAATCTCATCATTATCAATCACGCCGAACGAAGGATGGCTCCAACGATACAACGCCTCGACCCGATGGATCTTGTTGCTGTTGGCCTGGACGATCGGCTGATAATGCAGTTCCAACAAGCCGTTCTGCATCGCAGCATGAAGCTGCTGGTCGATCTCCATGCGGCGGTGTACGTATTGAAACATCGAACCATCGAAGAAGATGTATCGGCCTTTGCCGGCTTCCTTGGCCTGGAACATCGCCAAGTCGGCATGACGCAGCAAGTCGGTCGGTGTCTGCAGATTCGCTTTCACACCTGATGGACCCGGGCCGGCCGACTCACCCACGACCACCCCGATGCTCGCGGTCGATACGCAGCGGTGGGGGCCAAGCTGATGCGGCGGGGCGAACAGGTCCAAGGCGGTCTGGGCAAAATCCTTGGCTAAGGACTCCTCGGCGTGGCCCAGCCCGAGGATGACGAATTCATCGCCACCCAGCCGATAGCCCTCGACCTGATACGACCGCGTTTGCTCAGCCAACTGTCCGATCCGCTTTGCGATGTTGCGGAGTAGTTGGTCACCCACGTCGTGGCCGAGGCTGTCATTGATGATCTTGAAGCGATCGAAATCGATGAACAGCAACGTAAAAGCGTGGTGGTTTTCGTTATTTGGATCGCAGAGCTCGTCCAACCGTTCGAGCAGTGCGCTGCGGTTGGGTAGGCCGGTCAATTCATCATGACGGGCCTGATATGACATCAGCGTGCTCGAAGCCAACAGCGAATCGACAAGCTTCCGCATCGCTCGGACGGTCGGCTCGAACACGATTAACGCTTCGAGCACCAGCAGGATCAGCGTCACGACCAAGAGCCAGGACATCGTTTCATAGAATGAATCGACGCGGGCCTGCGCCACGACTTCATGTCGATTAACGATTTCATCCTGGAACGGCAGATACTGTTTTTGTTGCTCGATGAGCTTGACAGCGAATTGAACCTCGGCATCGTGATCGCGGATGTGCTGCATCGCTTCGCGGATCGCGATCACCGTCGGTGAGACATTTTGATATAGCAGTTGAAGCTGCATGTCAGTCGAAGCGGTCAGGCCACGCGAGGCGTCGCCGAACTGCAAGGCATCCTGATTCGTGCTCCAGCGATGGAACGTGTGATTCAGCGAATCGAACCAGACCCGATGCTCAGCCGACCCCGGCTCGGTCAGGCTCAAGCCCACCGCGGCCTTGGCCATCTGCTCGCTGAGCATGCGTTGTCGGCCGGCCATGTTGATGAGCTTCGCGTCCGGCTGATCTTTGGCCAACCCATGAGTAATCATGAGATGTGCCGCAGTGGTCAGCACCGCGATCAGCCCCAACGCGATGAGATAGGACCATTGCAATCGACGGATCGGCCGGGCCAATCGACGCGAATCCATTTCGCCCGGCTTACCGGACGCGACATGATTTCGGACATCAATCGACATGCCCAAAACATCGGGACAAACCCTAGTGCACTTGACCCAGCACAAAAGAATCAATGAAAAAGAGCGGTTTCTTTTCAGGCTTTTACCGGACGATCTCAAGCCGGCGTCGGCGGGTTTTCCGAGATAATCTTGTGGTCCTGCTCCGGATCGGTCGGGGCCGAGACGCGTAGCGTTTCACTGAGGCGGTCGCCGACGGTCGCTTCCTCATCGATCACGATGCTCGCCCCCGTCGCATCCAGCAGATCGACATAGCGGTGGTACCGAGCCCGGGCGATGATCTGCAGCCGCGGTGCCAACTCGCGGGCCTCGATGATGACCGCCATCGTCAGACGGTGGTCCGGTAGCGTGATTACGAGTGCTTCAGCATTGTTGATGCCGACTTGTTTGAGCAGGTCCGCACTGCTCGCGTCGCCGACGTAACTCCGCATGCCCATGTCACGGGCGGCAGCGACGGACTGCGGATTCAGGTCGACCACGACGACCGTGTTACCCGCTGAATACATCGCATTGGCCACCGCCCGACCCGCCGGGCCGAAGCCGATAATAATCGTGTGTCCGCTCAGCTCCCGGCTCATCGCGCCCTCGCCGGTGTACGTCGTCTTAACCCAGCCGACCTTCCGCAGAAAACCCTCGACCTTGAATCCCAGCCAGGGCCCAAGTGCGACCCAGTAAGGCGTGGCAAACAGCGTCAATATCGTGAAACTCACGATCAGCGAAAACGTCTTTTCTTCAATCACCCCGCCGTCCAATGCGCTCTTGGCCAAGACGAAGCTGAACACCCCGACCTGGGCCATGCAAACCCCCGCCGCCAAGGCATGGCGATGCGAAACCTTAAATACGCGGCCGACGAACCAGATCACCATCGGCTTGAGCGTGATGAGAAGACCCGTCGCAATCGCGACCGGCACGATGTTCTTAAAAATCCAGACCGGGTCGGCCAACATCCCGATCGACGAGAAGAACAGCGTGACGAATACAACCTTGAGCGGGCCGACATCGCCGCGTAAGCGTGGGGCGATGACGGATTCACCCAGGAAGATCGCGGCGATGAACGCACCGAGGGCCGGTGAAAGGTCCAAGCTCCACGCCGCCCACGCCGCGCCCAGCGACAAGACGATGGCAAACAAGACCGTGACATCCCGGTTGCCGGTCGGGGCATTGAATGCAACCACGCGAGGCAAGACGTATTTGCTGAACAACACGAAGAACACGACGAACCCCGCGACGATCCCGAAGCTCTTGCCCGTGCTGATCAGGATTTCTGCGATCCCGCCTCCTTCACCGTCTGCCGACCCGCCCAGCGCCGCGACCACCAGCACCAGCGGAATCACCGCAATGTCCTGCACCAATAGGATGCCCAGCGCGAATCGGCCATGCACCGAGTCCGCCTCCGCCCGCCGCGCCAGGGCCGGCATGACCACGCCCGTCGAGCTCAGGGACACCACCGCCCCGATCGCGATGCCCGCCTGAATGGAATAGCCAAACAGCTGGGTCACGCCGATGGCGATGCCCATCGTGATGAGGATCTGCATCGCCCCCATGCCCAGGGCCGTGACGCCCAGCCGCCGCAGCCGGGACCAGGAAAATTCCAGCCCGATCGTAAACATCAAGAGCGTCACGCCCAGGTCCGCGATCATCAGGATCGTGTCGCGGTCCACGATCGTGTCGCCCAGCAGTTTCCCCGCCACGTTCGGCCCGAGCAGCAGCCCCGCCAACATGAACCCCACAATCGCCGACTGCTTCAGCCGCTCCGCAATCGACCCCAGCACCATCGCTGTGGCCAACAACAAAATCACATTCAGCAGCGGCACCCAGATCGTCAACGGTCGGCTCCCAAGTGAACAGTCTCAATCATGCATCATCGCAAGCCGTTTTCCGCAGCCCGGCTACGCTGATTGCACGTAAGCTGATCCTACCATGACTGATTCTTCCGGTTCCCCCACTCCCCCCGCATCACCCAGCCCGGCTGCAAAGCCCGCGAAACCCAAGCGGTCGCGATTCAAACGACTGCTTCAATTCACCGGCCGATGGACCTGGCGGGCGGTGAAATACACGCCGCTCCTGATTGTCATCCTCCTGATCCTCGGCATCGCCTGGATCACCTGGACCAACCACCGGGGCCAACGGGCGGTCGAGCAAGCGATCCGAGAAATCGCCCAAAGCGGCATCACCCTCGAAAGACCCGCCGAAGTCGCACCCGAAAACAACGGCAGCCGCTACCTCTTCGCCGCGGCGGAAGTTTTGTATCAACCTGAAGACTACCCAGAGGATTTGCCCATCATCGGCGGTGCCGATTGGCCACACTTCGGCCAAGCCATCGAACCGGATCAAATCAGAACGCTCGAACAGATGACCGCAACCAACCAACACATGTACGAACTGATTGAGTCAGCAAGGGCTTTTGAAAACTTCAATTACCCCTTCGATCCCTATGCTGATATGCAAGCCAGCCTTGATATCCTCGGTGACTCTCGAGCGCTCGCTCGCTGGATTCATATCAGGCAACTTCTGTACTCGTCAAACGGCGATCACGATGCCGCGGTGGGTAGCGTCGCCGATATATTCATGATGGCCGAGTTGCTGCGAAATAAAATCAATACCATCTCAGCACTTGTCGAAATATCGCTTGTCGCGATGGGCTACAGCGCTGCCGAAGAGTTGTTAAGCCGACACGTTTTGAGCACGCAACAGACCGATCGTCTTCAGCAGATTGTGATGTCGGCCATCGACAAACGTTCTCTTCTGCGAACGATGAGGCTTGAGATGTATCGCGATCTGGTTCTGCTTAAAGATCCGGACCGAACGATAAACAGAGCTCATTACAACGCCATGCTGTTAGAAGACGTCTGGGAAGAAGTTGAGAAAACCATCATCGAAGCGATATCGGAAGAGCCGTTCGAGCAGGAAGAGTTTTGGTGGATAAGACAGACTGAACGAGTTGTCATGGCTTATACCCGTGTCTGTCCGGGGTCCGTTCAGCTTGCAACCATTGATGAATTCCGCAAGTTTCAGACGGCGGCGAAAATGGTCGACCAAACAGGTAAGGTTGATGAAGACTTTGCCGATTTTGCAAACGATCAGGGCTATTACACACCCAACGCCTTAGCTGCCGGGCTTCGGACTGAACGCCAGGTTTCGGTGCTGCTGCTCTGTCACTTCTACGGCCTCGAAGCCGAGAAATACCGGCTCTCACATGGCCGATGGCCGGAGCGGATTGAGGAGATCGCGCGGGAGGACATCCCGCCGACCGATCCGTGGGGGAATCCGCTCGCGATTCGTACCGCTAAGTTCGGCCTGATCGTGTACTCGTTCGGGTCCGATGGCGAAGACGACTTCGGATTTAATCGATGGGACCCTCCTGATCGCGAACGCTTTGGTGGCGAAGAACCCGACGATTGGCGGATGCTGCTACTCGACCCCAAGCACCGCGGCCAACTGACCGAAGCCGACCGCGAGCAGATGCTCGAGAATTAACCCATTTTTCTGCAGAATGCACACCGTTGGTCAACAACGGGTCAATGACTATTGCCCGTGTTTTATCGCTGCTCAAAGAGTTCGGGGTAGTCTTTGGTATGGTCGGCGTATTGATTGTCGGGGTGGCCCTGGCCGCGGGCGTGGTAGATCTGGTGGGGCCATCGGGGGTCCTCTTGTTCGAACATCACGCTGGCGGGGATGAAGCGCATGGTGTAGCCGCAGCGGCGGCGGTTGCTTCGGTTCGGGTCGCTGCCGTGGATCAGCCGGGCGTCGTGCAGGCTGGCTTCGTTGGGTCGCAGTTCGCATCGCGCGGCCTGGACGGTCAGGCCTTTAGGTGAGTTCTTCGCCTGCTTGACCCGCGAGGTGCTGAGGTTCTTCAGCCAGTTGATTTCCGTCGGGAAGACGTTGGTCGAAGCATCGACGTCCTCATAATCGCTGTAGCCGTGCAGGGCGTTGGGGATGACGTTCATGCAGCCGGGCGGTCGCAGCCGATTGGTGCTCGACCGTTTCCTGTTGACGCTCGACCGCGTGCTGAGTGAGGTGGCCATGTCCGCGCGTCAATCGAACTGGTTAAATAAAATCATGCATCAGGATGAGCTGCACCATTTCAGTGTGAGCGATCTTGCCGCCTCGGCTGGGGTGACCCGTGAGCATCTGGCAAGAGTTTGCCGAGAGGCTTTCGATCAGACCCCGATGCAGTTGATCACGACGGCGAGGCTGAACCACGCCGCCCGTCTGCTCGAACAGACCCGCCGCAGTGTGCTGGACATCGCGCTCGATGCAGGGTTCAACCACCTCGGGCATTTCCATCAGCAATTCCGCAAACGGTTCACGATGACGCCGAACCGGTACCGCAAGCGTCAGCAGTCGATCGCGCTGTGAGGAGTGGGTTGAGGGTGATGGGGAAAATGCGCGGACGATTCACGTTACACACCAAATGTTCGGCATCACCGCATATATCGCGGCAGGAATTTGAGCAGGCCCGCGAGGGTTTGGACGCTGGCGAGCATGTGATTGATGAGGATGTCGAGGGTCGCTTCGGATTCGTGGATCGCGTCGCGTTGACAGGTGACGAAGTAGCGTTGTTCGACGCGGCGCCAGCCCCGCCAGAGGTCGCGGTAGATGCGGGCGGTTTCGTCGCTGCTGAGCAGGGGGGACAGGCGGATGCCGCCGCCGGTGAGCTTGGTTAAGGGATTTTCGAGCTGGGCGAGGTGCTCGCTATAAGCCGCCCGCCAAGGCGCGTCGGGGTGGGTGCACGCCTGATGAAACACATGGCTAGGCGCATGGCTGGGGCTGCGATTAAGGAAGTCA
Source organism: uncultured Phycisphaeraceae bacterium (assembly GCA_964523485.1). Classification (GTDB taxonomy): domain Bacteria; phylum Planctomycetota; class Phycisphaerae; order Phycisphaerales; family Phycisphaeraceae; genus Algisphaera. The sequence continues at coordinate 87,807 of CAZFZS010000013.1, read as the reverse complement.
CGGTAAGTGTCTTTACCCAAACGACGCTTCGCGGCGGCCAAGGCGGTGAGGCGGACGGGGTGGGCCGATTCGCGGGCGCCTTCCTGCAGCCAGGTCAGATCCTGCTCGAGCAATTTCAATGCGGAGAGGGTGCGTTCTGCCACGCCATGCGGCAGTTCTTGCGGCGAGCGGGGCGGCTTCTCGCGGTCCTTGTCGGTCATCGGCCGAGCACCTTCGTAGTCGATCACCGCACAGGTGATGTTGTCCGGGCCGCCCGCGGCGTTGGCGGTGTCAATCAGTTCCTTGGCACATAGATTCGGGTCGTCGTGGACTTTGAGCAGGGTGCGGATAGTTTCGTCGTCAACCGGGTCGGTCAAGCCGTCGCTGCAGAGGAGCAGTCGGTCGAAGGGTTCGAGTTTGAGTGTGCCGACGGTCGGCTTGACGGGTCGTGACATGCCGACGTAGCGGACCAGCAATCGGCGTTCGCCGACGTCGACCATCTCGCCGGTGGTTTCGCATTCCTTAAGTTTCGTGTCGGTGCTGACGTGGTCCTTGGTGAGTTGGATCAGCTTGCCGCCGCGCAGCAGGTAGGCCCGCGAGTCGCCGGCGTAGACCAGAAAGGCCATCCGCGCATCAAACAAAGCGGCGACGAGTGTGCAGCCCATCCCTTCGAGCGTCGGGATGGCGGTGGCGTGTTCGTGAAGCTGCTCATTCATCTCGACGATGGACGAAGCGAGGAATTTCTTGATGATCTCCGAGTCGAGTCGGTCGACTGCCCGGACGCGACGACGCAGAGCGTGGGCGAGGCTGTAGGCCACGATCTGCGAAGCCGCCTCGCCCGAAGGTCGGCCGCCGATGCCATCGCAAACGACAAACAGCCCGGTGCGGGCGTCGATGGCGTAGGCGTCTTCGTTGGCCAGCCGCTTCTTGCCCGGGTGGCTGAGGGCGGCATGACGCAGCTTGGGCAGTTGAATCGTCATACGTGAAACTGGACGCGATGAACCGGCACGCGACCTCTGCCCGGCAGAGCCCGGCTGAACCACCCGACGACCGACCAGTGACGTCCCCGAGGCCATCCGACTAGGTTACCACAGCCAAGCCAAAGCCCGAGGTTTTTCATTGCCTATCGACTTGCCGATTGCCCGCAGTTCCAGCAGATCTCAAAGTTCGACGGGTTGTCCTCGCCACATCCGCTACAAGACCACTCTGCCCCCTCGATCGCGGGCATCGGCGGATCGGGCAACGGCTCGCCCAGCTTCAGCCGACGCAGCAGATCAATCGCATCGAGGTAGCGATGGCGGATCACGCCCAGCGGCGCGGTCGGCTGATTCAAAGCCGGCCCGAGATACCCGCCCAGCACCGCTTCAATCGGCCCGGTCAGCTTGACGTATGGCACCTGATACAGGTCCAGCAACTCCACCACCTCCGGCGTACCCCGCACCGGCTGACCATCGGCAAACAACGGCGGGGCATCGCCCACCGGGATGCAATCATCCAACTCAAACCGCCATCCGCACTCCGGACACCGCCGCTCGGGCAAACCCGCCAGGGGATAGCCACACTCCCGGCAACTTAAGCCAAGGTCCGGCACGGGCAAAGCGTCGGGGTCGATCATGATGAAACAACATACAGCCCAAGCCGGGGATGAGGTTCGGCGAATCCGCGGATCGTGTCACTGGCGATATCCGGGGATTCGCAAAGCCTCATCCCCGGCTTGAATTACAAATCAGTGACTTGACGAATCACCAAGCCAAACCCAACTGCTCGCGCAACCGGTCGAGCAGTTGCATGTTGCCGACGCTGTCCTGCCGTGTAACAGGCAGGGGTGTTTCACCCGCGACGACGGCGGCAAAGACATCCGCCTCCATGCCATAGAGCGGGGCGGGGGCATCGACCGTGACAGTTTCGCGCGGCGGTGCCTGGACGGTTTTGCCATCGTGGTCCATCTTGGGCGGGCGTTGGCCGGCGAGAATGTATTGGGCGTTTTTCACCGGCGGTTTCCAAGGCACGGGGATCTCGATGTAACCATCCGTTCCGCCGAGGTAGGCGGTGTTATCGAGCTGCACGGTCATGCCAAAGGTTAAAGCGGCGGTGATGTCGTTGGGGAATTTTAAGGTGACGCAAGCGTAGTCATCGACGCCGGTGTCGTGGAGGTGGCCGACGATGCGGGCATCGGTCGGCTCAGCCCCGGCGAAGAGGCGAGCGAAGCTCAGGCAGTAGCAGCCGATGTCCATCAACGCCCCGCCGCCGATCGCGGGGTCAAAGCGGACGTTGCCATCGGTCTTGTTCGTGCGGTAGCAGAAGCTGGCCCGGATGATTTTGAGTTGGCCTATCGCTTGATCCGCAACGGCCTGTTGTACGGCGAGGGTCAGCGGATGGGTGCGATACATGAACGCTTCCATCAGCGTCAGGCCGTGCTGGTCGGCGGTGTCGAACATCGCCTCGGCTTCACCGGCGTTCATCGCGATCGGCTTCTCGCAGAGCACATGCTTGCCCGCCTCCAACGCCTTGAGCGTCCACGCGTGGTGCAGATGGTTCGGCAGCGAGAGATAGACCGCCTCGACTTGTTCATCCGCCAGCAAGGCTTCGTAGCTGCCATGGCAGGCGGCCGGTTCGAGATCGAATCGCTGAATCGTCGCACCGCGAGCCGACCGCGACGACACGTGACCGCTTTGCCCCGGCGACATCGCCGACGAATTGTCCCGCGATATTGCCCGTGCCGAGGATGCCGAAGCGGAGGGTGCACATGAGAGCACTATAGAACGGTCCGCCGTTTCCCGATTTAGCGGACGCGACGAAGCCGCCCGTAGATTCATATGACACCAGGGCCGCGGGACGCTTCGCGTCGCCCGCTAAACATGCAATCTGTGTAGATGCGGTTTCAAGAACCGAAGACTATCGCGGTTGATTCGCGATCTGCTGATTGACCTTCGCTTTGAACTCGCGTTGGCTGATTTTCTCAACCTCATAGCCCGGCAAGACCACGGTCCGCCCGGTCGCCTCGTCCTTGAACTTCACGACCGCGTTGTCCTTGTATTCCTTGTGCTGCATCGAATGCGTGTAATACCGCTTGTCCGTGCGCGGGTCAACGATCTCGTAATACGTGCAGCCACCGGTGGTAAACAATGTGGCGGCCAAGAGGAGCAGCAGGGCGGTCTTTTTCATGCGGTTCATTATCGTCCATATCCATCGCGGCCCGCCATTGCCGACCGCCCCGATACCGGCGGAGAGGCCGGCGGCGGGACGGGGCGGTCGAGCATTGGTTGGGCTGTTCATCGCATCAACGCGAGGATCAGCAGCAGGCATGCCGCAGTGGCGGCCAGCGTCCGCAGGGTGTTCCACTGTGTCCATCGCAGCAGATAGTGTTGCCAGTACGAGTCCGTCGTGGGCTCGCCCAGCGGCATCGACGCCAAAGCTTCGTTCATCGGCACGTTGAACGCCACCGTTACCCCGAAGGTACCGATGAGGTAAAGCCCTGCCCCGGCGACGGCCAACCAGGTCCGTCCTGACCCGTCCGATGCGAACGACAGGCCGACAATCAGCAGGCAAAGCAAAGCGGTACCCATGAACACGCTCAGGAACCAGCCATTGAGCACGGTGCGGTTAATGTGCTGCATCGCCTCGGCCCCGTGGGGACCGGTCGTCCTGGCCAGTGCAGGCATGATGAACGTCGAAAAAGCGAAGAACACGCCGGCAATCAAGCCGCTGCCGATCGCACCGGCGAGCGATATCAGGAAGGTCGCGTTGTTCACGAGGCCACCGCCTCTCGGTCGGCCCACGCCCCGGCAGCGGCGGCATCGCGGGCGAATTCCGCGAAACTTCGCGGCGACCGACCCAATGCCCGCTCGACCCCGTCCTGAGGCTGGGCGTTGCGGCCGTCTAAAACTTCGCTGAACAGGTAATCCAGCAAGTCAACATAGTCGGCCGGCAAGCCCGCGGCACGCAACCCATCGATAAACGCTTCGTGGGTGATCGGCTCATAGCGGACCGGCCGCCCGGCGGCACGGCTGATGTGCTTAGCGGCCTCATCAAAAGTGATCGCTTTCGGCCCGGTTACTTCGTAGACCTGGCCGGCGTGCCCGGCTTCGGTCAGTGCCGCTACCGCGACGTCCGCAATGTCATCGGTATCGATGAAAGGCTCGACCGCGTCCCCGGCCGGCAAGGCGATCACACCCTGCATCACACCATCCATGAACGGGCCTTCACTGAAGTTCTGACAGAACCAGCTGGCCCGGACGACGGTGGTGGGTATGCCCGAGGCCGCCACGGCTTGTTCGCAGGCAAGCGCCCCTTCCTCGCCTCGGCCGGACAGGATGACCAGGCGTTGCAACCCAGCATCCCTGGCTGCCTCGGCAAAGCGACCGAGCAGGGTGTCCGTGCCCGGCACGGTCAGGTCGGGATAGAAAGCGATGTAGGCTGCATCTACGCCGTCGAGTGCCGCGGGCCAGGTGGCATCGTCATGCCAGTCGAACGGCACTGCCGCGGAACGTGAACCGATCCGAGCCTCGACGCCGCGTGTGGCGAGTCGGTCGGCGACACGGCGGCCGGTCTTGCCGTTGCCTCCGGTCACCAGGACACGGCGGATCGATGGGGTCAGAGGGTGGTTTTCAGACATCACGAAAGCTCCTTAAAAGGGGTTTTGGGCTCACCCAAGCGACGTGCTTCGGTGATGAAAGAAAGTTAAAATGAAGGCGTCGGCCTGACGATGGCGCGGGGTCTTGCGGTTATGGCCGAGCGTCCAAAGTTTGGACTGATGGGGACGTGGGCATGAATAGCGCGAGCGAGCGACCCGAATTCCCCGGTGCGGCCGATGAACTCGGTGAGGTGTTGTCCTCGCTGCAGACGACCGGCGTGTTCTACACCCGCAGCTATTTCTCCGAACCGTGGGGGCTGGATCTGCCGCCGATGCCGGACTGCGTGATGTTTCACGCCGTCACGCACGGGCGATGTCGGCTGCGGGTCCAGGATGCCGCGGAACGATTACTCGAACCCGGCGATCTGGTCGTCGTCCCGCACGGCGACGGGCATTTGCTTATGGGTTCTCAGGACACGGCGCCGACTCGGCTGGTCGATACGACACGGCAGCACGTCAATCACCGGTATGAGATCCTGACGCTCGAAGGCGGCGGCGAGCCCTGCCGGATGGTCTGCGGGGCGGTGCAATTCGAGCAACCGGCGGTGGCTCATCTGGTTCGATTGCTGCCGCGTCAACTTACGATCAACGGGGCCGATCCCCGGATTCGGGGTGTGCTTGACCTGATGCGAGCCGAAGCGGAGGCCAACCGGCCGGGCAGCGAGGTGACGATCGCCCGGCTGGCGGATGTGTTGGTCATCGCTGCGATCTCGGCATGGGTCGATCGCTACCCCGATGCACGGGGCGGGTGGCTGGCGGCGCTACGCGACCCGGAAATCGGTCGGGCCCTGCTCATGATTCGACGGCAACCGGCCGAAGCCTGGTCGGTTCAGCAACTCGCGGACGCGGTCTACATGTCACGATCCGCCTTCGCCAAACGCTTTGCCGACACCGTCGGACAGACCCCGGTGGCTTACGTGAGACGATGGAAAATGCACCTCGCATCGACCTGGTTGAGCGAGGAGGGCGTGACCGTGGCCCAGGCTGCGCAGCGATTGGGTTACGAATCCGAAGCGTCATTCAGCCGGGCGTTCAAGCGAGAGACCGGCCGACGCCCCGGCGGACGCGTGATTGCAAAAGCCGAGGGATAGCCATCCCTCGGCTCTGCTTTGTTCAACGGATATGTGCGAGCTTGTTCAACCCGTTGTACGCGGCGACTTTGTAGCACTCAGCGAGCGTTGGGAAGTTGAACACGTTATTGATGAAAAATTCTGCGTCGCCGTCCAGGGCCATCACCGCTTGGCCGATGTGAATTAGTTCGGTGGCGTTCGTGCCCATGACGTGGACACCCAGGATTTTGTGCGTTTCTTGATGGATGAGCATTTTGAGCATGCCCTGCTCGTCACCGAGGATTTTGCCGCGGGCGATTTCGCGGTACTGGGCGATGCCCGCTTCGTAGGGGATGCCCTCTTCGGTGAGCTGTTCCTCGGTCTTGCCGACCATCGAGATTTCGGGCACGGCATAAATGCCGTAGGGAAACAGGTCCACGTTGTAATTGCCCACGTCCTGACCGAACGCGTGGCAGACCGCACGTCGGCCCTGCTCCATGCTGGTCGAGGCCAGCGCAGGAAAGCCGATGACATCGCCTGCCGCGTAGACGTGCTCGACATCGGTTTGGTAATTTTCGTTGACCTTCAGCCGTTCTCGGTCGTCGAAGGTGATGCCGACGTTGTCCAGCCCCAGCGCCCCGCAGACGCCCTGCCGACCCACGGCGTAAAGCAAGGTTTCGGCATGCAGTTTCTTGCCGGATTCGAGCTCGGCCTGGACCAGCTCGCCCTGTTCTTCACCCGTGCCGTTGCGTTTGCCATTGCCGTTGACGCCCCGGGCGTGTTCGACCTCGCGGATCGCGCTGACCTTTTCGCCCAGCCGAAGCGTGATGCCCTCCTGCCGCATGAAATACTGAAATGCCCCGGCAATCTCCTGATCGAGAAAGCCCAGCACCTGATGTCGACCCTCGACCAGCGTGACGCGGACGCCCAGCGTGGCCATGATGCAGGCATATTCCGTGCCGATCACGCCGCCGCCGACGACAATCATGGTCTTCGGCAGCCGATCCAGACGCAGCAGCTCATCGCTGGTCATGATCGTTCGCCCGTTGAACGGCACAGACTTTGGTCGGGCGGGTTTTGTGCCGACGCCGACGAGGAACTTGTCCGCCGTGATCATCTCCGACTCTTCATCGCGCACGACCTGCAGCAGATTTGGCCCCTCGAAGTGGGCTTTGCCCCAGATCAGGTCGATGCCGTTGCGGTCGAACTGATCGCGGATCACGTCCCATTCGTGACGGATCACGTTCTGCGAGGCGCCCATGAGGTCCGCGACGGTGATGTCTTTTTTGACGCGGTAGGCCTCGCCGAAAAGGCCGCGACGGTTCTGCCCGGTGAGTTGGACGGCCGCCTCGCGCAGTGTCTTGGAAGGCACGGTGCCGGTGTTGATCTGCGCCCCGCCCAGCACCTTGTTCTTCTCGATGATGGCGACTTTCTTGCCGAGCTTGGCCGCCTGGATCGCGCCCTTCTGCCCCGAAGGCCCGGTCCCGATGACGATGCAGTCGTAGTGTTTCATGTCGCTGGTCTTGGATCGGAAGGCGATTTTGGCAGTATGACCGGATTTTAAGGATTGAACAGGATCAGCAAAGTACCTTCATCGTCCTAATCAAAAATCTTCAATCAAAATTCAAAATGTTCTAATCCTGTTCATCCTGCAAATCCTGTCATCCTGTCAAAAAGGTCACTCGCCTTCAAAGCCGACCGAGCCGATTTTCCATGCCGAACTGAGCATCAGCAGGACCCAGAGCGCATCGATCCAGCTGATAATCTCGAACTCGATCATGGCGTTGATTGGGCCTAGTTCGTTGATGCTGTTGCGCATCTCCGTTTCAAGGTCGAATTCGATCGACTCGGGGTCGCCGTTGATCGCGATCCAATCGGCGACGAGGCGATCGATCTGGGCTCGTTCTTCCGGGGTCTGCTCATCGATCAACCAGGTTTCGTAAAGGGCCTCGTCGATCTCGCCATCTTCGTGGAGCTCTTCGATGACCTGCATCTCGACAATTTCTTCACTGCTCATCAGGTCGCCGAAGGCTTCGGTAAATTCCTGCATCTCTGCGGCAGTGATGGCGGGCAGGGCCCAATAGAGGATCAGCAGCTTGCCGGCGGTCCAGCCCAGCAAGGCCACCGCCGCTGCAGCCACGCCGACCCCTTGGTTCTGAGTCCGGGCGATGACCGCGACGGCAAAGCCCACGCCGACGCCCAGCCCCCATGCCAACCACCCGATCTCGTAGCCGGTGTATCGCACCACCGCAGCCCAGATGACACCGGCGACCAATGCGGTCACCAGCCCGCCGCCGATCGCGATGCCGGATCGGCCGGCGAACAACGCGGTCTTGCTCGCCCGAGCCCGGCCTTTCGCGCCCAATCCACCGAAGCCGTGGCCGCAGTTGACACAGATCTTCGCCGAGGCAGCCGCCTGAGCGCCACACTTGGGACATACCTTGATGTCGCGATCCTCGGCCCGATCAGCGGCCGAAACCGAGGCGGAGGGTTTGGGCAGCGGATCGACCGACTGCAGCCCTTCGGAAGCGCTGCCCGCCTCCATCGCCGCGAGTGCGTCAAGGTCCGGCCTCCCGCCTTGCGAAGGGGCAGAGCTGGCCAAAGCGTCGGTATCAAAAGCCGCGATGTCCTGCTCAATCGCGGGAACCCGCGTCGGCTCCTTGCAGCTGGGGCATCGCACCCGCTTGCCCGCTGCTTGCTCGGGTACGCCAATCTTCTTGTCACAAGACCCACACCGGAATTTGATCATGATTCAAAACCTTTTCGACAGGATGACATGATGCATCAGGATAAACAGGATTGGAAACGGAGATTTTGCTTTAAGCGAATGTTTTCGGTCAACTCAAGTTTTGCATCATTCCGCCCACCTACTCGAAACAAAAACTGTATTCGCTAAGTCATTTCATTCAATGACGTGCCGTGCAATCGAAATCCAAAATCAAAAATTTTAATCCTGTTCATCATCCTGCATCCTGTCGTCCTGCCAAAATTCTCAAGCCGTCTCCAGCCCGCTGAAGCGTGAGCCGGGGAGTTTGACGCGGCGGTTGACTGGTGGGCCCTGTGGCAGCTTCGGGCCGACCCAGGCGGCGCCGACGCCGACGACGACGTTGGCCACCAGCAGCCAGAGCTTCAGCCCCCACGGATCGAGAAACACCAACACCCCCGACACCAGCAGCATCACCAGCGTGATCGGGATCAGGCCCCGCCAGGCCAGTTTCATCAGCTGATCAAAGCGGAACCGCGGCAGCGTCCAGCGGACCCACATCATTAAAAACAGCAGCAGGAATACCTTGAACGCAAAGATGCCAAACTTCAGCAGCACCAGCAGCGTCCCGCCGATGAGGCCCATCTCATTAAGCGGCGGCAGCAGCCCAACAAACGGCAGCAGGTCCCACCCGCCCAGGAACATCACGACGAAAAACGCCGACCCGGTGATCATGTGCATGTATTCGCCGAGGAAAAACAACGCCCATTTCATCGAGCCGTACTCGGTGTGGAAGCCGCCGACCAGTTCCTGCTCGGCCTCGGCCAGGTCGAATGGCGCTCGGTTGCACTCCGCCAGTACGCAGATGAAAAAGATGATCGCCAACAGCGGGTGGATGAAGATACCCCACGCCCCCTCGCCGCCCCAGCCGGCTTGCAGATTCGCGATCAGGCCGGCATCGGCCGTGTGAAACGTCAGGATGACCATCAACACGCACAGGCCCATCGGGATTTCGTAGCTGAGCATCTGTGCGGTCGCCCGCAGCCCGCCGAGGAAGGCGTACTTGTTGTTGCTGGCATACGCCCCGATGACCACGCCGTACACCGCCAATGAGCCGATCGCGAGGATGTAGATCAGCCCGATGCCGACCGGGGCGACGGCGACGCTGCCCCGCCCCGCCTCGACCAGCTGCATCCCGCCGATCAGCGGCAGCCAGTCCCACGCCTGAATCCCCGGGAAGTCCCATAGCCCGCCCCAGGGGATCACCGCCCAGCCGATCATCGCCGGCACAACCGCGAGGATCGGCCCGAGCATAAACAACGCCTTGTCGACATGCGGCGGGGTGTAGTCCTCCTTGATGAACAGCTTCAACCCGTCCGCGAGCGCCTGGCCGAGGCCAAGGTGAGTCTTGCCTTCGAAAAGTTTATAGACGCCCAGCTTCTTCCAGAGGTCGTCCAGGCCGAACGAAAAGTTCGTGCGGTTGGGCCCGATGCGGTCCTGGGTCCAACTGGCGACCTTGCGTTCGAGCAGGATGAGGTAGGCCGTCGCCCCGAGCATGGTGTGCAGCACCACGAGGATGACCATCAGGCTGATGAAGAACTGGGCGGAGAGCATGGGCTGGGGACTTGGGGGTTGGGGATTTAGGGACTTGGAATAGCAGCGTGCCCACGTCCCGGGCGTAGTGTAACGACTGATCCAGCGAGTCGACGCGATACCATGCACAGCATGTCGGCTCAAGTCCACAAGTCCCCAAGTCCTCAGGTCCCCAAATCCGAGGACTCGATTAAGGAAACGTTCGAGTCGATCGTGATCGCCTTCATCCTTGCTTTTGTTTTCCGGGCTTATGTTGTCGAGGCGTTTGTGATTCCGACCGGGTCGATGGCGCCGACGCTGCTGGGACAGCACGCACGGACGACCTGCGCACAATGTGGCTACGAATTGAAGTTCGACCAGTCCGGCAAGCCGGCGTTGTACAACGACCAGTCGGCGGTCTGCCCGATGTGTCGGTTCAACAATGTCGTGCCGGCCGGGGAACCGACGCGGGCTGGCGATCGGCTGCTGGTGCACAAATACCTCTACCACGTTGCCGAGCCGCAGCGCTGGGACGTCGTCGTGTTCCGCAACCCCCAGCGTGAAAACGCCGACCACACGCCCGGCCCAAGAGCCAACTACATCAAACGCCTTGTCGGCCTGCCCGGCGAAGAAGTCGCCATCCTCGACGGCAATATCTACACCCGACCCCTCCAGCAAACGCCCGACGCCGCTCCTGCTGATTCCTCGTCCCTCGTCCCTCGTTCATCCGATTGGCAGATTGCCCGCAAAACCGACCCGCAAGCCAATCGGCACTGGGAGAAAGTGCAACGGGCCATCTGGCAGCCCATCTACGACAGCCGCTTCGTACCGCTGGACCACGGCCTGGACAACCGCCACGACCCACCCAACACCCGCTGGACCTGCCCCTGGCAACCCCCGGAAGTGGCAACGGCGCTTTCGGAGGGTGCAGTTGCGCAGCAGGAGATGGGCTCTTGGGAGCTAGGCAATGCGGAAACCGGTTGGCGTCGCAATTACCGCTTTGACGCGATGGCCGCGACGGGCGGGCGGGGTGAACTCCGCTTCGACTGGTCGGGCTACCACCGCCGCGGCACGGACTATCCGTACAACCTCGCCAACAGCCGATACCGCAGCTACGAGCCGATCGAAGACATCCGCTTGGCGACCGTCGTACAGTCCGATGAAAAAGCACATGATGTCGCGATCGAGCTGCGAACCTCAGCGAGGCTGGAGCATCGCCCGCAGCCGTTGATCGCGCGGTTCGAGATCGACAAGGTTTCATTGCTCACCGTCGACCCCGGGCCGAACGATGGCCCACGCCTCATCGCGGAGCAATCCATCCCGCTGACGCTTGCCTCAAACGCTTCGACCGCGATCGAGTTCTGGTACGTCGATCAGGAAGCCCTGCTCTGGGTCGATGGGCAGGTGGTGCTGCGGCATCGGTTTGATGTCGATTGGCAGGTGATCCAAGACCGTCCGCCGCCCCGCTTAACGCCGGATGTGAGCATCGCAGTCCAGGCGTCAGCCGGGCAAGTTACGCTGCATCAGGTCCAGCTCGACCGCGATCTGTACTACGCCAGCCGCCGCTCGATCAACGGCCGCAACGGGCGAGGCGGACTCAGCCGGGACCTGACCGGCAATGTAGTCGGTGAACCGGCCCGACTCGAGGTGGATGAGTTCTACGTGCTCGGCGACAACTCGCCCAACAGTGAGGACAGCCGGTTTTGGCGGGACATCGAACCTTGGATCGAGCAGCAGTATTTCGATCAAATCGATCCCGACCCGTTCGGCCGATCCTCGATGAATGCGGGTGTCGTCCCGCGGGGGCTGATGATCGGCCGGGCGTTTTTTATTTACTACCCCGCCCCGTACCCGCTGGGCAGCCGACAACTCCTGCCGAACTTCGGCGAGATGCGTTTCGTCTGGTGAGATGACAAGCCATTTATGCTGATCTGGGTAAATAAATCATTATCATTCTGCGAGATAAGAGGACTTTCACCAACGTTATCCACAAGTTGTCTGTAAATCTGACCAAGAAAACATGAGATTACGCAAACTGCGGTGATTCCTTTAAGCAGCTCGTGAAATATCTAGATTCGATCGTATCATTTTGCTGAAATTGAACTTATGTATTCAAATTCGGCACGTAAATTTCCTCAGCGTGTATCGACTTGCGTCTTTACGGCTGCCAAGTCCGTTTCTGTGCCCTCAAATCCGAAGATACGCACAGCTTTTCCACCCACAAACAACGTTTGTCGATTAATAAGAGAAAATCGTCCAAATCGTTCGGAGGACTGGTGAGCATGTCAGAATATCCGGTCTTGATATGATGCGGCGATGGCTGATTCCGAAGAGCAATTTGTGATGCGGCATGTCATTGCTGCGCTGGTGACCAACGAGCCGGGCGTCCTGGCCCAGGTGGCGGGGATGTTCGCCGCCCGCGGGTTCAACATCGACAGCCTCGTCGTCGGGCGGACCGAGAATCCCGAGCTGTCGCGGATGACGATCGTGGTCATCGGCAACTCCGCGGTGCTCGAGCAGATCCGTAAGCAGTTGCAGAAGCTCGTGCCGGTGGTCAAGGTCGTGGACTACCAAGACGTCGGCTACGTCGAGCGTGACCTCGTGCTCGTGCAGGTCTCGACCAAGACCGAGGCCGGCGCCGCGGACAAGCGTGAAGAGATCACGACGCTGGCCAATCTGTTCCGGGCGAAAGTCGTGGATGTGTCGCCGGATCGGTTGATGATTGAGTTAGCGGGTACGGAAGAGAAGCTCGAAGCGTTTACCGACCTGCTCGCGCCGTATGGCATTCTGGAACTCGCCCGGACCGGGGTCATCGCGATGCCGCGTGGCAACGCCGCGCCGATGCGTCGCCGCGTGATCCAGGCCGCAGCCGAGAGCGAAGGCTCGGGCATCGACCCGGCCGACCTCCCGCCGGGGTGATTCAATTTACGAAGCCGCGGATGCCAATCCGCGGCTACTCGATGTCTAAAAATTTCCGCAGGATATTCGCGGCGGCCAAGGCGTCGCGGCGGGCTTTCTTTTGGCCATGCGTCCAGCCGGTGCGGGCCATCTGGTCGTCTGCGTCCGCCGAGGTCAGCCGTTCATCGACCAGATGCACTTCCAACCCCGTCGCCTTGCCGAGTTGATCCGCGGCCTGTTGAATCTTTTTCGCCGCCGGCCCAACGCTGCCATCCATGTTTAACGGCCAACCCACCACCAACGCATCGGGCTGCTGCTCCGCGATCGCCGCAAGCAACTGCCGATGCCGTTCCGATGTGTTGCCTGTCTCGATCGTTCCCGCCGGCGAAACCAGAAACGTCTCATCATCCCCGACCGCCAACCCGGTCCGCCTGTCACCTAAATCAATCGCGAGATAACGCATGGTGTATTGAGTTAGAAAGGAACCAGCACATCAAGACAAACCAAAATTCAACTTGGCCACTGCATCAATCTTCCGGCGGCGGCGGGGCGGCTTTGGACGCGACCACCGTTTGCGCAACCATGTCGCCTAAGCGTTGGCGGTACGGGCTGACGATCGGCAGGATAAGCAGGAGGTAAGCGATCAGATCGAAGGTTTTCAGAGCGTTGCGGATCAGGGCCTGGCGGGCGGTGGGGCGGTTGCCCTTGAGGTCGGTGACACGCAGGCCCAGCAGGACTTTGCCGAGGCTGCGGCCGGTGAGGGCTTCGCTGATCGCGACATGCATCACCGTGACCGCAATCGCGATCAGGCCCGGCGTCATCATCGCCCAGTCCGCCCCCATGCCCCGGCCAGGCCAACGTTGCATCAACTGTTCATAACTCACCCCCCAACCCACCAGCGCTAGAGCAATCCCCGGAGCGAGATCGATCAGCCCTGCGAGTCCCCGACGAAACAACGCCGCAAGCACCAGGTCGTCGGGCAGCGTCAATTCGTTGAGCGACGGATCACGCCGCCAAAAGCTGAAGAGCAGAATCGTCGAGATCATCACCACGCCCAGCAGAATGATGTAGTCGGCGGTTTGGGCGCTCGAACTCGTGTGGTCGATCGCGAAGGTGGTCGGCTCGCCGACGGCCTGGCCCTGCAGGTCGAGCGTCGCACGGCGGGGGCCGGGCGGATCGGCATCCTCTTCTGCTTGATGAATTCGCTGCGGCAGATCGCGTGGGCCGGCGAGGATGGCGGCGGCCTGACCCTGTGGCACGGCGGTCCATCGGCCGCCCGCCTCGGCGACATCGAGCACGACCTGCCCGATCGGGTTGGCCTGGGCACCACGCAAAGCGAACAGCCGGGCCATGAAACCGTCGGTTGTGGGGTGATGCTGGGCGAGGACCAATTGCTCACGCACCCGCAGCGCCTGAATGCTGCCCTTCTGCCCGACCTCGGCTTGCGATGACTGCCAATCGTCATCGGAACCGGCAAGCGGCGTGAAGATTCGCACGACTTGTGGCGAACTCGCTATGGGTCGGCTCAGCAGCGTCGGCCGGGGCTGTCCACCGATGGACCGCACCAGCCAGGCTTCGCTGCCCTGCGGCCAATCCTCTGGCAACGCAATCACCTCCCATTGCGAACCACGCAGGGTTAACAGAAAATCGCTCGGGCCATCGGGCTTCTTGGATACGGACGAATCGTCCGGCGCGGCAACCTCCGCCTCCGGTTCGGCGTCACCCATGCCGTCCGGGACAACATCAGAAGTTGCATCCGGATCAGAAATCGTCGTCGGCCGCTCGGGGATGTCCGGTGTTTCGGCTTCGGGTTCTTTCGCGTCCTGTTTGTCCTGCCCGAGGTTGCGGGGCAGGTTGAGGATGATGTTGTCGATTTCCTGCCGACCCGGGTCCGCGCGTGGGGCGGGGGCTGCGGTTTCCGCTATAGATGACGCATGTTCGCCGCGCGCCAGGACCCAGAGTCGGCCGTTGATGGCGACAGTTGCGCGGGGCGTCAGCCCGGCGGGCAATCGCGTCCCGGCCCGGGTGCTGTAGAACCAGTCGCCCTCGAGCGGCGCGGGTTCGAGGCGGATCACGCTGACGTTGCCATCGGTAAATAGCAGCCAGAGCCGATTGCCCTGCGCCGCTAACCCCGCCTGAGCCAGTTGGCCCTTGAGCGACGTCACCGGCTCCCATGCCGGCGGATCATCGTCCCGGTCGGCGTGATAGATCGTGACCCGATCGGTGTCGTCCTCGCTCGTATTCACCGCCAGCCAGAGGTGCTCCTCAGCAGCGACGATCGGCAGGTCGGCCGACCACGCCCCCGCGTCCGAGCCAGCCGCCGGCCCGGCCAGCATCGACCCGATCACGCCCATCAGGATCGTAACCCACGGCGTCTTCAGTGAAACGCGGCGATTCGTATCTAAATATGTCAAGCGTCGGCCAACCATGCGGCGACACGATACGCCAAGCGATCGGTCGGGGCGACTCCGATGCCCCACAATCCGACCTGATGCCGCGGGGCGGCTGTTATGATGCGACGATGCTGCGTTATCGCCTGCCTTCGGGTCTGATTATGGTCGGCGGGCTGCTGACAGCGATCTGGGCGGACAACGCGCTGGCCCGCTGGGACATGCTTCGGCCGGGCATGGTGCTGTTCGGGCTGACGCTGATCATCATCGGCTTCATGAGCTACGAACTCGCCGCGCTGCTCCGCGCCAAGTGGGGTCATTGCCGGGCGACGACGCTGTGGTGGAGCGGTGCGATCGGCTGTGGAATGACCTACCTCCTGCCACAGGTCAACCTGCCCCGCACGGCGACGGCGGGGTTTGCGACCGGCGTGGCGGTCGTGCTGTTTGCTGCGATGTTCCGCCACAGCTTCGCGAAGAAGCAAACACACGGCGCCTCGGCGGCCGGGGCGTCGGCGATGTTTGCGTTGGTTTACCTCGGCGTGCTGCCGGGCATGTACCTGCTCATCCGCGTCGGGGGCTACTCCGCCTGGGTCATCGCGGCGGTGCTGCTGGTGGTCAAGGCCTGCGATGTCGGAGCGTACTTCACCGGCCGACTGATCGGCCGACATAAGCTGATCCCTTGGCTGAGCCCGGGCAAAACCTGGGAGGGGCTCATCGGCGGGATGGTGCTCTCGGCCATCATCGCGGTGTTGTTTACCTGGTGGGGCAACCACCGCGACCCGGCCCATGCGATCGCCCTGTGGTGGGCGATCCCCTCGGGCCTGATCCTCGGCCTGCTCGGGCAGGTCGGCGACCTGGTCGCCTCGCTCATGAAACGCGACGCGGGCATCAAGGACTGGGCCCGCACCATCCCCGGCTTCGGCGGCGTGATGGACGTGGGCGACTCGCTCCTGCTCATCGGCCCGGTCGCCTACTGGCTGCTGCTCCGCGCCCCAGCGGGATGAGCTGGAGCGGCGGTCATTTATCGCGGAGGTCGCGGAGACGCAGAGGCGCGGAGGTATATTGCTGCGTATCTTGCATAACGCCACCCACTAAAACATCTATATCTTAAAGTTAGCTTGCAATTCTCGGCGTCTTGGCATCTCCGCGTCTTGGCGTGAAAACTCTATGCGGCCGAGTAAAGGTCAAGGTACATTGATGTCGCGGATGGGCGATGGATGAATCGCTGATGCGTGTCAGGAGTGCTGCGGTGAGTCAAAGGCGAGGTATCACGGAGGATCGACCCGGCGCGGTCGGTCTGCCCGCGATCACTCCGCCGACGCTCAACGAGCGACTTGCTGGCCGACGACGTTGGGTGCTGCTGGGCAGCATCGTCGGCGCGGTGTTACTCGGGGCCTTGGGCTGGTGGGTCGGCCGGGTCGAATACCGGGCGGCGGGCTACGTGCAGCTTGCACCGGTCGGGGCGAACTCTGCAGTTGAAAGCGAGTCAGTTGAAGATGTCGATAGCGCAGTCGATCCACCCGAGGCGGTGGCGAGGCCGACGGCAATGTCTTTCGTTGCGGTCGCAGCTCGCGAAGCGGCGCTGTTGCGTCAACTCGGCGGCGGATACGTCACCGTTCAACACGATCCGCAAAGCCCATCTCAGATTTTGCTGAGCAGTATCGACACCGAAGCCGAGGCCGCGGTCGATGCGGTGCAGTCGACTCTCGCCGCTTATAAGGCGAAGACCTTGCTGCATGACGATGCGGCAAGCCAGGCCCGTCATCTGCAAGCCCGCCGATCGGTGCTGGCCGCGGAGCAGGCCCTTGCCGAGGCGACGGCCGAGCGACGATCGATCGTGCAGGCGACCGCGGGCGACGCCGCCCAAACCTTGGAAGAACGGTGGACAGCGGCGAGCGAGCAAGCCCGCGATGCGACGCTGCAACGCCAGCGTATCGAGCGGCAGCGCGATCGCCTGCGAGCGCTGCCCGTGCCCAGCGTCGAACAACTCGAATGGCTTGACCCGCAGATGACGCAAATCACCACCCGCATCGAAGCGATCGAAGATTCGTTTCAGCAGCCCGATGGGAAATCACTCAAGCAGTGGAAGCAGAAAGTGGATCGGTACCGCCAAGCGGTGAAAGCGCTAAACCAACGCCGTGAGGCGGTCCGACTGCTGCCGACCGAGCAAGACGATGCGGTGCAGATCGTCGAGCTGCCGCTGCTGGATCAGCAGGTGCAAGCGGCGGCTGATCAGGCGGAGCTGTCTCAGGAAGCAGTCACGGCGCTGGCCACGGCCCGCAAGCGTTGGCTCGCTGCGGAAGCAGCGGTGTCAGAGGCGGGGCTAGAGTTATCTGAGGCCCGGGTGGCTTTGGCACAGTCGCCTGCCGTCGCGGCGGCGGAGTTGGTCGCGTCGGGGCTTGAAGAATTGCCCGGCCGTCCCGCGGGGCCTTCAGCCATCGCGCGGGATGATCGGCCGTGGACCGCATTGACCGGTGCAGGGCTGGGCGGCCTGCTAGGTCTGATCTTCACGACCACGATCTTGCTGCGTGATCGCCGAGTCCGTGCGACAGCCAGCGGAGCGGTGCTCGGTGCGCCGACGCAGCTGCTTGCCGCCGTCCCGGTGCTCAATGAAAACGTCCCCGAAGACGCCGCGGGCTCCGCCCCGATCCAGCGGCTGCGGTCGATGCTTGAGCCCCGCATCAACCAAGGCGACCACGCCTTCGCCTTGCTCGGCGTCGGACCGGGCAGCGGCGCGACGAGTATCACTGTCGGCATCGCTGCCTCGCTAGCGCTCGGCGGTTTCAAGACACTGCTGATCGACTTCGCCTGGCTATGGCAATCCTCGGACCGCGATGCGCCCGGGGATCAGGAGGCCACCCGCCGAGGGTTGGGTGTCGACGGTGTGCTCGCCCAACTCGGCTACCTTGAAGAGGAAGACCGCGAGGAGTTGACGCTCGGCGAGGGCGAACGCGTCGGCTTCGGGGCACTGCTCAACGGCACGAAGCTCAGCAAGGCTGCGGTCGAAACCCGTGTCGGCAATCTGTCGGTGCTCAGCGCGATGGGGGCTGGCTCGAAGCTGCGGGCCTCTTTTGCCGGTCGGATCTCGTCGCGGTGGATCGCCCGGCTGCTCGAAGTGACGGCAAGCAACGGCTACGACGTGGTGCTGATCGACGCCGGCCACGCCCAAGCCGGCGTCGAGGCGATGCTCAGCTGCGCCTGCGCTGATGCCGCGATGGTCGTAGTCAGCAACGACGAACCTCAGGCGGACTACACCGCCGCCGTTGCCCGGCTGAAGCTGGTCGATGCGCAACTGCTCGGCACGGTGCTGAACCGCGCTGGGGCCAAGCGGCGGGTCGATGCCACGACCAAAGCCGGTCGAGGCGTTGGGCAATCGGTCGGCTCGGGCATCTTCGCCGCCGCCGTCGAGGCCGGCTCCGGACGGGCCCACGTCAAGCCGATGCCGATGCCCGGTGAAGACCCCAGCGACCGCGCGTCGGATGAAGACGATGACACGCCGACGCGTCCGCCTCAGCCCACGCCGACTCGCACCCCGCCGCGCCGCCGACAGGTGCTCGAAGTCGTCAGCGAGGCGGATGAGCAGCGACCCGCTGCCGTCGAAGATCGCACGTTTCCTACGCCAAAACTGCCCAACCCCCAAGCCCCCGCGACCCCGGCCGTCACCATCCTGGACGATGTGACTGACCGCTTTATTTCTCAGACCATCCGCACGGCCCGTCAGGAGGACAAGCCCCGAGCCACCCAGGACGCATCTCCCGATTCCGCTGACAATTCCAACGAAACTGATGCCAGCGACTCATCGGATCAGGCCAAAGCCTCGCCCGCCAAGGCCGAGCCGCCAGCGATGTCTTGAGGCCCGGCTTTGTGATGCCCCGAATCCAACCCGCGAGTTCGAGTGATCCGCCGACGCCCGATCAGGTGATCGAGGCGTTGCCGCGCCCGCTTCGGTCGGCCGCTTCGCTGCTCTTGCCCACCCAGGCAGACCGCAAGCGTTACGCGGTGTCGCAGATGCAGGCAGAGGATTCGGGGCTGCACGACATCAAGTTCGCCCAGCGGCTTGAAGACTGCCGGCCGGACCGGGTCTTCGATCAGCTGCGATGGGGCGGCCAACTCGCCCTGGTCACCCCACGTCCACGCGAGGCGGAGCAGACGCTGAGCTTTTTCCGCGATCGGCCGGAGTGGTTTATCGAAATCGAAACCCAGCCGATGCAGCGGCAGGGCTGGGGCCGATGGCTGCCGCGGCCGTCGTTTCTTGCGGTGGTGCGGAAAGTCCTTCTCGACCCGCCATCCCGGTTGACCGCCCGGCATTCCTACGATGTCCGATTGACGCACAGCCCAGAGATCGGCGAGAAAGCGAACGCGACCGGGCATTGGGTGGTGTCAAAAAAAGTGCCCACGCTCGAGCAGGCGATCGCCCGGCTGACGCAGACTGCCCCGCAACTCGGCACTCAGCGGATCGAGACGCTGGCTCGCAAAATGGTCCGCCGGGTCTTCCCGCTGTTTCTGACGCGTGAAGCGGCGTTTCTTAAGTTGTTGCAACGCGACTTGCCCGAAGCGGACCGGCATCGGACCCCTCGCCTTCTCAATATGCAGACCGGCGAGGACGGGCTGGTCCGCTCGATCACGCTCAGTTGGCTAAGGCTGGGCGGCGAGGCGATCAGTCAGCGGAGCTTTGCCAAGCAGACCGCCCGGCTGATTGATTTGCTGCATCGACATGCCGGCATCCTCCACCTCGACCTGCGGCTGGACAACCTCGTGCTGACCGACCGCGGCGTCGGGTTGGTAGACTTCGGCACGGCCGTCCGCATCGGTGAGGACTTGGGCGCCAACCCCGTGGTCCGCAAGTTGCACCGCGAGATGATCGCGTCTTCCGAAACCGTGACACGATTACAACGCCAGCAGGCCAAGGGCTTGGTCACTGCGAGTCAATTTGCGAATTGCCATCAGCCGCCGACGCCGGCGTTGGACTTGTATGCGCTGCTGACCAATATGACCCAGCCGCACGACAACCCGGACTTCCGCGGTCTGGTGCGGTTCGATCCGGAGAGCGACCAGGCCCGGGCGTTGTCGCGGTTACGCCGACGAGCCGTGCGGCAGGACGATCAGCAGGCGACGCCAAATTACGACGAGGCCCGCCCGATCCGCGAGGTGCGCGACCTGTGTGTGGAGTTGGGTGTGCCCGTCGAGCCGACGCCGCGGGTCAGGCGCGAGGATGCCGAACCGGTCGTCCTGCCTGGCGTATCGATGCCGCCACCTCGCGTCGCCGAACGGCCGCTCGATCCGCAGCCTTCGGAAGATGCGAAGTCGATTTAACGCCGAGTTCGCCAAGACGCCAAGATCGCAAGGAAAACCGAGTCGGGTGGCGTGGTCTGCTGCTTTGAGCAGGTCACGTTCGCAAGGGAACGTCTAGCGGGTTGGCCGTGCCCTGGAGTCAAAGCACGCCAGACCACGCGACCCATCACCTGGATGATTATGCGCTCTCTTCCCGACATCCTTGAGATCAAAACAATTCAAGCCATCGCGGGTTCGGGCTGACCTGCTTTGAATGCTTCATACAACTCGGGGTCGAGCGCTTCCTGCTCGGCTTCAAGGAGCTCGGCGATCAATGCATCCGTGTCGCCGATCGAGTTGGTCAGTGGGTCGGTCAGGAGCGCTCGCCGCAGTAGTGCGGGGTCTTTCTTGATGATCGCCTCGGCGGTGAGCTCGTGGGTGTCGAGGATGGTTTCGCACATCGCCCGGACGCCGCGGGGCATATCACCGACTGGCAGCGGCTTGATGCCATCCATATCGACATGGCTCCACAGCTCGACAAATGCGTCGTCGGCCATGTTGCTGATGGCTCCTTCGTTGAACGTGTTGACAAAGCGTTCCTGACCGCCGGTCCACATGCCTTCGATCAGGTCGGTGGCCGGGTCCGTGCCGAATTCTTCATCGAACTCGGCAATGTCGACTGTGCCGGTGACATACTCATCAACCCGCTTCCACACGTTGGCGGTCCATTCGAGCCGGGTGGGCACTTCAAAAATTTTCAACGGCGGGACGGTATCGGTTCCGGATTTACCAAGCGCTTGATAGAAACGGACATATTCCTTCGTGTGACCGACCACCGTCGGCAAAACGCCGAATGCATCGTAAAGCTCAGCCGCGATGGTGTTATTGAGATAGCCTTTGGCCTCGCTTCGCCCACCCTGTGCTTGACGATTCAAATCGTCTTCCGATTTTTCTCGAACTTCGGTGACGAGTTCAGGCACCATGTCTTTGCCGTCATACTCCGCATGCAACAACCAACTGAAGTGGTTTGGCCCGGCCGTCTGCACCCTCAGTTTCGGGTCTTCACTAGGCACACCGGCCATCTTCGCCACCTTCGAGCGTAGACCCCACTGAGCATCACACAAAGCCAAGCTCTTGAGCTTCGGAAACGCCCGCCGCACCGCGATGCCGCAGACCGCCGTCGGGTTGATGTAATTGATCACCCAGGCATCGGGACAGAGCTCGGAGATGTCCTCACAGCAGCGCAGGATCTCCGGCAGCTCGCGGGCCGCCCGGAACACGCCGCCAGGCCCGATCGTGTCGCCCGAGCACATCCGGATGCCATACTTCTCCGAAACCTCGCAATCGACCCCGCGGTAATGCGCGTTGCGATGAGCAAAACATAGCACAACAAAGTCGGCATCCTTCAAGACTTCGCGACGATCGGTCGAGGCTTCAAGCGTCAGCGGTACACCGTTATGAGCGATGACTTTTTCCGCCAGGGTTTTCATCTTGTGCAGCCGATCCGCATCGGTATCGACCAAGGCGAGCGTGCCCTGTTGCAATGCCTTGGAATGAACCATCTGCCAGATGGCCTTACGACCGAAGAAAAGGCTGCCTGCTCCGACGATGACGACTTTGGGGTGATTCATTTGATTCTGGGGGTTGGGGGTTGGGAAATAGCAGATGGCGGATATTGAACGGGGCCGTTTGATGTGCTTCGCAAATCGCAAGAAGCCAAAAGCCAGATGCTAGCTGCCAGCAGCAGTATGTAATATCGGTTCTCGATCCGCCCTATGCAATGGCATTACAATGCAATAGCATGGAAAATACTGATTTGAGTTCGACTTTACATCGTCCGCGTCTGCCTGCGGCGTCGATACCGTACCGGGTCCGGACGCTTGGTCGCATCCGCGGGGATGCCATGCACACGACACCGGGCACGCATCATGATGATGTGATGTTGACGGTGGTGCTGGGCGGTCGGGGCCGATATTTCCCGCCGAGCGCGATCCGTGGATCAGATGGTGGAAGCAGGGTTCAGCCGATCGTCGCGGGGATGGTTGGGGTGGTGTTGGGCGAGTCGATCGAACGGCCGGGCCTGCTCATGGCCGATCCGGCGGAGCCCTATGACCACCTCTACTGCCGCTTTGCCGGGGCATCGGCGGTGGAGGCTGCGAAGCGGGTTCGCGATAGCTGGGAGGGCCCACGGTTCGTGCAGGATGCGCGTTGGCGTGACATTGCGGATGTATTGCTACGTGCGCTGGCGCTGGGTCGAGTGCATAGTCTGTCGGATCGGCCGATGGATCGCATGACCCGTCAGGACGCCTGCCTTGCCGAAGCGCTTGCGATCCTCGATACGCCCCCTCGAGACGATAGCGCCCGGCTGACCGCCGACCGCCTGCGGACTTATCTCGAGCACCACATCGCCCAACCCGCCGACCTCGCCGCGGTGGCTGAGCATTTCGAAGTGAGCAAAGGCCACCTCAGCCGGGAGGCCAACCGCCTGCTCGGCGAGCCACTGCATCAAGCCTGGGTCCGACTCAAAATGGACCGGGCCCGCATCCTCCTGAACGAGTCCAGCCTGAAAATCACCGATGTCGCCCAGCGCGTCGGATACACCGACCCGCTCTATTTCTCAAAAGCCTTCAAAAAACACACCGGACACCCGCCGAGTGCGGTAAGAATGTGAGAGCTATAGCTTTGACAAATCCACTCAGACCGCCTCGGCCATCGCACCCTGCAGCGTGACATTTCGCCCGTATTCGCCCGGCTCAAACAGGTGAATTTTGTTGCTATCCAAGTGGATCGTCACCGCGGTGTTTTCCTCCATCGGCTCGGCCTTGACGCGGGCGGTCGCCCTGTTCAGCCGACCCTCGCCTTGCTTGGACAGGAACAAATCCATCGTGTTGCCCAAGGGCTCGATGACATCCACTTTCATCTCGATCTGCTGGTCCGGGTCGTTCGCGAATTCGTTCTCGCGCAGGAACATGCCCTCCGGCCGAACGCCCAGCACCATGTCCTGGCCGATATGCCCCGCTGAAAGCTCCGCGTGATGCCCGGTCATCTTGATGCGGATGTCGTGTTCATTGACGAACCAGGTTTGGCCGTCCTCCTGAATCAGCCGACCCTCGAAGAAGTTCATCGGCGGGGTGCCGAGAAACGCCGCGACAAACCGGTTCTTCGGCGAATCATACACGTTCAAAGGCGTGTCGCACTGCTGAATCTCACCCTCACTCATCACACAAACCCGGTCGCCCAACGTCATCGCTTCTTCCTGGTCGTGCGTGACGTAGATCGTCGTCGTGGTCAGCCGTTTGTGCAGCCGTTTGATCTCCGCACGCGTTTCGACACGCAGCTTCGCGTCGAGGTTCGACAACGGCTCGTCGAACAGGAACACCGACGGGTCGCGCACGATGGCCCGGCCCAGCGCGACCCGCTGCCGCTGGCCGCCCGACAATGCCTTGGGCTTGCGTTCGAGCAGCTGCGTGATGCCCAGAATTTTTGCCGCGTCCTGCACCCGGCGGTCGATCTCCGGCTTGTCCATCTTCCGCAGCTTCAGGCCGAAGGCCATGTTCTTGTACACCGTCATATGCGGGTAGAGCGCATAGTTCTGAAACACCATCGCGATGTCGCGGTCTTTCGGGGCAACATCGTTGACGACGCGGTCGCCGATGGCAATGGTCCCGCCGGAGATGTCTTCAAGTCCCGCGACCATCCGTAGCGTCGTTGATTTGCCGCAGCCTGACGGGCCGACCAGCACCATGAATTCGCCGTCGTCGATATGCAGGTCGATGCCTTTGACGGCCATCACATTGCCATCGTAGATCTTGACGACTTCATCGATTTTCACTTCTGCCATGGTGGACTCCTGAGAAACCCGGTCGGCCGGGCACATATGCAACGGCATGATCGCCGCTTGAATTGAGATAAACAGTTTAGCAGGAACCAACCAAAACCGGTATCTAAAACTGATTTCGTGGCACGGCAACAACAGCCAAGCCAAAAGCTTACGATGATGGATTTGGTGCAAAAGGCCTGATCATACAGGCTGATACGAGCTTTACCCGCGAAAGCCTCGGCCTTGTTAGAATGCTTCGCTCGCCCCCTCGCCGGAGTGGCGGAATTGGCAGACGCGGTGGATTCAAAATCCACTGAGGTTCACCCCTCTTGTGGGTTCGAGTCCCACCTCCGGTATTCGTATTTTGACTTCCCCTGCATTTTGAAAATTACTCTTTGGCGGCGGGGTTTGATAGGTTGCTTATTTAAGACCCGTGATGGCATCGGCGGCTTTGTGCAACGTAGGCATCAACCATCCGCCAACTCCAGCCGGGTCAAATCCATTAAATGCTGATGCGTGCCGACGACGGCGGGACCGGCGGGGTCGACATCCTGATCTTTGGGGTCGGGGGGGGTGCGTTGGGTGTAGCTGCCATCCGCGTGCATGTCCCAGGCTTGGCGGTGGTCGGCAAGCATGGTTTCCAGAATCGTTTGTAGTTTGGTCTTGAGCGTCGGCTCGTAGATCGGCGTGATGCATTCGACCCGGTTGTTTAAGTTGCGGTACATCCAGTCGGCGCTGCCGATGTAGTACTCGCCGGCGTAAGGGTACTCGGCCTGATTGCGGAAGTAGTAGATCCGGCTGTGCTCGAGGAAACGGCCGATGACCGACTGCACCGTGATGCGATCGCTCAGGCCCTCAATGCCCGGGCGGAGGCAGCAGAAGCCGCGGACGATGAGCTTGACGCGGACGCCGGCGTTGTTCGCTTCGTAAAGCTTGCGACACATGTCTTTATCTTCGAGGCTGTTCATCTTCGCGATGATCAGCGGCCCACCCTTGGCGTCGCGCTCGCTGTCGGGCATGTCCGGGTCATTGCCCGCGGCGACCCAGGCTTTGGCGTGCTGAATCTCGCGGTCGATCATCTGCTCGAAGCGCGACCGCATGTTGGTCGGGGCGATCAGCAGGTGCTTGAAGTCGCGTTTTACGGATCGGCCGGTGAGGAAGTGGAACAGCTCGACCAGGTCCGAGGTGATCCGCGGGTCCATCGTAAACAGGCCCAGGTCGGTGTAGAGGTTCGCGGTTTTGGAGTTGTAGTTGCCCGTGCCGATGTGGGCATAGGTGCGGACCCGGCCGCCTTCGCGGCGCACGACCAGCGAGGTCTTGGTGTGGGTTTTGTAGCCGACCACGCCGTAGACGACGTGGATACCCGCTTTTTCGAGTTTCTGGGCAAGCTGAACATTCCGCTCTTCATCGAAGCGGGCTTTGAGTTCGACGAGCACGACGACCTGCTTGCCGGACTCGGCAGCCTTGATCAGGTCGGGGATGAATGGCGAATCCTTCGCGGTGCGGTACAGCGTCAGCTTGATCGCGATGACATCCGGGTCGGTCGCGGCGGCACGGATGAAGCGCTCGACGCTGGCGGAAAAGCTTTCGTAGGGATGATGCACCAGCAGGTCGCCGTTGCGGATCACGCTGAAAATCGACGCGTCGCTGTCCGCCAATCGGGCAGGGACGACCGGCGGGGCGGGCTCGTATTTCAGGTCCGGCCGACCGACTTGGCCATGCACTTCCCAGAGATCGGTGTAGTCCAGCAGCGCGGGCATGGTGTAAAGGTCGTCCTCCTCGAGATTCATCTCCTGCCGCAGAAAATGATTCATCGGGTGGAACGGCTCGTCATCGGTTTCGAGGCGGACCGCCTTGGCGAATCGGCGATCGCGCAATTCCTGCTCGACCAGTTCGAGCAGGTCCTCGGCGTCCTCCTCGTCGCGTTCGATGTCGGCGTTCCGGGTGATGCGAAACGGCTCAACGTGTTTGATGATCATGCCCTCAAACAGCTCATCGAGGTTGTAGCGGATGATGTCCTGAAGGTTGATGAACCGCTGGCCCTCCCCGCCGGAGAGCGGGACCCATTGCGGCAGTACGCCCGGGACTTTGACGCGGGCGAAATGCATTCGGCCGGACACATCTTCAATATCGCCATCCTGCGGCGGCAGGTCTTTGCGTCGATCGCCTGCCGGGTGTTGCAACATCACACCCAGTGAGGTTGAGAGGTTCGAGATAAACGGAAACGGATGTCCCGGGTCGACAGCCAGCGGGGTTACAACGGGAAATACATCAGACTCGAAAAAGGCTTCGGCCTCGGCGCGTTCATTGTCACTAAGGTCGTTCCATCGCAGCAGGTGGATGCCCTGCTCGGCCAGCGCGGGCTTGATGTCGTTGCGGTAGCAGTCCGCCTGCTGCTGGAGCATCGGAATCACCATGTCGCGGATCGCATCAAGCTGTTCCTGCGTGGTCATGCCATCGGGCGTGCGATTCACCACGCCGGCCTGGAGCTGACGCTTCAATCCGCCGACCCGCTTCATGTAGAACTCATCGAGATTCGAGTTGAAGATCGCCAGGAACCCGATACGCTCGAGTAATGGCGTGCGGCTGTCGAGCGCCTCGTGCAACACCCGGCGGTTAAATTCCAGCCAACTTAATTCGCGGTTGAGGAACTCGCTGGTGAGCAATTCGGCAGAGGTGCCGGACGACGGCGGGGCGGGCGTTGAGGTCATATCGATCGGCGGGTCAAGTGCAATTCGGACAGCCTATCAGTCTAGCTAACTGTCTCCCCGCCGCCGGGATGGCAGGTTAGAGATGTGTTAAGGCGGTTGAAAAGCGGGGCGACTTCGCCGCGTTCATCACACAGGATATTTTTTAAGAGTGATTAAGAATCCGCGTCAGCATCACGCTTGCCGGTCTTACGGTAACTCGCTCTGCGATTCGCGTAATCCTCCGGTGAGATCGGCAGGTCGGGATGTTCCGCGCCATCCTGCACCTGTTTGTGCAGGTTTTTCAGGAAGGGAATGCACCACCCGCACCCCGTGCCGGCCCCGAGGCATTCGCTGATCAGACTTGCCACCGCCGGCCGCTCGCGCTTGCAATAATTCACCACCTTGCGCTGGCTGACGTGAAAGCAGAGACAGACGTTTTCGTCGGGGTCCATGACCGCAGTTTAGCCCCCGGCCAACGGGCGGGAAATTACGCTGATTGATGCAGTTAATGACCACTTACGCCGAGCGTTGCTCGGCGGCTAAACTTCATATACGAGATTTATGAAAAAACCCTCCGCCTACGATCAATTGCTCACGCATCTCGAAAAATTGCCGGGCATCGGTAAGCGGTCGGCCGAGCGGATCGCGTTTCATCTCTTACGTCAGCCCGCCGAGGAAACGCTAGGCCTTGCCGACGCGGTGCGGGCATTCCGCGAGAACCTCAAAGTCTGTTCCGTCACCGGCCACGTCAGCGAATCCGATCCCTGCAGCATTGTGACCGACCCGGACCGCGACCACAGCACGATCCTCGTCGTCGAGCAGCCCAGCGACCTGATCGCGATGGAACAGACCGGTGCATACCGCGGCAGCTACCATGTGCTGATGGGTCGGCTCGCCCCGATGGAAGCGATGGGGCCGGGCGACCTGAATCTGCACAAGCTCATCGACCGGGTCCAGGCGGGGGGTATCCGCGAAATCATCCTCGGCACGAACCCGAATCTCGAAGGCGATGGCACCGCTCTGTACCTTGCCGACCAGCTTGATGAACTTAACGTCAAAGTCACACGCTTGGCCCGCGGCTTGCCAACAGGCTCAAACCTGCAGGGCGTGTCCAAGGCGGTGCTCAGCGATGCGCTGCAGGGGAGGGTGGGGACTTCTTAGGACTTGGGGGTTGGGGACTTGGATTCAATTCATATGTGTTTCCGAGACCGCCCGTGCTGGGTTCTGCGATACTCACCTTATGACGATCAATCGCGAATCGCAATTTGCTCGCTGGGTCACCTGCGCCCTGCCGGAGGGTCGCCCGCTGGTCTGCGACTACCGCCTGACCTGGCGACAGGATCAATCGGCTGCGCAAACAATCACCTGCACCGCGGACCAGCGATTTATCCTCCGCCACAACGGCAAGGTCGTCGCGCGTGGCCCGCACCGCGGCGACGTCTACGCTTGGCATACTCAGAGCCTGGACCTACAACTCGCCGCTGGGCAGCAGGAGCTGATCGCGACGGTCTGGTCGCTGCCCAAGTCACTCATGCCGCTGGCTCAGCTCGAAGTCGGGCATGGCTGGCTGCTCGAAGGCGGGCCGCTGAGCACCGGCGTCGCCGACTGGCAGGTCCGCAGCGACACCCGCCGCAGCTTCACCCGCGCTACCCCGCTGCAAGGCATCTACGCCGGCCCGCTCGAAACTTTTGACGCCACGCAGCCTCTAACACCCTGGCAGCCCGCCGCGGCGGGACTGCCCGGCAACGACCGGTGGGACATCGATCAGGACCGGGGCTTTTCGTGGGGCGAACACCGCGCCCCTCGGCTGACCCCGACGCCGCTGCCCCCCATGCTCGAGCAGGACTGGCCAACCCACCGCGTCCGCCGCGGGCCAAACCCCGAGGCCTGGCAAGCGCTCGCCGAGGATCGGCAGCCACTGACCATCGCATCAAACAACGAAGTCACGGTCATGTTCGACCTGGACGGCTACGTCTGCGGCTACGACGATCTGAAACTCGACGGCGGGGCGGGGGCGACCGTGACCCTGACCTGGGCCGAGGCGCTGAAAGACCGCGAAGGCAAGAAGCACCAACGGAATCAAATCGAGGGCTTGGAATGCGTCGGCCGACACCACACGCTGCACCTCGCGGGTGGGCCGCTGAGCTATCAACCGCTGTGGTGGACCAGCGGCCGGTACCGACAGGTCACCATCCGGACCGCGGACGAACCGCTGACGCTCCACCGCCTGGGCGTGATCGAGACCCGCTACCCGCTTGAAAGCCGGGGCTCATGCGACCTGGCTGAAAATCTCCAGCCGATCTGCTGGCGGGCTTTGCAATGCTGCGCCCACGAGACTTACGTCGACTGCCCGTACTACGAACAGCTGCAATACATCAGCGACACGCGGATCCAGGCGTTGACCAGCTACGTCTGGGCGGGCGACGATCGGCTGGGCCGACAGGCGATCCGCCTCTTCAGCCGATCGCTCAACGGCAATGGCCTGCTGCAGGCCCGCTACCCCAGCCAGGTCGCCCAGACCATCCCCGGCTTCGCGTTGTACTGGGTCGGCATGCTGCATGACCTCTGGCTGTGGCGTTCCCCCGACGAGCAAGGCGACCCGCTGGTCCGCGCGATGATGCCCACCGCCCGCAGCGTAATCGAAAACTTCCTCAACCGGATCAACGACGACGGGCTCTGCGATTGGCCCGATGGCTGGGACTACGTCGATTGCCAGCCCGGCTGGCGGCAAGGCAAATCCCCCGACCTGTCGATCAACGCGTTGCACCTGCTCTACAGCCTCACGCTGATGATCGACCTCGAACGCTGGGTCGGCGAACCGATGCTGGCCGACCGACTCGACGCCAGACGGCAGGCGCTCGCCACGGCCATCGATCGAGCGTATTGGCGGGACGACCTCGGGGCCTGGCAGGGCGGCGATGTGCTGACCCAGCACGCCCAGTGCTTCGGCATCCTCGCGGGGGTTGCCCCGAAAACGCAGCGGCAGCGGGCTGGCGAAGCGCTGTTTGTCGACCATGCGACGCGGGCCTCGCTGTCAATTCAGCATTATGTTTTTGAGGCGTTGCACGCGTTGGGCCGGGGCGCCGAGATGCTCGACCATCTGGGCCCCTGGCAGCAGATGCTCAAACTGGGATTGAAGACCACACCCGAACACGCCGAGCCGACCCGCAGTGATTGCCACGCCTGGTCCTGCCACCCGTTGTTTCATTTGCTCGCGACCGTGGCCGGGATCCGCCCGACCGCACCGGGCATGCGGCAAATTACGCTCAGGCCCGCGGTGCCGAACCTCATCGCAACCTGCATGACCCCGCTGGGCCCGGTTGAACTGAGTCAGGTCGAGGGTCAGCTAGACTATAGGTTGCCCGACGGGGTTCACGTCGAAACGCGAACCTGAATCCATCCCTAACGGTTTTTCTCATGCGTATCGACACCGGCCAATACATGCGGACCGACCAGCGGATGAAGCTGGCCCCGCGCATGATCCAGTCGATGGAGATCCTTCAGATGCCCCAGCAGGCATTGGAAGAGCGCATCGAGCAGGAGCTGGCCAGCAACCCCACGCTCGAGCAGGTCGAGCCGGGCGCGGATCGCGAGACACTCGAAGCGGAGCGTCAGCAGGAGCGACGCGACGACCGCGAAGGCGAGCGTGAGCTGGTCGTGTCCGACAACGGCGAAAAGAACGCCGACGATTTCGAACGCCTGAGCAATCTCTCCGAGCAGTACGGCGATTCCTGGTCGAGCAACACCTCCGAATCCGGCGAATACACCTTCCGCCGAAGCTATGCCGGGGGCGGGGCGGGCGAACGCGATGCGAAGATGGATGCGATGGCGAACCACGCGGCCCGTGGTGCCTCGCTGCATGAACAGCTGATGGATCAGTGGCATCTGGTCGAGATCGATGACACCACCGCGCAGCTTGGCGAGTATGTGCTGGGCTACGTCGATGCCGATGGCTACATCCGCACCGATACGCCGACGCTGCTCGAAGAAGCTCCGCCAGGGACGAGCATCGACCAGATCGAGGAATGCATCGAACTATTGCAGGAAGCCCTCGAGCCGACAGGCCTGTGCGCCCGCGATCTGCGGGAATGCCTGTTGCTGCAGATCGATGAATCGATGTACCGCGACCCGCCGCCGGACGGGCCGGACCTGACCGTCGAGCGTCAACTCGTTGCGAATCACCTCAAAGACATCGAGGCCAACCGCTACCCGAAGATGGCCAAGGACACCGGCCTGACTATCGAGCAAATCAAGACCGCCGTCGGCCATCTCCGCCAGTTTCACCCCCACCCCGGCCGACTGCTCGCCACCGAAAGCACCCGCACGATCACGCCCGATGCGGTTATCGATTACGACGACGATTCGGATATGTACACCGTGCAACTCACGCACAGCCGACTGCCCGCGATTCAGATCTCGCGCAGCTATGAAAAGCTCGCCAAGGATGCGGACCAGCGGACCCGCGAGTTCATCGGCACGAATCTGCGCAACGCCCGCTGGTTGCTGGATGCCGTCCGGCAACGCCATGCGACATTGCTGCGGGTGATCAAGGTGGTGGTCGAGGCGCAGCGGGAATTTTTCGAGCAGGGGCCTCAAGCGCTCAAGCCGTTGCCCATGACGCTGGTGGCGGATCAGCTCGGCATCCACGTCGCGACGGTCAGCCGTGCCGTGAACGAGAAATATCTGCAGACCCCGCGCGGCATTTTCCCACTGCGGATGTTCTTTTCCGGCGGGACCGAGACCGAGGACGGCGAAGCGATGAGCTGGGCGGCCGTGCAAGCCAAGCTGCAGGAGATTATCGATGCCGAGGACAAGAACAAGCCGCTCAGCGATGATGCTTTGGCGGAAGAGCTAAAAAAAGCCGGCATCGACATCGCCCGCCGCACCGTCGCTAAATACCGCAACCAACTCAACATCCCCTCGGCCCGCCAGCGGCGGGAGTATTAGTCGGCGATATGAGGCCGAGTCATTTGCTTCAGATCGAACACCCAGAAGCCCCCGTGGGTGTGGGTCGCTCCGATGCGATCACCCGGCAGGTCCACCGGCGGCGAGAAGCGAGGCCAGCGTCGATACGACCGGTCGCGGTCCCACTCGAACAAGTTGGTGATCTCGAGCAGCCGACGCGGCTGATCCAGATTTTTCGACTGGTACAGCAACTCGCCACCGACCCAGAGGTAGCCACCGGCTAACGCTCGCAACCGATCGCGATCCATGTCCCGGTCTGTGCTCGATTGAATCCGGGTGGTGCGGACCTGTTCCAGCGGGTTTAGCCGCCAGATCTCCAGGCGGTGCTCGCTGAGGTCTCTGACGACAAACGCCAGCGAATCCTCGTCCGACGCGACATGGGTCACCAGGCAGGGCCGATTGGCTGGCCGACGAGACTCGACCGGCTGCGATGGATCGATGAGCGTTTCCACCGGCAGGAGTGTTTGCGGGTCGACCTTGTAAATCCCGCCTGTCCCGTGGGCCAGATAACCCAATGGGGTTTGTGTCAATCGGAATGAAACCACTTCCGGCAGCACCGCGTCGGGTTTTTGGATCTGGCTGGTGGAGCGATCGTAATGAATGACTTGGCCGTTGCCGGCTGGCCTAAAGATCTTGCGTTGATGGAAAATCGGCTCATCAGCGGTGAAATGCTGCTGCCTCGGCTCGAGCCAGGACGGGTTGTTTTGCAGCGACATCGGCAGCGGTCGTCGAATCGGTTGATACAGAGGCGACTCGGCCAGGAGGTGCGTCAATCCGGGGTGCAGTTGAGCGAAAAGTCGCCCTTCGATCCAATTCAAGCCGAATATCCCCGCAGGCAGTTGTTCATCCTGGATGACCACTTGGGAAGGCGGATGAAGTTTCACGACGCGACCCGCTGATGTGGCCAGGTAAAGCAGCGGCCCGACCTGCAGCGGCTTGATCTCGCTGGGCCCGAGCGGCATCCGGTCAACCAGGCCCACCTCGTCGTAAATCGCCTGGTCGAACCTTTTATCGCTCACCCAGAACGCGGTGCCCTGGGCAGACATGGCGGCCTTCCAGCAGCGGACGTGATTGAGCTGGTCGCTGTAAGCCTGCCAGCCTTCGGGCTCGGCGGGGGCTTCCAGTGTGACGGCGGCGGCGGCGCGTTGTGCGGCGCCGCGGCGGCCGAGTTTGTTGAGCGAATCCATCCGTAAGCGGAGCAAACGGATCGCCGGGTCGTCAGCGGTCAAACGCTCGGTCAGACGCTGCCTCGGGATGGCCAGCGTTTGGTTCACGCCCGGCAGGATGATGATCCCGCTGTCGGTCAGGTGGGGCGGGCCGATCGGCGTGATCGGGGTCGGGTAGTTGTACTCAATCCTGCCGGTCGCCCAGTCGAGCTGATACAGCGTCCCGCTCTGGCCGAACACCCACAGCTTGTCGTCTTGAACGACGCCGGCGATCCAATACCCATCGAAGCTGAAGTTACGGACCTTGCTCAGGAAGCCGTGCGGGCTGGCCAAAAGTTCGGGCAGATGGCTTTCCCACCGCAGCTTGCCGGTGAGCCCGTTGTGCCGACGGATTTCACCGCTTGCATCTTCCGAGCCGGCCAAAAGGAGCAGGTCGCCATCAAACCAGGCAGGCGGATTTTGTAGCTGGCCTGCGGTAAATAATTCCCAACTTTCAGGTTTAATTGGTTCACTGAATACTTGAATCGACGTCACTTTCGCGCCGCGATTGCCAGAGTAGGGCTTATAGGCTGCATACCTCCAAGTATCACCCTGTCGGCTGGGGGGTTTAGGAAGCAAAATCTTTTTATTGGTTTTGATATCGATGACGCCTGATTCCCAGTCGCCGCTATGCTTCCGGGCTTGTCGTGTTTCCAGCTGGTCCCAAATCACGATGTCGTTGATTTGGATCCCGAGCAGTAGCTCCTCTTCTGGATAGCCGTTGCTATTTGCGATGAAGTTGAAAGTTGGCTCGTCCGGGCCGAAGTAGCCGATCGCCGCACCCTCTGATTTCGCCCAGGTCCAGAGCGTGTCATGTTCGGGATGGATGCCGTGCTGTGCATCTTTGAAAGCGCGGGCCGTCCATCGGACGTCGCCGGTTTCCAAGTCGATACAGGTGATGTATCGAGGGCCGAAGCCCTGCGACTTATGCTTCGGGTCGTCGGGTGATTCGGCCACCTGATGGAGTTGATCCCCATTATTGTCCGCCACGCCGGAGCCGCGAGGCCCGAGCAGGTAGCCGACATGCTTGCCGAAGTAAGCGGCGTGAACCCTGTCGTAGCCGTAGTCGATCCGCCAGGCGGCCGCACGCTCCGAGAGCGGCAGGTCTGCTTCTATGTCATCAAGGGCTTCGAGAGCTTGGAGGTGGTGGCCTACTTGCTGGAGTTGCTCGATCTGTTCAAATCTTGCATCGAAATCGCCCGAAGCGTTGGCCGTGAGGCAGCAGATCAACCCTGCCAAGACAACGGCACAAGCTTTAGTCATCGGCTGGATCATCGGGACCTTCCCCCTCATCGTCGTCGCGACCATCGAGCACCACGAGCCTGGTCGAGCCGCCAAGACTAGCCAGTTCCCGCTCCTGGCTCTGCAGGCTGCGTGTCGTGTTGTGCATCTCTTGCGTGATGTTGCTGATCTCACGCTGAATCGCGTCGAGATCGGGCTCGCTCTCCGCTTCCGCTTCCTGCTTGATGAGCTCATCAATCAGTTTCTGATAGGTGTCAATTTTCGCCTCCGCTTCCAGTTGCTCCGACTCCTGTCTCGCCAAATTCACTTGCAGTCTTTCCTTGGTGGAAGCGCTCTGGTGACGCAGCCGGGCTTGGGCTTGCTGCATCCGTGCCTCATGCCAGGCGCCGTAGGCCTGCTCGATCAACTCGACCGCGACATCGTCCTGTTTTTCCAGTTTTTCAAATCGCTGCTTCGATTCCGAAACAACATGATCGAAAACGGTTTCGATCGATTCGATCGGCTCGGGTTCGGCCGATGCTAGCGCTTGCTTATATGCTTCGGCCAGTGATTTGCTTTGATGCAACGCGAGGCGGGCCTGCTGAAGCATGCTCTCATAACTCTGGCGTTGATTCGCGGCTCTTGAGTAGCGGCCGCTGCGCTGCCTGTTTCTCGCTTCCTGACGCTGCTGCTCGAGTGTATCCAGCGATTGCTGCATCATGTTAACCTCGCTCTGCAGCTTTTTTATTTGCTGACGCTTATCGTCGGCGGCGGGGTTGGCCTGCTCGATGGAACGCCCCACGCGATCGGTCAGTTCGTCCAGTACCCGCTGAGCCGCCCCCTCGTAGCGTTCAATCGATTCATTCGGCACCACGATCACTTCCAGGCTCAGTGCCTGGCTGGTGATGGTTTTTACCTGGATGCTCACCGCATCCTCCCATCGGCTGGGATCCAGGCCCAGGGCGGACTCGACCGCCGGGCCGACAAGCGTGGTGCTGTGAAGCAGTGCTTGAACCGTTTTGATGTCGACCGGGTTCGACCGGCGGGAGTCATTGACCAGCGAGAGCACGGCTGACACCCGCTGCGGGGCAAGCTGCTGCTCGCCCTGCTGGGCCATCGCTGGCGTCGATAGAAAATATACCGCCCCCATCCACGCCATAGCGGCGAGGAGGCAAGGGGCAGCCCGGAACGAAATGCATTGGATCATCAACCCATCCTACTCGATTACCGGTCGTGCCAGAACCTTGGGTTAAGTAAAACCAGCACGACGAAGATTTCCAGTCGGCCCAAGGCCATGAGTAGGGTCATGAGCAGCATGGAGGCGGGTGTGAAGAAACCGTAGTTCTGGACGGCGCCGACGGCTTGCAAGCCCGGGCCGATGTTCATCAGGGTGGCGATGCTCGCCGTGGCGGCCGAGGTGAAGCTCAGCGAACCGGTCGGCTCGAGAATCATCAAGCCGACGGCGCCGAGATAGAAAATCACCACGACGCTGAGGATGTAGATCAGCACCGAGCGGGCGGCGTCGGCGTCGACGGTGCCGCGGCCGACGTGGATCGGCTTAACGACATTGGGCCTAAAGATTTTCTCGAATTCCGCGAGGATAACTTTGGCTGCGATCAGGATGCGGATGACTTTGATGCCCCCGCCGGTCGAGCCGGCACAGCCGCCGACGAACATCAACCCAAGCAGAATCGCTTTAGGAAAGAACGCCCACTGGTCGAAATCGATCGTGGCATAGCCTGTGGTCGTCATAATGGCGATGACCTGAAACAGGCTGCCACGGATCGCTTCGACGAAGCCCGCCTGCCGCTCGGTCCCATCGGTAATCACGATCGTGTGATGGAAGATATAGGCCGCGATGATCGCGGAGGCCGACGCGATGATGATCAGGTACAGCCGAAGCTCGCGATCCTGCAATACGTCACGCCAACGGCCGTTGGCGATCATGTAATACAGCCCGAAGTTCACGCCGGCCAGGAGCATGAACAGGATCGTGATCCAGTCGATCAGGGGCATGTCATAGTACGCCCCCATGCTCGCGTTTTTAGTTGAAAACCCGCCGGTCGCCAGCGTGGCAAAGGTGTGGCAGACCGCATCAAACCAAGTCATCCCCGCCAGTGCATAAAGCAGAGCGAGGACGACTGTCAGGGTTAAATAAATCAGCCAGAGCGTCCGGGCGGTGTCACGGATTCGCGGTTTAACCCCGGGCGATCTTGGCCCGGCCGACTCAGCATGAAACAGCTTCTTGCCACCCAGCCCGACGATTGGCAGCACCGCGACGAACAGCACTACGATGCCCAGCCCGCCCAGCCAATGCGTAAACGCCCGCCAGAGCAGCAAACCTTTGGGCACACTCTCGATATCGTTCGGAGCAGTGTTGAGGACGGTTGCTCCGGTCGTGCTTAGGCCGGACATCGCTTCGAAATAGCAGGCGATGAAGCTGTTGAACGGATGGGCGGGCGTATCGGGCATCGCGATCGGCCCGCCGAGCTTTGCCCAAGCGTAATACGGCAGAGCCGACAGCGCTCCGCCGATCAACCAGCCCAGTGAAACCAGTAGCAGCGCATCGCGGCGGTTGAGGTGGTCCTGTTTCTCATCCCGCCCGAGATACCATGCCAAGCCGCCGATGGTTGCTGTGATCGCCGCCGCCCAGGTCAGCGCGTAGGCCGCCATCCGCTCGGCACTGCTGTGTCCCAGCACGCCGAGCATCTCCACCGCCAACGCCGCCGCCATGCATCCCGCCAGCACGAGCAGCAGCAAACCGAGCAGCCGGATGATCTGCCGGTAGTTCATGCCGCGCAGCGTAGCGATGAAGCTTGCAATTGGACAACTCTTGTTTTGGAGTAATCAAATCTGAAGCTCGAGACTGGCGGGAGCAGCGGGGTCATATGGGCGTCATGTGTCGTTAGAGTTGTGCATCTAAATCACGGGATCAGGGCTAAACTTTTTTTTGCACGGGCGTTTTGTTGAGATTTGACATTGACGAAAACGCATCGACGGCGCAAGATGCAGTTCGCGTTCGCGAATTGTCTACACCCAACCTCCGGAGCAGCGATATGGACCCGAACCACCCATCCGAAGTCGAAGCCGCGAAGATGAATCCCACCGAACCCGCATTCGCGGGAGAGGGCGGGACGGTTGCGGCGCTCACCAAGGAAGCGAAAACGATGGGCATGCTTTGCCATCTGGCGGCGTTCGCCACCTTCTTGCTGCCCGCGATCGGCAACATCATCGGCCCGCTGGTGGTCTGGCTGATCAAGAAGGACGAGATGCCCTTCGTTGACGATCAGGGCAAGGAGGCGCTGAACTTTCAAATCACCATCCTGATCCTGGGCATCATTTCAGGCATCCTGATGATTGTGCTGATCGGCATCCTGCTGCTGCCGCTGGTCGGCCTGTACTGGCTGATCTTCACCATCATCGGCGGGATCAAAGCCAACGAAGGTATCGCCTACCGCTATCCGTTTGCGATCCGGATGTTGAAATAATCTCGACCCGTGCAAAAAAAAGTTTAGCGGGTGACGCGAAGCGTCCCGCGGTATGCGTTTTACCCGATCCACGGGCGGCTTCGCCGCACCCGCTAAACCGGTAATACAGATACCCTGTCGCGGCGATCGATATCGTCAGCGTTTGTAAAACGGCAGCGGCACAAGCTCCGCGTCGGTGGTATTGTTGCCGACGCTGACTTGGACGGTGTCGCCCATTGCGGCGGTGTCGGGAGTGATGTAGGCCATAGCGATCGGCACGCCCAGCGTCGGACTCATGCAGCCGCTGGTGACGGCCCCGATGTCCTGGCCGTCCCGCTGAATGGTCGCACCCTGTCGAGGCGTGCGCGGGCCGGCGATTTTCAGGCCGACGCGGGTTTTCAACGTACCTTCCTGCCGAATTTTTTCCAACGCATCCTGCCCGATGAAGCGCGGGATCGGCGGGCCGTCTTCGACCTGGCCCTTATCGAGCGACACCGCGAAATCCAGCCCGGCCGAGAGCGGGTCGGTGTCTTCGTCCAGCTCGTGTCCATACAAGGGCATGCCCGCTTCCAGCCGCAGCGAGTCGCGTGCGCCCAGGCCGGCAGGCTTGACCGACGCCGACTCGCCTTTGTCCTTAAGCAGCAGCTTGATCGCCATGCCTGCCATATTCGCCCCGAGCATGACTTCGACGCCGTCCTCGCCGGTGTAGCCCGTTCGGCTGACGGTCATCTTGAGGATCAACAGGTTTTTCAACGCGAAGCTGTAAGGCTTGAGTGTCGGTATTTCTTTGCTGAAGTCGCCGATTTTTTCGATGACAGCCGGTCCTTGCACCGCCAACATCGCTGTCTTTTCTGTTGTGTCTTCCAGCTTGATTTTCAGATCGTGTTCTTGAGCAACATTTTCAAAGTGTTGCACAACTTTCGCGCGATTCGCGGCGTTGCAGACGATCAGCCAATGTTCGTCGTAGCGGTAGACCAATACATCGTCGATTGTCCCGCCCCGCTCGTTGCAGATCAGGGCGTAGCGGCAGGTCTTGGGCTGCATGTCGCTGACCTTGCGGGTCAGCACGGTTTCCAGAAATTTGCGGGCGTGTCGGCCGGTGATCTGGAGTCGGCCCATGTGCGAGACATCGAAGATGCTGCCGACCTCGCGGGTGTAGTTGTGTTCATCGATGATGCTGCCGTAGTGCAACGGCATCTCCCAGCCGGCGAAGTCGACGAGCTTGGCCCCGGCGTCCTGGTGGAATTTACGAAACGGCGTCTGAAACAAAGCCATGCGTTACCTGGTGAGTTGGGGTGACGTTGTAATTCAAGAATCAAGGCAGCAGCCGGGCGACCGCCTCAAAGAACGGGTTCCACGACACACAGCCTGGCCCGACGATGAGCATCAGCAAGGCAATCGCGGTCGCGGACAGTCGATTGAAAATGGTGGGTCGTTCAGGGGTCGGTGGTCGGTCGTTCACGCGGGGCATGATACCGCCCCTGGAAGACCGCCCCAAGCCACCGATGAGATTAGTGCATCCTCGGCTCGTTTGATTGGACAGACTTGCAGGCGGGTGGTCGATAGACTGATGTGGGGTATTTGCGTTTGTACTTTGGAATCACCTGATGGATATCGTTATCTGCGGGGCCGGCGAAGTCGGCCGACACTCGGCAGAGGTCCTCGCCCCGGCGGGCCATAACATCACGATTATCGACAGCGACGCGAATCGCCTGGGCGAGATCGACGAGGCGATCGACGTCCGCTCGCTCTGCGGCAACGGCACGCAGGCGGATGTCCTGCTCGAGGCCGGGACCGACTCGGCGGACCTGTTCATCGCCGCGACGAACATCGACGAGATCAACCTGCTGGCCGCATCCATCGCCACGGGCATCGGATGCGAACGCTCGATTGCCCGAGTGCATCACTCGGCCTATTACGAAGCCAAAGGGTTGAACTACGCGACACACCTGGGCATCGATCATCTGGTCTGCCCGGAATTTACCACCGCTTTGGCGATTGCCGGCACGCTCCGCAGCCCTGGCGCACATGCCGTCGAGAGCTTCGCCCGCGGCGCAATCGAGATGCAGAGCATCGCTGTTTCTGAAAAATCCAAAGCTTGTGGCGTGGCCTTGCGGGACCTGTCGCTACCCAGTTCGACGCTGATTGCGGCGATCGAACGCGATGGTCAAGCGTTCCTACCGATGGCCAACTCGAAGGTCAAGGCGGGCGATCTGGTCACCGTGATCGGCGATGCATTACTTTTTGAAAAGACGCTGAAGCTGTTCAAGCCCGATGCGGCGGGGCGGTTGAAGGTCATGGTGATGGGCGGCTCGACGCAGGGCGTCTGGCTCTGCCGGGAGTTGAAAAACCGAAATTTCGCGGTGCGGCTGTTCGTACAACGGCCCGGCCGGGCGGCGGAGTTGGCAGAGAAACTGCCTTGGGTTACTGTCATCAACGGCGACGTGATCAACTCCGACATCCTCGTCGATGAGCGAATCGATACCGTCGATGCTTTCGTCGCCTGCACCGATGACGAGGAGACGAACATCCTGGCGGCGGCCCGGGCCAAGTCAATGGGGGCCGCGACTGCAATCGCGGTGCTGCAGCGGCCAACCTATTTGCACCTGATCGGACACATCGGCCTGGATCACGCCTTCAGCCCGCGGGCCACCGCGGTCACCGAAATCGAACGGCTGATTGCCGGCGACAACGTCCGCCAACTCACGACCCTGGCCGAAGGCATCGCCGAGGTCTACGAGGTCCGCGTCCCCAAAGCCGCCAAGCCCGTGCTCGACAAGCCGCTCAAAGAGATTGTCTTCCCCGACCGAACCATCATCGCCGCCATCTCTCGCGGTGAGGAGGTCTTCGTCCCGGGCGCAGACGACGTGATCAAAGCCGGCGACGTCGTGATCGTCATCGGCCAAAGCGATTGTGGCAAGACGTTGCGGAAGATGTTTTAGTAGACATTGGACGCTAATAGTTAGGCGCTAGAAAAATCGCCGAATGTTCAAGATTGCTTTAACTATTGCATCGCGACTGATACCGATCAATATTGCACGAACTTCTCTTTAACGCTTTCAAGTCCTGACCTAGCGCCTAGCGCCTAACCCCTAGCGCCTACTTATGAACTATCTCCACGTCATGCGGTTGCTGGGCATGATCCTGGGGGTGTTGGCGTTGAGCATGGCGGTGACGCTGGTGGTGCAATTGTTGCCGCCGGCGTCAGATGCGCATCACGGCGAAGTCTCAGCATTCGCGCTCGGACTCGGCGTGGCGATGACCGCGGCGGTGGCGGGCGGGTTGTACCTCATCGGCCGACATGCTCACGACAACACGTTTACGCGGCGCGAGGCATTGCTGCTGGTTGCGGTGAGTTGGTTGACCGGTGCGGCTTTGGCAGCGCTTCCGTTTTTCTTCTGGGGCACACTTGGCGGGGTCGCGGACTTACATGGCGAAACTGCCCATCCGTTTCAGCGCTACACCGCCTGCTATTTCGAGGCGATGTCCGGGCTGAGCACGACTGGCGCAACCGTGCTTGGCGCTGCACCCAACGACATCGAAGGCCTGCCCCGTGGGTTGCTATTATGGCGGGCGCTCATGCACTGGCTGGGCGGGCTGGGTATCGTCGTATTGTTCGTCGCGGTCTTGCCGATGGTCGGCACGGGCGGCAAGATGCTGTTCAAACTCGAGGCGGCTGGGCCGGGCTCGCGCGGCGTCCGCCCACGCATCCGCGAGACCGCACGCATCCTCTGGTTTATCTACCTGACCCTGACAGTGTTCTTCATTGTTGTGCTTGGCTTGGCGGGGATGCCCTGGTTCGAGTCGGTCTGCCACACGTTTTCCGCCATCGCGACCGGCGGACTCTCGCCACGGAATGCCAGCATCGGGGCCTACCGCGACAACGCACTGGTGGTCTGGATCACCATCGGCATGATGATCGTGGCGGGGATCAACTTCGGGCTGTACTACGGCGTCACGCAGGGCCGTTGGCGGCAGGCGATCTTCGATCCGGAACTGCGTGTGTATCTCATCGTGCTGCTGGTCGCGACGACCATCGTGGCCATCAATCTCGCCGGCGTGCCGATGGTCGGTAGCGATGGCGAGACTTTCGTGCCGGGCGTCATCAACGACCTGCGGGCCTCGGTGTTTCAAGCCGTCGCGATTATGACCGGCACGGGTTACGTCACCGTGGACTACGACCAGTGGCCCCTGCTGTCGAAGCTGGTGCTGCTCGCACTGATGTTCTGCGGGGGCTGTGCCGGCTCGACAACCGGTGGGCTGAAGATCATCCGTCTGATCATCGTGACGAAGGTGATCCTCCATGAATTTGAACGCTCGTTCAGGCCGAACGTCGTGCACCCGATCCGCTTGGGCAAAGCGGTCATCGAGTCGGACCTGATCCGCTCGGTGTTTATTTATGTGTTGATGATTATCGTGCTGGCGTTCGGCGGGACATTTGCATTGGTGCTGATGGAGCCGGCCGGGTCGATGGATGTCGACTCGGCGGCGACGGCGTCGATCGCAACGCTGATGAATGTCGGCCCGGGCTTTAACATGGTCGGCGCAGTGGGCAACTACGGCTTCTTTTCCGGCGGCTCGCTCATGCTGCTGTCGCTGTTTATGGCGTTAGGTCGTTTGGAAGTCTTTGCCATTCTTGTACTGCTCACGCCGCGATTCTGGGTAGAAAAGTGAGACGCTCTAGGAAAATGAAAGGGTTGCTTTGAGCCGGAGATGAGACTGCGCGAATCTCCGGCTTGAGTTGAAGTCTCGTGAACTTATCGACCCGAATAGATTATCCGGCCGTTTGCAGCTTCGGCTTGGCAGGCAGCCAGCGCGCGCTGATCTTTTCCGGCGGCGTATCGGGATTGGCCCGCTGAATCGCCGCGGCGACCAGACCCATGAACATCGGCTGAGGCGACAGCGGCCGACTCGTCAGTTCCGGGTGGAACTGGGCACCGATAAAGAACGGATGCGAGTGAGTGGACGCAGCCTTGTCGCTTGACGAGCTGGCTTGCGGCAATTCAAGCACCTGCATAATCGGTTGCTCGGGGTGTCGGCCGGAGAACACCAGTCCATGCGATTCGAGCTGTTCAATGAAAGCAGGGTCCACCTCAAAGCGGTGACGGAACCGCGCCCGAATCATTGAAGTCTTCTGGTCAATCTCGTCTTGAAAGAGAAATGCCGCGAGGCTGTCGGGCTTAATCAACACATCCTTGCCGCCCAATCGCATGTTGCCGCCCAAACCCTCGATTTTCTTCTGCTCGGGCAGGATATCGATCACCGGCGAGGACGAGCTCGGATCGAACTCCGTCGACCCCGCGCTCTTGAGCCCGACGACATTGCGGGCAAACTCGACGACCGCCATCTGAAAGCCCAGGCAAATCCCGAGATATGGCAGCAACTGCTCACGGCAATACCGCACACATTCAATCTTCACCTCCGTCCCGCGATGTCCAAAGCCGCCCGGCACGATCACACCGTCGAACTGCCCCAACACGCCAGGTACATCTCCAGGCTCCATCTTGGTCGTGTCGATCCACTCCAGATCGATCGCCGCGTCAAGATGAGCGCCACAATGTTCGACCGCTTTCTCGATTGAAGCATAAGCATCACGCAGCGAAGCGTACTTGCCCGTGATACCAACCTTAGCTTTGTATTTCCGATCCGCGTTGATCTTGCGTACAAAGCTCCGCCATTTTTCGCGGGCGTCGTCTTCATGTTGCGCATCGACTCGGCCGTGCAGGTCCAACATGCTTAGCACACTGCGGTCGATCCCCGCCGCTCGCAGTGATTCCGGGATGGTGTAGATCGAGTCGCGATCATGCATCGAGAACACCCGGCTCATCGGCACGTTCGAGAACATCGCCACCTTTTCCTTCGCCCCATGCTCCACCGGGTTCTTCGCTCGTGCCGCGATGATGTGCGGTTGCACACCCGCTTCAAGCAGTTTCTTTAAGCCGAACTGCGCCGCCTTAGTTTTCTGTTCGCCCAGGGCGGGCGGTTCGATGACATACGTCAATGCGACATAGCAGACGCTGTTCTCGCCTTCTTCGAAAGCGAGCTGGCGCAGAGCTTCAATGTAGTATGTGTTTTCGAGGTCGCCCACCGTCCCGCCGACTTCGATGAACACGACGTCCGCATCCTGCTTCATTGCGAGTTCGCGGAGCATGTATTTCACTTCGCCGGTGACATGCGGGATCATCTGCACGTCGCGGCCGAGGTAGCCGCCATGGCGTTCCTTGTCGAGGACACGCTTGAAGATTTGGCCGGAGGTCGCGTAGTTGTCGGTCGTGAGGTTCTGGTCGAGCAGCCGTTCGTAGGTGCCCAGGTCCATATCGGTTTCGAGCCCGTCGTCGAGCACGAACACCTCGCCGTGGCGATAAGGGTTGAGCGTGCCGGAGTCGAGATTGAGATAGCCTTCCATCTTGATCGGCGCAATGGTCAGGCCTTTGTCCTTAAGCAGCTTGGCCAAAGATGAGGAAAAGATGCCCTTGCCCAAGCCGGACAAGACCGTCCCGAGGACGACGACATATTTGTGACGCCCTGGGCGGTAGCCTTCGGGGATGGGGTTAAAAAACTCGGAATCCTGAGTCTTGTGGCCGGCTTCGTTGAGGAGGTCTTGCGTGGGGGGCATGTCCTACCGTATCACGGCAGGGGGGTTGGGGCAATAGGGTGTAGCGGCCGTTTTGCGATGTATTAGAA
Organism: uncultured Phycisphaeraceae bacterium; assembly: GCA_964523485.1. Taxonomy (GTDB): domain Bacteria; phylum Planctomycetota; class Phycisphaerae; order Phycisphaerales; family Phycisphaeraceae; genus Algisphaera. Next base: position 43,259 of record CAZFZS010000013.1, on the reverse strand, counting down.
GATACAGATTTAAGCAGTGGATGAGGCTCCGCGAATCGGTGGATCAATCGCCGTATCATGCCCGCCATGACCCCACGCGCCCTGATCCTCCGCACCGCCGGGACGAACTGCGACGTCGAGCTCGCCCGTGCGTTCAAACTCGCCGGGGCCGAGCCGGTGACCGTCCACCTCGCCACGCTGATCGATGACCCGACTCGACTCGAAGATTTTCAGCTCATCGGCTTCCCGGGCGGATTCAGTTACGGCGATGACATCGCGGCCGGCCGCATCTTCGCCAATCGGCTCAAGCACCGCCTCTATGAACCACTGCTCGCCGCGATCGATCGTGGTGTGCCGATGATCGGGCCTTGCAATGGGTTTCAGGTCCTGGTCAAGCTCGGACTCTTGCCAGACCCCCACGCCGGCCGCCAACTCGCCACCCTCGCCGACAACGACACCGGCCGATTCATCGACCGCTGGACCCCCGTCGCCCCCGAGCCTGAATCCAAGTGCATCTGGACTCAAAATCTCGACCCGCACGACCTACCCATCGCCCACGGCGAAGGCCGCTTCACCGCCCCCCCGGAAGTATTGGATCAACTGGAAACGAACGGCCAGATTGCGCTGCGATATTCAAATCATCAATCATCAATCATCAATCATCAATCCGAAAACCCCAACGGCTCGGATCGCGATATCGCCGGCATCTGCGACCCCAGCGGCCTCGTGTTCGGCCTCATGCCCCACCCCGAACGCTTCCTCCACCCTACCAACCACCCCCACTGGACCCGCATGGGTCAAGCGTTTCTGGACGCCGAGCCCGTCGGACTCGCATACTTCAAAAATGCGGTAATCCATGTAAAAAACGCGGGGATTGCGGTGGGTAGCCGATAGAATAGAAGCGTGCTGCAACTGCCATCCAATCTAGCCAGCTTCCGGGAGTCTTTGATGGGTGAAGAAGTCCCCGCCAATCTCATTCAGGATGCGGTCATTCAGTTCATGCGTGGCCGCGAGGATGCCGTCGTCTTCGGTGCTCAAGCGGTCAATATCTACGTCAGTCCGCAACGTGCAACCGAGGATGTCGATATCGCGGCCCTTGACGCACCCAGCTTCGCTGAAGAACTCAAGCAATACATCAACAAGGAATTCTTTATCGCGGTGCGGGTGCGGTCTGTCCGTGGTGGCATTGGTTACCGCATCTATCAGGTCCGCAAGTCAGGGAATCGCCACCTCGTTGATGTGCGGCCGGTCCAGAAATTGCCACCCCGACAGATGGTCGAAGATGTCGCGGTGATCAAGCCAGAAGAGGCCATCGCCAACAAAGTCATGTCGGTGCAAGCCCGAGGCAATAAAGAAAAAGGCATGACTGACACACGTGACCTGATGGGCTTGCTACGCACCTTCCCCGAACTCAAAACCACGCAAGGCCCGGTCCACGATCGACTCATCGCCAACAACGCCTCACCCGAAGTGTTTACCCTCTGGCAGGAATGGGTCGACCGCGTGCTCGAACCCGAGGATGAAGACGATGAGTTTGATTTCTAGCTTCCGCTACATGCTCGAATAGCTGCGACGCCACGCGTCGCTTTCCCCTTCTTGCCTTTCATATTGACAGTCGCCCCGTGACCACCATCCGCCTCGACTACGGCCAGACCGGCCTCGACTTCGATACCGTCGGCCTCAACACCCGAGTCCTCCGCCCGACCTATCCCGACCCGCTACCCGATCCCGCCGCCGCCTTTACCCAGGCCGTCCGACAACCCACGAACGCACTGCCGTTGCGCGACTTCATTGCCGCCGACCACAACGTCGCCATCGCCATCCCCGATATCACCCGAGCTTTGCCGAATCAGCAATTGCTCGGCTACCTCTTCGAGGAACTCGCTCACGTCCCATCAGAAAACTTCATCATCGTCGCGGGCACCGGCACGCACCGTGGCCACACCGAAGCCGAGTGGCGACAAATCGTCGGGCCCGACATCTTCGAGAAATACACCTGCATCGATCACGACGGCCAGGACGACGCGACGATGGTGGACGTCGGCCAATCCAGATTCGGCTACCCCGTCAAGATGAATCGGCAGTTCGCTCAGGCCGACCGCCGTATTCTCATGGGCTTTATCGAGCCGCATTTTATGGCTGGCTTCTCCGGCGGGTATAAAGCCTGCTTCCCAGGCGTCACGGCCGTCTCGACCATCCTGCACTACCACAACGCCGCGAACATCGGCCATCCGCAATCCACCTGGGGGCTGATCGAAAACAACCCGACCCAGCACCACGTCCGGGCCGGCGGATCGCTGCTCGACCATCAATTCCTCATTAACGTTACGCTAGACGAAGATCGGGCAATCACCGGCTACTTCTGCGGCGACCCGATCGCCGCCCACGAACGGGGCTGCGACTTCTGCAAACAGACCGCGATGCACGGCTGCGACCAGCCGTTCAAAATTGTCATCACAACCAACAGCGGCTACCCGCTCGATCAAAACCTATATCAAACGGTCAAGGGCCTGTGTGCCGCCGCCGAGATCGTCGAGCAGGACGGCCTGATCCTCGCCGCCGCCCGCTGCAACGACGGCTTCCCCGAGCACGGCCTTTTCAAACAATTGCTCGCCGAACACGACAGCCCAGACGAACTGCTGCGTACCATCGAATCACCCGGCTTCCATAAGGTCGATCAATGGCAGGCCCAGAAACTTGCTGTCGTGTTGCAAAAAGCCCGTGTCGGCCTATTCAGCGAACTGCCCGATGCCGACGCCAGGCTCGCCCACCTCGAGCCCGTCAAAAATATTCGTCTACGCATCGACGAAGAACTCCAAGCCCGCGATCTGCCCCCCGATACCCCCATCGCCATCCTCCCCGAAGGCCCACTGACGATCCCATATCTCAAATAAAGCCGAGGGATGGCCATCCCTCGGCTTTAAACAAATAAAACTTCGTCGATTCACAGCCAAGCTATAAAATCAAAGATACGAATGTACGACTGACATCCTGACTCCACGGGGCGGGCGTTCCGCCCCACACCATCCGTGGCAAGCACTCGGCCGGCTCGGCAATATTCTTCATTATTCTGCTGTCTGCCCTTCTCCCGCCCCCGCTCGAACGCAACCCCGGATGACATTTTGAAGTGATGCAACATCTCGAAAGGAGATGACCATGTTAGTACGTTCGAATAGAAGTGGATTTACTATGGTCGAGGGGATTTGGTTGGCTGTAATTATCGCTCTGATTACCAGCATTGTTCTGATACTGCTGTCTAGAGCAAGCACTCGAGGCCACGGCAATCGAGCCATGAGTAATCTTTCACAACTCCGTGGAATCCATCAAGGGATGGTGAACTTTGCTCAAGGCAACAACGTCGGAACCGCTGACGGCTTCTTTCCGGGACTTAATGAGATGGGTGAAGTCGTACCCAACGGGCCCACTACCGGCTATTCGGGTGACGGAACTTTCCCAGGGGCGCGACTTTGGCTGTTATTGGAGGGCAATTTCATTACGCCGGAATATGTGATCAATCCATCGGATAGCCCCGAATTTAAGCCTATCGGACAAGAGTTGAGTGGCAAACATTCTGCTTTGACAGATCAGAACTACTCTTACGCGATGCTTGCGCTACCACGCAATGACGACGAAAAGATCGAATGGTCTGAAACACTCAACACGTACGCCGTCGTTATGAGCGATAGGGCTTTAGGCACAGATATAGGCAAGCTGCATAGCATATGGGATGAGGATGAATGGATAGGCTCAATCGTCCGTAATGATAATAGTACTAGCTATGAAGCTGGTCCCAAGTTTGAAGAAACTCGATACGGCAGCGGTGAAGTCAACGCCGTGGACCACATCTTCATCGATGATCCGGACGCGAATGATGCGTATCTGGTGCATCGCAACGGGGTGGATGCGTTTGAGGCGGAGTGAAAATTTTCAAAGCCGAGGGATGGCCATCCCTCGGCTTTGTTTTTGGGCCTCAAATATCGAAATACATACAGAATTCAAACGGGTGCGGGCGTTGTCGCAGGGCCGCGACTTCGTTCTCACGCTTGTATTGAATCCAGTAGTGGATCACATCGTCCGTGAATACATCACCTTCGAGCAGATAATCGTGGTCGGCCTCTAATGCATCGAGCGCTTCGGAAAGCTCGGCGGGGGCGGCTTCGATGGCTTCAAACTCTGCGGGCTCCAATTCGTAAAAGTCCTTGTCCAGCGGGTCGCCGGGGTCGATCTGGTTCTGGATGCCATCCAAGGCGGCCATGAGGATCGCGGCGAAGGCGAGATACGGGTTGCATGAGCTGTCCGGGCAGCGGAACTCCAGCCGTTTGGTGTTCGGGTTATCCGAATACATCGGGATGCGAACCGCGGCGGATCGGTTGCGTGAACTATATAAAAGGTTGACCGGCGCTTCGTAGCCCGGGACCAGGCGTTTGTAAGAATTGGTCGTCGGGTTCGTGAAAGCCAACAGCGAAGGGGCATGCTTGAGAATGCCGCCGATCGCGTACAGCCCGAGTTGGCTGAGGCCGGCGTATTTGCGGCCGGCAAACAACGGCTTATTGTTTTTCCACAGCGAGAAGTGGGTGTGCATCCCGCTGCCGTTGTCCTGAAACAGCGGCTTGGGCATGAACGTCGCGACCTTGCCGTAGCGGGCGGCGACGTTTTTGACAATGTATTTATAGAGCATGCACGAGTCGGCCATGTGCGTAAGCGGCTGATAGCGCAGGTCGATCTCGGCTTGGCCGCCGGTCGCGACTTCGTGGTGATGGCATTCCACCGGCATGCCCATCTGCTGCATGATCGCCGCCATCTCGCTGCGCAGGTCGTGCATCGTGTCCATCGGCGGGCAGGGGAAGTAGCCCTCCTTCATGCGAATCTGGTTGCCGAGGTTGGCCGGGTGATCCTTGCCACGGTTCCAACTGCCCTCGGCCGAGTCGACCTCATACACCGCGGAATTAACCGTCTGGTCATAACGCACACGGTCGAAAAGAAAGAACTCCAGTTCCGGGCCAAACTGTGCGGTATCGGCGATTTTGGAATCGGCGAGATATTTGCTCGCCTTTCGGGCGATGCTCCGCGGATCGCGGCTGTAGCTTTTTTTGGTGATCGGGTCCTTGATATCGCAGATCAGGCTGAGCGTCGGCCGGGCGTAAAACGGATCGACCTTCGCGGTGTCGGCGACAGGCACGATGAGCATGTCGCTCTCGTTAATTGCCTGCCAACCGCGGATCGCTGAACCGTCAAAGCCGAAGCCTTCGGTGAACGAATCTTCGTTGAGCTCGCTGACCGGGTAGGTCGTGTGTTGCCAGAGGCCGGGGAAATCCATGAATCGGCAATCGATGAACTCGATATTTTCCGATTTCACTTTTTGAAGAACTTGCTTGGGTGTCATGCTGAACTCGCGGAGGGGGCGGTCGAGTGATCCAGTTTACCGGCTGGACGTTTTGATTTTCCCCCGCCAGATCAGCGACTGCGTATTGAGCTCACTTACTCGGTCGACATCCGCATGGAGCATCGCTTCGCCGAGCTCGACCGCCTCGGCGAGTTGGCGGTCATTGAGCTGTTTATAAGCCACCAGCCGACGGTCGAGATGGTCGTACCAGCAATCTTGAAAGACGTGATCGAGGATGATCCGCATGAAACAGTGATCGAAACGGATCGGCCACTTTTTGTCGCGGGCTAAGGCAGGCAGCTCGACGCGGGTCAGGTCGAGATAGCGTTGCTGCAGGTCGTAGCGATCCATGGTCGATCGTAGCCCGGGGAATCTGGCTGGGTCTTTACATCATTCTCTATCGGGCTTCCAGCGGACGAAGCCCTCGATGGCTTCGTATTCTGCAAGGCCCAGGTCGTCGTAAAGCTTGGCGGTCGCCCGGTTGCGGTCCTCCGCGCGTTGCCAGAATTCGCGGGGGTCGATGCCGGGGAACAGGGCCCGGTCTTTTTGACTTTCGTGTTTGAAAATGGCGACGCGTTTGCGCTGCAATTCTTCGGGCGAGATCGGCACGGCCATCTCGATCTGCTCCGGCTCCCATTCCTGCCAGGCCCCGCGATACAGCCAGACATCGGTTGGCCCGTCGTCGGGTTTGTCTCCACCGAACCAGGCCTCGCCCTTCAATCGCCGACAAGCTTCGAGGATCGCGGCCAGGCAGGTCCGGTGCGTGCCATGCGGGTCGCTCAGGTCTCCAGCCGCATAGATCTGGTGCGGCTTCACATCATTGAGCAACTTCAAAATGATCTGGACATCCTCTTCACCCAACGGCTTCTTGCGGACGGTGCCGGTTTCGTAAAACGGCATGTCGAGAAAGTGCAGCCGATCTTCGGGGATGCCGCAATATCGCCCCGCTGCGCGGGCTTCGCCGCGGCGGATCACGCCTTTGATAAGTTGGACCTGCTCGCTGTCGACCTGGCCCGGCTCTTTGTGACGCAGGAAGGTCTCGAGGTGCGCTTCGATCTCGGCGGTTTTCGCGTCGTCGATCCCGAATAGCTTGTTGAACTCCGCAGCGAAATCCGCGAAGCGGGCGGCGTCTTCATCGAACACCGCGATGTTGCCCGAGACCTGGTAAGCCACGTTGACTTCGTGGCCTTGGTCGACCAGGCGGATCAGCGTGCCGCCCATCGAGATGACATCGTCGTCGGGGTGGGGTGAGAAGACAACGATGCGTTTCGGGTAGGTCGCCGTGGTGCTGGACGAGGGTTCGCGGACACGTAGCCGTTTGGCGTGTTCGCTGCCCGGAGCGGGCTTGCCGCCGGGCCAACCGGTGATGCTGCGTTGCATCGAGCGGAACACATCGAGGTTGATCTGGTAGCCCGGGCCATGCGCGGCCAGCAGGCTTTGCAACTCGTGTTCGTTGTAATCCTCATCGGTGAGTTTAAGAATGGGCTTGTCGGTGACCTTGGCCAACCAGATGACAGCCTTACGAATCAGCGAATCATACCAATTCACTTCGCCAACAAGCCAGGGTGTGGCCGATCGCGTGAGGTTGGCGGCCGCGGCGGGGTCGAGCACGAACTGGGCGTCGGGGTGTTCCTGCAGGAACGATGCCGCGACGGCGTTGGTCACTTCGCCCTCGACGGCCCGTTGAATAATCGGGGCCTTGCCCTCGCCCCAGCCCATCAGGAAAATGCGCTTTGCAGAAAGGATCGTGCCGACGCCCATCGTGATCGCGCGTTGCGGTACATGTTCGATACCAAAGAAATCGCTGGCCGCATCCAGCCGAGTCAGCTTGTCCAGCCAGATCATACGGGTCCGCGAATGCTTGCCCGAGCCCGGCTCGTTGAAGCCGACGTGACCCGTTCGGCCGATGCCTAACAGTTGAATGTCCAACCCACCGGCCTCGGCGATCGCCGTCTCATATCGCTCGCAGTAAGCGGGAACTTCCTCCGGCTCGAGCGTGCCGTCCGGAACATGCCATTGGCTATCGGGAATGTCGACATGATCAAAAAGATGCTCCTTCATGAAGCGCACGTAGCTCTGCAGTGCATTGGGCTGCATCGGAAAATACTCATCGAGATTGAACGTCACCACATTGGCAAACGATAACCCCTCCTCGCGGTGCATCCGAATCAGTTCGTTGTAGACACTCACCGGCGTAGAGCCGGTCGCGAGCCCGAGCACTGCCTTATGATTGGCGGCGGTCTTTTCGCGGATCAGTGCTGCAATCTGCTGCGCAACATAGCGTGAAGCCTCGCCCGGGTCGTCGTGAACCGAAACCGGGACTTTCTCGACTGCGGGTTGAGGATCGTGACTTTTTTCAGTGGATGGCATGGTGGTCGCTGCCTTTTATCCGATGAGATCTTAAAAACGAATCGTTATGAAAACTTGTTCGGTTTCAATTTAATAACAAGTTGTTATAAATTCAAGCCAATTTCGTAAAATGGCGGTAGGTTGAAGAGAAATGTGAATGTGGGGCTTTGCTAATGACAGATGATTTGCCTGATATGTTTTCTGCTGAAGTGCTTAGAACGGTATTGGATGCGGGGGGCCTGAGTCGTGCGGAGATCAGTCGTCGATTGCGCGTTCGGCCGAACACAGTCTCGGAGACGGTCGAATCGATGATCGACCAGCGGTGGCTGCGGGAAGCATTGCTGACGAAGGCGGATGAGTCCAATGGCCAGCGCAGGGGCCGACCAGCGGTCCGGGTGGAGATCGATCCGGATGGTCGGCGGGTTCTGGGTTTGGCGATTCGGCCGGGCCATGTCGAGGCGGCTCAATTGGATTTGTTGGGGCAGCCTGTCGGGTTGCCGGTGAGCCGTCGCCTGAATTCGCCCAAACGTATCGCACAAACCGCCGCAGCACTGCTGCGGGATCAAGTCGAAGATGCGACTGCATGTATCGGCGTGTCGTACCCAGGCTTTTTTGATGATCGGCGGATGTCGCTGCTGTTCAGTTCGATTGCGCCGCATCAGAAGCAGGTGTCACTGGAGGCGCTTCGCCGCAGCGCTGGTGCGGTTCCTTTAGTGATGGAGCATGACACTCACGCCTGGGGCGATCGCTGGCGGCTGTCGCATCCCGAAGCGAGTGAGCAGACAGTGATGCTGATCCGCATTGGCGACGGGGCGATCGGCGCTTCGATCATGGTCGGCGGTGCACCTGCCGACCGCGGTGTGATCCCCGGCGGTAGTGAGTTGGGACATGTGCAGATTGCGGCTGAAGGTCTGGATGTTCCGGATTGTTATTGCGGTCAACCCCGCTGTCTCGAGCAGGCATTCAGCAGCAAGATGGTCGGCCGATTGACCGGAAAGCGACAACGATTGGCGACGCTGCTTGGTGCTGTCGGCAAATCAAACGACTTGGAGGTAAGCGACTCCAAGGAAATTGCGAATGGGCAAATGGTCATGGCGTGGTTGACCGATCGATTGGCAGAAGCCGTGGCTAACGCGATTCATCTGATCCGTCCGCACCGGGTGATCTGGTCGGGCATCGGTCCGATGAATGATTTGCTGTCGGAGTTGGAACCGTCGCTGAATCAAGCGGTCAATCAACGGTTGCTGCCGGTGCTTCAGGGTCGGGTGGTGTTTGAGCATTGGCCATTGGGCCAGCGAGACAATGATGCGACCACGGCAGGTCATCTTGCGCTGGCCACCGTGATGGGTCGACGAGCGGTAACAAAGGCTTAACCTTCGAATTGAGCCGATGCATCGCAACTTTTTCGATGAGGATCCAGCAACGGTTCAAAGGAATCCTGCGAATTGTTCGGAATCAAGTTCAGTCTCGCCTTAACATCAGCTATGTGTGCTGAACTCACTCAAGTCTCGAGCAACGAGGTAACCAGCAAAGTCAAAGCTGGCGACTCTGAATTGGTAATACAGCGCCTGCGATATGCCTTCGAGGCGACGTTGGGTATCCCGTTTACCTCGGGCAACCGGATCGAGCCGTTGGTCAACGGCGATGAAATTTTCCCTGCGATGCTCGAAGCGATCGAGCAAGCAGAGCAAACAATTGACTTTTTGACGTTCGTTTACTGGACAGGCGACATCGCCGAGCGTTTCGCAGAAGCTTTTGCACAAGCGGCCGAGCGAGGGTGTGAGGTCAAGGTCCTGCTTGATGCGTTCGGCGCCCGGCCGATGGACCGCACGCTGATCGACCGTATGACGGAAGCGGGTTGCTCGATCAGTTGGTTTCGCCCGCTGCGTCGGCTTAAATTCTGGAAGATCGACCACCGCACGCACCGCAAAGTGTTGATCTGTGATCAGCGGGTCGGCTTCACCGGCGGCGTCGGCATCGCGGAAGAATGGGAGGGTGACGCCGGCCGACCCGAGGATTGGCGGGATACGCATTTCCGAATCACGGGTCCGGCGGTACTGGGTTTGCGATCAGGATTTCTGGGCAACTGGGTCGAGGCAGGGAACAATCTGCCAAGTATCGACGTTCCGGGTTCGGAGGGTGGTGAAGCGGGTGACGATGCGGAAGACAAGGCCGGCGACGATGGGCCCGGTGAGGCATTGGTGCAGACCGTGCGTTCGACCGCGAGCATTAAGTGGGCCGATGCGTTTCTATTGATGAGGCTGGCGATCCGACAAGCGCGGTCAAAGTTAAAGATCACGACCGCTTATTTCGTGCCGCATGAGCACGCGGTCGAGTTACTTTGTGATGCGGCAGAGCGAGGCGTCGATGTCGAGATTCTGTTGCCGGGGCCGCATACCGATGAGAGGTTGTGCCGATTGGCGGGGCAGGATCGATACGCTCCGCTGCTCGAAGCTGGGGTAAAGATCTATCAGTTTCAACCCACGATGTTGCACGCCAAGGTCCTTACGGTCGATGGTGTATTGGCCTTGATCGGCTCGGCCAATTTCAACCACCGCTCGATCCAGAAGGATGACGAACTGAGCCTTACCGTGCTCGACACCGACCTGGTCGAACAACTGGACAAACACTTTGAGCTCGACCGCGACCGGTCAAAACCGATCGACCCGCAGGCATGGCAGGATCGCGGCCTCTGGCAACGCAGCAAGGAGACGGCGACCCGGTTGATCAGGGGTGAGCTTTAGGCCTGACCTTCCAGAGTAACTAAATTATCGCGGTGCACCACGGTTTTGTAGGCGGGTCTGCCGAGGATGCCGGCGATCTGGTTTGAGCGTTTGCCCATGATCTGGCGGAGTTCATCATCGCCGTAGTTGGTCAAGCCGCGTGCGAGTTCCCTGCCGTTCGGGTCGCGGAGGACGACGATGTCGCCACGGCTGAATTGGCCGGTGGCAGCGGTGATGCCGGTGGCCAATAAACTTTTGCGTTTGCGTGACAAGGCTTCGGCTGCTCCAGCATCGACAGTGACAGTCCCCGCAGGACGTGCTGTTAATCCGATCCATCGCTGCCGGCTGTCGAGTTTGCGCGACGCCGGGCCAAGCACCGTGCCGATCGGCTCACCGTCGAGTACCCGGGTAATCACATCCGGCTCATGCCCGGAGGCAATCACTGCCAGTTCTCCTGCTTCGGTTGCCAGGCGTGCCGCTTCGAGCTTGCTTCGCATGCCGCCCCGGCCCCAGCCGGTCTTCGCATCGCCGCGTACCTCGCCGAGCGCCGCGACCACATCATCCACCCGATCGATCCGCTGTCCATCGCTATCGAGCAGTCCTTCGACCGAGGTGAGTAGCAGCAATACCTCGCATCGCAGCGCGTTGGCCATGAGCGCCGCCAACAGGTCATTGTCGCCGAAGCGGAGTTCTTCGACCGCGACGGTATCGTTCTCGTTCAGTACGGGGATGCAGCCCATCTCGTGCAGTCGTCCGACGCAGTTGCGGATATTGAGAAACCGCAGGCGGTCATCGAAGTCGCTGCGGGTCAGCAGTACCTGCCCGACGCGCAGCCCATGCTTCGCAAACGCTTCATGCCAGAGCGTCATCAATCCGCGTTGACCCACCGCGGCGACGGCTTGCTGGTCCGCCACATCGGTCGGCCGCTTTTCCAGGCCAAGCTCGATACAACCCGCCGCGATCGCGCCGCTGCTGACCAGCGTGATGGCGTAGCCCTTCTTAAAAAGCGTCGCGATCTGCCGGGCGATTTGCTCGATCAAGTCGACGTTCATCGTCGTCGCGGACTTCGCAGACGTGGGCGAATCGGCCAAGAGTTGGCTGCCGATCTTCACGACCACCCGGCGGGCGGGGCGGATAATGTCTTGACGTAGCGGGGTCGACGGCATCGTCGGCACAGTGTAACGAGGCCGGCCCCCCGATCACTTAAATGTCAAGAAGCTCGCGAAGCATTGCGGCGTGGCGAGCGGTCGAACCTTGCCTCGACCGGATGACCGCTCGTCCGGCCTCGGCAAGCTCGGACGCCATCGACTTATTCTTTAATAGCTCGCGCACCGCATCGCCGGGCTGATCGGTTTCGATGATCCCGCCGGCGTCCAGAAGTGCCTTCATGGTGTCCGCAAAGTCACGCGTATATGGCCCGACGATTGTCGGCTTGCCCAGGGCAATCGGCTCCATCATGTCCGAGCCGTATAGCTCGCCGGTAAAACTCCGCCCGACAACGCAGATGTCCGCCAGGCTGTACGCCATCTTCAACTCGCCGATCGTATCGAGCAGGAACACCCGGCCGGAGCCGCGTCGCACTAATCCACTGCCAGAGTGTTCAGTTCGCCGAACCGCATCGGGTGCAAACTTCATCACCTCATCAAACCACTCGGGTTTACGCGGTGCGATCAGCAGCTGCACATCCTCGGGCAGGGTACGGATAAGCAGTTCGTCCTCACCCGGCGCGGTCGAGCCGGCCACGACCAGCGGGCGGTCCCGGTCGATTCCCATGTCACGGGCCAACTGTTCCGCACCCTCGACTTGGTCGGTGATATTGGCCGTGTCCCACTTCATCGTGTCGAGCACCCGCACTCGCTTCGCAGGTACGCCCAGGGCTTCGAACCGCTTGGCATAATCCGCGTTCTGCACCGCGGCGACGGCGAGTTGCGAAAAAGCCGAGCGGATCAGCGGGCGGATCTTGCGGTAGCCCTTGAAGCTGCGCTCGGTCAGTCGGCCGTTGATCACCGCCACCGGGATCGTCCGTTTCATGCAGGCATCCATGAAGTTCGGCCAAACCTCCAGCTCCACCAACGCCACCGCATCCGGCTGCACAGCATCCAGAAACCGACTCACTGCTAACGAAAAATCCAAGGGATACCGCACCACGGCGTGGCGATCGCCATATAGCGATGCGGCCCGGGCGTAGCCGGTATTGGTCGTGGTGGCGATGACAATTTCGAGGTTGTCATCCGTTTGTAGTTCACTGATCAGGTTGCGGATCAGGTTGACTTCGCCGACGGACACGCCGTGGATCAACAGGCGTTTCCTGCCTGTTTGTTTCGAGGGCAGCGGCGGTGACACCCGGCCAAGTTTGCCCGCCCAATCGCTCCGCCACTTGCCGGTCTGGATGAGGTTGGTCGCCCAGATCGGCGAAGTCGCCAAGGCCCCCGCAGCATAAAAAAGGTCGCGACCCAATCCCATGCGATCAAGTCTACGTCATCGTGAATCGATCAACAGCACCGCATCTTCCAGCCGCAGCCGATCAAGGATCGGCCCGAACGCCCCGTCGTCCAGTTCCAGCGTCAGCTGATCGGCTTGACCGTCGAGCTTGACGTTGATGAAAAGTTTCGGCTGCTCGTGGGATAGCTCGAATGTGCCGAGACTTTCAGTTCCCGGGCCGGTGTTGATCGTAATGCTGAACTCCGCTGCAGCCCGTTGCCTGGCAGAGGCGTCGCTGGGGTAATCGATCCTGGCGGTCGCACCGAATCGTGTCACGCCTTCGGGCAGTGCAAATGTCAAAACGCAGGGAGCATGGGCGTGGAGCGTTTGCCCACGGATTTCCGCCGGGATTTTCAGTCCGAAGACATCGGCGGGCGTCGCGTCGAGCATCGGCTGATCCAGAAGCGGGATAAGTCGATAGCGTGAGCCAGCGAAGTCCACGCGATCCAACGCGGCGGTGTCCATCGCGATGTTTTGTGTTGCTTCGGAGAGTGACGGAATGAGAACAATCTCATCTTGGGCGATCGCCAGGTGTTCCACGTGGACCGTTGAGCCATCCACTAGACGGACTCGGTCGCTGGACGCCGCCCCATTGACAGGCGGGTTGGCGAAAACAATCTCCGCAATGCGGGCGAGCGGCAGGTTGACCTCGGTATCTGTTTCCTCGATCAGCAGCACCATTTCGTCCCGCGTCATGG
>CAZFZS010000013.1:20550-29636 GCA_964523485.1 uncultured Phycisphaeraceae bacterium | reverse complement strand
CCGAAAGCGTATCGCCGTTGCTCAGGGTGACGCGGTCCTGATCCGGGGTGGCGGCCGTGGCGGAATGTTGCGATGCCGACAGGCTTTCGCGGTTGAAACGGATCGCACGCAGCGTGTCGAGCCTGAATTCAAATGCCCCAAGTTCGGGGTGGACCCAGCGTAGGCCGTCACCCTCGAACGCCGGGCCGTCGAGTCGGCCGGTGAGGTGTTGGCCGTCCACCAGTTCGATCATGGCAGCGGATTCCGAGGATTCGTTTTCCGCGGGTTCGTTGGCCGAGCCTGCCAGCAGTGTCAAACGGAGGAAACGGTCGGTCCGCTCGCGGGTCAGCCGACGGTCATCACCGAAGTAGCTCAGGACCCCATCCCGCAAACCCGTCAGCGTGACTGCCTCACGCTTCAATTCCGGAGTGAGCAACTCAGCTGGCGTTAAAGCTCGGCTCTCGACGGCGAGGCCGACCAAGAGCAACAACGGCAATATCTTCGTGTGTCGAAGCGTCAAACGCATAAGCAGGTCAAGTATAGCGCGGGTACATGGGGCGGCTTTGCCGCTTCCGCTAAATGGTCACTTCATGGAGAGCTTGCTTAAATGTCTTATCTTTGAAATATCGGCAATAAACGGTTGGGGACTTGGAGGACGAGCAGGCTCATGCCGGTGCCGTAGGCTTCGCCGTGGCTGGAGGACCAGCCGCCGTTGGCGTTTTGTCTTCGCAGCAATTCTTCGCGGGCCAGCGGGAACCATTGAGCCCAGTATTCGCCGCCGGCGAGGAAGGTGGCCTGGGCAGCGTAGTATTGTCCATAGTGGTAATGCCCCCCGCCATTCGAACCGCCGGCTCGCGATGCCCGCATGAGATAGTTCAGCCCATCGGTCACCGCGTCATCCTCGTAGACCCCGGCATACTGCAGACTTGCCACGCCCGCCGCCGACCGGGGATAGGCCGACCCGCCCGAGCTGAGCATGTAGCGGAACCCGCCGTCCGCGGGATTCTGACATTGCCGGACGTAGCTGACGGCGTTGTTGATCGTCGCTTCGGGCACGGACAGGCCGGCGTTACGAGCGGAACGCAGTGCCATGATCTGCGTGATCGTCACGGAGATATCCGCATCATACGGCTGGGGGTGGTAGCGCCAGCCGCCCTCGTGGTTCTGCGTATCGACGATCAGACGGACGGCTTTACGCAGGGCTTCGCGGGTCCGCTCGTCGCCGGTCTGGCCGTAGACCTCGCCGAGAAAGAGTGTGGCGAAGCCGTGGCCGTACATCGGGCCGTGTGAAGTATCCGCGGCGATCAGCCCGGATTCGCTGGCGTGGTCGAGGATGAAATCCAACCCGTCGGCTACGACCTGGCCATACTCGCCACGGTCCGGGAGGTGACCGTCGGCCATGAAAGCCATGCAGGCAATCGCGGTGATGCCGACATGCCGACCGTATCGCTCGGTCCCGAAGCTGCCATCGTCCTGCTGCTGGCGAGCGAGGTAGGTCAATCCCCGCTCGACCGCCGCCCGGCTCTGCGGCGTGATCTCGACAAAGTCCACACCCTCCGTGCCTCGACCGAGTTCGGCATATGCGGGCAGGGTCAGCAGGAGCAGTAGAAGCATTGCCAACAGGCGTCTGGCATTTTGTAAGCCCGGCCGATGGTTGGCCGATGGCTTTTGGCCGTTGGCTGAAACACACGATACGCAATGTTGACCAACGGCTAATTGCCAATCGCCAACAGCCCGCAGCGAAGCGGTCGAAACCCACTGCAGCAACTTCGACATCATAAGGTGTAAAGAAATCTGCATGGTTCGTTCAATCCACCTCCTCGGCGAGTCGGCGGTAGTACTGCTCGGTGACTTCACGGTAGATCGGGCTGTAGGGTTCGTCCAAGCCGTTGGTCAGTTCGTCGCGAAGGCGGGGCGGCAGGCTGCCCCATTCGGCCCGCAATTCCTCGAGGCTTTGTGCGTTGGGGTTGATCGCGCCGACACTGCCGGGCGAGGCCTGGCCATCGTTTTCACCGCCGGCGTTGGCGAGGCTTTGAGACTGGGCTTGCGCATCGCCGGGTTGCTGGCCCTGGCCGGGGGTCGGTGCGGATTGGCCGGCGTTGTTGGCGCTGCCGTCTTGATTCTGCGGGCTGCCGCTGCTCGACCCCGAGCCGCTGGGCGGCGGGTTCGGGTTGGGCTGCTTGGCGGCCTCGATCATCTGGTCGAGTTTATCAAGGGCCTCTTCCTGGAGACGCTGGGTCGGCAGGCCCGGGTCCTGCGCGGGGCCAAGCCGATCGGCAGCAGCGGCCATCGCTTCGAGTGCCTCATCGAACGCATCGGCGGCCTCCTGCTGAGACAGCAGACGCTCGAGGTCTTCACGGTTTGCGGCGTCCGTTGAGCCTGCTTCCGATTGGTCCGCTGCTCCGGTGTCGGCGGGCTCGAGGTCGAGCAGTTCATCCAGCGACGGCTGATCGGCAGCGGCAAGGCCGGTTACTGTCAATCCAACAAAGGCCATCGCGATTCGACATATGCAGATCTTCTTCATGGCTGGGCTTCCGGGGCCGGGGGTTGCATCGCTTGCCGGATATTATCGATCAACTCCCGGCCGATCTTCGAAAGTTCGCGTTGCTGGGTTGAAAGTTCCGTAAGGCGGGTCGATTGCGCTTCGGTCGGCGGGGTCTGCAACTTTTCGTTCAAGCGACGCGTTTCTTCGTAAACCGCCTGTTGGACGCTCCGCAGCAGCTTGAGTTCCGCGACCGGCGGAACCAGAGGCGACTCGCCACCGCCGCCCGAGCCTGCCCCGCCTGCATTGGACGGGTCCTGAGCAAACTCAGCGTTGCCGCCGTCGGGATCGAGCGCCTCGGCCATCGATTCGAGCAGGCGATGCACCTCAGCCTGATTCGCTTGCACCGAAGCATCGGCATCACCTCGCTTCAAGCCATCGGATGCCTGCTCGGCCGCGGCATCAATGACGCGGTGCGTTTGCCTAAAGACCAGCGTGTCAGCCACCTCATCGCCCAGCGTCGCGGCGGTCTGGCGGATGGTGTCTTGCTCGCTGCTGAGTCGGCGGATCTGGACACGCAATCTCCGGTTAATCTCCCCGTCGCCGACCGTTTCTTTCAATGTGTCGATAAGTTGTTGCTGCTGCTCAGCGAGGTCGCGGTATTTCGCCTGCAGCTCACGCTGAGCCTGCTGCTGTTCATCTTGATTTGCTTGAGCCTGCTTATCCCGCAACAACTTCAACGCTTCGTTCAACCTGGCGAGGGCATCGCGCTGCTGCCGGTCGGCGTCGGGGCCTCGCGATTGCCGCAGCGACTGGATCGCCCGAGCCTGAGCGGCGGCGGCCGCACCGATCGGCGGGGCAACCTCGGCAGTCTGATCATCCGCCTCGGCCTGCTCCTGCGCCGCGAGGGTCAACACCCACAGCTTCGACTGCGGCTCGGCCAAGCGATCGAGCTTATCCGCAGGCGTCGTGGCCATCGCTGCAAGCTCTGCCTCCTGCGACTGAATCAGCCGTTCAAGCTTTTGCGCAAGCTCGATCAGGCGACGTTTGAGCATCTCTTGGCGGAGTTGGGCCTGGTCGCCCATCTCGTTCATCATCTGCTCGAGCGTGTCGAGGGCTTGCTGTTGCTGCTGACCAGCCTGCGAAAGCTGATTGTTCTCGCTGGCTTCCTGAGCCTCCTGCATGGTTTGTGTCAAACCTTGCTGGGCGGCGATGGCGGCGGCCTCGGCAATCGCCTGGGCCTGTGCTTTGTCGGCATCGTTTTCGCTCTGTTTGCTCAATCGCTCGGCCGCGGTTCGCATCTGTTCAATCATCTCGCGGGCCTGATTGGTCAGCTCGCCTTGGCGGTCGGCGATCTCTTTCAGCTGTTGCTTGACGTCATCGGGTAGGGCCTCGGTCGGTCGGCCGACGGTTTGTGGCAGCAGTTCGCGGGTGTCCTGGGCAAGATTTTCCTGCTCGGTTTTCAGCCGGGAGAGATCGAGCTGCATCCCTAGTGCATCGCGCCCCTGATCGAGCAGCGCGATCAGGTCGTTGAGCCGATCGGCCGCTCGCTGTTGGTTTTCGCGTAGCGCTTGTGAAGGCTCGGACAGATTGTCGGACGACATCTGTCGAGTGGCCTGATCCGCAGCTTGCTGAGCCTGATCCAACAGATCACGCGACTGCTGGATCAACTCGTCCAAGCTCGACTCATCCAGGCGATTGCGGTCGAGCCGTTCGCGCAGTTGCTCGACCCGTCGGGCCTGAGAAGCGATGCCCTCGGTGACACGCTGCTGACCGGCCCGCTGCGCTTCGGAGCCGGCCTGCGCATCGCGTTCAATCAGATCTGCCTGCTGATTCTGCAACCGCACCGCCTGGCGACGCACGCCGGCCAGGTCGCTGCGAGCCTGTTCGATCATCGTCGCCCGGTCGATGATGCGCAGCCGACGTGGCGTCGACTCGACCGGCTCGTGGGTCTGATCGTCCAAGCGATACACATCCCGGGCCACCGCATCTACGAGCACCAGATCGCCCGGCTCCAGCTCTAAGCTCTCGAGGTTTAGCATCGCCTTAACATTCAGCGTCGGCTGACGGCCGACGACCTCGGTGATCAGGGTCGGCTCTTGATCCTCGTTTTGTTCCAGTCGATTGACACGTTCGATTGTCGAACGCAACTGCAGCGAAGACAGTCCTACATCATCATCCCCGCGGGCTTCAAGCGGCACGCGGGCCGTTGGCAATACGGAGGTATCCGCCGCGGGTTCGAGCATGACGACCGAGGCCTTGCGGTCTCCGATGACCTCGAATCGCAGCGACCGCTCGCTGCTGTCGAGAAAGCCGTACTCATCTTTGAGGACGATGTCGCTGTGCGCTTTCTCATCGAGCACAAAGCTGGCCCGCAGGCTCATCGCATCGCTCGACGGGGCCAGGCTCATCTGATCCGCCAAGCCCGGGAGCATCGTCTCAACCGTTCGGCTCGCATCCGGCAGCGCTTTGTTAAACGCCAGATCCAGCTCAACCGTCGAGCCACGCAGCGCGGCGGCGGTGATGCGTTGCTGCGCGAGATCGGTCAACTCAAGCCGCTGCTCGGGCACGAGGCCGACCGCGTAGTTGGGCGGCCTAATGGTGATCGACAGGTCGCTGAGTGTCGGCCGGGCGACGAGTTGAACCTTTTGGACAGGCGTCTGCATGTCGCCGGCGACGATCCAGGATTCCAACTGATACGAACTCTGAGGATCGCTGCTGACAGCCCGCGTGACCTCGGCCGGGGCTTTCCAAAGCAGATGGAACCCGCCGCCGTCGTCCACCGCGAGGTCGCTGACCTGCTCGGTCATCAGCACCGGCTCGGGGATCATCGTCGAGCCATTTGGGGCGGTGAGCCTGGTGTGCAACCAGACCCGCATACCGGGCTTGAAGCCTCGGCCGACACTCGCATGCATCGGCAGCGCGGTGTCCACCGGATGCACCTCGCGGAGCTCCTGCCAGCTCACGTCGGTTATTTTCGGCCAGGCCGCATCGCCCAGCGGCATCGCCCATCGCTGCGCCGCGATCGCGGCGTGCTGCGGCGCGGCGAGGATGATCACGCCCAGCAGCACCGTAGCCAACAGGGCGTTGCCGGACTTCCACCGCATCGGCCGGGTGTCGATTAGCCGTTGCACGCGGACGCCTGCCAATTCGCTTTGCACCTGAGACACGCTCGCCTTCGCCATCGCCGCGGTGGCGTGCGGTGTGGCAAAGCGCTCGGGTGTCATCGCAAACGCCAAGGCGCTGCTGAGGCGGCCGGTCAGGTCCGGGTAGATTCGTTCGAGGCGTATCGCGAGTTCTTCAATAGTCGGCCGAAAGCGTATGACCCGCATCAGCCGGGTCGTCACCCACCAGCCGGCAAACGTCAGCAGCCCGACGCCGATGACCAGCCGAACCACGCCGGGCAAACGCAACAAATAGTCGATCAGCCCAAGGCTCAACAGCGTCGGCACCGCCCACACCCAGCCCTGCATCAACCGCTGGGCCAACAGCAGTCGCCGTGAGCGACGGCGGACGGCGTCGAGTTGTCGGGCGAGTTTCTGCATACGTGTCTAAATAGACAGGGTGCTCTAGACCAACTGGATCAATTTACGCCCCACCCATTCTAGGGTGACCAACCCCACCACCAACGCTAAAGCGAGCATCGAATTCCAGATCGGCTCGGTCACATCGTTCACCATCCGCCTTGACAGGTTCAATAAGACGCCAGGCTCGGCAAGTTGTTTCAGATTGTTCAAAGCAATCACTTGTCCGCCAGTCGCCTCGGCCAACTCCGCAAGCCGCTGGGGGTCCGCCTCGACCCGCCGGAGTTCATCATCAGGCGAGACCACTTCCACCTGCACCTGCAACCCGAGTCCCGCTAGAGACGGGTCGATCACGCGAAGCGTCGGACGGCCGGCCCGCGTCGGTGTCCATCGTGCGGTGTATCGTCGCTCGCCGTTCGCTTCGTCGGAACCCGGTGCGGGCCGCAGTTCCAATTGCTCCGAAATTGGTGCATTGCTTTGGTCGCCGGCACCCTGAGACTCGACCGATACCGACAGCAGGTCCGGCGGGTTTTCAAGCAAGGCGCCGTCGCGAATGGTCACATCAACTACAACGGTGCTGCCGATTGGCACCTGTCGGCTGGACACCTCGAGGCGGGCCTGCTCTTCGCCCCGCGTCGCCGACGCCCGGCCGAGCATTCGCACGAGCTGAACCCAGAACCGCTCGAAATACACCTCGCCCCGACCAAACCGCCATCGCCAAGTCTCATCCGTCGCAACATAAAGCGATTGCCCGGAGCCGAACCGCAAACGGGTGACGAGGGGTTGGCCGGTCGATTCGCCGGGCATAGTGATCGCTGGATCATTGCCGGTGGTGACGCCATTGCTTTCAATCAATGAAGCTTCGGAACTGACCGCAAGCACTTCGGCCGTCGGCTTAAGCTGATCGAAGGATTGAATCCAACGCAACGGCGAGAGCCCATCGGGCCAGCCCAGCGTGTCAACATTAGTTTCGACATCATTGATAGTTAGCTGCAGCACGCTCAACGCCTCCGCCAACGGAGTCGGCCGCACTGAAAAACGCCCAGCTTGACCATACACAGATTCCACGTTTCGCATCGGCAGCAAATCGGCCAAGGCCGTTGCCGCCCAGGATTGCGGTGTGTTCTGCGACCCACCGATCCAGAGCAATCCCCGACCCCGTTGGGCCACCAGCCGATACAGATCACGCTGCTGCTCGACGCTCAAAACCTCCGCCGAGACATCTCCGAGGATGACCACGTCGTATCGCTGCCACTCCTCCATCGACTCGGGCAGTCGCGCGATCGGCGTGTCACCTTCCTGCGCGAAATTCCGATCCGCGCTAAGCAGCATCATGCTCGAATCGATCGATTGTTCACGCAGTAGCATGTTCTTTAAATAGCGATATTCCCACCGCGGGTAGCCTTCGATATAAAGCACCCGGATCGGACGGTCGATCATTTCGACCGTAAAGGTCTGGATATTGTTCGCAAGGTTGAGTTCTTCCGATGAACTTGCAATTGCTGTACTATCTTCATCAATTTTTTCACGGTCTTGCGGGTTATATAAAACCCGGATCGCCCAAGTCGCTTCGCCCATCCGTTCCGAACGGGCTTCCAAGGTGATCGGCTGGCCGAACGCGGCACCCTCCATCGATCGGCGGTCGAAGACCTCACCCGTCACGGTGTCGTAAAGTTCGACCAAGGTTTTCGCGAGTTGCTCGGCATCATTTTCAAGACCAGAATCGCCGCCAAGTTTTTCCACGACGACCGACACCGGCACGGCGTCCTTCACGAACGCAATCTCCGGCGGGTCGATCCGGGCGATGGCTAAATCCATCGGCAACTGGTCTGCCCCCAAGGCGACCGGGAAGATGCGGATGGATTGTTGTTGAAGCCCGGCAAGAAAAGCGGGGCCGATCGCTTCGGGGCTGCGACCGTCGGTAATCAGCACGATGCCGCTGATGGGTCGGCCGGCCTGCTCGCGGACCGTTTGGTCGATTGCCGACCGCAACGCAGTTGCAATCCCATCCGCTGCGATTCGTTCGTCGCCCGGCTCAGCCAGAGGCGGATCGATCGGAAAAGCTCTCTCCGCAAAGCCTTTCCAGACAATGCGACGGTTGCGTGCGAGTGCTGATTCATCAAATAATTCGGCTTGAGCCAGCAGAGCGGCGTGCATTGCATCGTCACGACTGACCCGGCGGTTATCGCTCAGCGTCGTGCTGCCTGCCCCCTCGGATGATGCCGCAGTCACCACCCTCGGCTCCATCTCATCTTCAATCTGCATCGAGGCGCTGCGGTCCAGCATGACCAGCAACGTGTCCGGCTCAATCGTTTCATCGCTGCGAACCAACTGCGGCCCGGCCAGTAATACCGCGACCAACACGATCAGCAAAGTGCGAAGCGTAGCCAATGCATACCGTATCTCCCGCCGACCCATCAGGTGGCGGTAGCTCCACCACGCCACACTACCTGCGGCGATCACGATCATCACCCAGACCCAGGTCGGCAGCGGATACCGCCAGCCCAAAGCCAGCGAATCATCGGCGGTACTCACATTGCTTAAACCTAAGAGCCAATCCAATGGACCGGCATTCGCCAGACTTGGCCAGAATAAGGCAGCACTCAGATAAAGAATCAAATTGGCTGCTTTTTTTAGTTTTGATAGCTTTCTTGTGACCTTACGGCCACTTCCTGAGACAAACTTGCGAACGGAAAGGTGCTCTTTATCCGAGCGGGCGTGGCTGAACCATCGAGCCAATGCGAGTTCGAACAGCACCAGTGTTAAAAGAACCCACAGCAGCAATCGGCCGAGCCAGGGATTCTGATTTCCACGATCAGAGTTAAGTGCATTGTTTTGCGGATCGGTCTGGTCGTACTGCCAGCCCGCAATCGGCTCTAGCCAAGTCTCGAGTAGGGAGGTTGGTATCGCGGTCAGGTCGCCGGCTGCAGGATCGACGTTGACCACGACACGATGGCTCGGCTGCGGCTGGGCGGTATATAGCCCGGGCTCTGACAGCCGCTGATCGGTCGTCCGTTGATCGCTTGCTTGCGTGACCAGCAACACCGGCTCGGCTTGCGGTCTAGCGATGGTGTTAACGGATTGCCAGGCGGGGCCTAAGG
>CAZFZS010000013.1:0-20540 GCA_964523485.1 uncultured Phycisphaeraceae bacterium | reverse complement strand
ATCTCCCGCCGATATATTGCTTTTGATTTTGCCGCCGCTGCCGATCGATCCACGCAGTGCATCCTGAATTAGCGCGGGGAACAATGGTTTGGTCGGCAGGTTTGTCCAGTCAGGCGACAGCGAGGTCCCTGCCCAGATCAGCCGACCCGCCCCGATTGGCAACGACGCCACCCAAGCCTGTTCATTGCTCAGCGACAGCCAATGCTGCTGCTCCGGGATCTCGACATCCAGCCAACGCGACACCCGGATCGGATTCAACAACGATCGCCAATCTGCAGCCAGCAGCAGCAGCTCGCTCGGTGGTCGGCGGTCCACCAAAAGGGTCTGACTCGATGCGGCCCCGTCCACGGTGACGACCGGCGTGTCACTCAGGGACCAGTCCAGCCCCATCGCCTGCCGCATCAGCATGAAGCTGTCACGCAACACACCGGCGTCCGCATCAGCGGGCTGAAACACCCAGATCAACCCGCCAGCTTGCGCGAACTTGTGCAGATGGTCCCAGGTATCGGCCTTCGCGAGGTCGGGGCGGGTGACGATGACCGCATCCAGCGAAGCCAACCCTTCAGCCGAATCCATCAGCCGACCGGGTTGAAGTGTATGCACGAGTACCTGCCGACCCGCCGGGGCCAATGCGGCCCGCAGAAATGCTTCGGGCTGCCAACTCCCACCTGACTCTGCAGTGTTTTGATTTGGTGCTTCGCCGTCGTCCCAGATGCCGACGCGGATCTGGTCGCGGACCTCGAATCCTACCCAACGTTGATCGTCTGTCGCCAAGGCATTGGCTGAAGCGTTTGAGCTTTGCAGCATTGCCCTGATCGCCCAAGGCCCTGTAGGCGGAGCGGTGGCCTCAGTTGCCGCCGTCTGCAAGGGCAGTTCGAGGCCGAGCGTGACTTCCGCTTGTCCCGGCAGCCAACGGACGGATCGCTCGGCGGTCGAGGTCACCTGCCCGGCCGGGTCGATCAGTTCTATGTGTAATGAAGCCTGGGCTTCGGTGGCGACTTCACCCAGCCGACGCAGTTCGACCCGCACGCCGACACCGACCGGGCTCGAGCTTGTCGCATCCCATCGATCACTGGAACCCGTCAACCCCGGTTCCCGACCGGCCAACACCAGAGTTCGCCGCGGTTCGAGTCGGCTGATCTGCACGTTCGATGAGCCGACTTCGGGTCGGCTGATGACCACGTCCGCGATCTCGCCGAGTTGCTGAATTTCCGCGGGCAGCGGTCGGTCCCCGGCACCATCGCCGCGGGCGAGATCGCTGAGCAAGACTACAGTCGGCCTCGCCCCAGCGTTCGATTCAACTTCAATCCGCACCGCCTCGGTCACCCGGCCGAGCACCGCTTCAAGCTGCGAAGCGATCGCGGTAGGCAGCATTGCTTCGAGCCGGTTCCGCGCGTCATCATGGTCATAAGACGTCGACGCCGCGGGTTCGTCTCTGCTCTGCGTGGTGGTCCAGATCGCGACTCGATCGTTTGTATCGAGGTTATCGATGAGGTCCAATGCACGTTCGCGCAGCGCATCGAAACGGACCGCCTCACCGCCGACGGAGGCTTGGGTGCTCAGATCGTTGTCGATGATGAGATGGACGGTCCGCCCCCCGGAAGTCGTGGTGCCGGGGGTGTTGCGTTGGCCGAAGAGCGCCGCGGCGATCGGGTTCGCCAAGGCGAGGCCCGCGACGAGGATGAGCAGGCATCGCGTCAGCAGAAGCAGCCAGCGTTCGAGTTGCAGCCGGCGTTTTTGTTTCTGATACGCCAACTGCAAAAACCGCATCGCCCCCCACACCGCTCGCTTCCGCCGATGCCGTGACAGCAGATGAATGATGATCGGTATCGCGACACACGCCAACCCCGCGACGGCGATCGCCGGGGCGGTAAAAAAACCAGCGAGTTGTGCGAGGGTTGGGTTCATGTGATTGGAAACAGCCGTAACCGCAGATTACGCGGATGACGCAGATTTAAGATGATTGGATCAAGCGTTTGGTTTCGAGAGACTTGCCGCCAAAGTTAATCAGTAGGCCTAAAGAATATTGCGTTGCTTTGAGATAGTTGATGGTTTGTGCAACATCAATATCTGTTAGACAAACTTGCGATTTTGTTTCCACGATGATTTTTCCGTAGCAGATGAAATCAGCAATATACTTTTTGTTAAGCAATTGCCCTTTGTAGTGGATTGGCAGCACGACTTCCCGCTGATGGGGAATCTCTTTTGCAGCCAGTTCGATCCCGAATGCTTCCTGATAAACCGCCTCTAGGAATCCCGGACCCAACTCACGATGCACCTCCATAGCCGCCCCGATAATTGCGTAGGTCTGAGGATCTCGATTCTTTTTTGATTCCAAATCTGCGTTTTTCATCTGCGTGATCTGCGGAATCTGCGGTTCAGGCTGTTCACCCCTTGCTCAACAGCGACGCGCGTTTGGCAAGGAACTGGCTCAGTGGCGGGCCCAGGGCTTCGTTGGTTTTTAAAAGTACATAATCGTCGCCGAATTTTCGGGCGGTGGTTTCAACTTGGCGGAGATGGTCGGTGACGACGTTGAGGTAAGCGTTTCTCAAGGCGGCGGGGTCGAGGGGGAGTTTGCCTTCGCCTTCGAGGCCGACAAAATCGGTCGCATCGCGGAAGCTGAATTCGAGCTCGGCCGGGTCCATGATCTGCATGACGATGACATCGTGGTGGCGGTGATGCAGGCGGGCGAGGCCGTGCTCGAGGTGGGCCGGGTCGTCGAAGAGGTCGGAGATAAGCACGATCAGCGTTCTGCGGTGCAGCCGGGCCGCGGTGCGGTCGGCGATGGCGGCGAGGTCGGTGTGGCCTAACGCCGGGGGATGGCCATCCCCCGGCTTTGGTTCGTCCGTTTCCTCCGCAACCAACTCCGTCCGATGCAGCAGCGTCGCGATTTCTTTCCAGTGGGTCTGTGCATTGCTGAGGCGAGAGCCGCCGACGATGTCATCCGCAAAAAGCGTCAGGCCGACGCGGTCCTGCTGGCGGAGCGCGATATTGGCCATGGCGGCGGCGACGCAACTTGCGTGGTTCCACTTGCTCCAGTGATTCGTCCAGCCGTCGGGCTGGTTGGTCAGGCTGGTGTAGCCCATCGACCCGGAGCAGTCGAGCAGAATCTGCAGGTCGAGGTTGGTTTCCTGTTGGTACTGTTTGAGGTAGAGCTTGTCGGTCTTGCCGTAGATTTTCCAATCGAGAAAGCGGGTGTCGTCGCCGGGCGTGTAAGGGCGGTGCTGGGCGAATTCGACGGAGATACCCTGCTGCGGCGAGCGGTGCAGGCCAGACATGAGGCCTTCGACAACCATACGGGCCCGCAGATCGATCGACTTGATCGCCGCAAGCGTCTGCGGGTCGAGGTAGTTCGGGGCGGTCGTGGTCAAGGTGTCCGGCACGGCCTACAGCGTAGCCTGCCTCTCGGGTTGAAGCAGCCTAATCGGCATTAAAACATGCACATCAAAGTTACGGCACACGCGGTGGGCTCAGGTCATCTCGCAACGTGTATAGCGCATCGCGCAGCTTGTCGATCTCCGCCCGGACCGGCTCAGCCTGGTCGATGCTCTGCTCGATCGCTTCGCTGGCGGCCTGGACGCCCTGCGGCGTCGGATCAAGATTCAATACCTTGCGGATTTCTTTGAGTTCCGTCAGGTAAGGAGCAACTTTTTTATGTACCTGTTCCGATGTATCGGTGACTTGCTGATACTGTTTGCGGACCGTTTCTCGGCGTTCGAGCGAAGCCTCACGTAGCGACTCATTTTGCACCTCGGTGAGCTTCTGCTGCCAGGCGGTGATGTACTCATCCGCTCGCTCTTTCATGTCCCGCCATTCATCGTGAGCGTCTTCGTGCTCTGTCTCGACATCGTCGACGGCGTCGCTGTAAACCTCTAAGGCGTCGGCCAAATTGTTCCGGTCGCTGTCGAGATTACGCAGTGCATCGCTGGCCGAGGCGATCGCGTTGTCCAGAGCATCGAGCTGCTCCTGCACATCGACAATGCTGAATACCGCGTGTTGATTTTCTTCCGCGGGAACCTCACTTTGGCTGGCACAGCCGAGCAGGCCGAGCGTAATCACGACAAGGGTTAGAGCAGTCGTTGGATATGCGGTTTTGAATTGCGAAAATTGAGTGAGATGCGGACAGTGCATGATGGGAAACCCTAGAGAGCGGGTGAGAAAAACGAGCGCTGCGGAGCGGTCCGGGTCACGCTCAACCCGGTGTGATTCTATGCTTGCGAAATCTGTTTGGCCTGTTGAATCAGGGGTATTTTGCACGGCTGGATCGACCCGGCCCGTGAGAGGCCGGGCTTCTGGGGGAAATATTTAATCAGGTGTTGAGCGAAACCTAGACCTGCCGCAACACTTCCGCAGCCTGGGGGTCGGAGGGGGGTTCGACGGGGATGTGGTCGAGCAGTTGGTGGATCAGGTCGTCGGTGCTGACGCCATCGGCCTCGGCGTTGAAATTGGTCAGGATGCGGTGACGCAGGACCGGCAGGGCGACCGAGCGGATGTCGTCCGGGTGAACATGGGTGCGGCCGTCCATGACCGCCCGGGCTTTGCCGGCAAGGACGAGGTATTGGCTCGCACGTGGGCCGGCCCCCCAGCGGAGGTAGTTTTGGATGAAGTCAGGGGGGTTCTCTAACGCCGGGGGATGGCCATCCCCCGGCTTTGAGTCGTCCCCACCGCCGACGCGCGTCGCCCGCACCAGCCGGAGGGCGTATTTAACGACGTGGTCGGCCACGGGGACATCGCGGACCATTTCCTGGATTTGGCGGACGCGGTCAGCGTCGAGCACTGCCTCGACGGTCGGCTTCTCCCGCCGGGTGGTCCGCTGGACGACTTCGAGTTCCTCGGCTTCGGTGGGGTAGCCGACGCGGATCATGAACATGAACCGGTCGAGTTGGGCCTCGGGCAGCGGGTACGTGCCTTCCTGCTCGATGGGGTTCTGCGTGGCGAGGACGAAGAACGGCTCTGGCAATGGGTGGCGGGTCCCGCCGGCGGTGACATGGTGCTCCTGCATCGCTTCGAGCAGGGCGGCCTGGGTCTTGGGCGGGGTGCGGTTGATCTCGTCGGCCAGCAGGAGGTTGGCGAACACCGGGCCATGCACGAAGCGGAGCTCGCGGTGGCCGGTCGTGCGGTTTTCCTCGATGACCTCCGTGCCGGTGATATCGGAAGGCATCAGGTCGGGGGTGAACTGGATGCGGTTGAACTGCAGGTCCAGCGACTTGGCGATCGTCGAGACGAGAAGCGTCTTGGCCAGCCCCGGCACGCCGACGAGCAGGGCGTGACCACGCGTGAACAAAGCGAGCAGTACCTGATCGACCACGGCTTGCTGCCCGACGATGGCCTTGCCGATCTGCTCGGACAATTGCTGCCGGGCCTCGCGGATTTCGGCGATGAGCTGCGTCGGGTCGGTGGTCGGTGCGTCCTCAGGCATGGGTGTCAGTATAGGCCAAGCCGAGCGGGTCTAGCATCGTTCAAACGCGATATAACGCCGCGTCGGCTCATCCTAGAAAGCAGTTTATTTTTTTATCTATTCGAGACCGGCGATTTGAATCGATGGAATCGGGGACAGGGTGTGGCCTCAACTATGGTTTGTCTCATTCAACAATGAATTAAGCTGTACGGTTTTCATTGCGGGAAGATGAGCTCAATCCATGTCAATAGATGATGCATCTCAATGGATCGGAACGCCGCTGCGCGGCACGGGGCTGCGGGCGCCGGCTTCACCAATGCTACGGCGGTCATTCACGGCCGACAGTCGGCCAACCAGGGCAACACTTTCGATCACGGCATTGGGGCTGTACGAGGCGTATCTCAACGGCCAACGCATCGGCGATTTAGAGTTGCAGCCGGGCTGGACCGAGTATCACCATCGGCTGTACTTTCAAAATTACGATGTCACCCCATATGTTGAATCCGGCGAGAACGTCATTGGGGCGTTTCTTGGCGACGGCTGGTTCAGTGGCAAAGTCGGGGCCGACCACCGCGAGGTGAACTACGGCCAACAGCCTGTGCTGCGTTGCACGCTGACCTTGATCGGTGAGGATCAGATGCAGACGCTGATTCACAGCGACGGGCAATGGAGTTGGACCGATGGACCGATCCTCAGCAGCGACCTGATGGACGGCGAGCATTTCGATGCCCGGCGGGAGATCGCGGGCTGGTCTGAGCCGGGCGAGATCGATGCGGAACTTTGGCGGCCGGTGCAGATCGTCCAGCCGAGCGTCGAACCGATGCTCATCGAAAGTTTTGCTGAGCCGGTCCGGGTCACGCAGGAAATCGAGCCGGTTGCCGAGCCGGTGCTCCGCAGTGGTTTTATGGGTTCGCGCTATCTATATGACTTTGGCCAAAACCTGACCGGCAAGGTTCGGCTGAAAGTGACAGGGCCCGCGGATGCGACGCTGCAGCTGCGCTACGCCGAGGTACTTACGCCCGGCGAGGATGCTCTGGACCGGTCGAACCTACGCAGCTGCGAGGCAACCGACAGTTACACGTTCCGCGGCGATCCGGAGGGTGAAATCTGGACACCGCGGTTCACAATGCACGGCTTCCGCTATGCCGAGGTCAGCGTCAGTCAGAAGTGGCTTGAGCCGAAGCAAGGCCCGGCGATCAAACCGCTCGATCGAGCAAGCCTGACCGCGCTGGTCATGCATAACGACATGCCCCGCATCGGGTCATTCACGACCGGCCACGAACTGGTCAACCAACTGCAGAGCAACATCACCTGGGGACTGCGCTCGAATTTCTTGGAAGTCCCCACCGACTGCCCGCAGCGCGATGAACGGCTGGGCTGGACCGGCGATGCGCAGGTATTCGCAGCAACCGCATCTTTCAACTACCGCACAACCGACTTCTTCAAGAAGTGGCTGGCAGACATGCGCGACAGCCAGACGGCGGATGGCAAGATTCCTAACGTTGTGCCGAACGTGCTGGGTGACAACGACTCAGGGGCCGGCTGGTCCGATGCGGTTGTCATCGTGCCTTGGCAGGTCTACCGGGCAAGCGGCGACCGATCGATTCTCGAAAACCATTTCGAAGCGATCGCCAAGTGGGCTCGCTATCAAGCGGATACCGCGGTGGATGGTGTGCGAGGCGATCCGGACCACGGCATTTTCGCGGGCTTCGGCGATTGGTTGGCGCTGGATGGTGACAGCATTAATGCTTCGGACACCGCAACGCCCAAGCCGTTGATCGGCACTGCCTATCACGCCTATTCGCAAAAACTCGTCGCCCGCATCGCCGACCTGCTCGGCCGATCCGAGGAGGCGAAGCAGGCCCGAGACGCGGCTGAGGTCGCCACGCAGGCGTTCCGCCAACACTTCATCGATGGTGAAAAGTTGACCGTGCAATCGCAGACTTCGCATCTCATGGCGTTGGCGTTTGACCTGCTACCTGAACCCATGCGGCCTGGTATTTTTGATGATCTGCTCAAGCTGCTCGACGAGCGGGACGGCCACCTGTGTACCGGTTTCCTTGGTACGCCGCTGTGGTGCGATACGCTGTCGCGGTTCGGCCGAACTGATCTCGCTTACGACCTGCTGCTCAAAGAAACCTATCCCGGCTGGCTCTTCCCGGTCACCCTCGGGGCCACGACGATGTGGGAGCGGTGGAACAGTTGGCATCCCGAGCAGGGCTTTGTCGAAACCGGGATGAACAGCCTGAACCACTACGCCTACGGGGCGGTCGGCGACTGGATGTATCGGCACATCGCGGGCATCGATCTGGACCTCGCCGAAGACGTCGGCCCAAGGCTTCGGCTGCAACCGACCGCGGACGCCCGACTCGGCAAATGCGAGGCCAGCCTTGACTCGGCGGTCGGCCGAATCGAGTCATCATGGGAAATAGCCGACGGCAAGGCCCACTTCCGCGTCGTCGTGCCGGAAGGGGTGCCTGCCGAGCGTGTGCTCAGCGATGGGCAGACACAGCCGCTCGAACCGGGCGAGCACAAGTGGACCGCGACGTTGGACGACTAAGCTACCGTGTCATGCCCGAGTTGCCCGAGGTTGAAAATGTTCGTCGCTCGGTCGCCCGGGTCATCATTGGCCGACCGATCACCGCCATCGAATTGCGTCGACCCGACATCGTCCGTGATGGCCTCGGTCATTTAGAGCAACTCGACAATACAGCTGTCAGTCAAGTCGATCGACACGGCAAGCAACTCGCCATCGTCACCGACGCCGGCCCGACGCTGCTGGTCCACCTCGGCATGACCGGCCAACTCCGGGCAGGGTCCGCGGACGACCTGCGACACGCAGAACAATCCAGCCGTACCAAACTTGGCGACCACATCCATCTGGTGATTCATCTTGACGATGGCCTGAAACTCTGGTTTCGCGACCCGCGACGCTTCGGCGGTATCTGGGTGTACCCCGATCTGCCCACGCTGCGGCAAAGCCGATGGGACATACTCGGCCAGGACGCCTTGGCCATCCAACCTCGGCAGCTGTTCCGCAACTTCCGTGGCACCCGTCGCGCACTTAAAGCCGCCTTGCTCGATCAGGCGGTGGTCGCGGGGTTGGGCAACATCTATGTCGATGAACTGCTGTTCCGCATGGGGCTGCCACCGAGTTTGCCCGCAGGTGATTTGGACCCGGGCAGCGTAAAACCGCTTGTCAGCAAAATGCGTCGGTTGCTACTGAGTGCGATCCGCTCGGGCGGCTCAACCCTGCGCGATTACGCGGACGGCGACGGACAGCAGGGCGGTTTCCAGTTGAAGCACCGTGTGTATGGCCGAGCGGGATTGCCTTGCAGACGATGCAAGAGGCTACTGATCGCCGCACCAATCGCGGGGCGGACAACTGTCTGGTGTGAAAAGTGCCAGCCTGAAATCAAACCAGCAGGCTGACCGCTACTCCTGTGCATCCGACAAATCGTTTTTGAATGATTCGAACTGATCCGCGAACGTGTCGACTTTGGCTTTGACTTTGTCCCATGCCGGGCCGGCCTCGGCCGAGGCTTCGGCGGCGTATTCCTTCAGAATTTTCTGAGCTTCGGATGCCTGCGTTCTCAGCTCATCCAGCCGCTTCTGAAACTCTGGCTCAGCCTCTGCGGGCAGCGTCGCAATTTTGTCGCCCAACCCATCGAGTTGACTCTGGATCAGATTGACCTGCTTCTGGGCCAGGTCCTTGAGTTCGCCCGCTTTTTCCTGAAGATCGTCCTGTAGCTTTTCGGACTTGTCCTCCATATCACCAATCGCCGACTTGGCCTGGTCCAGGCCTTCCTGCAGCACCTCAGCTGGTGGGGGATCACTTTCCTCCGAGCAGCCGACCGCAAGCAGTGCGGTGATTGCGATGCCACAGGTCAGGAGATTTTGAAGTGCTTGATGCATGGTGGTTCCTCGTTTTTAGTAGATGGATTGAACTTGATGAAGCATAGGTCGAACATGCAGCGATTGGCCATTGAATCATGACGACTTTCAAACCGTGGATGAGGCTTCACGAATCCGCCGATCGGCAAATTTTCAACAGATGCCTCAGACGGAGTTGAAATCCGGCTGCGCCCAAACCCCCGCGACCCCCGGCGTATCGCTGCCCGTGATACTCGGCAGGGTAATCGGCACGCCATCTTGCGACAATGCCCCGAGGACTGCAAACGCCGCCGCCTCGCGAACCTCGACCGGGAGGCCAAAATCTTGGGAAGACTTAAGCTCGCAATGAAAAGCCTTGGACAACGCATCAATCAGGCGGGGGTTTCTCGCACCACCGCCTGCCGCGATCAAGGGCGTTGTTCCAGCCACAATCTCTCGCTCCGCCAACCGCTCTGCGATCGCGTGAGCTACCGCAGCGATCACCGACGCCAACCGCTGCGCTGCGGTCAACCCGCCGGGCAAACGTCCGAACTGCTCCAGGCACCAAGCTGGCTCGAACTGTTCGCGACCCAGCGATCGCGTTGAGCCGATCCGCTCAAGAATTGCCGCTTTCAATCGTTCGACCGCTCCAGCATCCGCGACAGCCCCGCCACTGAGTTGGCCGTCTTCATCGAATCGCCTGCCGGGAAATAGCCTCGCCACCGCTGTATCGATCAGTAGATTACATGGCCCGAGATCGCCGCCGCGAATCTCACCGTTCCGCTTCGGCCAATGCGTGAAATTACATATCCCGCCGAGGTTCAACACGACCGCCGCATCGAGGCCAAACAAAGTGGGGTCCGCAATCGATGTGATCGGTGCGCCCTGCCCGCCCGCGATCAAATCCGCCTGCCGTAAGTCGTAGCACACTGGCAAACCCAGAGCCCGCACGATCGGCCAAGGGTCGAACAGCTGCCAACTCAACCCGTCGGCCGGGGCGTGCCAAACCGTTTGGCCATGTGCCACCGCGAAATCCACGGCAACACTTGAATGTCGCTCCATCAACTGACCCACCGCCTGAGCATGCACTACGCCCAGGTAGCGACCCGCCCGCATGATCTCAATAGCCGGCAACGCCTCCCCGGACGCCAATCGCATCAGCACCGCCCTTAAGTCTTCTGGCAATAACATCGCCGATGAGCCGACCAACTCAGCCGACATCGATCGGCCTCGACCGACGATCCGCATCAAGGCCACATCCAACCCATCCAGACTCGTTCCGGTCATGCAACCAACCACATGCCTGACCTGTCGGAGCGAGTCTTCCATCACCACACTTTAAGAAGTAAAAGGCAGCGCTTCGCTTCACCACAGAAACGCAAAGCGCACAGAGAACACCAAGTAGATCAATTGATTGAGATCACTTTCCTGAAGTTTCTTCTCCGTGACCTCCGTGTCCTCCGAGCCTCTGTGGTGAAGCGAAGCGTTGCCTTGCCTCCTCCGTCGATACACTGACCTTCAATATGGATCAGCCGACCGACACGATGCAGCCTGGGCCTCGGGGTGAAAGGCATGCCGCACCGCCGACGCCGGGCTCGCGTCATACCGAATCCCGCCGCCGATTGATCACGCCGTTACGGCTACTGCTGGTGGTCATGTTGATCCCCGCCTTGGCGATGGCGTTTCGCCAGGCCCCGCCGCGCTTCACTGACACGGATGCCGCCGCCGCGGAAACGCTGCTGCGTGAAGAGGCGATGCGGATGGTCGAGGCGGATGATCTCTATCGTCCCGACGGGCAGTTGTACACCGTCGACATCGCCCAGCTCGCCGCCTATGCCGCGCTGGCCGAGGACCGCGAGCTTTATGAACCGCTGCGAAAGATCATTCTCGACGAGTTGCTGGTCGACCGTGGCCCGGGCGATGAAGCGACGGGGATGGTGGCCTGGGGCAAGCGCAAGGGTCAAGACCTCGACGCTTCGGGAACGACCGAAACGCTTCGGGCCGCCGAGGCGCTCTGGCTGGGAATGAATGCCTGGCCGGGTGCTTTCGATGACGACCGCGAAACTATTAAGCAGATGGCCTTGGCCTACGCCCGCCATGCGGGGGTCGATCGCGGCGTCTGGATGATCCGCAACTATTTCAACCTGCAGCAATACACCTACAGCACGAACTCGTTTCTGATCGACTACGACCCGGACTTCATCGTCGAGCTCGCCGAAGCGTTTGATGAGCCGGTGCTGGACGATGTCGCCCAGCGGACGCTTGCTTTGGTGCTGGCCTGCCGAACGCCCGTTGGTTTGCTTCACCAGAACATCCGCCCGGAAGTCGCGACGATTCAGCATGTGCCGTTCGACCCCGCCCCATCGGGCATCTATTCCATCGATGGTATCGAACAGCTCAACAATGTCCTTGCCGTCGCCGAGCGTTCGATCGAGACACTGCCCGAGATCGCACACGGTGCGCTGAATTTCAGCCGTGAGCATCTCGACGATCTGCGTAAGCATTACGATGCCGACACCGGTAAGCCCGCCTACCAACCCGACGGCCCGAAAGCCGACCTCGAGACCTGGGCCCCGCTGCTTCGACTATCGGCCGAGCTCGACGATGCCGACACCGCCGACCTCGCCCTACGACATGTCATCGGCCTGACGAAAAACTACCCCGACAAAACATTCGAGCAGTTCCCCGCCAAACTCTGGAGCATCGGCGAAGCGTTGTTGGCGTTGCAGACGTATCGTTATCACATGAAACCCTCCCCTGATGATGTTTAGCTGTGGCATGAAGTGCCCGCCTCCGCCCCGCACCGGGCACTCCGTGCCTGGGCTAAACTTGGCCGCACCATCATGATTGAACTTAATACCGAAGACTACCGCGTGCCTGTCGGCAAGAAGACCGACGTGACCAAATCGGCCACCCGTTATGAAGGCCCGATCGGCAAGAAAGAGGGCAAGAAAGCGGTGCACGAGCTCACTCATCAGCTCGCGGACCTGCAACGCGATCTCTATGCCGAGTCGAAGCGAGCGGTGCTTGTGGTGCTGCAGGCGATGGACGCCGCGGGCAAGGATTCCACCGTCCGCCATGTGTTCGGCCCGGTCAACCCCGACGGCTGCCACGTCACCTCATTTAAATCCCCCAGCAGCGAAGAACTCGCCCACGATTACCTTTGGCGAATCCACCAGGAATGCCCACGAAAAGGCTTCATCGGCGTGTTCAATCGCTCGCACTACGAAGATGTTCTGATCGCCCGCGTCAAAGGCTTGGTCACCGATCACGTTTGGCCCAAACGTTATGAACACATCAACTGCTTCGAGAAGATGCTGCATGATGAAGGCACGGTCGTCGTGAAGTTCATGCTGCATATCTCCAAGGATTATCAGAAAGAACGGCTACAGCGTCGGCTGGATCGGCCGGACAAGCATTGGAAATTCAACCCGGAAGATCTGGCCGAGCGCGCCCGCTGGGATAGTTACATGACCGCGTTCAACGACTGCCTGAACAAGTGTTCAACCAAGAACGCACCGTGGTACGTCGTTCCCTCGGAACGCCGATGGTTCCGCAATCTACTCATCAGCAAAGTGCTGGTCGAGACGATTCAGCGGCTGGACCCAAAGCCGCCAAAGGTGAATTTCGATCCGGCAACGATCGTGATTCCGGATTGAGTTTTTAGCTACAAAGTTCCACAAAAAACCACATGAATAAGCTTGTTGTCAATCATTTCTGAGCGGCTTATCAATAGGTATTGAAATAAAAATACAGCCGGGAAATGGATTCTTCTTTGTGTCTTTTGTGACTCTGTGTGGCTAATCACTCATTCTGAAGCTTCTTCATTGCCGCCGAGCAGGTTGCCGATTTCTTTACCTAGTTTCTCGGCCCCCTTGTCGAGTTCTTTTTTTGCCGCGTTTCTTGCTGCGTCGCCGGCTCCGGGAAGAACTTTGTCGATTTCGTTAGCCGCCTGATCGACAACTTGCTCTGTTTGTTTTTTAACGTCGCCGACCGCGGCGTTCGCTGCTTCCTGCACCCCGCCTAGGAATTGATCCAAGTCGGGCGAAAACTCCGCCATTGATCGTGATGCGTTGATCATGATCGTCTCAGCCACGAAAGCGATGATGTCGCCCATCTCCGCACCACGCACTTCTTTCTCAATGATATCCGCGAGCGGCAGGTCGACCTTCAATGGCTCAGGTAGGCCGGGTAGTTTGAGTTCTCCGATCACCTTTGTGTTGATGATCTGCAGGTCTTCGATAACCATCGCTTTGCCCGCCGAATCCTTAGCTGGTTCATCGGTTGTGGTGTCATCGCTTTGCCCCCGCTCTTGAATTTGTTCGTAGAGTTTTTTGATGTTCAGGTCCGTGCCGTTGAGCGTGACCATGACGCGGGCGCCGTCAACCTTGAGGTGGTTGACGACAACCTCCTCTTCCAACAGCGACATGAGTTGAACCTTGATGTCCGCATCGTCGAAGCGGAAGATCGGCTCGTCGGCAAAGCCCTCGGGGTTGGCGAGCGTGAATTCGCTCAGGCCCAGTTGGCCGGAGAACGGGCTGACCGCGACGCCTTCGAGGTCGGTATCGACGCCGGTGGCCGCTTCGCCCTGCGATTCGACCTGGCTCTTGATGATGCCGTTGAGCGAAAAGTAGACGATGATGCAGGCGAGAACGACGATGGCGATGAGGCCCAGCAGGCCGAACTTGATGACTTTCACGATGGAAACCTCCGGTCGGTGTGTGGTTGCGGTACGCTCATCTTATGACGCAGGATGACCCGAGTCAGGCAGGAGGTGCCGTGATGGATGAAACGCAGGCGATGCATCATGCGTTGGTGTTGGCAGCACGGGGGTTGGGTCGTGTCGAGCCGAACCCGATGGTCGGTGCGGTACTGCTTCGGGAAGGTGCGGTGATCGGCGAAGGCTTTCACGCGTCCTTCGGCGGGCCACATGCGGAAGTCGCGGCTTTGGCGGATTGCAGAGCGAAAGGCCATGACCCGGCCGGGGCAACGATAGTCGTGACGCTCGAGCCCTGCTCGCATCATGGCAAGACGCCGCCCTGTGCGGAGGCGTTGATCGAGGCGCAGGTGGGCCGAGTGGTTGCGGCGATGCGAGACCCGTTCGCGGAGATAGCGGGCAAGGGGTTCGCGAAGCTGGAAGCCGCCGGGGTCGAGGTCGAGGTCGGGCGATGCGAGGCCGAGGCCCGCGAGTTGAATCGCGCCTGGTTGAAGCGTGTTGAAGCGGGTCGGCCGTGGGTGATTGCAAAGTGGGCGCAGACTCTCGATGGCCGGACCGCCACCCGCAGCGGCGATTCGAAATGGATCAGCAACGAGCAATCGCGTCAGCGGGTGCATGAACTGCGTGGCCGGGTCGATGCAATCCTCGTCGGGGCGGGAACGGCGATCGCGGATGACCCGAGCCTGACCGCGAGGCCGGATGACAAAGAAAAAATACTGCGAGTCGCCCGCCGCCTGGTCGCGGACCGCAGTAGTCGATTTCAGGGGTCGAAGCCTGATGCGAAATTATGGACCGATGACGGCCCGCCGATCTCTGTGTTGAGCGGCAACCTGTCCGACGAGCTGAAAACCCTCGCGGCTGAGGGCGTAACCAACCTGCTGGTCGAAGGCGGGGCAACCCTGATCGGGTCGATGCTGCGTGATGGGTTGATCGATGAGTTGCAGGTATATATCGCACCCAAAATCGTTGGCGACGCCGAGGCTGTCCCGGCGGTGCGGGGATTGAGCTGTGAACTCATCGCAGACGCGACCGGGTTGCGATTGCAATCGGCAGAACGACTCGGTGAAGACGTATTTCTGAATTACCTGATCCGTTGAGGCCCGTTCATGTCGGGGCAAAACCAAGGAAAAAGCACTGGCTATCGAAAAAATCAGCTGAAAATCAATGCTGTGGTAGATCTCGGTATTGTTTAGCAGGCGACGCGCAGCGTCCCGCGGTTTGATAACAGGCACCTGCGGTGCACCCGCTTCACGTGATTCCAAATAATCTCAAGACGGGAAGTCTCAATCCAAATACCGCCGCAGCAGCCCGCCATACGCATCGACCCGGCGATCGCGGAGGAAGGGCCAGCCGCGACGCCAGGATTCGATTTTTGCCAGATCGATTTCAACGACCAAGGCCTCGGGGTCTGTCGCGGAAGCTTCAGCGATGATGGTGCCGCCGGGGTCGCAGACGAAGGAGCTGCCCCAGAAGGTCAGGTCGTCTTCGACGCCGACGCGGTTGATGGCGGCGACGAACACGCCGTTGGCGATGGCGTGGGATTTCTGGATGGTCTGCCAGGCGGCTTTTTGTTGCTGTTTGTCAGCATCGGTTTCGCCGTGGTACCAGCCGATCGCGGTGGGGTAGAGCAAGAGCTCGGCCCCGGCCAAGGCGGTGAGGCGTGCGGCCTCGGGGTACCACTGGTCCCAGCAGACAAGCATGCCGGTGGTGAGACCTGGAAGATTTTGGACGCCGAAGCCGTGAGATAAAGCAGAGGCCGGCGGGTTGGCACTCGCGGCTTCGCTGTTATCCGCGGTAGCCGACTGCGCCGTGGTCACTTCCGGGGGCGTGGTCACTTCCGGGGGTGCGTCGCCGGGGGTGAAGTAGTATTTTTCGTAGAAGCGTGGGTCGTCGGGGATGTGCATCTTGCGATACTTGCTGATGATGGAGCCGCCGCCTGTTGGAGCGATCATGACCGAGGTGTTGTGGTATAGCCCCGCCGCCCGCCGCTCGAAAATCGAGCCGGAGAGGTAAACACCCAGCTCAGCAGAAAGGTCGCAGAGCCAGCGCGTTGTCGGCCCGGGGATCGGTTCGGCCAAATCGAAGTGCGATTCATCCTCGACCTGACAGAAATAGGGCGAGGTGAACAGCTCCTGCGTGACGATGAGCTGTGCACCACGGCTGGCGGCATCGCGAATGAGAGATTCAGTGATGCCCAGCGATTGGGCCGACGGGCTGGCACCCGCGGCTTCCGGGGTACGCGTCACAACTTCCGGGGTTGGGGGGCAGGCGTGTTGGATCAGGCCAATTTTGAACGGGCGGGGCTGGGGCATCGGCGGATTTTATCGACGTCGGTTTGGCAACGCCCGCTATCATCCGCGACTTGCCATGAGCACCGTGTCGACCCAATCCGACCCCGCCGACCTCGCGTCGGCGGACGATAGCCAACACTCTTCCGAGGAAGATTCTCTAGACGCTGCAAAGTCTGACGTGGGTTCGTCTGCAACAGGCCAACTCGAAGGCAAGCTCGCCGGCCGATCGCTATTGGGGCAAGTGTTAATTCTCGCGGTATGGCCATTTTTCGAGCTGCTGCTCAACTCGCTGGTAGGCGTGGTCGATACCGCGATTGCCGGCCGGATCGATGCGGTCGCGCTCGATGCGATCGGCTTCGGGGCGTATGTGCATTGGCTTCTGGGCATGCTGCATATGGCTGTGGGTGTCGGGGCGGCGGCACTGGTAGCCCGGGCGATCGGCGGCAAGGATCGGCCGCTCGCTGATGCCGCGTTGGGTCAGGCGATCAGCCTCGCCGCGGTTTGGGGAGTGATCACCGCCATCACGATTGCCGTCGCGGCACCCTGGATCGCCGCTTTGTTCGACCTGCCTGCAGAGACGGCGGCGTTGGTGGTCGGCTACCTCCGCTGGGTCGCGGTCGGGTCGGCAGCCGGCTCGGTCATGCTTGTCGGCAACGCCTGTCTCCGCGCGGCCGGCGACACCCGTACGCCGTTTCTGACCATGTGCGTGGTCAATCTGGTGAATATCGGCACGTCGCTGCTGTTCGTGTTCGGCCCCGAGCCGATCGGCGGGCACGGCGTCCGCGGCATTGCGATGGGCACCGCGGTCGCCTGGATCCTCGGGGCGGCGATCGTGCTGGGCGTACTGCTGTTGAGCCGACTCGAAATTCAGCTGCACCTTGCCAAGCTGCGTCCGCAATGGGACCTGCTCCGCCGGATTGTGAGAGTGGGCATCCCCAGCCTGATCGAATCCAGCGGGATGTGGGTCGGCAACTTCGCGATCTTCTATATCGTTGGCCTGCTCGCTCAGGCTCAGGAAATTCAGGGTGTAATGGGAGCGCACATCGTCGCTATCCGCATCGAGTCGCTCAGCTTTCTGCCCGGCGTCGCGCTGGGTACCGCAGCGGCGACGCTCATCGGCCAGTACCTCGGGCTGGGCGATGTCGAGCGTGCGAAGAAAGCGGTGTATTACTGCTGGGCCATCGGGGCCGGGCTGATGACGCTGATGGGCATCGCGTTCATCCTGATCCCCGAGGTTTTCGCGGCCGCGCTGGCATCGGGCGATAACGTGGAAAAGGTCCGGGAGATGGCGACGCCGTTGGTGCTGATCTGCGGGCCGATCCAGTTGTTTTTTGCAACCTATCTTGTGCTGAGCTTGGCGTTGCGTGGGGCCGGCGACACCCGCGGGCCGATGCTGATTACTTATGCCAGCACGTTCCTGATCCGGCTACCCGCCGCTTATGTGCTGGGGATCACACTGGGCTATGGGCTGACCGGCATCTGGTTCGCTCTCTGCGGCGAACTGGTCCTGCGCGGCCTGTTCTACATCGCCCGATTCCGTCACGGCAAGTGGAAGACGATCGAGGTTTGATTTTCTGACAGGATTTGCAGGATGTTTTCGATGAACAGGATAGGTGCGTGTGAAGATGGCTTATCGACGACGCTGCGATTAGAGCTGTTTCTCGAATTTATCTCTGTTGTAGATGTCCACACGCCGACGCTGAGTCTGCGAAGCGTCTGGTATTGATCAAAAAAGATTTGATGAACCACTCTAAGTTCTAGTCCTCAAAAGTTTGATCCTGCAAATCCTGTCATCCTGTCAAAAATGCCTTGTCGGTCACGATGCAACTCACCACCCCCCGCCAAACTCTCGACCTGAGCTCGCCCCGCATCATGGGGGTGCTCAATGTTACGCCCGACAGTTTCAGCGATGGGGGGCAGCACGACTCGCTCGACGCCGCAGTTGAATATGCTTTGGACATGGCCCGGCAAGGCGCTGCGATCATCGACATCGGTGGAGAATCGTCCCGGCCGGGGGCGACGCGGATCGATCCCGAGCAACAGATCGCGCGGGTGCAAAGCGTCATCGCCAAGTTGCGGGAAGCTTTAGATCAGGGTGGGTTTGAAGATGTGTGGATCAGCATCGACACCACCCACGCCCGTGTCGCCGAGGCCGCGATCGAGGCGGGGGCGTCGCTGATCAACGACATCAGCGCCGGCCGGGAGGACCCCGCCATCCTGGAGCTCGCTGCTGATCGGCGGGTGCCCATCTGCCTGATGCATATGCAAAATCAGCCGGCCACGATGCAGCAGAACCCCACTTACATAGATGTCGTTGCTGAGGTCGAGGCGTTTCTACTCGAGCGTCGCGATGCCGCCGTGGCTGCAGGAATCGCTGAGTCGCAAATCATCCTCGACCCGGGCATCGGCTTCGGCAAGACGTTGGACCACAATCTCGCCCTGCTGCGAGCGTTGCCTCGGTTTGCCGAGTTGGGTCAACCCGTGCTGCTGGGCGTCAGCCGAAAGCGGATGCTCGCTCATCTCGCCGGCCACGTCGAGGCCACGGTCGAACCCGCCCCCTATGGCGGGACCGCCGCCGTCACCGCACTCGCTGTCCAAGCCGGCGTGCACATGATCCGGGTCCACGATGTCGCTCTGAACCACCAAGCCGCCGCCACCGCGGCAGCGCTGCATTGATTCGAACCGCCAGCTACCTCTTCCAGTCGTAGATAAGGCTCTGCGAATCCGCGGATCGCATCCCGAAATACATCCGGGGATTCGTAAACCCTCATCCCCGGCTTGATCAGATATACCGCTCGGCAACGAAGCCCCCCCCGATTTCCACTCGCACCCCCAAACGATCCGCGGTACACTGTGCGGCTCGGCATCGCGAGGGCGAATCGACGTCGATTCGTCCGCACGATGCATCACCAGTCGGCCTCACCGTGGGCCGTGATCCGTTTCATTCGGCGACGCCGAAGCGGATAAATCGACTAACGTCAGGAAACCCCTTTCTTTATGGTTAATCAGAACCTCATTGCACAACTCAGCGTTGAAGACCAAGAAGCCGAATCCATGATCGCCGAGGCCTTTGGCCAGGCCGTGGCCGACGGTGACATGGAAAACCTGCTGGGCGAATCCATCGGCGACTTTTCCAACGGCAGCATCCTTCAGGGCAAGATCATCGGCCGGGCTGGCGACGACTTTCTCGTCGACGTCGGGCTGAAGTCCGAAGGCATCCTCGATAAGAACGAATTCGACAATCCCAAAGAAGTCGAGATCGGCGACACCGTCGAGATCCTGCTCGAAGAAGTCGAAGGCGAAAACGGCACGGTTCAGGTCAGCAAGCGTAAGGCTGACCGCATCCGCGGCTGGGAACTCATCATCGCCGAGAAGGGCGAGGGCGACGAGGTCGAAGGCAAGGTGATGCGCAAGATCAAGGGCGGCCTGCTGGTCGACATCGGCGTGCCGGTCTTCCTGCCCGCCTCGCAGGTCGACATCCGCCGACCAGCCGACATCGGCATCTATATTGGCCAAACCATCGATGC
The DNA here is from genome assembly GCA_964523485.1 of uncultured Phycisphaeraceae bacterium. Taxonomy (GTDB): domain Bacteria; phylum Planctomycetota; class Phycisphaerae; order Phycisphaerales; family Phycisphaeraceae; genus Algisphaera. Next base: position 734 of record CAZFZS010000013.1, on the reverse strand, counting down.
GCAAATCCTCAAGATCGACGAGGAACGACGCAACATCGTCATCTCGCGTCGCAAGATGATCGAAGAAAAACGCGCCACGATGCGCAAGTCGCTGCTCGAGAAAATCAACGCCGGCGATATCGTCACCGGCACTGTCAAGAACATCGCCGACTTTGGTGCGTTTGTCGATCTCGGCGGCATCGACGGCCTGCTGCACATCACCGATATGTCTTGGGGCCGGGTCAATCACCCGTCGGACATGGTCAAGATCGACGACAAGATCGAAGTCAAGATCCTCAATATCGACTACGAAAAAGAGAAGATCGCCTTGGGCCTCAAGCAGAAGGACGCTTCGCCCTGGGAAGACATCGAGAAGAAGTATCCGCCCAACACCCGCCTGGCCGGCGAAGTTACGAACATCATGTCCTACGGCGCGTTCGTCAAGCTCGAAGAGGGCGTCGAAGGCTTGGTCCATATCTCCGAAATGTCCTGGACCAAGCGGATCAACCACCCGTCCGAGTTGGTCTCGATCGGCGAGGAAGCCGAGGTCGTCGTCCTGGATATCAACAAGGACAAGCAGGAAATCAGCCTGGGCATGAAGCAGACCGAGGTCAACCCCTGGGAGCTCGTGGCCGAGAAATACCCACCCGGCACGGTGGTCGAAGGCAAGGTCCGCAACCTCGCGAGCTACGGCGCATTTGTCGAGATCGAGCCGGGCATCGACGGCCTGCTGCACGTCAGCGACCTGTCGTGGA
>CAZFZS010000012.1:33354-101208 GCA_964523485.1 uncultured Phycisphaeraceae bacterium | reverse complement strand
TGGGCGATACAGGACTCGAACCTGTGACCTCACGCGTGTGAAGCCGATATTTCGCAAGCACTTACAGCAAAACGCCGCGTACAGTCTAGCAAGCGGTTTTATCTATTGCAAGGGTCGCGTTTGATTTTAGTTTTTGCGGTAAATCTTGCGGTATACCGCAGACTATCAGCCGCGAAGCTGTCTGTCAGGAATTGACAAGGACGCCAAGGAGGCGCGGAAGCAAAAGATATTCGAGTTGTGGTTGGCGGGGAATAGCCGAGACGAAAACCGAGCAAGCCCACGCCAATCACGCCACCGACTTCGACCACTTCGGCAACTCGGAATCGCGTTGGCTGGGGACACGCTAAAGATTGAAACTGTGGTGCAGGCCAAGCAGGCGGTTAAAGAATGCTCACGATCTCGGCCGGGTTGCGTGCCGCATCGCGGTACACACCCACAAGATTGCGGACTTCCTCTTTGATGACTTGCGTATTCCGCTGGGTGCCTCGGGTGTGCCGCTCAATCTGCCGCTGCTCACGCCCCATGCGTTCAGCCGAATAGGCTTCGACCGTGCCACGCTCGATCGCTGCGGTGGTGTTGTCCAGACCGATGCCGGCCTCGATCATGGATTTCGCACTATCAGCCAGATCGAGGCTGGGAATTTCAGCCAGGTCCGGGAGATTGAAATTTATCGCCGAATCGAAAAACCCTTGTAGCTTCGACGTTTGATTCTTAATGCTGTTGAACCGCTCCAGCACGAACATATCAAGGTCTCCCGCCAACGCTTTGCCCATGCGGGCAGACTGGCTCTTAAACAGTTTTTCAAGCTCGCCGATTTGCCGATCGGGAATGTCGGGCAGCTCCTTGATGACATTCAAAAAACCGTCGCTCAATGGCTGCCAAACATCGGACAGGTCGAGATTGCCCGCGATTAGATCAGGGATCGCCTTAACGATATTGACAATGTTGCTGGTCAAGTTCTCGAAAAACGTCAGGGTGTTGGCCCCGATCGTGATGAGAATCTCTTTCCAGTTGTCGGCGAACCATCCCATAAGCCGCGGGGCGACGGTGCCGAATAGGTGTTTGATTTCCCCGCCTAACGAAAGCAGCTTGGCGGTCGCAGACACGACTCCGTACTCGAAGGTATCACGCCAATGCCTTGCGGCAAATTCGGCGGTGATGAATGCGATCGAGACGGTGTCGCGCCACTTGTTAAATAAGTTCCCAAGCGACGCGAGGCGTTCGCCCACAGGCCCAACCACTTGACCGACCGCGTTCAGGCCCGCGGCCAATGCGTCACGCGCCAGCCGGCCAACACTTATGAAGGTTCGGCCCAGCGCTATAACGACGGGGGCTATGGCGGCAGCGGTCGTCGTCACTGCTTTCACGTAAACCCTGCCCGCAGCCACCACGACATCAACGGTGCGGCTCACGGCTGCCGTGACGCCCGCCTGAATTCGCTTCCAGTTGTCGGTCCACAACGTCGCGATCTTCGCCAGCGGATCAGACACACCGATGGCAAGGCTCAAGCCGATGGCCTTGATACCCGCCGAAAGTTTTGATATCGAGTCGTTGGCTCGCTCCACTTTCGCGGCGTCGAGCCGATTAAAGGTCAGCCCCAGGGCGGCGGCCTCGCGTTGTGCAGCCGATAGCCCGGCGCTGCCTTGCTCCAACAGCTTTATAAGGTCTAGACCCGATCGGCCGAACAGGTCTTGCGCGACTCGGGCGCGATCGGCCTGATTCGTCAATCTTGGAAATGCGTCCGCGATGGCCTTGATCTGCTCATCGGGGGAAAGTCTTTTGATGCTTTCCGCGCTCAGCCCGAGCGCATCGAATGCCCGACTTGAAGTTGTCAGGCCGAGTGTCGCATCACTCACGTTTTTCTGCAGGCGGCGAAAGCCGGTGGTCAAAGCTTCGTTGGATACACCCGCCAAACCCGCCGCGTGGCGATAGCCGACAAGCTGTTCCGTACCCAGCCCCAAAGCATCGGCGGTCTTTGCCGTCGCGTCGATCAAACCCATCTGCTGCTTAGTCAGCGCCGGGATGGCCACGGCCGTGGCGGCGGCCGCGGTGGCGGCCGTTGCGACACTTATTTTGCTTATCGACTTCGTGATCCGGCCTATGGTGGACTCGCTTTTTGTGGCCGCTTTGCTCAAACCCGATGAGTAGGCCTTCGAGTTCAGGCTGAGCATAACCGCGAGTTTTCCGATGGTGGTTGCCATGCTAAATCGATCCGCTTTTCTTGATGGAAAAAGGGCCGACCGCCAACGTCAACGGTCGGCCCCATGGACCCGACGAAAGCTCAGATCAGGCCGACGCGGGCGAAAGCCCGAAGCCGGTATCAAGCACGGTGTCATCGTGCGTGGTCGGCCGGTTCTTAGCGTCGGTCTGGATCGCCACCACACCGCCCACGGTGGCGTTAGCGATCCCGCGGTCCAGGGTGGCCCGCACGTACCGCTTGATCGGACGGAAGATTTCGACCGCTAGCACGTCATCGTCGGCGTCGGTGGCATCGGCGGTGTAGGTCGCGGTCACGGTGGTGTCGGCCATATCGCTGCCGTCTGCCTCGTCGCCGTGCTGCACGGTCAGCGTCAGCTCGGAAGTATCGACAATATCGCCCAGCAGGGCCAAGAAAACGCAGCCGTCGAACCCCTTCATATCGACTACGTCGGTCGTGACGGTCGAGGTGCCGGCGGTGGCCGACGAGGCGACACGGATGAATTTTGAATCGTGGATCAAGTTAGTCATGGTTCATTGCCTCAGGAAATGCCGGTGAGCTTCTCGAAGAAAGAGGGGTGAGTGATGGCCACATCGCCACGCCAGAACATCTTGATGAGCACTTGATGGCGCTGATAGCCCTCGCCGGTCGAAGCGCTGGCGTTCTCGCTGGCCTCGATCGTGACGCCCTCGCGGACACCGACGATCAGCTTGCTGAAGTCGCCGACGACGGCGGTGGCGTCCCCGATCTTGTTGGTCACGTACCGCTCCAAGCCGTCCAGCGCCATCGGGGCGGGGGCGTAGTGGTTCGCCTCGCTGTTGATCTTCAGGCCCGCAAGGGTCCGCTTGACAGCCGGCGAGTAGATCATCGCGTTCGGCGAGCCGTTGCGACCTTCGATTGCGGCGACCGAATCGAGCACGTCGTCCCAGTCGACCGCGCCGCCGATGACGTTCTCGGTGATGCCGTCGTAGTTGAGCACGCCGACAGGCTCCTCACCATCGCCGTCGCCCATCAGCGCCACGCGGTCGATCTCCTGCGCGGCCGCGACGGCCAGCAGGCGGTTGATCTCGCTCGCCGCGTTGGGTGAGTCGGCGACCAGCTCGCGGGAGACGGGGATGATGCAGGCGAAGCTACGCGCCCGCAGGCGAATCGCGTTGAACGCAACGTCACTCAGCGGGATCAGCTCGTTCTCCCCACGCCACGTCACGGTCGGATCGCTGGCGATACCAGCGAGCACCAGCTCGGAGGTCGGCATGGGAACCGTCCGGGCACCGGCGCGGAAGACGACCGACTCATCACGTGCCAAGTCGATGATCTGCGCCGAGACGGTGCGGTCCAGGGTGTAGCCACCGCTCGGGCCACTGCCGCCCGCTAGGGCGGCGTGAACCTCAGGCGTCCACGTGCCGCCGAGCATGGCGACGACGGCCTCGCCCGCGGTGGCCTTGGCTTGCTGCATCCCTCGGGCGCTCCGGTCCATGCCGACTGATTGCCGCCAGTCAACCAGACGCTCGCCGGGGCCGAGCGCCGCGACGGGCTCGCCGGCGGAGGTGTAGTAAGTGGTCACTGCCGACCGATCGGTTCGGGTAGTGCCGCTCATCGGCAGCGGGTTGGTTTTGCGACCGCCGCCACGCTGCATCGACGCGCGGGTCTCGGTGTGCTCGATGGCGCGGGCCTCGTCGGCGAGCTGCTTGGCCTCGGCGAAAAGCGTATCGACGCGGGCCTGCTCGTCTTCGGTCACGTCCATATCGCGGGCCGCTGCCGAGTCGGTGATGGCATCGGCGGAGGCAACCTTGGCCGCGGCAGCCTTGCGCAGCTCGTTCGGGTCGCCGGTCACGGTCAGGGTGTCGTCGTTTCGCAGGGATGATGTGGTCATGTTCAAGATTCCGTATCAGGGGCGAAAGGTTTAAGGTCTCGCTTCAGGCACTCTCGCGCGTCGGCCCGCAGCTCGGCGATTGCCGGATCGGACAGGCCACGCCACGCATCGGCCAGGGCGCGGGCGCGGGGCAGGTCGTACACCTTCACGCCGCGAAACACGCCGATCGGCGGATGCTCCAGGGCGAGTTGAGCGAGTAGGTCACGCGGGGCGTCGATGGCCTCGGCAATCTCGGACAGGCCGATGAGTTGGTTCGATGGAGTTGCCATGGTCGCAATTTAGGGCGCTGGGTTTGCTGGTTTTGTGTCTCACAACACGAGCCGCGAATTTTTATAAAAATCTTCCGGCGGGTCAGCGATGACTCGAAACTCTGCCCCGCATTGACAGCGGCGATACTCGACCCGCGACCCGTCGCCCTGATCTCGACTCGACCTCACCGGCGGGTCGAGTCGGCGGCAGGCCACGCGGGTGCGGTACTGGTCGGGGTGAATGCTCACGGCTTGAAGAACCGGCTTTTGTCTTCGCAGACGCGCTTGTAAGCGGCGTCGATCTTGAGCGCGGAACGGCTCGCGGGCGTCAGGCCGAAGCTCCGCTCTAGGTGACGCAGCATCGCGTCGGCCTTGTCCAGCGTGAGAACGTCTGATCGTTCGATGCGGTCGGCCCGATCCGCCTGCTCCAACGCTCGACGCCAGATGACGGTTGCTGTGCAATAGCGGGCGAACGCCAGCAGGTCGGCGTCGGTCAGCAGACCCATGCCCACCAGCACCGGAACGGTTTCCCGCCATACCGCTGCCGCGGCGGCTGACAGGCTTGCAGGTGGAGGCGGGGCGATGGCCAGCGGGTCGATGGTGTCCGCGGCGTCCAGCCGGTCGCCGTGGCGGTCAGCGCGGTACGCTCCGATGAGTTTCAGCGTTGCGGTAGGTTTGGGGGGTCGTGGCATAAAATCGCGCTCCGGGGGTTATCACAAAAATCGAAAGTTTTGCCACAATTCGCTTCACGTCAGCGACACGGTCTGGAAGATTTAGCCTCCAGAGACAAGACCCCCCTCCCGGTCTGTCACACGATGGCACGCGATGCGCACATTGCATTCTGATATTTCTGTTTCGTTTCCCGCGTTGCAATGGTGTGAACACGTGACACTGCGTGACAGACTGGCTTGATGGCTCAAAACCCATCGGTTTCCTCCAGCCGTTTGAACCGAATCCCGATGAAAGCTCGGTATCGATTGCCGTCGTAAGCCTCTCGCCGCTGCTTTGTTGTCAGCCCAGGTACGACTGCTCGCAGGTCACGCCCGAAGTTTGCTTTGGTTCCCGGATGCTTCCGCCCCGCACCGTCACACCACGACCTCCATGATTCATAGAGTGGGTCGCAGCGGACCTCGGCCCCGGCTTCAACCTCGCACTTTTCCTTCACGAAAGTCGCGACTGGCGAGCCGAGCGTTTCAAGTTCTTCGATAGCTTGTTCGCCGCTTTCGTGTTGCTCGAACCGGCCACGCTGATACAACCGTTGATAGCCGACCAGCGCCCATCGCAGGATGCCCGGCAGCTCAGCCAGCAGTCTTTCCGTCAGATTGTGATCTTCGCAGCCGTAGAAACTTTTATTGAGCGTCCATACCACGAAACGACTCGCCAACGCGCCCGACTGGTCTTGCAGCGACGGCAGCTCATTGGTCAGAATCAGGAACCGCGTCGGCAGCGAGCCGATCCAGTCGGCTTTGTGCTTTCGCGGGATGCTCAGGGCATCTTCGCCGCTGATACTCAAAAGCCGCTCGGTGATGGCCGCTTGATCCGCTCGGCCACTGAGCCGCGCATCTGAGATTATCGCCAGTGGTTTACCGATGAGACTTTGCAGCCCGAAGTTCTGGCCCAGGGCGTTGAGTGTCGGGCCGGCGACGTTCTCTCGGCCCAGCAGGGCGTGCAGCACGCGGGCAATCGTTCCCTTGCCCGATCGCTTCGGCCCGACCATCAGAAACACTTTTTGAAATCGTGTATCCGACGCCAGCAGATAGCCGAACAACCTTTGCAAGTTGCGCTTGGCCCCGTCGTCGCCCTCGAAGATTGAATCTAGAAACGCGTGCCAGGCTTCGGGCCTCGGGCCGTTCTCATACTTGACGGATAGCCCGGACAGCGCGAAATAGTCAGGGTCGGGTACGGCCAGCGATTCGGATTCAAGGTGCAGTAGTCCGTTTTGCACCGCGACGAATTGGCGGGGGTCGTCAACGTCATCGCCGGGCCTTGCGTGCAGCCAGCCGGGTGATGCCATGGATTGATGCTGCACCACGATGGCCCGCACCGCATCAAGCGTCGCGTCGATATCTGCAGGCTTGGGTTTGAACGGTGCGTAGGCCTTTTTCTGACCGCCCTCCCCATCGGGAACCATCTTGACCACAACGGCATCTTCCAGAAACCCGTACAGCTCGGCCCGCATCATCTGCGGATCGGCCGGGCAGTAGAAACAGCCGTTCCAGGTGTACGTGTCGCCACGCCAATGCAGCAGCGTCGGCCGGCCTGAGTCGGCATGGAAGTGATATGCGGCGACAAACTCTCGGGCGGTTGGCAGCGGGTTGGCTCGATCAAGCACGATCCGGCCGCGGTGTCGCGGGCATGGTCCGGCCTCGGGCGGTGGTCCTACGGGGTCGGCGACTCTCATCGCCCGCTCCCGAACATGCCTGACACGATGGACTCGTGGTGATATACCGGCTCATCGCCGAGCTTGTAGTAATCGTGGTCAGTCGCGCTATGGTTGAACGTGAGCCTTTGCTGATCGATGGGCACGTTGACGGTTTGGCCATCGTGCGGGCCACCTCGAAGCTGACATAATTCAAAGTTTGGCGTTTTGCCATCCGTGGCTATCATGGGTGTTCCTCGTACTCGCCCCGATCGCCTGCCAGCGCGGGGCTTTTTTTTGCGCGGGGCGTCCTGCCCCGCTGGGTGGGGGGTTAAAGTCCCTCGCGCTCGGCGACTGCCTCTAGCTCGGCGTCGGCGTCGATGGGCAGGCTCAGGTCACGCGGCTCGGATTGCTCGCAGGCGTCCAGCTCGGCCAGGGCGCGGGCGAAGCAGTCCAGCGCTTCGGGCGTGGTGACGATCCGCCGGCCGACGCGGGCGTAGTCGAGCCGGACGCCCTTGCATCCGCGGCGACACCATCGCCACAAGGTTGACGGGGACGGCTTGGTCGGCAGCGTCCGAGCTGCTTGACTCAGCGTGAGGGCCGATGATGTTTCGATCTGCATGATGCACTCCGTTGCGCGTGATTGCGACGGTTGCATGATGCGGGGCGGGTGGTTCTATCGTCTACGTGTTACCGGGTGCGCCTCGGGTGCGCCTCTTTCATTACTTGAGCCATCTATAGCCAAGATTACTTCCGCCAGTTTCAGATTCATACGGCCTACAGGTTCCGCTCGGGTAGCGTTCGCTTAGCTTCGCTCTGACAGTCTTCGGCGTAGAACCGATCATCTCAGCTATCCGCGTCGCATTAATCCACAAGGGGTAAGCCGCTTCAATCTCCGCGAGTGCTTTGTCCGCAACGGTAAGTGCAGGCAAGGGACCGGCTATAAGGTTGTCAACGGCTTCCTGCACAGCCATGACCGCGGGGTTTAATTTCCAGTAAGCCTCTTCGTGGCTCGGGATCAGCGGCCGGTGTGTCCAGGTTGAATGTCCGGTGATGTAATCATGAGCATCCCAAATCGTTGCAGAATTCGAGCCTCGATCGGGTGCGTGTGCTTTACATAGCTTTGCACAATAGAGTGTTAAATTTCGGGCCTCGGTCTGCGAAAGCGATTTGATTTGCAGGACTTGCCCGAAGTCTGCCGCATCGACCATTGCTTGAGCTAAAGCTTTCCAACGCTCTAGCGTCTGGATGCTTTCGAGTTTCGTTTTCATTCGCTGCTCCCTTGCCGGTTCGCCCCGCCCGCCGCCGCTCGGGAGCGATGCGACGACGGGCCAGGCCTCGCGGGTAGCTACTCCCGCGGCCGGTGTGCTGAAATTTTAATCTCGAACAGTGGCAAAAGGTGGCAGGCCTACCCGCCCCACAACATCTTGGCGGTCATCGCGGGCCGACCCTAGTTGTGTTGAGTTTGAGGCTTTAGGTATTCGCATACAGGCGTGGACCCCGCCTTGCTGCTCGACCTCGCGCATGAGCTGGGCAACAGCCGGGGCGAGAGCCTTGGCAATCCCCTTCTGGTCTTCCGCGTAAATCGTGTTTGACAGTTCTGCCGAAATGATCGCCTCGGCAATGACGCGGGGCCGGGTGATCGCGGTCGTGTGTCGGCCGACCTGAATGATGCCAAGCCCGACATCGTAGCTGCCCGCCGAGCCGGGATTTAATTGTGAATCGTCAACCTCGACGACCTTCATAGCGACGTGCTGAGCGGTTAAAAAAATCGGTTTAGTAGAATGGTCTTTCGCTTGCATGGTGTCATCTCCATCATGCGGGTGAAGGCCCCGGCAAACACCGGGGCCGCTTTTATGCCAACCGGGAACGTCCCGGCCGGCGTGGTCGGTTCAGCCGATCCGCCTCAGAACGTCGTGGGCGGTGGCCTCGTCGCGTTCGGCGTAGACGGCATCGGTCAGCGTGGCCGAGCTATGCCCCAGCACGACGGCGGCGGCTTCCAGCCCGGCGGCTTTGCGTAGCTCGGTCGCGGCGGTGTGCCGTAGGCGGTGGGGCGTCCATCGGTCAATGCCTGCTGCATCGCAGGCCCGCTCTATGCACCGCCGAACGCTGGCGGTCGTGTACCGCTCGCCGGGCTTGGTTTTCGGCTCTGCCTTGCGATTCGTGCCGGGTCGATTGCCGCAGCTTTCAGGGGTTTTCCGCTCGGCTCGACGCTTGGCTCTCACTTCCGAGTCGGCCTCGCTGGGGCTGAATAGTGGCTTGTGAACCTCGCGCCGCAGGAACGGTTTCACCGCCTTCTGAGCCTTCGGCCCCATCCAGATGATGCGGGCCTTGCCACGGTGGGTGTTTTTGTGGTCGGCCAGCTCAGCCCGCCATACGTCGCCGGTGGTATCGAGCATGGCCGGCGTCAGGCGGGTGACTTCATCGCACCTTGCCCCGGTGTAGCGCATGACCTCGACAATGCCGCGGACCGGCGACGGCAGGCGGTCCAGCACCGCGGCGATATCGGCAGCCGGGACGGGCAACACTTTCTTCGGCTCAGCGATGCCCTTGTAGCCGGGCGGAAGTGACGGCAACGCATCGAGCGCGGCGACCCTCGCGGCATGGTGTGGCGGGATCAGTTCGATAGCCAGGGCGTGCTTGAAAGCCGCCCGGATGAATCCGGTGCGTTTGGTAATCGTCGCCCGGCTCCAACCCTGCTCGATCATCGCCTCCCGCACTTCTGCCAGCTTCTTCGGGCCGAAGTCGATGGCGGGGAGCTGGCCGCTGCAGGACCGCAGCAGCTTCATCGTGGTGTGGATGTCGCCGCGGTGACTCGATGACCGGCCGGCGTAACGCTGCTTCACGTGCAGCCAGTAGCTCACCGCTACGCCTCGCACGCTGCGGGTGATGCGTGTTTCTTCCTCGACCTTGCCGCTGCCGTCGAGTATCCGCCCCGCTTCTTCCCAGCGGGCCAGCACGTCAGCGTATTGCTTGCGGCTTGCTGTACTGCCGTACTCGCCGAGATAGACATCCCGCCGGTGGCCGGTGTTGGCGTCGGTCAGTGTGACGATGGCCTGCCCGCTGCGTTTGTGCAGCCGGTAGGCCGGTATCCGCTTGCTTTTTCGCTTGGCCATCGCTCGATGCTCCTGAAAGCCGTTTCTGCGGTACATACCGCAGAGTTTTTGGCGTTTTCAGTCAGCACCGGCCTCGGCCGGGTAATCGCAAAGTGCGATTCTGACGGGACTTATGTAAGTGGGCGATGGGGGACTCGAACCCTCGACCTCACGCGTGTGAAGCGTGCGCTCTAGCCAGCTGAGCTAATCGCCCCTAGATACTGGGCTCATGTGCAGTCGACGCGGGTTGACGCCGGTTGATGACGACAGCCTCTAACTGATGAAGCATCGCAGGCTTAGCGGATACTGTCAAGGCGGCTCGACCACTGACGCTGCGTAAACATTTGTGCCAGTTGACGTAGCTTGATCCCCTTTGAAGGTGTAGCGAGGCGCGAAGAAATCGAAAAGAGGCGAAAGAATTCGCACAGCATGGTTCAGAAGCGACATCAGCAACAATTAGGTTGCTGATCGTGTAGATGTTCATTCTTAATAGTAACGCCGTATTCGCCAGTACTGGAGTAAGTCTGACCAACCCTTTCAGCGAGCCTGCACCGACTACTCGTTCAGCCATGCCTCGACGGTGCTCCGCTTCCAATGGACCGTTTTTCCGTGCACCAAGTCTGCTTTGTACAGATAGCCTAGGGCTCGCCATGTCTGGAGAGTTCGCTTGTCTCGCTTAACGATGCGAGCCATATCTTTCATCGAGAGCATGGGTTCGATGTAGGCTATATCTTTTTTTAGCTTCAACGGAGGCTGGCTTCGACATGCCGCCGTAGTATGACGGATTCCATTCGATTCAAAAGCCGTCGCAAATCAGCCTGCCGCTTGATTTGCAACAGAGATTTCCTCGGCAATGAGACAGAATCCGAGGACATATTCGCTTGATTTGATTCGCAGTAAAGCCATCGTCGGTTCACACGAATTGCTGCTCGGGACACCGGCCCAATGCCCCCAAACGGCTGAACAACGGTCTTGCCAGCAAAGGAGTGTTTGCTGATGATCCGCTCCACCAATTCGACTGGTTTCTCAAGTAAGTGGCGATCAAATCGGCATACGACTGACGCGGTATCTTCACTTCAATCCAATCCGCGGTATTCGACCCATCTTGATTAAGAAGCGTCTGATTTTCGAGCGTGAAAATAGACAGGGGTCTTAGGAAGTTAAGCGGCCAGTAAACTCGACTGCGTGCTTCTGCAGCGTCTCGCCGCCCATCTGCCGCAGCACCTCAGGCCGACCGGTGAGGGCATGTCAGAAGGCCACCTAATCGTTCGATAAACCCAGTTCCTCTTCCCGCTCGGCTGGCGAAGTGAGGGGCGATATCTCCCGCTGCAGGACGACATCGCGGCCACGGCTTTCTGTTTTCAAACACTACCTTGCGAACCACTAGAACTTTTGGGTTCGCGCGACGAACTCGAGATCATTTGACAATCTGCCAGACCGTCCAGATTTTCTGTCCGACATGCTGAACTATAAAGGCGAGTTAGAACTTTGCCGAAGCGGCGATTTCAGCTAAGGCTTCGTCGCTGCGATCACCCATCACGCATAGCCAGCGATCGTCGGTGTTGGCCATCATCATGCGGATGCCGTTGAGGTCGTGGCCGAAGTATGTACGCCCTTGGATCTCGATCGACTCGCCCATCTCATAGGCGAAGGTCGGTGCCTGGGCCAGCACCAGACTGACCGCCGGCTGGTCCACCGATTCTTTGAGTAAGACTACTGCGATGAGATCGCCTTGCACATCGCGGAGGCAGCAAGATTGCACGCGGACGCCCTGCATCGATTCGGGCAACGGGACGCGGCCGCTGCGCTGCTCGGCCAAGATGCGGTTGACGTCGGCCATCGACGAAGCGGTCGGCAAGGCGTACCGCCCCGCTTCGACGTCGTGATGGAGTTGGGCGAGATCGACCACAGCCGCCGAGGCTGTCGTTGGGCTGTTTGTAAACATGAATAACAGCGTGACAACTAGAGCAATCATCGCCGCCAAACCAAGGGCGGGTCGCAAATAATGACTAAATCGATATTTTGACGACGTGTCTGATTGATCGGCCGCGGCCAACTCGCCTTCAATCGATGCTATAGCAGCATTGAGACGGGCCTCTAGTCGCTCGGTCGAAACCGGTTTGTCACCCAGCCTCGCCAGTCGCCGGGCGAGGGCGGCATCCTGATCATTCAAATCAACATCCGGCCGGATTGTTTCATTCATGTCACTCAACCTCCGGCTGTTGCGCTTTCGGGCCTGCCGGCAACCAACCGCGTTGTTGTGCCAGAGGCTCAAGCAGTTCCCTGAATCTGGCTCGGGCCCGGCTGGCCCGGGATTTCACTGTTCCCTCGGGCACATCCAGCGCGGCCGCGGCCTCAGCAACACCGAGTTGTTCGACATCAAGCAGCAGCAACACCCACCGCATGTGCTCAGGCAGTTCTCGCAAAGCGTTTTCCATTGCCTCGTCCTCAAAACGCGAAAGCAGTTCATCGGGTTCGGACCAGGCCGGGGCTTGGTGAGCCGTCTCTGGCGCCACGGCCATGCCTTCGAGGTCTGAAGGCTCAAGGCCGACTGTAGAAAGCCGCCGTGTATCGCGACGGTAGAGGTCGATGTGCAGCCGACGCATGATGGTCATCAGCCAAGCCTTCATGTTTGTGCCTTGGCGATACGAAGCGATATGTCGGTAAGCTCGCATCATCGTTTCCTGCACGAGGTCCTCTGCTTCATCCTGATTCTGCGTCAGTAGCAGCGCGACACGCAACAGCGACGGCAGCAGCGGCCAAGCCTCGTCCTTGAATTTTTTAACGCCATCTGCACCGCAAAGCTCATCGTGCGAATCATCCAAGACTTTCCTACCTCTCATAACGCTGGGATGATTCGTTCCGGTTCCAAGCTTAAAAATTTTTCTCGATGGAACCGACGATTGCAACAATACGTTCTTGTAAGTGAGTCGAGTGTTTTTATCTCTTCGGAGCTTATCTCGTGAATTTATACCCTTCATTATTCAAATTAACACTCTTACCAATTTTCTATATCTGTCTGATGGCGGGACTGGTGGTCGGCTGTGACGATGGGGGCGATTCACCTCTCACGACCGAGACAAGCGAAGCTCCAGTCGTGGCCGATCAGGCTGAGCCTAATAACGACGCGTATCCGCTGGACACCTGCGTGGTTTCCGGCGAAAAGCTTGGCTCGATGGGGCAAGTGCATGAAGTTCAAATTGAAGGTCAAATCACCAAGCTCTGCTGCGCGGGCTGCGAAGATTCACTGCGGGCCGAACCCGAAAAGTATCTGGTTATGCTGATGGGTGATCAGACTGAAGCCCAGTCCCAAGACGACGGCCATACGCATGGCGACCATCAACATTAAGACTTTTGCATTACTAGCCGTTGTGATCATTGGCGGCTGTAGCAGCCCCGAACCTTTCGCGGCGTGGGAAGATCCGGCCCTCGCGGACCGCGTGGCCGAGATCAACCGTGAGCGACCCGGCCCTTCATTCGTTGCGGGCTTACCGAGGCCCGATGACGCCTTGCCTGACTTCGTGGATGACTCTTGGTTCACTGAGGAGACGCTCCAACACAACCCGCAAATCCGGGCGGCGCGTCAGCGGGTCGAGAGATTGCGAGAAAGAGTTCCACAAGCCATCGCCCTGCCGGACCCCGAAGCATCGGTCACCTTCGGCGAGTTAGCCCAGACCGCTGCTGGACAGGTGGATTACATCGTTGCTGTACGTCAGTCGCTGCCCTACCCCGGCACTCTGGAGGCCCGAGGCAGGGTCGCCCGGCAGGAAGTGGTCGAAGCACTGTATCGCCTGGAAGTAACGATCAACCAGGTGACCGCCGACGTCCAGCGGGCCTACTGGTCCTATGATGGTGCAGTGCGCGAAACGGTGGTCTTGCGTGAAGCCCAGGCGCTGCTGGAGCAGATTGAGTCCGCGGTCCGCAGCCGTATCCGATTCGGCCGGGCCGAGCAGGCCGATGTGTTACGAGTCGCGAGGGAACGCGCAGCGCTGGAGAACCGCTTGTCAGAACTCGCACAACGGCAACGCACTGCCGGGGCGATGCTCGCCCGGCTCACTAGTCGCAATACCCCCGAAAGTTGGCCGACGACAGATGCCCTTAATTGGGAGCCGCTGACATATGACGCTGTGCAATTGCGGAAACATGCTTTGTCGAAGCACCCCGACTTGGCAGCGACTCAACCAACTCGCCATAACGCTGGGCGTGACGATCCCGATCTGGATAGAGGCCGACAACGCTGCCGAGCGTGAAGCACTTCGTGGCATCGCCGAATCGGTCGCCGAGGCCCGGGCGGTCCAAGACCGGGTTGCTTTTGATGTGCACGATGCACTCGCGAGGCTGGAGGCCGACCAGCAGATTCTGCAGCGCTTGCGAGAACGCATGATGCCGGATGCGAAGCAGGTAATCGAGTTGGCTCTCACGAATTACCGGACCGGCGACGCCGACTTTCTGCAACTGCTCGACGATTGGCAGGCGTTGCTGGACGACCAACTGCAGGAGGCCCGGGTGCTGTCAAGGTTGCATCGCACACTGGCCGACTTGAAACAAGCACTCGGAGGCGAGCTGCCTCCCGCAGCAAACCACCGCCCGGAGGACACGCCATGATGCAAAAGCTCAAGCCAATGCTGCAGTCCTTTTACAAAGGCTCGGCCGGCGTCGCCGTGGTGGCTGCGGTGCTCGTAGCCTTCGTTCTGGGTTTCTGGCTGCGCGGCGGCGATGCCGATTCCGACGAGGTTACAAGTGGCACCGACAGCGTTGCCGATTCATCGGCCGAAGCGACCTGGTACACCTGCTCGATGCACCCCGAGGTGCGGTTGCCTGACCCGGATGACAAGTGTCCCATCTGTCTCATGGACCTGATCCCGGTGTCATCCAATCCCTCATCGGGAGGAACCGGCTCGCTACCCGATGGCACGATCGAACTATCACCGGAAGCGGCCGCTCGCATCGGTGTTGAAACAATCCCTGTGTCCCGTCGGCCGCTGACCCATAAGGTGCGGATGGTCGGACAGATCGCCTATGACCAAACCCGGCTGTCGTATCTCACCGCTTACGCGGGCGGCCGACTCGACCGCATGTTTGTCGATACGACCGGCGTGCTGGTCCGCGAGGGGGATCACCTCGCGGAGATCTACAGCCCGGAACTGCTGGTGGCCTACACCGAATTGGCCGAGGCTAAGCGTGCCCTGCAACGCCTTTCGTCCGACAGCGGTGAGCTTGCCCTTGAGACCGCCCGGTCTGTTCTGCAAGCGTCCCGCGAGAGGCTGCGTTTGCTCGGCTTGACGCCCGCACAGATCGAGGCCGCCGAGACCGGCCGCTCCCGCGAAGGGCAAAGCGAAGACCACATCACACTCTACGCCCCGACCGGCGGCGTCGTGATCGAGCGACACGCCAAGCCCGGCAGCTACGTGAAAGAAGGCGATCGGCTATACACGATCGCCGACCTCTCACAGGTCTGGGTCGAACTCGAAGCCTACGAAAGCGATCTGCCATGGTTGCGTTATGGACAGCAAGTGCAGTTCACGGTCGCCGGGATGGGCGACGAGCAATTCACAGGCCGAGTTTCATTCATCGATCCGACCCTCGACCCGTTGACCCGTACCGTCGATGTCCGGGTCATCGTTGACAACGCCGATCGAAGGCTTCGGCAAGGCGTATTCGTGCGGGCTGTCCTGCTTTCGCAGATCGCTGACGCCGGGCAGGCGATGTCGCCCGAGTTGGAGGGCAAGTGGATTTCGCCGATGCATCCTGAGGTCATCCGCGACGACCCAGGCGACTGTCCGGTCTGCGGGATGGACCTGGTGCGGGCTGAAGAGTGGTTTGCAACTACCAGCATTGGGAGCGACGAAACGGCTACCGATCCTCTGATCGTGCCGCAGTCGGCGGTGCTGCGGACCGGCAATCGGGGCGTGGTGTATGTACAGACACAAAGCGAACCTGCTCCAAGATTTGAGGGCCGAACGGTAGAGCTTGGCCCATCTGGCGAAGGCTTCATTGTCGTGCGTGAGGGTTTGTCGGAAGGCGAATTGGTCGTTCGGCGTGGCAATTTTCAGATCGACTCCGCTTTACAGATACAGGCCAAGCCGAGCATGATGAATCTAGTCGACGAATCGGCGGGGCCTGACGGGCAAGCCGCCATGTCGATGCATCACCTCGAAGGACCGCCGGCCGAGTCGATCCGTTCATTGGTGATGGCTACATACCGACTTAATAGTGCACTTGTCGAAGAAGACATCTCGAAAGCGGAACAAGCCGCCGCTGGCCTCGATGATGCCTCGGCGAAATTGCGAGAAACTGAGATGCCAACCGAGCTTGCTCAGACGATTAAAGCGCTCGCTGAAAGTGTGGAGGGCTTCGACGGTTTAGGCGACGTTGAAAAATATCGCTCACAGTTGGACTTGTTGTCGCAGTCGCTCATCGACCTACTACAAAACGCCCATGTGGAAGATTTGGGTGCGGTCTACCGGGCCTACTGCCCGATGGCCTTCGACAACCGCGGCGCCTCGTGGATCACGCCGGAAGAGATCGTCCTTAACCCATATTTCGGTGACCGCATGCTGCGCTGCGGCTCGATCGAAGAGACACTTTCCAAGGGTGACGACTCCGCTGACGATGGTAAGGCAGATCCGCACACGGAGCATTCGCATTGAAAAGCGATGGCCGCAGCCCGTTAGATATGCTGATCCGCTTCTGTCTTGAGCAGAAGCTGGTCGTCTTTCTGCTGGCTGGGCTGCTGTTGGGCTGGGGCGTACTGGTCGCACCGTTCGGTTGGGACATCCCGGGGGTGTCGAGCGACCTTGCCGAGGCGGTTCCCGTCGATGCGATCCCGGACCTAGGTGAGAATCAGCAGATCGTTTACACCGAGTGGATGGGCCGAAGCCCGCAGGATGTCGAGGATCAGGTCACTTATCCGCTCACCGTCGCGCTGCAGGGCATGCCCGGCGTCAAGAGCATCCGCAGCTTCTCCTACTTCGGCTTCTCCTCGATCTACGTCATCTTCGAGGACGACATCGAATTCTACTGGTCACGCAGCCGAATCCTCGAAAAGCTCGCCAGTCTGCCAGCGGGCCTATTGCCCCGGGAAGTCCGCCCGGCACTCGGCCCCGATGCCACGGCACTCGGACAGGTCTACTGGTACACGCTCGAAAGCCGCGACCCCGATGGCAACCCGGCGGGCGGTTGGGACCTGGACGAGTTGCGAGCCGTGCAGGACTTCACGGTCCGCTACGCCCTGGCGGGCGTCGCAGGAGTCGCCGAGGCGGCCTCGGTTGGCGGCTTCGTGCGGGAGTATCAGGTCGATCTTGACCCCGATGCCATGAACGCCGCGGATGTCAGCCTGCCGCGGGTTTACGAGGCCATTCGCCGGGCGAACCTCGATGTCTCGGCCGGGACGATCGAAGACAACGGTGTGGAATATATGATCCGCGGGCTCGGCTTCGTTGAAACGCTCGAAGATATTGAAGCGGTGGTCGTCGCCGAGCGTGAAGGTGTGCCGATCACAGTAGGCCAAGTCGCTGCGGTGTCGCTTGGCCCTGCGCCACGTCGCGGCGTGCTGGACAAGGACGGGGCCGAAGCAGTCGGCGGCGTCGTGACCGCCCGCTACGGCGTGAACCCGCTCGAAGTCATCCTCGGCATCCACGAAGCTGTGGATGAACTTTCACCCGGCCTAGCCCGCAAAGCGGTGATCGACTGGACACAAGTCGATCGCAGTACCGTGGTCGCTTTCGCTGAAGACAACGGTTTCGAGCCTTTCGCGGATACAACAGGCTTTGAGCTGAACCAAGCCGACTGGATCGCATGGCTGGATGCTCACGACCGAGTAGGTGTTAAAGGTGATGTGCAGGAAAGATGGCCGGAGTGGATCACGACCAGCCAAGTCGCCATTGTGCCTTTCTACGACCGCAGCGGGCTTATCTACGAGACGCTCGATACGCTCAATCAGGCTTTGATTCAGCAGGTGCTGATCACAACGATTGTCGTGCTGATTATGGTGTTACATCTGCGAAGCAGCCTGCTGATCAGCCTGATGCTGCCAGCGGTCATCCTCATCACGTTCGTGGCGATGAAGCTGTTCGATGTCGATGCCAACGTCGTTGCCATGGCAGGCATCGCCATCGCGATCGGCACGGTTGTCGACGTCGGGATCGTGCTCACAGAAAATGTACTGAAGCACCTCGACGCCGCCGACCCGGAAGAGCCGCGGATCGAAGTCGTGTTCCGGGGTTGTCGCGAAGTCGGCAGCGCGGTATTGACGGCGGTGTTGACGACCGTGGTCGGATTCCTGCCGGTGTTCACGATGGTCGGGGCGGAGGGCAAGCTGTTCACACCGCTTGCCTATACCAAGACGTTTGCGCTGCTCGCCTCGATTCTCGTTGCACTGTTCCTGCTGCCACCGCTGTGTCACCTGCTTCTGGGTCGACCGCGCAGACTCCGCATACCGCTTTCGCCGAGGCTGGCGAAGCTCGGACGCCGTGGGTTGCTCTTCGCGCTTGCTATCGCGATTGCGTTACTGCTCACCGCGAAGTGGGAGCCGCTCGGGCCGCAGCGGGGGTATGCGCTGAACCTCTTTTTCGTTTTGCTCTTATTAATCGGTGTACTCGGATCGTTCTTGCTGTTTCAAAAGTGCTATGCCGCGATCTTGCGATGGGCCCTCTTGCATAAAGTGATCTTTCTGCCGATCCCCGCTGCGATCGTCGTGCTTGGGCTTTGCGTCTGGCTGGGCGTCGGCACGCTCACCGGCTGGTTGCCGGATGCGGTCAAACGCACGGCCCTCTGGCAGCAAGCACATACCGCATTCCCCGGGCTAGGTGCGGAATTTATGCCGGCCTTGGATGAAGGCTCGTTTCTCTATATGCCTTCGACGATGCCGCACGCCTCTATCGGCACCGCGGCAGACGTTCTGAAGCAGCTCGATGCCTCGATCCGCAGTGTGCCCGAGGTCGAATCGGTCGTCGGCAAGCTCGGCCGGGCCGACACCCCGCTCGATCCCGCCCCGATCTCGATGATCGAATCGGTCATCGCTTACAAGCCCGAGTACACCACCGATGCGGATGGCCAACGTATCCGGCAATGGCGCGACCACATTAAAAGCACGGATGACATCTGGATGGAAATCCAGGCCGCGGCCCAACTGCCAGGCGTGACCAGCGCCCCGAAGCTCCAGCCGATCGAGACCCGGCTGGTCATGCTGCAGACCGGCATGCGAGCGCCAATGGGCATCAAGGTGCGCGGGCCGGACTTGGAAACGATCGAAAAATTTGGCTTCGAGTTGGAGCGTGTGCTTCGCGAGTTGCCCAGCGTCAACGCGGCGACGGTCAACGCCGATCGCATCGTCGGCACGCCCTACCTCGAGATCGACATCGACCGTGAAGCGATCGGCCGTTACGGCTTGAACGTCGTCGATGTCCAGCGAGTCATCGAAGTCGCGATCGGCGGCCGGGCCGTCACGACCACTGTTGAAGGCCGAGAACGTTTTGCTATCCGGGTTCGCTATCTGCGTGAGCTTCGCGACTCGATCGATACGTTCAGCGAAATCCTCGTGAGCTCGGCCGACGGGATGCAACAGGTCCCGCTCACCGATTTGGCCGAGGTGAAGTACACCCGCGGGCCACGCATGATCAAAAGCGAGGACACCTTCCTCGTCGGTTACGTCACCTTCGGCGGGACGGCCGGCGTGGCCGAGGTCGAAGTCATCGATTCGGTCCGTGCCCGCATGGATGCCGCGATCCAAAGTGGCGAGCTGCGTGTGCCTCGGGGGGTGAGCTACCGCTTTGCCGGCAGCTTCGAGAATCAGGTGCGGGCCGCTCAGACACTGCGGATCATCCTGCCGCTGTCGCTGGCGATCATCTTCATGATCTTGTACCTGCAGTTCCGCTCGACGCTCACCGCGCTGATCATTTTCTCCGGTATCGCGGTCGCCTGGGCGGGCGGATTCCTGCTGATCTGGTGCTACAACCAGTCGTGGTTCCTCGATGTCGATCTCTTCGGGGCGAATCTACGCGAAGTGTTTCAGGTTCGGCCGATCAACCTGAGCGTGGCGGTGTGGGTCGGATTCCTCGCCCTGTTCGGCATCGCGACGGATGATGGCGTGGTCATGGCGACTTACCTGAAGCAGCGTTATGAAGCGGTCCGTCCAAGCAGTCGCAGTGAAATTATTGAGGCGACGATCGCCGCGGGATTGCGTCGGGTTCGGCCATGCCTGATGACAACCGCGACGACCCTGCTCGCCTTGCTGCCCGTGCTCACCGCGACCGGCCGAGGAGCCGACATCATGCTGCCGATGGCATTACCCAGCGTCGGCGGCATGGCGATCGCCCTGTTGACGATGTTCGTCGTGCCGGTGCTGATGGCGGCGGCGTTGTCAGTGAAGTTGAAATACGCCGACACAAAAGCAGATTCGATTTGATTTCTGTCACGGACTACTGATCCCGGGACACACCCGTTAATATCCGCCCGTGCGTGATGATCGACAGCAGGTAAACCGAAAGAATCGAATTCACGACCGGCAACGTTTCGCCAGCCGCAGCTGGCTGAGATTGGTCGGCCTTGCCGCAGTGGCGGTTCTGCTGCCGGGGCTGGGAGTTTTAGGACTTTATGAAAGTCTTCAGGGCTGGTCGCAGCAGTTGCGGGAAATGAGCCTGGCGTGGGCGGTGGTATTTATCATCGCCGCTGCGCTGCTCGCTTCGGTCGCGGTGCTGCCGACGCATGCGATCAGCCTCGCGGCGGGATTTGTCTTCAATTTTTGGCTCGGATTTGCCGTGGCGTTGTGTAGCGTGACTCTGGCTGGCGGACTCGGGCAGCGTATCGCAGGGTGGGCAGTAAGCCCGATTTTGCGTGAACGCTTCGAACAGTGGGGATACGGGCGAGTTTTATTCGCCAAGCTGCTAGACGCCAATCCCTACCGTGCGACGCTGGCGGTTGCCTTGGCGAGGCTGCCGCCCCAAGTCCCTTTTGCGCTAGGCAATGTGTTGGCCGCTGCCGCCGCGGTGCCACCCCTGCCGTTCGTGCTGGGCACCGCCTTGGGCATGGCCCCGCGAGTCGCAGCGGTCGCCTGGCTGGGCAGCCAACTCGGCGAGTTGGATCTGACCACCCCGGTGGGTCGGCGGACGCTGATCGTCAGCCTCGTTCTGACCGCGGCGGCGCTAGCCATCCTATCGCTGTGGTCGTGGCGGATCATTCGACGATCCACCAACGCCGACCACAACGCCATCAGCCATGCATCGGGAAACGATCACACAAGGCCGTGACCTGCTCGGCGACTTGTGACAGCTTCTGCTCATCGCCGCCGCTGGACAGGGCCGAATGTATCAGTTCGGTGACTTCCTGCATCTCCGACTCGCCAAGGCCGCGGGTCGTCAGCGCGGGCGTGCCTAGCCGAAGGCCTGAAGTCTGGAACGGGCTGCGCGTCTCGTTGGGCACGGTGTTCATGTTCGTAATAATGCCCGCCTGCTCCAGCCATGCCGCTGCCTGCTTGCCCGTAACCTCCGGCAGCGTCGGCCGCAGGTCGACAAGGATCAGGTGATTGTCCGTCCCGCCGGATGCGAGCTTATAGCCTTTACCCATCATCGCCTGAGCTAATGCTTTAGCATTCTTAACCGTCTGCTGCGCGTAATCTTTGAAGCCCGGCTGAAGCGCTTCATGAAATGCGACCGCCTTGCCGGCGATCACATGCATCAACGGCCCGCCTTGCGTACCGGGGAACACCGCGCGATTGAACTGCTTGGCGAGGTCTTCATCGTTGGTCAGGATCATCCCGCCTCGAGGCCCACGCAGCGTCTTGTGCGTTGTGGTGGTCACGACATGGCAGTGCGGGAAAGGCGAGGGGTGAGCACCGCCGACGATCAGCCCGGCGATATGAGCGACATCCGCCCAGAGCAGACAGCCATGCCGATCAGCAATTTCGCGGAACTTCGCAAAATCGATCGTGCGGGGATACGCGGAGTAGCCGGTCATGAGCACTTTCGGCTTATGCTCTGCACACACCGCGTCGACCGAGTCGAAATCGATGTAGCCATAATCATCCGAGGCCTCGTCGAGCACAAGGTCGTAGGTCACCGGATTCAGCCATTTGCCGGAGATATTGACCGGGCTGCCGTGGGTGAGGTGACCACCCTTGGACAGGTCGATGGCGGCAAAGGTGTCGCCGGGATCGAATAGCGCGAGTTGGACCGCGAGGTTGGCATTGGCCCCGGAGTGGGGCTGAACGTTGGCGAAGGAACAGCCGAACATCTCACAGGCCCGGTCGATGGCTAGTTGTTCAATGCTGTCGTAGTGTTCGCAGCCGGAGTAGTAACGCTTGCCGGGATAACCCTCGCAATACTTGTTGGTGAGGATCGAGCCTTGCGCTGCCATCACCGCGGGCGAGGTGTGGTTCTCGCTGGCGATCATCTCCAAGGTGTTGGCCTGGCGGATCGATTCCTTCTCCATCAGGTCAGCAATTTTCGGATCAGTATCGGCCAGTAGATCGGGGGTCGCGGCAAGGCTCATGGCAAGTTGTTCTCTGGAGAAAAATTAAAGCTATGTGTAAAAAGGCTATTGCTAGCCAGGAGGAAGTATATCTCCTGCAATCGCGTTCCTCTTGAGGCACCGAGACGATTTCTTATGGATTCGCGGGAGTGGGTAGCCACCAGGTCTGGTCTTTACCGACCAGCAAGATGAATCCGTTGCGTATCAGCATCTGGGGTTGCGTCGTCGAAAGTCTCGCGAATGATTCGATAGCTGGTCCGGGCTGATAGGCGGTAGGCAGCCGCTGTTCAGCGACGATTCGTCCGGTCGCCTGTTCGAGTATCAGCAGAATCGAGGCGCCCCGATCGTTGGGATCGGTCGGAACCGACAACATCGCGACATTTTGCTCACTCAGCCCGGCAAAGCGACGAGACCGGGCGGGCATCTCGGCTGCATCTGACCAGAGCCTTTGGCCGGCGACGTCCATCGCATGCAGGCGATCCGGCGTCAGTCGAAAAAAGCGTGCGTCATGCCCCAGAATAGGTTGGTCGGTTATGGCCAGTTCCTGCGTGTCGAAACGCGCAATCACTTCGCCTGATCTGCTGTCCAATGTCAAGCCAGCCTGCTGCAGCAAAAGCGTCCGACCCGCATTGACCAACATCGGTTCTGAAACCTCAACACGCTGACGATTACGCGCCGGGTCGTTGATCCGGACCGACTGACGCCAAATCGCTCGGCCGTCATAGCGGTCGAAACAACCGATCTGATCCGACATTACCGCGAGGATCTGTTCATCTGGATTCAGCGCGAACTGTCGGATTGGCTGCTGAAGTTCGAGCGGCGAAAAGCGGGGTCGGCCGGTGATGAGGTTGATCGCAGCGAGCATGCCGGACTCCGCATCGTTACCCGGGCTGATCGTGCCGCCAACCAGCAGCAGGTCATGCGACACCGCGATCAGATCGACCTGCTCCGCCGGGACGCGAGCATGCCAAAGGATTTCGCCCGTAGCGCGATTCAGCCCGGTGACCCGTCCACCCTTACCCACCAAAGCAATCACCGCTTCGCTCGAAGCGACCAAGATGTCAGGTTTCTCGCCTGAAAATTTAACTCCGTCACCGCCGGGCTGGATAAGCGGTCGGCTGTTATCCGCCAAAATGATCTTGATGACGCTGCCTGCCGCCTCAGCACGACGCTCGTTGAGGTCCAGATCGACCCCGCCCTGATCCAAAGCGGCGGCCGCGTCAATATCCGGCCAAAGCAGCTTGCCGTCCCGCGTCGCCAAGCATCGCAACATCGAGCGTTGACGATCCCATAGCAACAGGTCTTCCGTGCTAAGACTCAACAGGTCGTGTTGCGCATCTTCAGCCGCAACTTGCCATCGAGCGATGCTCGGGTCTGTGTCGTATAGTTTGAGCGAACGGTCGTGCTGCATGACGAAGCTTTGCGATCCCGAGTGCCCGAGACTGATTACGGGATTGATAGGAAGCAGCGGGACGCCAGCGATCGGCTGCGGTTGGCCAAAAGTTCTGCCAATCCGTGGCAGCGTCGGGCGGTCGGCAGACTGGCCTTCAAGCATCGCTATCCAAGCCTCGATTGGCTGGGTGTCGCCATCTAACGTGATGGGGAGTTGCTCGTGTTGCCGCTGCACGTTGCGAAGCCAGCGTCTCGCTGTCGCAGGCTGGTCCATCGTCAAATATAACTTGGCCAATTCGCTAGCTGCCATGCTTTTCAGGTCTGGCGAACGTGCTCGCTGAAAGGCGGAGCGGAACTGGATAATCGCGGAGGTCGGCCGATCCGAATCCGCCTGTGTACGGGCGGCGTAGAGCTGCGCTTCGGCGGAAGCATCAGCCAATGGATACGCCCGCACCAGCCGCAGGTAATCCTCGCTGGTCGATGATGGTTTACTGCTTAAACGATCAAGTTCCCGTCTCGCCCGCGCTTCAAATGAAGCGTAAGCCTCGTTGCCATGCTTCTCGACTAAGGCGTAAACTGCTTCGCGCGCAGCAACACCACCCTGCCGGGTCTGGCCCATTCGGTGAAACTTTGCTTCGAACAATGCAGCATCTGTCAAGATTTTTTGATACGAAGCGAGGGCCAGTTGCAGATCACTTCCAGATTCGTGATACCGCCCCTCCGCCAGCGACAGGGCCGTGATCTCGCCAGGCGTGCGTGAGGCAATCGACAACCGGTCCAGCAGCGTCCGGACCGTTTCGGTTTGCAACGCTTGGGGCTGCTCGGCGATCAAGAGCAGTTCATCGAACACCCGACTACGCAGATCACCTGCTGAATCGGCAGTGTTTAGCTCCGCAACGCCAGTGGCCGACATCGCGGCAATCGCCATGTCGACGCCCCGCAACGCTGCCTCATCCGCACCTGCACCGGCCGCGATGTGGGCGAGGTTCAAGCCCGGGTCGATGTCGTAAGGGTCGGCGTCATGCCTCGCTATAAGCTGCTCCAATGCCTTGGGCCACCTCAGATAAACCGCAAGGGCTTGGCCATCGGCCGCGACGAGCGTGTCTCCCGCAATTACCAAATGGCCCGCCACCGGGGCGTCATGCCGGGCCAGCAGTCGGCCGGCGTCCGTGTCGATCGCCTGAATACCCTGCTGCGTTGACACCCACATCCGATCTTCGAGCAGGGCCAGCCGGTGACGGATTACGCGGTCGCCCGACCCAGGATTGACCTTCCACTTCATGTCCAGCGTCTCGCCGGACAATCGAGCGACACCTCGACCGACGGTCAGGACGTCGCCTTCATGCGTCATGAGATAGGACACGCGATCGAGTCGGAGTCGCTCTGAAAGTTCATTCCTGATGATGCCGGTCTCCGGGTCGAGCAGCAGCCCGTGGCGATCCCCGACTTTGATAGGGATGATTAGACCCGCCTCGCAAAGTAGCGGTTCAGCCAGATCCGAGGCTGGTGAGCCTGTGGCAGTCAGCCGGTCCTCTACTTCCTGTTGGTTATCGAGTAGCACCGTCAACCAATGCACAGCACCAGACCTCGGATCGAGACTCGCCGCGACGCCGAGGTTATCGGTGAAGTAGAGCCTATCGTCGTGCAGAACGATTTTGGACAATGCGACCGATTGTCCGCGCCCAAGAGGGCCGGATGTGCTGGCAAGATGGCGTCGCCACAGGACCTGACCCGAGTCACGGTCCAAGGCTACGAGATAAGAGTCCTGGAAGCCGGCGGTCTGGCTGCGTCGGGCCATGACGATGACCGCCTGACCGATGGCGATCGGCGTGCCGTGGAACGCGGCTTTGTCCAGACCCTCGCCCAAGCCCGCGGGGTCGGCGATCCACAGTTCCTTGCCGGTATCAAGATTCAGGCAAACGATGCGGGTCGTGGGTAATTCGACCGCACGCCGAATCGTGACGCCGGTTGGAAAGCCCAGCACTGCGAAGGCCTGCCGACCGTCGATCGCGACTTCGCGTTCTTCTGTCACTTGTCGGATAAACCGAGACACCATCGGGTCGACCGGCTCAGCCGAATCAGGTTGATAC
The DNA here is from genome assembly GCA_964523485.1 of uncultured Phycisphaeraceae bacterium. GTDB lineage: Bacteria > Planctomycetota > Phycisphaerae > Phycisphaerales > Phycisphaeraceae > Algisphaera. Next base: position 75,489 of record CAZFZS010000012.1, on the reverse strand, counting down.
AGCCATTGCAGCCGACCCGAAATCCGATCGACGCTGATCACACGATCCGCATCGGTCAGGAGGATCGAATCCTCCGAGACCGCCGGCCGCATCATCAAGGGGTCCGTTCCCGATGACCCTTTGGTCAGGCTCCGACCCTGAATCGTGTCCAAGCCCAATTCGACGCGCCAAAGCGGTCTTTCCAACGACGGCGATTCAACATTTGCATTGTTTTCAGAAGCGGCCGACCATGAGGTTGCAAATGCATCGAGTTTCGCCAGCGTTTGCTTCTGCTCCGATTCGGCGGTCAGTCCGTCGATGGCTTCACGGGCCGCCTGAAACTGAGTTTCGTTATGCTGCAAAACCGCCGCTGCGGCTTGAAGTTGCGCGATTCTCAGACGCTTTGCGTCGGCCTCGGGGTGCTGGTCGATCCGCTGGAGCTGCGAGGCAGCGCTGCCGGCATCGCCTTTTTCGAGTGACAGCGACGCCATAGCCAACCAAGCTTCCAAGCCCGCTGGCGTCCAGCGGTAGCGGTGCAGTACAGGTTGCCACTGCTCCGCTCGCAGCGATGCACTTTGCACCGCCTCCATCTCACGCTGTGCCTCGAAGGCGTATCGAGTGCGATACGCTTCTAGCGTGTCGGGGTGCTCGATCAGCACCTGTTCCGCCCATTGGGGAGCATCGGTATATCGGCCTGGCTCAAGCTCCAGAAGCTTACCCGCATAATCCTCGATAATGCCTTGCAGCAGCCGAGCCGCCTCTCCGTGCTGTTGCTTTGCGATCAACTCCAAGGCCTGCTCGCCCTGCTCTTGAGCTTGCGGGGAGTCTTCGACATAGACCGCCGCCGCGTTCACTTGGGATACGAAGCCGACCGCGATACCGATCGCTAGCACCAGTTGAATACCGCGTCTCACTGCAGCCAGGTTTAGCGTGTTGTTGAAGCCTTTCAGCATCGACTGCATTGTAGACCACGGGCCACCCGGTCTGGAGGCATGACATATAAATCGATCCTGCTAGGCTTATGGCATCATGCAACACCAATTCACGATTGTCGGTATCGGCGAGGCCCTCTTTGACATGATCGGGGCTGAACAAAGGCTCGGTGGAGCACCGCTGAACGTCGCGGTCCACGCTCACCAGATGCTTCAAGCGGCAGGGCTTGGCCGAGGTGTGTTGGTCAGCCGGGTCGGGCAGGATGCTCTAGGCATCGAGTTATTAAGCCAACTCAAATCGCGTGGTATGTCGGGGAGCTGGGTACAGACCGATCCGGATCGGCCGACAGGCCGTGTGTTTGTTAAGCCTCGTGGTGTCGATGTAACGTACGATATCGCGGCCGGTGCGGCGTGGGATGTCATCCAATATGATCCGGACCTCGAAGACCTTGCTCGTGAGGCGGACGCGGTGGCATTCGGCAGCCTCGCCCAGCGTGACGCTCAGAGCCGAAATTCGATTTATCGCTTCTTGGACGAAGCACGCCGAGCGATCCGTTTATATGACGTGAACCTGCGTAGCTCGGGCGGGCAGGAATTTTACAACCGCAATATCTTCGACCGGTCCTGCGGCTTCGCCACCCTGGTCAAGCTCAACGACGATGAATTACCAGTCGTCCTAGGCACGCTCGGCCACGACGATGCCCAGTCGCTTAGGCAAGCCTACGAACTCGAGGCCATTGTGCTGACCCGAGGTTCGGAAGGCGTGGCGGCCTACACCGACCAGGGCTTTATCGAGGGCAAACCGGCGACCGCCAATCCGGATAAGGATAGCGATCCGGTCGGTGCGGGCGACTCCTGCTCGGCCGCGATCCTCGCCAGCCGTATCCTGAACAAGTCTTGGCAGGAAACACTCGACTTCGCTAACCGCGTCGGTGCTTACGTCGTCGGCCAATCAGGCGCGACCCCCGAATTACCGAGCGACTTGGTGCAACAGCTCAAGTCCTGAGAAGGGCACCGCAGTCTGCTAAAATGATCTTTTACACTCGGTCACAACCGAGTAGTTTGTTGACTCATGAATTTTGATAGTGCTGATCGAATGAATACGCAAACCTTATCGCAAGCTTCGCCAAGCAATAAAGCATCAAAGCCCCATGTCGCCATAGTTGGCGCGACCGGCGCGGTGGGTGAAGAGTTTTTGCATGTTTTGGCGGAACGCGAGTTCCCGATCAGCAAGCTGACGCTGTTGGCTAGCGCCCGCAGTGCCGGCAAAACGCTCGACTTCGGCGATCAATCGCTGACCTGCGAAGAACTCCGGGAAGACTCCTTTGAAGGTATCGACCTTGCCCTGTTCAGCGCCGGCGGATCGATCAGCAAGCGGTTCGCACCGATCGCGGTCGAAGCCGGAGCGGTGGTCGTCGACAACAGTTCGGCGTTCCGGATGGCCGATGGCGTACCATTGGTCGTGCCGGAGGTAAATCCCGAGGCGATTAGTGAAGCCAACATCGGGCTGGGTGCAGATCAACAGGCCGGGATCATCGCGAACCCGAATTGTTCGACGATCCTGATGGTCACGGTTGTGACCCCTTTGCATCGCGATTCAGCGGGCGGCGGTGTACAGCGGATGGTGGCCAGCACATACCAAGCCGCCAGCGGTGCCGGCGCTGCCGCCATGCGCGAGCTCGAGCAGCAGACCCGCGAAGCCCTCGACGGCCGGGTCGTCACCAAAGACATTTTCCCTTTTCAGTACGCTTTCAATCTCTTCAGCCACAACTCCGACATGCAAGAGAATGGCTATAACCAGGAAGAGATGAAGATGGTCCACGAAACGCACAAGATCTGGAGTCAGTCCGGCGAATCCAAAACCCCGATCACCGCAACCTGTATCCGTGTTCCGGTCATGCGGGCCCATGCGGAGACGATCAACCTCACCTTCCACGGCGAGATGAGCGAGGACCGTGCACGCGAGTTGCTCGCCGAGGCCCCGGGCGTCAGCTTGATCGACGACCGCGAGAACAACCGCTTCCCGACCCCGCTTGATGCATCAGGGAAGGATGATGTCTACGTCGGCCGAATCCGCCGTGACCTCTCGCAAGCCGAAGGCAAGGGATTGGACCTGATGCTCTGCGGAGACCAAGTCCGCAAAGGTGCGGCACTCAACGCGGTGCAAATTGCTGAATTATTAATTCAGTAAATTTCGGGAACCTTTGTTCGTCTCTCGCGTCAAACATCCAAACCGCTCCACCTCTCGGGAATCTATCTCATGCGCAAACTTTCCATTTTGATCGTCCTCGTTGGCTTTGCCTTGCCCGTTTTTCCCGATGAACCTGCTGATATCGAATTGACTGCCAAGCGTGTCGCGTTGTTCAAGAACGGCTACGCGATCGTGAACGCAACCGCCCCGCTGCCGAGTAGCGAAAATCAACCCCGGACATATCGCATCAAGCCGCTGCCCGACGCCTCGCTAGGCTCGTTATGGGTCCACCTGCCCGAGGGGCTGGTTTCGCAGCGCATCCGGTCAGTCCAATCGGAAAGCTCTTCGCACCATATCGCGACAGACATCACGCAGTTGCTGCAGGCTAATCTCAGCCAATCGGTCGAGGTCCTTGTCGGCGACGAGTGGATTCAGGGAACACTTAAGTCGATGCCCACCACCCCCGTGTCGCTCTCACATCCGCAACCGCACGCCCGGCATCTCGCCGCGACGCCGCCAACGATATCTACGCCGACGGTCGCGCTGTTCGATACCGAGGCGGGAGTTCGTGTCGTTCAAGTTCGATGGATTCAGCAGGTCCGTTTCAGTGACGACCCGTCGCTGGAATTTTCCACGAATACACCGGTCGCGGCGATGGAACTCGAAATCTCTGGAGCACCTGCCCAGGACGTCGAGTCCGAACTCGGGCTGCAATACATTGCGTACGGCCTGTCGTGGTCGCCCAGCTATCACATCGACCTGTCCACAGAAGAAACAGCAACGATCTCGGCCAAGGCAGTTGTTATCAACGACCTGCTCGACCTCGATGGCGTCCAACTCGAACTCATCACGGGCTATCCGCATCTGGAATTCGCCACAGTGAAGACCAGTCTGTCGCTGCAACCGCTCTCAGTATTTCTGCAGTCCATGAGTCAGACTGGCCAGCAGATGCGAAATGTCATTCTTAACAATGCTTTGGCCCAGCGATCAAGATATGAGCAGTCGGATTTCGGCGGACCTTCGACGGGCCAGCCCCCAGCCGACGGACAATCGACCGAGGATTTGTTTTTCTATGACATTTCTGACGTAAGTCTCGCGAAGGGCGAACGCGGATACTTCTCACTGTTTCAAGCCGAGGTGCCCTACCGCCATTGCTACACATGGAGTATCCCCGACTTCATCGATGAGAATCGCGGCTATCACAACCGAGCGGAAGACCAAGAGCGCAAGGAGATCGTCTGGCACGCGGTACGGCTGAAAAACACGACCGATAAACCCTGGACCACGGCCCCGGGCATGACCGCCAAGGATGGCCGGGTGTTGGGCCAGGACACGCTGCATTACACCACACCCGGCACCTCAACCGACCTGAAAATCACTCAGGCATTGGCGATCCAAGCGGAGCAGCATGAAGTCGAAATCGAACGCCAAACCGATGCGGCGCGTTTCCATGGCTCGCGATACGACTTGGTTACTGTGCAGGGCGAACTCAACATTACGAACCGCAAAGACCGAGCAATCACGCTCAGCATCGAGAAGATGATGAGCGGCGAACTGGTCGAAGCGGACGGTGAACCCACGACGACGAAACTCGCCAAGGGTTTACGCCGGGTGAATCCGCGTGTGCAATTGTTGTGGGAAATCCCGATCGAACCCGGCGAAGCGAACGCGGCGAAGTTGATCTACACCTACAAGGTCTACGTCCGCAACTGAGCCGCCCACGGCGGTCAGGCTGCGATCGGTCGCCTGCGTGGTGCGAAGACGCGGACGCAGTTGCGGCCGGCTTTCTTCGCGGCATAGACGCCTTGGTCGGCGGCTTTGACCAGCAATTCCGCCGATGGGAAGGTCGAGCCTTCGTGAGCAGCGACGCCGATGCTTGCGGTGATGCCCAGTTCTTCGCCGGACTCATTGGTGATCCTGGCTTTGTCTTGAACACAGATCCGGACATGTTCCGCTAGCTTTGCCGCTGACTTGCGGTCGGTGGCTTTGCAGACAATGGCGAATTCTTCACCTCCATAGCGGTAGACCGTACCGGCCTCGCCTACGGCGTCTTTGAGCGTGTGAGCAAAGCAGATCAGCACCTGGTCGCCCACGGCGTGTCCATGTGTGTCGTTGAATTGTTTGAAGTGATCAACATCCATGAATAACACGCTGATCTGCGCATCGGCGGTCGCTTGGCCAAAGCTTTCTTCAACTTCTCGATCGAAGGCACGGCGGTTTGCAGCCCCGGTCAATGCGTCTGTATAGGCCTCTGTGTTGAGCTGTTTATTCTGTTGCTCAAGTTGCGTGGACTGTTGCTGAGCCTGCATCGTCAGGTTCAGCAGGGCTTCGTTGGCGGTGGCAAGGATATCGTCGGCGTTACCGAGGCTGCCCGTGGGCAGGTCGAAAAGCCGCTGCATCTCTGCGGTTTGCGAATGCACCTCTCGGAGAATCGACTCGGCCTCGCTGGCGGCCATGCCGTTGAATTCGTTGGCTTTCCGTTGGAAATGGATCAACGCTTCGCCGGCGGCTGATTCGTTGGCGATCAGCACCTCAGCAGCGTAGTTACCCAGAGCGATGCACCCCACAAGCTCTCGAATATCGCCCGGGGCCGACTCGGGGTCGTGGTGGTAGCGGATGGCTCCACTGAGCAGCGGCGGAAGACTCCATGACTCGGCCAGTTTGCCACCGACTTCGGGGTGGCCAAGATCGAGCTTGGTCCGCTCGAGGTGCATGAGCTTGTGATGCACACCTTTAGACTCAATGACCAGCTTGGCGTACTCACGGCCGAGGGTTTGGCACATCGTGAGCATTCCCAGGTCCTGCAGCAATCCACCAAGAAAACATTCTTCTTGCTGGACCACCCCGGTGCGGGCCGCGAGTGTTTTGGACGCTGTGGCTGTGAATAGCGACCGCTTCCAGAACGTCATGTGGTCGAAGCCCGCCCCGCCGGCCTCGGCGAGATTAGAGACCAGGCTGAAACCTAAGGCCAGTGTTTTAACGCTGTTCAGGCCGAGCACAACAAGCGCATGACTGACTGTCGAGATCGAGTAAGCCTGGCCGTAAAAACTCGAATTTACGGTTTTCAGAATCTTGCTCGACAGCGCAGGATCGTGCTTGATCGTGTTGGCGATCTGTTTGATATCGACGTTTTTCTGCTGAACAAGATCGATCACCTCCAAGGCGATCGCAGGTAAGCTCGGCAGCCGCGGCGACTTGAGCACGCGTTCGAGTAATGCCTCATTCATTCGATATACCACCCCATCCGATGCAACGATAACCTACTCCTGTACTGCTAGGAGAAGACGCAGCAGCCTCGGATAGAGCTACTACAACGACATCATCGACATGCTGCTAACGTTACTTGACCCCGATGCGCTGTCGTTGACCCACATATCTCATAAAGAACTGATATAAAAAGACCCGCCTTGCAGGGCGGGTCTAAATTATCTGGATTTATGAAGGATTAACTGCTTTCCGCGCCGGCCTGTGCAGGCTCGGGCTCGGGCTGCTTTTCAAGCTCGGGCTTATCGGTCGCCTCGAAGCTCAGGTGGTCCTGCTCGTCCTTACGGCTGATCTTGATCCGTTGACCCTCGGTGAACTCATCGCGGAGGATCATCTCACTGAGCGGGTCTTCAACGAACTGCTCGATCGCACGACGCAGTGGCCTGGCACCGAAATCGGGGTTGTAACCCTTGTCGATTAGGAACTCCTTGGCGTCGCCGTCGATTTCAAAATCCATACCACGCTCGACCAGCCGCTGCATGACCTTGCCCAGTTCGTATTCAACAATGCTGACCAGGTCTTCGCGATTGAGCGGACGGAAGACAATCGCATCGTCCAGCCGATTGATGAACTCGGGGCGGAAGTACCGCTCGATCTCGGTCATCAGGGTCTTCTTGATTTTGTCGTAGTCCGCGTCAGGGTCATGCTTTGAGAAGCCGAACCCGCCCTTGTTCTTGATCAGGTCCGCACCGATGTTGCTGGTCATGATCAGGATGACATTTCGGAAATCGACGTGTCTGCCGAACGAGTCGGTGAGCTGGCCCTCTTCCATGATCTGCAACAGCATGTTGTAGACATCGGGGTGGGCCTTCTCAATTTCATCGAGCAGCACAACGGAGTACGGCCGACGGCGGATCTGCTCGGTGAGCTGGCCGCCCTCTTCGTAGCCGACGTATCCGGGAGGCGCACCGATGAGTCGGCTGACGTTGTGCTTCTCCATGTACTCTGACATATCGATACGGATCAACGAATCAGCGTCGCCAAACATGAACTCGGCCAGTGCTTTGCTCAGCAAAGTTTTACCGACGCCGGAGGGGCCGACGAAAATAAACGAACCCATCGGCCGCCGCGGGTCCTTGAGGCCCGAGCGCGCGCGGCGGATCGCCTTGCTGATGATCTTGATCGCGTCGTCCTGGCTGACCACGGTTTTGTGCAACTCATCTTCAAGTTGAAGCAAGCGCTGCGTCTCGGCTTTTTCGAGCCGAGTCAAAGGCACGCCGGTCATCTTGCTGACGACCTCGGCGATGACGTCTTCATCCACAACGCCATCGACTTCTTTGGCTTTGGCACGCCAATCACGCTGGATTTGCTCTTTTTCGCGACGCAGGCTCTCGGCCTTGTCGCGGAGTTCCGCAGCCTTTTCGTAATCCGCAGCTTTGACGGCTTCATCTTTCTCGATGCTCAGCCGTTCGATCTTCTCCTCGATCTCGGCGAGGTTCGGCGGCTTGCTCATGCTTTTAAGCCGGATGCGGGCACCCGCCTCGTCGATCACATCGATGGACTTGTCCGGCTGCACCCGGGCGGTGATGTAACGATCGCTCATCTCGACAGCGGCCTCGACCGCTTCGTCGGTGATCTGCACGCGGTGGTGCGCTTCGTAGCGATCGCGCAGGCCTTTGATGATCTGAACAGTGTCTTCCTTGTTTGGCGGCTCGACCATGATGGTCTGAAACCGACGCTCGAGAGCGCCGTCTTTTTCGATGTACTTGCGGTATTCATCAAGGGTCGTCGCACCGATGCACTGAATCTCACCACGGCTCAATGCGGGTTTGAGCACATTCGACGCATCGATCGCACCCTCAGCACCGCCAGCCCCGACGAGCGTGTGCAGTTCATCAATGAAAAGCAGGACGTTCTTCGCACGACGTACCTCATTCATGACCGCTTTAATGCGCTCTTCAAACTGGCCGCGATATTTCGTGCCGGCCACCATCATGGCCAGGTCGAGCACCACGATGCGACGTTCAATCAGGATGTCCGGAACGTCCTGGGTGATGATCTGCTGGGCCAGTCCTTCGACGATCGCGGTCTTACCCACGCCCGCTTCGCCGAGTAGCACGGGGTTATTCTTCGTACGGCGGCAGAGGATTTGCACAAGCCGTTCGATCTCGGTCGATCGGCCGATAACGGGGTCTAGCGTGCCCTGCTTGGCCAGTTCGGTCAGGTCCCGGCCGAAGCTGTCGAGAGCAGGAGTCTTGCTTTTAGCCTGCTTGCCGGACTTGCCTGACGAGCTGCTAGAGGACTCATCGCCTTCGGTCGCTTCTTCCGGATCGACGCCGGCTCCGAGCAGATTCAGCACTTCCTCGCGAACCTCATCAAGCTTCAGCCCGAGGTTCATGAGGACCTGTGCAGCAACGCCCTCGTGTTCACGCAGCAGGCCCAGCAGAAGGTGCTCGGTGCCGACGTAGTTGTGGTTGAGCGTCCGGGCTTCTTCGATCGCATACTCAATGACTTTTTTGGCGCGGGGGGTCTGGGGCAGTTTGCCCATGGTGACCATATCCGGGCCGGACTTAACAAGCTTTTCGACTTCGAGGCGGACCTTGCGGAGGTCGACGTCGAGATTTTTCAGCACGTTCGCACCCACGCCCGAGCCTTCTTTAACCAGGCCCAGCAGGATGTGTTCGGTACCGATGTATTCGTGGTTAAACCGCTGCGCTTCCTGATTGGCCAAGGCCATCACTTTGCGGGCACGGTCGGTAAATCGTTCAAACATGGCGTGTCTCTTTTCTGTACGTCGCGGCGTAACTGTCCATAGTTTACTGCACGGGATTGTAGGCAAGCGTCTGCGAGATTCGAGTCGGCGGTTGTTTTAACGCCGTCTCGAAAGGCATCGGCCCTAACCTCATACCTCCGCAAACATGATGCCATAAAACGCCATGTGCGATGCCCACCAACGCTCCTATCGGCCGATTAGCGGGGAGCCTGTGAGCGTTTATCTGGCTTTAACTGTCATAGCAGGCGATAAACCTGCAGGTTTGGCAGGGCTAGGGCGAATCTGCAAGTGTTGCGGAGGGTGAGAGCGACTCCAGATAAAGCACGATGGCAGCGATCTCATCCGCTTTCAGAAAGCGGTAATTACTCATCGGCTGGGGATAGCCTGGAACGACCTGCTGAGCCGGGTGGATGACCGAGCGGACCAGGTAGTCGCGGTCGCGTGTGACTTGTACCCCACTTCGGAGGGTGACCTTGCGGCCGACGATGTGCTGCAGGGCCGGAGCGCTAGATGGTGGGCCTTCGACAACGTGGCAGATGTGGCAATTGTTCTTTTTGAAAAGCTTCTGGCCCGAGTTGCGGAGTACCTGCAGTTGTCCATCGTTGCGGGGTTTATCGAGTTCGGTGAGAACTTCGCCCACGGTCGCTTCGGGCGGTCGGGTGCAGCCGATGATCATGCCGAAACACAATCCGCAGATCAGCAGGAGGCCGTGGCGATGCCGCTTGATTCGCGGTCTTTTCATAGTCGGCGATAATAGCCATGACGCACGAGCGACGGTCAGATTTTGTCGAGTCCGGCTGGGCCTGTTAGCTTGTGTGGCTTCAAACCACCATCTTCCTACCCCGCAGGAAAACTAACTATGGGTCTCATGGACGGCAAAAAAGGCATCATCTTCGGTATCGCCAACGAGCGTAGCTACGCCTATTTCATCGCTAAGCAGCTAATTGCCCAAGGTGCTGAGCTCGGCTTCACCTTCCTGCCGATCGGCAAGATGGAACACCGCGTCAAGAAAGCCGCTCAGGGACTGGGCATCGAAGACCCCTGGCTCGTGCCATGTGATGCGAACTCCGACCCCTCGCTCGATGCGGTTTTCAATAACTGGAATAAGGACAAGGGCGACCTGGATTTTATTGTCCACTCGATCGCGTTTGCGGACAAGGATTATCTCAAGCCGGACATGTTTCACCAGACTCCGCGGGAGGTCTATCTCAATGCGATCGACACCTCGGCCTACACGCTGCTAGCGATGGCCCAACGCGCTCTGCCTCTCATGAAAAACGGTGGGTCGATCATCAACATGTCTTACTACGGCGGCGAGAAGGTCACGCCCGGCTACAACGTCATGGGCGTCGCCAAGGCCTGCCTCGAACACACCACCCGCTACCTCGCTTACGAGTTGGGCCATCCGGATCGCAAGGTGCGGGTCAACTGCATCTCTGCTGGGCCGTTCAAAACCTTGGCGGGTTCCGGGGTCGGCGGGATGGACCAAATGATCGCCTACCAAGAACATACAAGCTCGATGAAGCGGGCCAACACCGGCGATGAGGTCGGCGACACCGCGGTCTACCTGCTCAGCGACCTGAGCAGCGGCGTGACCGGCGAAACCATCCACGTCGACTGCGGTTTCAGCATCGTCGGCGTGCCCGAAGGCCATGGTGCTTAACCCACTGGACCTCCAGTAAATAAAGCCTTGAGTCGCTCACTCCGTGTGGCGATTAAAGTAGAAGTATGTCCGGTCCTTCTGCCGAGCGAATTGTAAAACGAGCTAGGCCCACTCAAGGGCAATCGTTGTTAATTGCGATCGGGGTCAATGCCGGATTCATCGTGTTGCTTATCGGGTTGGCCGGTCTTGCCTACGCATTCGGGCTTGAAGTTTCGGTGGGCTTTTTCACGCGGGACGTTACTTCGCTTGCCGAGATGAATCCGCTTGCCGGCTGCATCTCCCAGTTGGGTGCGGTGCTCTGGGCTGCAGCGGCGGCAGTCTGTGGATTGAGTGCCCTGCAGCAGTTGCAATCCAAAAGCGAAGTCAAATCCGTCGGTTTTTTCTTCTGGGCGTTTGTAATCACCACAGCTTTGCTGGTTGATGATCTATTTTTGTTTCACGAACTCATGCACGCGATGTTCGGCGTCTGGGTCGAGTTGCTGGTTTTAAGCATCCTCGCTGGAGCCGTACTGGTCTTTCTTTTTGTCTATCGCCGAATGGTCTTCGCAAGCCGACATGTGACGATCCTGCTGGTCAGCTGCGGGCTGTTTGCGGCGATGGTGGTCGTGGACGGATTCCAAGAGTCGATCGAGAGCTGGGGCGTGTCGACGGACCTGCGGCTGCTACTCGAAGATGGGACCAAGTTCATGGGCATCTGTGCCTGGCTCGTCTGGCTGACCTGCAGCAGCCTTGAACACAACCGCAACAGGTCGGCACTTTGACACCCCCCCGCTGGCGGGCGATCATGCGTGGCTATCCATGAGGAGCCGGACTAGATGAAGATTGCAATCGCCGCGGACCATGGGGGATACCCACTCAAAGCTTCGATGGCGGAAGTCATCAAATCGATGGGTCACGAGGTCGTGGACCTGGGTGCTCACGCCTACGACCGCGATGACGACTACCCTGACTTTGCCCGCTACATCGGCCAGGCGATTCAGCATGGCCAAGTCGAAAAAGGCGTACTGCTCTGCGGTTCGGGTGTCGGTGCCTGCATCGCGGCTAACAAGATGGACGGTGTGCGGGCCTCGGTTTGTCACGATGTCTATTCCGCCCAACAGGGCGTGGAACACGACGCGATGAACGTGCTCTGCCTTGGCTCGCGAATCATCGGTCCGCAACTAGCAGAGGACCTGGTCCGAGCATTCGTTGAAGCGAACTTCAGCCCCGAGCCACGCTTTCAGCGCCGACTCGACAAAGTCAAGGCGCTCGAAAACGCGGGTTGATGGGATTTGATTTTCTGCTTGAATCGCCGCTTCACTCATCGCGTGAAGTCAGACTCGAAATTCGTTTCTTCTTCGTTGTGTTTTCCGCTTCCACTTGTTGCGCGTCTTGTTTGAACTGCTTTTCCCATTCCGAATCCGGGTCGTAGGCAAAGATATTTTCAACCGGCGGGGCGGGCTCGGGCTGCGGCGTCGCTTCGTGAATGGTGGCGGTTTCCTTAAACATCGGCGTCGCCAGCGTGGCGGCCGGTGTCTGGCCGGGCGTGTAGGCGAGCGGTGTGCGGGCCGCATCAGCGCTTGGCTCGAGGGCCTGTAACTCTACGCCGTTGAGGCTGTTGTACAGGCTCAACGCTTCCTGATCGGTGAGGTGGGCGGGCACGCGAGCCCGGAAAATGCCTGTATTCGGGTTGTACCAGAAGCCAGCCATCGCCTGCGTGGTCGCGATCGGATTGGGCGGGTGGATACTGGTATCGCCGGGCGGGGCGACGTCGATCCAAGGGTGATTCGCATCGAGCAGCGTATTGCTGGGGGTCTCGCCATCAAACCACTCGGGCAGCACTGCGACGGGGAATTTCGTGCCCGTGATCCGCATGGAATCGTTGAGCGCACCGTAGTAAGCGGACCGCTCGTAAAGTTTGCCAAGCGCCTCGCGGACCTCGGCTGGCTTGCTGGCCGCTTGCGTTTGCTGCCCGCGGTAGTTCAGCACGAAGCCGATCCCGCCGAGCACCAGCAGCACTACCGAGATGTCGAAAATTCTACGCATGATCATGGCCTGGACCTCTAGTTCGTTTGCATTGCAAGTGACGAATTTTTCAGCAAAGGCGGCGAATAAATTTTTGGGGTTGCGAAGACAACTTGACAGGCAGTTGCGCTGATCCGCATGACCGTTACAATCCGAACCCGCCGGGGTTGATGCGAGGAAATCCGCGAATTCGCAAAGCCTTATCCTCGACTTAATCATCGACAGTGTGGGTCAGCTTTCAGAGAAATAAAACCATGCACAAATACGTCATCATGGGGCCGCAGGGGTCGGGCAAGGGCACGCAGGCGGCGATGCTCAAGAACAAGCTGAACCTCACGCATATCAGCGTCGGCGACATCTTCCGCTGGCATGTCCAGACCCACACCAAACTCGCGGCGCGGATCAAACGCATTATTGATGTGGGCCAACTCGTCTCAGACGACATCGTCGAAGACATCATCCGCACCCGACTGGACGAACATGACTGGAACTACGGCTTCATCCTCGACGGCTTCCCCCGCAATGTCGAACAGGCGACCTTTCTGCTCGAGTCGTACAACATCGATCAGGTCATCTATATCGACGTACCGCAGGAAGTTTCGATCGAGCGGGCCCTCGCTCGGCGGGTTTGTGGGCAATGTGGCTTGGACTACAACCTGATTTTCCACCGCCCCGAGACCAAGGGGGCCTGTGATGTTTGTGGCGGACCGCTGCTGGCCCGGGCGGATGACAACGAGCAGGCGTTGACCAAACGCCTCGAAGACTTTCACTCCAAAACCAAGCCGACGCTTGAGCTGTTCGAGGGCAAGGAATTGGTCTTCCGTGTCGATGGCACGCAGCCGAAGGATTCTGTGCATCGGGCGATCTGCAGCCGACTTCAACTCGATTCGTAGTAGTCCACATCACACCGCGATGGGTTCAGTCGATGCTGATTCGATCTGGGTCGGGCGGGTAGCCACAGCGGTTTTCCGTCGGTCCTTGATCCATTTGCGGATGGCGTCGCGGTCACTAGACCACGGACCCGAGGCCCGACGGGCGAGAAATGCTTCATAAAGACGATCGAGGTTTTCGCTTAATTCGATCACCATACCAACGCGGGCCTCGATGACCTCACGTTGGGTCTGTGCGCCGTCCGCCTCGGGCATGGCGGCGCTACCGACCGACATCGCGTCGCCCTGCAGCATCAGCTCCCACTGCCGCTCGGCATCGGCGACAATCAGTCCAGCCTTCCTCAACCATTTGCCGGTCGCCAGGGCGTCCGCCGCCTCGGGCAGCCGTGTCGGAGTGTCTCCACGCAGCGTCTGTTTGCCCGTCCGCTCCCAGGCACAATCCATGTCGAGCGCTTTGTCCAATGCCACGAAAACCTCGCCCGATTCGGTCTCCACCCCCCCGCCACCCGTCTCGGTCTTCCACCACAACCACATCAGAAACTCGTTGCCTAAATAATCCTTCAAATCCACCGACCGCGCAATCCAAGGCAAACTCGGCCCCCCGCCGAAACCCCCGCCCCCGGAAGTTTCAACCGCACTTTCGTCGGTGTCTTGGGATGGGGCCGAGGCGGTGGGGGCATCGGTAAATAGGCTAGGCTTGAGGTCTTCATAATCCCGGCTGCGTCCCTGCGCCTTGATCCGGTCGCCGGCTAACACCCCACTGCTGAGATGGTCCAGTTCGACCGCGAACGCCTGCCGCATCTGTCGGGCGACGTGCTCAATGACTGTATTGCTGGTCGAGCCGCAGTAGAGCAAGCCCGAGCGGAGGTCCCACATCAGCGGGACGAGTTTGCTCTTGCGGTGCTTGCCGGAGGCGAGTTCTTCGCGAACCTGTTCATTGGCGGTTTCGTTCGCTTCGCGCTTCTCAGATTTCGAGGCGAAGCCGGTCGGATTGCCCGCGGCGGCGGCCTGCTCGTTCATTTTTTTGTACGCCCGCTTGATCTCGGCGGGAACCTTATGCGTGTCCATCCGCAGCGAGAACAGCGCCACGCTGCCGCCCGGCCCGTAGCCGTTTTTTTCGAAGCTGAACTGCGTGTCGAACAGGTGCACCCCGGTCACGAAACCGACTTCGACCTCGTCCGGCGTGCCGATTTCATGCTCGCGGAACTTCGATTCGCTGAGGATCGACAGAAAGGCATCGTCTACGGTGGAAGGCGTATCGCCATGCACACGGAAACGACAGAAAGTCACGCGGCCGGATTCAAAAGACATTCGGGCGATTGTACCGGTGGGCGGCTCGTCGACTGGACAAGCCGAAACGATGGGGAAAACCTGTCGGTGAATGTCGTCGTACAGCTATTTGAGAAGATGGGTGGCGTGGTCTGCGGCTTTGAGCAGGCCACGGTTTCATTGGCTTGCCTTGACCTGACGCTAAAGCTCGTCAGACCACGCCACCTTTATCCAAATTTTCCGCATCACTCGCCGGAAGAATTTCAAGCACTACCCGCGCAATCGCCAACACGCCGATCAGGCCGAGGATGTATACCCACTCACCGACGACTAGGGCGAGAAAACCCAGGATCAGCGTCGGGATTGCGGTGATGGCGAAAAGCCATCGGGCGTTGCGTGATCGGCCCGGTCGCAGGGTGGGGATCATGCACAACCAGACGTAGCCTGGCAGGATTGAACCGTAGAGCAGCAGGAAGCTGCGGTAGCCGACTTCGCCCATGGACAGGTCCGCGAAGCGCAGGTCAGCTTGCCGGGCGTAGACCGCCCCGCCGACGGCAAGGATGAGTAGAGTCATTAAGCCAAGCAGCGTCCACCGCTCAGCCATCGCCGGGTGATCGAAGCGCTCGCGTGTATGAAGCGTGACGGTATAAGCCACTTGCACGCCAATGTGGATCGCCAGCAACGCTTTCCACGGGCCGGTTAGCAAGTCGGTATTGCCGGTATTGATGACCGGGGCCATGATGCCCGCATAGCAGAGCGAGAAGACGATCATCGAGAAAAACACCACGCCGAAGCCGATCGCGAAGGCCGCCCTGCCTGTGCCCGGCCCGGTACTCTGCCTTGCTCGGTGAAACGTCAAGTCGAGGTACGGGCACAACGCGAAACCCAGGATTGATGCCGGCAGAAACAGCCAGAGGTCGGCCCGCTCCAATCGTGGTGTCGGCGTCTGCGAATCAGCAGATGCGAACTCCGACCATGCCTCGGGCAGCTTGGTCGCGTAAGAAAAAACACCCCACGACAGCAGCGACACCGCGACCCCTGCCCAGGGCAGCCAACCTGCGACGCGCTGCCGGGTCAACGGCCCCATCACCAGCCACGGCAGGATACATAGCAGCGGCAGCCAGAGCCCCTGCACCAGCCACATGACGACATAGACTTGAAATGCGATGGTGACCCCACTGAACCATCGGCAGGCGGTTGCGTGCCGCTCGGTCAACCGTCGGCTGACCCCGGCATCGTGCAGCACGAAACCCATCGCTGCCGCCCCGACGACGTTGGGAATCGCAAACACCCACCACCCCGCCACACCGAAATCACGGACCAAAAGCGTCGGGAAAAACATCCCGATGACCCAGGTCCAAGAGCTGCCAAGGAAGCAAGCCCAAAGCAGCGCCGGGCCGAGGCCACGCTGCGATGAATGGTCTGGTGCGGATTCAGCGAGAGACATCGGCCGAGTGTAGCTTGGAACCCATTTTGATTACAGCGACAAGCGGCGGATCTAGTGTGACGGATCCGCGGATTCGCCGAGCCTCATACACGGCTTGAAACAACTCGTCAATGATGCACACGACTGATAAGTTAGTCTGGCGTCCAATCCACTTTCGGCGCATCGCCCCAGAGCATCTCCAAGTCGTAATGCGACCGGGTCTCTGGCTCGAAGAGGTGTACCACGACGTCTATATGGTCCAGCACCAGCCAAGTCGACAGGCCGTCGCGGTCGCTGCCGAAGCGTTCGTAGCCGTGGGCCTCGCCGATGTCGCCGACCTCGGCCCCGAGCGATTTGATCTGTCGATCAGACGTACCGGTCGCGATCACGATGTATCTAGTGACCGGGCTGATACCGGTGACATCGAAAATGACGATGTCCTCACAGTGAAACTCATCGAGTCGTCGGGCGGCCGCGACTGCGAAGTTCAACGCCTGGTCGTCATCAGAAGATGACTTAGCGGCGGTATCGGCTCGGGTCAGGAATGGGCGGTTGTCTTCGGTCAAAATTAAACTTCTGTCGATTCGGGTCAGTCGGTAATTAACCCAAGCCTAGTACGCTGGCGACGTAGGGGCTGAATTTCACAATTACGCCTGCGAATACGACCGAGACGATCGAGACGAGTTTAATAAGGATGTTCAGCGATGGGCCGGACGTGTCCTTGAACGGGTCGCCGACGGTGTCGCCAACAACTGTGGCTTTGTGGTTTTCGCTACCTTTGCCGCCGTGTTGCCCGGACTCGATATATTTCTTAGCGTTATCCCAGGCACCGCCCGCATTGGCCATGAAGATCGCGACAGCGAAGCCGCAGACCAGCGTACCAGCCAGCAGGCCCATCACGCCGGGCACACCCAGCACCAGGCCGACGAGGATCGGCACCAGCACCGCCATGATCGATGGAATGACCATCTCCTTGAGCGCACCGGTCGTCGAGATGGCCACGCAGTTCGCGTAGTCCGGATACTTCTTGCCGTCGACCGTCGTCTCGAACGGCCACTTCATCGGGTCTGCCAGGTCCGCCTCGCTCATGCCGTCAGCCAGGAAGCCTTGCTTCATGATCCCGAACTGCCGTCGGCACTCGGTCATCATCGAGTAGGCCGCCCGCCCCACTGCATTCATCGTCATCGCACAGAACACGAAAACAAGCATGACGCCGAGGAATAGACCGCAAAGTACGCGGGGGTTCATGAGAGTCACGTTGTAGTAAGCCATGATTTGCGGCAGCGTAGCCGTCGATGCAGTGACGACATCAAACTCCATGTCACCCTCATCGTCAGTGACGACCGCATGATAAATCTGAGCATCGCCGCTCCAGTCACCCGCGATCAGTCGGCTGGTTTCAGGTAGTTCAAGCAGCAGATCATCGAGCCGCGTGACATATCGCTCATCGACCAAGGCCAATCCCGCGACAATTTCTTCATCCTTGGCAAATGCAAACCGGCCCTGCCCCTGATAATAAGGAGCGGCCTCGCCTGCATCGGTATAGGCTGCCTCGACCAACGATTCGGGGACCTCCGCCATGCGGTTCAGGCTGGTCTGCACCGTGGTGACGTAGGCCGCAAGCAGGGCAAGTGCCGTCAGCGCCGCCGAGCCGATCGCAAAACCTTTGCCGGTTGCGGCGGTGGTGTTGCCCAGGCTGTCAAGCATGTCGGTACGCTCACGGACCTGCGGCTCTTGGTGGGTCATCTCGGCGTTGCCGCCGGCGTTGTCCGCGATCGGGCCGTAGGCATCGGTCGCCAGCGTGATACCCAGCGTGGACAACATGCCCACCGCCGCGATGCCGACGCCGAACACGCCCATGAGGAAAGTTTCATTGCCGCCAGCCAGCGTAAATGCCGCGATGATGGCCACTACCACAGTCAACAGCGGAACCCAGGTCGAAATCATGCCTTCAGCCACGCCGGCAATAATCACCGTCGCGCTGCCGGTTTCTGACTGCCGAGCGATCCGCTGCGTGGGCTTGTGTTCGTAGGAGGTATATCGCTCGGTGCCGAAAGCGATGACCAGACCCGCCAAGAGCCCGGTCACGATCGCTCCCCAGATGCCCAGCCAAGACACGCCCTCGACGCCGCCCAGCAACCAGAACAGCAGCCCCGCCGAGCCAAGCACGATCAAAGCCGAGCTCAGCCAAACGCCAGCGTGAAGGCTCTTGAGCAATTGAGCAAAGCTCGCGTTTTCCTTCGCCTTGACGGAATAAATAGAAAGGATCGAGCAGATGATGCCCAAGCCCGCCAGAGCCGGCGGTGCACAGACTAAAGCAAGCGATTGAGCGCCGTCCAGACCAAGGCGCAGTGAAGCCGCGGCGGCGAGGGCCATCGCCGCGAGAATCGAGCCGTAGTAGCTTTCGTAGAGGTCCGCTCCCATACCCGCAACGTCACCGACGTTGTCGCCGACGTTGTCCGCGATTGTCGCCGGGTTCCGCGCATCGTCTTCCGGGATGCCCGCCTCGACCTTGCCGACCAGGTCTGCGCCAACGTCCGCCGCCTTGGTGTAGATACCGCCGCCGACGCGGGCGAACAATGCCTGCAGCGAAGCACCCATCGCGAAGCTCAGCGTAATGGTGGTGATGTCCACCAGCGTGAAGCCATCGAACACCTGCGTGAGCAGGATGAACCAGACCGAAACATCCAGCAGCGCGAAGCCGGTGACGCAAAGCCCCATCACCGCACCTGCCCGGAACGCGACCCGCAGTCCGTCGTTCAAGGATTTCTTGGCCGCCTCGGTCGTTCGAGCCGAGGCGTTGGTCGCTGTCTTCATGCCCAAATAGCCACAAAGCCCGGAAAAGATGCCCGCTATCGCGACGCCCAACGGCGTGAGCTCTTCCTGCAGGCCCAGCCCGAACGACATCGCCAGCAGCAGCACGATCAGGGCGACGAACACAATCGCCACAACATTTCGCTGTTTGCCCAAGTAAGCGTAAGCACCGTCGCGGACCGCTTGGGCGATGCGAACCATTTCCGAATCACCCTCGCTCTGGGCCATGAACCCGTTGTAGAAAACTTTGGCAAACACCAAAGCCAAGATCGCTCCCAGCGGCGCGAGGTAATAAGCGATTGGCAAAGCTTCAGCCAGCAGGACAGGAGTTGCTTGCAACATGGGAATCTCCGGTAAGCCGTGCGGCGGCACGACCGATGGTGCAAAATATTGCTGAGTTCAGAATTTTGATAGGCGAGTCAGCCGCCCACAACGGGCGGATCACGGAAGCCCGGGCGGCCTAAGAAAAAAGCCCCGCATGAAGCAGGGCAAGGTCGTTCGCATCAACTGCCGTAAGTCGTTGAGCGGGAGCGGGGCGTGAAATCGCCCATTTGTTGCCGCTTGACGCTCTTCCGCATCGCCCGTTGCTTACGCTCGCTGGGCTTTTCGTAGTACTGACGCTTCTTGATGTCTTTCGTCAGCCCCTCTTTTTCGCAGAGCTTCTTGAACCGACGCATCATCTGCTCGGCCGACTCGCCACTTCGGGCTTTGATGCGGATTGCCATAAATCTTGTTCCTGCAGGTACCTGAAATTCAGTGAGATAAACCGAGCGACACCACGGTCAATCGGGCCGAACAATATAACCAGCCAAACGATCACCCGCAAATCAAATACAACCACAGCTAAAAAAGAGCACGGAGAAAACATAAGAATTTTGTAGAAGCTTTCAGATTTATTCTTGGCGGAGGCTGCTTCAGCGGCCGCCAAACCTAAAATCAAAACCAGACCCATCTCGATGACGTTCACCATCGTCGCTCTTAATTTCGATCTCTACACCCCATAACCATGCTTGATCCTGCTCGAAGTCTGTGTCCTCTGGGCCTCCGTGGTTAAGAATATTTCCTCGACCCACCCAGACTTTTGACTCGAAAAACCCAGATTACATAGACGCCGCGAAATTTCACGACTATAAATCCTTGCCGGGACAATGTCCTGCGGCCGCCCGGGGCCGCGCCCAAACCCTAATCAAGGCAAGCCATGGCGACCACCAGCAAATCCAGCGACAAAGAGATCGACGATCTGAAGACCGAACTTGCCGAGCTCAAAGCCGGCATCAAGGAACTGACCGAGACCCAGAAATCCGCCGTCGCGACCCGTCGGGAAGCGGATAAGGACAACAAGACCACCTTGGCTGTCGAAAGCCTGTTTGATTTCTTTAAGGCCGAGCTGGTCCGCGACACCCCCCTCGCAGCGTTGGGCGTCGCGATCGGGGCCGGCCTGGCGACCAAAGCTCTGCTCGCCAAGATGAATGAAAGCTCGGGCTCCTCAAGCTCGTCGAGCAGCGGCTCCTCGTCTAATAGTTCCGGGGGCGGTTCGTCCAGCCGTTAACCCATGTTCGGCAAAGTCAGCCAATTTCTGCTGAGTGTCTCCGACCTCGCTGAGGCCGAGGGGCGTGTTGCGCTCGATGCGGTCAAAGGACTTTCCCGGAAGCTGATCTTCTGGGTGCTAGCCGCCTTGGTTCTACTGCTAGCCATCACATTTTTCGCTGTTGGCATCCTGTGGCTGCTGGCGTGGATCATCACTTGGCCCTTGGCATTCTTGGTCGTGGGAGCAGTGTTGTTGGGTACGGCCTACTGGCTGTTGACGCTCGCCAGCAAGCGGCCCAGCCAGGATTCGGCTAAAGCACAAAATATCGAGCACACCCGTCGACCGGACCTCGACACCTCGAAAGAGATGCCTGAGCCTCCAGACTCCAAAGATTCTCCCGCATCTTCGTCAACAGTCGATGACGATTCGCCGCTTGAGAAGCCTGCTAGTACTTCCCCCGTGAGCGATCTCAATGTCGATCCGGATCGGCCTGCACCGACCCCGCCGCCGACTGGCAACTCCTCGCCGCCTCGCGGTAAGCCACCGGCTTGAATGCGATCAAGTTCCGCTTGATTAACTCCATCTTGTTCAGCCCCGCCAACCCTTTTCTAGGTATGTCGAACAATCACCACCCCGTCCCGCCGCCGACCGAAGCGATGAGTCCACAAGACCGCTTGAAAGACGCCAAGCAAAGGCTTGCCAGCTTCGGCAACCCGCCCTCGCCCGCCGGTCCCGATGCGATTGATGACGACGCGGTCAGCGGCGATGCTGCGAAGCCGTCGCTAATCAGCAAGACGTTGAACGCTGTCAAAAATAATTTGCTCAACCACCGCAAAGCCTGGCTGATCGGCATCGGCAGTGCTGTTGCTCTACTCGCGGTGCGGTCGAGCAAGCTCCGGGCAATCGCATTGGCCGCCGCCGCACGCTTCGCGGTGGACAAGCTGACTAAGGGTGTGCCCTGGCTAGGTGAAGACCTCGCCAAGGCGGTGAGCAAGGCGACCGCAACCGTCGTGACCCGAGCCTCCAAGGATGATTCGACCGCAGCTCACGCTGATGCTGATGCAGACGCAGCGAACTCAGAAAAGCGAACCTCGCCCAAACGTAAAGACCGCAGCGAAGCCCGCCGACGTCGGCCCCGCCCCCGCCACCCCGACGGCCGATTCAAGAAAGTCAATAAATCCTGAAGGCTGAGTATTGCGTGTCGAAAATAGAAATGGCCGTTGGCCATCCGCCTGCCTCATGGCTGCCAACGCTGTAAACTGCCCGACCGACCCAACCCCCGGTGGGGTGCCAGAGTGGTCGAATGGACCGGTTTTGAAAACCGGCGTGGCCTTCGGGTCACCGTGGGTTCGAATCCCACCCCCACCGCTTAGTCATAGCGTCCTCCATACGCCGCAGAGTCCGTTCGCCAGAATCCGCGAATCTCTGCGGACAGACGTCCATTTCCGGGCGTCTCTCACCCAGGCTTTCCGGCCCCCACACCCCCACATCTGGGCGATTATCGCCAATCGTCTCTTTCGCCACTTAGCGAGGTGACCTTTACGGCGAGGCGCTTGAGTGGTTCGACTTGACTTCTACTCGGATTCAACCACCGGAGCTTGATGATTGGCGTCAAGGCCGAGGTAACGAAGTTGTTTATCCCAATCCAAGATCCCCGCCGCCACAAGACGCTAAAGGGTCACACGTAACGTCAACTCCCCCGTCAAGGCGAGCTTGAGAATCACCGGTCCGAGGCAAGTCAGCCGCAGTAGCTGATTCGTTCGAGTCTTGCCGACGCCAGTATCGACCATGAGTTCGGCCACGGTGAGTTGCACACCGATCAGCCGGTCACGCCACATAAAGGCGGTTCTGAAGGCGTTGACGATGTGAGTCTGCGGTTTCGCTTGTGCGGGCATGACCAAGTCTCGTCCCTGCGGCGACAAGAGCATCCGCTTGCCGTCGAGCCGCTTGATCTGTACGGACAACGTCAGGCGAACCCGGCTTTTGAATTATCTGATTTCTGGCTCGTAGAGGCACCGGGCGATAGGATTCGACGGAGTTGCCGCGTCGTGCCGCGGCCATTCGTGTTGGCGTAAAGTTTCGACCTGATCCTGGCACAGGTCGATGGTCAGTTCATCCGAGGCCACCACGACCCGCTCGATGAGTTGGCGTATCCAGTGGTCCTGCGCAGTGGTCTCGAGTCTATTTGGATTCGCTTGCAGATCCTCGTCGAGGTAGTTGAAGACCACCGCCCGTACCAGATCGTCGAGGTGGCGGGCATTGATCGTCTTGATTGCGCAGTTCTTGTAACCCTGCTGGATGCCCTTCTGGCTGACGTAATACCGCACCAATCGCTTCTGCCCTGCCCCCGGAATATCTTTATTCCGGCGCTGAATCGGCCGGTGTACCGACGACGGGCTCATCGCGAAGTCGGGAATGGTCTCGGCCATCGTCTCGATGGTGTCGGCCAACTCGAACAGCATGGTCAACGTGGGGGCTGGGGGCGTAGTGAATGGTGTGTATTGGTTGTGCCTTGATGATACTAATCGGTGGTTCTCCTTCGTTTAGCTGATCTGTCTGCGGTGGCTTCGTACTGGCCGGGGCGCCCGCCTCCATGCCCTGCCCTCGGCCTGGGCGGTGATGAGTTTGTCGCGGGCGTCACGGGCGGCCGTCACCTCAGCGGGTTCCTGGCGTGTTTTTTGCGTTTAGTCAGGCGGTGGCTCATGGGTTGGCCCCCCGCGGCCCGCTGTGGTGCGTGGCGTTGTGGCACTCATGGCACAGACCCAGCCCGTTTTCGACTTCGAGCCGCTTGCCCGGATCGTCCCGCACCTCGACGACGTGGTGGGCGATGGTGGCAGGCGTGATGCGGCCGGGGCTTTCGCAGATAACGCACAACGGGTGGCGTTTGAGCACCGCCTCGCACCATTTACGGTGCTGGTGGTCGTACCCCGCTTAATTGCGGCTGGGCGGGGGTCGATCCGCTTGCGGGTGTGGGTCCGGCGTGGGCTGGCAGAGGGTGGACGATTAGGCATCGACGGGCCTCCGCTTGCCTAACCGCTCGGGCCCGATCCGGCTCACGGCTATTGCTTTCACGTATGCGATCCTTGTCGCGATTAGGCTGGCATAGCCCGCGGGGATATGGGTCATCTCATTGTGGATGCCCACCTGTATCACCTGCTGCCCAAGCCGCACGGCCTCGGCGATCTCCAGTTCGGTGCCGGCCCATAGCGGGGTGTCATGCTCGGCGGGCTGTAGGTACGCGGGCCGTGCCGCGGCATGGGTCGCGTGGTGTTCCTCGACGACATCCCAAAGCAGTTCGAGCCGGGCGTTCGCGGCCTCGGCCTTCCTTCGGTCGCGGCCAAGCATGAACTTCTTCGCGGCGATTTTACCCTTGCTGTTGATGAACTTGCTGAGAGTCCGGCGGTAGGTGCCTCCGACTTCGCAGAGGCTGTTTTTCGATTCTTCTGGGTGGCTATACCGGGTCTAGCCTGCGAGTTTGGAGTCGGGTTCCAATCTCGCAGGAGCGTACCCGGTTTGGAACCTCAAGTAAGACTTTTTGGAACCAAAACCCGCATGTTTTGGAACCCACGGCAGGTTATGCCTGCGGCGACGGCCGCGTTGTTACAGGAAAAAAAAGCCGCAAGCGGCGTTCTACACGCTACTTGCGGCTTTGTTCCGGATTGGAACTAGTGGAGCCGGGGGGATTCGAACCCCCGTGTCGTGACAGTCGGAAGATAGCTTCTACATGTTTAGTCGGTTATTGGATTTCGGCTCACGCTTGGCTGCCGACAGCCGGGCGTGAGCCTAGACACAGTAAGTTTTAATCCGCACAGGCTGTGACACCCTGCTTGGACGAGCCCGTTGGCGTTCCCCCTCGTTTGTCACGGGCCCAACGCCCGAGGGGGTTTCGGTACCTAATCGAAATTAGGCAGCGAGTCGTGCCGGCGCGAAGCCGATACGACCAGCGATGGATTCATCGTTGGCATTTGTGTGTTTGTGCGTGGTTTAACGAGGCCAACGCACACCTCGACATGCAACCATCGACCTGCACCTGTCCGGTCGATACCAGTCGGCCCCGATTTTCAAAGAACAGATAGATTATAGCCCATTCAAGACCGAATCTCATGAAGAAAATCGCAAGCTACCTAAGCTAAGCCAAAACGTCGCAGGTTCGGTATTTCATTCTCAATCCGCCGATTCATCTTGCTCGGGGAATTTGTAGGGTTCGATTCTGCCGTAGACATCGGGCCCGGCTTCAGGCAGTGATTGCTGGGACGACCAGCCAGCTTTAATTTCAAGTTGACGCTTGGCCCAAAGTACAGCATCCATGCGCGGGTTCACCGCTAGGGCCCTGCGGTAGCAATCGATCGCTTCCTCGACCTGCCCCAAGTGGGCGTGGCAGTGGCCCAGCCCAGCCAATGCACCGAAGTGCGTGGGCATCAGAGCGATCGCTCGCTGGGCCGCCTCTCGGCTTTCCGCCCAATGGCCAAGCATGTAGGCCGCGATACTCCATTGATTGAATGCCTCGGCAAATTCGGGATCGACATGCGTTGTTTCGCGAAAGCGCTCGACTGCGTCTTCAAATTCCTCCTCGGCTAAACTGTCCAGCCCCTCGCCAAACGGCTCGAAAGCGTCATCCTGCCCCGCCCGGAACCAGATCGACCAGAGGGCATCTTCAGCATAATGATGAACATGTTCGTCCGAGTCGTGCAGCGACCGCGTGAGATGGCCGATTGCACTGCGGTCGGAGATCAAGCCCAGCACGAGCGCAGCAAGTCGACGGACATCCACTTGGCTGTTTTTAAGCAGCGAGCAGAGCTGCGGGGTGTCCCAATGCTCATGGACCAGTTCGAGCAGACGATCGAGATCACCCTCAGCCAGCGCTGGCTGGAGCGTGTTTACGAATCGATCTGCATTTACAGGCTTCATCTCGCGGGACTTTAGCCGGGAGAACCAGCAAATTCCGCTGCAGGTAAGAGAACCTCACATATTGGAGATTATATACTTCGACAAGACCGGTACAATCCCCGGCCATGCAAACGATTCAGCAACACACTTTTTCCAACGGCCTGACCCTACTTTGTGAACCGATGTCGGGCGTTCAGTCTGCGGCGATGACCTTGCTTACCCCAGCGGGCATTGCCAGCCAACCGGCGGATCGCCAAGGCGTGGCCCCGGTTTTGGCGGAAATGATGCAGCGTGGGGCTGGGGGCAAGTCAGCCCGTGACCACAGCGATGCGTTGGATCGGCTCGGCATCCAGCGGGGTGTCGAATCTCAATCGCGATATTTGCGAATCGGGGCCACGATGATTGGCTTCAAGGTAGCCGAGGCGTTGCCGTTGCTTCTGGACATGCTGCGTGCTCCAAACCTCGATGCCGATCAACTCGCGCCTAGCGTGGACCTGAGTCTACAGGCACTCGATGCCTTGGCGGATGAGCCGCAGCGGCGGGCGATGCTGGAGCTGCGCAAAAAGCATTATCCCGGGCCTATCAATCGGTCGCCCTACGGGGAGCGGACCGACCTTCAGGGGTTACGAAACGATGATGTCCGGGCTTTCTGGGCGGATCGATTCAAGCCCCAAGGTTCAGTCATAGCATTTGCCGGTGCGGTGGATTTCGAGAGCTTATGCGATCTGATCGAGCAGGAATTGGGAGGCTGGGAAGGTCAGGCAAAGGCCGCAGAAGTTCCGAAACAAGACGAGCGGGCACAAGCTTCGCATGAGACCGCTGATACAACGCAGGTCCACATTGCGTTGGCGTACCGGGCGGTGGAGCTGACCCATCCGGATCGCGTACTTCAGCAGGCCGTCGCCGCCGTGTTATCCGGCGGCATGTCCGGTCGACTTTTTACCGAGGTGCGCGAGAAGCGGGGGCTTTGCTATGCGGTCTCCGCGAGCTATGCCGGGATGCGAGAGCGGGGGGACATGATGGCCTATGCCGGGACGACCGCGCCGCGAGCGCAGGAGACGCTGGATGTGCTCGTGCAGGAATTGCGACGCATACACGAAGGTGTCAGCGATGCAGAACTTCAGCGTGCGTTGGTCGGCATGAAGTCCCGGCTGGTGATGCAGGGCGAATCGAGCGGTGCACGGGCCAGCAGCATCGCGACCGATCATCTGGTCTACGGCAAGCCCCGATCATTGCAGGAAGCAGCGGAAGAGGTCGACGCGGTGACTTTGGAACGCGTCAACACATTTCTGCAAACGCATGTGGCCCAAGCCATGACGGTGGTCACACTAGGGCCCGAGCCGCTGGATGTGCCGGAGGGGTTCGCTGCCGAGGCCTCGTCTGCCGCTTCGTGAGATAGGCGGATGACGGTTACGATGGTTTGATGTCGAAGAAGATTTTGATCACGGCAGGGCCGACCCGCGAGCCGATTGATGAAGTCCGCTTCATCAGCAATCGATCAAGCGGACAGCTTGGCATCGCGCTGGCACGTTCCGCAGCGGCGGTTGGCCATAAAGTCATATTGTTGCTCGGCCCGGTGCTCGCACCTACGACGCTGGGCGAGCGAGTCGAAGTGCATCGGTTTCAGACCACGCAGGAATTACAGGCGTTGATCGACCTGCATTTCGCTTCTAGCGATTTGCTCGTCATGGCAGCAGCCGTCGCGGACTATCGGCTGCACCGCCCCGCCGTCGGCAAAACCCAGCGTTCTGGCTCACTCAAGCTCGAGCTCGAACCCACGCCTGATCTCGTCGCCGAAGCCGCCCGCAATAAACAGCTTGATCAGCGGATCGTCGCCTTCGCATTGGAGCAGGATGAGCATCTTGAAAAACGTGCGAAGTCGAAGATGAAACGCAAAGCGGTCGATGCCATCGTGGCTAACCCGCTCTCGACGATGGATGACAGCTCGATCGATGCCGTGCTCCTAACCGCAGATGGGCTGCGGCATGAGCCGGGGGAGATGAGTAAAGCGGCATTCGCGGATTGGCTGATTGAGAAAGCGGTGATGTTGTGAATATAGAAACGGTAGCTTCGCTGCTACGGCAAAATGGGATGCGTATTGGGGGAGATACTGTTTCAATCATGCAAGTTGCACTTGCGTGAAATCGGGTCACCGCTCGATCACGGTGTACAGGTGATTCGGTGGTAGTTTGATTGATACCGTCCCGCTATTGGTTTTCTGCAAATCGATCTCCCGTTCGCGCTCGCCATTGAGATTCAATGCGTTCACACGTCGGACCTGCGGTTTTGAAAACCGCAGTTCGACTGTCCCTGCGATTTCGCGAACCTGATACGGCGGATGCCCCATGGCAACGATGATGCCGTCTTCTACACGGTGGCCGGTGAAGCGCTCTTCGGTCACAGCCTGAATCAACAATCGGCGTGAGGACCGGATCGGCTGATTGTCTAACGCAATTACTAATATTTGTGCGTAGTCATTATCCGATTCGATGGTGATGTCGCTCAGTTCGATCGGCCCGCGTCGCGACAGGAAGCCGGCCGCCGCCTGGCATTTCGGGGTATCGACATGCAGCACGCCCCGGTGGGTTTCCCACTTGAGCTGGCCGTGATGAGAGCGGATGACACCTTTCTTGCGATAAATCTGCGGGGTTGAGTCCATCGCGGTGCTGCGGGCGTCGGGCGAGTCGAAGCTCCGCATGACTCGGCCGATGACAAAACGCATCGGGTCGAATTGCTCGAGGCTATCGTTGCCCGCTCCATCATTGCGGACCTGATCCGCACGGAAATCTTCGATCGCGTTGTCGCGGATCGCGGCCGAGCCTTGAAGTTCGAGCAGTTCATCAACCTCCAAAGCTTCATGCAGCACCACCGGGCCCGGCGCGACATCGCCACGGCGATACATCAACGCGTTGCCCGGGAACATCCCCGCGATCGACGGCGCACCCATCGGGAACTTGTTGTAGTAGCTGTCGATGAGCAGCGGATGATTCACGGTGAAAAAGAACAGCCCGTCGAGCCCGCTCTGACTCGCGAGGGCCGCGGTGGTCAGCACGCCATCCGCTCGGAACCGGTTCGGGTTGGTCCAGGCAAACTCAGAGACGATGTGGGGATAGCCTTCAATTTGTGGGAAGGCGAAGGGGGTGCGGTGCGGCTGTGTGACCGATGGGCGGGAGCCGGAGGAATGACCCCGGCGGACAGTGAACTGCGCCCTTTCACCGTGGTGCTTCGGGCCGTAGTACGCATGGCGGTCGATGACATCGCCGGCCGTGTAGGTATACCGCTCCAGCGCATCGAGCAGCCGGGGGTCGGCACCGTACCAGTTACCCGCAACGATCAATCCTTCGTAGCCCAGTTCATCACGCAGAAACGCGGTCGCCTTTTCATAGAAGCCGCGCTGCAGACCGACGAGAAACGCGACCTGATCGGCCATCCGTTTTTTCATCGCCTCGCTGTGCCGCTGCTGTGCCTCGCTGGTCATTTCAGCAATCGGGAAGATGCCGATCCGCCATTTGAAAAGATCATCTCGTTCGTGTTTGGCTTTTCCCCACTGCGCGAGTGCGGCTTCCAACGAGCCGTATTTTTGCGTGAGATGTTTAGCGAACTGTTGTTCGAGGATCGCCCATTGCTCGGGCGGGACGGCGGTCTCATTGAATGTCCAGAAGAAAAGGCTGTCTTCGTTGCAGAGCTCGATCATGCCCAGGGCCGGGTCATCGGCGAGCGGTTGGCCGGTGTAAGGGTTGGGACGAGTCAGGGCTTCGCGGAGGATGTCAAAATAATGCTTTTGGGTTTTCGGGTTGAAGAACAGTGTCGCGAAGGGTTGGGTGGCTTCGCTGTTGTCGTAGCCCACCAGGCCGATCGCTTCGCCGCTGTGGATCCAGACGGGGAAGTACCAGCTCAGGTTCGTATAGATGCCGTTGCGTTTAGCAGAGGCGACCAGTTGATGGACGCTGTCGAGGCGGACGGGGTCGAGCTGGTAGCTGCTGGCTTTGGCCCAGAGTTCGCCGTGGAAGCGGATCGCGTTGACCCCGAGCTTGGCCAGGCGTCGGGTCATGTAGTCGATGACCACCGCGGGCATCCGGGCCTGGTTGTGGACGACGTTGACGCCCCACAGCCGAACGGGCGTGCCGTCGCCGAGCTGAATGCTGTTGCCATCAGGCGACTTGCGGAGCGGGCCATGCATCCCGGCGATTTCTTCATTGAGATAACGCAAATCGAGCGGGGCATCGGCGGCAAATGTGTCGTGGTCGCGTGCCGTCGTGAACCAGCCACTTGATGCGGTCTGCGGACCGGGGGCGACCTCGCCGGGTTTGCGATTCGCATTGGGCAGCCAGTCGGTCGGGGCGAGCACAAAGCAATCGAATGCGGCGGCTTGGCTCTCGCCGGGCTGGGTGGCGAGAGTGATTTCAAATGTCGTATGACCCGCGGCAAGCTCGAGCTCGCCCAGCGAAAGCCAACTGACGTACAACCCGTCCCGCGGGTACCGGCCGTCAAACGTTTTGACATCTCGACTGACCGTCTGCCATGGCTGATTATCGAAGCGGCAATGAAACGGACCGTTTGCGCCAAACTTGCGGACCCAGAAGTGATACCGCTCAGCATTCGGCACATTGACCGAGTAGGTCGCCCGCAGTGGCGTCGCATGGGCCGGCCCCGTTGCGGTCAACCAATCGCCGCCGGAGAGCAAGTCCCATTCGCCTGTGGTATCGATGGAAAAGGCTGAGCGTTTCGGGAACGTCGAAGTGTCAAACGCTTCGGCTTCCCACCAAACATAAGGCCCCGAAGCGTACGCCTGCCAAGCAAGCAAAGCCCCGCAGAAAATGAGCAGTCGGCCGATCATGCCGCTCCCTATTAGTTCACCCGCCGACCTGCACGGGCGAGCGGTCGCGACGCATCTCCGCCAATTGCTCGCGGCGGCTGACATTGGGCTCATCGTTTTGACTGTCCGCCGCTTCGGGGGCGGGTGTTTCGGACGACTCAATCGCCGCCTCATCGATTCGACCGTCCGAGCCGATTTGATCGAAGTTGACACAGACCCGCGTGGACACGCCACGCTCCTGCATCGTGATGCCGTAAAGCAGATCGCAGGCCTGCATCGTCCGCTTGTGGTGCGTGATGACGATGAAATGGCTTTTATCCAGGAAGCTCTGGATGACCTTGGTGAACCGCTCGACGTTCGCCTCGTCCAGCGCGGCATCGACTTCGTCGAGGATCGCGTAGGGCGAAGGGCGTGACTTGAAGATCGCCATGAGCAGTGCAACCGCGGTCATGGTTTTTTCACCGCCCGAGAGCTGGGTGAGCGCGCGAGGCTCTTTCCCGGGTGGTTTGGCGTTGATGGAAATACCGGACTCGAGCACATCGATATTACCCTCTTCGTCCGGCTCGAGAAACAAGTCAGCCCGGCCGCCGCCGAACAAGCGACGGAACATGCCGTCCTGCCCGGCGAAGTTCTCGCGGACCTGGTTGAACGTGTCTTCAAAACGCTGACGCGAGTCGTCGTTGATCTTCTCGATCAGGTCGCGAAGTTGCCGCTCGGCGTCCTCGATGTCCTTGACTTGGTCGGCCAACTCGTCCTGCCGCCCCGCCAACTGCTCCTCTTCGTGGATCGCATCGACGTTGACCGTACCCAGCCGGGCGATCTTGCCCTTGAGTTCTTTGATCTCGTTCTCGACAGTTTTCCAGTCGATCTCGTCTGGCTCGGTTTCGTATTCGTTTAGCCGTTGCTGATACGCCTGCTCAAGATCGACTTCAAGTTGATCGGTACATCGCTGGCGGACCGCATCGAGCTTGACATCCAACTCGCGGCGGGCGAGCTCGGCGGCGTGGACCTGCTTATCAAGACGTTGCACGGCATCACGACGGCCAGCCATCGATTGCTTGACCTCGTTC
This sequence comes from uncultured Phycisphaeraceae bacterium, assembly GCA_964523485.1. Lineage (GTDB taxonomy): Bacteria > Planctomycetota > Phycisphaerae > Phycisphaerales > Phycisphaeraceae > Algisphaera. The sequence continues at coordinate 44,043 of CAZFZS010000012.1, read as the reverse complement.
AAGGCTTCATCCGCTTGGGTGAGCTTGCGCTGGGCCAACTCGCATTGTGTCACCAAGTCCTGGAGCTTGCGGTCGGCCTGATCGGCATCCGCGGCAGCCTGCTCGGCCTCGGCTTTAAGCGATTTGATCCGCTCGACAGCCCCCTTAAGTTGGTCCTCCAGTAGGCCGTGTTGCCGCGTCACGTCAGCCGTGGCGATATCCAACTGTCGGGACTGACGCTCGGCCGAGACCACCTGCTCGGCCAGCTTGCCGACCTCGACGCGCAAAGTGGTCATCGCTTCGTAGGCGGTATCCACCGCTCGCGAATCTTCGACGATCTCGTTCTGCATCGCAGAACGTCTCTGCTCGCGTTGTTCCTGCTCACGTTGCAATCGTACCGCTTCGCCGCGGTGGTTCGCTCGTTTCGCATCGGCTTCGCTGAGCTGACGGTGCACCGTTTCGGCCTCGGCGGCGAGGACCGGCCGCTCTTTTTCCAGCCGCTGAATCTGGGCTTGAGTGCTCTCCAGCCGGCCGGCGACCTCGACCCGCACCGCGTTAGCATCAAAGATCGATTTCTGCAATTTGGCAGTGACATCAGCCAGGTGAGCGGCCTGATCAGAAATAGCCGCGAGCGTCTGCTGGTCCGAGCCGATGAGCACGTCCAGTTCGGACAGCCTGGCCTGCAGCGAGGCGAGTTCCGACCGACGAGAAATGAGGCCCGCACCGGAAACGCTACCTAGCGGGCCGGCCTGAACCCTCGCGTTTTCATCGAGCACCTCGCCAGCCTGGGTGACGAAGCGGTATCCCGCGGGCAGTGTCGCACGCAGCAGAATCGCGGTGTCCAGATCGCGGACGATCAACGTTCGGCCGAGCAGCCGCCACGCCACCGGGCCTAGCCATTCGGGGTAGCGGACCAAATCAATCGCTCGACGAATCGGGCCTGCCAAGTCCGTCGCAGGTTCGTGGTCCAGCCGAGGCAGCGGCGGCTCATCTAAGGCCAAGAAGTGCACCCGGCCGGCCAAGGCATCACGCAATTTCGAACCATCGGCCGAGCCGCAGAACTCGGCAAGCCGATCCACCACTAACGCCTGCTGGTGCTCGCCCAGAGCGGCCTCGACGATTGGGGCGTGTTGCACATCGCAGTCAAACAGCTCGGCTACCAGCCCACGAATCAACCGAAACTCATCCGCAGCATTCTCGGGTGAGTCGGTCATTTCCGCCGCCTCGACTCGGGCGAGGATCGCCTTGACCGGGTCGGCTACCCCCTCGTGGCGGTCCTCCATCTCCTGCAAGAGGCTGCGTCGCGACTCGATCTCGGCCCGCTTCTCACGCGACTCGGCCAACCGCTCGGACAGCACGGTCTGTTGCTCGCCGAACTGCCCGGCCAGGCGCTTCTGCTGGTCCAGGTGCTTTTCTTCTGCCGCAATCAGCCGCTTCGCTTCCAACAATCGATTCTGATTTTGATCACGTTGCGTGAACAGGTCTTCGAGTTGTTGGGCGACGTCGCCGGAGCGCTGATCGAGTTTTTCGCGGGTGGCGACGAGCGACTTTTCAAAGACCTCAATCGAAGCAATTTCGTTTTGCAGTCGGCTGGTCGCCCGCATCAGGTCGGTCAGGCCGTTCTTCTCATCCTCAAGCGCAGCCCGCTTTTCGTTCAGCCCGCTCTGCAACGTGCGATGTTCAACTTGTGCGGCTTCCAGTTTCTCTTTGGCCTGCGTCTGAGCTTCGGTCAAGTCCGCGACCTGCTGGACGTGGTCCTCCGATTCTTCCACTAAGGCCTGTCGACGCTGCGAGAGTTCGTCGAGCCGGGCCGCGTCACGCTCATTCTGCTTGATCAGGTCATCGACGGTGGACTTGGCGTAGTCCTGTTTCTGGCGGGCCTGAGTTTTGATCGCGTCCTGTTCGAGCCGGGCACGGTCGAGGCCGGCCGAACGCTTGGCGACGGCGTCCCGCTCGGTCTCGGCATCGGCAAGGGTCGCCTCGGCCTGGGCGAGCTGTCGCTGCGCGACGGCGTGGTCCGCCTCTGCCTGGGCCAACTGTTCGGCTGTCTCGCTACGCTGTCGCTGCAGCCGATGGAACTCGGCTATCGCGTGAGTCAGTTGCAGCTCACCCAGTCGGGCTTGATGCTCCTGGAAAGAACGGGCGCGGGCGGCCTGCATCTTGACCGAGCGCAGCCGTTTCTCCGTGTCTTCGAGTCGTTGCTTAACGAGCGTGAGGTTTTGCTCGGTGCGTTCGAGTTTGCGGATGGCCTCTTTCTTGCGGGCTTTGAACCGCGAGATGCCCGCCGCCTCCTCGAAGATTTGCCGACGTTCATCGGCATTGGCCTCGAGCATCCGGGCGACCTTGCCCTGCTCGATGATGGAGTATGCATCCGTACCGATGCCGGTATCCATGAACAGCTCACGGATATCACGAAGGCGGGCCTTTTGGCCATTGACCCGGTATTCGCTGGTCCCGTCGCGGTAGAGGCTGCGGGTGACGGCGACTTGGTCTGTGTCGAGGGGCAGATGGCGGGCGTCCGGGGGATGGCCATCCCCCGGCTTTACAGGGTTATCAAAAGTTAAGGTCACGCTAGCCATCCCGGCGGGTCGGCGTTTTGCGCTGCCGTTGAAGATGACGTCCATCATCGCCCCGCCGCGAAGGCTTTTGGGCGACTGGTCGCCGAGCACCCATTTGATCGCATCGACGACGTTGGACTTGCCGCAGCCGTTAGGGCCGACAATCCCGACGATCGGCTGATCGAAGGGGATCTCGGTTTTATCTGCAAATGATTTGAACCCGGCAACGGTAAGCTTGGCAAGACGCATTCAATCGACCTCCATGTCGAAAGGTTCCGGGAATCAGGGACTTGGGCGTTGGGGACTTAGGGACTTAGGGACTTGGATGAATTGTGGCGGTGCGTAATCTTTATATCGGATGTCGCCGGGTGGGCCGTCCAACCCGTGGTTTGAATCAGTGTAGCGGATGAACGCGGGTCACGGAGCGCTCGGCGTAGCTAAGGCTTCTTGCCACTGGGTACGGTCGGGCTGTTGGGCAATGTTTCGGGCCGAGCGGTTTCGGGGCGTTCGGGGCCTGAGGCTTGGTTGCTGCGGGCCTGTTCGGCATCACGCATGACTGACGCGAGGATGCTGCGGTTGATCTCGACATCCGCATCGATCACGCCCTTTTTCGAGAGCTGATACAGCGCATCAACCACTTGGCCGTAGGTCAGGTCGAATCCTGCCTGCGGTTCCTCGTAACTCCAGCGGTGGGCAAGCACATAGGCGAGTGTCGCCACCGACGGGAAGAAGCGGTGCTGATGCGCTTTGGTTCGGCGTTCGCCGTCTTCGATGACTGGCTCCTGATAAAACACCTCAGCCGGCTCATCAGATTTGTCTTGACGGATCATCAGCTGCCCGCCCCAGACGTTCGCCAACATCGGGGCGTTAAATGTCAAGTCGTCATTGAAAATGACCAATCGCGGCACCTGCTTCTGCGATACATAAATCAACGGCTGCTCAACTTCGAGGCGGTCGATGACGAGCTTAATTTCGGGCTGGCCGCCCACGGATGGCCCATTGATGACGGTGCGTTTGATTAATTCGCTGCCGGTCGATGAGAGCGCTTCGTAGGCTGCGATACGGACGCTGCGGTTCTCATCGTCGAGCAGACGACGCAGGGCGCGGTCGCCGCGGATGCTGTTGGGCAGGCTGATCAACGCATCGGCCACCCGACGACGGACGCTGGGCTCGGGGTGATTAGTCAGTTTGAACAGTTGCTCGCTGGATCGCTCATCCTGAAGAAATGCCCCCGCCTCCAAGGCAGCGAGACGGATATCGACCTCATCATGCTGGTAATAACGTCGTAAGACCGGCACCGCCAGCGGGCCGAACGCTTTCCACGCCAGAACGACCGAAGTCCTTTCGCCGGGGTCTTCGAGTAATTTATTAGCGAGGGCTTGGGCTTGCTGCGGCTCAAAGTTGCGTGAACGGTCAATATAGAGATGCTCGACCAGGTCGAGGAATTGCCGGGGCTGCGCCCGAAACCGCTGGGGGATGGCAAGTTGAATCACCAGCGGGGAGACAGCGTTGGCGGTCCGCTGCTTGGCGTTCGGCTCAGCGGGGAAGCGTTCATTGATGCGATCCTGAATCAATCGGGCGCGCTGTCGGCTGGGCTGATTCAGCACCAGTTCGAGCACCCGCGTTTTCTCCACCCGCCCTCCGTTGACAACCAGGGCTTCACGGCGTTGTCGTTCCAACTCAAACTTATCGACCTCCTCGGCATCAACCGGGTCGACATAGATCGCCCCGCCGCCGACTGCTTCGGGCTCCGTGAAAAATCGCTCGGGGTTCAGCCCCCCAACGGTCAGCGAGGTCTGCCAGAGTCGGCCGCCGGTCAGGTCGGTCGTTCGGCTGTCGGCGGCGACAACTGCCAGATCGAACCGTGTCCCCGCCACCGCCCCGGCTGGGATGATTCCGAAAACCCTTACGACGGCGGTATTATTGCTGGCCAACACTTGTTCGGGCGAAGCGTCGAGGATGTCGCGATATTTCGACAGCCCCACACCGTTCTTGGTCATCTCATTGATGAGCCATTGCCGGATGAACTGCGGCACTTCGTTGGATCCTGTGCCTTGGAGGTCAACGACCAGCCCGTAGCCCGAGACGGCCAGAGGCTCATTGTTGGTCAGTCTCGAAAGCGAACCGACCGTGTTGTAAAGATAGCGCGGGCCGGTGAAAGTCGCCCCAGGTGGCGTGGCTGGTGGCGGGCCGGCAGGTTGACAGCCGACCAGGGTCAGCAAAGCAAGGCAGATCAAACCGCTGAGGGCGTGGTGTGGGTTGAGCATTATTCAGCTCGCGGGCTGGCGATGAGGCGGGGTGGGATATGGTCGAGGGGACGACGCACCGGCGGGTCGCGCATTGTCGCTGTGGTCACTAAAACGGTCAAGAGGGAGCATGCAAGTCTCGGTTAGTTATATCGGATCAGGCAACTTGCTACGCCGCGACGCGCCGGTGGGTTCGCGGCCGATACACTGTGAACATGCAGCAAGACGTGCAGCGTGTGCTGGTCGATCGCGACGCCATTGCGCGTCGTGTCCAAGCCTTGGGCGAAGAGATTACCCGCGACCTAGAGCGCGATGGTTTGGGCGGCAAAGAGATCACGTTGGTACCCATCCTCACCGGCAGCATCATCTTTGTGTCAGACCTGATCCGCTGCCTGCCGCTGCGGATGCAGATCCATGTCATGTCAGTGAATTCCTACCCCGGCACTGCGACGACCAGTCAGGGCGCCACACTCGAGCCTAACAGTACACAGGTTCCGCAAGACCTGACCGGCCGACACGTGCTGGTCATGGACGACATTCTCGACTCGGGCAACACGCTTCGGCTGGTTCGGCAAGAGCTGGAGGCTCGCGGCCCAGCGACGCTTCGCACCTGCGTGATGCTTCGAAAACAGCGGCCCGAAGCAATGAGCTTCCCCGTGGATTACGTCGCTTTCGACATCCCCGACGAGTTCGTGGTCGGCTACGGACTGGACTACGACGACTACTACCGCAATCTTCCGGACATCGCGGTACTCAAACGGGAAGTCATCGAGCGGGAGGCGTCGGTATGAAGCCCGCCGCCGACCATCGCCGAGCCGAGGCAGAACCCGAACCGGTCGCCCGCCCGCCCGGCCCGGTCGACGCGGTCAAGGCCGCCGCCCTCCTACCCGAAGACCTCATCCAAAACGGCGAGATCGTCATCCTCCTGCTCAAGCCTCACCCGCTGTTCATCATCCTGGCCTGGCTGAAGCTGCTGGTCATGCTGATTCTGGTCACCGTCATCGGCGTGGTCATCGATGAAAAGATCAATTACGGGGCTTCGCGACAGAACATCATCATCACCGGCAGCATCGTCATTCTCGCCCGGCTGGTCTGGCAATTCCTGGAATGGCTTAGCCGAACCTATGTGTTGACCGATCGGCGGGTCATTGCGGTGGGCGGGGTGCTGCGGGTGCGGGTGTTTGAAGCGCCTCTGAGTCGGGTCGCGCATACCGAGGTGGTGTTCTCCATTCGAGAGCGTTTATTCATGCTCGGCTCAATCGGCTTTTTCACCGCGGGCACCGCAGGGGCCGAGGCCTTCTGGTTAATGCTCGCCAAGCCGATGCAAATTCACCGCACAGTGATCGAGTCGCTGCGTCGGTATCGGGGATAGTTAAAAGAAAAACCGCCCGGGCCAAGCAAGTTCGACCACGGACGGAGGGTTGGGGCAGGGGTAAGAATCTGAATCAGTCGCCCAGCGGCTCAAGCTCGGTGGCTTTCGGACCCTTGGCGTCGAGTAGTTCGACGTCGAAAATGAGCACGCTGTTGGGGCCGATGGCCGGCGGGGCGTTCAGGCCGTAACCGATGTCGCCGGGGATGTAGAGCTTGGCTTTGCTGCCGACGTTCATCAGTTGCAGGCCTTCGCTGAAGCCCGGCACGAAGCCATCAACGTCGTAGGTGATCGGGTCGCCGTCGCGGGACGTGTCGAATTCCGTGCCATCGATGAGTTGGCCGGTGTAGTGGATGGTGACCGAATCATTCGGGCCAGGCTTCGGCCCGTCACCCTCTTCAACGATCTCATATTGCAAGCCCGAGTCGGTCACTTTTACGGCGTCTTTTTCTTTGTTTTCATCAAGAAACTTCTGACCCTTGGCGGTGTTTTCCGCACCGAGTTTCTCTTGCTCAGCCTGCATCTGCTGCATTTGCTCGGCCCGCATCTGCTGCTGCTTGGCCATCATTTCCTGCTGGAGCACCATCAGGATCGATTCAGCACGCTGCTGACTCAGCCGGGTTTCCTCGCCGCTGGCCTGATCGACCAGACCCTCCGCGACGATCTCGGGGTCGATATCCAAACCGCCCATCTCGAACGACTGGGCGATATTCATCCCGATCGCATAGCTGCGGCGGGCCTTGTCCGAATCGAAGCCGTCGTCGACAGGCTCACCTTCGAGCTCGCCCTGCGTGACGATCTCGACATCCTTCCGATCGTCATCACCCTTCATCGCTTCGGCATCTTCGACCGACTCGGCCATCTCCGACGAGGCTTCGTCACCGGGCGGGCTCGGCTTATCGCGGGCTTCGGCTTCGAGGATCGTCTCGTCGGTAACTTCCGATTGAGCGAGGCTATACACGGCGGGAAGGAGCAAGCCGGCGGCAAGGGCGAGGCTGGTCCATCGATCACAATATCGCATCTAAATACACTCCAGAATGGGGTTACAGTTTCGCGGCATGATAGGCAGATGCCCGGCGGATGTCCGGGATACGCGGCTCGACTTTATACGCGGTAGACGGCTGCGAAGTTCTCGCCGCATCGATACCATAGCCCAAAGGAGACCCCGCTTTGCAACGATTGATGATCCCTGTCGCGACGATTGTCCTGGGCCTGGTGCTGAATTTCATCGGGATTGTGTCCTACATGCTCAGCGACAGCGGGAGCTGGACCCCGCTGATCCCCGCAATCGCGGGCGGTCTGTTTCTGATCCTCGGCGGCATGGCGATGTCGGCCAAACTGCGGAAACACGTGATTCATGCCGCGCTCGTGATCGCGCTGCTGTTTGGTGCGATGAGCATCTACAAAATGATCGGGGTGCTGGCAGACAACGGCTCGGCCTTGCAAATGTTCTCGATGGAAACCTCAGCCGTGGCTTGCATCGCCTACCTGATCCTGGGGATTCAGTCGTTCCGTCAAGCCCGCCGAACACGCAAGGCCGCAGCCAAGGCTGAGCGGGCCGCCCACGCCGCCGAGGTCTGACCCCCCGGCCCCCCTTGGCCCCGGAAGTTTTGATGCCCGCATATCGGGCTCACCGGACATCCGGACGCCTCGGTCCACAGAATTTTGCCGATGCCTACCCCGCTGCACTGCCGACCCGAAGCGTTCGAAGCCTTAGCCAATGAATTGGACGCAATCGATACCACCGCGGGCCTGGTCCGCTGTGCAGTGGCGGTCGCCATGCATCAACTCGACGATATCGAACTCTCAACCGTCGATCAGAAACTCGAATCGCTGAGCGAGTCGATCGCAGAACGGCTACGCAGCGACGACCCGCGGGCGGTATTGGCCCACGGCCATGAAGTTTTGTTCGATGAAGCGCGATTCGCCGGCAACGTCGAGGATTACGACAACCCCGCTAACAGCTACCTGCCGAAGGTGCTCGACGAGGGCAAGGGGCTGCCGATTACGCTTTCGCTGATTTACAAAGCCGTCATGGAGCCTTTGGGATTGCGAGTGACGGGGGTGAATACGCCGGGCCACTTTCTCGTTGCGGTGCATCGAGCCGACCCGCTGGATGCGGATCGCGTGGTGTATGTCGATCCGTTTAATGCCGGGCGGGTGCTGACGGCCGAGCAGGTCTTTAAGATGATTGAGCAGATCGCGGGTGGCGCCGTCAAGCGCGATGCAAAACTCATGGCTACCGCGACCCATCCGCAATGGCTAGTCCGCATCATCCAGAATCTGGTTATCCGGTTCGACAAGTCCGGACAGACCGATGACATGCATGCCATGCTGGAGATGCGGGCTCTGGTGGAATCGATCTTTTAATCATTTGACGCTACGGCGACAGCGTCGGCTCGAAAACTAACACCTTTTTGCCATCGCTCATTAGTGTCAGCCTGTCCTGCTTGACCGAATAGGCATCGACCGATTCAAGCAATTTCAAATAGCGATTTTCTTGTTCCATTAAACCTTCAGGTTTGTCGCGATACATCCGGGTCGCGCCGATCGGGGCGAACCGCAGGCCGCCTTCGGCGTCTTTTTCGTAGGTCGTGAAATAGCGGTTGACCCCGGCGTGGCCGACGACGCGGCCATCACTTGAGAAATCAATCGTCACCCGGCTGTTGGCCATCGCGTTTCGGCCATCGATCTTTTCCAATGTCCAGTCCTGCACCACCGCGTCTGACCAGTCGCCGCCAAGCGGCGTCGCGCAGCCAGCGGTGATTAAAAAAAACGCGATTACGCAACTCAGTACGCTCAACCCGCGTTTGTGTTTTCGCAAAAAATTCACTCTCATTGCCATGCCTCAAAGTTTCATTCATCTACAGCAGGACCTGCACCAGCACCATACCGCAGAAACCGAGTGTGAATGCCCAGGCCGTCACGATCTGCGAACAACTCTCCAAGGCCTCGGGAATCAACTCGAGGACGACCAGAAAAATCATCGCCCCGGCCGCGAAGCCCATCAGCACCGGCATCAAAGGTTCGAAGACCCAAGATGCCAGGACCGCCGGCACCGCAGCGATCGGCTGGGGCAGGCTGGTCAGCACCGCCGCCCAGAAACAGCGGTGCAGCGACACCCCGGCTGACCGCATCGGGATCGCCACCGCCAAGCCTTCCGGGATGTTGTGGATCGCGATCGCCAACGCGATGTATCCGCCCAGCTGCGTGTCGTAGGTCGCCCCCGCCACGTAACCCGTGCCGACCGCGACGCCCTCGGGGATGCTGTGGATCGACATGGCGATGAAGATGAGCAGACCCGTCCGACCGCCCCACTGCGCGCCGGCTTTCTCGACCATCGCGTGACCATCTATGAACTTCGTCGTGACCGAAAGAAACACAGCCCCTAGCAGCACGCCGCCCAGGACCGGTAAGGTATTCATCAAGGTCCAGGCGTGGTCGGCCATGCCCAGGCCCGGAAGGATCAGGTTGTAGACCGACGCGGCAAACATTAAACCCGCCGCGGTCGCGTAACCCAGCCCCGCCCGGCTGGCGACATCGAAACGCTCGATCAAAAGCGGGACGACCCCGAGCCCGCAGGCCAGCGAGGCCAGGATGCCTGCCACCACCGCCGGGATCAAAGCCTGATGAACCATTACGCCATCTTATAGCTCTCAGCCAGCACCGCCGCCACCGCTCGGGCGGCGACGGCTCTGCGTCTGCCCCTTGTCCGAGGCCGACTTTTTTCCGCGGGGCTTGCCTTTGCGATGCTTCTGTTTCCTGGAAGTTTTTGGGTCCGGCCCGTCCCCGTCGCGACTCGCTTTCGGCTTGCCGCCGCGACGTGGCTGCCGCCTTTTAGGTGGCCTGGATTTTTCAGTTGACTTTCCGGGGGCGGGCGGCTCGGGCGGTGGGCCGAGGTCGCCGTAGTCCGGATGGTCGGTGGCGATCTCGATGGGCTGGTCCAGTAGTCTTTCGATGGCTCGCAGCGAACCAAGCTCGTCGCGGGTGCAGAAGCTGATTGCGATGCCGGACTCGCCCGCCCGGGCCGTTCGGCCGATGCGGTGCACATAGCTTTCTGGCTCGTGCGTCAGGTCATAGTTGATCACGTGACTCACACCATCAACATCGATGCCGCGTGATGCGACATCGGTTGCGATAAGCACATGCACCTTGCCGGACTTGAACCGATCCAGCGTTCGGCTTCGGGCGTTCTGGCTCTTGTTGCCATGAATCGCCTCGCTGGTGATGTCCACGCGGCGGAGCTGTTTGACCACGCGGTCCGCACCGTGCTTGGTCCGAGTGAAAACGATCGCTCGTTCGATCGGCAGGGCTTCGAGCAGGTGGGATAAGAGCTTGGGCTTCATATTCTGCTGAACGTGATAGACCGATTGCTGCACTTTTTCCGCTGCCGGCTGCTCGGGCGCGATATGCACCCCGACCGGATCGGTCAGGAACTGGTCGGCGAGTGAGCGGATGGCCGGCGGCATCGTCGCGCTGAACAGCAGCGTCTGGCGATCGCCCGGCGTCGCCTTGAGGATCTTCTTGATGTCGTGCA
>CAZFZS010000012.1:0-33344 GCA_964523485.1 uncultured Phycisphaeraceae bacterium | reverse complement strand
CCATATCCAGCATGCGGTCGGCCTCGTCCAGCACGACGGCCTCTATCGCTTTCAGATCGACAAAGCCTTGGTTCATCAGGTCCATGAGTCGGCCGGGCGTGGCAATGATGACATCGACCCCGCGGTCGAGCGCCGCGGTCTGCCAGCGCTGGTTGACCCCGCCGTAGATCACCGTGCCTTTGATGCCCAATTCCTTGCCGTAGGTTTTGAAACTCGCACCGATCTGCTGGGCGAGCTCGCGGGTCGGGCTGAGCACGAGCAGTCGGGGTCGGCGTCGGCCGGCGGGCTCAGGTTTATGGGTCGGGTCCGACAGGCGGTGCAAAAGCGGCAGCGCGAACGCCGCGGTCTTGCCCGTGCCGGTCTGGGCGCAGCCCACCACGTCTCGGCCCTTGAGCACCGCGGGGATCGCCCCGGCCTGGATCGGCGTCGCCCGTTCGTAACCCTCGGCTATCACCGCTTGCAGGATCGGCTCGGCCAATCCCAATTCACTGAACAACATAAAAAGCTCTTCTCATCATCAAAACGCGACGCACAGCCGCGGCAAACACCGCGCAACCACCATCCATCGCACTACAACCTGTCGGGGCCCGGCCACGATCCGCTGTCCGGCAGAGTCACGGCTGGCAAACGAGTTGAACGACACACTATAACGGCAGGCAGCCTATTCAGTTGATTTGCAGTGATGCTTCAGTCGACAAGCCGCGTTGAGTCACAAAAAAAAACTCACCAGCGCGACGAGCATGGCCAAACCCGCAACAGCCCAGCCGATGACGATCTGCGTCCGCTGACCCGCGATACGCTTGTTCGTTTCCACCTGCTGTCGAACAAGCCGATCGATGGTTTCGCTCCGATCGCTTTCGATCGTCTCGAGTTTTTCGACCATTGCCACCAAGCGGGCCAACTCACCCGCCGCATCCGGCGGCAGGGGGTCCGCCGTCGACGAAGTGTCCGCCTCGTCCGACTTTGAGGAGAACGAATGCTCTTTGACCATCCGCACCAGTTGCGGAAGATATGGGCCGAGCTCTTTGAGCAATTTGAAGACAGCGGGATTCATGTCAGCCGGGCTTTCATTGGGAATTGAATTATTAGCGATCAGGGCTGACGGCGGGAAGTCATCCAGGTGCTGCGGGTCGCCAAGGCATCTTGGTAAACAGCAGCATCGTCTTCACTGAAACAGACCAGCAGCACGCGGTGGGGAAATTCGGGGGCGGGTCGTTGGGCGAAATGGCCGAAAATGTGGCCGAGCGCGATCTTCGCCGCCCGCTGCTTCGGGAAGCCATACACGCCGGTGGAAATAGCGGGGAAGGCCAAACCCTTGGAGTTGAGTTCCATAGCCAGTTTGAGGCATTGGCTGTAACACGAGGCAAGCAAGGTGTCGGCCATCGTATAACCCAGCTTGGCCGAGTCGTCGACCGGTGCACCGGGAACCTGCTCGCCGCCACCGGCGTGCTCATCCCAGATCGGCCCGACGGTGTGGATGATGTGATGGATGCCCTTCGCTTCCAGATCGAACGCCGGCGTCGCTTTCGCCAGGCCCGTTCGGCAGCCGCCCAGTCCGCGATTGTGTTCCAGCAGCTCAGGCCCCGCCGCACGATGGATCGCTCCGTCGACACCGCCGCCGCCCAGCAACGACTCATTCGCGGCATTCACAATCGTATCGACGCCCCAACCCGATTCAGGCTCGGTGATGTCACCCACGACGACGCGCAGCCGAAGCATTGGATCGTCCAACGATCGGCCGGCGGGGTTCTCGCCCTGCGTGACCGACTCGGCCTGTGGCAGCGGCAGGTTGGTCACCGCCCGACCTCGGCCAACGGATCGCGGATGGCAACCGGCTTGTCGATGACTTCTTTCAGGATGACCATCCGCCGCAGATCGTCGTTGCTCAGCCGATTAAAATTGATCAGGGATCGACCGGTCGAGCGCTGCCGAACTTTGCCGACCCCCGCCATGCCGACTTCGGTCTTCGCAACATCCGCGTTGGTCGGATCAACCGGCTCGGCAACCCGGCGCGGGCCAACGTCCACCGGCTCGAGCACTTCGCGATTACGGCGGGCGCTGCCGATCGGCATCGACCGCTTGTTGAGCATACCCCGGCTCGACGCGGGCTGTTGCCGCGAGCCGCTCGAGGGTTGCGACTGTTGAGCTTGTCGGCGGGCGGCCTGACGCTGTTGCTCCTGACGCTGCCGTGCCTGGGCCGCTTGCTTCTCGCGGATCGCCTGTTGACGCTGCTCCGCGGCGTGACGCTGCGCCTCCCGCCTCGCCTCGGCGTCGGATGGGCTGGTCTCCCGGCTGGGTGAAGATCGCTGCGGCGAAGATTGGCCCGGCCGGGACGGCCCGCCCTGCTGCGACCGCCGCTGCTCATACTCATGCTTGGCCCGGGCCCGCGCGATCCGCTCGGCCATCGTCATATTCCCCGGCTCATCGCCCCCCCCGGAAGCAACCCCGCCCCGGGAAGTTTGACCGGGTCTTCCAGAAGCACCGCGCTGGGCTTGCATCTGTCGCTGCATCTCCGCTTTTCGTCGGGCCAATTGCTCCGCCCGGCCAGCCGAGTTCTTCGATTTGCCTTTGCCCCCGCCCTCCTGCCGCTCCTTCATCATCTTGACGACCCAGTTGAAGATCGCCCCGCCCACCAGCAGGATCACCAGGATCGCGGTGGAAATCAGGTCCTGACCCGAACTCTGAGCCAACAGCAGCGATTGATCCATCAACATGCGAGACCTCGTGGGCGAATCCGCAAAAGCATCTCCGATAATCTTATCACTCTTATGGCCTCGCGACCCCCTGAATCCCTTGAACCCCTTGAACACTGAATACCGCCACGCCGTCAATCCGAGATTCATTCAGACTCACGTGGTAGACCGATTCCAGTCGCTCGCGTGTCATGACCTGATGGGTTTTGTCATCCGCGACGAGTCGGCCGGCCTGCATCAGCCAAACCCGGTCCGCCCAGCGGGCTGCGAGTTCGAGGCTGTGTAGCACGACGACGACGGCCAAGCCCTCGCGGGACATGTCGTGGAGCAGTTGCATGGTCTCGTAGGCGTGGCCCAAGTCGAGGCCGGCCACCGGCTCGTCGGCGAGCAGCACGGAAGCGCCGCGGCTCTGGGCCCACGCCCGGGCCATCATCACGCGTTGCTGCTGGCCGCCGGACAACCGCTGGGCGTCGGCGTCGGCGAGGTCGGTGATGCTACAGACCCGAATCGCTTCATCGATGTATCGCTGATCGCGGTGGGCGTGTCGACCCATCGCGACCATCTGGCGGACGGAGTAGCCGAAACACCCGCCGCCCCGCTGCGGGACATACGCCACCTGCCTGGCGAGCTCTGCTGCGGACCACTTCGCGGTTGGCCGATCCTGCAGTGTGACCTGGCCGCGATGCACCTCGGTCTGGTTGAGCATGGTCCGCAGGAGCGTGGTCTTGCCCGAGGCGTTCGGGCCGATCAGCGCGGTGAGTTGGCCGGGCTCAGCGGCGGCGGTGACATCGCGAAGGATCTCGTGGCCGGGCCGATAACCCGCGTGGACTGCGTGGACCCGGAGGGTGGCGGAAGTTGACGCTGTACTCATGACCGTTACAGCCGGGTTATCGGGCATAAATCGTCCAGATGGCACGGACTTCGAGAACGGCAAGCCTTACCGATTATGCGGCTCACGTCGTTTATCTGCTTCGCCGATGAAGAAACTACGCCTCAAACTTAACACGCCGAGATCGCCCATGTCGCAGCAGCCCCCTATCACTCCGCCCGCTGAGAGCACCCCCGCTTCCGAAACTAACCCCGAAGCCAGCGGTGTCGGCAGCCCGCATCAGACCCTCGACCTGCTCGGGGAGCTCGAGCAGCGGCTGGGCCAACTCAAAACCTGGCAAGCGGAAAACGACAAGCAGGTCGCTCAGGTTCAGGACCAGGCCAAGGCCATCGCCAACCGCGAGCAGGAACTCAACGACCGGCGCCAGTCGCTCGAAGCCGACCGTGAAAAGCTCACCCAGGACCGCGACACGCTCACCTCCGACCGCGAAGAACTCGAGCGGCAGCTCAGCGAGTTGCAGGATCAGCGGGAGACCCTGCAACAGGATCGGGAAAATCAGCAGCATGCACAGTCGGAGCTGCAGCAGGCGTGGGAGGCGTTTCACGTAAAAGAAAACGAGCTGCATCAGAAGCTCGCGGCCACCGACGAGCGTGCCGAGGAACTCAAGCAGTGGTCATCGCGGCTCGATGATCGACAGGCCGAACTGGATCAGCAGCGTGAGTCCATAGAGTCGCAGCAGCAGGCGCTCCAAGAACAGACCGAGGCTTTGGCTTCGGCCCAGGCGGAGTTGGAAGAAGCCCAGCATGAGGTCGAGCAAATTAAAGCCGACCTCGGCGATCGCGAGCAGGCGATTGCGGCTGGCGAAACGGAACTCGAGCTATCACGAGAGTCGCTGCAGGCCGAACGCAAAACGCTTAAGAGCCAGGAAGTCGATCTCAAGCTGCGTGTCGAGTCGCTGGATGCACAGCAGTCGACGCTGGATAAGGCCCGCAAAGAATTCGCTGAGCAGGCCGCCGCCGACAGCCAGGAGGTTTCGGACGAGGCGCTCGAATCCTTCCGTAAGGAGCGGGCCCAGGTCGAGGCAGATCGCGAGGAGGTCGATGCGATGCTGCACCGGCTCGAGTCGCGTGAGGCCGAATTGGTCGAGCGTGAGCACGAGTTAGCCGAGGCGTTGGCTGAGGCCGAGAAGAAAGTCGCTCAAGCGGATCGTGTCGATATTGCGGAACCCGAGCAGAACGCCGCATCGGCGGCGGACACCGCCGGGCCGATGCAGATCGATGCGGATTTCGCCGCGCGAGAAGCCGAATTGGCCGCGAAGCAAAAGCATTTCCGCGAAGCCTTGCGGCTAAGCAAAGACCAGGTGCTCAAGGAGCGGGCCGAGGTCCAGGCCGAGGCCCAGACCCTCACCGCCCGTGCGGAGAAACTCGAAACTCAAGCAGAGCAACTCGCCGATCGGGAAGCGGAGTTGCAAGCTGCCCAAGCCGAATTGAAAGATAAGCAGCAGGAGCTCGAGAAGCTTCGTGCCGATTTCAATCAGGACACCGACTCGACCGACACGGTGGTCGGCTTCGACGCCAGCAAGCTGGACACGATGCAACGTGAAGCGGACTTCGCTGAGAAAGTCGAAGCCTTCGAGCAGAAAAAAGCCGCGTTCCGTGAGAAGCTTGAGGACTCGAAACAGAAATTGGCTGAACAGCGTGAAGCGGTTCAGCAGCGTGAGCAGGCGGTTGCCGAGCGTGAAGCCGAGTTGGACCACCGCCAGTCGCTCTTGGATCAGCGTCTCGAAGAACTCGAGCAGGAAGGCGACGCGGTCAGCGCCGGCGTTGCCGAGAAACTCGCCGAGCGTGAAGCGGAACTCGAGCAGCGCGAAAGTGAGCTTGAACAACAAAAGTCTGCACTCGAAGAAAAGATCGCCTCACAGCCGATCGCGACCGACGAGGAAGCCGCCGCAAAGATCGAGGAGTTGCAGAGCGAATTGGCCGAGAGCCGCAAGGCCAAGGCGCAGCTTGCCGGCCTCGACAAAGAACGCCGGATGCTGGTCGAGGTGAAAAAATTCCTTGAAGCCAGCGAAGCGTCGATGGTCAAACGCTGGGCCGCGAAGTCCACCGCGTCGATTGTTGCGATCGCAATCCTAGCGCTGGTCGCCTCCGCCGCATTCAGCTTCGCGGTCGGCCGTCAAATTGCCCAGCCGGTATGGAAATCGTCTTTAGTCCTCGCCGTTGCCCCGCCCGAATCGGTCGAGCCCGGCGAAGGGGCCAAGCTGACCCACCAACCTGTCACCTCGGAAACCGCCCCATCGATCGAAACGGCCGACCCCGTGCTTGCCGAAGCGATCTCGCAAGCCGAGGCCGAGGCCGCTGATGCCGATGCAGAGGGTTCGATCACCGCACCGGAAGTCCCCGGCCCCGCGACGGTCAAGGTCCCAAAGAACGACACATGGCTGACACGATTCAAGGAAACCGCCCTGTCCACGCCGTTGATGAATCAGGCCCTGTCGCTGATGGACAAAGACGGCGTCCGCTTGTTCACCAGCCCGGACGATCTGGCCGCACATTACGAGCAGCATCTGCAAATCACCGGCAAACCCGCCCGCGTCGAATTGACTTATACCAATAACAATCCGGACATTTCCGTTGATGTGCTTAACGCATTGGGCAAAGCCATCCTGAGCTATCAGATGGGCATCGACCGGCGGGCCGGCCGACCCGACACCGCCCGCGTGATACAAAAGGCCCAGCGACACGCCCAGCCGGTCGAAGACCCGACGCTGCTCTACACCGGCATCGTGATGGGCTGCGTGCTTGGCGTCGTGCTGATCCTCACGCTCATCGTCCACCTGACGCTCGGCAAGTCCAAGCGGATCATGGACGAAGAAACCTCGCCGATGCTGGCCACGCTCGACAAACCCGAAACTTGGTCGCCCATCCGCAGCGGCGATTCGACCGGGAATGCCGACTGATTGGCACCTTGCATGGAGTAAACCCAAAGCCCACGGATATCCATCCGTGGGCTTTTTTTACACATCTATACCTGTCAAAACCCCGCCCCACGATGACCTCGGCTATCATGTCACGTTTCGCCCAAAGTTAATCCGCTTAATCAGGAGATCGGCGACATGGCCGATACCGCCGCACCGACCCGCCCCGCCAACTCGACCGCGACCGAATCCAAAGCCCTGCCCAATGCCGTAATCCGCTTCGCCGGCGACTCGGGCGACGGGATGCAGCTCGCCGGCACGCAGTTCACCGACACCTCCGCTGTGGTCGGCAACGACGTCGCCACCATGCCGGACTTCCCCGCGGAGATCCGCGCCCCCGCCGGGACGGTCGCCGGTGTGTCGGGCTTTCAGATCAACTTCGCCAGCGAAGAAATCTATACCCCCGGCGACGTGGTTCACGCCCTGATCGCGATGAACCCCGCAGCGCTCAAAGCCCACATCGTCGACGTCGAGCCCGGCGGCATCGTCATCGTCAATGAATCCGAATTTACGAAGACCAACCTCAAGAAGGCCGGCTACCCTGAGGATGACACCGGCAAGGACTACCTCAACCCGCTTGACGATGAAGAACTGAACCAGAAATACAAGCTCTTCCGCGTGCCGATCACCAAGCTGAACCAACAGGTGCTCAAGGAATCCGGCCTCAACCCCAAAGGCATCAACCGCTGCCGGAATATGTGGGCGTTGGGGCTGGTCTATTGGCTGTTCGAGCGGCCGCTCGTTACCACGATCCACAATCTCGAAAGTTACTTCGGTCAGAAGAAGAACCTGCCCGAGGTCGCCGCCGCTAATGTACGTGCACTACGGGCCGGCTACGACTTCGGCGAGACGGCCGAGATTTTCCCACTTCGCTATTCCGTCAGCAAAGCGGCGATCAAGCCCGGCAAGTATCGAAAAATCACCGGCAACGAAGCCCTCGCCATGGGCCTCATCACCGCAAGCAAGCTGGCGGACAAGAACCTGATTTACTGCAGTTATCCCATCACGCCGGCCAGCGACATCCTGCACCACCTGGCACCGATGAAGCACTTCGGCGTCAAGACGTTTCAGGCGGAGGACGAGATCGCCGCGGTTTGTGCGGCGATCGGCGCGAGCTTCGCCGGCCAACTCGGCGTCACCGGCACATCCGGCCCGGGCTTGGCACTCAAGGCCGAGGCCGTCGGCCTCGCGGTCATGACGGAATTGCCGCTGGTCGTCGTCAACGTTCAGCGCGGCGGGCCCTCGACCGGCCTGCCGACCAAGACCGAACAGAGCGATCTGTTGCAGGCGATGTTCGGCCGCAACGGCGACTGCCCCTGCGTCGTCCTCGCCCCGCAGTCCCCTGCCGACTGTTTCGACATCGCCATTGAGGCGGCCCGTATCGCATTGCAACACATGGTCCCGGTCATCCTGCTCAGCGACGGCTACCTCGCCAACGGCAGCGAACCTTGGCCCGTCCCGAACGCCAGCGACTTTGACCGGATTGAGATCAACCACCCCCATGCCTACGCTGAGCGAGGCTTTACCAGCAAAGCGTCTGGCACTGGCACGCCCGGGGGCAAAACTTCCGGGGGCGGCACCGATGACGCCGACCTCAACAGCGCCGCCTCTAACGGTTTCCAACCCTATGCCCGCGATGAAAACCTCACCCGCCCCTGGGCCCTGCCCGGCACGCCCGGCTACGAACACCGCCTCGGCGGCCTCGAGAAACAAAACATCACCGGCAACGTTTCTTACGACCCGCAGAACCACCAGGATATGACCGAGCTGCGAGCCGCAAAGGTCGCCAAGGTCGCGGACACCCTGCCCGATCTCGAAATCAACGGCGATGCTTCCGGGGGCGACCTCCTGGTCCTCGGTTGGGGCGGGCCCTACGGCAGCATCACCACCGCCGTCAACAACTGCCAGGCCAAGGGCATGAACGTCAGCTCCGCCCAGCTCCGCCACCTAAATCCTTTTCCCCGAAACCTCGGCGAGGTGCTGGGCAAGTTCGAAAAAGTCCTGATCCCCGAACTCAACACCGGCCAACTCCGCCTGCTCATCAACGGTCAATTCAACATCAACGCAAAAGGCCTGAATAAAATTCAGGGCAAGCCGTTCCTAGTTGAGGAAATTGAACGCTCGATTGAATCGATACTTGATTAAAATTGTGGGTAGAAATTTACTCATGGAAGCGGCTTTATGAACCCAGCAGAGATCAAGCCATTACTTACTGCGAATGCTTTGTAAGCCTTTCCGCTTGTATTTCCCGAGCCGGACCAGCCATACCGTGTCCAGCCCCGGTCAGGTGACGCCGAGCGGTGGTGGGCGGATGTTGATGGGGCCTGCGATGAACTGGAAAACGATTGATATTCTCGATGCGCTGATGGTCGAGCGAGTAGAACTTTTGGATACCGAACCTAAAGATCCCTTTGGTGGGTAAATACCGACAATGTCAACAAGTAACCCTCTACCCCAACTCAAAGCCAAGGACTTCGCCTCCGATCAGGATGTGCGGTGGTGTCCGGGCTGTGGTGACTACTCGATCCTCGTCGCGGTGCAGCGAGTCTGTGCGACGATCGGGGCGAAGCGTGAGAAGACAGTCTTCGTGTCCGGCATCGGCTGCTCGTCGCGATTTCCATATTACATGAACACCTACGGGTTTCACTCGATCCACGGCCGAGCCCCGGGGTTTGTTACCGGCATCAAATTGGCGAATCCGGAGCTTGATGTCTGGATGGTCACCGGCGATGGCGACGGGCTGTCTATCGGCGGCAACCACCTGATGCACATCCTGCGTCGCAACGTGGACGCCAACCTGATGCTATTTAACAACCGCATCTACGGCCTGACCAAGGGCCAGTACTCACCGACGAGTGAGACAGGCAAGAAAACCAAGTCGACGCCGATGGGTTCGTTGGACTTCCCGGTCGATCCGCTGCAGATCGCTCTCGCGGCGGGCGGAACCTTCGTGGCCCGGTCAACTGACAAGGACCGAGGGCTGACCGATGTATTGGAGAAAGCCGCCGCTCACAAGGGTACGGCCCTGGTCGAAATCTACCAGAACTGCAATATCTTTAACGACGGCGCATTTGACGAACTGACCGGACGCGACACGAAAGACGATGCGGTGCTCTACCTCGAACACGGCAAGCCTATGATCTTCGGCAAGGATCGCGACAGGGGTATACGCCTGGTCGGCTATCGGCCGGAGGTCGTCGCCATCGGTGAGGCTGGCGTTTCTGAAGACGACCTGCTGTTTCACGATGAAACCAACCCCGCCTTGGCCGCAATGCTGGCCCGGCTGCACTACCCCGAATTCCCCGAGCCGATGGGCGTGCTCTACCGCGAGGACAAGCCGACCTACGAGGCAATGGTCACGGATCAGGTCGATCAGGCGATCGCGAAGCGTGGCCTCGGGGATCTCGACAAGCTGTTCAATGCTGGCGACACGTACGTGCTGGACGGCCCGGAAAGCGAACATGGGCTGCATGATTGATTCGTCTGATTTCGAACTTATAATTGAGGTAGATGCAAAGTCTGGTCGCCATCTTGCTTGCGGTTCTGCTGCTGCCCGGCGCGATGCTACCCATGGTGGCAGGCATTTCGCCATCACAGTCCGGCGGAGGCGACGCGGCCGGTGTCTGCATGATGTCTGCTTCATCGCATGAAGCGGAACAGTCCGCCGCTGACACGGCCTGCTGCTCGCTACGTTCAATGCTCGCCCATTCGTCGACAACGCCAACCAACTCATCGGAGTCATCTCAGCAGACTCCGATGCCCTGTCATGATGTGCCGATGAGCTGTTGCTGCATGGCGATGGTGGTGATGGCCGATCTGCTTCGGCCGCTGACTTTGGTTTCTGGAATCTCGGTCTTGGGTCCTGTCCTTCTGCAGGACCAGGCTGAAAGCCAGGGTCTGATGCCCGAGCCGCACCCGCCAAAACTGGGCTGAACCTGCAAGCGATCCGAAAGATGATCGTTTGAATCCGTTCGGCCCGGACGGGGTGTTCCCGCTCGGCCCTCCCAACCAGTCTTATGAAAAATTTCTGAAAGGAATCGTTATGTCACGTTATCTCCTCGCACTGATTGCCGCCGCTTCGTTCAGCCTCGGCAGCATCGCACCGGCTTATGCCGGCGGCTGCGGCAAGAGTTGCACCGACTGTACGAATTGCTCGTGCTGCGACTGTGGCGGTGACGCCTCGAAATGTACCTGCAAGAAGTAATACGCTTCTTAAATTGCACGCAAGTCTTGACAGCCCGCCGCTTGACGCGGCGGGCTGTCTTTTTAGATAGGCTTAGCATCTACATGCCGACCCATGAATGGACCATCCAAGGCGTCGATCTTCAGCCAATCTTTGGCGACACCCACTCCCCGCCCGATGGGACTGTTCCCATCGGCCAAGTTATCCTGAGTCATGGCTTCAAAGGTTACAAGGATTATGGCTTGCTGCCGCGGCTGGCCGATCATCTTGCAACTGCAGGGCTTATCGCTCACCGTTTCAATTTCAGCCACAGCGGGATGACTCGACAATACGAGACGTTTGAGCGGCCGGACCTGTTCGAGCGCGATACCTGGATGAAGCAGGTTTTTGATCTGACGTCCGTCGTTGATCAGGTGAGGCAGGAACAAACGGTTTTTCCCGTTGTGCTATTTGGCCACAGCCGGGGCGGTGTTACGTCGCTGCTGACCGCAGCCCGCCTCGCCGGGGTCGGCCGACCCGTCGCTGGCGTGGTGACGGCGGCCAGCCCCGCGGATGCGAGTCGGCTGACCGACGAGCAGGCCGAGATACTCAAGCGGGCGGGTCGGATGTCTTCACCCTCCGGTCGGACCGGGCAGGAACTGTTTGTGGGCCGGGCATGGCTTGATGAGATCGAGGCCGACCCGGAGGGTCATGACCCGATTCGTGCAGCGGGCAATCTCGGCTGCCCACTCTTGGCGATCCATGGCGATGACGATGACACCGTACCTGTCGCGGATGTCCATCGCCTCACAAAATCCGCGGGTACTGAACCCGAAGTTATTCTTGATGCGAATCATGTTTTCAATGCCCCGAACCCGATGCCGAAGCCAGAGGACCAAAAGCCCTCCGAGCAGACTCGGCAGCTGTTCGAGTTGGTGAAAGAATTCGCACTCAATTGCTGCCGGGACGCTTAATGTCCCCGAGATCGATGACAACTTGATCTGCAATCGCGAGATCAACGTTCAGCGTGTCGCGGTCGATAAATGTCAGCACGAGCGTGGCCGCCTGCATCTCTCGGGTAAACCGTAAATCGCCCGGGCCATGTCGAGCGTATTTGGCGTTGTCATGTCGCTGGGCGTGGAAGTGATAGTGTGCGAGCCCGGCGTACATCGCCTCGATCGCCGCTGGCGGATTGACGAATTGCTTATCCGTTAATCGCTCGGCCGGCGGAAAAGACTTCGCGATTAACGCCCCCTGCTCGTCCCAGGTCAGCACCCCGCCATGCTCGCTGGTCGTGTCCGCGTGGTCGGCGTCGGCCTGGTCAAACCACTGGCTCATCAGGTTGCTGTCTTGTAACGCGCTGCGGATTGCGCGTTCTAAGGTGTAGTCGAAACAGACCAACATCTTATCTGGTTGAGCGCTCGGGAAAAGACCTTCACTGAAACGTCTTCGCTCGCGCACGACGTGGTTTTCTGCTTCAGCGAAGTCTTCGATCTGCCCGCGCGATAAATCCCAATTCTCTGAATGCATCATAAGCGGCAGGTGTCTCAGGTGTGGCCGCACATCGCCCTCAAGTCCAGCCATCAGCATCGTCCTACGCATTTTCATATAGCGTAAATCTCGCGTGATCTGATAGCCTTCTGCTTTCAATTTCTCTGCCCAACTCAAAGTTTCACGGTTGGTCGGCAGCCTGTGTTCAGGGCTTACAGCGAGCAGAAAATTTGCCAGGGTTTGTTTTCCCGAATCGTGTTGATTGGGCGTCCGCTCTTCCACATCTTTGATCGAGGTTTTTAACAATGTGTTGAGCCATTGCGGGTGCGTTCGCTCCGCCAAAGCAACCCAAGCCGCGACCGCGAGGTGGTCGGATCGGGAAGCGACATATCGATCCATCAAAACATGCGGAAGGCTTTGCTCCTGCGGATCAATATCGAGCAATTCAACCAATGCTTTCCGCATCGGGTCATGCGAGTCGACGAGTCCAGGAGTCGGCAAGCTCCAGCGGATCAACCAGCCGTCCAGGCTCGCGGCGTGTTCATCGGTTCCCACTCGCTCGGCCAAGAATTCGAACAACTCGGGCCTATTAATCATTGGCAAGGCGACATTCATCGCTTGCCAAAACTTCGGCGCATCCACTTCGATCAGACGATCGATTGCAGCTTCGCGAACCGCCAGAGGGTGGCGGTCTTCGACGACAAGTTTCAGCAACACTTCGCGATCGGCCGGGGCTTGCGGCTGACTTCCGGCGATGATCCGCACCCGGGCCCGCTGCGACAGCGAGCGGTCCAATGCCTGGTCGGTTTTATATGGCTGATCAAACGCGGTACATCCGGTAAGAAGCAACAGGATTAAAAAAAAACCGACCGCAAGAAATGCGGTCGGATCATTGAATTTGACAGTATGGCGGGCTGGAGGTGCGACGGTCATGTCGAATCACAGCCAAGTTCTTTTCCGATCAGTCCGGCGGGGTGTCTAAGGCAAAGGCCTAGCCGGTGTGGCGACATCCTTACGGATAGCAAGGTGTCAGCTTCTGGCCATCGGCGCAGTTCGATGAATAAACATCGGTCAGCCTGAAGCCCTCTTCCGATTCCGCGGGGACCCATTGGCCGCCGTCGGGTGCGGCGACGAGTTGGCCCATGGTGTACATGATCTCTTCTTCGTCGGGCGTGAGCTGTCCACCTGACTCGTATTTCTTTTGAACCTCGGCTGCTTCTGGGGATTGACGCTGGAGGTATCCAATGAAAGCGCCCGCGGCTTTGACCTCATCGGCGGTCATGCCCGCCTCAACATTGTCGCAGCTCTCGGTGCAAGAAAAGATCTGTGCGTTGACGCCCGCAGGGTGCATGCCAGCGCCCTCGGCAGGGTAATTGAAGTCGCCCGAGCCGGTATCGAACGGCGTCGGCTCACCGGTCGCAGTAACCAGCCGCTGCGTATTCATATCGAAGTAATAAGTCTCGATCGGCCCGGTGCTGGGACCTCGGCTAGTCCAGACGATGATGCCCAAGGCGAGAACCAGCACGACCACCGCAACGATCGTCGCGACAGCCGAGTTATTGTTGAGATATTCACGAATGTTCACAGAAAAATCCTTTGAAAAGAGTGCCCGGCGAAAGCGATATGAGTCTCCACTGTATCAATCGGCTGGAACCAGTTCAATCCCGCAGTACCGATCAACAATCAGAAATTTCAATCTCACATAACGCTCACCGCAGCGTGTATCGGTAAGCCAACTGTACTTGCGAAAAATCATTCAGCCAGGTGCGGACTTCGCCCGGTGAAAAACTTTTGAGATCGAGCGTAACCTGTCCACGTTGTGCCCCGAGCAGCCCGAGCAGGCCGGACTGCCGCTCGCGGACCACGGTGACTTTCGGGTCGGCATCGGGGCCGAGGCCTGCGAGCTCAATCGCCTTGTCGATCGCCTGATCGAGATAGCCGGTTTCATCGACAAGCTTCGCTTCGACCGCTTCCTGTGCGGTGAAGATGTCGCCGGTCGCCAGCGACTGCACCTCGCCGAGGTCGAGGCTTGGCCGACCCTGATCGACAACATCAACGAAACGGTTGTGAGCGCTGTTAAGCAGATTCTTGAGTACCGCCTGGTTCTTTTCACCCGCGGGGGTTAGGCTACCATTCTCGTCTTTCCAGTTCTCGAAGAGATTGTTAGCTATGGCTTTGTTGCCAGACCCGTCGGCTACGACGGTATTCATCTCGATGCCGAGCTTGTCGATCGTGCCAGCCAGCGACGGAATTTGGGCGATGACACCGATGCTGCCGGTGATGCCGGTCTGTTCGATGTAGATGTAGTCGGCCGGGGCAGCGATGTAGTACCCGCCGCTGGCCGCGATGCCGCCGAAGCTCGCGACGACGGCAACTTTCGGGTTTTCAGCCTTGAATTGATGGATCGTGTGCCAAATCTGATCGGAGGCGGTCACGCCTCCGCCGCCGGAGTTGATGCGGAGCACGACCGCCGAGGGCGTTTCTTTTTCAAACCCCTTGAAAGCGGTTTTGACGAACTTGACCATGTCGTCATCGATGCCGCCTTCGATCGGCACGATGGCGACGCGGCCGGCCTGCTCGCCATTACCTTCGCGATACACCCCCTCGCCCCCCGCGGTCAGCGAGTAGACCAGAAAGGCGAGGTAGACATTCGTAATCAGTGAAAAGATCAGTAAGGAGGCGACCAGCGAAGTCGCAAGCTTAGTCAGCAGGCCCCGCTGCTTGGGAGGGGGCGCGTAAGCCGGCGGCATGTAGCCGGGCGGTGGAGGTGGCGGCGGCACAGCCGCGGCGCGGGCGTCGATTGGCGGCCGGCTGTGCGGCGAAGGATCGTTGGAAGAGTCGGGGCCGGCGGGGTCTGAAGTCATTGCAAATCTCTAGAAGCTCGGGAGTGTTCATGATACGCAGATCAGGCGAGCAGGGGTCGCGGTAATGGTGGCCGGTCGCAAGATCGAGCGTTATGATCGGCAACCATGCACAGGCATCTGCATCTCGACCCATTCAGCGGTATTGCCGGCGACATGATGCTCGGCGCGCTGATCGACGCGGGCGCCGAGCTCGATCAGGTCCGTGCCGCACTCGAACCGCTGGCGGTGTTGCCGATTGAAAACATCAACGCTGAGCGCGGCATCCGTCGGGGCATCGCGGGGGTCGATTTCAAAGTCCGGCTGCCCACATCGGGTGCATCAACTCAACACGACCGGGGTGAGCTTCAGCCTTACGAACACACCCATGCGGGGGGTCACGAACATGTTCATCACCATCACGGGCCGCACCGGCATCTGAAAGACCTGCTGGCGTTGATTGAAAAGCTTGACACGGCCGACCGGGCCAAGTCTAGGGCCGAGCGGGTGGTCCGCCGATTAGCCCAAGCCGAGGCGGCGGTGCACGGCATGTCGATCGACAAGGTGCACTTCCACGAGGTCGGTGCGGTCGATTCGATTGTCGACATCCTTGGCTCCGCAGTGGCATTGGAACTGCTGGACATCGACACGATTTCGAGCGGGCCGCTGCCGATCAGCCGGGGCTATGTCCGCTGCGACCACGGCCTAATGCCAGTGCCCGCGCCGGCCACAGCGATGCTCATGCGCGACCTGCCGACCGTCGGCGTGGACCGGGTCGGCGAGCTGGTCACCCCGACCGGTGCGGCACTCGTCGCCGGCCTCGCAGACACGCACGGCGTCGCACCACCAATGAAGATGCTTAACATCGGCCACGGCCTGGGCGATCGCGACGACCTGGACGTCCCGAACTTGCTGCGGGTCTTCGTCGGTGAACGCTCGGTATCGAAATCCTCACAGCCGGCCCTGGAATTGCCACACTACGCCGCGCTGCAGACCCCCGTGGTTTAGGCGGCATCTCAGGAGACTTTCGCGTGAAACTCGGCATCGGCCTATCGATCCTGATTCTGCTTGCAGCCCTCGGCTATGTCCTGCTTTCCGGAGGTGGCGACAGCGATGCCGCCACGGCAGCAAGCTCGGATGAGGCGCTGCAGCAAGTGAGTTGGCCTGAAAATTTGCCAACGATCAACTCGGATTCACGATCAGACGGCGTCGCCAATCCGATTTACACCGAGGCCTTCCGGTTTGCGAAACAAAATGAGCGTGGCCTACAGAAAGCGACCCCGGAGCCTGCTCTGACCGAGCGTGCAGCCGAGTTGTTGATCGATGCGATGGATGCAAGCGTGGTGGAAGCGGGTCTACTCGATGACCGCGTGCCGCTAACGATTGGCGGCGGCAACGAGGCTCAGTCCCACCTACGCCGGTTAAGTCACGCGGTCTTGGTCGCTTCGGATCAATGGAAAAAGGATCAGCCGATGGAGGCTGAGCGTGCCGCCGCGGCAGTGGTCGTCATGGGCGAACGTCTTATCACGCAAAGCCAGCGACTGGCCCTGCGGCGGGCCGGATTAGCGATGATGCAGCAGGCCCTTCCGCGGTACCAAATGCTCTTGAAGCAGCGAGAGGCCGATACGGCATCGGCCACGATCCGAATCGATGCCCTCGGCCGAGTGCTCGAAACGTGGACGCCCAAGCTGCAAACGATGTACAGCCCCGAGGTCAATGTCGCGGACCTGATCCGCATCGCGGAAAAAGATCAGGACCGGTCCTGGCGGATCGCGGCGACGCTCTGGCTGGGCTATGCCAAATTCCGGCCCGATGGCCAAGCCAATCTCGCCAGCCTCGAAGCAGCGATTGATCGGGCCAAGCAGCACGACGACCCGCAGATCGCCGAGGCGGGCCGGGCGGCAGAGGCCTTCACGCGCGATGATTTTCACCGGCTGTGACTCCCGACCCCCGAGCTTTGATTTGGGGTGAGTCATGATTCAGCTTGTGCTGCTAGCGCTCGCGCTGGGAATCTTTGTCCACGACGATCCGAGCCTGAGTTTTATTGATCGACCGAGCTTGGCCGTTTGGGAACTATTAGCGGTGGTCTTCCTTCCGAAGCTGCTGCTCGGGCTGATCTATGCGTTGATCTGCCGATTGACGGTTGACCATCTCGGCAAAGTCAACGGGCAGGCCTGGCTGCGGCGGCTGGGCCGGTTGACCAGCATGGCGACGTTCGGCCTGTTGCTGCTTTATCTGCTCGATCTTTGGGTCGGCTGGCTGGATTTCATCCGAGGCAGCAACACAGAACGAATGCCTGGCGCCCGCGATGTCATCCTGCTCGATGAATTCGCGGCGATGCTGCCGACGCTGGCGACGCTGGTGTTTATGTGGTGGGCGTATTACCCGGTCGAGCGGCGGTTGCGTGAAGCGAGCATCCTCCGGCGCGCGGACCTGGGTCTGCCCGTGTATCCCCTGTGGACGCGCGGGCAATTCCTGCTCAGCCAACTGCGACATCAAGTCGGGCTGATTCTGCTGCCGCTGCTGACCATCATGGCTTGGATCGAAATGGTCGGCTGGGCGCAGGGGCGTGAACTGTTGACGCAAGCCGGCGCGACCTGGGCGAGCCTTGCAGGGGCGGGGGCGGTATTTGTTTTGGCCCCGCTGATGATCCGCCAACTGTGGAGCACCGCCCCGCTGCCGGCGGGCCCGACCCGGCAACGTCTTCTTCTGATGTGTCAGAAACACCGCATCGCAGTCCGCGAGTTGCTGCTGTGGCGGACGCATGGCGGCATGATTAATGCCGCGGTGATGGGCTTGTTCGGCCCGGTGCGATTCATCCTCCTGACCGACGCCTTGCTCGATCAGGTTCGGCCGCGGCAGGTCGAAGCGGTCATGGCCCACGAGATTGCCCACGTCAAACTCCGCCACCTGCCCATCCTCGGCATCACCGCGGGCGCGACCGCCTGGGGGCTGGCGGAACTCCTGGATCGCTTGTCGGCCGGTTGGCCGACGGCACCGATGTGGGTCGAGGGCGTGGCCGTCGCGGTGGCGATCGCGGTGTGGGTCTGGGTGTTTGGCTGGGCATCACGCGGTATCGAACGACAGGCAGATACGTTCGCCGCTCGACATTTGGCGACGGAATCGCGACAGTTTAGCGACACAGAAATCGAGCCGACGAACAATGCTGATACGTTCGACGAAGCCTCAGTTCAGGCGATGGTGTTGGCGTTGCAACGGGTGGCCGATTTGAATCACGTCTCGCCCAGCCGATTCAGTTGGCGGCACGGTTCGATCGCGAGTCGGCAGAATTATCTGAGCAGCCTGATGGGCAAGCCACTCAAAAACACCTCGGCAGATCAGCGGGTGCGGTGGGTCACGGCCGGTTCGGTGGGTTTGTTGGTGCTGTTAACAATTGTGTGAGGTTCGGGAAAGATCTTTTGCATCGCCGACTAAATGAAGGAATGGATCACATCCCACGCGAAGCAAAGTTTCGCAGATCGCCTTCGTTAGTTGTTTTTCGTTCTATGATGCCCGGCTATGACCCGCCCACTCAATTTCATCAAGATGCATGGACTGGGGAACGATTACGTCTACATCGATGCATTTTCGCAGTCGGTCGACGATCCTGCGGCTCTGGCAATGCAGATCGCGGATCGGCATTTCGGCGTCGGCGGTGATGGGCTGATCCTCGCGATGCCTGCCAAGCCGGATGTTGAGGCGGATGCGCGGATGCGGATGTTCAACGCCGATGGCAGCGAGGCGGAGATGTGCGGCAACGGGATCCGTTGCGTCTGCAAGATGATCCACGACCACCGCCTCGGGCCGGCCCCGGAGGCGAACCCGATGCATATTCAGACCGGCAACGGCGTGCTTGCGCTGAGCTACACCACCGATGCGGCTGGCAAAGTCGATCAGGTCAGCGTCGATATGGGCAGGCCGGTTTTGGATTTACCGAGCATCCCGGTCGATGCGGAGAAGCTGACGCCGGAGCTGAACGATGCCAAGTTCGTGAGCATGGGCAACCCGCATGTCGTGCTGTTTATCGATGATGATGACCCGCTGGAACGGCCCGAACTCGGCAAGACGTTTGAGACCCACCCCGCGTTCCCGAAGCGAATCAACGTGCATTTCGTCCGCGTCCGGGATCGGTCGACGGTCGATGTGTATCACTGGGAACGCGGCAGCGGCGCGACCCTGGCCTGCGGAACCGGGGCCGCGGCGGTCTGCGTGGCCGGCGTGATGGCGGACCGGACCGACCGCTCGATCACGGCCCATCTGCCCGGTGGGCCATTGCACTTGGAATGGAAAGACGATGACGCTGACGGCGAGCCAGGTCACGTCATCATGACTGGGCCGGCGGTCGAAGTGTTCCGCGGACAATGGCCCGGCTGAGCTTGGCGTGGTAACGTGGCTAGCATGTGCCAAAGCCTCACCATCCCGCTGATGGGTCTGCTGCTGCTCGCCTCGATCGGCTGTCAATCGAAGAGCGTGCCGGAGACCTGGGTGCTGATGACCGTGCGGGACTCGCTGGATCGCCAGCCCGTGGCGAACCCGCAATTGATAGTCGGCAATCGGTCGGCCTTCGCCGCCGATGCCGAGGATGCGAAAAGTTTTCAGGGTAATGAGCACGGTACAGCTCGCGTCCCGCTGATTTCACGCGGTGTGAAACAGCGGGTTGTGATTGATGCAAAAGGCTACGACTTGCACACGGTCGACCTGCCGAGCATGAATGCGTTTTTCCCCGCAGGACGGTGGCTGCCGGGCGAGGTGCGGCGGGCCTATCCGCTTCGACCGGATAATCGTTTGGAGTTGCTGATCTCGGTCGAGCCGACACGCGGTGAATGATTGGAATGGGGACGGAGCAGCTTCGCTGCTTCCGCTAAACGCTGAAAAGATTGTGTTATGTTCATAGCCAGATTTCGATCTGGTTACCGTTTTTATTCAGCAACTCCGCGACGTCGTTGACCGGGATCAACAGGCCGCCTTCGCGATAGGGATTGGTTTCGCGGCCGGTGGATTCGACAAGGTGGCCGTTGACCGTTACGCGTCGGGCGGATGCGCTTTCGCTGTCGACGTGGAATTGCACTGTGACCGTTCGGCCGAGCAGCGGCAGTTCGGCTTTCAAGCCATTGCATGACGCGGGGAGCACCGGGTCGAAGACGAGATGTTTGTAGCGGCGCCGCAGGCCGAGGAATTGCTCGCGAATCAGGCCGATGAAAATGCCCGGCCCGGAGGAGTACACCCGCCAACCGCCGTGCACCGGCACATCGCCCTGCATCAACGCCTCGTACTCCGCCTCGGACTCGCGGCGGTCCGCGAAAGCGGCGTCCGAACTACTGAAATATGCATTGGCCTGTCGCGGCAACGCGTTAGAGACCGTTTCGGCCAAGGCAACCGGATTAATTGTCAGCAAGGCTTTGAGCAGATCGTCGACCCGGCCGAGCTTGGCCATCGCCTGGGCGTAACGCAGGTGGGCATGGGTATACATCAACCCGACCTCGCGGCCGAAGAATGCCGCCGACTCCGCCCGTTGGAAGTGACGCATGAGTCCACCACGATAATGCGGCGGCCGATCGAACAGCCGTGCCCCATCCGGGGCCAGCAAATGCGTTGTGATAAGTTCCGCGTGATGCTCTGCCTGCTCGGCGGTGAGCGACTCGGAAATGATCCCGCGGATCATCGGCAGCAGACGGTGACGAATGCCCGTCTGCTCATCGCGTGGATGCAGCAGGTAGCGGGCCTGATGGTCCTCTTCATGATGCAAGTAAAGCCCCGCCGTCTCGCCGTCCGCGATCAGCCGCTGCTGAATCTCGCAGTGAACACGCTCCGCTAAATCTCGCAATCGATTCGCGAAGGCTTCATCGCTTTGGGTTTCCATCGCCTCGGCCAATTGATCGGTCGCTTGGTACAGCAGCATCTGCGTCCAGGTGCTGACCATCTGATGCCGCATCGCGTCTTGAGCGGGTTGGAGCGAGTCGTTCCAGTCGCCGTCACCGTACCGCAGCAGGCTGGTGCCTTCGATGAATTGCGATTCGATGCGTTGAAGGGCCTTTTCGATGTGGCTCTGGATTGAAGCACCTGCATCGGTGAACGCGAAACCATCGTCGCGGGTGTAAGGCACTTCGCGGTCGAGGATGCTCAGGTCGCCGGTCGTCTCGAGGTAGCGTGACGTAGCGAGCAGCGGCCAAACGACGATGTCGCCGTGGCAATGCGAGGACTGGATCTGCTGGAACGGCGGGTGCATGTACCATTGCGGCCAATCGCCACGCTGCTCGTACTGGTGGCTGAATACGTCCGCGAGAATCTCTGCCGCGTGGTGATGGTCACCGACCGAGAGCAGCCATTCGAAAGGCCCCTGACATACATCGCGGACGCCCCACGCGGCGCCGCTGTACTGCTCGATGCCGTGCGGCGCGGTGAGGTGGATACCGGCGTTGTGCGCGAACCATGGCAACGCATCGCCGAGCGATGCCACCGCATCGTCGTCGGGATGCAGGAGCTTCGGGACCGGCAGCGATTCAGACGAAGTTGATTTATCGTCTTCGACACCAAGCGTGCCATGGATCGACCAGCCGATTTGGTGCACGGGTTGTGTGATCGCGACGACGACTGCGTAGCCGCGTCGATGGCCATCTTCGTAAAGCAGTTCATCACCGCCGAGCTCGTCGAGTTGCGATGCATCCGCGAAGTCCAGGCTGAAGCTCGCCTCGGGGTAAGGGCCCTTCATCATCGCTGCCTGATCCGGCCACCACCGCAACCGCCCCGCTGCCCGATCGAGCGTGAGATGCGTTGGGTGGACGTACTCCTGATCGCCCGCAATGACATCCGCGATCAGCCGAACCCGCATCGGCTGATCGCTTTCAATTTCCACTTGGAACTGCAACGCATCATTTTCATCGGCTGACGCCTCGACGGTTACCGTCGCATCGCTCGCGGCGTAGACCCAGCGACAGCGATCGGGCCGCATCTCGAACGCCGACGCGATCCCGAGGCGCTGCCAGATTGCATCGTCCTCGTCCCGCGTGACCTCCAGCGTCAAACCACTCGCGGAACCGACGCCCAAAGCATCGCGGGACACTGGCAGGGCTTTGCAGAAGTTCGTATTGCCGAGGCAGACATGCGATGCGAAGCCGCCCGCCATCGTCGATGTGCCGCACAGCACATCCGGCCCGGGCAGCGTAGATCGGCCGGCCTTGAGAATATGAGCGTGCCTGCGCCGGACCTCAAATTCCTTGCGCTGCATCACGACATGAGCATTGTCTTCATGAAAAAATGAAGCGCGAGCTTCGCCAATAGTGTCGACGTGTCGATGGTCCTCACCGAAGCGATCATCGACCTGCTGCGGCGACAATTCGGCAGCGGGGAAGATCGGTCCCAGCCTCGGCGAAGCGGGCCGCCTGTTGAACGCCTCCGCGGTTTCAAAATCCATACTGGGCCAAGTCGTGGCGGGCGATTCGATCAGGCCGGCCAAATGCTCAATGTCATCGACCGATGACGGCGCAGGATGGTCGTCCACGAATCGGGCCACGAACGTGCACCGGCCCGGCTGATCTGCACCCGCTGCAAATGCGTTGGACAGCAAGGCATGGCAGGACCATTCGTATTGCAACACCCGGCTGGTCCATCGCCGTTGCAGGATCGCAGCGGGCTCGCCGGTGTCGCGGTAGGCCGTGCCGAAGAAAGCGTAGCCGTCGGTCATCGCACCGGCGGCGCCTTCAGCCACGGCGTGCATGAGCCACGGGTGGTTGTTGTCGCCCTGCGGCAGGTTCTGTCGCGCGGCGGTGGCGTGGCCGATGCCGGGATAAACATCAATGCGGTGGTCGATGTATTGGCTTGTATAAGCTTCGTTGTTGCGGATCTGACCGCGATTGGCGATGCCGACATCCTGCACGAGAATCGCGTCGAAACTCGCCTGCTGCTCGGAATGCAACTCAACGGTCCAGCCCCATGCGGTGACCTGGTCGTGCAGGCCGAGTGTGGCTTTGATCTGCACGGGGCCGGTCGGACTGTCCCAAGTGAGCTGCCAACCGATCCGCTGCCCATCGCTCGCGACTTTCGCCGATGAGCGGGGGCCGATCACCTCGACCCAGCCGAGCACGGACTCTTCATCGACCTGCCGGACATAGAGCCGATGCCCGCCGCCGGCCAAGGGATCAGCCGGGAACAGGTTAACCATCACCCCGGGAGCATTGAGATAGTGCAGGCAGCCGTTCTCCAGCACGCTCGCCTCGACGCCGATCGCGCTGGTCAGCGAGCGGACCGGCAGGTCACCCTCGGTAAGTGTTGCAAAAGTGGTGTCACTACTGCTCGGTGCGCTGCCAGGCCCGGCTTTATCGGACGGTGCTGCGTTTTGATGCTTATCCATAGCAAGAAAGTGTAACGCGACCGCGACAATGCCACCGCTTGATCATGAGCTTTGGTTCGTGTCACGGTCGGCTGGAAGAACAACGTTTGCCCACCCGCCGCACAGGTGCCGCCTTCATTTGGTCGATAAAACCCCGGGGCGTCATTTCTCTCAGGGGACCGACCGCATGTTTCAACTTTTCAAACGATCCGATCGCCGTGCATCCACTCGCCACGATGTCCAGGGCGTCCAGACGCGTTTTGGTCAGGTCATGAACATCTCGCCCGATGGGGCACTGCTGCTTCGCAAAGGCAAGTTAACCTGCGAGGTCGGCGACAAAATGCATGTGGTCGTACATCACGAAGGCCACGAGATTGATTTGCCTTGTGCAGTCGCTTGGGTTCAGCAGGTCGGCTTCCACCAGTTTGAAGTCGGCGTGCGTTTCACCAACCTCTCAGAGCGATCGACCCGTGACATCCACTGGCTTATCGAGTCCGCCAGCCTCGACTACAGCCCCCCCGCCTACATCGCGGCTTAAATGCTGGCGAGCAATTGCTGACCAGCGGCACCGGCACCTTCGGCGCTTCGGCTAAACGTCATGTAATGGGAAGTGAATCGTATTCCTACTGTTTCTCGCCGTTGACGGCGATGGGCTTGGCTTGGGTTTCGATCAGGTGATATTGCAGCGCATCGCTGAGGGCCTGCCAACTGGCGTCGACGACGTTTTCGTTGACGCCGACAGTGCTGAAGCGGCGTCGGTCGCCGTTGCTGCCTCGGGCCTCGAATTCGATCGTAGCCCGCACGGTCGCCGCTGACTCCGCGGTGGGGTTGACCACGCGGACCGCGTAGTCGGTCAGGTGCACGTTATCGATCTCCGGGAAATGCGGTCGGAGACATTTGCGCAGTGCGGCATCGAGCGCGTTGACCGGGCCGTCACCGTCGGCCACGCGGTGTTCCTCTTCGCCGTTGACCGAGAGCTTGACGATGGCCTCGGTGTTCGTGCGTTGGCCGTGGATGCCGAGGATGACACAGCGGTAGTGGTCGAGCATCCAGAACGTCGGCCGCTGCCCGAGCACCTCGTGAAGCAACAGCTCGAGGCTGGCCTGGGCGTGCTCGAACTGGTAGCCGCGGTGTTCGAGGTCCTGCACTTTTTCGAGCAGCTTTTTCTGCAGCTCCGGCGAGATCTGTTGGCCGAATTTTTCGCCTAATGTCGCGACGAGATTGCTTCGGCCCGACAGTTCAGAAACCAGCACCCGGCGGGTGTTGCCGACCGAGGCGGGGTCGACGTGTTCATAACTATGTGCGATGCGTTGGACGGCGTGGACGTGCATCCCGCCCTTGTGGGCGAAGGCATTGTCGCCGACGTAGGGCTGGCCGGGTGCGGGGTCGAGCTGGGTCAGTTCATAGACCTGCTCGGCGATTTCGCGCAAGCGGGGCAGGGCGTTTTCTGCGAGGCAGTCGTGGCCGAGCTTCAGCCGGAGGTTGGCTGCAGCGGTGATGAGGTCCATATTGCCGCAGCGCTCGCCGATGCCGTTGATCGTGCCCTGCACCTGCAACGCACCGGCCTCGACAGCGGCCATCGCGTTGGCGACGGCAAGTCCGCCGTCGTTGTGCGTGTGAATTGCAAACAGGTCGTCCCGGCCCAGCGCGGTGCCGACTTCCTGGATGGCCCGCTCGACCCAGCCGGGTAGCGACCCGCCGTTCGTGTCGCAGAGCACCAGGCGCGTGGCCCCGCCCTCGACCGCGGCCTTGAGCGTTTGCAAGGCGTACTTCGGGTTCGCCCGGTAGCCATCGAAAAAGTGCTCAGCGTCGTAGAACACCTGCTCGACGTGGTCGGCCGCATCGCAGAAGGCGACCGAGTCGCGGATCATCGCCAGGTTTTCCTCGCGATCGACCCGCAGCACTTCATCGACGTGCAGGTCCCAGGTTTTGCCGACGATGGTGATGATCGGGGCTTGAGACTGGACCAGCGCTTGCATCCCCGGGTCATCTTTGGGGGCGATGGATTTGCGGCGGGTCATGCCGAAAGCGCAAACCTTGGCGTGCTTGAGGTCGAGGGTTTGCGCGGCCTCGAAGTAGGCGACGTCCTTAGGGTTGCTCAGCGGGTAGCCGCCCTCGATGTAGTCGACGCCCAGGCCGTCGAGCATCCGGGTGATGTTGAGTTTGTCGGTCAGGGTGAGTGAAACGCCGACGCCCTGCGTGCCGTCGCGCAGGGTCGTGTCGTAGATTTCGATGCGTCGTTTGTCGCTCATGGACAGATTCTCTGCGGAGAAAAACTCGGTTTGTTGAAGTAGGCTAGTTGCCAAATAAAAAGCCCCGCGAGTCGCAGGGCTGAGGGGTTGCAGAGCAGTGGCCGCCAGCCTTATCGCGGAGGGTCAATAATGATGCAAATTGCAATATCGGTTTGCCGGCGGGTCATGATCGACAGTATAAGCTGATCCGTTCTAGGATGAAACCATGCACAATTCGCCTGCCGTCCACATTGATTGAACCCGGCAGGCGAACTTCCTCTTAAGCCTATCTATACTGTCGGCGATGCGCAACCGTTCCGAAACGCAATCCGCTCTGACGCACTATCGGCCGTGGCTCCACT
This sequence comes from uncultured Phycisphaeraceae bacterium, assembly GCA_964523485.1. GTDB lineage: Bacteria > Planctomycetota > Phycisphaerae > Phycisphaerales > Phycisphaeraceae > Algisphaera. The sequence goes on along the minus strand of CAZFZS010000012.1, from coordinate 7,433 downwards.
GGCTGGCGTTGTTTCTGGTCGTGTGCACCTTCGCGCTGGTCACGATGGGCGGGCATGTCACGAGCATTGAGGCGGGGCTGGCCGTGCCGGACTGGCCGGGCACATTTGGCCACTTCATGCTGATCGCGCCGCTGGACACCTGGCTGTACGCCCAAGACACCTTCGCGGAGCATTCGCATCGGCTGATCGGCATGCTCGTGGGCATCATCGCGATCGTGATGGCTGTCGGCCTTTTTCGCTTGAAAGGCCAACCGCCGGTGGTTCGCTACCTCGGGTTGATATTACTCATTCTCGTAATTATTCAGGGCTGCCTCGGTGGGTTCCGCGTCACAGAGCAGTCGCAATTTCTCGCGTTTCTGCACGGCATTCTCGGGCAGCTCGTGCTCGCGTTGACCGTGGTCATCGCGGCGGTCACCGGGCCACGCTGGCTTGAGGCGTACCGTCAGAAGCGACGACCGTTCGCCGCGAAACTTGCGGTCGTAGTGATGGTGCTGATCGTCGGCCAACTCGCGCTGGGTTCGGCAGTGCGACATTCCAATGCTGCGCTGGCGATCCCCGACTTTCCGACGAACTACGGCCAATGGATGCCGCCGATGGACCAGGCGTCGATCGACGCGGCTGTAGAAAAATATAAAGCCTCCGGCGAGGCCCCAGCCCGCTTTGCAATTTTCGGCGACTATAAAGCCTGGCAGGTCCACCTGCACTTCACTCATCGCTTAGGCGCGCTGGTTGTCAGTGCGTTTACCCTCTGGCTGGTGCTGCGGGTCTGGCGACGCTTCAACGGCGAACGGCGGGTCATCATCCCGGCAACGCTCTTGGGTGTATTGCTGATTTTCCAGGTGGTTTTCGGGGTGATGACCGTGTGGACCGGCGAATGGGCCAGTGTGGCAACGGCGCACCAGACCTGCGGTGCGGCGCTGCTGGCGACAGCGACTTGGCTGATGCTGCGGCTGCACCGCCTGCCCGTACCGGCTGAGAAAAAGAAGCTTGCCCCCATTGCTGCAGGCGAGGCGACAACTGAACGGCTGCGGGCCACGAGTGGTGCAATTTGAGTTCTGCCGCCCCGCCTGATTCCGCGGCCGTGCACCCAGCCGATCCCGCTGTCGATTCGCCATCGGCCTATAGCCTCGGCGATCGCTTCGCGGACTACCGCACGCTGGTCAAGCCACGCATTACCCAGCTCGTCGTGGTCACCGCGGCGATCGGCTACATCCTCGCCGCCCGCGAGTTCAGTTGGACCTGGCTGGGCATGATCGGCACGCTGGCGGGCACCGCGCTGTCCTGCATGGCGGCGAGCGTGTTCAACCAGATCATCGAACGCCGAACCGATGCAAAAATGCCCCGCACCGCGGACCGCCCGCTTGCGGCCGAGCGACTGCCGATCGGCGAAGCATTCGCGTTGGCAATTACACTGACGCTGGCGGGTCAGGGGTTGCTTTGCCTGCTGGGTTCGCCGTTGGCCTCGGGGCTCGCGGCATTCACGATCCTCAGCTACGCATTGATCTACACGCCGCTGAAAACGCGGTCGGCTTGGGCGCTGTACATCGGGGCGGTACCCGGGGCAATGCCGCCGTTGATCGGGTACGCCGCGGTGGATGGGACACTGGGCGTCGAGGCCTGGGTTATCTTTGCAATCATGTTCATCTGGCAGATCCCGCATTTTCTCGCCATCGGCTATCTCTACAAAGAAGACTACGCGAAGGCGGGTATGGCAATGCACGCCGTGACTGACCCGACCGGTCGCAGCAGCTTTTGGCGGGCGATTGCCTGGTGCGTGTTGTTGCTGCCCATCGGCGTGCTACCGACTTTGCTGGGCTTTGCCGGCGGAGTAGCGGCGGCGGTGGCGGCGATCGCAGGGCTATGGTTTTTATGGACCGCCATTCGACTTTGGATCGTCCGCGATCGGCTTCACGCCCGACGGATGTTTTTTGCCTCCTTAATCTATCTGCCTGTCGTACTGGCGGTGACGCTGATGAATCCGGCATGACCGAAGGCCACCCCCCTGCTGTCGAGGCCCGTGGGCTGACGCATCGCTATGCGAAGTCCCAGGTCGATGCGTTGTCCGAACTGTCATTTGATGTCCAGCCAGGCGAAGCCTTCGCACTGCTTGGGCCCAACGGTGGCGGCAAATCGACGACGTTCCGCATCCTGACGGGTCAGCTTCGGCCCAATGCTTCGAACGATGCGGCCATCCGGCTTTTTGGCAGTGACCTGCTCACCCAACCCGCAGCGGCCCGGGCGCTGCTCGGGGTGGTCTTCCAATCGCCGAGCCTGGACATCAAACTCACCGCCATCGAAAACCTCTTCTGCCACGGCAGGCTCTATGGCATGAACCGCAAAGCGTTAGCCACGCTGGCCCGCGACACGCTCGAGCAAATGGGTCTGGATGATCGGAGGGACGAGCGGGTAGAATCCTTCTCCGGCGGGATGCGTCGAAGGGTTGAAATCGCCAAGGCTTTGCTGACCTCACCCCGGCTGCTCATCATGGATGAGCCGACGACCGGCCTGGACCCCGCGGCCCGCCGACAGCTCTGGGCCTCGCTCGAAGAAGCTCGAGAAATACGGGGTCTAACCCTTTTGTGGACAACGCATCTGATGGATGAGGCCGAGCAGGCTGACCGCGTTGCGATTCTGGCAGATGGCAAACGCCTTGCCCTTGGCTCACCCGCTGATCTCAAGCAATCCCTTGGTGAATCCATCCTCACGATCCGCCCACGCGATCCGCAGCAACTCGATGCCGTTCTGCAAACACTGCGGAAGCAATTCACTCAAATCCCACCAGGTGATTTCTCTTTAATTCAGCAGGAAATCCGCTTGCAGACCACTGAAGCCGCCGCGATGGTGCAGGATGTCATAGGTTTGCTTGGTAGCGATGCCGCACAGGTCGCCGTCGGCCCGCCCACCCTGGAAGATGTATATTTGCATCACACCGCACGTCGGATCGACACATCAGAAACAGTCCGCACTACCCCGCCGAGTGAACCGGCCCCGCGACATCTTGTCGAGCCTGCAGTCACTTCTTAGTGATTCAGCCCAGCGTGGCAAATAACGACCGCTACCATGACCGCGTGCTTGGCCTGAATCAAAGTCGATTGCTGGACTGGACGCTATCGCCACGAGAAGCGCTGCAGCGTTGGCCTGAAGGTCGGCCTGTTTGTCTGCTGCACTCCGGCCGATATCACGAAAACTGGTCACGCTATTCAATTCTGGCCGAGCCGGTCGGGGCTTATGAATTCAAAGACAGCGAAAGCCAATGGATCGGTGACCCGCCAAGTGAACCGCACGACTTTAAACACGACCCGATCCGCGACTGGTCCCGCGCGGTGACCATTGGCCAAGACCTCTGGGTCGGTGCACTCGGCTATGGGCTGGCTCGGCATATCGAGCAACTGCCCAATGGTCCCGAAGACGACCGCGAGGCCGGCCGACCCTGGCCGACGGTCCATATGCAACGCTGCCCCGGCTGGCTGATTCACGACGGCAAGGACGGTTCATGGCATGCCTGCGGAAGCTGGTCAAGCGATACGGCTGGTGAGATATTCGAGTTGCAGGACATCGCCTCGGATGAAGGGTCAAAAAGCGATTCGACTAAAACGCTGACCCATCCCGGCCAAGCCTCGCACCGTCGCATGGTTGAGCAAGCTCTGAGCTACATCGGCCAAGGCGACATTTTTCAAGTGAACCTCGCTCAGCGTCATCACGCTGATTGGCAAGGCCGACCCCGCCAACTCTTCGACCGGCTCGCCGCCACCTCCCCCGCGTGGTACGGCTGCTACCTCGAACGCCTGACCGACCACGGCCCGCCCAACCAATTCGTCTGCGGAACCTCGCCCGAACTCTTTCTAAAACTTTCGCCAGACGGCGAAGTCACAACCCGACCTATCAAGGGCACGCTGCCGCGAAGCACCGATGCACACCAGGACAGCAACGCTCTCCAGCAACTGAAAAACTCGGTAAAAGACGCGGCCGAGTTGAACATGATTATCGATCTGATGCGCAACGACCTCGGCCGGGTCTGCGACTACGGCAGCGTTCAGATCACTCAGTCCCGCAGCATCGAATCCCACCCGACGGTGCATCACGGCGTCGCCACGATCCGCGGCCAACTGCACCGATCGCGCAACCTTAGCCATCTCATCCGCGCCACGTTCCCAGGCGGGTCGATCACCGGTGCCCCCAAGGTGCGGGCAATGCAGATCATCGATGAACTCGAACATGTGCCGCGCGGCTTGTATTGCGGGGCGATGGGGTATGTGTTGCCGGGCGAAGTCGGGGCACGGCCGGAGATGCAGTTGAACATTGCCATCCGCACGCTGGTGGCCGACACGCAGGTCGGCAAAGTGCAATTCTCCGTGGGCGGCGGCATCGTCGCCGACTCCGATCCGGATTGCGAGTATCAGGAGACGCTCGACAAAGCCGCCGCGATGCGAGCAGCGCTGGGTCAGCTTTATGAATAAACCGGGTTGAGCCGGGTGCCACACCTTGATGGCTTTGCATCAAAATGTGCCAGACAACGCAACGGAATTGTGGTGCGGTGCACAGCACCTTACCGCACGCCGCTCAAGATATTTTTTCCTAAGCTTCCGCCCCGTGTCGGGCGAGATACATCAACGGTGCGGCGGACCATGAGTGGCAAAGGCTGCCGCGGTCGAAGTAGCCACGGTGCAAACATTCCCAGATCGTCGGCGAATCCGCTTCCATAATCGGCGTGTAATGGTCGCGGATGATCTGCCGGGCGACATCGTGTCGGCCGATCCGGACCATCGCGTCCAATGCATAACGTAAGAAATAAAGCTCTAAAAAATCACCGTTCTGCTTGCCCTGTTTCGCATGTTCAGCATTGCGACTGAGCCGATCCAGCACGTGCTCGATCAGCCGCGGCTCCTGATCCGCATCGGCCAGGCCAAACGTCAGTGCGAGCACGTTGCCGTGAAATACTTGAGCCTCGACGGGCTTGCCGTTTTCAATCCCTGCAGCGAACCGCCCGAGATCGTCCTGCCACAACCGCTGACGATAGTCCTCCGCGACGCGGTCCGCCTGGGCGGTTCGCTGTTTGGCCTCTTGGCTGTGACCCAGAGCCTGATGCATCTCCGCCGAGCAGCGCAGTGCCTGATACCGAAACGCATTGACCACCGCGTTTTCCGGATAAGTCCGCGCCGCCTTGCGTACCCCCCAATCGATAAAAACGCGATTCTCTTCGGTAGGGTCCCAGAGCGAAGAGTTCGTCGAGGTAATCCATGTCTCGCTATCGAGCACCCGGTCGGCGGCGGGCAACAATTCTTCAGCCAACGCATCATCGCCCGTCACTTTCCAAGCATCATGCAGCCAAAGCGTAAAGATCAGACTGAAGTCGCTGTGCGGGTAACGCAGCCAGGCGGGGACGACGCAGGGCAATTGGCCGTCTTCTCGTTGACCTTGGGCGAACAGCCGTAGCGATCGTTTGACGATGCGCGTGTCCTCAGACAAGCAGAAGTGGACCGCGGACTGCACATAGCTGTCACCGAGATACAAGCCCCTTTCCCGCCAAGGGCAGTCGCAGAAAACATCCTCGGTATTGGACTCCATCGTGTGGACGCCGGTCCGCCATAGCCAATTAAACAGCGGGTCGCCGAAGTCGCGCTCCTTCGGATATTCGACCAGACAGCGGGCATCAAGCACCTTCAAATCAATCAACTCGATCGGCTGATCGCTGGTGCTGGTGGGCCGCACCGTGATTTGCAGGTATCGGCCGCCGCGCGGCAGGAACGTTTCAATCGTCTGTCGGCCCTCGCGACAAACAAACCGGTCCGCGGTTTCCGTAAAAGGATTTGTCGCGAAGTAATCGATCACGCCATCGTCGCGCAGCCGTTCGTCATAGCCGAGGTCGATAATCGTGCCTTCCGGTGCATCCACCGTCAGCAGGACATGGCCAAGGTATTCCGCTTGATGGTCAAAAACGAACGTCGTCGGTTGAAACTGCTTGGCCCCCATCGGAAAATGCGGCGGGGTTTGCAGGTTCTGATCGATACGATCCCAACTCATAATGCGAGCTGGGCAAGGCGGGTCGTCCTCCGCAGCCACCTCATGCCAAGCCTCGCCCTCCGCTTCAAGCTGCTCGAGCGTGCTCGGCGGATCATCCGCCCATCGTTGATCCGATTCGATCGGCTTAGGCGTCTGATAGCGCATCGGGCTGGCGGTTTCGCGGTTCGGGCTGGCGTGTGCAGTGATGCCGGTTTCGCTGGGCCAACCGATGAGCAGCGGGGTGGCCTGGGTCACCTGCTGGGGTTCGCCGCAGAGCAGATTCCAGCCGGCTTTTAGCGACACCTCCGCGTTCTGGCGATTGCCGTGAAGCGGGTCGTTCTGGCCGCAGATTTCCCGGCCATTCAGAAAATGCGGCCCCCAATGCAAACCGAGCGTCACCGCCTGATCCGATGGGCTGTGCAGAAAAGTCGCGTAACGGAAGCTGTCGCCTTGTGTCGGTGCGTGGTGTCCACCGCCCTGTGTCGGATGGACCGATACGAAACCGATCCGTGTTTCATCACGCTTGACGGTTCCCGCCAAGATGCATTGGAAATCCAGCTCTTCGCCGCTAGGCATCGGCAGGTCGCGAGGTTCGGGCGAAAGCGGCTCCTCGAGCGTCATCGGCGAAAACCAGCCGCCATCACCGCCCCGCTCCAATTCGTGAGCCTGGACATCCAAGACCTCCAACGGCCCGATCGCGAAGCTGAACGGCGGCGTCCCCGCACAATGAGCAGCCGACGCCTTCGCCTGCCACTGCCCCGGCGTGACCAGATCGATCGGAACGGCCGACGCGCCACGAACTTCACCCCAAGCGATGCAGCGCGGCCGATCATCGGGCATCGACTGGAAATGATTCACATTAATCCAGCACGACTCGATGACCACCGTGTTCTCACCAGCACGTAGGTGCGACGAAAGATCGTATGTGTCATACCACTCATGCCCCGGCACGTATCGGGCGGGGCCGTGACCGACGACTTGGCCGTTGACATACAGCCGATACCGACTCGCAGCAAATACATGCATCTCTGCGGAGGACGCAGGTTGGTCGATCGTGAATCGCCGACGAAACAACACCCAATCGCACCCGGGCCCCTCAAGCGGATCGGTATGCCAGATCGGTTTAGCAGACATAAAATTCCTATCATCAATCGTTCGAAGTTAATTCAGAGCCTGATATTCTAAACCCTCCCAGCGATTTGTGCGATCGCCCGCCCCTAATCAAAATTCACATAGACGCAGCCAAATTTCAACCCGAGCAGGGCTATCCCGACACCTGGCCATCTAATTTAAGCATGCGATGGCCCAACCAACACGCACTGATCAGCAAGCAAGGCGAAAACCCTAAGCTGTGTTAACAAAACGGGGGTAACAAAAAGGGGTCAGACCTGCCCTGTAGAAACCCTGCCCATTGAGCCGACTCATGATCTATG
>CAZFZS010000011.1:107138-109028 GCA_964523485.1 uncultured Phycisphaeraceae bacterium | reverse complement strand
CGCGCAAGTTCAAACGCCTCCTTGAAGAAGAAAACTGGGACGAGATCGTGTCGCTGGCCCGCGACATGGTCAAGGAAGGCTCCCATGTCATCGACGTCAACGTGGATTATGCGGGACGCGACAACGCCGCCGACATGACGACGATCGTCAGCAAGCTCACCAACCAGGTCAACGCCCCGCTGATGCTCGACAGCACCCAGCCCGCGACGATCGAAGCGGGGCTCAAGGCCGCCGGCGGCAAGTGCCTCATCAACTCCGCCAACCTCGAGGACGGCGAGGACAAGTTCGCCGCGATGTGCCGGCTGGCCAAGGACTACGGCGCGGGACTCGTGCTCGGCACCATCGACGAAGACCCCGAAGAGGCCATGGCCCGCACGCGCCAGCGCAAGCTCGACATCGCCGAACGCATGCACGGCCTGGCCACCACCAAGTACGGCCTCAAGGAAGAAGACCTGATGTTCGACCCGCTCGTGCTCCCGGTGTCCACCGGCATGGAGCAGGACAAGAGATCGGGTTTGGAAACCATCGAGGGGACCCGCCTGATCTCGCAGCGCTTCCCCAACTGCCAGATCACCTGCGGCCTCTCGAACATCAGCTTCGGGCTCAAGCCCGCCGCCCGGCAGGTGCTTAACAGCGTGTTTCTTTTCGAGTTGGTCCAGGCCGGCATGACCAGCGCGATCCTGCACGTCAGCAAGATCCTGCCGAAGAACCGCATCCCCGATGAACAGTGGCAAGCTGCGCTCGATTTGCTCTACGACCGCCCCGCCGAGCAACCCGTCGAACTCGAAGATGGCAGCACGACGACCGACCCGCTGCAAATCTTCATCAACCTCTTCCCCGACGGCGTCGAAGCCCAGTCCACCAAAGTCGACCTGGCCGACCTGCCGCTCGAAGAGCGCCTGCGGAAACACATCATCGATGGCGAAAAAAAACACCTCGACGAAACGCTCGACGAGGCCCGTGAGAAGTACCCGCCGCTGGACATTATCAACGACCACCTGCTCGACGGCATGCGTGTCGTCGGCGAGTTGTTCGGCTCAGGGCAGATGCAGCTGCCCTTCGTCCTGCAGTCTGCACAGGTCATGAAGGCCGCCGTCGCGCTGCTCGAACCGTTCATGGAAAAAATCGAAGGCACCGGCAAAGGCAGCATGCTACTCGCCACCGTCCGCGGCGACGTCCACGACATCGGCAAGAACCTGGTCGACATCATCCTCACCAACAACGGCTACACCGTCTACAACCTCGGCATTAAGGTCCCCATCAACGAGATCGTCGCCAAGTACAACGAACTGAAACCCGACGCCATCGGCCTGTCGGGCCTGCTCGTCAAGTCCGTCAACGTGATGGAGGAAAACCTCAAGGAACTCAACAACCTCGGCATCGACGTGCCCATGATCCTCGGCGGTGCCGCCCTTCAACGCAGCTATTGCGAAGGCCATTTACGTAATACCTACAAGGGCAAGACCTATCATGGCACCGATGCGTTCGAGGGCCTGCGTCTGATGGACTACATCGTCGCCGACCGCTTCGACGAGCTCGACGCTGAGATCGATGGCCGGCAGGACAAACGCGCCACGCAACAGGAAAAAGTCGCCGAATTAAAAGCCCGCGCCGACGCCGACGCTGAGCGGACGACGCGTAGCGGCGGACGCGAAGCGTCTGGTATCGCCACCCTCCCCGCCCGCTCCAAAACCCCCAACCTCGACACCGTCCCCACCGCACCCTTCTGGGGCGACCGCCTCGTCCAGGACATCCCGCTCGATCAGGTCTACCCCTTCATCAATGAAGCCGCCCTGTTCAAGACCCAGTGGCAATTCACCCGTGGCAACAAGTCCTCCGCCGAGTACGACCAACAGCTCGAAGATGAGGTTCGTCCGATTTACGAACGCT
>CAZFZS010000011.1:0-107128 GCA_964523485.1 uncultured Phycisphaeraceae bacterium | reverse complement strand
GCATGGCATTCTGAAGCCTCAGGTCGTCTACGGCTATTGGCCGACCAACGCGGACCCCGACAGCAATGACCTGATCATCTACGATCCCGAAGACCACGACCGCGAGATCGCCCGTTTCACCAATTTCCCTCGGCAGCATGAACGCAAACGTCTGTGTATTTCCGACTTCTTCCGCCCCGTCGGTGAAGGCAAAGACGTGATCGCGATGCAATGTGTGACCGTCGGCCACGAAGTCAGCGAGGTCGCCAAGCGGTACTTCGACGACAACAACTACACCGAGTATCTTTACACTCACGGCATCGGCGTCGAGACGGCGGAGGCCCTCGCCGAGCTTTGGCATAAACGAATCCGCGCCGAGTTGAGCATCGGCAACGATGACAGCCACAAGATCAAGCAGTTGTTTACTCAGAAATATCGCGGCAGCCGATACAGCTTCGGCTACCCCTCCTGCCCGGAAATGTCGGACCAGGAACTGTTGTTCAAGCTGCTTAAACCCGAGCGCATCGGCTGCGAACTCACAGAGAACTGGCAGATCGACCCGGAGCAATCCACCAGCGCCATCATCGTCCACCATCCTGACGCGAAGTATTTCAACTTGTAAAAGCCATACCAGCACTGACGAAATAATCCAGAGGCTTCCTACCGCGCCGGCACCGCGACCCGCTGACCCAACCCCTCAACTTCTAACCGCCCCGCTTCGGTCACGATCAATTTGCCGAGGTTGACCGTCCGCGGCCCGCGCGGGTTTTCGGGGTTGGCATGAGCGTGATACACAAGCCAACGCTCCGCACCATTGGGCGAAAGCGTCACTGATGCATGCCCCGGTCCGGACAGGCCCTCAACCATCCCTGCCGAAAGCAACGGATTATCGTTCGGCTTGACCCACGGACCCAGCGGCAAATCCGAAACCGCATAGCCAATCGCATACTCACGCTCCGCCCAATGTCCGGCCGAGTAAATCAGGTAATATCGCTTACCCTCGCGGAATACGAACGGCCCCTCATTACAAATCGAAAGCGAGCTTTCCGAAGACTCCCAATCCTGCTCGACGCTGGCACATTCGACCGGTTCGCCAACCATCGATTGAAGGTCTTCGCTGAGCCGTACGCCCCATACCGACGCTTGCGGCCGCCCGCCCGCATCCGGCTGCATCACGCGGACAAAATAAGCATAAGCCTCGGCCGAACCATCGTTCCCAATATCAACGAAGACGTGCGCGTCGATCACCGGATGGCCGTCATCCAGCCAAGGTGCCGAGTGCAACCGGTACGGGCCAAACGGTTTATCCGCCTCGGCGAGAAACAACCGATACTTCGGCCCATTTTCGCCCGCTTCCGAAGCCGCTAATGCAGGCTTTGCACTGAAAATCAGATACCACTTGCCACCATAGGTAAAGACTTCCGGGGCCCAGATCGAACTTTCGGGCTGACCCATCATTGCGTCGTCGCCCGTTTCCGCAGGCGGCCTCTGCCACAGCCAGCCCGCGGGTTGCCAGTTCACCAGATCTGCTGATCGCCACGCCCGGAACCCTCGATTTGCATCGGTCGTACCGGTCAACAAGTAGCCAGCTTCTTGGTCGATCCGCGCAACGAACGGGTCACCCATCCGCAGGTCAGGTAATGGATTTTCAAAAGTATCGGCAGACTTAGACATAGCTTGGGGAGGATCTAAGGCATGCGTCGAGCAAGTCGATAGAAACGCGATGAAAAGTATAGAAAGATCTTTAAGTTTCAAAACAACTCTTACATTTGAGTTTTTGAAAGCGACTTATCGAAGTCGCGTTAAGCTAAGCATCGCTGGAGCATCGCCCAAGTTTGGCCATGGTACCCGCTGCCGAAATGCCAGAGGTGGCTGAGCAGGTGATGCAGCGTATAAATATGGATGCGGTCTTCCGCACCGTCGGTGAACGGCCAGACTTCCTGATACGCCGACTCGAAGCGTGGGCCGAAGTTGCCAAACAAACGGATCATCCCGAACTCCGCTTCGCGATGGGCGAAGTAGGCGGCGGGATCATAAATCCAGACTTGGCCTTTAGTATCGGAACAGGTGTTGCCGGACCACAGGTCGCCGTGGATCAGCACCGCGGGCTCATCCCCCACACCGGCCAACTTTGTGTCTAACTGATCCGCGAGTTGGTGGCCGAGTTTCACTACTTCCGGATATTGGCCCAGCTTTTCAAGCCAAGGTAGTAGCCGCTGCTTACGCCAGAAGTCAACCCAATTCTCTGACCACGTGTTGTCCTGCAGCCATCGGCCGAGGTAAGTCGGCCGATCGAATCCGAACCGTTCGCCGACCGTCACGCGGTGCAGCTCGGCCAAACCCCGCCCCAGAGTCTCGGCCGAACCTGGAGCCGAGCCCGCCGTATCGATCGCCTGCATCGCTAAAAAATCTTCATCGACCGCCACCACTTTTGGTACCGCGAGCGTGTTGGACGCGGCACTTAAACGTCTCAAGCCCTCCGCCTCGGCCTCGAAAAGTCCGGAGAGTGAAGATGCGTCTGGATTCGTTTTAATAAAGATCGTTCGGCGGTCGGCCAACTCGACCAGAGCCGCTTCGTTGATGTCGCCGCCCGACACTTGCCGGGCTTGCGTGATTTCACTGCCGACCGCCCTGCCGATCTTTCCTCGAATCTCACGATCCATCGCGTCGGCCGTATTGACTAAGAAGATAGTCCAGCATCGGCTCGCAAGCCTTCTCGATCATGTCGAGCACGGTCTCGAACCCCGCCGCCCCGCCATAGTACGGGTCCGGCACCCCCGGGATTTCGTCCAGATCATCATGGTGAGCAGCCAGATCGGGCAGGAAACTGCCGAGCATCCGAATCTCGGCCCGCGGGTCGGAATCGAGTGCCAACAGGTCTTCGTAGTTGTCCCGATCCATCGCGATGATTAGATCAAAATTCCGCAGGTCGTCGCGTGTCACCCGACGGGCCTTGCTGGTCAGTTCATAGCCGCGATTGCGTGCGGCCTGCTGCATCCGCGTATCCGCTGCATGACCGGTGTGGTAGCCGATGGTTCCCGCCGAGTCGATCTCGACCTGATCACTCAGGCCACGTTTGTCAACCAACGCCTGCATCACCCCTTCGCCAGTGGGTGATCGGCAGATATTGCCCATGCAGACAAACAGCACACTCGGCAAAACTTACTCCCCGCCCTCGGCTGGCTCGAAGACCAGATGGCAATTAAAGATCAGCGTGTCGTTCGTAGGTGCATCACCGGGGGGACCATCAATTGCAAACGGGTCTTTCAAACGTAACTTCCACTGTCCGTCAATCGACAGCCGGGCTTTGCCATCCTCGCCCAAGAACGCCTCAAGGCTGACCGGCACGGAAAGCGGGATCGTCTCGCCACGCATCGTGAACCGGCCATGCAACACCGCCGCCGCGACCTGATTGAACTGCGGCTGATCGAAATCGGTCTCGACCCGCTGGATATCGAATGTCGACTCGGGATAGGTCTCGACTTCAAGCATGCTGCTGTGTATCGCTGCGTCGAGGTCCGGCTCGCCCATCGTGACGGAGGCGGGGTCGGCGATGAATTTACCCCGCATGCCCTCAATTGATAAATCCTCGCCGAGCTTAAGATTACCGGTGACATAAGTCGCCTCACCGCTGTACGCATCCTGTGGCGCGGGGAAGGCGAACATCACGGCCGGCCGATCGTCCTGTGCTGTCGTGTCGATCTGCCAATCCTGGACCAATTCGACCTCCGCGATGGCGGCGCGGTCGGCCCCTTCCGGTGCGGCCGGCAGCTTGAAATACGGTTCACTCCAAGGCACCCGCGGCTGGTCTTGGTCCATGATTGGCACAAACCCGTCACCCAACTCCGATTGCTCGATCTGCCGGGCGATCTCCTCAGCGGCTTTGCCATAGCCCTTAGCAAAAATTTCTGTACGCTTCTGCCAAGGGCCGTTGAGTTGTTCACCGTCAAGCGTCCACACCGGGTCGTGGCAGTGGAACTGCGAATAGATGGCCATGCTCAGATAAAGTGTGCCCTCGCCGGAATTCGGCATGCCGCCATCGTCGAGGTAGGGATAAAAGTCGACGTAAAACATCCGATCCGCTCGGCGGAGTTCGACCCGCTCCTGCCAATCGAACCGCGGCTCGGCCTGATCGATCGATTCGTAGATCGGATCGAAAAACCCCGGGGCGGTACGCAGAGCACCGCTCGAGGACGTTTCGATGGCGGTGATCTTGATCGGCGTTGCAACCTTCGCCGCACCGATTTCCCAGACCGGCAGGTCCTCACGCACCAACGGCTCGTCGCCCTGCGGCATGTACCGACTGGTCCGCACGAAATTTTTCACACGATCCAGCGTCGTGTATCGACCTTGATATACCGATCGGCCGCGATGATTCTGAAACGCGATCAACGGTGTGATCGTCACGTCATCCGGAATCAGATCACGATTCCGAGGGTCGATGATTTGCAAATCGAGGCCGGCCTCTTCCGCAAGTTCCTTCAGGCTTGGCAACGCCTCGGCCTTAAAATGCATCGCGACCGCCGAGCCATCGTCGGTGTGGAAAATCAGCAGCTGCCCGTTGTCGGCTGCAGCTTGAGTCTGCGTGGTCAGGAGTGCCCCAACGAAGCAAAACAATATTTGCAAAGACTTCAACATTTCAGAATTGCCAAGGTTATGCATTCATAAAACGCCGCATTTCTGCCGCGCCGATCTAAACGCGGCAGAGCCGCGACGCTGAGTTTGATCACGTTTAGAACGTCCGACCGACCTGTTTATTTCGAATAACCCACGATCGGTACGAAGATGCCGATCTCGCCGCCGACTTTATCGGTTGGCGTGTCGGGGCTGATGCCTAGCGCAACCCGGTCGATGGTGAACATCGAACGCAGCACCAGGAGATCCCCCTCCTTGGCACCACCCCGGTCTTTGGCAGCATCGGGCAGGTGTGTCACCGCAATATTGACGGTCTGATCGACTTCCACCGCACCGATTGAAAACTTGCCTTCCACGGTCAACACCGGCTCCTCACCCTCCTGCACCGCGGTGACCTCGCCGACGGTGAAGGTGATATCGAGTTTGTCCTGCACGTTCAGCCACTTCGGCCCCATGAGGTGATCCTGCATCACACTGTTGGTCAGCACGATCGCCTTGGCGGGCACTGTAATGCTACCCGACAGCGAGGTCGGATCAGCGGGGTCGTAGGTCATTGTGCCTTCGACCTGCTTGGCCATGCCGACGATCGGTTCGAGCTTGGAATCCACGGCAAACATGATGCCGTTCACGTCCTTGGGGTCCTTGAAGTCAAAGGTCATCTCTTCCGCGGTGAGGCGAGGGGCGGCAGTAACGACCATCGTGAAAACAGTTATGACCAGAGCGATGCGTTTCATAATAAGGTTCCGGGTGGGAGTTGGGAGTTGGGAGTTGGGAGTTGGGGGTTGGGGGTTGGGGGTTGGTTTAATAATAGACCGTGCCAGTATAGCGCGGGGGACTGGGCTTGATGAAAAAGCCACTATTGCTTCACCCTGGAAGTCTCTTGAACCCCACTGAGGTCCTCGTCCCTAGCCCTTGGTTACTCGTCTCTGGTCCCGGGTCTTCACCTTTGCTATCATGCCGCGTCCACCACGACGGGGCCATAGCTCAGTTGGGAGAGCGCCTGCTTTGCAAGCAGGAAGTCGCCGGTTCGAGCCCGGCTGGCTCCATTCACTACCTTGCTGTCTTCAACGGGAAATCTTCCCGCGAGGCGTTAACTTAGTTGCGATGCCGATTGATGCCTGGCCTTTCTGGCCCGGTGTTCTTTAGTTCCGCCCAATTCAGGTATCGCTGGATTTAAAACCTTCTGCCTTGACCTTCTGTCATGGGCATATCCCGTTTCATCACGCACGCTGCCCCGAAAAGCTGAGCATTAAGCTGCGAATCAAGGCGAGTGCCGACAGGTCTTAAAAAATTTCTATAGAGACGTGTTGACAAGCGTACCAAATTTGGTATTATTTGCTTGGTGTTCTCTTATCTTTCTTTTTGGTGATCTGTATCTGTCATGGAGTTTTGTTTGTTCGATCATTCGAGCAAACCGAACCTTGAATCAGGCGTTTGTGATCACCGTTCGCTTTTTAATCCCTTTCAAGTGAGGTATTCCTTGGTTCAAAAATCATTCATGACTGGTGCTTTGGCTGTTGCCGTTTTGAGCGGCTCGTTCGCAGTGATGGACGCGGATGCCGCGACCTACCGCTACCGACAAAGTGGAAACTGGACGCAGATTTCGGATGGCAGCAGCCCCGGCTGGGCATTGAACGACGGCACCGGAAACTCCGGGCTGCCTGACGCTGACGACACAGCCCGCATCAACTTCGGTAACAATACGGTCATCGTGAACACCTCGGTCGATCCCGTCGGCAGGGTGCAGATCGGTGTCGACGAGTCGGGCACGGTTAAGGTCGAGGCGACACAGCAGTCGTCTGGTGTCCTTACCGCGTCGACTGCCAGCGGCGACGGTGACATCCTGGTTGGCAATAACAATTCAAATGCAACCGGCACGCTCATTGTGAACGGCGGCGGTACGGTCAATGTTGGTCGAATTCTTTGGATGGCTAACGAAAACTCAACAGGCATACTCGATCTGAATGTCGGCGGGACGATTAACGTGGCCAGCCACCTCTGGTGGGGGACCACGGGTACCGCAACAGCCAGTATTGAAGGCACCCTCAATCAAACCGGCGGCATCCTCGGCCTTGGCACGAATGATGCCAGCACCGCCACGGGCGGAACCGCTCAGGTCACCATTGAGGACGGCGGCTTATTTGCCCTTAACAACATCGCTAGTAATCTGGGATCGATCCAGAATGGCTCGAGCATTACGATTCTGGATACCGGCGAGCTGACTCTGCCAGGCGACTTCATCGGAACCCTGCAAAATTACGTCAATGCCGGAAAAATTATCGGCGCCAACTTGACGATCGATATGGAAAAAAATCCCGGATTCACCACGGTTTACAACGCCGTGCCTGAGCCGGCCAGTCTGATGGTGCTCGGTATTGGTGCCCTGGCATTATCCGCACGTCGGCGTCGGCACTGACTTGTCCAACAATTGATGACTCGTCCACTACGCCTCCGGTGCGGGCCCCACGATGAGGGGCCCGTGCCGGAGACGCCCATAGATAAAGCCGCCAAAGAGGTAGATCGAACATGACCGCGACTCCCTCTACAGATCTGCAGGCGATAAATTTCGCGCTTTCGCCTTCGACTTCTGCCAGCTTGCCGCCAGCATCTCATTCGGCAAGACAGCCTGGCCCGGACATTCACAAGCATCCGCAATACACACGGCAACGGGTGCTTCGTACGCTGGAGCGACTAAAGGCTCGGGTCGTGAACGGTGTTGAGCGGCCAATAAGCCTTCGACATGCGGGTCCCTGCGAACGGCAGCAGCAATCAGAGGCGCTGCAGATGACCTATCAGCAGGCGGACCTTGGGATGGAACTGGGACCAGCCTGGTCGACTCACTGGTTCGAGGTGCAATTTAAAATCCCTGAATCATGGAAAGGCCGGGAAGTCCGTTTTGATTGGTTAAGCCATAGCGAAGCGATGGTTTGGCGTCCTGCCGCCGACGGCAACTCGCTTCAGCCGATCCAAGGCGTGAACCCACTTCAGACCTCGGTCACGCTATTCAATTCATGCGAGGGCGGCGAGTCCGTCACGCTTTACATCGAAGCCGCCTGCAACGATTTGTTGGGCAACGGTGCGGTCCCCGGGCACGATCAGCCGCCGACGCGACTTGACGGTTCGGTCCATCGAGCTCGCACACCATTCTTCCTCGAACGGTGTCAGCTCTATTCGGTCGACGCGACTTTACAGGCGATGACCTACGACCTGAGCGTGCTCCAGCAACTCGAAGCGGACCGCACGCCGCCTCAGCACACTGCAAATATCGGAACAGGTAAGCCGCTTGTCAGGCCGGCGCTGGACCCGACGTGGGCTGGGCGACTGCTGTTTAGTTTGAATGCGTTCTGCAACGAACTTGACCTCGATGATCTCTCGACCTGGGATTCAGCAGCGAACATACTCAAGGGATTGCTCGCCAGCAGCAACGCTTCTATTTGCCACGAGCTTACTGCGATCGGGCATAACCACATCGATACCGCATGGCTGTGGCCGCTCGAAGAAACGCACCGCAAAACGCTGCGCTCATGGACCGCTCAACTGAAATGGATGGATCAATATCCTGAGTATCGCTTCGCCTGCAGCCAGGCATATCAGTATGCAGAACTGGAAAAGAATCACCCCGGGGTATTTCAAGAAATTCAGAAGAAAACCGAGTCCGGCCAATGGCAGCCGGTCGGTGGCACATGGATCGAGCCGGACTGCAATCTGCCTTCAGGCGAATCGCTGATTCGGCAATTTCTTTACGGCCAACGCTATTTCGAGAAAGCCTTCGGCAAACGCTGTTCGGAGTTCTGGAACCCTGACGTGTTCGGCTACAACACCCAGCTCCCGCAAATCATGACACATTGCGGTATCGACCGCTTTCTGACTCAGAAGCTGAGCTGGAACAATTTCACCTCGCCGGCCCATCACACTTTCTTCTGGCGTGGTCTTGATGGCAGCGAGGTACTTACGCACTTCCCCCCTGCCGACACTTACAACGGCAAAGCGACCATCGAAGAGCTCCGCTATCAGGCTGCAAATTACAAGGATGCAGACCGCAGCGATCAAGGCCTGTATCTCTTCGGCCACGGCGATGGCGGCGGTGGAGCGACGCCGGAGATGCTCGAAACGCTGCATCGCACCCGCGATCTGCTGGGTGTGCCCAGAACAGAATTCCGCGGCGTCGGAGCGTTTTTTGATCGGTTGATTGAGCGTTCCGACCAGCTTCCGACCGTTGTAGGTGAAATGTATTTTGAGCTGCACCGTGGCACGTTTACCAGCCAGGCCCAGCTCAAACGGCTCAATCGGCTCGGTGAGATCGCATTGTTCCAAGCCGAGCTTGCACTCGTCACGCGGAGATTACGTGGGCTGGAAATTGTCGATTCGGATCGAGAAAAACTGACCGCTGCATGGCAAGACCTGCTGCTGAATCAGTTCCACGACATCCTGACTGGTAGCTGTATCCATGAGGTGGCCCAACGAGCCGAATCAGACCTGTGTCAGGTTCTTGATACCGCAACCCAGGTACGGGATCGAGCCTGGTCAAATGATGACTCTCGATCCGTATCGCGTTTTGAGCGAGTCAATCTCACAGGGGCTGCCCGCCGCGAGGTTGTTAACGATGGAGACAATATCCCACGTCTGCTGAACGCCGAGCCCTGGGGGGTGGCTCGTCCGATCGGCAGCGTGGATCGAGTTTCAAGCCAAAAACTTTCCGATGGAGGCATCCTCATACAGAATGCCGCGATTAAAGCGGTGATCGGGCAGGATGGATATTTACATTCGCTCTGGCATGTCGCGAGCGGCAGGGAAACGCTCGTCAAGCCGGCAGGACTGCGTCTTTACCACGATCACCCGAACCTCTGGGATGCCTGGGATATCGATCCGTTCGCATTTGAAAATCAGATAGCAATGGGCCCAGCTAAGTCTGTCGAATGCGTGACCATTGATCCATTGCGTGTCGAGGTCCGGGTCGTCTGGGATCTCGGTGCGGGCGACCGAGCCATCCAGACCTATCGGCTGGACGCCGAAAGCGTTTGTTTGAGCGTCAAACACGAGGTGCATTGGTCGCAAAGGCATCGACTATTACGGTTCGAGTTGCCTACATCGGTCGTTAGTGATTTCGCTACCTATGAGACACCGTTTGGCGCGGTCCGCCGCCCGACGCATGCAAATACGCAAGCTGATGTTGCGATGTACGAAGTGCCCGGCCAGCGTTTTGCAGACCTGTCCGACAACGGCTTCGGCGTCTCTCTGATCGCTGATACCAAGTACGGATATTCTGGTCGTCATCATGTTTTAGGTGTTTCGCTACTACGCGGGCCAACCTACCCCGATCCGGTCTGTGACCAAGGAGTTCACCGCTTCACTTTGGCTCTCTATCCCCATGATGGGCCATGGCATGATGCCGAAACTCTCGAGTTGGCTGAACACCTGACCAAGCCTTTGGTGCAGGTGGACGCCGATATGGCCGAGCAACTAACGGGCTTATTATCGGTGAGCGATAACATCATACTTTCTGCGGTCAAACTCGCTGAAGATCGCGATGCAGTGCTGGTTCGCTTCTACGAGCCTCGCGGCCGGGCGGGAGTTGCCACGGTTTCACTGGGCTCACAGGTCGTCTGTGTCGAACGCTCCAACGGCCTCGAAGATGCCGGCGAGCCTATTGCCATGACAGGCGAAGGGAGCGTGAGGATCGCAGTTCGCGGGTTCGAGGTCGTGACCCTCTTGTTCGTTCTAAGCGAACGGGGACCGCATTCATGAAATACCTCTTCGCTTTGTGCGGACTGATTTTCGTCGGAACGAGTGTCGGCACATGGGTCAGCTATCCCGGCTCAGGTGATGGTCCGACCTTGCTGTATTGGGTAACGGACCCGTCGCCAGCTCGGAGCAACCACGTCAACGGCTTCGAAGCCTGGCAAATCGAACATGGTCACGTCGATGAATCAGGTCAGCCGCTGGCCCGAGCGCAAGTCGATGCGAACAACGGACAGCAGGACAAGATCATCATCCAAGGGGTGGCCGGCGTGGCTGCGGACCTGATCGACACGCGATGGGGACGCCAGCTCCGTCTATTCGAGGCGGTTGGCATTTTGAAAGATGTGACTGAGATTGGCCGAGCACAAGGCTTTTCTGCCAAAGATACCTGGACCGCGATCGAGCCGGAGATCACGATCGACGGACGACAATTTATGTACCCCTGCAACGTGGCCGTCCGGCTCTTGTGGGTTAATTCAGCGACGTTCGATACGCTCGGCATGCAGATTCCGAACGGCCCGTGGTCGTTTGAAGAATTTGAGCGCATTGGGTCGGATTTTCTTGAGCGTGCGAAGCGTATAAAACCCGGCGAGTCGGTGTTTTTCTGCGACGATGTGCCGTTGGAATTGATGTACCGCTCGCGGGGCTTGAGCATCTTCAATGAGACGCTGACCGCATGTGACCTCGACGATCCGCGCTATATCGATGTGATCCAACGCCGAAAGCGGTGGGTCTATGAACTGAACCTTATGCCATCGCCGGATGATAAAGCGGCCGTCGCTGCCGAGGGTAGCTGGGGCGGGCTTAGCCCGCAGTTGTTTCGGGAAGGTCGGCTCGGCTTGCTTTATAGCGGCCGATACATGCTGATCCAGTTTCGCAGGTTTGCGATCGAAGGCTCCGCCCCGCCGCTGGAGTTGGCGGTCGTCGAGCCGCCGAATGGCGGCTTCCGCAATACACGGACTACAACCCGCGGCGCGGGTGTCTACTCCGCGGGAAAGCACATTGATCTGGCCTTACTGTTTCCCGAGTACCTCGCTAGCGAGCGGTACAACCAGATGATTATTGACGACGCTGATGCGCTACCGCCGAACCCGGCTTACGTCAACAGCGAGTCGTATCTGCGGCCGAAGGATTGGCCCAATGAGTGGGGGTGCCACGAAAAGTTTGTCGAGGCGATGGGCGACACAGCCATTGCCGGGGTGTATAGCGAGTTCGTTCTTTCAACCGAGGCCGAGCGGATCGCCAATCGATTTACCGATGAGTTTGAGAACGGCCTGATTGATGCACCAACCGCCGCGGCGGAAACCGCCCGACTCATTAACGCGCGGATTCAACGCAATCTACGGGAGAACTCGGCCCTCCAGCCGTTGTACGACCAGCGGATCGCTACCCAGAAAAAGATCGATGCATTGAAAGCCGCGGGCCAACCGATTCCCGCCTCTTGGATTTCCAATGCGTTTTATAAGCGTTACTACGCGGCACAGGGCATGCTGGTTGACGATTCGCAGAATACACGGGTCCCGGGGAGCGAAAGCCTATGACATTGACCGGATCGATCGACCCTAAGCCTCACGAGCCCGCCGCGCTCGCACCTCTAAGTAGGGTGAGTATTCGCCGCCGCAGATTCGGTGATCTTCGTGAAGCTTTACTTTTCCTTACGCCAAACCTACTTGGCGTGATCGCGTTCGTCATCTTTCCGGTGCTGTTCTCGCTCACGATGGCCTTCACGAATTGGGACTTGAAACAGCACAACCAATTCTCCGATGAGTCCATTCGATTCGTTGGTTTTCGCAACTTCGTTGACCTGTTCACAGAGGGGCAGTTCATCCGCTTCCTCGGCAACACGCTGTTTTTCATGATGGGAATTCCGCTGAGCCTGGCTGGCTCGCTCGCTGCGGCGATGCTGCTCTCGAGCGATGGCCGACCAAAGCGAAACACTGCAATCATGCTCGCCACGCTGCTCGGCGGAGGAGGCATCGCACTTATGGTTGTAGCTGGCTTGGGGATGACGGGACTAACCGTGCTGATCCTAGGCGTCTTTGGCCTGCTGCTTGGTGGCGGGCTGCTCATCGGTCCGACGCTTTACCGCACCGTGTTCTATACACCGTTTTTCGTTTCGGGTGTTGCGACATTCATCCTTTGGAAAAAACTTTACAACCCGCAGCAGGGCCCAATCAATGAAGCGTTGCGGCCTGTGCTGGGCGTTTTGGGTGGTAGCATTGCCGCACTGCCGGCTTGGATGGCGGGCATGTTGCCATGGGTTGCAGGCTTAGCCTTTGCTTTATTTTTGGGGTTTGGGCTACGAAGGTTCGAACGGTGGTACCGGGACGGTGAACTGGGGAAAGCAGCCGCAGTGCTACCGTTCATCTTTTTACATCTACCGATCGTCATGGCCTGCATCTGGTCGCGTACCGCACCATGGATGTGGTTTTGGATCGGCTCGGCGCTGATTGCCTGGATCGCGATCGCGGTTCAAACTTTTCAGCATCGGGCGGATCGATTCAATGCAAAACCAAGCGAAGGCTTCGGCACGTCGCTGGTGCTCGGCTTGCTATTGATGACAGGGATGTTCATTGCGGTCGGTATGTTTGCGGTGCTCGATGCATTACCAAGCCTGGCAAATGACGGGCTGGAGCCGCCCCGCTGGCTGACGGACATCGGCTGGGCCAAGCCTTCACTGATGGCGATGGGGTTCTGGGCTGCGATCGGCAGCAACAACATGCTGCTGTATCTCGCGGCCCTTACCGGCGTCGCCCCGGAACTCTACGAAGCGGGCGATATCGATGGGGCCGGCCGGCTCCAGCGTTTCTGGAATATCACGTGGCCACAACTTGCACCCACCACATTTTTCATACTCGTCATGTCGGTCATCGGTGGCCTCCAAGGCGGCTTTGAGATGGCCAAGGTCATGACCAACGGCGGACCCGCCGGGGCCACGACCACGCTGAGCTACTTCATTTATATCGAAGGGTTTGAGACCGGCCGACTTGGCTTTGCTTCTGCAGTGGCCTGGGCTCTTTTC
This sequence comes from uncultured Phycisphaeraceae bacterium, assembly GCA_964523485.1. GTDB lineage: Bacteria > Planctomycetota > Phycisphaerae > Phycisphaerales > Phycisphaeraceae > Algisphaera. The sequence goes on along the minus strand of CAZFZS010000011.1, from coordinate 93,753 downwards.
GCCTTGATCCTGGTCATCACCCTGCTCAATTGGCGATTCGGCAACCGCTATGTCAATGACTAAACCTGCACAACTATGAGTCCCCCCTCCCGAACCCGAATGGTCGCACTCAACCTCACTCTCGCGGTGCTGGGGACCACGCTGCTGCTGCCATTTATCTGGATGGTGTTGACTTCGTTCAAGTCGCTGGGCGAGGTCAACGCCACGCAATGGGTCCCGGGGGATGATGGATGGAAACCCGGAAATTACCCGGAGGTTTTTCGGCGGGTTCCCTTCGCTCGTTTCTATTGGAACTCACTGTATGTCGCTTTCGCGGTCACGTTCCTGCAAGTGCTGACTAGCGCATTTGCTGCCTACGCTTTCAGCCGACTGCGGTGGCCCGGCCGCGACGCGGTGTTCTTTCTCTACCTTTCGACCATGATGCTGCCGGGCCTGGTCATGCTGGTACCCAATTACCAGATCATGATCACACTGAATCTCGTCGATACCCTCGCCGGTTTGATCTTGCCTGCAGCGTTTACCGCCTTCGGCACGTTTCTATTGCGACAGTTCATGCTGACAATTCCTTCTTCGCTCGATGAAGCGGCATCAATCGACGGGGCGAGCAAGTGGCGGCTGTTCTGGGATGTCATTCTTCCGCTGAGCCGACCGGGCCTCGTTACGCTCACCGTTTTTACGTTCATGGGCAACTACAACTCGTTCTTCTGGCCGCTGGTCATACTCAAAAGCGAGCACAAGCTAACCCTCCCGGTCGGATTGCTCGCATTTGAAACCAGTTCGAGCAGCGGACCATCGACCAACCTCATGATGGCCGCGGTCACGATGAGCGTGATCCCCATGGTGATCGTGTTTGTCGTGCTTCAAAAGCAGCTGGTCAAGGGCATCCAACTTGGAGCCGTCAAAGGTTGATTCAACGCTCTCCCTGCCCTCAACCTCCGCTACCCATCGTGACAGCGACGGGCAGGCAGCGGCGACCGCATGCCATACGTTTAATCCGGCCGCTTCGTCGAGGCACGCACCACCATCTTGCCGCAAACCGTGATTTTACGCGCGAGACTTTCAGGACGATCCAGCCGACTGGTCATCAGAAAAAGCGCCGCCTGGGCGATCTCTTCGATCGGCTGGCTATAGCTGGTCAGCATCACCGGCAGGTCGGTCGCAATAGCTGCATCGTCAAATCCACAAACGAGGATGTCATCCGGCACTCTGATGTGGTCTTGATAAAGAACGCGGATCACTGTCGCAGCCGATCTGTCATCCTTGCCCACCACCGCATCGGGTTTGAATTCATTGATCGCTTGGCGGATGGCAGAGTGGCTGTGGCCTGCGCGAAGCACCATGACCTCGGCTTGGCCATCCACGGCTTTCTCCAATCCACGAACTCTCGCTTCCACAGTCGGAGGGAAAACTTCCGGACCGAGCATCAAGATTCGCTTCGCCCCCGCTGCCCGAAGGTGATCCCCAACCTGGTAGCCCGCCGATTGGTGGTCCAGGCATACCAGATCTCTGACCGATTCTCCACAGTGAAAATCGGTGTCCTGATCCAGCAATACCACGGCGATGCCAGCCGTGCGAAGCTGTTCAAGCCACTTCACATTCAACTCTGCGGCCTGCTCCCGGGCTTCGAGAGGGAGAAAAAAGACCCCGTCGACTTCTTGACGAATCGCGCGATCAATCGCTCGATTTTTGTGACCGACCGGATCGTCAGCCAGAGGCCGATCCAGTTCCAGCGTTGCCCCGCTGCGCTGACGCAGCAGCCGATCGATCGCCAGTTCAAGCCGACCAAACACACTGTCTCGCGAGTCCGGCCTGAAGTGACCATCCCCAACAAACATGCATTGGAGGGCATCATGCGATGCGGTGTCCGCGACGAATGTGCCCGCCCCTTGAATCCGCTCGACAGCACCTGCATCTCGAAGCTGACCCAAAGCCCGGACCACTGTATTGCGCGACGCCGCGAATTGTTCGACCAGTTCATCGTCGCTCGGCAGACGCGTGCCCGGCTCGTAGATGCCCTGCTGAATCGAATCCGTCAACGCTTCAACGATTTTGAGGTATTTCGGTTTGCTTGCGGTCGCACTCATGCCTTTGACTCCACTCCCGAATAATCAAGACTTTGTTCAACCGATTATTCTACCCTAACCCTATGGAAAAACCAATGATAAACCATATAATTTTGACAGTTCTTCGAATTTCATTTCCTGCATTGAGCTTAGTATTTGCGGCCGTGGCTTCTACCCATGCCAAGGACGCGACAGATCCCCCAGAATTGAAAGGCCGCGTTGTCACCGGCTATCAGGGGTGGTTCGCTGCCGAGGGAGATGGCAACGGCAGAGGTTGGGTGCACTGGGGCACCCGCGGCAGCTTCGACCACGGCGATGTCACCGTTGACATGTGGCCCGACATGACTGAATACACCGAGGAACTCCGGTACGACACCGTCTTTCGTCATGCCGACGGATCGGTCGGCCAAGTATTCAGCTCGAGCGACTACGGCACGGTCCGATTGCACTTCGACTGGATGAAGCAGTACGGGATCGGTGGTGCGATGTTCCAACGCTTTGCGATCTCGACGACACGCGAGCCGGCCGTCGTCGAAAACGTCGACCGGGTATTTCGCAACGTACGAAAAGCCTCGAAGGAAACTCAAACCCCTTGGGCATTGATGTATGACTTGAGCGGCTTAGGCAAGGGCCAAGTCGTTGATGTCGTCAAGAAGGACACGGCTCGGTTGATGAAAGAATCCGGCGACTTCCGCAAAGACCCTCACTATCTCCATCACAATGGCAAGCCCCTCATCTCCGTGTGGGGCGTCGGGTTCAGCGATAACCGCCCTTACACGCTTGATGAGTGCATTGAGCTGGTGGATATTCTCAAGAATGATCCGGAACTGGGCGGCAACGCGGTGATGCTCGGCGTGCCGTACTGGTGGCGAGAGGGCCATCGAGATGCGACGGATGACCCAAGGCTGCAACAACTCATTCTCGATATCGATGTCGTGAGCCCTTGGGCGGTGGGCCGAATGCGTTCGCTGGAAACCGCGGACATGCGGGCCGAGGATGCGCTCGCTCCAGATCGGCAATGGCTGCAACAGCAGCGGGCGGACACCGCCTACCTGCCGGTGATCTTCCCCGGGTTTAGCTGGGGGAACCTAAAGCGAAGCACGCAAGGCAAGGAATCTGAATACAACAGCATCCCCCGGCTGGGCGGCGAGTTCATGTGGCGGCAGGCGGTCCACGCCGTCCGCGCCGGCCGGGCCGACGCGATCTACATCGCCATGTTCGACGAAGTCGATGAAGCCACCGCCATCTTCAAAGTCTCAACCGACCCGCCCGTGGGCGAAACGCATTTCGTTGGCTACGACAAAGAACTAGGGTCGGACCACTACCTTTGGCTTGCCGGCGAAATCGGCAAACTCCTGCGTCGAGAACGCCCATTGTCGCTCGACATGCCGCGGCGACGCAGGTAACAGTGAGGGGAAAATCACTCAATGCATTGCTCAAACGAACCAAAAAAGCCCCGCCGCAATGGAGCGGCGGGGCTGGGACGGCCGAGTCGGTTTGAGCAGATGTAATCAATAGTCGCCGATGGCTTCTTTTTGGTTGCGGTCACGCATGATCATGTTCGTGCTGTAGTCGCGACGCTCTTCAGCGGTACCCAGTGCGGCGGGGAAAGCACCATCGTTGTCGTGATAGAGGTTATCGAGAGAATCCGCTGACGCACCATTGACACGAACATTATCGATCTCTGAAGTTGGCGAGTACTCGGTGTGGCCATCGTTGTAGACAATTCCACCACCCCAGTTGCCGGGGTTGTCAGCATCGCTCCAGATGCTCAGGTGAGTTGAAGGCGTTTCTGGAGCGAAAGTTGATCCGGCTGCACCGCGAACCAATCGGTCGGAGATGATTGGCGTGCCGGTGTTGGTCGTGTCTCGCCATTCGTTGATGCGACCCGTGGCAGCCTGCGTCAGGTCGTGAGCAGCCAGCAACATCGGCATGGCGTAGGAACTGATCTGTGAATTGACACCAAGCGTTCCCGTACCATTGGCAACGTCTTTCAGGAAATCGACGCTCATGTTGGAGTTGATTTCTGAGGGGCTGATCAGATATTCGGGGGTTACGAAATTGCCCCAGACCAAGGCGCCCCAACGCGCGTGGGGATAAGAGCCTGCCGTTCCAGCTACTGGCTCTTCAACATTATGAGCAAAATCGCCAGCGTCCCAGAACGTTGCATCAAGCGTGTTCTGCGGGCCGCTACTGTTGACACCTGCGTACCAGCCTTTGTTCTCCTGACTCTGCGTGAAGAAACCTTGATGTATGCCGCGGATTTGAGTGCTATTGGTCATCTGCCGAGCGGTTCGGCGAGCGGCGCCGAGAGCAGGCAAAAGAATGCCGATGAGCAGCGCGATAATGCTAATCACCACGAGCAGTTCGATCAGTGTGAAGCCTTGGGACTGACGGTGTTTCATAACGGTACCTTCCACGATTTGAGAAAAGTTGAAAACGAGGGACGTGATACGAAATACGAATCAATGAAAGCACTCGAAACCTATGAGCACCCAATTAAATCATACCAACTTTGGTATGAAGATCAACCCTGATCTCAGAAAACATGAGATTTTTCTGGAATTAAGTTCAAAGTTATACCATCATATTTCTGAAATATACTCCGAAAGTTAGACCAGACAATATATTGTGGGTTGTCACGACCAGATGACTTTGACCGCTGCCATCCCTCCGTGTTGTCTTAATAAATGTGCATCTAGGCTTACACAACTCAGCACCTTGTCATGATCTCAGACGGGCTGAACTGTTAAGATTCGAGGTCATGGCAGCGAGGCAACCGAATCCTTTTCCCCCGGCCAAAGCCCCGGAGAGTGGCGGCGTAGAGGGGAGTCCTTCATCGAAAACCGAGTCGGTGGGGCGACTGCTGGAAACCCGGATCGGAGCCGGCGAATATGGCACACTGGCGCTGCCGGCCGAACGTGAATTGGCGACAGAACTCGGCGTCAGCCGGGTGACCATCCGCCGTGTACTACAGGAACTTGAAGGCCGCGGGGTGCTGCGGCGACTGCCTAACCGCCGATTAGCACCAGCGGCCCGGTCAGGAGCCCATGACAAACAAGCCCCGACAGCGATCCTGATGCCTTCCATGGAGGCGGAAACCGTCTCCTCTAATCAGATGCGGTGGTATCAAAACGTCGCTACGGTGGCGGCCCAAACGGACCGCCGCGTGCATATGCATCACTATTTCCACTGGGGCGACCGCATTGTGACCGAAGTGCTGCGGGATTATGAGCAGGTCTTCATGATCCCTAGCGCGGAGAAAATGAATTCCGAAGTCAAGGCTTTGATCCGGGACAAGCCCCAACTCGTAGCATTGTCGGTCGATCTGACAAAACTCAAAGTGCCTTCGATTCTCGCCTACCGCCCTTCGGATGTCGGGCTGGTCCTCGATCACCTTGGCGCTGGCAGTTATAAGAAGGTCCACTGCTTCAACGTTCAGGGACATGACAGTGTCATCGACCGCAGGATCGAGACCTGGCGGGACTGGCGCAGCAAACACAATATTGATGGCGACTTGATTGAGGTGCATTGGGAGCCCGGCGAGAACGTGTTTGAGGTGGCGATCGACGCTGCGAGCCGTTCGCTGAAAAATCTGAACCGAGACACCGCCATATTCAGCACCACGCTGCCTGGCGCTATCGGCGCCATCCATGCCGCAGAGGACTTGGGACTTAACGTCGGCCGCGAATTGGGCGTGGTGACTGTTGACGGGGAAGGGCTCGCCCAATACATGCTGCCGAGTATTACCTGCTTGCGTCAGCCTGACGTCAAGCCATTAATCCAGCGTGCTTTCGAATGGTTCGATGATGGCTCGGGCCAGTGGGAAGGCCCATCGCTACTTCACCCCAAACGCTCGAAGCTGTTTGTCGGCGGTTCCAGTCGGGCACGAAACAGCTAAATAATTCGACCTTTTTCAAATGCGATCAGCGATCAGGCTCGCTCCACGCCTATCGCGTTATTTCAATACATGCTTGACTGTGATACCATATTTGGTATTATAGAGCTCGGCTTAGTTCGGCTTTATCCCGGACTCCTCCTGCGTCTCACTGCCCTCATGCCGTGCTTCTTCACCTGCCTACACAACCACATCTCGGCAAAGAATTATGAAAGACAACCTTTTCTCAATGATCGCCGTCATCGCTTTACTTGCTCTCATGGCTCAACCCACTCAAGCTCAATCGGCCCCCGCTCATTCCAGCGAAGTTTTTCAGCCTTACAAAGGGCCGGTCAATGTCGATCGCCCGATCACCAGTATCCATGGCACCAATCTCGCTGGTTACCAAGGCTGGTTCATGGCTGAGGGCGATGGCTTTGATATGGGATTCGTTCACTGGGGCGATGTTGGTAAACAACCGGCACGAGCCACGGTGGACATGTGGCCCGACATGACCGAACTCGATGAAGATGAGAAGTTTGAAACCAATTTCAAGTATGAAGATGGTACCCCGGCCAAGGTCTTCAGTTCGACGCACCGCAAGACGGTCATGCGGCATTTCAAGTGGATGAAGCAGTATGGCATCGACGGGGTCTGGGTCCAGCGATTCACCGGCGAGATCAACCCTGACGAACCGGAAAGCCATCACGATCTGCGGACTAATACAGTGCTGATGCACGCTCGCGAGGCGGCGAATACGCACGGCCGAGGCTTTGCAGTGATGTACGACTGCGGCTTCGATCGCAAAGAGGTGGATGAGATTCTGAAGGACTGGAAACGCTTGGTCCACGACATGAAGATTCTCGAAACGCCGGCCTATATCCGCCACAACGGTCGGCCGGTGGTCAGTCTCTGGGGCTACGGATTCGGACATCGCGGGTTTGACGCTGCGGCAGCGCGAGAACTGTTCGAATACATCAAGTCCGAGGAGGGTGGCAATTGCACCATCATGCTCGGCGTCGATAATACTTGGCGTGATTATCCCGAGGATGTACTCGCCCTGCTTGAAGAGTTCGGCGACATCATCAGCCCTTGGAACGTCGGCCGATTCGGCACGATCGAAGGTGCAAAAGAACACTACGCCAAGTACTTCCCCGGCGATATCGAATACTGCCAAGCCAACGGCAAGACCTACTACCCTGTCATTTTCCCGGGATTCAGTTGGGCCAATCTCCGCAAAGGCAAAGCCCCGCTTAACCACATCCCCCGACTCGGCGGCAAGTTCGCTTGGGCTCAGGCGGAACTGGTCAAAGAGTACGGCCTGGACCTGGTTTATCTCGCAATGTTTGACGAGGTCGATGAAGGCACCGCGTGGTTCAAGGTTTCCAATCACCCGCCCGTGGGCATGTTCGCTACCTACGAGGGCTACCCATCCGACCATTACCTGAAGCTCGCCGGGCTAATTGGTCAGATGATGCAGGGCAAGGACGTGTCGTTCCCCGACACAAAGCCCGACCCTTCGGAGATGACCTACAAGCCGCAGCACCAGCTCGAGTTTTACAAAGTTGATAACCCATTCGAGACACAAACCACCGCTGAATGGGAGCAGATGTTCGATGGCAAAACGGTACTGCTGCATGACGGGCCTTACAGCGAATGGGCGGTCGACCTGCACAACAGTGATGCATTCGAGATGGATCTGGGTGGGTGGGACGCGATCTTGGAAGCGGGCGAGTTTCCCAGCGGCTTGGCGATCATGGCCCAAGGCACCGAACACCTTGCCGAGCGTCGCAACGACACCGATGCGATAGCCGAGATTATTACTCAGCACGTTAAAAGTGGCGGGACGCTGCTGGTTCTAGGTGGCGGCAACTACCCGATGTATTACCCTGGCAAAGGTCAGGTCGCCAAATCCTTCGGCTTCGAACTCGAGTTGTTGGTCTTGCCCGAAGGCGGCACCGTCAAGCCAATGGGCAGCTTCGCGGATCAGCTCGACGCGTGGACCGTGCCGCGCCGCCTCGGGTCCCGGCTGATGACGAAGGCTTTGTACCCTGAGGCAAAATCGTACGAGTCGCTCATGCAGGTCGTTGATGCCCAGGGCAACGTCGTCGGCGATGCGGTCGCATTGGTCCAGCCCGGCGGTAAATTTGGCGACGGGACCGTGGTCTATCTCGCCTCGCATATGTCGCTCTACCCCGATCGGCAAGGGCTACTCAACGCATTGCTTAAAGCTACCCACGCTTCGCTCAGCCGATAGGCAGTGTGTTGAAGACTCAAGTGCCAGCTCGTCGTGTCATATTTTTATCATGCCTGAATCGCACCCTCTGACGCGCCGCCGCCTGATTCAATCCGCCGCTGCGGGGGCAGCGTTTGCGAGCCTACCCACTACACGTCTTTCAGCCATGGCTAATGAATCGAAACCAACGCAGCCCAACGTCTTGTTCATCCTCGTTGACCAACTTCGTCATGATGTACTGAGTTGTGCCGGTCACCGCATGGTGAAAACGCCGAATATCGATCGGCTTGCCAATCAGGGGACACGGATGGCCAATTGCTACGCCCAGTGCGCAGTGTGCGGACCCAGCCGTGCCTCGATGCTCACCGGCCACACCGTCGCGGCGACGGGTGTTCTGAATCACACCTTTTATGGCGAAGAGTTTGCGGACCTCATGCCGCAGCAAACGCATGACGAGGTGCTTGCTGCCGCTGGCTACTCCGCTGAATACCACGGCAAATGGCATTGCCCGCTGCACCGGGCAGGCATCTATCGAAACCCTGTTCAAGCAGCGGGCATCGGTGAAACCTCCTACGGACTGGGACTCGAGCGTTCATACCAGCAATATTTCGATCAGCACATCCCCAAGCGTGATGCGATCGAGGGTGAGCAGATTGATAACGGCATCTATCACCGGCCCTATCGCATGGACCCGATCGATAGCCGATGGGGTCAGCCGCCTTCTGACCGCGTCGATGATGGCAGTCCCGATGGTCGCCGACCCAGCCAGCCCGACAATCACGGCGAAATACTGATCCCGCAAGAGCATTCGCTCACCGCGATCGATGGCCGTAACGCGATCGATGCCATCACACGCCTGGGCAAAGGCAATCAACCGTTCACGTTGCACATCGATTTCTGGCTGCCGCACGCCCCGGTTCTCGCTGCACCGGATTACTACGGAATGTACCCGCCCGAGGATATCGAGATTCCAGCATCCATCGACGATCCGATGGACAACACGCCTTACGCCGACGCCAACGGCCGTAAGCATCTCTCGCAATATCGCGATCCCGAAAAAATCCGCCACTTCATCAGCAACTACTACGCCGTCGTCGCCGAGCTCGATGACTGGATGGGAAAGATTCTCGATACGCTCGACGAGCAGGGTCTGACCGACAGCACATTGGTCATCTTCTGCTCCGACCATGGCGAGATGCTCGGATCACACGGCATGCGGGAGAAGAATGTTTTCTACGAAGAGTCCGCTCATGTGCCGATGATCTGCCGATTACCCGGTCGAATTCCAGCGGGAGAGGTTCGGCATACGCCGGTCACGCTGATCGATGTGTTCGCGACCATTCTGGATTTTGCCGGCGTCGATGCCCCGCACAATCATGGTCGTAGTTGGCGGCCGATCTTTGCCGGCGACGAAGACCCCGAGCGAGGAATCGTCACCGAGTGGCATTTCCACGGGCCGGCCCATCCCAACTACATGGTGCGGCAGGGCAAATGGAAATACATCACCCGCTACGAAGCGACCGGCAAAGGCATCGACTGCCTGTTCGACCTGGAAGCCGACCCGCTGGAAATGAACAACCTGATCGGCAGAAACCCTCGTGCGGCAGAGCATGTCGAGACGGTGAAATCGCTGCGTGAAACATGGCTGGCTTGGGCGGATCGGTGCGACTTACCCGCCGAGTTCCGCGATGACGTATTGAAGCGGCCTCTAGTTTGACGACGGCCGCCCGCGGTTGACCGACCGAGACGATCGATGATTTTATTTTTACAACGCAGCGTGACTCACCTGCTATTCATCTTGATTTCGGTCGCTGCTGAAGCTCAACTCGAGTCTGGCCCGATAGTTGGCCACACGACTGCGACCTCCGCAGTTCTTTGGGCATACGACTCGGACCTCCACCAGTTCAAGGTCGAGTGCTGGGAGGCCCATACTGACAATCCCACGGTCATCCATGAACACATGATTCGTGAGAGCGATGCTCGGAGTCCAATCTTCCTGGCCTCCCTTGAAGGTTTGAAGCCGAATACAGCCTACCGCTATCGCGTGGTCGCGCAGAATCGTCAGCCGGTCGAAGGCGGCTTCACCACGGCACCCGAATCGGGCAAGCCGGCCAAGTTCAGCTATGTCGTGACCTCCTGCATCGATGCGATTGGTTCACCCGAGCAGCCCGCGTGGGATGAAGTGCTGGTTCATCGGCCGTCGTTTAATCTGATGCTGGGTGACAACGTTTACGCCAACACGACTGATTACCACCGTTTAGTGGAAGCCCACATACGTCAACGCGCGATCCCGAATTTCGCAGCTTTAATCGCCAGTACACCTACTTACGCCACTTGGGATGACCACGATTTTGGCCCGAACGATTCGCACGCTCAGACGCCCGGTAAGGAAAACTCGCTCGAAGCTTTCAAGGATATGTTTGCGAATCCCGCTGCAGGCACCGACGACACGCCCGGTGTGTTTTACTCATTCAATTGGGCGGACCTGGAGTTTTTCGTACTCGACAACCGCTACTACCGCACGGACGAACACGCCGATGTGCCAAACAAAACACAATTCGGCGAAGCGCAGCTTGCTTGGCTCGCTGAGGGCTTAAGCACGTCCGACGCCACATTCAAGATTGTCGCTACCGGCTATGACGTCATGGGGTCCCGCTATCCCGATGAGATTAAGCAGATCGCCAGCATCATTCGAGAGTCGAAAGCGGCTGGTGTATTTTTTCATGCAGGGGACATCCATCGCAACGAGTTCAAGCAGCAGAATCACGGCGCGGGCTATCCGATCACGCAGATCACATCTTCCGGCATTGCCCGGCGCCCCAACCGGCCGTGGGCCATGATCGATGTCGATACGACTGCCGACGATCCCGTGATCATTGCTCGATTTTTCGAGTGCGAGACGCTGGTCACGACTCATACGCTCCGCCTCAGCGATTTAACCGATGCGGATTAGAAAGCGACTGACAATATGAAGTTTACCGCCCCCCTTTTCGCTGTCACCCTTGCGTATTCTGTTTCGACGGCCGGCCACGCCGACCCGACTGTGGGAACTTACTACTACCCCTGGTGGGACGGATCACGACACACGTTTGACGATACCCACCGCGACAAATTGCGACCCCAAGGCGGTTTGCCGGTAATTGGTGCTTACGACAGCCGTGACCTGTGGACCATCGCTTCACACATCGATCAAAGTCGGGCGGCCAACATTTCGCTTTGGGTTTCGAGTTGGTGGGGTCCTGACTCGTTTGAGGACCGCGCTCTACGTCAGCAGATTCAGAGCCACCCTCACGCCGGCCGTATAAAGCACGCCATTTTTTACGAATCGGACGGCCGACTTCAGGACGGCGACAATCCCAACTGGGCCAACCTTCACAGCGACTTCGACTATTTGGCTGGCAATGTTTTCAACGATGCGAACTACTACCAAGTCGACGGCAAGCCCGCAGCGTTCATTTACCTAAGTCGTAAATATCTCGATTCGCCTGAGGCCGCAGTTGAACTCGCCAAGGTGCGGCAAGACGTCCGAGATAAGCATGGGATGGACCTCTATCTCGTTGGAGATCACGTTTTCAATCAAGTGGCCGACGGGGCGGAAAATTTCGATGCTGTCACGGCATACGATGTATACGGCCAAACCCACGCTGCGGCGGGCGGGACGCTCACCGACAATCTTCAGAAGCTGACCGACACCTATTCGACCGCAAAATTACAAGGCGACCAAGAGGGTTTCGACCTGATTCCGACCGTTAGCCCGGGCTACAACGACCGCCAAACGCGACTCGACGCAGACAACGCCGCTGCACCCCGATACTACGAGGACCTAGGCACCCATACCTTCGGCGATCCCTTTGCCGATCAAATCAATCTTGCCGCCAAGCCCAATGTTGATTCGGACGTCAATAATCTGCTGCTCGTCAACTCCTTCAACGAATGGCATGAAGACACGCAGATCGAAGTCCTAAAAGACTCGCCGCTGACCAAAGACGATCTGACAGACGACAATGTCTACACGCAGGACAAGTTTTACGAGGGCTATGGCACAAGGTATCTCGATCTTCTTCGGACCCTCACCGGGGGACCCGAGCAATACATCATCTTCAACGGCTTGGTCGGCGATACCGACCAAAACGGCCAACTCGATCTCGAGGACATCCGAATGCTCGGCGAACACTGGGACACGGACTCAAGCAACCTTAGCCTCGCGGAAATCGCCAACCACGGCGACTGGAACCTGAGCGGCGTCACCGATGACGCCGACCTGAGGCTGATGGTTGATTACTTAAATACGGCGGGCAACAATGTAACTTACGAAGAAGCAAGAGCCCTGATCCCCGAGCCGACGTCAGCCGTAATCTTTGCAATAACGTCTTCACTCATGCTCAGCCGACGACGCATCGATCAAGCTGAATCAAAACCCTTAAACAGGTTATAAATTTAGAATTTTTATCTTTCAACTGGCACTTTCTGTTTTGAACCATAGCATCTCTTGAGGCCGCACGTTTGAGCTATTCGGTTGCGATTCAGGGCCGTTTTGGGTAACCTGCCGCCGATCATGTGGTGCTTAGCAAGCCCTTTGGCCAGCCCTTGACCGCATTAATCAAAAATCGCCCGATCCGGACGCAGCAGCGACTTTCTGCGTCCGCCGTATCGCCGTCCAAGAGAAAGACTCATGGCTGAAACTGAAGAAACGCTGCGACTGAAAGACCTCAAAGTGCTGATTGTCGATGACGATCCGGAGATCCGGTCGGCTGTTGATCACGCGCTGCAAGCCGAGGGCGCGTTGACGCAAACCTGCGGTGATGGCAACTCGGCGGTCCGCATCGTCGAGTCCGATCCGCCAGACTTGGTCGTGCTGGACATGATGCTGCCCAAGCGATCCGGATTCTTGGTGCTCGAAAAAATCAAGAAATTCGAGAACGCTCCGAAGGTTGTGATGGTGACCGCCAACGAAGGCCGACGCCATCAGCAGTATGCCGAGAACCTTGGCGTCGACGGCTACGTCCTCAAGCCCGTCCGTCTCGAACGGCTGATCGGCATGCTGGAAGACCTATTCAGTAACGAAGATGCCTCAGACTGACCAAAGCACTCAAGCTCAGGCGTACCAATTTTGTCTACGATTGACCTGAAGTACGGCTGCAATCCCAATCAGCCGCACGCCCGTATCCTGTTGCCCGATGCCGATGGTCCGCTCGCGGTAGTGAACGGCTCACCATCCTACATCAACGCCTTGGATGCGATCCGCGGCTGGCAACTGGTCCGCGACCTCAAGGCGGCAACGGGTAAAGCCGCTGCCGCTTCTTATAAGCATGTCAGCCCCGCCGGTGCCGCCGTGGCCAGCGAAGTCGGCCAGCCGTTTTGCAATGGCTTCTTCTACGACGCTGATCCCGCATCGCTCTCGCCGATTGCGACGGCCTACGCCAAGGCTCGCAGTTCCGACCGCGTCGCATCCTTCGGCGACTTCATCGCGGTTTCCGAAGTGGTCGACGTCAGCCTCGCGAAGTTGATCAAGCCCGAGGTTTCAGATGGCATTATTGCCCCGGGTTATGACGCGGAAGCGTTGGACTTGCTTCAAGCGAAAAAGTCCGGCCGATATGTCATGTTCACCATGGACCCGGCCTACCGCCCGCCGGCCATCGAAACCCGAAGCGACTTCGGCATCATGCTCGAACAATCGCATAATGATCTGGCGGTCACCGCTGAGACTTTTTCTAATGTGGTGACGGATAAAACAGATATCTCCCGCGTCGAGATGGAGTCGCTGATCGTGGCGACGATTACGCTCAAACACACGCAGAGTAACTCGATCGCTGTCGCAGTGGATGGCCACGCGATCGGCATCGGGGCCGGGCAGCAAAGCCGGATCGCCTGCACCCGTATTGCCTGCGACAAAGCGGATCGGTGGATGCTCAAGCTACACCCCAAGACGCTTGATTTGGAATTCGCCGATGGACTCGCCAAGTCCGAGCGGGTCAATGCCGTGGACAATTTCGTCCGTTTCCATGAGTTGAACGACGGTGAAAAAGCCGAGGTCGCTAAAGCCTTAGCTGGCCATTGGCAACCGTTGACCGATCAGGAACGTTCCGACTGGACTCGGCAGTACCAGTCGGTCGTGCTCAGCAGCGACGCGTTCATCCCCTTCCGCGATAATCTTGATCGTGCCGCCGCCAGCGGCGTGCAGGCCGTCGCCCAAGCCGGCGGCAGCGCCCGCGACGAAGGCGTCACCCAAGCCGCCAACGAACACGGCATGGCCATGAGCCACACGGGCGTTCGGCTGTTTCTGCATTAAATGAAGGTCCAAGCCGATAATGAGTATTATCAATAGTAAATCGGTTGTTTAACTGCTATCAATACCGGTACCTATCCTGATGCATAACCTTACAGGCTAGCCGTGAAATTTGCACATCGGATTTGATAAGAATCATATTTAGGTGTGTGCAGGCCTGAATTTCCGATTTTCAGAGATCAGCCATTGCGATTTGGGTCTCGATGATCTGATCTTTTGCGGCGAAAAAGGCATTTAGCACCGCGGGGTCGAAATGGCTACCGCGGTCGGATTCGAGGATATCGAAACATTTCTGTCGGGGGAATGGGTCTTTGTAGGGGCGTTTGGTGCTGAGGGCGTCATAGACATCGGCAACGGCGACGATGCGGCCGGGTAGCGGGATATCTTCGCCGGCGAGTCCGAGCGGGTAGCCGCTGCCGTCGAATTTTTCGTGATGTGTCAGGGCGATGGTCTTTGCGAGTTGCAGCAGGCTGAACCGCGGGTTGCCGAGGATTTCACTGCCGAGTTCGGTATGTCTTCGCACCGCGGTGCTGCCGGTCTGGGCGACCTCGTCAAAAACGCGGGCACCCATCGTGGTATGTCGACGAATGATCTCCATTTCTTCGAGATCCAGCTTGCCGGGCTTAAGCAGAATTTCATCGGGGATGCCGATCTTGCCCACATCGTGTAAAGGTGCTGCGAGTTCGATCTGGTTGACTTCGTACTCGCTGAGCCCGAGACCGCGGGCGATGATGCCGCTGTATCGGCCGACGCGAAGGATGTGTTTGCCCGTATCGTTGTCGCGATACTCGGCCGCCCTTGCCAGGCAATGCACCACCTCAAGCCGGGTCTCGGCAATCTCTTCGGTTCGCAGTCGGACCTCGTGCTCCAACTGCTCCGCCTTATTCTTGAGATTGGCTTCATATTGCTTGGCGGCGAGCGTGTTTTTCAAGCGTGCTCGCAGTTCTGCGGGGTCAACCGGTTTGGACAGAAAGTCGGTCGCACCCAGGCTCAGCGCATCGTGGCGGACTTTCGCATCGCTGCTTGAAGTCAGCATCAGGCAAGGTGTCCGCTGCGATTTTTCATCGTCTCGCAGCCGCTGCAGCACTTCCAGCCCGGTCATGCCGGGCATGAACACGTCCAGCATGACCAGGTCCGGCACGCGGTCTGCAATTGACTTGATCGCGGCCTCGCCGGAGTTGACCTCTCGGATATCAGCGTAGCCTTCGCGTTCCAAATGCTTCCGCACAACACGGTTGTTTAATGGCTCGTCATCAACCAAAAGGATGTTGACTTGGTTCGTTTTGGTTTGGATGGGTGCAACCATGGATAAATTTAATCTGCCTGGGTGTTTTGTTTTTGCTCGAGTGATTTTTGGTCGCTCGGAGTCTGCTTCGGCTGCCCCGGCAATCCGCGTCGGGCGGCAACGAGCAATTGCTCAATGGACTTGATTTGCGACTGTGCCGTTTGAATAGCGTCGGATGAATCGTCGGCGTCGGAAGCTGCATGAGCCAAGGTTTCGATGCGTTCAGCGGCGATTTGAATTGCGGCGTAGCCGGCCGAGCCGCTCACACCCCGTAGCCAGTGCGCGACCGTCGCGAGCGTCTGACGATCCCCCGCATCGGCGGCCGAAACGAGTTCGCTTAGGCGAGACTGAGCTTTGTCGAGGAATTCCGCGGCGATCTCGACGAACTCCTCGTCGTCCATCGGCAAGCTGCTTTCCAAGCGATCCGGTATCGACTGGATGTCCTTAGCCTTAGTTGCTTGGCCAGCTTGCCGATCCGAGGCATACTTCATTCTCGGATTGGCCACCGCTTCCATCAGCATCTCCCGGTCGACCGGCTTGGTCAGATAGCCGTCGCATCCCGCAGAGAGACATCGCTCGCGGTCGCCACTCATGGCATGCGCGGTCAGTGCAAAGATCGGAACCTCGCAACCTCGATCACGGAGCATCCTGGTGGCGCTGTAGCCGTCGAGCTTCGGCATCTGCATATCCATCAACACCAGGTCGAAGCCATCGAAGTCATTAGCCAGGATCGATACCGCCTGAGCACCGTCGCCGGCCTCCTCCACCTGAACACCCTCTCTTCTAAGCAAATAACTGATCAAGCGCCGATTGGTTTGGCCATCATCCACCACCAGTACCCGCTTGCCGGACAGTGACCCGGTAGGCGTCCGTTCCGATATCGACGCGACAGATTGGTCTTGCTCCAGATCTGCCTCGAACGGCTCGGTCATCGCCTCGGCTGCCCCCTGTGCGATCATCTTGGCTTGCGAGATATCGCCCAGCGCGATCCGCAGCGTAAAGGTGCTGCCGACGCCGGCCTCGCTTTTCACGCTCAAATTCCCGCCGAGATTTTCTGCGATGTATTTACTGATGCACAGCCCCAACCCCGTACCGCCGAAACGACGGGTCACGCTGCTGTCCGCTTGCGTGAAAGGCTGGAACAGCCGAGACAAGGCCGCATCGTCCATGCCGATCCCCGTGTCGGCGACATGGACCATCAGGAAGGGCCCTTCGTCCGTCTGCTCGATACCAGCCAAGATGCGGATTTGGCCGGATTCTGTGAATTTGACCGCATTGTTTACGAGATTGAGCACTACTTGGCGGAACCGCGTCGGGTCCGTTTCGATTGTTTCGGGCATCTCGCTGAGATAGTGGAGCGAGAGGTCCAGTTTCTTGGACTGGGCGGGAACCCGCATGACGCTAATGATCTCGCCCAACATCCGGTGCGGTCGGCATTCGAGAAGCTCCATCTCCATTTTGCCCGCCTCGATTTTCGAGAGGTCCAGCACATCGTTGATCAAGGCGAGCAGGTGCTTGCCGCTGCCCCGAACCGTGCCAGCCCATTGAAGCCGCTGTTCCGTCGCTTCGTCGGTTTCGGACAGATCGACCGACTGCGCTTGGAGGTCTTCGAGTAACAACTCACTAAAGCCGATGATGGCCCCGAGCGGGGTGCGGATTTCATGGCTCATGTTCGCCAGAAAATCACTCTTCGCCCGGTTGGCGGATTCCGCGACATGCGAGAGTTCACGGAGCTCAGCCTCGTGTACTTTTTGGTCCGTGATATCGATCAGCAGGCCGTCCCACATGGTCGATCCATCGTCGCGTCGCTGAGGCCGACTTTGACCACGCAACCATCGCACCTCGCCATCGGGGCGTTCGACACGGAACTCGCACAACCACGGCGACAGGTTCTCGCGCGATCGATCAATCGAGACGCGGTGCGTTTCTCGGTCTTCCTCAACAACGCAAGCAAACAACAACATTGGATCGGCCACCGCGTCCTCCGGGGTGACACCAAAGAGTTCTGTGACGAATTCGCTGATGTAAGGCATCTGCACCTGTCCATCAGCGGTCTCGATGTACTGATACACCATGCCCGGCACATTGGCGACCATGCGATTAAATCGGTCTTCCGATTCAATCAGGGCTTGGTGTTTGGACTGCAATTCGGCCGTGCGATCGGCCACCTGCTGTTCGAGTTGCTCGGTTCGGATGCGCAGGGTTTCTTCCAATTCACGAGCCAGCCTTCGAGCAGAAAGCGAGACACGGAAATCATCGAGATTCCAGGCGAATTTCCAAGTCACGACATTCAGCACCAGCAGACAGATCGCGAGCAGGCGATAGACCGGCCAGCCGTACATCACCAGTGAGAGCCCGTACCCACACACCGCGCACCACAGAAAGATGTACGCCAGATGCATCATCTTGCGGTTGCGGTCGGCTTCCGATTCCTGCAGATAAGACTTACGCCAAAAAAAGAAGATCCGGAGGTAGCCGGTTATTACTGTGATGGTCAAAACGAACAACGCAATAACCCAAGGCCAGTCTGTTTGCCCTGCCTCATTCTGCAAGCAATGGGTGCGGGGCATGTAGCTGCCCCAGTTCGTGAACCAATCCAGCGGCGTGCCGGTCATCGCGGAATGGGTCGCTGCGACAGCATCATGGGCGTTTTCAACGTCGGCGATCGGGGGCGGGCAATCCGCTGGAAACAGGCTTTGCTCGGAGGCGTGGCCGACACTGGCGATCAGGCTTGGCAGAACGAAGGCTACGATGCAAGCCAGTTGAGTTGAAATAGAGGAAACAGATTTTCTAGGAGCCGGTCGAGACATAACCGGCACATCGGTTACAAAAGCGAGGTACTTGCCATACTTGCTCTAATTCAATGCCCGATAAGCGTGAATAAGTCAATTCAACAATTGACCGCTCGGCCGCGAAAATTCAAGTTTCGCTACCAATACCGCTCAAAATGCAGATTACCATCCGGGTGTTTGCGGTCGCGGACGGTCCACCCGCGGGTTTGGAGGTCGGCTTCAACCTGATCGATCATCTGAGGGTTGCCACAGAGAAATACGTGGCTGGAAGCGGGGTCGAGCGGGAAGCCGACGGCTTGCTCAAAACCACCATCGGTGAGCAGATCAGTGACGCGGCCGCGGTAGCCGACGTAATCGGAATCGTCCGGCTCGCGGGTCACCGTGGGAAGGTAGATAAAATTCGGGTCATCTTTGGCAAACCTCTCGAGTTCCTCGCGGTAGCCGAGGTCGCGGGCTTTGCGGCAGCCGTCCATCAGGACGAAGCGGTTCCATTTGTCTTGCCCGCGGTGGGTCAGATACATCGAGCGGAACGGTGCGAGGCCCGTGCCAGTACCAACCATAATCAGGTCTTTGCCTTGTGTGTTTTCAGGCAGCGTGAAGTGGCCGCCCAGCCTTGGATTCATAAAAAGTGTCGCACCTTCTTGCAGCACCCAGAGCGGGTCGGTGAGTTTGCCATCGTCGACATGGACAATGTAGAACTCCAACGCATCCTTTTTCGTGTTCGGCGAAGCGACGGAATAGGCCCGGCGGATCAGCTTCGGCCCCCTTCCGGGCCGGGCGGCAGGTGAGTTTGGATCGGGTGGTGTCGGGTCCGGCAAACCCAGCGTCGCGAATTGGCCCGGCTCGAAGTCGGGCACTTCGTGGTCGTTGTACTGGATGAAAAAACGAGCCAACTCTTCGTGCAGGTCTTCACGCTTGATCAGCGTCGCATTGTGGGTGTCGCGGGGCATGGGGGGAGTGTAGCCGACTGATCGACAAATTCTCACCACCTGCGTCATTCGACGATCTCGATTTGATCCAGATCGCGGACCTCGATGTTCGGCCGACCCTTATGCAGCGTCACCTCACCGGTCACGCGGATTGTTTTGTTCATGTAGTAATCCTGTGGCTCCTCGGGCAGGAACCTGAACGCTTTCTGGAAAATCGGGATGTAGAACTTGTCCCGCCAATCGGTATCAAAATTCAGGAAGCAGACTTCGCCGCGGTGGTTGTAGGTGTTGACAATTTTGCCTTGGACGGTGATGACTTTGCCGACGTGCAGCTTGGCCTGGTCCCAGGGGACGGTTTCACCGGTCGCGACCGCTGGCTCAGGCGGAGCCACTTCCGCTTCGCCGCCGTCCAAGCGATCAGCTTCAATCGGGCGGGTGACGATCTCGCTCTCCTGCGGGTAGGGGCTGCGCTTTGGGCGATCGCCCGTCGATGTAGTGTCGCTTAGGGGGTGGCCACGGCGAGCCGATCCGGTTTGCCTTTTGTGAATTAGAACGAGGTCGCCGGACTCGAGCTGAAATGCTTGGGCAGCGGGCGTGAGGGGAACTGAAAAATGTCGCGTTGCTAGTTCACTGTGGCTAAGTGAACGTTGAACCTCAATCGAAAATATATCCTTATAGTCTAGAACTTCACCATCATCGGTGGTAGCCAAATCGGAAAGCGGGAGGCCGTACAACTCGGAAATGCCGTGGATCGTGAGCGATCCACCCGGCTCCATGACCGTCACGAAGCCATGCTCGAAGGTCATGACTTCCCAGCCATCGGCATTCTTTTCGGCTTGTGCTTGGGTTTGCAAGGAAGCGAATGCAATAGTCGTTCCCATCAAGTAAATGAATAGGTGGTGTGACGGATTAATCATCTTTGCTGTTTCCGGGAGTGGTTCAATTGATTCTAAGTCAAGCCGGTTCGCAGCAAATGTGAGCGTTTTGCGGAAAATTCCAGCATGGCCGCTGAAGCGGCCACACCGCGAGCGGGATCGGTGCTGTGATGATCTTTTTTGAATTAGATTCACTGCGATGCGGGCCTGCTAGGATGCGTCCATGCAGCGGATACTTGGGCAGGATCGAGCGGTGGATCAATTGCGGGCCCAGTTCGTGACCGGCCGGGTTCATCACGCGCAGATTTTTCATGGCCCACACGGCGTGGGTAAATTCACAACCGCCCTGCATTTCTCGAAACTTTTGCTCTGTCAAGCGATGTCGCAGAATTTGGCTGGCGAGCCTATCGCCTGTGACAACTGCTCTTCCTGCCTCTTGTTCGATGCATTGAACGAAGCCGCCGACGACCTCTCGAATCAGGCATCCATCAGCGAGCGGGCTGCGGGGCTTGGCCATCCCGATCTGCATATCGTGAACAAGGAGCTGGCACGGTTCAGTGATGAAGCGGCGATCCGCAACCGCAAGCTGACAACGATCCCGGTCGATGTCTTGCGACAGGCGTTGGTTGAGCCCGCCAATCGTGCGCCGCAGCTTGGCCACGGCAAGGTATTCATTCTGGATGAGGCTGAGCTGCTGCGGTCTGATGGGCAGAATATTCTGCTGAAGACGCTGGAAGAGCCGCCCGCCGGTTCGGTGATCGTGCTGGTGACCTCACAGGAAGATCGATTGCTGCCGACGATCCGCAGCCGATGTCAGCGCATCGCTTTTCTTCCGCTGGAGCCGACGGTGCTGCATCGCTATGTGCAGGAGCACGCGGCCGATCTCGAGCCGGTCGAGCAGAACTGGCTCGTCGGTTTTGCCGGCGGGAGCTTGGGGCGGGTTCGGCTGGCGATGGATTGGGAATTAAACGAGTGGGGCAAAACGGTCGTGCCGGCGCTGGACACTTTGGCCCGTGGCAAGCCGGCACCCCGGCTGGGCGTCGAGATGGCGGAACTGGTCAATGGCTTCGCCGAAGCGTGGGTCAAGAAACACGCCAATGCCTCGAAGGAAGCCGCGAACCAGCAGGCGGCGACGCTGATGTTCAGCATCGTCACCGGCCATGCCGCCCAGCAGTTGCATGCGCTGTCGAAATCGGCCGACTCCAGCGATCCACAATCTGCCGAGCAAACGCTACAGCCTTGGTTGAACGTGATGTCGGCGGTGCGATCCGCAGAGCAGCGACTGGCCAGTAACGTGAACCCCGGCCTGGTCTTCGATGGACTTGCCAGTGAACTCGCCCTCGCGCTGCGACATGGCGAGATGCTCGTCTAACCCTCAGCGTGCACCGCTGGCCTTTTTCGTACCACCCAAATTTTCATGAAGTACCGCCTCATCGCGATCGACTTGGACGGCACGCTGTTCAGCAAGCATCAGGAAGTCAGTCCTGCCAATCGCGAAGCAGTCGCCCAAGCGCAGGCTGCGGGTGTCGTGGTCGTACCCTGTACCGGGCGGAGTTGGCGTGAGTCGTTTCGATACCTCAAGGTGGTGCCGAATCTGGACCGAGGCATTTTTAACACGGGTGCGGTGGTGGCCGAAATGCAGACCGGCCGATCGGTCGATTTGGCAGCGATGGAGCCGCGGCTTGTATTGGAACTGGTGCAATTCCTTCATGACCTGCCAGAAGCGGTGCTGGTGTTTCAGGATCGCAGCCGAGTCGGTCGGGACTACCTGATCTGCGGCGGTGAACTGACGAAAGAATCCAAGCAGTGGTTTGAGTTCAACAAAATTGAAACACAGCGTATCAATCAGCCCACGCTGCATGACCTGCAACACAGCCTGCGGGTCAGCGTCGTCGCATTCGGCGAGCACGGATTCGACATCGAGCGCCGCGTTGGCGAACGATTCGGCGACCAAGTCAGCCTGCACTGCTTCGCGGGGATTGCGGATGCTGACGAAAGCAAGTCGCGATTCATGGTCGAGGTCTTTGGGGCCGAGGTGAACAAGTGGCGGGGGCTGAAATGGTTCGCTTCGCAGCAAGGTATTGCGGACGAGCATGTCGCTGCGATAGGCGACGAGGTGAATGACATCGCCATGCTTCGCCACGCCGGCCTGGGTATCGCGATGGACAACGCCCACCCCGCCGCGAAGGAGGCGGCTGACCGCACCACGCTATCCAACGCTGAGGATGGCGTTGCCCACGCCATCGAACAGATGCTCCGCGGCAAATGGTAAAGCTCAGTCGCACCCTTTCAGCATAGACTTTTGCCCATGAACTCGTTACAGGTCCCTATCCAACGCCTGCCTCACGGCCGGTCCGTGCCGCTGCCCGCTTACCAAACCGAGCACGCCGCGGCGATGGATTTACACGCGGCACCGCACGATGGCCAAGCCTTCACGATTAACCCTGGGCAAGTGCAACTCGTTCCTTGCGGCTTCGCGATGGCCGTGCCTTTCGGATATGAGGCCCAGATCCGTCCCCGCTCCGGGCTGGCGGTGAAGCACAGCATCTCAATGCCTAACACGCCTGGCACGATCGATGCGGACTACCGCGGCGAAATCTGCGTGCCGCTAATCAACCTTGGCCAAGAGCCGTTTGTCGTCGAGCCGGGCATGCGGATCGCACAAATGCTCATCAAGCCGGTGCCAAAGGTGCAATGGCAGGAGGTCGAGCAACTCGACGACACGGCCCGAGGTGCCGGCGGCTTCGGGCATACCGGCGGATGAATCCGCCACCGGTTCACACCCCTTTACAAGAACTATCGGTATGATGACCCGCGATGCGATGGATCGCTTCACCCATTTCAGTGACCGGGCGGTTGCTCTGCTTGTTGCTGTTGCTGGCGTTGACCGGCTGCAACCAGTATCTGGCGAAGTACACGGTCCGCCCGCCTAACCATAAACTCAGCCTTGACAAGCTGGACGATCAAACCGAGCCCGCGATGGCCGACTCGGTCATCGATCATCGGCTGCGGTTCGAAATCGACGACCCGCCCGCCTCGCTTTCGGTTTGGGTGCTCGAACCCACCCAGGACCGATACGTCGGCTCGGATGCACAGGGCAAGCCGATGTTCGAGCCGATCGAAGCGACTCGAACAAACCCGAGTCAGCCCATCGGCACGGTTGTCATCCTCCACGGCTTCCACGATTCGATCAACCAGATGCGTTTCCTCGCATGGGCCAGGATTTTCACTTCCGAAGGCTATCGCGTGGTAATGATCGACCAGCGGGGCCACGGCGCTTCGACCGGCGACTGGTCGACCTATGGTGTGCAGGAAGCTCAAGACACCCGATACATCCTCGATCAGCTCGAACAACGCGATCTCATCACCCGCCCTATCGGCGTTGCAGCGGTGTCGTTCGGGGCATCGACCGGTTTGCTCCTGGCTCGGGATGATCCGCGGATCGAGGCGATGCTCTGCGTTTCTGGGTTTACCACGATGCGTGAAGTCGTCAGTGACTTTGGCCAAGCCATCGGGTTCAAGTTTTCAGATCAGCGATTTACCGACGTGATCGATCTATCGGGCGAGATGGGCGGCTTCGATCCGGATGATGCCGCACCCATTGAGGCCATCGCCGAGACCGATATTCCAATATTGCTGATGCATGGCGAGGATGACGACCTGATCCCGATTCAACATTCCTTCCAGCTTTACCGTGCCGCCAACCGTGACAATGTCGAGCTGATCCGCGTGAAAAACGCGGACCACACCTCGCTCGGTGAGACCGTGCTTGAGCCCGTGCGGCTGGCGGCCATCCAGTGGTTCGATCGTCATCTCCAAGCCAGCGATAGTCGGCCCGATCGCCACCAAGCCAAGCGTGACACGATCCAAGCCGAATCCATTCAGTAGCCTCAACAACTGACGCTCACAGTAGTTCAGAAGCTTTTCGCGTCGCAGCCGCGACGGGGATGGCACTATCGACATTTTGCGGGGTTCGCCGATAAGTACAGGATCGGAGGCCGGGCTTGTGCTGCGCGACAGCCAACCCGCTGGGGTCAATTTTCAGAAGCGAGCAATCACATGGCCAAGCGTAAAACCACGACGAAAACAAGCATCGAACAACACACCGCCGCCCGGCAAGGCTTGCTGATTATCGCCTGCGGGCTCTGGTTGCTGGTCCTCGCCTCGCTGATCAGCTACGACCCGGCCGACGCCCCCTCACACCTGGTCGGCATCACCAACGCCGACACCGCCAACTGGATCGGCCCACTCGGCGCGGCGATCGCGCATAAAGGCTTCTTCGTCATCGGCCCGGGGGTCTGGGTCGCCATGCTCGGCATCGGGGCCTGGCTGGTGATGACGCTCATCAAGCGGCCGCTGAATCAGCTCGCGCTGCGGGCTGCAGGCCTGCTCATCATGACGGTCACAACATCCGGCCTGCTCGCCGTCGCGACCAGCCGCTTCATCACCGGCTACAGCGCCCGGCCCGAAGGTCCTGGCGGACTGCTGGGGGTCTTTATCCACGAGGAAATGGTCGGCCGATTCGCCTCGGCTGGCTCGCTGCTGATCCTGGGCATCGCGTTCTGGATCGGGGCCCTGCTCGCGGCTGACCAGATCGTCATGGCGATCCCGCGCGTGTTTGCCGAGGCGGTGCTGCGTATCACGAATATCAGCCGGGAGCGGTTCCCCGCGCTATGTAACCTTATGCCAACGATGAAGTGGCCCAGCCTGGCGGGCATCGGTGCCGCTCAACGTGAGAACGATTTGGATGGCGGCCGTATCGAATTGCCCAGCCGCAAGAAGCAAAAAACCAAGCGTCGTCACGCCCGCGATGAAGACCCCGATGCCGAAGAACTCGAAGCCATCCCCGAAGAGGCTGGCGGCTTCGGCGGCACCGAAGCAATCACCCCGGTCGAGGAGGAAACCGCAGCCTATGACGATGAGGAAGAAGTAGACGAATCCGCTGATGCACCCTCCGCCTACGTCAACTCCAAGAAGAAGTTCGACCCCGACGAGCTCCGCGCGAAGATGGCCCAGATGCCGATCAACTTCGCCAAGAAGCAGGACACGCACGAAGCCCCCATCCGCGAAATGGACCTCACCGGCTATCAGTTCCCGGAGATCGACCTGCTTGAAGACCCCGAAGAAGGCTTCAGCGACGAGATGGAGGGCATCATCAAGGAGCAAGGCGAAGAACTACAGGCCGCTCTGCTTGAATACAACATCAAGGGCGAAATCGTCAACATCGACTCCGGCCCGGTCATCACGCTGTTCGAGGTCCGCCTCGCCCCCGGCACAAAGGTGAACCGCATCACGGCTGTCGATTCCGATCTGGCCCGAGCGCTCAAGGCCCCGAATATCCGTGTCGTGCCAAACATGGCCGGTAAAAACACGATCGGCATTGAGGTGCCGAACCTGAAGAAAGAGCGTGTCCGCCTCAAGGAGCTGATGTCCGTCGACCGCGAAAAGGTCGCGAAGATGAAACTGCCGATGTTCCTCGGCAAAGATGCTTCGGGCAACCCACTGGTGCAGGACCTCAACGCGATGCCGCACATGCTCATCGCTGGCACCACCGGCTCGGGTAAATCGGTCTGCATGAACTCGATCATCATGTCCTTCCTCTTCACCAAACGGCCGGACGAGCTCAAACTTGTGCTGGTCGACCCGAAGATGGTCGAGATGTCCATGTTCAAGTCGATCCCGCACCTGATGTGCCCGGTCGTCACGGAGATGGGCAAGGCCGCTCAGATTCTCGAGTGGGCTGTCACGAAGATGGACGAGCGATATGAACTTCTGGCCGAGGTCGGCGTCCGCGATATCGCCAGCTACAACAATCTCGAGTGGGAAGAAATCAAGGAACGCCTCGAAATCGAAAGCGATACCGAAGCCGCCCGCATCCCGAAGAAGCTGCCTTACCTTGTGTTCGTCATCGACGAACTGGCCGACCTGATGATGACCAACAAGGAGGTCGAGGGATCGATCGTCCGCATCGCCCAGAAAGCCCGAGCGGTCGGCATCCACCTGATCCTCGCAACCCAGCGGCCGCAGGCGAACGTTGTGACCGGCTTAATCAAGTCCAACATGCCCTCGCGTGTCTGTATGAAAGTCGCCTCGGGGATGGACAGTCGGATCGTCCTCGATGCCAAGGGCGGCGAGCTGCTGCTGGGCCATGGCGACATGCTTTTCCTCTCGCCGCGATCGTCCGATCTTGTGCGTGCACAAGGCACGCTCGTCGACGACAGCGAGATCCGCAAGTCGGTCAAATTCCTTAAGACCGTCAGCCAGCAGAGCTTCGAGCCGCAACTGGTACAGATCAAAAATGGCGGCAACGCCGAGGGGCTGGACGAGGACCGTGATGAGTTGTTCAACGATGCTGTGCTGGTTGTGCTAGAAACGGGCCGGGGCTCCGTCTCGCTGCTGCAGCGTCGGCTAACCATCGGCTACAGCCGGGCGTCGCGCATGATTGAGCAGATGGAAGCCAGTGGCATCCTCGGCCACCACAAAACCGCCCAAGCCCGCGAAGTGCTCATCAGCCCCGATGAATGGGAAGCCATGAAAGCCATGGCCGAAGCCGACGGCGATGCCCCGGAAGAGAACGGCGCCGAAGTCGAAGCCGATACCGACGCCGACGTGGCGGCATCAGCCGCCATGCAGTCCGAAGTAGCAACCGATGAACCCGACGAAGCGAATGAACCCGCCGAAACCGAAGAGATCGAAGACGATGACGACGACGAAGATTGGGAAGAAGTCGACGACGACTCGGAAAAGTAGTTCAACCATTCCACGAAGCGACGCGGCTTTGCCGAGCTCAAAAAGCGGCGAAGCCGCATTCGCCGCTACCCTTCGATTACTTTCAGCGCGGCCAGGTCCTGCACATCGATCAGGCCAATGGGTCGACCGGACTCATCGACCACCGGAATCTCATCGAAACGCTTCTGACGAACAATGCTGACCGCGTCACGGACCAATGCCTGATCGTTGAGTGTGGTCGGGTTTACAGTCATGATCGCGGTGATCGGGCCGGCCCAGACTTCGGGGCCGATGTCGATCAAGGCCGAACGCAGATCGCCATCGGTCACCAAACCCGCGAGTTGCCCTTTGTCATCGACGATCATCAATGCCCCGGGGCGGCGTAGCCCGCTTTCCTGAGCGGCAGCTTCTGCGACTTGGTAGGCCCCTTGCACCGTCGCATCCAACGAGATCAGCGGCAGGTTCTTATCCACGTGGAAACGCATCGCTTCGACGATGGGCATGAGCTGTCGGCCCAATCCACCGCCGGGATGAAACCGTTGGAAATCATCCGCCGTAAAACTGCGTGCCTTACTCACCGCCAAGGCCAGCGCGTCGCCGAGCGCGAGCATCGCGGTGGTGCTGCTGGTGGGTGCGAGTTCCAGCGGGCAGGCTTCGGTGATATCGCCGACGCTGAGCGTGACCGTCGCCGCTCGCTCCAATGAACTGCCGGGCTTGCCAACCATTGCGATGATGGACACCCCGTCCTGCCGAACGAGTTCAGCCAGCGTCACAACTTCCTCTGTATTGCCGCCGAAGGAAAGCAGCATCAGCACATCGCCCCGGCGGACCCGCCCGAGGTCGCCATGCAACGCCTCGACCGGGTGCAGAAACAACGACGGCGTACCGGTTGAGGCGAAGGTCGCGGAAAGCTTTTGTGCGATCAAGCCGGACTTGCCCAGACCCGAAATAACCACATTTCCGCCAGCCTCGGCTGCCGACTCGACCAGCCCGACCGCTTGAGAAAACTGGTCGTCAATTTCAATCCGCCGGACCGCCTCGGCCTCCGCATCGAGCACGCGCCGGGCAAAAGTCTTGGCATCGAAAGCCTTGTCATCCTGCTTGAGTTGGCCGGGCTTTGGTGGAGGCATATCGGGATCGGGGTATGATGCGGGTGTCGATCATCCTACCCGAGCTTGAGCCCGCCGCGTGAATGAGAGCAGCGAAAACCTGTCGACCAGCCCTGCGATCGAGCCGCGAAACTCGTCAGAGTATCGCGTGCATCTAGACGCTTATGCGGGCCCAATGGACCTGCTGCTTTATCTGGTCAAGCGTCACGAGATCGACCTGAACGACATCCCCGTGGCCGAGCTGACCGAGCAGTATCTCGAACACCTGCGAGTGATCGAGGCGATCGATGTCGACCGGGCTGGCGAGTTCCTCGTGATGGCGGCGACGCTGGTCGAAATTAAAAGCCAGTTGCTGATGCCCCGCGTCGACGCCGAGAACAGCGAGGATGATGAAAACGATCCGACCGACGAGGCGAAGGTCGATCCACGCTTCGAGCTGGTGCAACAACTGCTCGCTTACAAGCGGTTCAAGGATGCATCGCTGGTGCTAGACGATCGACGTGAGCAATGGGACCACCGCTTCCCCGCCGTCGCGAAGACCGGCAAGGCGGCCGAGCCGGAACCGGACGCCAACGCTGAAACCGCCCCGACGATCGAGCTCGATCTGGAAGATGTGAGCATCATGGACTTGTGCACCGCGTTTTCGCGGATGCTCGATTCGATCGGCTACACCGGCGACCACAAAGTCACCTACGACGACACGCCGATCTCGCTTCATGCCGAGGACATCGCGGATCGGCTGGATCGCGACGGCGGTGACGATGGGTTGACCTTGCAAGAGTTGTTCGTCGGCCGCAAATCACGCAGCGAGATGATCGGCCTGTTTCTGGCAACGCTCGAGTTGGTTCGTCAGCACCGCGTGAAAGTGCAGCAGGACCCGGCCGGTGGGACGGTCCGATTGCAACTCCGTCCCGAGGCCGAGCAACAAACCGTTCCTGATGAGCCCGCGAAAGATTGGAAGAACCCCGAGACCGGCGAGATCGAGTACGACTGGCCCAGCGAAGCGGAAAAACGCAAGGCCGAGCGACGGGCCAAGTTGCGAGCGACTTACGCCGAGAAGCGTGAGCAAGGCGACGCGGTAGACGATGATGAGTTGGACGAGGAAAACGAGTCTGACGAAGATTCTGAGTAGAGCGGGGGATGGCTATCCTTCCGCTTTGTTCACGGATGGATAGCCAATCGCTCGTGGATCGTGTCAATTGTTTGACTAAATATCTCTTCAGGCATCGCCAGCGTCGATGCTGCCGGGTCGATCTCATCATCACCCGCAAGCGGAACCCAGCTTCGGCAACCCGCAAACGCATTGCGATTGGGAATCGTTTTGGGTGAGTGCAGGCGGTGGACCCGTAAGGCCAGCACCCACACCGGCCGATCGGGCTTGTAATTGAAACGCATGTTGATCTGCGGCGGCTCCCAGACATGCAGATCATCCAACCGATCAAAGGCTTCGCGTTCCGTCACCGGCCAAGCCCCGGCGACCTCCGCCCAGCCCCAAATATCAATCTGCGAAGGCGGCTCAACGATCGGCTCATCGCGGATGCGATACGTCGGCTTGATCCAATCCAATCGCTCGTGTTCCCACGCAGGAAACATCGCGAAACGCTCGTGCTCGAGCCGAAACCGCCCCGGACCATCAAACTCGTGCACCCCGCCCTTCCGTAACACCAAAGCGGTCCGCCCCTGCACCAGCAGGTCGCAAACGATGGACCATTCTTTCAGGGCTATGGGTAGCATGGAGGCTGATTACTGATTGCTGATAGTGCTACATCCGTTCGACAATTTCGATTCCCAGCAAACTTAAGCCTCGTTCTAGAACTAGCGCTGTGTATTTGCACAGTCCCAAGCGTTGCTCGCGTAGCTCGCCCTCGCTTTTCAGCACCGGACATTGCTCGAAGAATTGGTGGTAGCGGGTCGCGAGGTCGTAGAGATAATTGCAAAGCCGATGTGGTTCGAGCGACTCGCCAACAGCCTGCACCGTTTCGGCAAATCGCAACAGGTGCAGCACCAAAGCCCGCTCGGCGGGCTGATCGACCGATACCCCCGAGATTTGGTATTGATCAAAATCAATATCACCTTTGCGGAAGATTGAGCGGATCCGGCAGTAGCTGTACATCAGGTAGGGCGCGGTGTTGCCTTCCAACGCGAGCATCCGGTTCCAGTCGAACACATAGTCTTTGACCCGATCGCTCGACAGGTCGGCATACTTGAGTGCACCGATGCCAACGGCATGAGCGATTTCGCCTGCCTCAGCATTTGATAGACCGGAATTTTTCTGTGTCACGACGCGCAGAGCCCGCTTCTCCGCCTCGTCGATCAGGTCGATCAGCTTGACCGTCTCGCCACTGCGGGTCTTGAACATCTTCTTGTCCGGCCCGAGGACCGATCCAAACCCCGCAAAATCGATCCGCACCTCTTCATCGATCCAGCCGAACTGCCGCAGGGCTTGCGTGAGCATCTCGATGTGCTGCCGTTGGGGTGAGCCGATCACGTAGATCAGCCGATCGGCATTTAGTTCGTCGATGCGATACGCAGCCGCAGCCAAGTCCGTGGTTGCGTAGAGATACCCGCCGTCCGATTTGCGGACGATCATGGGCAACGGCTGATCGTCGCGATCGGTAAATCCGTCCGGGTAGATGACGTCCGCGCCCTGGCTCTGCTGGAGGTGACCCGCCTTGTTCAGGCGGTCGATGACGCCGGGCAGTCGGTCGTTGTAAAAACTCTCCCCGCGGATATCGCCCGGTTCCAACAACACGCCGAGCCGGTCGTAAACCCGCTCGAAGTAGGCTTTCGAGTCTTCAACCAGGGCTTGCCAGATCGCGAGGCTTTGCTCATCACCGGACTGGAGCGTCACAACGCGTTGTCGGGCACGCTCGGCAAAGGCCGGCTCGTCATCGAATCGTTTCTTGGCCTGTTTGTATAGGCTGGTCAGTTCGCCGGGCGAGGCGTTGGCATGAGGATCGAAGCCGGTGTCGACCAGGTGTTCGATCAACATGCCGAACTGCGTTCCCCAGTCGCCGAGGTGGTTCTGGCGGATGACGCGGTGGCCCAAGGCATCAAGCGTTCGGGCGATCGCATCGCCGATGACGGTCGAACGCAGGTGGCCGACGTGCATCTCCTTGGCGACGTTCGGGGCGGAGTAATCGACCACGACGGTGGAGGGCGGGTCGGCGGATGGTAGGCCCAGCCGGGCGTCTGAGGCGTTAGCCAAGGCCGCGTCAGCGATGGCCTGCCGGGTCAGGGTCAGATTGATGAAGCCGGGGCCGGCCACTTCGGCGGTTTCAATCAGCTCTGGAGTATCGATCACCTTGACCAGTTGCTCGGCCAGTTTCCGGGGGGGTTGGCCGAGCTGCTTGCCTAACGCCATCGCGAGGTTGGCCTGGTAGTCGCCGAACTTCGGCTGTGCCGAGGGACGCAGCACCGGGTCGGTGTCGCGGTAGCCATCGCCGATCACCGCGGCCACGGCCTGCCGCAGAGTGGCATCGAGTTGTTGCTGCAGATCACGCATGGGCGGGACATGGTACTTGGAAATATTGAACGGTTGCGGCACTATGAATGCCCGTCGCTTGCGGATAAGCGCGACGCCCCGCTAACCCGCAAGCGACGGGTGGTATGATCACGACGGAGAGTGATTTATTTAAACAATGTAGGCTCAGACGCATCGGCTGTGGGACGGCGGTGGCCCGTCCAGAGTCGATAAATGCCGCCCCGGATATCATCGAAGATCAGGATGAAGCAGGGCAGCGTCACGAGGATCAGCACCGTTGCGGAGAGCAAGCCCATCGCGATGGCGATACCCATCGGGATGAGGAACTTCGCCTGAAACGATTGCTCGAGGATCAGCGGGGTTAGGCCCAGCACGGTCGTCACAGTCGTCAGCATAATCGGCCGAAAGCGGACCTTGCCCGCTTCAATCAGGCTGTCGTACACGCCGTGTCCCGCAGCCCGCTCATGATTGTAAAACTCGACGAGTATCAGCGAGTCGTTCACCACGATGCCGGTCAAAGCGACCATGCCGATGAGGCTGAGGAACGTGATGTCGTAGCCAAGCAGCAGGTGGCCCCACGTCACGCCGATCAACGTGAAGGGGATAATAAGCATGACGATGAGCGGCTGTACGTAACTTGAAAACAGCCAGGCGAGGATGACGTAGATCATCACACACGCCGCGGCAAGGCCCATCGGCAGTGAAGCGAAAGCGTCGCCGAGTTGTTCCTGTCGGCCGGCGTAGCTGATCTTCAGGTCGGGAAAGTCCGACCGCAGTTGATCGAGCTTCAGCGCTGCAGTGATGTCCTCCGGGCTGACCGTTGGCAGGGTATCCGCGGTCACGGTCACCGCTCGCTTGCGGTCGATGCGGCGGATCGTGCTGTAAGTCGTCGCCTGCTCGATCTCCGCGATCTCCGCGAGCGGCACGGATTGGCCGGTCGGCGTGATCAGCCAACTGTCCTCGATGGCGGTCAGGTCGCGCCGACTCGCTTCATCGATACGGACACGCACGTCGATGTCCTCCTGTCGATCCGCGAATGTGTGAGCATCAATACCGAAGAGAAAGCCTCGTACTTGCAGGGCGACGTCACGCGGGGTCAGGCCGACGGCCCGGACATCTTCGGGCCGGGGGGTGATGCGCTGCTCGGCCTGGCCCAGGTCGTTGTCGTCCGCGATGCCGACCACGCCGCTGAAACCCGCCAACATCTGCTTGAGTTCTGCGACGGCCGACCCGATCCGCTCGGGGCGTTCGCCGCTGATCTGCACCGAAATATCCGGTCCGCCCGGCCCGCCGCTGATCTCGGTGAAGCTGATCCGATCCACGCCGACGAGCTGCCCTTCGAGTTGTTCTCGGATCGACGCGATGACCTGGGCCGACTCCCGCTCGCGTTCTTCGACGTAGAACAGTTCGATGAACATCTGGGCGGTATGCGTCGCCGCCGCGGAAGACTCGCCGGTGTCGATGTTGGCCTGCTGCCCGACGACCGAAGCGATGGATCGCACTTCGGATTGGCTGTCCGCTGCCTGCTCGATCTGTCGGACCGCCCGCTGGGTCGTCTCGATCGGCGTGCCGATGGGCATTCGCAAATCGACAACGACCGTTTCCGAATCGGAATCGGAAAGAAAAACGAATGAAACGCGCTTGCTCGCGACCAGGCTGATCGACACCGCGAAGACGGCGACGGTGATTAATATCGCCAGATAGCGGTGTCTCAAAGAGAACGCCAGCAGTTTGGCATAAGCGGGCACGATCCGTCGGTGGATTAAGTGGTCGCGTGTGTCCTCGAACTTGCGCAGCCAGTGGACACCGCCCTCGTGGCCGACTTTGTCGCGCTTTTCCAGGCTGTGGGCCATATGGCTGGGTAGGATGAACAGCGACTCGATCAGCGACATGATCAGTGCACAGGCCACGACCAACGGCAATGCCCCCAGCAAGTCGCCGATCGAGCCTTTCACAAAACGCAACGGTGCAAACGCCACAACGCTGGTCATGATTGTCGCAACGACCGGCCAGGTAACCATATGTGTTCCGGTGATCGCCGCCTTCATCGCGGACTCACCCCGCTCGTGTCGGGTCTGAATATTTTCCGATACCACGATGGCATCATCGACCAGCAGCCCGAGCACAACGATCAGGCCGAACATGGTGAGCAGGTTCAGCGTGACATCGATCGCGAACATCAGTACGAGCGTGCCGCTGATCGCGATGAACAGCCCGACGCCGACCCACATGGCCGCCCGCCAATTGAGCACGAGCAGCAACGTGGCGAAGACGAGGATCGCTCCATAAGTCGCGTTGCGGATCAGCAGGTCCAGCCGGCCTTCAACGAAGCGGGCAAGATCGCTGAGCGAGGCAATCTGTGCACCGCTGGGCAGCGGGTTAGGTGAAACTTTGCCTAGCTTCCAGGCCTCGTAGCGATCGCTGCCGAACCGCCTCTCCAGCCAGCCGCCATCGAATGACTTGCCCTGCCGACCCAGCACATAGGATCGGGCCATCTTGGCGATGTTGACGATGTCCTGCTTGCCGACTTTGAACACGGTCAGCACCGCGGCGGGCTTACCGTTGAAGCGATTAATCACCTGCTCATCAACGAAATTCTCGGAAACATTCGCAATATCGCCGACGGTAATCGAACGGCCGTCCGGCTGGGCGGCCACCACGATGTCGCGGATCGCATCGGCCCGCTCGGGCACGCCCATCGTGCGGACCTTGATATTGCCCGCAATGTTTTTTACCGTCCCACCCGGAACCTCGTTCATCCACGCTTGGACCGCTGCCGCCACCGAAGGAAGGCTCAAGCCTAGTTGCAATAACTCATCGTGATTAACATCGACGCGGATTTCGTAGTCCCGCACGCCGTCAATCAACACCTCGCCCATGCCCGGCAGGGAGAGCAAATCGTCGCGGACGCCACGGATCGCGTGCTTCATGGTCGGCTCATCGACGTCGCCAAACACCGCAATGCGAATGACTGGCAGTCGAGGCTCGAGCAGACGGGTCGTAATTTCCTCAGCCTCGTCCGGTAAATCCTGCAGCGAATCGATCGCGCGTTCAATCTCATCGAGTGCTGTGAGATGGTCAACCCCCTCGCGGAGTTGGATCGTCATTGCCCCGCCGCCCTCGGCCAGGCTGGCGCTGATTTCATCGACCTCGTCAAGATCGATTAACGCATTTTCAATCTTGATCGCCAGTGCATCCTCGACCTCCTCGGGCGTCGCCCCGGGGTAGGGCATCGCGAGGATGACCGCTTCGGGGTCCGATTCCGGGAAGAACTCACGGCGGAGATTCAGCCCGGCCACGATGCCGGCGATCAGGATCGTCACCGTCAGCAGGTTGACCACGACCGGCTTGCGGACGCCGAAACTCGTCAGGCTCAAGGCGAAGCCTCCGCCTGATCGGGAAACACCGGCTCGACCCGCCGACCGTCCGGTATCAACGACCCGCTGTTGAGCAGCACGAGTTCGCCAGGCTCAAGGTTGCCTTCCACCACCGCCCACTGATCGTCCGAAACCCCGGACTCGGGCTGCTTCATGTTGAGCTTGAACAGCACCTCGACCGGCCGACTCTGCACTACCCCATCCATAACGATCTGTACCCGGTCGCCGCGGACGGCCCGGGCAGGTAGGACGAGATGCGGATCGTGAGCTTTGCCGGTGATGGTCGCGTTCAGAAATGTGCCGGGCGATGGCGGTTCGGCAGTTGAATTCGACTCATTTTTGTCAGTTCTACTGAGAACAACATAAACCGATGCCGTGCGGGTTTGAGCGTCGATCTCCGGGGCGATCCGCTGCACCGTCGTGGTCCACGATGATTGGTTTGGATTTGAGCCCGTCGGCTTGAGCGTGACCTGGTCGCCGGGTGCGATCGCGGTCAAGGCCGCGGCACGAACTCGGATCGGCACTTCGATGACCGAAGGGTCGACGATGCGGGCGACACGCTGGCCGACTGCAAGGTTTTCACCCTGTTCGACATCGATCTGCTGAAGGATGCCGGCGAGCGGGCTGGTGATGACCGCACGCTCCGCGTTGAGCTTGGCCAGCGTGGCGTTGGCTTGCTGTGAAGCGAGTTGGGCTTCCAGGCTCTGTCGACGAAGCGGCACGGCATCGATCGCTTCCTGCGTGGTTAGCACCGATCTTTCCGCCGCAATCTTGGAACGACGCGTATTGTCGATGTCCTGCTGATTCGCGACACCCTGCTCCTGAAGGACGATCAGGCGATCGAGTTCCGCTTGCGACAAAGCGAGGTCCTGCTCGGCCAGTTCCAGCCGTTCGTTCAATCGCTTTTCTTCCAGCGTGAGTTGATCGATCGCCGCGGTGATTTCATCTATGCGTTTCTCGGCGATAATCTGCTGCTGCTCGAAGTCGGCCGGGTCTAGGGTGACCAGCGTCTGGCTTTGCTTAACCGTCGCCCCTGGGAGAATCTCTTCGGGGATGTCGAGGACGGTCGCGGTGATGCGGGTCGGTACGTCTGCGGAGTGCAGCGCCTCGGCAGTGCCGCGGCCGGTCCACTGCCGAGCGACTTCCTGCCGCTGGACGGGGAAGATCGGCACGCTGAGGACGTTGTCTTCGGGGCTGACCGTGCCGACCTCGGGGGTGCTGGCGATCAGGGCAAAGCTGATGCCGCCGGCGATCACGATGATGATCGCCGCGGCGATCGCCGAGATCAGCAGCCGGCGGGTGAGGCTGACCTTTGCGGGTGAGCGTGGGGTTGAGGATGACTCGTTTTCGGACATGGGCGGGGAGCTTGAATTGTAGGTCGGCCGACCGCAGCAAGCCGAATTCTTCGCCGATTTATTCTCGCGGCCCAGCTGACAGCAGGGCCGCGATGGAGCCGAGTTGCAGGATCATCGCGACACCCAGCCATCGCAAAAATACCGCGGTGCCACCCGCCCCGCCGCCCATCCACAAGCCGCCGAGCAGGCAGATCAGCGCGATGCCTTGAAGAATGACGGCGATCAGGCGAAGCCGGTCACCATCACCGCCGACGGTGCCGCGTTGGACACGCAATTCCGAGAGAATCATGCGGAGGTTTTTATTGACCTGTTGCAGTTCTTCGGAAGTCGGAGGGTCTATAGGAAGGCCGGTCGATGCTTCGCTGGATTGCGAGTCGGCGATGTCGCTTGGCGAATCAGCCGTGGGGGAATCCGTAAGTTTCAGCGCTGGCGGCTGGGCTTCGTTCGTATGCTCCGTAGCAGGGTTGTGAGTGTGCTCGGTGCGAGGCCGCTTGAGTTTCTTTGCCGCCTGTGCCAAACGCTCCGCGGTCGTTGGCTCGGGGTGTTCCGGGGCGGTCCAGGGGCGGAACGGCCGAGCGGGCTTGGCCTGCGGGGTCGGCTTTTCAAACAGCGATGGCTCGGCCTCCGGCTGCTGTAATTCGACAGACGCTTCGGCTTGCGGGCTTGTATCGACGGTATGCGTATTGGGCTCAGCTTCGGCATCAGGGTCCGACTTAGGTGACTCCTCATCTGAACCGGTCGATTGCGTCATCGGTTTCGGCCGAGGTTTTTGCAACGCCGCCATCGAGGCGGCGTCCCAACGCTTGCCCGCCACCCGGGTCTGGCTGACCTGCTCCGCCGCTTCGGGCGCTCGCTGCGACGCAATGATCCGCACCGCTTCGACCAGCCCGCGGGCAATGAAATGTGGCTCGACCGGCGGCGTCTTCCGCTTGCTGCTGCCGCTCTGATTCGGTCCACGCAGCAAAGCCGCACCGGTGGCTTCGCCCTCCAGCAGAATCGTCCGCGTACCCGCTGAAAGCCCGGCCTCGATGTCCCGCAACGCATCGCCGACCATCCAGCTCTGGCTCAGGTCCAAACCCAGATCCTTCTCCGCTGCGAACAGCATCCCGGGCTTCGGCTTGCGGGTCGGATGCTCTTTTTTATATTTCGCCACCTTGCCGCGCGGGTGGTACGGGCAGTAGTAAAACGCATCGATGCGGGCGCCGTTACTGCGTTCCGCGACGAGCTGTTCGATCCGCTCGTGCACCGCTTTGACATCGTCCTCGGTGTACATCCCGCGGGCCACACCGCCCTGATTCGTGACGACCACGACCTTGTAGCCCAGCCCGCAGAGTGAGCCGATGGCCGGGGCGACGCCCTGCATCAGGCGGACCTCATCGGGGTCGCCAAGGTCGCCATCGTTGTGGATCATCGTATTATCGCGGTCGAGAAACACCGCGGGCTTGCCGGGCATGGCTAAATCCCTCCGCCTTGATCGGCCGACAGACCGCTTGCCGACCTACCGCCGAGTCGCCGCTCGATCAGGTTCTTGATCTCTGCCAAAGCGGTCTCGAAATCTTCGTTTATTACGAAGGCGTCGTAGATGTTCGCACCCTTCGCGAAAGCGATTTCTTTCTTCGCCAGGCTGAAGCGTTTCTGGATAGTTTCTTCATCCTCGCGTTTTCGGCCGCGTAATCTTTCCAGCAGCGCCTGTTCATTGGGGGGCAGGATAAAAATCGCGAAGCTCTCGGGCATCGCGTCTTTGACCTGCCGAGCGCCCTCCACATCAATCTCAAGGATTACGATTCGGCCGGCGTCGAGTTTCTGCTGTACGAATCGCCGCGGCGTGCCGTAGAAATTGCCAGCGTAGACGGCGTGTTCGAGTAATTGCCCCGCCTCGATCTCCGCCTCGAATGCCTCAACGGTTTTAAAAAAATAATGCTCACCCTCGACATCCTTCGCGGTGGCCGGCCGAGTCGTCATCGATACCGAAAGGTCGGCGTCGAGCTCCTTGAGCAAAGCGTTGGTCAGCGTGCTTTTCCCAACACCCGACGGGCCGGAAATGATGAGCAAAACACCCTGCGGCGGGCATGTTGATTCCGCAGCGATGTCGGCATGACTTTCATTGTTCGAACGCATGGCAGAAGTTTATGCGATGGCGTGAGCGGTCGTATGCGGACGGGTGACCAGGAACAGGGCTGCCATGCGAACGGCCAAGCCGTTGCTGACCTGTTGCAGCACCGCGGACTTCGGGCCGTCGGCGACGGCGGCGTCGATCTCCAGCCCGCGATTCATCGGGCCGGGGTGCATCACGACGACATCGTCCTTCGCCTGTCGCAGCCGCTGGGGCGTCAACCCGTAAAACGCCGCGTATTCTCGGCTGCTGGGAAACGCCTGACCGGCGATCCGCTCGAACTGGACCCGCAGCATGTTGAGCACATCGACCCGTGGGAGCACCTCATCGAGTGAGTGCGACAGCTCGCAGCCGAACTCGGCGAATGCCTTGGGCAGCAGCGTCGGCGGGCCGACCAGCACGACCTGGGCTCCGAGTTTCTGCAGGGCGATCAAGCCCGACCGTGCCACCCGTGAGTGGGCGATGTCGCCGACGATCGCGACGGTTTTGCCCGACAGGTCCAGCGTCTCGAAGCGGTTCAGCCGATGGCAGATCGTGTAGACATCCAGCAGGGCTTGAGTCGGGTGTTCATGCTGACCGTCGCCGGCGTTGATGACCGCACAATCGACCGCTTTCGCAATGCGGGCCGCGGCACCGGAGTGGTGGTGACGGACGACCATGACATCCACGCCCATCGCTTCGATGTTGCGGGCGGTGTCGACCAGCGTCTCGCCTTTCGAGACGCTCGACACTTTGCCGTGGAAATCCAGGACATCCGCGGACAATCGCTGGGCGGCGAGTTTGAAGCTGTTGCTCGTGCGGGTCGAGTCCTCAAAAAACAGATTGACCACGACGTGGCCACGCAGGGCGGGAACCTTCTTGATGCTGCGTGTCGAGATGTCCGCAAAGCCTTCCGCGACCCGCAGCAGGTTGCGGATGTCCTGCGGCGACAGATCATCGATCGCGAGCAGGTGTCGATGCTTCCAGTCGTTTTCGCTCATGCAACGTCATCCTCAGCCACGGTCAAGCCGCGGGTTCCAGCAGTATTACATCTCGCTCATCTTCGGGTTTCAGCAAGACCTGCACATTGCCATCGGTAACGTGTTCGAGACCGACGACATCGGCAGCGATCGGCAGCTCCCGGCCGCCACGATCGACCATCACCATCAGCCAGACCCGGCGGGGTCGGCCGAAATCCATCAACGATTGCAGCGCGGCCCGGATCGATCGCCCGGTCATCAAGACATCGTCAACCAGAATCACATCCAGGCCATCGATCGAAAAATCGATGTCGGTCGTGCGGACCACCGGCTGGTTGCTCAGTTCAGACAGGTCATCGCGGTAGAGCGTGATGTCCAGCGTGCCGACTCGATCAATGCTCGCCTGGCTGGCGATACGTCGTGCCAATTCATCGCCTCGGCTGCGGATGCCGACGGCTGCCCAAGACCTTGCATCTGACGAGGCGATTTGCTGCTTCGCCCAGTCGGCGAGGCGATCGGTTATCGCCTGAACCTGCTTGTCATCGGCCAACTGCTGCATGGGTGCAGGATAACGCAAAGAAGCCCACGGATTGGACCGTGGGCTTCGAAAGTTTGCGTAGTGATCAATCGCCTGAGGTTAGGCACTGAAGCTGCTGCCGCAGCCGCAGGAGCTGGTGGCATTGGGGTTGTTGAATACGAAGCCTCGGCCCATGACCTCGTCTTTGAAGTCGATGGAGGTGCCGTTGAGGTAGAGGTAGCTTTTCGGGTCGCAAACAACCTTGACGCCGTGCAACTCGAATTCCTCATCGGTTTCGCGGAACTGCTCGGTCAGGTCGAGCAGGTAGGAGAAGCCGGAGCAGCCGCCGCCTTTAACGCCGACGCGGAGGCGGACCGCCTCGGCATCGAGTTCCTGCTGCTCGATGATGGTCTTGATTTCGCGGGCTGCGGTTTCGGAGAGTTCGATGGCCATAGTGGGGTCCAGAAAAATAACAAGTGCGTTATAAAATTTATCACGGTCGCTCGCAACCGTCGAGTCGATCAAGGGGCCGCGAGCGGCCACGCTAAGGGGGATCAGGCTGTTGCAGGTTCTTCGTGGGTGTGGATGCCGGCCTTTTCTTCGTAGTCGTGCACTGCGGCACGGATCGCGTCCTCAGCCAGGACCGAGCAGTGGATCTTCACCGGCGGAAGGCTGAGTTCCTGCACGATATCGGTGTTCTTGATCGATTCAGCCTCTTCGAGCGTCTTGCCCTTCATCCACTCGGTAGCGAGGGACGAGGAAGCGATTGCGCTGCCGCAGCCAAAGGTCTTGAACTTGGCATCTTCGATGATGCCGGTGTCGGGGTTGACCTTGATCTGCAGCTTCATCACGTCGCCGCATTCGGGGGCGCCAACGACGCCGGTGCCGACCTGCGGATCGTTCTTATCGAAGCTGCCGACGTTGCGGGGCTTTTCGTAGTGGTCGATGACTTTGGGGGAGTAGGCCATGGTGGGGTCTTTCGGGTTGATGTTTTAAAGTTACTGTGAATAGCCGGGGGATGGCCATCCCCCGGCTTTGATTAATTAATGCGCCCCCCATTGGACGGTTTCGAGGTCGATGCCTTCCTGGACCATCTCCCAAAGGGGGCTGAGGTCGAGCAGTTTCTGGACGTTGGTGACGACCTTGTCGATGGTGTAGTCGATCTCTTCTTCGGTGGTGATGCGGCCGAGACCGAAGCGGATCGAGCTGTGGGCGAGTTCGTCGCCGAGGCCGAGAGCTTTGAGCACATAGGACGGTTCGAGCGAGGCACTGGTGCAGGCCGAGCCCGACGACACCGCGATTTCCTTGATGGCCATCATGAGCGATTCGCCCTCGACGTAGGGGAAACTGATGTTGGTTGTGTGCGGCAAACGCTTGGTCGGGTGGCCGTTGATGACCGCCATGTCGAGTTTGGACGTGATGCCCTCTTCGAGCTTTTTCTTGAGCGTGCCCAGTCGGATGGCGTCGTCGGACATCTCCTTGGAGCAGAGTTCTGCTGCGGCACCGACACCGACGATACCCGGGACGTTGAGCGTGCCGGAGCGCATGCCACGCTCGTGGCCGCCGCCGTCGATGAGTGGCGAAACCCGGACGCGCGGCCGACGGCGACGGACGTAGAGGAAGCCGCAGCCCTTGGGGCCGTACATCTTGTGGCCGGTCGCCGAGAGCAGGTCGATGCCCGCCTCTTCGACGTTGGTGGGCATCTTGCCGACCCACTGCGTGGCGTCGGTGTGGAAGGTCACGCCCTTGTCTTTGCAGACCTTGCCGATCTCGGGCACCTCGTTGATCGTGCCCAGCTCGTTGTTGGCCCACATAATCGTGACCAGAATCGTGTCTTCGCGGATCGCCTCTTCCACTTGGGCGGCGGTGATGATGCCATCTTTGCCAGGCTCAAGCCAAGTCACCTCGTAGCCCTGCCGTTGCAGCCGTTTGATCGGGTCGAGCACGGCCTTGTGCTCGTGGATCGCGGAGATGATGTGCTTGCCCTTCTGGGCGTACATCTCGGCGATGCCCTTGATCGCGAGATTGTTGGATTCAGTCGCGCCGGAGGTCCAGATGATTTCCTTGGAGGATGCACCGATCAGGTCGCCGACCTGCTGGCGGGCTTTGTCCACTGCGTCCTCGGCCTTCCAACCGAAGGCGTGGTTTCGGCTGGACGCATTACCAAAATAATCGGTGAAATACGGCGTCATCACCTCCAGCACCCGCGGGTCCATCGGGGTGGTGGCGTTGTGGTCGAGATAAATCGGAAGGTTTACAGCCATGGTCGGTCGGGCTTTCTAGTGCGATAGGGTGTTTAGGCCGTTTCAGGCAGGATACGCCACGATCAATCCGTAGCGATCTGGTACGATATCCTAGCCGATACAACGCCGAGGTAAAGCGGTCCAGGCGAAGTATTTTAGCCTACGTGATTGCAGCAGGGCTGTTGCGAATCGACCAGTTCATCGAGCGTGACATCGCCCAGAAATGCCTGCAGTCGATTGTGCAGACGCTGGACGGCCCCCTGGATCGGGCAGTCGTCCTGACGTTCGCATTTCTGATTGAGAATGGGCAGGCCGTCACAACATTCCAGCAACTTGATCGGGCCTTCGAGCGCGGTGGTCACCTCAAGCAAGCTGATGTCGCCCGGGTCGTGAATGAGTTCATAGCCGCCCAGGGCACCGCGGGTCGATCGGACAATATTGGCCTGATTCAGCTCCTTGAGCACGTTCATGAGCAGCGGCAGCGGCAGGCGGTATTTCTCCGCGATCAGCCGAGCGCTGACCGGCCCCTGCTCCGCCTTTCGGCGATCGGCGAGGTAGGCCAGGGCCACCAGGGCGTAATCCGTTTTCTTGGTTAAGGCGAGCATGGAATCACCTCAAGGGGCAGGTACAAAGCATCATGTCACACGCGGTAATGATACCAAAAGAGTACGGATTTTACAGCCAATCTGGCCGCGGGCAGCGTGACTTGTGGCAAAGCAGAAAGTGGCTGGGTGTCTGGACCAGACTTCAAGGACATGCCGTACCCGCTAAAACGACAGCGTTTATTCACTGTCTATATCTCAGTTTTTGGAATATCAGAATTTGGCCGATCTCGCCGATGGATTTAAGATGCTCCGCTCGGCCGACCGATTGAGATCGGCCAAGCCATCTCTTTCGCAAGGCTCCGACCTATGACTGAATCCGCCGCCCGTCGCTATAAAACAATTCTGCTTTTTGGCGCTCCTGGTGCAGGAAAAGGCACGCAGGGTGAGATTCTTGGGCGGATTCCCGGGGTGTATCACTGTGCTTGCGGCGATGTATTTCGCAATATCGACATCACCTCAGACCTTGGCCGACAGTTCTACGAGTATTCCTCTCGGGGCGAGCTGGTGCCGGATGAGATCACGGTCAAGATGTGGGCCCGAGCGATCAGTGCTCACGCGACGCTTGGCGATTACAAGCCGGACGCAGACCTGCTGATCCTCGATGGCATCCCGCGGACGCTCGAGCAGGCGGACCTGATGGACAGCCACATCGAGGTGCTCAAGATTATCCACCTGACCTGCCGTGACGAAACCGCGATGTTCGAGCGGCTGCGTCGGCGGGCCCTTAAAAGCAACCGCCACGACGACGCGGACGAAAAAGTGATCCGCCACCGCTGGCAGGTTTACGCCCGCGAAACCGCCCCGGTACTCGGGCATTACCCCGCCGAACGGATCGTCGAGATCGACTCGATCGGCTCACCCGGCCAAATTCTGCACGACATCCTCGACCACACCGTCCCGATTCAGGACCGGCATTTCAAAAAGTTTGATGGGTAGCGGAAGTGCAGCAGCTTCGCCGCTTCGGCTAATCATCAATTTTATTACGGAGGCGTTTCATCACGCAGCGGCACGACGAAAACGTCGTCGGATGTCTCCAGCGAATCGCGGAAGGTTTCTGCCGAGCGGTAGGTCGAGAAGCGGCCGACGCGGACAACCAGTCGGCCGGGCCTTGATGGATTCGCCTCGACCGTCGGGCTGCCCATGCCTGCCGCCTTCGCTTTCGGAGCCAAAGCATCCGCCGCAGCCTGGGCGGCATCGGCATCCGGATAGGAGCCGACCTGCAACGTGTAACCCTGAATCGCGAGCTGGTCATCGATCTGCTGGCGAAACGCAACGTCGGTCGAGAGTGCTTTGGCAAGGATCAAATTGTCGCGAGCTCTTGCCCATCGGCCCAGCCGCTGCTGGGCGATGGCGGCGTAGTAATACGCCTTGGCCCGATCTTCGCCCGTCAGCTTCGGAG
This sequence comes from uncultured Phycisphaeraceae bacterium, assembly GCA_964523485.1. Classification (GTDB taxonomy): domain Bacteria; phylum Planctomycetota; class Phycisphaerae; order Phycisphaerales; family Phycisphaeraceae; genus Algisphaera. The sequence continues at coordinate 49,520 of CAZFZS010000011.1, read as the reverse complement.
CAGCCGCGAGCAGCGCATCGGTCGCCTTGTCATGTTCATCGCGGGCGGCGTAAGCCAACCCGAGCATCAGCCCAGCATCGGCAGCCAAGTCGTCATCAAACCCCTCAGCCGCCTGTTTGAGGTATTTGATCGCTTTCTTTTCCTTGCCCAGTTCACCGGCCGACAGGCCCGCGATGTAGGCCGCCTCATCCGATTCAAGCGATGGCTCATCCGCGATCTCCGAGGCGATGTCGTAGGCCCGTTCGTATTCGCCTCGGGAATACGCCCCGCTGGCGTCGGGCAGCGTGCCGATAGGTCCATCGGATTGGCAACCCAGCAGGCCCAGGCCAAAGATCAAGCAGGCGGCGAGGGTGGCGAGGGATCGCGGATTGATTCGGTGCATACGTTGCGGCATGTCAAAAGCTCCTGAGGCGATCGCCGATTAGTCAAAGGCGGCGGCGGTTTGTTAGTCTACCGCCTTGTCACTGCTTCGCCGTATCCTGAAACGGGCGATCTTCAACCCGACCAAAACCGCGGTCACCGACGACCAGCGGACCTACTCCTACTTCAAAGTCGTGGCCGGGGCCATGTTCGTCGCCAAGGCGATCCGCGAATCCACCGACAAGCCCCACGTCGGCATCATGCTGCCGACCTCCGGGGCCTTCCCCGTCGCCCTGCTCGGGGCATGGCTGGCGAAAAAAGTCCCCGTGCCGCTGAACTATCTGCTGTCGCAGGACGAGCTCAGCCATGTCGTGGAAGACTCAGGCATCGACACGATCGTGACCGCCGGCAAAATGATCGAGTACCTCGACTCGGCCGAGATCGATGTCAAAAGCCTGCCAAATTCGCCGAAGCTGATGAAGCTCGAAGAGCTGTCTTTCAAGGGTCTGCCGCCGCTGGCTTGGCCTAAGAAGCATCGCGCCGATGAGTTGGCCGTGCTGCTCTACACCTCAGGTACATCAGGCAAGCCCAAGGGCGTCATGCTCACACATGGCAATCTCGAATCGAATGTAGACGACTGTGTGAAGCACGCCGGGCTGACCCGCTGTGACGCATTTCTTGGCGTCCTGCCGCAGTTCCACAGCTTCGGGCTTACGGTGTTGACCATGCTGCCCCTAAGCATGGGTGCCCCGGTGGTTTACACCGCTCGCTTCATCCCGCGGAAACTCGTCGAGCTGATCAAGAAACATCAACCGCATGTTTTTGTTGCCGTGCCCTCGATGTATGCCGCTCTGCTCACGGTAAAGAACACGGAGAAGTCTGACTTTGAGGCGATGCAATTCGTAATCTCCGGCGGCGAGCCGTTGCCCGATGCGGTGCGCGAGCGCGTCAGCGATCGACTGGGTGTCGATATCCTCGAAGGCTATGGCCTGACCGAAACCTCGCCCGTCACGCACTGGTCGACGCCGCAGCACAGCCGACTGCATTCAGTCGGCAAGCCGCTGCCACGCGTCGAACATTTTATTGTCGACGAAAATGACAAAGTCCTCGGCCCGAACGAAGAAGGTGAAATCCTGCTGCACGGTCCAAACGTGATGAAGGGGTATTACCAGCTGCCCGAGCTGACCGAGCAGGCGATCATCCAGCTCGACGTGCCGGGCCGCGGCAAGGTGCGGTGCTTCCGCACCGGTGACATCGGCAAGTTTGATAACGACAACTTCCTTTACATCACCGGCCGAAAGAAAGAAATGCTCATCATCGGCGGGGAAAACGTCTTTCCCCGCGAGATCGAGGAAGTGCTTAACAAGCACGACTCGGTCGCTGGTTCCGCGGTGATCGGCAGGAAATGCGATATGCGTGGCGAAGTCGCGATCGCATTCGTCGAGTTGCGCGAGGATGCCCCATTCGATGAAGGCGCCTTGCGTCAGCACTGCAAGGACCGCATGGCATCGTTCAAGGTGCCCAAAGAAATTCGCTACATCGAGTCGCTGCCCCGCAATCCCACCGGCAAGATTCTGCGACGCGAACTCAAAGCTTGACACACCACTCGAAGCCACGGGTGCAAACCCGCGGCCAGGGTGATGTTTACTCGGGCGTCGGCGGGGCGATCCCCCGCTTATCCGCTTCGCGTTGCAACAACTCATCGAGCGTCTGCTGTTCCGCTGCCGGGGCCGGGTTAGCGGATTGCCGGGTCAACCACAGCCAACCGCCGACGATCAGGATCGCGGTGAGGGTGGTGACGACGAACAGACCGACGTAGAGATCGCCGATTCGGCCGTTACTCGGTGACGACTCGACCTCCTCAGACTTTTCAATTTCAGTCGGTTCAGCCATGTCTGACTAGCGGGGTGGTTTGCTTTCGTGGATAGACCCAGAAGTATGCAACCGAAGAAATTCGAGCAGTTCGTTTTCATCGATTGCTCCGCCACCCAAGCGGGTCTGCTCCGCCCATCGGAAAACCTTCACCGAGTAATTCATGCCTTGGCGTTCCCGTACAAACTGCCAGTCACCATTATCGGGGCGAAGTGATCGCCATGCGGAGGCGAGTGACCGCCAATAGGCGGAAGTGCCTTGCCAATAACGCGATGCAGACTCCTGCAGGAAATCGCTTTCCGACGAACCAACGGGTTCAGACATCACGCTAAATGCCGCCGGTGCATCTTCTTTGCCTTGGATGCCAAACGTGAACTGTCGCGACCATTGCTGGGGCTGTGATGAAATAAATAAATGTTCATTGAATCGTCGATCGCTCGATTCCGCGGGTTGAGACAGGTTCAGGGCGATGAGCGACGAGCCATCCAAGGCTGACCAGCTCAGGCCGTTGCCTGCTTTGCGCCAGACCCCCAAGACCGACTCGACTGGGCTTTCATCCGCCAGATACATCGTCCGTACCCAGACCGCGTCCGATTCGACCGAACCTTGATGCTGGCTTAAGGCCTCGCCATAAGGCAAGACCCGCCAGGTTCGGCCGCTGCCGTCAGCAGATTCCAGCCTAAGTAGATTGGCGGGTCGGGCCTCCCACACCTGCCGACCGTGCTTCAGCACCACGGGCGGGTCATCGCCGATCAGCAGAAAATGCTGCAACGCGATTCGTGCCGGCCCCCGCTCTACCACTTGAATCACTTCGATCGATGACGTCGAGTCAGCTGCAGTCAAAGCGGAGGTCTGGCTTGGCTGAACTGATGTCACCCGCCACGCCCCGGCCAGCGAATTCAATGCCGTAATTACCGATTCGGCTGTGATTTCCTGAGATTCAGAACCGACCACGACATCCGGCCCGGCCGACCCGATAGATGCTGCACAACCGTAGAACATCAGCACAACACAAAGCATCAAAGCTGCCAACACATGGCTTATCGCTCCATCAACGGGGTGCCGGGGGCGGGCCGAATAAGTTTGCGATTGGACTTTCAAAAAAAGTACCCACGGCAGGATTCGAACCTGCGACCTGCGGATTAGAAGTCCGCTGCTCTATCCAGCTGAGCTACGTGGGCGGCAGGCTGGGGCGAATTATCTTAACCCGAGGCGATTGAACAGCTGGATCACTCGCTCAGCGATTCAAATTCCGCCGCGGGATCGGCCGTCTCACTGAGCTTCATCAATCGCCAAGTCACCGTGTTTTCGAGCGTCTCACCGACGTTGAGATGTTGCATCGGGGAATGTAGCTCGAGCTCGGAATAAGGCTCGGAAACATACAGTTGGACCGAGGAAAGCTCGGGGTAGGGCTGGTCGGGGTGGTAGTCGGTGTGCTGTAAAAACAAAGTGTCGCCGAGTTGGCCGGCGATCCATCGGCCCAGTGTGCCGACCTTGACTGCATTGCTACCCCAAAGCCCGAGTTCGAGTTCAATCCCGCCAGCTTTGCCGTCGCCGAAGTCGCTGACCCGGCCCGAGAGTAGCGAGGCATCTTTCTCATCGAAGAGCAGGTAGGGATCGTGAATCATCGGCCGATCGGGATGCTGATCCATCCACACTCGGTCCGGCGGGTTGATCTGCGTCACACTCCAGATAATCAGCGGCATCGGGTTGGGTTTGACCCGCTCGTAAACGTTGTCGATGGTCACCGTCGGCTCGTCTTCGGACAGCGTGAAAGTTCGCCGAACGACGATGCCGTAAGCGTTGCTGGGCTGGCTTTCGATGGTAATCGCACGATCCGATTGCTCGATAATCTGCCAGGGGCCGCCATCGATCGTGCCATCGGGCGGCCAGCCTTTATTGCCGGTTGCCATATCCCACAGCGCCTGGGCGGTTGGCCAGAGTTTGTCGCCGCCGTAGTTGTAATACGGTCCTTGGCTGCCGTGGGGTGGCTCATTTTTGACCGATTCATTGTTGACCCAGATCAGGTTTTCGCCGCCGATCCAGCCGAAGTGCATGACGCGGCCGACGCTGGGGGTCACGCCTAACTGCACGACGCCGTTGTCAAGCATGACGGTGTCATCAAAGGTCAGCGGTTCCGCGGCTTCCGCGAGCGCCTGCTGCGAAGTGACCTTGGCGGTTTCACATCCCGCGGCGAACCAGGTGGCGAACAGCAGAACACCGAGGCTGATGGGAATCCATGATGGCATCATGTTGAGTCCTTAGAGAAGCGACAAACCGACAGTGTACCGCAGAGAAAGAATACCCACTGCCCTCAATACGCTGAGGCGAGAGGCTAGATTCCAAGACTACGCAGGTAGTTCACTGAATTCTGGAAATCCGCCGGCCACGGGCTTTTCGCCTGGATTATCAATTCCGGTTGAAGCTCTATGGCGGCCGCGTGCAGCATGTGTCGCTCGATGATTAAAGAGTCGATTGCGGTCGGCCCTTCGTAGGCGATGTCGCCCAGCAGTGGGTGGCCCAGATGGGCGAAGGCGGCCCGGATTTGGTGCAGGAAACCGGTATCGAGATCGATTTCGACGAGGCTGGCACCTTTGTATTTTTCAATCACCTTCCACGTCAATCGCGTTTGTCGTGAAGCGGAATCGGCTTCGGCCAACGTTGGATCGACCACCGCGACGCGGGCGGGCCGGTGTTGCCGGATGGTCATGTGCAATTCAGCGGTGCCTTCGGAAGCAGGCTGGCCCTGAACCAGGGCGTGGTAGGTCTTGCGGATGTGGTGCTGGGTAAATGCCTCACGCAGTAGGGTCCACATCGGGTTATTCAGCGCGAAGATCATGACGCCGGTGGTGTCGACATCCAGCCGATGGACGACGCCGCTGCGGAGCAGGCCTTCCTCTCCGACGCCGACGATCTGCGGTCGGCGGGCAGCCAGTGCGTTGAGCAGCGTGTCGGATTCCTCGCTATGCAGCGGGTGGACCGGCTGGCCGGCCGGCTTATCCACCGCGATCCAACTCGGGCCTTCACCGAGGATGTGCAGGGCGATATCCGGCCGAGCGACGAGGTTTTCCGGGGCGGTTTCGATCTCAAGTTGCTGTTCGGGGCTGATCATCCACCCCTTGGCAGCCGCCGGGCAAATTTTTCCATCAAGCCGGACCTTGCCACGGGCGATCAACCGTTGGGCCTGCCTCCGGGACAGGCCGGCCCGCTGGGCGACGGCGTGATCCAGTCGGCATGGCTCGCGAGCTTGGTCGGGCATGGCTGGATTGTGACAAATTCGTGAGGATCGCAATTGCAGCCCGGATCAAACAGGGGCCGTGATTCGGCCGATATACCATGGACAGGTGATTTTGTATCCAGCGTTCCAGGCCCGCCATGCACCCGACCGATCCGGTGAACAACCCACCGTCGCCCCCGACGGACGCCCATCACCCCGGCGGCTGGGCGACCGATCGTCTGATCTTGGCCGGTGGGCTGGTGTTTCTGGCGGTGCTGGCGTGTTTCCGGGCGTGGACGGATATTGTCTACATCGCCATGCGTGACGAGGAGGCCAGCCAGGTTTGGCTGGTCCTGCCGGTGTTCGGCTGGTTGCTGTTTTCGCGTAAGCATCATTTGGCGGGCGTTACCCCGCGGTTCAGCGTGTGGGGGCCGGTGCTCATCGCCGTCGGTTGGCTGCTTTCGTGGTACGGCTTCGTGACGCTGCGACAGGCGGTGTGGCATGGCGGCGCGGTGCTGGTGCTGGTCGGTGCATTTTTTTCGGTGGCCGGTCCGACGATCATGAAACGCATCGGCCCGGCGTGGGCGGTGCTTCTGTTTCTCATCCCCGTGCCCGGCTCGATCCGCCAGGAAATCGCCATCCCGATGCAGACCGCATCGGCCTGGGCCAGCCAATTCGTCTTCGAGCTCATGGCCCTGCCGGTCATCCGCAGCGGCAACGTGCTGGTCTACAACGGCCAGGACGTCGCCATCGCCGAGGCCTGCAACGGCATGCGGATGGTCTTTGCCCTGCTGCTGGTGACATACGCCTTCGCCTTCGCCTCGCCCTACCGCCCTTCCGTTCGCATGCTGATCCTGCTGCTCAGCCCGGTTGCGGCGATCACCTGCAACATCATCCGGCTGGTGCCGACCGTCTACATGTACGGCCACCACCCGTCGATCGCACCGACCTTTCACGACCTAGCCGGCTGGGCGATGCTCGGCCTGGCATTCCTGCTATTGCTGGGCACGATCAGCCTGCTGCGGTGGGCGGAAGTCCCCGTGATGCAGGATGACGTCCATCACGACCCCCAGAACCCCGGCCCGCCGATGACCGGCCGCCTGAATCAGGCCGCATAACCATGTCCGCAACCGCTGAAACATCAAGTCGTAGAAAAGCCTGGCTGGTCGGCCCGGGGTTGGCGGCGTTGCTGCTGGTGCTGATGGGCGTAAGCAATCTGCGTTATCCCACGGCGGGCGATGCCGAGCCTTATCACGCCGCAATCCGTGATGCCGCGTCTGAAGTCGCGCTGGACTTCGGTCCCTGGCAGGGCACGCCCTCGGAGATTCCTGAGGCGGCGGTCGAGCTGCTCAAACCCAACCTGTTGACCGGCCGGTCGTATGTGGATGAAGAAAACCGCCGAGCGGCCGAGTTCGTACTCGTGCAATGCCGTGACGCCCGCGACTTGTCCGGCCATTGGCCGCCCCGCTGCTACAAAGCCAACGGCTACACGCAGAGCGGCCAGCAAGACCGCGACTGGACCGTCGATGGCGTGACCCTGCCGGGCGTTGAATACACCTTCGTCCGTCAAAGCGCGAACGAGCGGTCCGAGATCGTTGTTGCCAATTTTCTCATCCTGCCGACCGTTGGCTATGTCCGCGATATGGAGTCGGTCTATGAAGCCGGGGCGGATTACAGCCGACGGCATCTGGGCGCTGCCCAGGTTCAGGTCGTCACGCTGGCGTCGACGCCGGCCGAAGTCCGCGATGACATTTTCCGTGAATTGATCGGCCACCACCTGCCGGTCATCTCCCGTGTCGCCGCGACCGACACGCCGATGCCCTGATTAAACCCTTTCCGATCTTCCGGATTTCCACTTTTTGAGCCTGTCATGAGTCGAACCCGCACCGCCCGTCGCCGCCGCAAGCTCGCCATCATCGGCAGCGTCCTCGCCCTGATTGTCCTGGCTGTCGCCGGCCGATGGATGTATGTCAACAGTCAGGCGGATGATGTGCAGGAAGACCTGCGTGCTGCGGGCTTCGAGGCTTACGCTCAGGAAGACCACGCATTGGTCGTCGAAAAGCTCGATGCGTACACCCAGAAAAACGCCGGTGATGCCGACGCCTGGTTCACGCTGGCCAAGTCCCGCATCCTCGTGCCTGAGGACGACGGGCAGCACCTGGGCAAGACCGCGTTTTATCTGCAGCAGGCGATCGATGCCGATCCGTCGCATGTCGAAGCGATGCGCGAATTGCTGCAGCTTTACCTGCTGCAACCCAAGGGCTTGGAAGGCAAAGTGCTCGCGACGGCTGAGCAACTGCTCGAGCAGAACCCGCAATCGACCGTGGGCCTGCGTGGCAAAGCGATTGCACTGGGCCTGATGAATCGCCACCACGATGCGGTCAAGGCTTACGAGAAGTTTCTCGCGGTTGAGCCGGGCGACGTGATGATGCAGCGTCAGTTCATGAAGATCATGCAGCGGCTGAATCGGCCGATGCCCACCATCCTGCACTACGCCACGACGCTGCAACAATCCAACCCCGGCGACCCGCGCTTCGAGCACGTCTTGGCGTATGGCCATTACCTGAACCGTGACACCGAGCAGACCCGGCATTGGCTGGAACAGGCAGCCCTGCGTCCCCCGCCCGATGCCGAGTTCATCCATGCTCAAGTGGGCTTCATGGATGCGATGCGGATGTTCGCCCCGGCCAAGCGATACCTCGAAAAAACCGTCGGGGCCGATGCCGACACCAGCTTAAAACTCGAGCTTGCGCGTCGGCACTACGAGTTCGATCAATTCAGCGAAGCGGCCGCGGTGCTGAACACCATCGAGTCCAGCGAACGTGAACTGCCGGAGGTGCTGCGTGGTTTCGTGGCGATCGCTGGCGATGATGCCGGATTGTTTCGTGAAACGATCGAGCGGCTGAACGCCAGGCAGACCCCCAGTGCTTCGGGCTGGGTCCGCCTGTTTGAAATCGCAAATCGACAGTCCGTTGACTACCCAGCCATGATCGACGCGGTCGAACGGTTGGCGGATTTGAATCAGCGTGAGGCTTATGCCCAGTATTACCTGGCTGCGGCTTTGGGCAACGAAGATCGTTTGGCTGAAGCCAAGGAAGCGTTGCTGGAGGCGGCCGAGCTCCGCAAGCCTTGGGCCAAGCCCCGGCTGGAGCTGGTCCGCGTCGCCACACTGATTGGCGATGAGGCGCTCGCTTCCGAAATGGCCAACGAGGCCGCGGTCCGCCGACCCAACGATATGGAAACCCAGATCGTCGGGATGATGAGCTATGGCATGGGACTCGAAAACCCCCAGCCGCAGCAACTCAACGCGCTGCTGAACCTGATCGACCAGGTGCAGAAGCAAGTGCCCGGCGAGCCGCGTACTGCCCTGCTCCGAGTGAAGCTGCTGGCGCAGTCCGGCGATACGGAACAAGCCAAGGCGGCAGCACGCCTGCTGTTCAACGCCCAGCCAACGCCGCCCCAGCCGATGCTGCTTCGGTTGGCTGCGATGAGCGGGAAGTACGAACTCGGCCTGGAGCAACAGATCTACGAACTCGCTGAACGCCAATACGGCGGGTCGCCACGGCTCGCTCTGGCCAAGGCTAGCGAACGCATTGCCCAGGGGGAACCTGATGAGGCGTGGTCGGTTTTTCAAAAACGCTTCGAAGCCAGCGATCGCTCGGTCGATTGGCAGGCCGCCCGCGCCCACCTGATGTCGCGGCTCAATCGCGACGGAGCTCTGCAGGCATGGGCGGAGTTGGTCGATGCAGACAGAAAAAATGCCGACCTTCAAAACCGTGCGTTGCAACAGCAGATCGTCTGGCGGGATCGCGATCTGGTGGAGCGAATCCTCGATCGCCTGAGCCAATCGCCCGATGCGGATGAACGGTGGAAACTGCATCGTGCCCGATGGATCGTCCAAGGGCCTGATGCTCAAGCCCAGGCTGGCGTTGCCGTCCGATTGATCAATGAATACCTCGATGGTCATGAGCCAACGCCCGCCGCCCTGCTGCTGCAATCCACAGCGCGTCGTTTGAACGGCCAGACCCCGCTGGCCGTCCAATCGCTTCAACAAGCAGTCAATCTGCAGCCGGACGATGCCACGCTTCGCTTGGAACTCGCCCGCGCCCTGCACGAAGCCGGCGCCGCCCGCGAAGCGGAGAAACATCTCCAGGCGGCGATGCGTCAAGGCGATTTGCAGCCGGCTCAATCCCGGTTGGCCGCTCAGGTACTCGCTGCTCAGGGCCAGATGTCACAGGCGGTGCGGTTGATCAAGAACATCGAAGCTGCAGGCGAGGCGACAACGCCGGACTATGTTTTGCTCGCTCAACTTCAGCTTGTGTCGGGTGAAAATGAGCAGGCATCAGCGTTGATTCCGAAGCTGCTGGACGAGCCGAATCAGGCATCGATCTTGATGGCAGCCGAGGTCCAGGCCCGGACGGACAAGCATCAAGCCGCTGAACAATCCTTGGCGATGCTCGACCAGCTCGACCTGTCGCGGGCTGAGGTTCTCACGCTCAAGGCTTCGCATTTCAGCCGCTTCGCACAGTTCGAGAAGGCTGCTGAAGCGTTGAATCTCGCAACCCGCGCAGACCCGCGCAATGTTGAGAATTGGAAGCGTCTCGTCGAGTTTCATCTCCGCACGAATCAGGTCGACGCCGCTTTGGCCGCGGCTCGTAAAGGTGCGGAAGCTGTTACCGAAGATCAAACGCTGCAGTTGCTGAATCAGCACGCCGACGTGCTTGGCTCTTTGCAACATCGCTCGCGATCGCTGCCCCTGGCGGTCGCGATGCTCGCTGAGCCGCAGCACCGCGATGCCGCGGTCCGAGCGATGCAGCTCGTCACGGACTCCACGGACTCCGCAACCGACCGCTGGAGCAAGCTCGCAGAACAAGAGCCAGCCTTCGAAGCGGTACAGCTCATCGCGATCGAGCGGCTTGCTAGTGCGGGCCAACAGATTGAAGCGACTGCCTTGCTCGAGCGTGCCTTCCGCAATCTGCCGGATTCCGCACCGGTGGCCCGGCTGATGACCCGCCGCATGGCGGACGCCGGCCGATGGAGCGAAGTACTGCTCGCCGCCCAGCGTTGGCGCAGCCTGGACCCCGCCAGTGTGACCGGGGCCGACAACGCGATTGCGCAAGCCCATGAAAACCTCGGCCGACCGCAGCAGGCGATCCAGACCCTCGAGCCCTACATCGCCACGCTGACCGACGATCCCACCGCCCTGCCGCTGCTGCGTCTAGTTGCGGTTCGGCTGTTTGCCAGCGAGGGTCAGGCGGAGCAGGCCTGGTCGATCATCGAACCGACGCTGCAAGCCGACACCGCGATGGCCGCCGATGCGATGATCATCGCGGCCCGGCACATCGACGACGACGCGACGGCCGCGAATTGGATCCAACAGATCAGCGAAATGCCTGGCGTCGATGCGTTGCAACAACGGCTCGCCGTCGCTCAAGCTTGGTGGATGCTCGGCCAGCGATCGCAGGACACTGTCTACCTGGATCGGGCTGACCAGATGCTCGACGAAACGCTCAACCGTGATGATCTGACCGCGGAGGCCTGGGTGTTGGCCGGTGTGATTCATGAAAGCCGCGAGCGATGGGACCGAGCCGAGCAGGCTTATCTCAAGGCAATCGAACTCGACGCGAAACAGCCCGCAGCGCTGAACAACGCCGCGATGGTTATCGCCCGCGATCCGGGCCGAGCCACGCTCGCTATCGAGAAAGCTCAAGCGGTCGTTCAGGCGTACCCCGGCAACCCAAACTTCCTGGATACGCTGGCCCACGTCCAATCTGTGGCCGGGCAGCACGAAGCCGCCGAGCAGACCATTCGGCGGGCGATCCGCCTGGATCCGAGCAACCCGCAATGGCAGCTCCGGCTTCAGGAAATCACCCAGCGCCGCAGCAACGCGACGACCGCCGAGGTGCAGTAAACCATCACCTCAAATGACATTGCCGCGTCGTCCTCGACACGCGGCGAAGACGCCGCGGCTAATCAGCGTTCATACCACGCCCTACATCGGCAGCACATCGGTCACCATCGCTGCGATGTGACAGGCACTGCCCAGTAGTACGAACACATGCCAGATGGCGTGGTTGAAATTCAGCCGTTCGCTGAGGAAGAACACGATGCCCACCGTGTAGGCCAAGCCACCCGCGATCAGCCAGAACAGGCCCGGCCCGCTCATCACCGCGAAAACCGGCACGATCGCGATCACGATCAGCCAGCCGGAGATCAGCTTGATGCCCATCTCGATGCGGTGGTGTCGGCCGAACTTGGCGAGCTTCAAAAAGATTCCGATCCCCGCCAACGCCCAGACCACACTGAACAGGCTCCAGCCCCAGCCTCCGCCAAGCGTCACGAGCATGAATGGCGTGTAGGACCCGGCGATCAGCAAAAAGATCGCCGCGTGATCCAGACGACGCAGCACATGCTTCAGGCCCGGCCGATTCGCTGCGTGATAAAGCGTCGACGTTAAGTAAACCGCAATCAACGTCGCGCTGAAAATACTCAGCGTGACGATCCGCCACGGCTCGCCGGAGATGGCCGCCGCGATGATCAACCCCGCCGCCGCGGCAATCGCGAGAATCGCTCCGATGCCGTGCGTCACGGTATTGGCGATCTCCTCATTGCGGGAATTGACCGCGGGCTGGATGGGTTGATAGGCCAAACGAACTCCATTTCGAGGCCGGCGTGGCCGAATGAATGATAAGGGCAAGTGAAACTATAGGGCCGGATTGGTACGCTTTATCCATGCGGCAAGGTCTCTTGATCTGGTTTGGGATGTTTTGCGTGGGTATAACTGCGATTCAGGCTAGTCCGTTGACTGAAGCTCAGCCGCGGGCGACGCAGATGCTGCTCAACGCGTCCCGGGCCGAGTCGGCTCAGCAGCGGATGCACGCGGTCGAGGCGGCGCAGTGGGCCGGTGAGCGGGCGTTGCCCTTGATCCAATTGGCGATGGACGACCCGAACCCGGCGGTGCGGTTCGCGGCTCTGGTGAATGTCGGCCGACTGAAGCTCGATTCATTGGCCGGGCGGGCCGAGAAATTGGCCGGCGCCACAGCCCAACCGATTTATGTCCGGGCGGCGGCCGCCTATGCTGCAGCGGCCAACGGCCGAGAAGCAGACCTCTCGCCCATCGTCGAACTGCTTTGGCATCGCCAGGCGGGGCAGCGGGCCAACGCGGCGATATTGTTCGGCTTATTAGGCGACCGAGCCGCCGTGCCGATGTTGCTCGACGCGGCGAACGACCCGATGCACCGCATCGAGCCGATTGAACGCGAATTGGCCCGGCTGCAAATCGCCGACGCTTTGTTGCAACTCGGCCACGAGGACAGCCTGAAAGTGCTGCGTGGTGCGGTTTATTCCAACAGCGACGAAGTGCGTGTCTTGGCCATCATGTTGCTGGGTCGGGCACAAGACGCAGAGATGGCAGGCAATTTCACCCGCCTGATGGCCAAGGACCCGATCGAACTGCGGCTCGCCGCGGCGGAAGCCTTGGCCCGGATCGGCAACGACGAAGGCTTGCCGCTGGTTCTCTTCGCTGCGGATAACGAGCTCGCCACCGTGCGTTCGCAGGCCGCCTTTGCATTGGCTCAGATGAGCGATCGCCCAAAAGCCCAGCAAAAACTCACCGCACTGCTCGATGACCCCGACCCGATGGTCCGGATCGCCGCCGCTGCCGGGGTGTTGCAGGCGAACCGCCGATAAAAATGCGGCCGGCTACCGCGTTCTCGGGTCGGCGGGATATGCGGTAAACTGGTCCCCGGACGCATTTTCGTGTCTGCAAAACAGTTGACAAGTTCGCCTGTTTGCCGTAATTAAAGAGACCCGGCAACGCCGTTGAACCGGCCCGCCAGCCTTACCCCGGCCGATCCAGGCCTATCGCCTCACCCCCTGCCCGCGGCATCTGCCCGCAACTCAAGGAATCCGACGTTGAGCCCACTGACCAAAGCGTTTGTCGTGCTGGTAACTGTCCTTTCGATCCTGCTGGTCGCACTGGTCGTGCCCTTCGTCGCTCAGACCGACGACCTCAATACGCAGATCACCGATCTGAAAAGCCAGGTCGAGTCGGCGAATAACGCCGCGAAGATCAAGGCTACCGACCTTGCCGAGTTGCAAGCGAAGCAGGCTCAGTCCGATGCGGCCTACAACAACCAGATCATTGAGCTGAGCGCCCGTAACGATGAAATGACCAGCAAGCTTGCTCTCGAATCCGGCAAAGTCGCCGAGGTGCAGAACCAGGTCGACAGCCTGACCGCCACCATCGCGGTGATGACCGAAAGCCTCGACCGCACCGCGGAACTGCTGCAAAGCCGAACTCGCCTGCTGGAAGAAACCCAGGCCAACAATGTCCGCGTGAACCAGGAAGCGGCCGAGCTGATCCGGGCCAACAACGATATGGCCTTCAAGGTCGAGGGCCTGACCCGGACCAATCGCATCCAGCAGGAACGTTTGACCGAACTGACTGAACGGCTACGCAACAACAACACGCAAAACGTCAACAGCGGTGACACCATTGCGACGGTTCGCGGCGAAGTCGTCAGCTCCCGCAAGACCGATGCGGGCCTGACCCTCGTGCAGCTCAACATCGGCTCAAATGACGAGCTCAAGAAGGACGACCGCATCGTTCTGTTCCGCGAAAGCGGCGAACTGGTCGGCGTCGGCGTCATCATGACCATCGATGAAAACCAGAGCGTCGCCAAGCTCGAACGCGAAAGCATGCCCGTCCGGCAAGGCGATGTCGCGGTCAGCGGCTACGAGTTCTAAGCCAGCTTCCGTCCCCGATTCGATCTGATCGACTCAACTTAATTTTAAACTCCCGAACCCACTGCCATGGCTGAAACCCGCCCCTCCTCCGGCCCGTCCAACAACATATTCACTGTGTTGGCGTTCATCAGCTTCGTCGTCCTGCTCATCGGCGTGGGCTACACCTGGATGCGCCTCGCCGAGGTCACCGGTAGTTGGAACCCTTTCGGGTAATCACGGGTTACGGTTAATCGTTAAAATTCCTATTCATCACGCTTAGCGGGTAATGCGCAACGTCGCGTGTATTTGAATAACCGGCGGCTTCGCCGCTCCGGCTAAACACTGCGCTGCATTAAATTTCAGCGAACTTTATTTGAGTTGAATCGTTGATCCGCCTGCCGTTGCTCGGCGGGATCGATTACACTCTTGGCCGGTCGCATGACGCCAACTTTCTGGAAACGACGCTTTGATCCTCGACAACCTCCTGAGCTTTTTCAGTGTCGATATGGGCATCGACCTGGGCACCTGCAACACGCTGGTCTGCGTGCGGGGCGAGGGGATCGTGCTCAATGAGCCGTCCGTCGTCGCGGTCAAACGGGGCACGAACCAGGTGCTCCAGAACGGCAATGCCGTCGGCTGGGTCGCCAAGGAAATGCTCGGCAAGACCCCCGGAAGCATCACCGCCATCCGCCCGCTGAAAGACGGCGTGATCTCGGACTTCGAGATCACAGAGGCGATGCTCAGCTATTTCATCCGCAAGGTCAATGGCAAGCGGCCGTTCGTGAAGCCGCGCGTCGTCATCGCGGTGCCCTCCGGCATCACCGCGGTCGAAAAGCGGGCGGTGCTCGACTCGGCTGAGCGGGCCGGGGCACGGCGGGTCTTCCTCGTCGAAGAACCGATGGCGGCGGGTATCGGCGCGAACCTGCCGATCGTCGAAGCGACCGCCAGCATGATCGTCGACATCGGCGGCGGCACCACGGAAGTCGCCATCATGTCCCTGGCCGACATCGCCCAGTGCGAATCGGTCCGCGTGGCGGGCGATGACCTGGACGAGTCCATCATCAACCACATGAAAAAGGCCTACAACCTGATGATCGGCGAGCAGACCGCTGAGAAGATCAAGATCCAGATCGGTAGCGCCGCGCCGGACGGCGATGAATCCTCGATGGAAGTCCGCGGCCGAGACATGATCTCCGGCCTCCCCCGGAAGACCGTCATCACATCGGAAGAGATCAGAGAAGCGCTGCAGGAACCGCTCTCGGCAATTATCGAGACTGTCACCCGAACCCTCGAACGATGCGAGCCGGAACTTGCTGCAGACTTGGTCGACAACGGCATCGTCCTGGCGGGCGGCGGTGCCCTGCTCCGCGGGATCGACGTGGTGATCTCCAACGCGACGGGCCTGGACTCCCGCATCGCCGAGGACCCGCTGACCTGCGTCGCCCGCGGCACGGCCATCTACCTCGAACACCTCGAGGAATGGAAGTCGACCATGGATAACGACATGGATGAGATGTAGCAAATAATGTCAAATGCGCGAATGTCGAATGACGAATCCGTCATCGCTTTCGTGCATTCGTCCCTTCGACATTCGAGCATTTATCTATGGCTTCCCCGCTGATTACCTCCAATCGCCTGCTGCTGATCGTGGTGGTGGTGCTTTTGGTCAATAGCCAGTTGGCTTCCGGGGCAGCGGGGTGGGTGGGGTCGGTGTTGCGTAAGCCGGTGGATGCGGCGTTGTTGCCGGTGCGGGGGCCGTTGCATCTATGGGCGTTGTCGTTCGAGGAAGAAGAGCAAGGGCCGCCCTCGCCGGGGGTGACGCTGGAGCATGAGGAGCTGCTCGAGGCCTATGCGTATGCGCTGATCGAGATCGAAAAACTCCAGCAGCAGAAGCAGGAGTTGCAGCGGCAGCTCGAGGTGGCCCGAGTGATTCAGGACATGGTCGGTGACGAGCAGACCAGGCCGGTATTGGTCCGCGTTGCCAATGTGACCGATACCGGCACGCAAGCGGTCCTCACGCTCGGCGCCGGCGGCCGGCTTGGTTTGGAGCCGGGGATGCCCGTGGTGTGGGGAACCAACGTCATCGGGCAGGTAATCGAACCGGTTGGGCCGATGTCTGCGGATGTCGAACTCATTACTGCACACGACACGACATTGCAGGCCCGCATCAAGAGCCCGCCCAACAGCGAAGGCCCAGCCCGTGCATTTACCCGTCGCATTCAGGCGGGCGAGGACAAGCTTTCATTTTATGCGGATGTCGAAAAGGAGCTGCCCGTCCGCGTCGGCGACTTGGTCGTTTTAGCGGATGAATTGCAGTTCGCCTCGGCTCGCGGGATGCTGCTGGGCCGGGTCGCGCAGGTCACCGAGTACACACCTGATCCATATCTGCTCAAACGGCTGATCATTCGGCCGGACGTTGATCCGAGGCGTCTGCCGGAGGTCGCGGTGTTGCTTCCGGACGACGAGTAATTTTCATCGCTTCTAAACCTCACGCTGCCGCGTTCCTAACGCGGCTGTGTCACGCTGCCTGCCGTGAATTGAAGCCACGGCGTCGTGGCTTGTGATGCAGGGAACTCGCGGAGCAATTAATATGGTGGTTAGACAAAATTGGAAAGCAGGCGTTCTCGCGGCAGCGGCCATAATCCTGACAGGTGGCACGCAAGCTCAGGCGGGATCAACAATCACGCTGCTGCATAACAACGACGGCGAGTCGCAACTGCTCAACGCGGGGTCGGGGCTTGAAGACTATGGCGGCGCAGCTCGATTCGTGTCGCTCGCCAACGCGACGGCGGCCGCGGCAGAGAATCCGGTGATCGTCAGCTCGGGCGACAACTTTCTGCCCGGGCCGGAGTTCAACGCTTCGCTGAGCGACGGGGTGTATTACGACGCACGTGTCCTGAACGCGATCAACTACGACGCGATTGCTTTGGGCAACCATGATTTTGATTTCGGCCCGACCGTGCTTTCGGAATTCATCAACGAGGTTGATTCGAGTATCCCATACGTCTCGGCGAACTTGGATTTCAGCGGCGAGCCCGCGTTGCAAGCCCAAGCCGACGCTGGCCGCATCGTCCCCAGCACGATCGTCGAGATCGGTGGCGGGCAGCGGGTCGGTATCGTCGGTGCCACGACAACGTCACTGCCCACGATCTCCAGCCCGCGGAATGTCGAGGTGCTGCCGGTCGCGGAGAACGTGCAGGCCGAGATCGACAAGCTCACCGATCAGGGCGTCAACAAGATCGTGTTGATCAGTCACCTGCAGGGGCTTAATCAGGACCTCGCCCTGATCCCACAGCTTCGCGGGGTCGATGTCGCGGTGGCCGGCGGCGGCGACGAGCTACTTGCCAATGCCGACACAAAGCTGATCCCCGGCGATGAGGCGGTCGTTGCCGGGCCGTATCCGCTGATCGAGGCGGAATCTGAAGACGGCAGCGTCGTACAGGTCCGCAATGCGGATGGCAGCGTGGTTCCCGTGGTCACGACGACCGGCTCATATCAGTATCTCGGGGCGCTTCGGGTCGAGTTCGACGATGCGGGTAACGTCATCGCTGCCAACGGCCAACCGCTGATTGTCGTAGACCAATCGATCGACGCGGTCGACGGTGTATCGGCGGACACGGCGATTGTTGCCAATGTCACCGATCCGGTGGCCGAGTTCGTTGCCGAGTTGGACCAGACGGTGGTCGCGAATTCCGAAGTCGGTCTCAACGGCGTTCGTGAAGACGTGCGGACTAAGGAAACCAATCTTGGCAGCCTGGTCGCCGACGCTTTGCTCTATCAAGCACAGCAGCTTGCTGATGAGTTCGACGTAGACAGCCCGAATGTCTCGCTTCAGAACGGAGGGGGCATCCGCAACGACAGCGTGATCGAAGCCGGCGAAGTCACCGCCTTGGATACTTTCGACATCCTGCCGTTCAGCAACTTCGTCACCGTGGTCGAAGATGTCAGTGCCGAGGAATTCCTGGCGGTGATGGAAAACGCGGTGAGCCAGGTTGAAAATACATCCGGACGTTTCGCTCAGATCGGCGGATTCAGCTTCACCTACGACCCCGAGGCCGAGGCCGGCAGCCGTGTCATCGACATCACGCTTGACGACGGGACGGTGCTGATCAGCAACGGCGAGATCGTGGATGAATCCGCAACGGTCGACCTGTCGATCGCCGACTTCCTCGCTCGCGGCGGTGATGAATACCCGCTGGAAGATCTGGATTTCACCGCATTGGGTGTAACCTATCAGCAGGCCTTAGAGAATTACCTGGTCGAAGGGCTGGACGGGCAGGTACTCGACGAGGATTACCCGGAGGGCGGGCTTGGCCGGATCACAACCGCGATGTTCCGTGAAGAAGTGGGCGGTGGCGATGGCGAACCGTTCGTCATCCCGACGCCTTCCGCGGTGCTGGGCGGCTTCGTGCTGATGGGCTTGTTCAGCTCGCGTCGTCGGCGTCAGGCGGACTGAACAACCGCCGCTTTCGAACAATGCTTCAAGCACCCGGCTCAACATGGCCGGGTGCTTTTTGTATTAGTCTTTGGGTCATGAATTGGCTGGTTTTTGCGATTGTGACTTATTTACTGCTGGCGGTGCAGACCGGCCTGTCGGCGGTACTTTCGTTTCGCGGGCTGACGCCGAACCTGTTGCTGATCCTGGCGGTCTTTGTGGGGCTATCGGCCCGGCCGAGCGTGGTGCTCTGGTCGAGCCTGATCCTCGGATTGCTACTCGATCTTCAGCCCGGCCCGGCGATGGGGGGTGCGGCGATTCTGGGACCACATGCGTTAGGTCTGCTCTTCGGCGGGTGGGCGGTGCTGCAGTTACGTGGGCTGCTGTTTCGTGAATCGGTTATCACGCTGGTGCTGCTGACGCTGGCGGTTGGCGTGTTTGCTTCGCTGGTGGAGGTGGCGATTTATGCTCTGCGGGGCTTGGGCTTTTTGGCGGGTCAGCCGGTGGAGTGGAGGGCGACTTCGCACTTGGGTCGGCGCATGCTCGAGGCCTGCTATGCGGCGGGTCTGGCGATCCCGCTCGGGTTGCTGCTGAATCAGACGCGGCGGTGGTGGCGATTTGCACCGGTCCAGCGGGCCGACCGAGGGCTATAGTCCGACGTAACGTTCTGTAGTTGGTCCCGCGCTGGGACAGCGTGGGCTTTGTAAATTTTACTCAAGGCTGTCTCACGGATGTCAAAACTTCCAAACTCCGAAGCAATGATGCGCGATGCGATCGAGGTCGCGAAAGAGGCGATGCACTGTGGCGAAGCACCGATCGGAGTCGTGCTTTACGACAGCGACGGCCAACGGGTCGCTCAGGGCTGGAACCAACGCCGATCGACCGGCGACATCACCCGGCATGGCGAGATGGTCGCCTTTGAAGCCCTCGCCCAACCCGGTCAACCCCAGGCGGAGGGGCTTACCCTTGCGAGTACACTCGAACCCTGCGTCATGTGCTGGGGCGCCTGCCTCGAATTGAAGGTCAAGCGGATGATCTACGGCCTCGAAGCCCCGCCCAACGGCGGCAGCACCCGCATTGATGACGAACGCGAATGCGAAGTCATTGGAAAAGTTTTACGCGATGACTGCCGACAGCTATTTGTCGATTGGCTCACTAATAATCCCGACCACGCGGGGGCGGACTTCGTGTCGGAATTGTTAGATGTCACTTAAATTAAAGTGTGACTAGGCATCGCCGTAGCCGTTGGGATGGGCTTGGAACCAACGCCAGGCGTCGGCAACCATCGGCTTGGTCTGCGTGACTTTTGCCTCCCAGCCCAATTCCTCTTTGATCTTCCGGGGGTCGGCATAAAGTGAGGGCGGGTCGCCCGGTCGGCGGTCGCCGATCTCGACGGTGAAGTCGACGCCGGTCACTTCTTTGACCGCATCAACTATTTCCTTGACCGACATACCGTTGCCGATGCCCAGGCAATAGATACGTTGGTCACCGGGCTTGAGCGCATCCATCACCACGGCGTGGGCGTCGACGAGATCGCTGACGTGGACGTAATCGCGGATGCAGGTGCCGTCCGGCGTCGGGTAGTCATCGCCGAAGATGTAGGCTTTTTCACGCTTGCCCTGCGCCGCTTCGAGCAGCACGGGGATAATGTGCGTCTCCGGATCGTGGTCCTCGCCGATTCGGCCCTGGGGGTCGCTGCCCGCGACGTTGAAGTAACGCAGGATCGCGAACGCGAAGTCGTCATCAGCTGCGGCCTTGTCGTGCAGCATGTGCTCGACCATCAGCTTTGACATGCCGTACGGGTTGATCGGTTTTTGCGGCGTGTCCTCGACGATGGGCATCTGCTCGGGCTCGCCGTAGGTCGCGGCGGTTGAAGAATGCACGATCTTTTTCACGCCCGCCCGGTCCATCGCTTCGAGCAGGCTCAGCACGCCCGCGGTGTTGTTCTTGTAGTAGCTCAACGGCTCCGAGACCGACTCGCCGACGTAAGTCAACGCGGCGAAGTTCATCACACAATCAATGCTATGCTTTTTCAGCGTTTCCGCAATCACATCGGTATCGAGCAGGTCGGCCTGCACGAATTCAACATTCTCCGGCACAGCCTGTCGATGGCCGCGATAGAGGTTGTCCATCACGACGATGGTGTGGCCATCTTCAAGCAGCCGAAGCACCGCATGTGATCCGATATAACCCGCCCCGCCGGTGACTAAAACGTTCATAGATTAATCTCAATCAAATAAAAAAAACTTCAAGCCGGGGATGAGGCTTTGCGAATCTCCGGATCAGGTATAACGAACTCGTTATGCCGGTGTGATTCGCTACCGGTCGAATCCGGCCCTACTTTCGCCGTTTGGGTTTCTCCTGCCCGAGGCGATCGATGCCCATCGTCAAAGCAAAGCCCAGCAGGATCAAGCCGACCGCACCGGCGATCTGGCCAACGGCCGGGGTGAACGTCGCGGTGGGCAGGTCTTCAGGTTCGAGCGGCTCGCCACCTTCGCCGACCAGCCAAAGTATGGCCCCGTCGATATCGGTAGTCTCATGAAGTGTCTGACCTTTGACCATCATGCCAGCGTGCGGTTCGACACTGGCTTGGAACGGCCACAGCCCGACAACCGCGCCAACGAGCAAACCCAGCAGTACGCCGAGCGTGGCTTTTTCGAATCGCTTAAGTAGCCAGCGCAGAAGATTGCTGACGCCTACGACGCCGGTCACGACGCCCAAGCCGACCGGCAGCACCACCGCGAGGCCGACCGAAAAAAGCGTCTGCATATCGCGGACCGACAGCGCTTCTTTGAAGCTGTCCACGCCTGTGAGGATCGGCACATAAACACCTAGCACCAACAGCAGGTAGCCGCCGCTGACGCCCGGCAGGATCATCGCCGCCGCCCCGGCAACGCCGGCCAACAGCATGAATGCAAACCCCGTGTTGTTGCCCCCGCCCGCCGCGCCGGATTGTTGATAGATCGCCAGAGCCGCCATCGCCAGGAAGCCGACGACTGCCCCGCCCCAGACCGCAAAGCCGGGCTTTCCGCCGCTTGCTTTGACCAATCGCCAGACGACCGGCACGCCGCCGAGCGTCAGTCCGATAAACAAGCTGTACATCACCCAGCGGTGGTGGATCACCAGCTCCTTGACCGGCCCAGCCAACAGCCCGATCGCGAGGATCGCCGACAGCACCACGCTGCCCAGCACGACCAGCGAGGACCGCTTGAACTTGAACGTCGTGACCTGCCCGATCGCTGCGATGAACTTCGGGTAGACCCCCGCGGCCAGCAGCATCGTCCCGCCGCTGATGCCCGGCACGAGGTTGGCCAAGCCCATCAACACCCCGCCCACCGAGCTGCGGACCGCGAGCATCGGCAGCGAGCCGACCGATTCCCGGTGGGCGGGCGGCGTGGCGTCCGGGCTGTCGCGGCCGGGGTTGGGCATGTCCATCATGGCGGGGGCTTGGGTCATACCCGCTTAATATCGGCCATCCGCTGCCTCGGGAACAATCTCGATTCAGCGAGATTCGCGGGCTACGCTCAGATGTTCGACCCCGTCTGGTCCGGCACCGGAGCCACAATCTCGCCGGGCTTCATCTCACCGCTGCGATACCGCGACCAATACGCTTTCAACCGCTTCTTAACCAGCGGGGCGAGCAGGATGCCGCCGAGGATATTGGGCAGGCCGCAGGACAGCAGCATGGCATCCGCGGAGTCGATGACCGAACCCAGCGATGCCACCGCACCAAAGAAAACGCAGGCGACAAAGATCAGCCGGAAGATCAGGACTTTCTCGATGCCGAACAGGTAGCCCCAGGCTCGCTCGCCGTAGTAGCACCACGAGATCATCGTGGAGAACGCGAAGAGCATGATGCTGACGGTCAGGATCTCCGGGAACATCAGCGTCTGCATGATCGGCCGGGATTCAAACGCCCATAGCGTGACCGCCGCCCCGGCCGAGTCCGGCTCGAATTGTTCGTAGGCCCCGGTGATCAAGACCACCATGCCGGTCATGAAGCAGATCACGATCGTATCGATAAACGGTTCAAGCGATGCGACAAATCCTTCGCGGATTGGTTCGTCGACTTTGGCCGCCGAGTGAGCGACGGCCGAGCTGCCGATGCCCGCTTCACTGGAAAACGCAGCCCGCTGGAAGCCGATCATCATGACGCCCAATACCCCGCCAAGCCCGGCTTCCGGTGCCCAGGCTTCCTGAAAAATCAGACCGATCAGCGATGGCAGCTGTTCGACGTTATTGATAATGATGAACGAACAGGCTGCGACGTAGATGGTCGCCATCACCGGCACGATGATGGAGGTCGCTGCACCGATCCGGCCGATCCCGCCAATGACCACCACCGCGACCATCGCAGCCATGAGCAGGCCGTAGCCGATGCCGCCCGCCCGCTCGGCAGCCTCGACCTGGTCCGCAGCGATATAGGGCTGCACGAATTGATGGAAGAATGCTTCGAAACTCTGGTTCGACTGAAACATGTTGCCGCCGCCGATTGCCGCCCCCATGAGGAAGAAGGCGAACACGATCGCCAGCACTTTGCCCAGCGGGGCGAGCTTCGGGTTGATGTCTTTGAACCCGCGATCGAGGAAATACATCGGCCCGCCGGACATACTGCCGTCCGGGTTCTTGATGCGATACATCTGGGCGAGCGTGGTTTCGTGAAACTTGCTCGTCATGCCGAACAGCCCCAGCACCATCATCCAGAACAGTGCGCCGGGGCCGCCGACGACCATCGCAATCGCCACGCCGGCGATGTTGCCCAGCCCGACGGTGGCGGACAGTGCCGAGGTCAACGCGCGGAATGGCGGGATATCGCCCGTGTCGTCGCTTGCCGCCCACTTGCCGCGGACGATCTGCCAGGCATGTCGGAACGCTCGCAGATTGATGAAGCCGTGGTACAGCGTGTAGAAAAACGCCCCGAAGCCCAACCAAACGACTAAAAACGGCAGCGACACACCCTCGCCAAACAATCCAAAGCTGACATCGAAAAACAGCGTCTTAAAAATGAGCCCGTTGATTGGATCAAGAATCGCATCAACGGCTTCCGAGAGGCCGGTGGCGGGTTCAACCGACTCGGCCACTGGCGGTTCAGCGGGTTCCTGATCTGTCTCAACATCCTGAGCTTGAGCGGTGCCGACCGTGATACATAGCATTGCAAGCAATGCGATTAGCCGGCACAACGTACATGTGTAGTGTCGAGATAGGCTTTTCTCGAGTCGCGAATCTTGGTGGAGTTTTGCCCTGCCAGAACCGCGAAAATGGGAAAGGATGTGCATGATGCAAACCTGCTGAGGTTTCTATTGGATTAGATGTCGCTATCCGGCTGCCGTTTCTCCGACACAAGCCGGGGATAGCCCAGCCGATCGGTGAGGGTCAGGTTCAGGTCGCGGAGTGCCGTGCCGACGGCGGTGTCGTCACGCTCGGCGGTGAAGGTGCCTGCCAAGGTGGATCGGCCAAGCGTGTCGATGAATTCGGGTGAAGCATCGATCAGCCGAAGGTCGGCGTCTTCAAGTACCCCTTCGAAAGTGCCGGTCGTCGGGTCGGAGCGGACACGCAGGAAGCCCGCCCCGGCATAGATGCCCACCGGCCCGGCCGCGGCATCCGTCGACTCGGGGAAACGCATCATCCGCACCACGACATTCGTGCCTGTGTCATCGACCGGCGTCGACAGCGCGCTGGGCCGCCAGAACATCCGGAAGGCTACGACCTGCCGCCGATCCTCCGCGGGGCCGGCGAGCAGCAGCACCGTCACCGTGTTGTGGTCTTCGTAGCGGTAGATCGCCTGATCGAACGCGATCCGCTGCGGCTTGGACTGACGGTCACCGGCATCGAATTGGTCACGACCCACCACGCTCAACTCGGCCATCGGCCCGCCGGTCACGCCGCACCCTGCAAGCAACACCAGACCCATCATCACGGCAGACCACCGCGCGAAACCAACGTAGCGAGGGGCTGCCCGACGACTCAAGCCGACTCTTCCTCTTCCGTCGGCAGGGTGACCCGCTCGAATTCCGCGGTCGGCTCGCCGGTATCCTCATCCTGATCGAAAGGCTTAGCGATGCCCAATTCTTTCAATGTGTCGCGTTCGACCACGCTGCGAAGCTGCTCGCGCGGCACGCTGGGCAGCGGCGTGCCTTGGCTGATCGTGTTCACCGAGTAAAGCGTCACGATCGCTTTCTCCGGCTCGCAGAACGGAAAGCCGCTGCCGAACAGAACCTGATTCATCACACCGGACTGATAGGCGTTCACCAAGGCGTTGTAGAGCTGCCAAGACTTGGTCACCAGCCCGGAGACGTCGGCATACACCGAGGGGTGCTTGGAAAGCAGCGTGACGCCTTGATCGATCCAGGGCAGGCCGAACGAGCCGATGACGAGTTTTAGTTTCGGGAACGCCCTGGCGACCTCGTCGAGCAGGTAAGGCTGGGCAAATTCCATATTGCACTTGGGCGAGAGCGAGGCGGCGGACTCGACGATCACCGGAAGGCCACGGTCTTCGCAGGCCTCGAACAGTGCCATCGCGCGGGTATCTGCCGGGTGAAACCCCGCCGCGGACGGGCTGACGGTCACGCCCACCATGCCCAGTTCCAACGCATCTTCGAGCCGCGGCACCGCCCGTCCGAGCGTCGGGTCGATCCCGACGAAGCCCACGCAGGGATTTTCCTGAGCTTTGATGGCCTCGGCCACGGATTCGGCGGTGAGGTGCGCCTCCAGCAACCCGCTCTCGAAGCCCAGCACCGCGGCACAGGCCACCGGCTTCATCGCCTCGGCGTGGGCCTCGGCGGTCGCGGTTGTGGCGGACCAGGGCTCGAGCCGTCTGCGACGCAGCGTCGACGCGACGGATTCGCCTAACGCATCGGCGTGGTCCCAGATCCGGGTGTGCAGATCGATAATCATAGATCGGGCTTCCGCCAATCAGGCAAGCAGGTCCCAGCCAGCCAACATCCTAACGACCGCATGAGTTCCCGCCAATGCCTGTGCACCGATTCGAACTCGTAAATGCCGTACGAGCTTGACGAATAGAAAGGGTTTTCACGCCTGCTTTGCGTCGTAATCTGCCGCGCTGAGCAAAGCGTCGAGCTGTGACGGGTCGCTGGGTCGCACCTTGATCAGCCAGGCTTCGCCGAACGGGTCATCGTTCACCATGGCCGGGTTCTCGATAACCTTTTCGTTGACCTTGACGATCTCCCCGTCAACCCCGCAGTACAGGTCGCTGGTCGCTTTGACTGACTCGATCTCACCGAAGCTTTCGCCCGCCGACACCGCCCCGTCTGCCGTCACTTCGAGATAGGTCACATCGGTTAGCTCATCGACCGCGTGTTGGCTGACCCCGACGACGATCAGATCGTCCTCGGGCATATGCCACTCGTGCGTATCGAGATATCGGCGGTCATCGGGTGAGGACATCGAGCGGGTCTCCTGGGCTTGGGATCGGCGGCATCCTAAAGCCGATGCCGGGGCCGGGCAAACCTTCATCCAATCAACTGGCAGGGTTGGCGAAAAGGCCTGCAAACACTATGGTAATTGGCCCGACTGATCCCTATGCCCGCAAAGCAGGTGCCCGTGGCCCAAGCCAATCTGACCCATCTCAAGCAGCTCGAAGCCGAGAGCATCCACATCATCCGCGAAGTCGTCGCCGAGTTTGATCGGCCGGTGATGCTGTTTTCCATCGGCAAAGACTCCTGCGTCATGCTGCACCTGGCCCGCAAAGCCTTCGCGCCCGGCAAGCCGCCCTTCCCGCTGCTGCATATCGACACGACCTGGAACTTCCAATCCATGTATCAGTTCCGCGACGACTACATCGTCGGCGAGCTCGGCATGGAATGCCTGGTCCACATCAACGAGGAAGGCCTGGCCCAGGGCATCACCCCTTTTTCGCATGGCAGCAAAACCTTCACCGAAGTCATGAACCTCGGCGCACTGCGGCAAGCCTTGGACAAGTACCGCTTCGATGCGGCCTTCGGCGGCGGACGACGCGATGAAGAAAAAGCCCGCGCCAAAGAACGCGTCTACAGCTTCCGCGATGCCAACCATCAGTGGGACCCGAAAAACCAAAGGCCCGAGCTCTGGAACCTTTACAATGGCAACGTCCAGAAATCCGAACAGATCCGGGCCTTCCCCCTGAGCAACTGGACCGAATTGGACATTTGGCAATACATCCACCTCGAAGACATCAAGCTCGTCCCCGCGTATTTCTCGGCTGAACGTGAAGTCGTCGAATTCGAGGGCAGCCTCATCGCCGTCGACGACGACCGCACCCCCCCGGAACTGCGCGAGAAGTCTCGCAAAGAATGGGTCCGTTTCCGGACTTTGGGCGATTACCCCTTGTCAGGTGCGACGATCAGCAAGGCCGACACCCTGCCTGAAATCATTCAGGAAATGCTCTTGGCCACCCGCAGCGAACGCGAAGGCCGAACCGTGGATAAGGATCCCGGTGCGAGTATGGAGGAGAAGAAACAGCAGGGGTATTACTAGCTGCTAGAGCCTAGTGCCTAGTGCCTAGGAGGAAGGGGTATTGTGGACGGTAAGGGATACCGTAGTTTAAAAGTTTGGGAGCGAGCGATGGAGCTTGCAGAAGAGATTTACAGGCTTTCCGATCTGCTGCCGGATACCGAGCGATATGGACTGGTCACGCAGTTACAGCGAGCCGCTGTCTCGGTTGCATCCAATATCGCTGAAGGCTACAGCCGAAATCATACTGGCGATTATTTGAAACATTTGTCCTACGCCCGAGGCTCGCTTTCGGAAGTCGAAACCCAACTCACTCTTGCCGTCCGCGTCAAACGACTGCCACGTGATGAAGCCATGATTGCTTGGAACCTGTGCCAAGAAGTCGGCAAGATGCTCACCACACTCATCAAAAACACTTCAAGGTAGTAATCTCACCATTCATAACCTAGGCCCTAAGCACTAGGCACTAATTCATGTCCAACCAATCCGAACTCATCGCCTCTGACATCGACGCTTACCTCAAACAGCACGAGCACAAGGAGATGCTCCGTTTGCTGACTTGTGGCAGCGTCGATGATGGCAAGTCCACCCTTATTGGCCGACTGCTGTTCGACTCGAAGATGGTCTATGAAGACCAGCTCGCCTCACTCGAGGTCGACTCGAAACGCTTCGGAACGACTGGCGGAGCATTTGACCCGGCCCTGCTCACCGATGGGCTTCGTGCGGAACGTGAGCAAGGCATCACGATCGATGTGGCCTATCGCTACTTTTCGACAGCAAAGCGGAAGTTCATCATCGCTGACACGCCCGGCCACGAGCAGTACACCCGCAACATGGCGACCGGGGCTTCCACCGCGGACTTGGCCATCATCCTGATCGACGCCCGGCACGGCGTGCAGGTGCAGACCCGCCGCCACTCGTTCATCGCTTCGCTGCTGGGCATCAAGCACGTCGTCGTCGCGATCAACAAGATGGACCTGGTCGATTTTTCTGAAGAGCGGTTTCATGAGATACGTCGGGACTACGCAGCCTTTGCCGGCAAGCTGGACCTGCCCGATGTCCGCTTCGTGCCGATCTCCGCGCTCGACGGCGACAACGTGGTCAATCCCAGCGAGAACACGCCGTGGTACACCGGCGGGACGCTGATGCACATCCTCGAAAACGTCCACATCGCCAGTGACCGCAACCTGATCGATCTGCGACTGCCCGTGCAGTTCGTGTCCCGACCGGACCTGAACTTCCGCGGCTTTGCTGGCACGATTGCATCCGGCACGGTTCGGCCGGGCGATGAAATCATGGTCCTGCCGTCACGCAAGACCTCCAAGGTCAAATCGATCGTGACCTTTGATGGCGACCTCGACGAGGCCTACGCCCCGATGGCGCCGACGATCACACTCGAAGATGAGATCGACGCCAGCCGCGGCGACATGATCGTGCACCGCAACAACCAGCCACACGTCGGCCAGGCGTTTGAGGCGATGGTCGTCTGGATGGCCGACGAACCGATGCGGCCCGGCACGCAGTACCTCATTAAGCACACGACCCGTCAAACCGCAGGCGTCGTCTCCGCGATGCGATACCGGATGGACGTCAACACGCTGCATAAGCACGATGAAACCGATCAACTCGAGCTCAACGAGATCGGCCGATGCGTACTCGAACTCGCCCGGCCGATCGCCTTTGATCCCTACCGCAAAAACCGCGGGACCGGCTCATTCATCATCATCGATCGGCTGACCAACGGCACGGTCGGGGCGGGCATGATCCTCGACCAGTCATCCACCGCAAAACAAGCGGCCCGCGAACGCCTCGCCCGCAGCCGAGGCACGGAAGCGCAGCAGCACGAGTCGCTGGTTAACGTTCAGGAGCGCGAGCAACGCCTCGGCCACCGCCCCGCAACGATCTGGCTGACCGGCCTGACCGGCTCGGGCAAGTCGCCGATCGCTTATGCACTCGAACGCCGACTGTTCGACGAAGGCCTGTCGGCGATGGTGCTCGACGGCCGCAATGCACGACTCGGCCTTTCCTCCGACCTGACTTTCACCCAAGCGGACCGGGCGGAGAACCTTCGACGTGCTGCGGAAGTAGCCAAGATGGTCAACCGTCACGGCTCGATCTGCATCTGCGCCTTTCTTTCACCTTCCGCAGAGGATCGAAACGTCGCCCGCAACATCGTGGGTGATGAGCGATTCCTGGAAATCCATACCGATGCTCCGGAAGATGCTGCCAAATCACGTGCTCAGGAGCAGGGATCGAATATGGCCGCGTTCAGCGACATGGCTGCACCTTACGAAGCACCGCAGCATCCGGACCTGCATCTGGCCACGCATGAGTTGTCGATCGATGAATGCGTCGAGAAAATTCTGGGGCTGTTAAACGAGCACGGGATTGTGGGTTGATGGGAAACGCGGGCCGTTGGCCCGCGGCTAAACAGCTTTCGGCGGTCAGTCTTTTTTGCTGGGTTTAGTTTTGCTGGATTCCGAAGCCTTTGGCTTCGCGTCTGTTTTACTGGCCGACTTGGTGTCGCTTGACTTGGATTCGCCGGCTTTGCTGTCGCTTTTCTTTTCGCTCTTGGTCTCGCTGGGCTTGTCTGCCTTCGCGTCTTTCTTATAGCTGTCCGAGCGATAGTCGGTTTCGTAGAAGCCGCCGCCTTTGAAGATCACGCCGGCCCCGGTGCCGATGAGTCGACGCAGTTTGAGCTTGCCGCATTCGGGACATTTACGCAACGGCTTAGCCGACATCGATTGAAATTCCTCGAAGGCGTGGTCGCAGGCGTCGCAGACGTAGTCGTAGGTAGGCATGGTGTTAAGCAGAAAGTATGAAGTAGGCAGTATGCAGTAACGATCAGCCTTACTCGGCGACGCTCACCTGAGCGGGTCGGATGGCGATGTCGTTAAGCAGGTAGCCTGGCTGGAACTGGGCGGCTATTTGGCCGGACTCGACATCTTCGGTCGGTTGCCGCATCAGGGCTTCGTGGATATTCGGGTCGAATTCATCACCCGGCTGGACTTCAAGCTTTCTCAGGCCGAAGTTCTCCATCGCCTGCAAAAGCTCCGTGCGGATCGTGTCCACGCCGCGGAGCACATCCAATGCGGAAGTCTTGTCCGCATCGACATCTGCTGCGCGATCGAGATTGTCCAACACACTGACCAGCGATCGGACCACGCCGGCGATCGCCTGCTGCCTTGTCGATGCGAGGTTGTTCTCCGAGCGCTTGACGAAGTTCTGATAGTCGGCCGCGGTCCGCAGCAGCTTTTGCTCCAGTTCATCACGCTCTTGTTGCAACGCCTCGAACTGATCCTGCACCGCCAAGTCGGGGCCTTCGCCTTCGAGCGTCGGCTCGTCGCCGTCGGGGGTCAGATCAAACGCCGCGGGCTGCTCTTCTGGGCTTTCTTGCGTTTGCTCTTCGTTTTCGTTTGGGTTGGGTGGCGGGGTCATGTGGGTCACTAACTCGCTAAATAGTTTTTCATCTTGTCCCAGAAACCATTGGTCTGGGGCAGGACACGGTGGTCTTCGGTTTCTGCAAATTCGCGAAGCAGGTCTTTCTGCTTCTGCGAAAGCTTGGTCGGCACTTCAAGGACGAGAACAACAATCAGCTTGCCACGCCGACTGCTACGCAGGTTAGGTAGGCCTTCGCCGTCGATTTCGTAAAGCGTGCCGTGCTGCGTGCCGGGCTTGATCTTGACAGTCGTCTCGCCGTCGAGTGTCGGCACGCTAACCTCGGCACCAAGCGTCGCCTGAGTGAAACTCATGGGCATCTGCAGGATCAGGTGGTCCTCTTCGCGTTTGAACACCTCGTGCTCCTCGACGCGGATGACCACATGCAGATCGCCGTGCGGGCCCGGCCGACCGTTCGCGGAAATGCCAGGCTCACCCTCACCCTGCACACGGATCGCCTGACCGTCGCGAATCCCTGCGGGGACCTTCACCGACACTTTCCTCTTGCGGGCGGTGCGACCCGAGCCTTTACAATCGATGCACTTATCGAGGTAGACCTTGCCCGCCCCCTGGCAGTTCGGGCAGACGGTGACCATGCGGAACATGCCGCCCAGGCCGGCCTGCTGAACTTGGCCGACGCCGCCACACGCGGTGCAGGCGGAGGGTTCCGTGCCGGGCTTGCCGCCGCTGCCTTCGCAGGTTTCGCAGATGTCCTGCCGCGTGAACTCGATTTCTTTTTCGACACCTTGATAGACATCCTGCAGGGTGATGTCCGCCTGAGTCTCGAGGTCGTAGCCGCGCTGCGCTCCGGATCGGCCGCCGCGTCGTCCACCGCCGCTGGAGAACGCCCCGCCGAAAATATCGTCGAACATCGAGAAGATGTCGCCAGCGTTCATGTGCGAGAAGTCATGCCCCGCCTGGCCACGCAACCCCTCGTGACCGAAGCGGTCGTACCGCTGCCGCTTGTCGGGGTTGGATAGCACCTCGTAGGCCTCGGCGCATTCCTTGAAGCGTGTTTCCGCCTCGGCATCACCCGGATTGCGGTCCGGGTGATACTTCATCGCCAACTTGCGATAGGACCGTTTGATCACATCGCCACTGGCGGTCCGCTCGACGCTGAGGATTTCGTAGTAGTCGCGTTGCGTGGCCATGAGGTCCGCTTCAAAAGCGAAGCCCACGGATTGAATCCGTGGGCTTCACGAGTCATCAATCCAAACCGATCGCTGCAGCCTCGATCAGGAGACCGCACCGGCGACGGGTTGTTCGTCATCCTCGAGATCGGTAACCAGGACGTTGGTGGTCAGCATCAGGCCGGCGACGGACGCACCGTTCTGCAATGCAGTTCGGCTGACCAGGGCCGGGTCGATGATGCCGGCCTTGACCATATCGACGTACTTCGCGGTCGCGGCGTTGTAGCCTTGGTTGCCCTTGGAGCTCAGCACCTGCTCGACGACGACGTGGCCGTCTTCGCCGGCGTTCTCGACGATCTGACGCAGCGGTGCTTCGAGCGCGGCCGCGACGATGTCGTAGCCGAGCTTGGCGTCACCTTTCGCTTTGCTGCGGGCGTTTTCAACCGCGTCGATGGCTCGCAGGAACGAGACGCCGCCGCCTGGGACATAGCCTTCCTGTGCCGCGGCCTTAGTCGCATGCAGTGCATCATCCACGCGGTCCTTACGCTCTTTCATTGCGGTTTCGGTCATCGCGCCGACACGAATGATGGCGACGCCACCGGTCAGCTTTGCAAGACGCTCTTGCAGCTTTTCGCGGTCGTAGTCGCTGGTGGTTTTTTCAATCTGCGAACGGATCTGATCGACCCGGCCGGTGATGTCCTTCTTCTTGCCAGAGCCTTCGATGATCGTCGTGTTGTCTTTATCGATCACGACTTTCTTTGCCGAGCCGAGCTGATCGATTTCAAGTGTTTCGAGCTGGACGCCGAGGTCTTCGCTGATGAACTGTCCGCCGGTGACGGTCGCGATATCACCGAGCAATGCCTTGCGGCGGTCGCCGAACCCAGGAGCCTTGACGGCCGCGACCTTGAGCACACCCCGCAGACGGTTGACCACCAATGCGGCGAGTGCTTCGTTTTCAACATCTTCCGCGATGATGAGTAGCGGCTTCTGGGCCATCGCCACTTTGTTGAGCAGCGGCAGCAGGTCCGGCAGGTTACTGATCTTCTTCTCATGGATCAGAATCAGCGGGTCTTCGAGGACCGCCTCGCTGGTCGCGGGATCGGTCATGAAGTAAGGCGAGAGGTAGCCCTTGTCGAACTGCATGCCTTCGACATAATCGAGGGTGGTTTCTGCGGACTTGCCTTCTTCGACCTCGACCACGCCGTCTTTGCCGACCTTGTCGATGGCCTCGGCGATGAGTTCGCCGATCTCGCTGTCGTGGTTGGCCGAGACAGTAGCGACAGCCTGGAGGTCGGCCTTGCCTTTGCATTTGGTGGCCAGTTCCTGGATCGCTTCGCCGGCGACCTGGGCGGCGGCATTGATGCCGCGCTGCAGCGCCATGGCATTGGCACCGGCGGCAACGTGGCGCAGGCCTTCGTTGTAGATCGCCTCGGCCAAGACCGTCGCGGTGGTCGTGCCGTCGCCCGCTTTGTCCGCGGTCTTCTTGGCGACTTCGACGACCATCTTTGCGCCCATGTTCTGGAACGGGCTTTCGAGTTCGACTTCCTTGGCGACGCTGACGCCGTCCTTGGTCACGGCCGGCCCGCCGAAGGACTTCTGCATCACGACGTTGCGGCCGGTCGGGCCCATCGTGACTTTGACGGCGTTGGCGAGCTGCTCCAGACCCTTCTTGAGTTCAGCTTGGGCCTCGGCTCCGAAAATCATCTGCTTCTTGGCCATTGCAATGGCTCCAATCGGTTTAGTGGTTTTGTAAATACTGAGTAACTACGTGGCGACATATCGAAAGCGGAGACTACTCGAGCACGCCCAGCAGTTCGCTTTCCCGCATGATCATGTGCTCGACGCCGTCGATGTCGACTTCCGTGCCGGCGTATTTGCCGTATAGCACCTTGTCGCCTTTCTTTACGGAGAGCGCGACCCGGCCGCCTTCATCGTTCGTTTTACCGGGCCCAGCAGCAACAATCGTGCCTTGCTGCGGCTTTTCCTTAGCCCCTTCAGGCAGGTAGAGGCCCGAAGCGGTCTTGGTTTCGGCTTCCTGCGGCTTGATGACGACGCGGTCGTCCAGTGGGGTGATAGTCGTTTTGGATTTGGTTGCGGTGGCTGCTGCCATGGTGAAAATTCCTGTGAAAGAAGTTTGTAGTTGAGGTTAGATCAAATGGGTTTGTTTAGTAACAAAGCGAGCGGCTTACATCATGCCGGGCATTCCGCCCATGCCTCCCATGCCGCCCATTCCCGGCATACCGCCCATCCCCCCCATGCCGCCGGCACCCGGGCCGCCCGCATGTGGGTCTTCATCGTCGGCAGGCGCCTCGGCAACCACGCAATCGCAGGTCAGCAACAGGCTGGCCACGCTCACCGCGTTTTCAAGTGCGGTGCGGTCTACCTTGACCGGCGTGATGACGCCACGCTCGACCAGGTCGCAGTGCTCAAGTTTCAGAGCATCAAAGCCCTGATTGCCATTCGCCGCGGCGACCTTGGCGACGACGACGCTGCCACGCTCGCCGGCGTTGTCGGCGATGCTGAACAGCGGCACCTTCAACGCATTGCGGACCGCATCAACGCCGGCCGCCTCATCGCCCTTGGCATCGAGCTTGTCGAGGCTCGGCCGAGCACGGATAAAGCTCACGCCGCCGCCGGGCACGATGCCCTCTTCGACCGCGGCACGGGTCGCGTGCAATGCATCCTCAACGCGGGCTTTTTTCTCTTTCAGCTCGGCTTCGGAAGCGGCACCGACATTGATCTGGGCGACGCCGCCCGCCAACTTGGCCAGGCGCTCCTGCAGTTTTTCACGGTCGTAATCCGAGGTCGTCGAATCGATCTCGCTGCGGATCTGCTCGATTCGGCCTTGAATCGCCTTGGATTCACCGGCCCCTTCGATAATGGTCGTGTTATCCGCATCGACCGTGATCTTCTTCGCCAAGCCGAGTTGGGAAAGCTCAACCTTGTCGAGCTCGACGCCCAGGTCCTTCATGATCGGCTCGGCACCGGTGAGCACCGCGAGGTCGCCGAGCATCGCTTTGCGGCGGTCGCCGTAGCCCGGAGCTTTGACAGCACAGACATTCAGCACACCGCGGAGCTTGTTGATGACCAGCGTCGAAAGCGCTTCGCCATCCACATCTTCTGCGATAATCAGCAGCGGCTTCTTGGCTTGCTGCACTTTTTCGAGCAGCGGAACCAGCTTCTGGATGCTGCTTATCTTGTCTTCATGGATCAGCACCAGCGCCTTTTCAAGCTCGACCGTCATCGCATCGGCATCGGTGATGAAGTTCGGCGAGAGGTAGCCCCGGTCGAACTGCATGCCTTCGACGACATCGACGTAGGTTTCCAGGCTCTTGCCTTCTTCGACGGTGATGACGCCGTCCCGGCCGACTTTTTCCATGGCGTCGGCCATGATCTTGCCGATCTCCGGATCGTTGTTTGCGGAGATGGTGGCGACGTTTTGAATGTCTTTCTTGTCCTTGATCGGTGTCGCCATGCCTTCAATGTGGCTGACCGCTGCGTCGACCGCTTTCCGCATCCCGCGGACCAAGGCGTTCGCATCAACTCCTGCAGTGACCTGCCGTAGGCCTTCGCGGAACAATGCCTCGGCAAGGACGGTCGAGGTTGTCGTGCCGTCGCCCGCTTTGTCGGAGGTCTTGCTCGCAGCCTCTTTGACCAACTGAGCACCCATGTTCTCAGCCTTGTCCGCCAACTCGATTTCCTCGGCCACGGTCACGCCGTCCTTGGTCACGGTCGGCCCGCCCCAGCTCTTGTCGATTACGGCATTGCGGCCACGCGGCCCGAGCGTGCTCTTCACAGCGGCGGCGAGCTTCTCCACGCCACGCAGCAAACCTGCACGGGCGTCGGCTTCGAAAGTCAGTTCTTTAACGGCCATCTATATAGACTCCAGTACCTAAAGGTCAGTCGATTCAGAATTCAGCCCGGCCACGTCAAAGCCAGACGGCAGGTGTGCCTGCCATCGAGTGAGTTGCAAAGCCGATGCCGATCGCAATCTTTTGCCTCACGATAATAAATCGAGCTAACTGCTTTATTTCAAGCAGGTTCGATCGGATTATAATGTGGCAGCGACTCAGGCCCGGACTCGCCCGCTTATGCCATCTAGACAGTCCGCCCCCGCCGCGGTGACAGGTCTGACACCATCGCTGCCGCGACCGTTGCGTGCGGCCGATGCAAGCAAACGAGATACACCTTCCCGATTGGCAGGCCCGAAAAGCCAGGTCTGTCAGGATCGAAAACCTAGCCCCTTGAATACCCCCGGCAGAAGCCGCTTCAGCGGGCGTCCAAGTCGCTCAATAGATGCATCGAGAAGTTGCTAAAAACGATGCCGGACCAACCTCGTTTCCAACACCTTTACTCGTTGAAAGGCCTGTCTCGAGATCGCGGTTCCGTGACTAGCGCACTGAAGTCCAGACGCATGAACCCCAAGTTTGACACCATGCTCACATCTCCCTAAACTATTCGGCCCAAGATTGCGGGGTAGAGCAGCCTGGTAGCTCGTCGGGCTCATAACCCGGAGGTCAGTGGTTCGAATCCACTCCCCGCTACTTCTTTCAGAGTAAGGACTTGCAGCAATGCGAGTCCTTATTTTTTTGCCCAAAATCGGCCGACTGTACCTTAAATTGTACCTTGCCCGGTCGCGGCATATGGACTCGCCAAACGGTTTTCACCCCAGCCTTTGGAGAGTTATCGATGGCATCCCTGCTTAAACGTGGCAAGAAGTATTACCTGCGGCACTACGTCGGCTCGGTCCAGAAGACCACCGCCCTGCACACCGACTCGCTGCAGATCGCCAAGGAGAAGAAACGGCAGTTTGAATCCGCCCAGGCCCGTGGAGCGGACAATCCCCTGTCCACCCGCACGCCGGTCGCCGAGGTCTTGGAGGCCTACGTCCAGCACATCCGGGCGATCAAGACGCCCAAAGCCGCACAGACCGACATCTACTATCTCCGCGAAATGTTCGGCGAGTGCTGCGACGCGCTACGCTGCACATCTCGAACACGATCGGCTAAGACCCGCAAGCGCCGCCCCAAGAGCCTTAAGGACAAGCGCAAGAAACTACCCGTCATCGAGGCCGCTTATTTCGAGACGATCACGCCCAGCCAGGTCGGCGCGTTCATCGACTTCAAGGTCCGAGATCAGGGGCTCCAAGCCTAAGACCGCCAATCATTACCGATCAATCCTGCGTCGGGTCTTTAATTGGGCCGACGAAACCCAACGGGTCCGGCTCCCCAACGGCCAAAACCCCGCCTCCCGGGTCAAGCCTTATAAAGAGGCCGCCCCGGAGATCCGCTATCTCACGCTCACCCAGATCGATGAGCAATTGCTCGCCCTACGATTCAAGCCCCAGCTGCAAACCATGGTCGCCGTCCTGATCTATGCGGGTCTGCGGCGGGAAGAGCTGCTTTGGCTTACACTTGACGACGTCCAGCTTTCCAGTCGCCAAGGGGGCAACGGGTTGATCCGCGTACAGGCCAAGACCATCGAGACCGACGCCGGTCCGCGGAGCTGGCAACCCAAGACCAAGGTCAACCGGGCCGTGCCGATCAGCTCCACGCTGCGGAATTATCTCGATCGCTACACCCCGCCTGCATCGAATGAGTCTGCCGGCGGTGGCTGGTTCTTCCCCGCCCCGACCGGCGGCTGGTGGGACCCGGACAACTTCAGCGGCCGAGCCTTACGCCAGGCCAACACCGACGCCAATCTCCGCTGGACCTGCCTAGACTACCGCCACACCTTCGGCAGCCAACTCGCCCAGCGCGGCGTAAGCCTCTACAAAATCAGCGCCCTCATGGGCAACTCGCCGGAGATCTGCTGGCGACACTACGCGAGCCTAATCCCCGAAGCGATGGGCGATGAAGTCGAATTCGGCCAACCGCTTCGCTCGTTTGAGTTGGAGGCCATATGACAACTACCGGTTCACTACAAGAAACAAAACTCGAACAGGCCCTCGTCGACAAACTCGTCGGCCTCAAATACACCTACCGCCCCGACATCCGCGACCGCGCCGCCCTCGAAGCCAATTTTCGGGGGCACTTCGAAACCCTGAACCGCGTCACCCTCACCGACGGCGAGTTCAAGCGCCTCCTCGACGAGATCGTCACCCCCGACGTCTTCGCCGCCGCCACCCGCCTCCGCGAGATCAACAGTTTCACCCGAGACGACGGCACGCCCCTCAACTACACCCTCGTCAACCTCAAAGACTGGTGCAAGAACACCTTCGAGGTCGTCAACCAAGTCCGCATCAACACCGACTACAGCCACCACCGCTACGACGTCATGCTCCTGATCAATGGCATCCCCGCCGTGCAGATCGAGCTCAAAACCCTCGGCATCTCCCCCCGCCGAGCCATGCAGCAAATCGTCGACTACAAGAAAGACCCCGGCAACGGCTACAGCAAGACCCTGCTCTGCTTCGTCCAACTCTTCATCGTCTCCAACCAGACCCAGACCTACTACTTCGCCAACAACAACGATCGCCACTTCGCCTTCGACGCGGACGAAAACTTCCTGCCGATCTATCAACACGCTGACGAAGCCAACAAGAAGATCACCCACCTCGACGACTTCGCCGACCGGTCGCTGGAGCGCATTATGAAGGAGCTGATTGCGGACCATACGGAGTTGCACAAGCAGTTCAGCGACAACCCGGGCTTTACGCAATGGCTCCCGGATACGGTTTTCAGCGCGACCTATGCCCAATCTCCGACATGAATCGAGAACATGATGAAAGTGCAAGCAGAAATCACGCGGATCAGAAGCACGAACTTTGAGTTGCCTAAATACGCGTCCTCCGGGGCGTCGGGAATGGATTTGCGCGCAGACCTAGATAGTCCGATCGATATTCTGCCCGGCCGGGTAGCTGCGATCTCCACCGGAATCGCATTTGCAATTCCGGAGGGCTACGAGGCGCAAGTACGGCCGCGCTCGGGTCTCGCACTTCGCGATCAGGTCACGGTGTTGAACTCGCCGGGCACCGTCGATTCGGATTACCGAGGGGAAATCAAAGTCCTTGTGGTGAATCTTGGGCCCACGGTCTTCTCCGTTACTCCTGGTGCCAGAATCGCACAGCTCGTCATTACGCCGGTTGTACGGGTCGAATGGGTGGAAGTTGCAGGTCTCAATCCCACCGAGCGTTCGGACAGCGGCTTCGGCTCAACGGGTACTCATTAAAGGACTTGAGAGCTCAGCATGACGCCTGCAAACGTGCCCATCACGCCCTCGCCACCATCGCCGCACTTTTTGATACCAGCGGACGGTCCTACGTTCATCGAGCAGGTCCGCAGTCGCTGCCATGATCTTATCCAGTGCGGCATCTGGGCAGGACTCCACATACAGAAGTTGAATCAATGGTGGAGCAACTTCGCGACAGAGAAGGAGCGATACTTTGCCGCTTGCCTTCTGGATAGTGTCATCTACCGCTCTGACGATCAGACGATCGCCTTGATGCGTCAACTCATACAGCGCGTACTTCCGGACCACGGACGTGCCACAGGCGGAATCATCGATTGGGAAGATCGCCTTTGGAGATCGAACCTGTTAGATCCTCGGGTTCGTCTGGTATCAGTGATTCCCCACGGTAGCGCCCAAGGCAAAAGTGCCCATGTTATCCTCCGCTATTTCGAGAAACGCCTCGGAGTACCCTCGGGAATCTTGGCGCGTGCGCAGGATATTGGCAGCCTGGTTGCGAAAGGCATCCAAGCCATCGTATTTGTCGATGACCTGCTCGGCACGGGAACACAGTTCGTCGACGAGTTCGCGACGCCCTACAAGCTAGCCGAAGTACCGAAAACTACGAGATTGATTTACGCGCCGCTGGTGGCACACGTCGACGGCATTGACAAGATTACGAAGTCGCTCCCGAACGTCTCTGTCGCCGCCGCGGAAGTATTGGGGCCACAACATGCGATATTCGGCCCCAACGGACGACCGTTCTCCGATGGATTAAATACGCCAGAGGGGGCTTGGCGTCTTTATTCGAGCATTCTTGCCTCCCGCGGGATAATGCTGAGCGCATCAAACAAGCGCGGATTTGGTGAGCTTGAATTAGCCTTCTTCTTCGAACACGCGGCACCCGACAACTCGCTGCCGATCTTCTGGTGGAAGGACTGTCTCAACTGGAAGCCGCTCTTCTATAGGTAAGCCATGAATGATACTACCGCCATCCAACGAGCGTTCGTTAAGAATCGAGCAGAGGAACTCGGCTACGACGTGTGGAAGCACTTCGCTATCCCACCGTTTTTCGATCGTCTCGACCTCGCTGAAGCTCGAAAGCCACGTGTCATCGTTGGTGGGCGCGGTTGCGGAAAAACGATGCTGCTCCGCTACCTGTCACACCAAAGCAGCTTCTCGACTGATCGAACCTCTGTGCCCCTGGAATCACTGCAGCACATCGGTCTCTACTGGCGCGCTGATACGCAATTCGCCGCCGCTATGAACGGTCGTGGGATCGCCGAAGATGTCTGGCATTCTGCATTCAACCATCTGCTGGCGGTAACCAATGGGCTTGAGGTTCTCGCGAGCCTGCGGAGTATCGCGGCGAGTCACCTTGATGCGCTGGACAATTCAGCGGTTTCCAAGCTCCAGTTTTCGGATCTAGCGCCCTATTTCTCCACGCCTGTCCCTGTGACGATCGAGGCTTTGCACTCGCGCCTCGAGATGGCTCGGCGCGAATTGCAAATGTGGGTCAACAATGTCGCCACTTCTACTACCCCTCGCTTCCTCCCCGGCGCACCGTTTCTGTTCGATCTGATAAAGCTGATCAGGAAGGCGGTTCCATGCCTGTCGGCCTCCACGTATTTCGTTTACGTGGATGAGTACGAGAACTTATCAACGTACCAGCAGCGCATTGTAAACACGTGCCTTAAACACAGTGAGAGCCCGCTGATCTTTAACCTCGCAATGAAGCGTAATGCGTTCGTCACGAGGGAGACGCTGGGAACTGAGTCAATCATGGAGATCGCAGACTTCCGGATGCACAATCTTGAAGATTATCTGCGACAAGACTTCGAGGTATTCGCCGCAGAAATCCTCTTCCTAAACATCGGTAGCGCTAGCCCGGCACGAGTACCTTTCGACGTGTCGCTATTGCGCGATCCAACGCGCCTCGGAGAGAGGCGCACGGATGATCACAAGCGTCGAGTGATTGATGCTGCCGAGCAGCTTTTCCCTGATGTGCCACAGCGTCAACTTGCGGAGATGGCATTCGCTGATCCATCGATCCGCCGTTCACTTCAGAATCGCGTTTCAAACGCCCTTCGAGACCGTGGTGGAACGGTCAAGATCGACGAAGTTTTTGATGAGACCTATCCCGAGGCGAGTATCGTGGTCCCCGCTCTCTTGCATCGGAGGACACTCGAACCCAGCCGAGTTGCAAAGGAGTTTGCATCGCTCCGCCGCGGCGAAGCGAACAAATTTACGGGTGCCACTAATTGGGTACATAACAATTTCGTGGGCTGTCTGCTGCACCTTTATGAGCCGCACTCTCGGACTTGCCCCTTCTATGCCGGATTCCGAACGTTCTGTCACCTAGCACGAGGCAACATTCGGCATCTGCTTGAACTGTGCCATAAGTCGATCGCACGTGTGGAGCTTCTAGGCACCAGCGAATCGCCGAACGTCCCGCCATTGGAGCAATCTGAGGCCGCACGACAGGCCAGCACCGATTTTCTTAAAGAGGTTCGCAGTTTCGGGAAGATTGGTAATCAGCTACATACCTTCGTACTTCGCCTCGGCTCCGTGCTGTCATTAGCACATTCGCGACCTACGCAGAGTGAGCCAGAGCCTAGCCACTTTTCGATACGTCAACGGGTGTTGCACCTCGATTCGCAGGATCAGGAGTTCATTCGTGAGGCTGTGAAGTGGTCTGTACTCTTCGAGGAAGAGGAGACAAAGCAGAAGGACCAGATCACTCAGGCCAGTTTTGAGTACGTGCTCAATCCAATTTACGCCCCCTACTTCAGGATCACGTATCGGAAGCGTCGTCGCCTTGAGTTCACGGCAGAAGAGTTTGTGACGCTCACTCGCGGGACCTACGATGACGTTCGCGCTCTCCTGAAGAGGCTGACCGAGCAATGGTCGGTGGATATGGAAGAAGTGAACGACACCCTGTTCTCCCACATGAAGCCAACGAAGGAGGCGAAGGAGGCGAAGGAGCCATGAAAATGGAAATGCAGCGGGCCGGGGATTCTCCTCAGCTACTTTACAACCGATGGGATATGGCACTTGTTGGCCAGCCACTGGATGAGCGTGGTATCGCAGCACGGGCATTCGCGAGTCAACACTCGACGAACATTTCCGAATGCGAATACAACCCAGAGACGTTTGAACTTCAACTGGGCGGGCAAAGCTTTCAAGCGGATCGTGTTGAGGAAGCGGTAGATAGCCTTGCAACGGGGCGCGTTCTCTTGGAGGCGACAACGCTTGGTTTTGCAGAGATGTTCTTGGCTTGCCGGGGCCTGCGACAGCGCGGCGTAAAGTCTATCTCGCTGCTGTACGTTGAGCCGCTGGACTACTCGGCTCCTAAGGACAAGCTGCTTCATCGTCGTGATTTCGAGCTCTCGGAAGAAGTGCCCGGATACATCCCGATTCCAGGCTCGACCATCCTCCTTGAAGACCGCCGTCCGCAACGGGGCGTCTTTTTTCTTGGGTTTGAAGAACGACGGCTGGATCGGGCCATGGAGGATCACCCAATCGTCTCCGCCCGCGCCTCTGTGGTGTTTGGAGTCCCAGCGTTCCAGCCCGGGTGGGAGATGGATGCGTTCGCGAACAATGCGCGAGTGCTTCGAGACAAAAACATAGAGGGTGGTGTCCACTTCTGTGGGGCAGAGAACCCTCTTGCGGCCTATGAGGTGCTCACCCAGGTCAGCCAAGAATGCGCGTCCGGCGAGGAGATGTTCATCGCCCCGATCGGCACGAAGCCACACGGTATCGCTGCCGCCCTGTTTGCCGCCGAGAATCCGGGCGTCGGCATAATCTACGATCATCCACGAAGAAAGCAGAAGCGCTCACGTGAAGTCGCCGCATGGCACCTTTTTGATGTGACGTTTTAGGACTTAGAGTTGCGGTTCCACGAGACCCCATCTGACGTCGCGGCTCTTTTGGCAAGACACGTCCCCCGTTCTGCGCGAACCGTGCTTGATCCCGCCGTTGGCCATGGCGCTCTGATCCTGCCGGTGGTTTCAAGACTAGGAAAGAGGGTGTCTGCCGTCTGTGTGGACATCGATGCATCAGCAATCGCCATCGCTCGCGCGAAACTCACAGGCACTGTTCGGTCATTGGATTGCATACAGGGTGACTTTCTGAAAGTGGCGCAGTCCTCTCCGAAGTTGCGATCCCGCCGATTTGACTGCGTCATTATGAATCCGCCGTATGGGGCAAAGAAGGCCGATTGGTCGGAATGTGAGTTATCGTCGATCGGGTCGAAGCTGAAGATGCATGTGCCAAGGGAGCTTGCATTCGCCCTTCGCGCCGTCGAGCGACTGAATGATGGTGGAAGACTGTTGGCCGTCATGCCCGCTTCGATGGTGTCCTCCGGTACGCTGACGCGGTTTCGAGAATGCCTTGGTGAGGCAGGGTCATTCACCTACGTCCATGAACTCCCGAAGTTCACTTTCCCGGGCGTCGAGGGAAGGGTCTATCTCGTCGTTTACGACAAGGGACGCAGTTGTGCCGATATCGAGTTGCGGAACCACGACTTGCTCGAACCGCATTGCTTACGTGTGTCGTGGTCTGAGCTCGGTGACAGCCGACGACTGGATTTCGGCTATCACCACAGCCGTGCTTGGCTGGAGAAGCTAATCAAAGCTCATCCCACACTGGGTTGGCGGGGTCTGGGAGAGCTAGTTGAAATTCGACGGGGACCTCGAAAGTCACCTCGCGGGCCGCGAATCGCGTTGCACACAACTGATTGTGAAACAGGATTTTGGCACATTCAAAAGCGACACCTGGAGGCTGGCCGGAAGTCTCGCATTGCACGATCGGACATGTTTGTCGCGCGGGTTGGCCGATCCTGCTTAAGCACGGTTGGTCCCTTGGTTGATTTTCGGCCTGTAAGTTGGTCAGACTGCGTGTTTCGGCTGCGTGCGCAAACGAGGATACAGCCCACTTCACTGGTTTTGCTGGGCTTGCGGATAATCGCTGGACTGCCGGCCGTAGTTGAGATGCTCGAACGTGGTGTCGGTGCAACCTACATAACCGAGCGTGAACTCGGGATGATTCGCGTCCCGACGCTGCTCCGACAACAGTACCCAGCTGGAGTAACGAAGTATCTTAAGCACTTGCGGAATCGAGATTGCGCGGGGATGAGATCCGTCGAGCAACGACTTCGTTCAAAGTTGGTCGCGCCGATCGGCGAATTGGATTGACACACAGTGGGCGGCTGAAGACGCACTACGCCATCAAGCCCGAGCACCTGTAGACGCCTATAAGCCGCATGATCCGCACGCAAGACGGGGAACTGCTGCACACGGTGCAGGCGGGGTTCAAGTATAAGGGCAAGCGACAGAACACATTCAGTGGAGACCACATCCAGAAGATTGTGGACACCTATTAGTTCCGCAAGGAAGAAGAGCGGTACGCCCGGCGGGTGTCGATGGAGGAGCTTGAAGAGATCGACTACCACCTCAACATTTCCCGCTACGTCAGCACGGCACCCCCGGAAGTGATGATCGACCTTGGTGAGGTGCATAAAGAGTTGGTCGCGGCCGAGAAAGAAATCAGCAAGGCTCGCGAACGCCATAACGGGTTCCTTGCAGAGCTAGGGCTTGACCCGCTGCCCTAGTCATGCGAACGCCCCGGCGGACTTGCGGTGGCCGGGGCGGTCGAGTGTAGAGCATATTTCTAGGCGTGTGGATTGTTAAGTCTGTACACGCCGGGTTGCTTCATAGGCGTCGACCTCCTCTCTCAGATATCGCACCATGCCGTTGCAGCCTTCGCCCAGGCAGACGCGGGTAAGGCTGGCCCGCCGGGCGATGCGGTCAACGCTTGATCGCGAGCACCGCCAACGCTCGGCCAGCTCGCGCGGGGAGAGATATGGCGAGCAGTCCTTGGCCTCTTTGCTGCATTCAGAACGGGGCATTGCAACCCCCCTCTTCATCGTCTTCGACCGGTTGCTGCAGCCGGATACGTTGTTTCGCGTATTGATCTTGCCATCCGAAGACGCCGTAGCGTTCGTTAAGCAGTTCGCCCAGCATGGCGTGAGCCTCCTGAAATGATGCGATCCCCAGCCTTGCCGCCAGGGCGGGCATGCATCCGGCGATGTGGGCGATGTA
Source organism: uncultured Phycisphaeraceae bacterium (assembly GCA_964523485.1). GTDB lineage: Bacteria > Planctomycetota > Phycisphaerae > Phycisphaerales > Phycisphaeraceae > Algisphaera. The sequence goes on along the minus strand of CAZFZS010000011.1, from coordinate 4,625 downwards.
CCAGTCGGCGGGCACCTTCGGCATATCCGAAAGATCGCGGGTCAGTGTGCAAGCCGGACCGAACAGGTCCGCGAGATTTTGCACCGCCTGCCACCAGGGGTGAACCGTTCGACGTTTTGTGTTGGTGCTATCCGCCAGGCGGAATGAGAGCCAGTCATTGGTGAGGTATGACCACAGGCCTCCCGAATGGGCTTTGAGGTCATCGATAGTGTGGATGCCAAACTCGCGAAGCTTGGCCCTGCGGATCTGGAATTCGACCCGCCAGGCCTCGACAGGGCCGCCCCAAAGATTAAGAAAGAAGGCGGATTCGGGCCGCTTCATCACCGCCTTGAACTTGTCATAAATGCGGGCCTGCAGCGGTGCGCTCTTGGTACCGACGTAATACGTTTCCAGCGTCGCATCGTATTCGTACTGATTGCCTGCCTTGGATCGGCTGACTCGATGGCTGCGAAGAAAATCGTAGGTCAGGCCGCCATCGATATAGAAGTCGGCCGCTAGATCGCATCGACTGACCTGGACTTTATCGATGGTCGCGCCGAACTCAGAAAGCAGATTGATAATCCCATCGACGACAGCATCCATCCCGCTTGTCCAGAGCGACTTGGCCGTCGGGCTGAGATAGACATTCGGAAAACTTTTGTAGTCCATCGAATCGGCGATGAACAGATTGCAATCCGGCAGGCCCACCCGATAGCGGTAATTACGCTTGCTCGAGCTGGTCACCACCGCAGCATCGATCAGATCGTGCCGCCAGATCGCGGTTTCGCCCTGCTTCGATCTTTCAAGCAGAAGCATCAACTGCGGCTGGATTTCCGCCCAAGCAATATCCCAATCGACATACAGACCCAAGTCGAGCGTATCGATGCCACTGATGAGGTAGCGGTAATCTTTAGTGCCGGTATCTGTAATTAGGGCATGGGGTGTTACAAGGTTCCCCATGCCGCCGCCCGGTGCCGGCGTCGGTCCCGACCCTAAAGGGGCGGGGCCCCCGCCGCCGTCTCCGGTCGGCGGCAGTTGTTTTGATCCGTTCCGCTTGTCTGATTTCTGATTCATGACCCGAACGTATGGACCAATGACTCAATCACCCCGGACAAAACTACAAGTGACTTTTGTCCGCGCCAGGAATCGAAGGCCAAGTCCGACCCCGCTGGATCGCTTTCGCGAAAGCCTCAGACCCCGGTGGCAGATATTGATCCGTTCCCCCTTTCCGCACTTCTGAGACTCGGTTAAACAGGGTGCGGATTTCCCCCTCGGTCACTTCGCACATCAAGCTTTGCGCAAGCTGAGAAATCAACGCTGCAAACGGACCGCGGAGCTTCTGTTTTGAGATCTTTCCACGAGGCCGACCATTCAAAGCATTGAGCAGCCGCTTACGCACCCCTGGCGGTCCGCAGTGCATCGAGCGATGCCAAAATTCGGCAATCTTAGCTTCAAAAAGCAAAGACTTATCGATCCTCAAAAGATCATCGATCGCATCGATGTCTTCATTTCTTGCGCGGTGTAGAAGCACGCCAGGATAAGTCTTGTGGACTATCAACACTGGCAACCAGACCCTTAGATAAAACTGCCACTCAGGCGACCTGATGTCCTTATCTACCGCTTCGGTCGTGTGTTCAACTTCTTCATCAAGAGATTTCAGCATCCCAGCAATTGCTTCAACTTTCGGCGGAAACTCGCAACCCTGAAATACTTGCAGGATCTGGCTCATTTCGCCTTCGCTCATATATCGCTTGATAAGCCGTTGCCGCAGAGAAGGACTGAGCTGTAAAAACCCCCGGAAGTGGCGGGCTACTTCGGAAGCCTTCAATTCCATGTCGTCAGGTTCACTCTCTAGCTTTTCGTAAAAAATCAGATCGCCGCCGAGCTTGTCCGCAATGCGATTATGGTTGCGGTAAAGGCTGAACCACGTAGCGAGATCGGGAACCGGCGGCAGAGGCCGTTTGGCCTTCGCGATCCCTAAAATAATATTTAGAAGTTCTTGCGATTCGTCAGCAGCTTCAGCGATTTGGATCGCATGAACAACGAAGAACAACGGTTTACCATTTCCGTACAACTTCACCAAAATCTCGTTTGGTGTTTTTGCGGCATCCAGCGGATCATTGTGATTTGTCCCGGTCATAACTTAGCTTAACACCAGAAAAAGCATTTCGGTTCACCCCCGGAAGCTTCGGCACCGCTAGCTTTACACCGCTGGCAGCGAGCTGTTTTAGACATTTTGTCTAAATTTACTTGACTCGCTGGGCCTTGTTAGCCAATATGTCTATATGCGGGTCATCAGCCTCAAGCTGCTGCGTGAGTTCTGGCAGCGGCATGCCGACGCCGAGGCCCCGCTTCGGATGTGGTACCGCATCGCCTGCCACGCGGAGTGGACGAGCCTCCAGGATGTCCGGCGAGACTTCCCGCATGCAGACGGGGTGCGGACCGCAGGCGACACGCTGACGGTATTCAACATCGGCGGCAACAAGTACCGGCTGATCGCCCGCATCCGCTACGACTACGGCCTCATTAACGTGCGGCATGTGCTGACCCACGCCGACTACGACAAGAACCACTGGAAGGACTGATCATGGCCACCACGCAGCCCACGACCCGACCCGAAAAACTGCCCGGACGCTTTGAACAGCTCGTCTCGTTGATGCCGCCGCGTGCGATCCGCGACGAGGTCGACTACGACAACACGGTGGAGATGACCGATCGCCTGATGGCCGGCGGCAAGCTGACCCAGGGCCAGGAGCTCTACCTCGAAACGCTCGTGCAGCTGATCGAACATTACGACGCGGAGCATTACGCGATCGACGTCTCGGGCATCAGCGGCCTAGACTCGCTGGGCTCGCTACTTGACGAACAGGGTATGAATGCGTCGGATCTCGCGCGGCTGCTTGGGGTTCATCCGAGCATGGGTTCGAAGCTGATGAAAGGTGAACGCAGGTTGACGGTCGACCACATGCGAAAGCTGGGCGAGCGCTTCAAGGTCAATCCGTCGCTTTTCATGTAGGCCGTTTCGGGCCCGGGATGGGCCACCGATGACGTCTTAGGGATCGCCCCGACGAAGCCATCTATTTCGAGCCGAAAAACTGTACCTTATTTCGCACCTTAAACCTTGCAAAACATGGTCCAATCGGTAAAAATGGGGCGCATCATCGAGAAACGTAACTACTTGCTGACGCTGCAATTGCTGAATCTGACAGAAGTTGGGTGAACAGGCCCCTAACGCCTCATAACCCGGAGGTCAGTGGTTCGAATCCACTCCCCGCTATTTTTTGACTCAAGAGAGTCTGGCAAAGGCTGATCTCGACCGTACAACGGTCTGGATCAGCCTTTATCTTTTGCACATAGCAGGCAATCAGCTCCCGCTTTTCTTCTACGGTTGCTGCCGCGAGAACTTTTTCGAGTCGGTCGAATTCCGCAGCTGCCCGATACCGGATGACTTCCACCCCCGGAAGGCTGGGAACCTTAGCCGCCGTCGCTTTCAGATCGGCCTCGACTCGCTCACGATCTGCCGCCAACTCCGCGGCCTGTTCATAGAACCCCATTGCCTTAGCCGCCGCCGGGTTCATTGCCATCAGGTGCTCTCGCAGCTGCGCGATTTTCTGGTCCAACTCGGCTAGACGCCTTTGAAGTTCGCCGCGGGCATCGATGTTCGACCCGCTCAACCGCTTGAATTCCTGAGTGACGTATGAATGCAATTCATCGTCATCGCGTAGTTGAATTAGGTCTTTGCGAATCAATTCGAGCAGGTACTGCTCGACCACCTGCCGAGGGACGGTGTAACGCTTGGGGCACTCATGCTTGTGACCGGAGCTATGGCGGCCGCAGACGTAATAGGACGAGACGCTACCTTTGGCGTTTTTGTAGGTGTTGCCAGTCATCCGTCCGCCGCAGACCCCACAGAATAAAAGACCCGTCAGCAGATATTCACTCCGCATGGCCGGTCCGCGTCGATGAGCTGTGCTCTTGGAGGCTTTGCGCCGCTGCTGAACTTTCTCGAAGACTTCAGGCGCGAGCAAGGCGGGCCAAGCGTCGTCGCAGACGATCCAGTCGGCTTCGGGCCGCTTCTCGATACCGTCGTCCATTCGCTCGATGCTCTGGCCGTCTATATGACGGTGCCACTTGCTGAGCGTTCGACGGTTGTAAACGCACTTGCCCAGGTAGGCTTCATTCTCCAGAATTGGTAGCAGCGTCTGCACTGTGAACCAGTTCCCACGCGAGGTCCGCAGCCCCGCCGCATTGATTTCATCCCGCAGCACGCGGGTCGGTTTGCCAGCAGCGAAATCGGCAAACAATCGCTGCACGGCTCGGACCCGCACCGGCGACGAAGGGATAAGCGTACAAGTCTCGTGATCTTGTTTGCGGTAACGCTTACCCTTAACCAGTTGCTCGACCGTCTCCCCAGTTTTTGGATTCAAGAGAGCTTGCGATCCGTCCTCCAAATCGCGGATGATCCGTTTGGGCATCCCGTCGTCGAGGATCAGCCTGTCATAACCGAACGGCGTCGGACCACCAGGCCACAAGCCCCGCTTGGCCCTGGAGGATGTCCCCCTCATCGTGTCGCGGGACAGCTTCCGCAGATAGTCGCCGTTCTGGTAATGCTCGACGTACCCCAGCAACCCGCCGGCAAAAGTCCG
>CAZFZS010000010.1:97201-113711 GCA_964523485.1 uncultured Phycisphaeraceae bacterium | reverse complement strand
CTCGTCGATGCTGATCTCTTCGCCGCCGAGGTATTTCTCGGCCAGTTCGTCGTCGACGTCGCAGGCGTTCTCGATCATCTCCTCGCGTTTCTTCTCGGCCAGTTCCTTCATGTCGGCGGGGATGTCTTCTTCTTCGATGACGTTGCCCATCTCGCCGGTGAAGCGGTAGGCCTTCATCTCGATGAGATCGACGAGGCCGGCGAACTCGTGGCCGGCACCGATGGGCAGTTGGACGGCGACGGCCTTGGCGCCGAGGCGTTCGCCGATGGAGTTGAAGCTGAAGTCGAAGTCGGCGCCGATCTTGTCCATCTTGTTGATGAAGCAGATCGAGGGGACTTTGTAGCGCTGGGTCTGACGCCAGACGGTTTCGGATTGGGCTTCGACGCCCTCTTTACCGTCGAAGACGACGACGGCGCCGTCGAGGACGCGCATGGAGCGTTCGACTTCCATGGTGAAATCGACGTGGCCGGGGGTGTCGATGAGGTTGCAGGTGTACTCGACGCCGTTTCGGGTCCAGGGGCAGGTGGTGGCGGCGGAGGTGATGGTGATGCCGCGTTCCTGCTCGTCCTGGAGGTGGTCCATGGTGGCCAGCCCGTCGTGGACTTCGCCGATCTTGTGGGACTTGCCGGTGTAGTAGAGCACGCGTTCGGTGGTGGTGGTCTTGCCCGCGTCGATGTGGGCGCAGATACCGAAGTTGCGGGTCTTCTGCAGGCGGGTCTGGTTCGGGTCGGCCAGGTCGAGGGCTTGGGAGGCGGTGGTCATGACGGTCGCTTGGTGAAAGTAAGGGGAGCGTCCCGCGGTTTTTGCGGGCTTGTGGGGTGGTTCGAGGGCTATAAGTATAAGGAGATGCCACTCGGCCGGGCGGACGCCTTGAGGCCGAGCCGATTAGGGTAACGCATTAAGCGAAACGGTCAAGCGTGACCCGGTGATTTGGGGGGTCATGGTATGGTTTTCGGGGTGGCCGGGGCGAAGGCTTTGCGAAGCCCCGGAAGCGTTCACCATGAGTCTCGGGGCATCGAAGACGATGCCCCAGCCACCCAGCGTTTGATCGCGCATCCGTTTTAATTAGGTAGATGCACTAAACTCAGCTCTGAAGGCCTGAAAAGAAGGCGGTCGATTGAAACCTGCAGTCAATCGGCTCGCGATGAGGGAGCAACCATGGGGGATGCGAAGATTGCCAGACTTATCCTTTTCGCAAGGGCGGCGACGCTGCTGTGGGTGGTGGCGGTGGTTGTGCCACTGGCGGTGTTGAATCCGCCACACCCGGACTTTCCGCAGCTTTATATGGCGGGGGTCGTGGCGTGGGAGGGGCAGTGGCCAGCGCTTTACGCTGAGCCGATCGAGGGAACGTCACTCAATCCAGCCTATACCCAGGCCTCGGTGCCGCACCCGGAATACGAGCGGCTCCGCTTGGAGCGTGGGGTGCCCGATCAGTTGCGATTCATCTATCCCCCGCCCGCCGCGGTGCTGATGATGCCGTTCGGCGCGGTGAGCTACTCGGCCGCTTTGATCATCTTCGCACTCTTCAGCGGCCTGGCGGTCTGGGGCATGTCGATCCAGGCGGGGTGGATCTACCGCAAATTCATGGGCAAACGCACCTGGGTGGAAGCGGGGCTGATGGTCGCGGGTTGCTGCAGCCCCGCAACCATCCACGCGGTGTCTGCGATGAATATCTCGCTACTCATCGGGATCGTGATCGGGTCGGCGGCCCTCGCGATCCTCCGCAACAAGCCTGGCGAAGCGTTCTGGGCCATCCCGATGTCCGGCGTATTCAAGGCGACCTCCTTCCCGCTCGCGCTGATCCTGCTCGCTATGGGGCGATGGAGAACCTTGCTCGGTGTCGTCGCAGTCTCTGCGGGGATCATCGGATTCAGCCTGATGATGGTCGGGGTCGAGCCCTTCGAGCGTTTTTTTAACGTCATCGCCCCCGCGGTGGCGGGCAAGACGACCCCCGAGTTCAGCAATCAGTCGATCGCCGGCTTCGTGTCGAGGCAGGGCATCTACGACGTTTCGGTCGGCCGATGGATCGGCTTGGCGGGCTTGACCGTGATCGGCTGGGTGGCCTGGCGGGTCTTTCGAATACGTCGCTCCATGGAGCAACACCCGGAGAAACTGGTGGCCGCGATGTATGTCGGATTACTGGCGATGATGCTCTGTGGGCCGATGTTCTGGACGCATTACCAGCTGGTCCTGCTGCCGATGTGGTCGCTGCTGGCTTGGGACATCCTGTGGCAGTGGCGGGACGGCGGCAGAGCCTGGGCGGTGGTGTTGGTTATTTGCTGGCTGAACCTGCTCGTGCCGGCCATCGTCTGGCTCGGCCCGCGTTTCAGCCCGCCACCCCTCTGGCTGTCCGAGCACGTCCTCATCGCGACGCTGATTCTGCTGATCCGCTACCTCTGGTTGCTGGCGAAGCCTGGGCCCGCCGCGACATAAGCCATGTTTTCATTTGCATCGCAACCGCAGATTCGGTTAAGATGCGTGGCTCGCCGGTCCCAAAGGTCGGCGATTCATTATTTTGAGATTTGCCGACGTTTGAAAAGGCCTGTTATGCCGACGATTAACCAGCTGGTCCGCAACCCCCGCCGTACCCCCAAAGCCAAGTCGAAGGTCAAGGACCTGGACCAGAGCCCGCAGCGGCGTGGCGTGTGTCTGCAGGTTAAGACCGTAACCCCGAAGAAGCCGAACTCCGCGCTGCGGAAGGTCGCCCGTGTCCGTTTGTCCAACGGCAACGAAGTCACCGCCTATATCGGCGGCGAGGGCCACAACCTCCAGGAGCACAGCATCGTGCTCGTGCGTGGCGGCCGAGTCCGCGACCTGCCGGGCGTGCGTTACCACGTCGTGCGTGGTGCGCTCGACACCTTGGGTGTTGATGGTCGGCAGCGTGGGCGGAGCAAGTACGGGGTGAAGAAGCCGAAGGCTTAATAGCATTTATCTGCTAGAGCCTAGCTGCTAGCAAAATTTTTAAAATGGCAGTAATCCGTGGTCTAGGCCCGCGGGTGAACGAACCGGACGCTGCTTGCGTCTTGCTAAGGCTCTAAGCTCTAGCGTCTAGCAGCTTCCCGGGCAGCCTCGAAAGGATACGAACATGGGACGTGGTTTCACCGCATCGGAAGAACAGCTCAAGCCGGACCCGCGCTACAACGACAAGGTCTTGTCGCGATTCATCAACTGCATCATGAAGGATGGCAAGAAGCAGGCCGCCCAGCGGGTGGTCTACAACGCCCTCGACGAGATCCAGAAGCGGATCGAGGAAGAGGACGTCACCGCCATCGATATTTTTCATCGGGCGATTGATAACGTTCGGCCGAACGTCGAGGTCCGCTCCAAGCGGGTCGGCGGTGCAAACTATCAGGTCCCGATGCAGGTCAAGCCCAAGCGTAAGCAGAGCCTGGCGTTCCGCTGGATCATCAACGCCGCCCGCAGCGAAAAGGGCAAGCCGATGCACATGCGGCTGGGCCGAGAACTGATGGAAGCCAGCCGCGGCGAAGGCCGAGCCATGGCCACCCGCGACCAGACCCACCGCATGGCCGAGGCAAACAAAGCCTTCGCCCACTTCGCGTGGTAAGCAGCATTCAGCGAATTTCATCTTTGTTCAGGTAAGCTGGTGCCTTGTCCGCCATCGCTTGCGGCTTAGCCCTGCAATAGCAGATATTGCACGATTGATCCGCCGGACCTTCCGCCATGATCGCCCGCATCGGACCCTTATGGAGTCGGCTGGAGCATCATGTCGACATCGTCCGCGTTCTGCTGAGCAAAGAGCTCAAGGTCCGCTACAAGTCCACGGTCTTCGGCTACCTGTGGTCGGTGATGAACCCGCTGCTGCTGATGCTGGTTTATTACTTCGCGTTCAAGCTGGTCGCGCGGATCGACTCGGGTGACATCCCCTATGCCGTTGTTTTGGTCACCGGCTTGTTCCCCTGGCAGTGGATCAGCAACGCCGTGCAGGGCGGCACGAGCACCTTCCTCAGCTCGGGCAATCTCATCAAGCGGCAGCGGTTCCCCCGCTCGCTGCTGGTGGTTGCGCAGGTCAGCAACGATGCGGTGCACTTTTTGATCTCGCTGCCGGTTATTTTTGGCTTTCTGCTCTATTTCAGCCAGGGGCTGGAGCTGCAGTACCTGTGGTGGCTGCCGATCATGTCGCTGCTGACCTTTGCGATGAGCTTCGGCGGGGCGATCCTGGTCGCAACAGGCAACCTGTTTCTGCGCGACCTCGAGCGGATGGTCGGGCTGATCATGATGGTGCTGTTTTTCGTTTCGCCGGTGATGTACCCGCCCGGGCTGCTCGAGCAGGTCGGGCTGGGATGGGTGGTCTATGTCAACCCGATCGGGGCGATGATTGTGTGTTGGCGGTCGGTGCTGCTGGACGGCTCGGTGCCTTGGGTGATGTTCGCGGTGGCGGTGGGTTGGACGAGCCTGCTGCTCACGGCTGGGGTGCTGGTGTACCGACGATACGAAAGCAGGTTTGCGGAAATTGTCTGACCTCGCCTGCCAATTCGATGAAGTGACCAAACATTACCAGCTGACCTCCATCAACAAGGTCGGGCTGAAGGGTGCGGTGCTCAATCGCCTGCGTGGCAAGCCGATGGGCGTCCGCGACTTCACCGCCCTGGATCGTGTGAGCTTCGAGGTCTACAAGGGCGAATGCTTCGGTGTCATCGGGCCCAACGGCTCGGGCAAGAGCACCGCGCTGTCGCTGATGGCCGGCGTGATGCCGCCGACTTCGGGCACCGTGACGATGCATGGCCACGTCTGCCCGCTCCTGGAACTCGGGGCCGGCTTCCACCCCGACCTGACCGGCCGAGAGAACGTCATGCTCTGCGGCGTCATCATGGGCATGACCCGCAGGCAGGTCCGCAAACGCTTCGATCAGATCCTCGACTTCTGCGAGCTGGGCGAATTCATCGAGCAGCCGGTGCGGACCTATTCATCGGGCATGACCGCCCGGCTGGGCTTCTCCGTCGCCGCCCACCTCGACCCGGAAATCCTGCTGGTCGATGAGATGCTCAGCGTCGGCGACGCGGCGTTCAGCGCCAAGTGCGAGGGCGTCTTCGCCGACTTCCGCAAACGCGGCGTGACCATCATCCTCGTCAGCCACGCCCACGGCGTCGTGCAGAACCTCTGCGACCGGGCCGTCTTTCTCAACCACGGCAAGGTGCTGGCCTACGGCGACAGCGAGAGCGTCGTCACGACATACATGGGCATGATCAACGACGGGAGTTTGAAAGAGTCGAAAGATTGAAGCTCGAGATTTTTCAACGATCTGATTGCTACCGCCTCAACCATGCCCAGATCCCGCGTTGATCACCGTTGTAAATGGAGTCAATCGACAGGCAGGCGTTGAGTTCCGCATCGAAGATTTCGCGCTGCACGAACCGCACGCCCGAGTCAGCGTAGAGCACGTGTACCCCGTCGCCATGCCGGGAGTCGACCCGGTCGGGTAATCCCACGCCGTCGGCAAGGATCGGTTCGCTGCTGAGTAATTCGAGGTTCGGCAAGCGGTCGGGCAACTCGGCAAAGCCCGCGTCCTGCCAAGGATTCGCCGCGGTATCGAGTGGCCCCATCGCGTAGCCGCCTTGGACATTCACGCCGACCGTGCCCGGCGGCCAGGGGTTCGCATCTGTATCGAATGACTGTCCCTCAGCGGTCTCGGAAGGGCAGTAAAAAACCTCCGGCGTATCCATCAGGCCCAATAGAAACAGTCGGCCATGCAGCACGAAGCTGCCGCTGCCGAAGCCGCTATACACCATCGTGTTCCACTGCAGCCGACCCCCGCGATAGCCCAGCGGAACCTGGCCATCGTGTTCCGTGGCATACACCGTGTAAAGCTGGTGCACGCTGCGCAGATTGCTCTGGCAGACCACTTCGCGAGCCGATTCCCGCGCTTTGCCGAGCACCGGCAGGGTGATGCCGATCAGCAGGGCGATGATGGCGATGACCACCAGTAATTCGATCAACGTGAATCCACCCCGCTTAGAAAACAACATGCCTTCAGCTTAGCCCGCGAATCTTCACCCGTCTCGAACCGTTGGCGATTACCATGCGGTGTCAAAGGATTGACCCCATGAAAAAACCTCCCAGCCCAGATGTAGACGGACCGATGATCGCGTCGATGGATACGCTGATCGCCGAGTCCGGGGGCGACGCCACCACCTCGCGTGGCAAGCTGATCCGCGAGGTCATGCATACCGCGCTGAAGCTGGTGCGCGACGGCTCGAGTGTCGGCGAGGTCAAGCTGATCAGCCGATCGCTTAAGGAATTGCGGTATGCGTTGAAAGTGTTTCGGCCGTACCGCGACACACCAAAAATCAGCATCTTCGGCAGCGCGCGGACGCCGGTCGATCACCCGGACTACGAGGCGGCGGTCGCCTTCGCCCAGCGGATGGCCGAGGCGGGCTGGATGGTGATTACCGGGGCGGGTGACGGGATCATGCGGGCCGGCCACGGCGGGGCGGGCAAGGCGGCGTCGTTCGGCGTCGCGATCCGCCTGCCCTTCGAAACCAATGCGAACGACTACATCGCCGGCGACGAGAAGCTCATCACCTTCCGCTACTTCTTCACCCGCAAGCTCATGTTCATGTGGGAGTCTGCCGCGGTCTGCCTCCTGCCGGGCGGCTTCGGCACGCAGGACGAGGGCTTCGAGGCCCTCACGCTCATCCAGACCGGCAAGGCCCCGCTCGTGCCGATCGTGCTGATCGAACCGCCGACCCGCGACGGCCAACCCGGCAGCTACTGGAAAAACTGGGAAAACTTCGTCGTCGACTCACTCCTAGACAACGGCTGGATCAGCCCGGAAGACCGCAACCTCTATTTCATCACCGACGATGTTGAGGCCGCCGCCCGGCACGTGCTGGATTTCTACCGCAATTACCACTCGCAGCGATTCGTCCGCGATGATTTGGTGCTGCGATTGCGTCGGCCGATCACGGAAGACCAGCTCGCCTCCTTGAACGAGGAATTTGCCGACCTGGTTGAAGCCGGCTCGATGCAGCAGGGCGGCCCGCTCAACGGAGAAACCGAGCACCTCGAACTGCCCCGGCTGTGGTTCCACCACACCAAGCACGGCTACGGCAGACTCCGGGCGATGATCGACCAGATCAACCAGTTCGACCTCGAAAATTCAACCTATTGAGATTTATTCTCAACAAAGCTTGACGTGTTGAAATCGGTCGCTATGATCGTCGCTAATACTGCGACTCAGTCTCAATTGGCTTGCAGAAAAAAAGCGGACGGTCGACCGGGTGGGCAACCGAGAGTCGACCGTCCTGAGTAGCGACCGGAGTCGCCGTCCGCATCTTCCGACATCGGATGCGCCGCGGCAACTGCGGCGATGTTTTCAGCATGCAACCCCGTGCTGTTTTAACGATGTCGAAGGGTTTGATGCATATGGCTTGCCGGTCTGTTTTCAACGTGTTGATCGCGTCGCTGACGTTCTTCCTGATCTCTACCCCTGCCATTTCACAGTTTCTGAGTCCGGCTTTGCCAGGGGCCTCGGCGTATGAGGGCTGGTCGGATTTAACGGTCACCCGGCTGGGCGTTGCCTACGGCACGTATCCCGGAGCCACCCCTTGGCCGGCACCCATTGACCCGAATGAGCCCAGCTCCTCGGGCCACGCCGAGTTCAACAAAACTGCCGGCCCCGGCTACCCGGCCGGTACGTCGATCTATTCGCCGATCACAGGCGGCACCTTCGTGATCACCAGCAACAGCGGCTTGGCCATCAGCGACGTGGAAACGGTGGTATTTCAGATCGACCTCGGGGCGGGTTCCGACGCCTTCAATGCTGACCCGGTGCTCAACTACAACGGTGGCAGCCAGTCGCTGGCCGCGGATTTCACGGCGACGGCCGACGGTCGTTTTACCTCGACCAACCCGAACGACCCTTCCGAGACCGGGCTGACCACCATCTACCAGTACCAGTGGGACTTCAGCGGCGTGACCACCGAGCCGGTGACCGAGTATCAGCTTCTCTGGACCACGGGCGGCCACGCCCAGACTTATGCGATGCAGGTCGACGTCGGCGACACGTTTGCTCAAGTCGTCCCGGAGCCGACTTCGTTGCTGTTGATGCTCGGTGGGGTGCTGGGCCTGGCTGGACGGACCCGGCGCGGCGACGCCCGCCGTTGAACCGCTGTTGCTCTACGACCTGGGATCGTCCATGCCGCGTTCAAGAATTCCCAATGCGTTCACCCTGGTCGAGTTGCTTGTGGTGATGAGCATCATCGCGGTGCTGCTGGCGATACTGCTCCCCGCTCTGGCACGGGCCCGGTCGGCGGCGAAGTATGTCACGGAACTGGCGGGCTCTAAATCGCTGGGGCAGGCCTACCTCGGCCGAGCGTTGGACCGCGACGGCAAGTTGCTGGTGGGCTACACCACGAGCGAAGCCGGCTACGGCCCGGGCGGCGTCGCATTGTCGGGCCAGGAGGCCTACCGCTACCCCTGGCGACTGGCCGAGTACATCGACCATGGCTTTAACGGATCGCTGCTGGTCAACGAACAGGCGGCCGCACTCGGGACTCGGCCGGTGTCGATGACCGCCTCGCAGTGGCATTACGCGGTCAGCACCAACCCGAGTTTCGGGCTGAACTACCACCACCTCGGGGGCAACGCCGCCAACACCACGTTCAACCAGCCGGGCATGATCACCAGTATCGATCAGGCGGATGCGCCAAGCGGGCTGATTGTCTTTGCCTCCGCACGTCTGGACACGCTCACGCCGGGCGTATTTCAGCCGGGCTTCTTCCGGATCGCGTCGCCCAACGACAGCATTTATGCCTGGCCGAGCTCGCCTTACGCATACGGCAACGGGTCGGCGACCACGGGCAACGTCGACCCGCGGTGGGACGGCCGCGCCGTCACCGCCCATCTCGATGGCCACGCCAAATCACTCAGCGTCGATGAGCTGCGAGATATGCGCCGGTGGTCCAATGCCGCAGCCAGAGCATCGGACCCGGATTGGTCGCCCTGATCCAGACCCAAACAGAATTTTCTTTTCCTCACACCCCAAGGACCCCGACCCATGACCGATCGCTTTTTCCTCCCCGCCGTGACCTTGCTGGCCCTGGCCAGCCTCTGGACTTCGACCGCCGCCGCCTCACCTGCGTGCTGCGGAAAGACGGGCGACGAGGCCCAGACCGCAATCTCCCCGCCTGAGCAGGACCGTCAGGCCATCCTCGCGATGGCTGGTGAATATGTGGTGACGTTCCAGTTCAAAGAGACCGTGCCGATCGAGGACGGTTATGCGGTGAAGGACCCCTACTTTTCGCAGGCGACCGAATTCATTGAGGTGCTTGAAGACCGCGGCGATTTCATTAGCCTGCAGCACGTGCTGGTGCTGCACCCGGACGAGGGCGAGGTCGATGAAGATGGCCAACCCAAGCAGCCGCGTGTCGTCAAGCACTGGCGGCAGGACTGGACCTATCAAGACCCGAAGCTGCTGGAATTCCGCGGCAACCGGACATGGGAAAACGTCGAGTTGACGCCCGAGCAGGTCGAGGGCAAGTGGTCGCAGGCGGTCTATCAGGTCGATGATTCGCCGCGATACGAGGGCGTCGGCCGATGGTCGCACCTGGGCGGCCGATCGACCTGGGAGTCGGACGACACTTGGCGGCCGCTGCCGCGTCGGGAGTACACCAAGCGAAGCGACTACGACGTGCTGGTCGCCAAGAATCGCCACACCCTGACGCCCGACGGCTGGGTCCACGAGCAGGATAACTACAAGCTCGTGTTAGAAGAGAACGGCCAACCGGGCAAGGTCATTGCACACGAGGTCGGGCTGAATAGATATGACCGGACCGAGGCGGTCGACTTCTCCGCCGGCCGAAACTATTGGAACGAAACTTCGGATTACTGGTCGGCCGTGCGTCGGGAGTGGTCGGACGTCTTGGGTGATCAGCCCAACGTTTCGTTGAAGGCCAAGGTCGATGATCAACGGCTATATCAGGCGTTGTTTGAACAGGCGCAGGCCTACCGCGACGCGGATGAAATCGGCAAACCCGCCGTGATCGAACGGGCTGAACAGATCATCGATGCCTTTATCAAGACCCACGACGCCAAGGCCGCTGCTATCGCTCCCTGATTGATTGGTTTAGAACACTTGGAATCCCCAAAGCCCACGGATCGCGATCCGTGGGCTTTGCTGTAGATACATGAAGTATGATTCAAAGCCTTTCAAGCAACGATCACGCGACCATGACCGACCAACCCTTCGATTACACCGCTCAGATGTCGCCTCAGGAAAAGGGTCAGCTGAGCCAGCACATCCAAGCCATCACACGACTGCTTCAGCCGACCGGGGCCAAGAAGCTGCATCTCGAGTTCACGCAGACGCCGGGCTTGCCGCAGCCTCAAATCCATACGCAGGCCCGCATCCTCGGCAGCGGGACCATGCCTTCGATCTTTCTCAACACGCTGCCTAAATCCGGCAGCATGTACAGCGTGAACGTCATCGGCCCGCAGTTCGGACTGACGCCTATGAAACTCGCCGGCGGCTATTTCCCGCATGATCAACTCATCGCGACCCACCTCAAGCATTTCAATCTCGGCGGCCTGATCGCACAGGAGCACGTCCCCGCGACGCAGATCAATCGCGAACTGCTCAGTCAAAATCTAGAGCGGATGACAGTCCATGTCCGCGACCCGCGACAGGCAACGCTTTCCTGGACGCATCACCTTTTGAAGCTCTACGACAATCCGGTCACCGAGCCCTCGATGCGGCTGCACGACCCGCCGCCCCCGAAAGATTATCGCGAGCTTTCGTTGGAGCAGAAGATCCAGTGGAACTTGGATCATCATTTGCCGCACTGCGTGAAATGGATCGAAGATTGGTTGGATGCGGAGGCGGACCCGGCGTTCACCACCGAGGTGCTGTTTACGGAATTTTGGGAACTGCGGGCCGAGCCGGAGGCTTATTTTGAGCGGGTGCTGAAATTCTTCAAGTTCAACGCAAAAGGTTTTCAGCCCCGACCGCCCAAATCGGACGGCCGATCGGACCACTACCGCGAGGGCAAAGTCGACGAGTGGCGAGAAGTCTTCACCCCCGCTCAACGCGAGCAGGCTTCCGCGGCAATGTCGCAACGGTTATACGACCGGTTCGGCTGGACGGTCTGAACGTGAGCTAATCCATCCGCCCGGTCACGATGAAGGCCCGCCCCCACCAGCCACAATCGCGGAAGTGTGAGAACGACCAGCCGCAGTCGCCAGCAAATTCTTGAAACGCTTTTTGCACGCCCGCAGCCCCCGAGCCGTGGTAGCCGCAGAACCAGTCATCAAAATACACCATCGATCCGATTTGCAATAGCGGGCCGATGAATTGCAGCACGTCGACCGCCGACTCGTAGAGGTCGCAGTCGATATTGACTAAAGCGATACGCTGAGGTCGTTCGAGAAATTTCTGTTGCAGGTCTTGGGTCAGGCTGTCGCTGTAGAAGCCCGGGTAAGTGCTGATGCGATCGGTCATGACGCCATGCCGCTCGATTGTTTCGAGAAACTCGGATTCACTCATCGCCATGCTGCCGCGGGTCCACTGCGGGTTGGCGACATCCGCCTCGACCTCGGGCAGGCCTTGGAAACTGTCGAACGCATGGAACCGCATCTCGAGATTGAGTGCCGGCAGGTCCATCAGCGACGCGTGGGTCAAGGCCATGCGGAACGTCGTCGCTGAGTAGCAGCCGTATTCGTGGTAATCTCCCGTGACGCCCGCTGACCGCAGATAGCCCATCGCCAGTGCGAAGAATTCGTTGCGGTATCGGTTGAGCAGTTCGGTCATCTGCGGGGCTTTGTCCGCCCATTGAGAATCAGCGAGCTTCTCGCCGCCCTGCAAAAACACGTCCGGATTTTGGTAAAGCAACGTCCCGGGTTGGGGCGCCGGCTCATAGGGCCAATCGACAATTTCACCGACACGCGGATTCTGCTGGGCCTGCGCGATCGTCATTGGCGGTTCGGCGGGTGGCTGGGTGAATGATTCATCAACTTGCATCCCGGCTTGTCGATCGATTCGAGTGACGGTTTCATCGAGCCTTGCATCGAGATGAGCCTGTTGATCTTTGATTTTATGAAAAGCCGTTTCCGCATCATGGGAAATAAGCCAACGCAGATTTTGAAAGAGCGTGCGAAGGCTCATCGCGTCATATGCCATACGGATCAAGCGGGATCGGACGGGATTGTAACGCAGTCATTCACGCCCGGCGGTCGCTTAGAAATCGTTGCGTTATGGAATTACATCCCGGCGAACAGGATAAATAGGCTGATGATGACGACGCTTGGCATGATGAGCATCGCGACGAAAAGCAACAACACCTCAATTATCTCGAGTTCATCGAACAGCAGTTTGATGATGATCCAGAAGAACGTGAAGGACACGCTGGCTTTGAGCATCCAGGCGATCCCACCGAAGCCCGAAAGCAGGATGTCCAGGCCCAGCCCAAGGCCCGTGTGAAATGCCCCGGCTAATAACGCCAACGCTAGTAGTTTTTTGATCGCACTGGTCAGTGTGCCGAAGGCCGCGCCGAAGAGTTTGCTGATCAGGATGATGCCAGCAAACAGACAGGGGATCTGCAACGCCAGCAGGATGAGGCTGCCGATCAGGGCTTCGACCGCGATCTCAAAATTGCTGGCATTGCTCGAATAGAAAAACGAGTTCGCCGCCTTCGGTGCCAGCACGAAGCAATTAAATAACACCAGCACCACGCCGGCCGCGATCAGGATCAGCGGGAGCTTCTTTTCCTGAAATTGATGCTTAGCGTCGATCTCCGCCCGCAGGTCGTCCTGCAGCTGTGCCCGGCGCTGGGCGTTGCTCATCCGGTCCCGGCTGATCTCGCCTTTGCTGGAAACCGGGCTGGATCGCTTAGGGTCGCGTGGCCGGATCGGTGCGGGGGCGGGGCCATCTGTTTCCTCATCACTTCCGCCAGCGATGAGCGTCTGAATTTTCGCGCCTTCGACGAGGTTGAATCCGCAGTTGATGCAGATGACTTTGCCCGCCCCAACCTGGACGTTGCAGGACGGGCAATTGCGGGCCACCGCGGCGGCGGCATCCACAGCACCCGCAGCGGCCTCGCCCACCGCTTGGACAATGCCCGGGTCGGCGAGTTCAAACGTGTCCGGCTCCGGACGATCCTTGGCCCGCGGGTCGGCGGGGATGATCGGCGGGCCGGAGGATGGCTCGGGCTTGCTCTCGCCGTCCGGAACCATCGGAGCACGAAACGCCTGGCCGCATTTGCAGCGGACCTTACGGCCGGCCAATTCGGTCTTCCAGCGAAACCCCTTGCCGCAGCCGGGGCAGAAGATTTGAGCGGGGGCGGGGTCCATGTGAAACGGTCGGGTCTGGAGGAGAATGCGAGAGATGCCCCGGCGGCCGAATCAGCCTCGCGAATGCTTCCGCCGGTGTCAAGCCTGCGTTTGACCAATAACCAACCCACTGTCTGCTGACGATCGACTTTCTCCCATCCCCACACGCGACTATTCTAAGCGTTCGCTAAGCCCCTCCTTTTGATGGGCACGAAGCGAACACACCCCGCCCCGCATGGAAGCGAACGCATGCCCGTCCCCCTGACCGATCTGACCCGGCAACACCAAGCTCTCATGCCCGAACTGCGGGCCGCCTTCGAGGAAGTTGCCGCCTCCGGCCAACTGGTGCTCGGGCCTTATGTCCGCAAGTTTGAATCCCAGATCGCGGAATACTGCGGCGTCAAACATGCCGTCGGTGTCTCGAGCGGCAACGATGCGATCCTGCTCGCCTTGCTCACGCTCGGCATCGGGCAGGGCGATGAGGTCATCACCAGCCCGTTGGCGTATTTCCATATCGCCGAGTCGATCGTGCGGGTCGGGGCCAAGCCGGTGTTCGCGGACATCGATCCGCGGACCTACAACCTCGCCCCGGATGCGATCCGCGGCGCGATCACCGAGCACACCAAAGCGATCCTGCCGACGCATCTTTTCGGTTTGCCTTCCAACATGTCCGCGATCCGCGAGATCGCGGACGAGTTCGCGTTAAAGATTATCGAGGACGCCGACATGGCGATCGGCGCTCGCTTCGATGGCAAGCCGGTCGGTTCGCTGGGCGATATCGCGACCCTGTCGTTCTACCCCACCAAGAACCTCGCGGCCTTGGGCGATGCCGGCTGCTGCCTGACAGATGACGATGCCTTGGCGAATCGGCTGCGGACGCTGCGGGTGCACGGCATCGAGCCGAATTTCGAGGTGCGGCAGATGGGCGGGGCGTTCCGGCTGGATGGGCTGCAGGCCGCGATGCTCAGCGTCAAACTGCCGCATCTCCAGGCATGGACCCAGAAGCGGCGGGCGTTGGCGACGCGGTACCACAAGTTGCTTGGCACGCTGCCGTTGGCCACGCCGTTCGAGTCGCCCGAGCGGGAGCATGTATTTAATCAGTATGTGATTCGTGTCCGCGGTGAAGGACGCGAGCCGTTGCGTTTGCACCTGGACGCCTGCGAGGTGGGTAACCGGGTCTATTATCCCCGGCCGCTGCACCTTCAGCCCTGCTATGCGGACCTGGATTATCAGGAAGGTAGCCTGCCGCGTGCGGAACAAGCTGCGGCCCAACTGCTCGCTTTGCCGATGTTCCCAGAGATGACCCGCGATGAACAAGACCTGGTCGTCGCCACCATCCGCGAATTCTTCACCGGTGATTGAATAAGTAGAGCAATCTGGCAGTAGGTCAGTAAAGCAGTAGACCATTAGAGCGGTAGAGCATTAAAGCAATAGAACGGTCTGGAGTCGCCGGTTGTCGGGACGAGTACACGACCCGCCCCAGACTCCAGCCCCCAACCCCCCGTCCCTATCGATTTGCCCAACACCAACCCCAGCCCGCCCCGGCATCGCACGCCGACGATCCCCGGCCAACCCGCCAAAGCGGGCAAACGTGAGCCTATAGCCGGGGCGGCCCAGGCGGCCGACGGCGAGCCGATCATTCGACTGAAAAAAGTCCACAAACGCTTTGGCCCGCTGACCGTACTTAACGGCCTGTCGCTGGACTTCATCAAGGGCCAGACCACCGTCATCCTCGGCCCCTCCGGCACGGGCAAGAGCGTCATGCTCAAACACATGGTCGGCCTGCTCAAGCCCGACCGCGGACAGGTCTACTTCCACGACACCCGCGTCGACAAGCTCGACGAGCGTGGCCTGGTCGACCTGCGGCAACGCATCGGCTTTCTCTTTCAAATGGGGGCGTTGTTCGACTCGATGAACGTGGGTCAAAACGTCGAGTTTCCGATGGTCCAGCACACGAATAAAACACCCAGGCAGCGGGCGGAAGCGGTCGATCGGCTGCTGAAAATGGTCGGTTTGGCGAAAACCCAGCACAAGATGCCCGGCGAGATGTCCGGCGGGCAGCGTAAGCGTGTCGCATTGGCCCGGGCGATCGCCCTTGAGCCGGAAGTCGTGCTTTACGATGAGCCGACGACCGGCCTGGACCCGATCCGGTCGGACGTCATCAACGAACTCATCATGGCTTTGACCAAGCAGTTAGGCATCACCTCGATCGTCGTGACGCATGATATGAACAGTGCGAACAAGATCGCGGACCGCATGGTGCTGGTTTATGACGGTCAGGTCGCGGCAGACGCGAAGCCGAATAGCTTCCGCCGCAGTTCGGATGAGCTGGTTCAACGGTTTATCCACGGCCAGGCCGATGCCGAGGATTTAGAGTTGATTCGCGAGGGTTTTGAAGAAAACCGGGGTCAAATAGCCGATGGTCAACCGGGGCCGTCTCCAGACAATCCCACGACGACCACCGGCCCCGAAACTGCGGCAGCACAGCCATGAAAGAGACCTCTCGCAACCTGACCGTCGGCCTGACCACATTGCTGGGTGTTGTGGGTCTGATGATCCTGCTGCTGTTGTTCGGCTATGTTCCGGCCTTCTTGCAGGAGGGTTACACGATCACCGTGGAGTTCGACGACGCGGCGGGACTGAACCCCGGCAGCCGAGTGGAACTGGCGGGGATCGACATCGGCTCGGTCGAGTCGGTCATGTTCAAGCAGCCCTACGGCAGCGGCGTCGAGTCCAAGCTCCGCATCCGAGATGAGATTCAAATCCCCGCCAATGCCCGCGCGGTGATTAAGGCACCCCTGCTGGGCGGCAGCCCGAAAGTGAAATTTTCAGTCGACCGGATCAACCCGGATGCGGAGATGGCGTTCCTCTCGCAGGACGGCACGGAAGTGGTCAAGGGCAGTGCCGGCGACCTCTCCGGTGCATTCAGCGAATTAGAGAAGCTGACCCAGCAGCTCTCGCAGCTGAGCACCGATTGGCGGGCGGTGGCTCGCAACATCGTCGATCTCACCGAGCCCCGAGATCTGGAAAAAGTCGAGGCGGGCGAGATTAAGGGCAATCTCAGCACACTGCTTAGCCGACTGGACCTGCGGGTCGAGGAATTTCGCGGCGTGCTGCACGGGGCGGATCAACTGATCAATGACCCCACAATGCGGGAAGACCTGCGGCAGACCGCCGCCAACGCCCGGCAGGCGAGCGGCGATGTTGCGGACACGGTCACGACGCTGAA
>CAZFZS010000010.1:0-97191 GCA_964523485.1 uncultured Phycisphaeraceae bacterium | reverse complement strand
CTGAAAACGCGCTATGTCGCTGTGGCAGACGATCTCTCAAAAGCGGTCATCCAGCTGAACACCCTGCTCGAAAAGGGCGGCGGCAACGAAGGTACGCTCGGCAAGCTGCTCAACGACCCAGCCCTCTACGACAACCTCGACGGCACCGCCACCCGCATTGGCCAGGCGATCGATGAGCTTCGGCTATTGCTCCAGAAATGGAAAGCGGAAGGCGTGCCGATCAATCTTTAGCCGGTCATTGGGATTTGGGTGTTGGGAGCTAGGGATTGGAGTTGGGGTCCAGCATGTACCGTTCAGGTATAGATGGAATTTTTGAATCCGATTTCAAGTAGTCGTGAAGGTGTATCACGTTGACACGTCACGACCTCTGGCAACATTACAATCCCCAATTCCCAATCCCTAATCCCTAGACCAATGAAATACGTCATCATCATTCCTGACGGTGGGGCGGATTTTCCGCTGGAGTCGCTGAATGGGCAAACCGCATTTGAGGCGGCGGCGACGCCACACCTTGATGGGCTAGCCCGCGAAGGCAGGCTCGGGACGGTGGCGACGACCCCGGAAGGGATGCCCTGTGGCAGCGATGTGTGCAGCATGTCGCTGCTGGGTTACGACCCTGGGAAGTACCACGACGGCCGTGCCCCGCTGGAGGCTGCAGCGCTGGGGATCGAACTGGGCGAGAAAGACTGGGTGTTCCGCGTCAACTTGGTCACGGTCATCGATGGGCTGATGCAGGACCACTCAGCCGGGGCGATCAGCTCGGGCGAAGGCGAAACACTGCTCGCGGAATTTGCAGATCGGCTTGAGCTGGATCACACGACGCTGTACCCCGGCGTGAGCTATCGCAACATCATGGTCGATCGTTCGGATCGCGATAGCAACGGCCGAGACTGGGACGAACTGGTCACCGTACCGCCGCACGACATCCCCGGCCAACCGATCCGCAAACACCTGCCTATCGGCGGCGAATACGCGAGTTTGCTCCAACAACTGATCGCCGAATCCGAGATATTTCTGCGCGACCACGAGATCAACCAGACGCGGCGGGAGCTGGGCGAACTCCCTGCGACGCATTTTTGGCCGTGGGGCCAGGGTCGCCGCAAACCGATGCCGAGCTTCGAGAGCCGTTTCGGGCTGCGCGGGGCGATGATTACAGCGGTGGACCTGCTGGCGGGCATCGCCTCGTTCATCGATTGGGATCGGCTGGATGTGCCCGGCCAAACCTCGTATCACGACACGGACTATGCCGCCGCCGCCGAACACGCGATCAAGGCGTTGGATCAGTACGACTTGGTCTGCGTCCACATCGAAGCCCCGGACGAAGCCTCACATGCCGCGGATGGGAGAACGAAGGTCGATGCCATCGCAGCGATCGATGAGCATGTGGTCGGCCCGATCCATCGGTCACTCATTCAGCGTGATGCGGCAGGCGACGGCAACTCCGGCAGCGGCGAGCCTTGGCGGATGCTCGTGCTTCCGGATCACTACACCCGCGTCGAGACCCGCAAGCACGACCCCACCCCGGTCCCCTTCCTGATGGCCGGCCACAAAGTCCACGCCGCCGTCCCCCACGCCTTCACCGAAAAGCACGCCAACGCCTCAGACCTGCATATCCAGCATGGCCACGAGTTGATGGAGTTTTTTCTTAAAAGTGGGTTGGGGTAATTGCGCGAAGTGATCATTTCTAATCAGGCCAAGTCCGGATATCATCGAATTTTCGGAAGTCGCGATCAAGAGTCGAAATGGTGATGTCCGATCCTGCGGCACGAGCGGCGAGGTGGCAGTCGGCGTAATCGATCCCGCTTGCTCCCATCCTGGCCAACGCATCTTGGGCGGTTTTTGGGTCGTCGGTTTCAATGCCGGGCGATCGGATGAGCTGGAACAGCAAGTCGGCAACTCGCCCAGCGGGCACTTTGTAAAAAGATCGCAGGACGTAGACCGATTCCGCCAAAACGACATCGGTCAGCACCAGCAAACACCGGCCCGCCGCCGCATCGGCAAACAAATCGGTAGCGATCCGTGCTGACCTTGGAGGATCAGCCATCAAAAAGCGAATAATGATGTTTGTGTCAAGCAAGTAGCGCTTCATGAATCGCTTACAGAGCGTTGATATTCATCAATCACCATTTGTCTGGCTGCTTCGCGTTCCTGTTCTTTTGAACCGGATGCTGCTTCATTTCTCAGGCAACCCGCGAGGTCCATTATTGAGGATTTCTCCGACCGAATCACCACCGTCTCGCCTTGAATTTCATACTGCAGCTTCTGACGCGGCTTGAGTCCAAGCGCACGCCGAACTTCTGCGGGGATCGTCGTCTGCCAGCGGTTAGTAAGGGTAGATCGGATCATCTCGGCACAATGCATTTTGGAGGTAATGCATTATTTTATCGGCAGTCTCGCATTGCGTCAAAAGTTTTAGCTGGAAATGAAGGGGATATTTACCCTCACCGCCCCCAGCCCGCGGTGGAGGTGGTGGCTTCGTCGCCGGGGATCTGGGCGGTGGTGCCCATGGCGCGGAGCTGATCGAGCTGTCGGTGGCCGATGCGGACGGTCAGCTCGACACGGTCCGAGCCGTATTGCCGATCAAGGACGGTCGCGCGGTTCTCGAGAAACGTCAGGGCTTTGCCGTCGGCTTGGTCGAGGCTGATGGTCAGCTCGCTCGTGCCGCCATGCATGAAATCGCGGACGCGTTCAACCAGTTGATCGAGATTTCTGCCCGTTTTCGCGGAGATCGGCAGCGCCTCGGGATACTCCTGCTGCAACACCAGCAGGTCAGCGTTGTGGTCGACCTTGTCGAGCTTATTGAGCAGCAGCAGCCGAGGCTGTTCATCCGCACCGATGTCATCGAGCACGTGATGCACGGTCTGCAGCTGCTTACGACAGTCCGGGTCGGCGACATCCAACACCACCAGCAGCAGGTCGGAATGGACCGCCTCTTCGAGCGTCGCTTTGAACGAAGCGACCAGATGGTGGGGCAGGTCGCGGACGAAGCCGACGGTATCGCTGAGCATGACGCTGTCGGCGTTGCCGAGCTTCCATTGGCGGGTGCGGGTGCTGAGCGTGGCGAAGAGTTGGTCGGCGGCGTAGGCGTCCGCATCGGTCAGTGTGTTGAAGAGCGTCGACTTGCCGGCGTTGGTGTAGCCGACCAGCCCGACCGTGAAATAGTCCTTATTGCGGGACTCGACCTCGCGGGCCTTTCGGCCCTGCAACTGCGCGATTTCTTTTTTCAATAGCGACTTTTTTCGTTGCACAATTCGACGGTCGATTTCCAGCTGCTGTTCACCCGGGCCGCGTGTGCCGATGCCCGCCGGGGCGCCGCCGGCGATCCGTTCGAGGTGGGTCCACATCGCCCGCAGCCGGGGGTAGGTGTATTCGAGCTGCGCGAGTTCGACTTGTAGCCGGGCTTCATGGGTGCGTGCACGGGCGGCAAAGATATCGAGGATCAATTCGCTGCGATCCAGTACCTTGCACTCGGTGACTTTTTCGATGTTGCCGATCTGCGAAGGGCTCAGGTCGTTCTCGAAAATCACGCCATCGGCCTCATGAGCTTTGACTCGCCCGGCGAGTTCCTGAATCTTGCCCTTGCCTAGAAAGGTCTTTGCGGAGGGTTTGTCGCGCTTCTGCATCAGTTCATCGACAACGACCGCCCCGGCCGACTCCGCCAAGGCGCGCAGCTCGTCCAGCGGATCGTGCGGATTCACCCGGCTGTCCGGGAGCAAGCCCGCGGCGAGCACGACCTTCTCGTTGCCGACTTGTAACTTTTCGCGCTGACCAGATTCCATTGCGTCAGTTTAGCGGGTCAAAGCCGGGTTCACGCGAAGGACGCCAAGTTCTTCAGGGGAAAACACCAGACCCAAACCACGATTTATATAAATTCGTTTGCTCTCTCAAACATCATCACTTCCAGCGACCCTCCGCGGACTTTGCATGAAGCCGAACTTTATTTCCGCACCGCCCGCTTGATCGCGATCCGACGATGGGGCGATTGCTTCCTGACCCATTTCGCAAACTTCGCGATCTCGGGATGCATTTTCAATGTCTCAATGCTGTGGTACACCTCGGCCAGTTCCTGCTCGCTAAGCGTCGCATGCACCGTGCTATGGCATGGTCGACACAGCCAGGCGATGGCGTGATGCATCTCGCTTTTTTCGTGCTGTCGCTGGGTCCGTTTCTTTCGGTGTCGGCTGCGTGGGATCAGGTGATGCCGAGTCAATTCAAGGCCCGATCGGCCGCAGAGTTCGCAGGCTCCGAGTGGAGAGGTCGACTTGGCCATCCGCTCGCGATTGGGCATGAGCTATAGTAGGACACCCCATACGGACCGGAGCCGACCCATGACCGCTGCCAATCCATCGCCGATGCAACTCAGCAGCTACCGCAAGGGCGATGATGTGCTGGTCATCATGCTCACCGGCAAGCTCGACGCCGCTTCAGCCGAGGACTTCGGCAAGGCCTATGAGGCCGAGGTCCCCAGCGATATTCACAAAGTCATCATCGATTGCGGCAAGCTGCAGTCGATCTCCTCGGTCGGCCTGGGGATGCTCATGCGTTCGCAGCAAAGGCTGAAATCCAAGGGCGGGCAAATCAAGCTGGCGAATGTCCCCAGCGTGATCGCCGGCGTGCTGCGCGTGGTCCACCTCGACAAAGTCTTCGGCCTGTATCCGACCATCGGCGATGCGGTGAAAGATTTCGAGTAATTACAGCATGCGGGGTTGACGCGATTGAGCGGGTTGCCGGGGTGTATTACAATCTTTCGTTTCCCCGCTACGCGCCGCGTGGCGGCTGGTGACTGAGTTATGCAGCAAGAAGCGATCATCAAAGCCCGCGCGCTCGTCGAAGCACACGCCTACATCCGGCAATTTGCCGACGCGGTCGTCGTCGTCAAAATCGGCGGGTCGATCATGGACGAGCCCGAGGCGCTCGACTCGCTGGTGCAGGACGTCTGTTTCATGGCAAGCGTCGGGATGCGGCCGGTGCTGGTG
Source organism: uncultured Phycisphaeraceae bacterium (assembly GCA_964523485.1). Classification (GTDB taxonomy): domain Bacteria; phylum Planctomycetota; class Phycisphaerae; order Phycisphaerales; family Phycisphaeraceae; genus Algisphaera. The sequence continues at coordinate 92,215 of CAZFZS010000010.1, read as the reverse complement.
CACGGCGGCGGCAAGGCGATCAATGCCGCGATGAGCAAGGCCGGCCTCGAAGCACAATTCGTGCAGGGCCGACGCTACACCGATGACCGCACGCTCGCGATTGCCGAACATGTGCTGATCAATCAGATCAATTCCGACCTTGCGATCCGCGTCGTGAAGCATGGCCATCGCGCGATGGGGCTGCACAGCCTCGGTTCCTGCGTGGTCTTCGGCAAACGCCTGAAGCTGGCCGGCGAAGGCGGACGGCAGATTGACATCGGTTTGGTCGGCGAAGTGGAGAAAGTCAACGCTGAATTGCTGCATGCGGTGCTCGAGGCGGGGCATATTCCCATCATCGCGCCGATCGCACGTGACGCCGCCGGCGGCAAGCTGAACATCAACGCCGACTCGGTCGCCGGCCAGGTCGCCGCTGCGGTCAACGCCGAGAAGCTGGTGCTCGTCTCCGACACGCACGGCATCCGGCGATCCGAAAACGTCGACGACCTGGCCACGCACCTGACCGGCACAGAAATCGACGGGCTGATCGATTCGGGCGTGATTACGGCTGGCATGTTGCCCAAGGTCGAAGCCAGCCTCACCGCGGTCCATGGCGGCGTCCGCAAAGCCCACATTATCGACGGCCGTATCCCCCACGCCCTGCTGCTGGAGGTCTACACCGACCAAGGCATCGGCACGGAAATCGTCATGTGAAATTTCTGATTTTTGATCGAGGATTTTGGATTGCCCCAATGGGTCAGCCTGAAACATCTCATCAATCAAAAATCCTCAATACCAAATCAAAAATCGTCCCATGCCTTCCAATCATTTCCTCACCATCGCCGATCAGCCCGCCAAGCTGATCGATCACATGCTCAAGATCGCTTTCGATCTGCGTGAGCAGCGCGATCGCCATCAGGTGAATCAGCCGATCCTGGCCAACAAAACCCTCGCGATGCTTTTTGAAAAGCCGAGCCTGCGGACGCGCGTGAGCTTTGAACAGGCGATGTACGAGCTCGGCGGCAAGGCGATCGTGCTGGGCCAACACGAGGTCGGCCTGGGAAAACGTGAAGCGGTCGGCGATGTCGCCCGGGTCCTCAGCGGGATGGTGCACGGCATCGCGGCTCGTGTGTTCGACCACGAACACCTTATAGGCATGAGCCAAAGCGCGACCGTGCCGGTCATCAACATGCTGTCAGATCGGGCTCACCCCGCGCAAGCCTTGGCCGATGCTATGACCCTCATCGATGAGTTCGCGCCCGGCGACCGCGACCTGTCCGGCCGGACGCTGGTCTTCGTCGGTGATGGCAACAACGTCGCGGCCAGCCTCGCATCGCTTTCTGCCAAACTCGGCATGCGATTCATCCTGTCCGCACCAAAAGGTTATGAGCTGGATCGTCCGGACGTCGAACTCATTTCCGATCCGCACGAAGCGGTCAAGCAGGCCGATGCGATTTACTGCGATACCTTCGTCAGTATGGGTGAGGAAGGCGAAAAAGAACGTAAACTTAAAGCTTTTGAAAACTATCAAGTTAACTGGTCCCTGCTCGGGTCGGCTCCCGCGCATGCGATCGTGCTGCACTGCCTGCCGGCCTATCGCGGCATTGAAATCACCGACCAAGTTCTGGACGGACCACGCTGCCGAGCGTTTTCGCAGGCCCACAATCGCCTGCACGCACAAAAAGGTTTGCTCGCGGTACTCATGGCCGGCCCTTGATCCGGTCGCGACATAAAGCCGGAGCGGGTGTCGCGTAACATGAGGTTACTGATGGTCTCGCCCCAGCCCCCTGAACCCGATGATGCGTTTGATTCGGACGCTTCGCCGCCCGGCGAAGCGGAGGCGCATCGCGTGGTCATCGTGGTCGGTGCCCACCTCCGGGCCGAGCAGGCGGATCGGCCGTTGGCTTATAAAGTGGTCGAAGAGATCGAGCACTGGAAGCGTCGCCACGACGACCTGCTGGGCGTCGAGATCGAGCCGATCGTGTGCTGTGATCTGTGGTTTCTCAATACCGAATCAATTCGCCAGCTGCCGACGATCTGCATCGGCGGGCCCGGCGTGAATGCCTTGTCTTCCTATCTCGCGCAGCATCTCGAACAGGAATCACTCAACGCGGACGTGCTGATCCAGGTCGACCCGGATTTCACCGATCTGCAGGCCTGCATCTGGGGCAACGACCACGAACTGACCGCTCACGGCGTGCAGGTCTTTATCGATCGCTACCTCGACGGCTACCTCCGCGCGGTCGCCACACAGGTCGAGCCGAAGCAGGAATAGTGTCTATCTCCATCCGCGGTTCAAGCCTCTTCACGATACTTGTCGGTCCGACGCCGCAGCACGCGCATTTGCCGTGTCAGTTCCTCGAGCTGCTTTTCAATCAGGATAATTTCATCGCCGACGCTGGTGTGTCCGGTCTCGCGAATATGTTTTTCACGCAACGCTTTCTCCGCCTCGTCCTGCGCTTCGTCCATTGATTTGATGATGACGCCGATGAACAGGTTGAGCATTATCATCGTGCCGAGCATGACAAAGCTGACGAAATAGAGCGCTCCGACCAGCGGCCGAGCCTGATTCTCAAAGGTATAGCGGGCGGCGTCCTGGCTGCTGAACGGGTAGTTCGCCGAGCCGTACATCTGGATGTACATGATGTCGGTCCAGTCCTCGAGCGTGACAATGCGAAACAAGCTGAGAAACGCGGTGGGCAGGTCGCGGAAATGCACCGGGTCATTTGTGCCGAAGAGGAACACCCCGGTGACTGCGTAAACGTAAAACATGATGAACAGCAGCAGCCCGACGAAAAACATCGCAGGCAGCGAAGCAAGCAGCGAGCCAACGAGCAATTGCAGCTTCGGCACGGTGGAGATCAGCCGAAGCGCCCGCAGCACCCGAGCCAACCTCAGCACTTGGGCGTAGCGCGCGTCGACCGGCAGGAAGCAGACGACCACGATGATGAAGTCGAATACATTCCAGGGGTCACGGAAATAGTCATGCCACCGCCGTCCACCCGCCGCGATCTTGATCGCCGCCTCCAGCGCGAACAGCCAGAGCACGATCGAGTCGAGCGTGTAGATGAGATGGCCGTACCGGGCCATGATCTGCGGGTAGGTTTCGAGGCCGACGAGCACCGCGGCGACGACAATCAGGGCAAGTACGCCGTTCTGAAAGAATCTCGAACGGACCAGTTTTCGTAGCGTCTGCGTCATGGCTCACCCGGTGAGGGGCGGCCATCTTACTGCGATCTGTGATCGATCGTTTACGCTGAGTCAGTCGTGTTTCGCTTGACGCAGGCCGCAAAAGTCAGGCAGGATATCTGTCGTGTCGACACCGCTTGATTATCTGCGTCAGCTTTTATGTAAGCGGCTATTGATCCTCGAGGCCCGGCAGCAACGCTTCGTGGCGGGGTGGCATGAGGCTCAAAGCTGGGTGAATTCGTCACGGCTAATTTTTGTACTGGACGGCGAGGTGCGTTACACCGTCGAAGACCAGTCCGTCGATTTGAATGCGGGCTCGGGCATCCTCGTGCCCGTCAACGCCAATCGTTCCTGGGTCGTCCCGGTCGAGCAGCATTGCGATTTGGCATGGTTTCGCTACAGCTGCCCGGAAGGCGACGAACCGCAATTGTCGCAGGCGCTGATAAACCCCGACGCCCAATTCTTTTTAGGTAAGCAAACGGTCGATCTGCTGATCAAACTGTCTGAAGATCCCAATGCAGCGGATCACCTGATCGCCGAAGCCGAGGCTAAAGCTGCCTTGGCTCGATTCATCACAAACGCCAAACCGCTGGGTTCGAGAAAGGATTCAAGCGATCGCCACAGCCGGGGTGACGTCGAGGTGAACAGAGCAGTACTTTTTTTAAACAAGCGATATGCTCAAACCGATGCGCTGCAACAGATGGCAGAGCATTCAAAGCTGAGTACCGCCCATCTGCGAAAAATTTTCAAAGCACAGATGGGCTGTTCGCCACAGGAGTATCTGATCCGTCGACGGATGCAGGTCGCCCGCTACGAGCTGTATCACTCGTACCGCCAGATCAAAGAGATCGCGGCGGAGGTGGGTTATGCCGATCCGCTTTACTTTTCGCGAGCGTATTCCGCGTTCTGGGGCCATCCGCCGGGCCGGGATCAGCACCGCCGGTGGTCAGACGAATAGTCGCCGAAAATCGCATCAATGCGCGTTGAGTCCATGCGATCGGGCGCTGATGCTATGGTTTTTCAGCCGTTCTCCGACACAATAGATGAGGTAATAGGCCCTCATTTTCACGGAGAATCTCGATGTCATTTCGCTTACCCATTTTAATTTGTGCATTGGTCGTCGCGTTATCTCAATCCCCGATCGCATCGGCGGACACCATCCTGCTGGACTTCGGATCAACCCTTTACACCGGAACGGACTCGCCGGGCCATGAGGACGGCAATGCGACCGGCAGCGTCTGGAACAACATCTCCGGTGACACCGCCGCCGGCATCGTCGATCAGAACGGCGTGGCCGTCACAGGCGTTGCGGTCGACTTTGGGACAGGCACCGCATCGAGCATTAATTACGGAAATGCCGTCAAGGCCCTCACGGTGGACCATACCGCGTATCCGCATTGGAACGATGATCTTGGCAAGGATCACATCGTCCGCGATTCGGGCGATCCCGCTCTCGCAATCGCTGTGACCGGCTTAGCGGAAGGAACCTACGACTTCTACTTCACGGGATTCCGCGGTGACAGCTCGACCAATGCCGCGCGCAATTACGATGTTCGCACGACCACTAGCATCTCGTCGGTGACCGACTTTTCATCGATCGCTTCGGCGACGCTGACCAATAACAATCCGACCACGGTCAATTCCTGGATCGCCGGCGACAATTACATCACCGGGCAGTTTACGGTCACCTCGGCTGGCGAAGATTTCTATCTCTATGTCAATTCGCCAGAAGAGAACGAATTTTTTACGACCTTCATCGGTGTCGCGAGCAGCCTCGAGATCGTCGCCGTGCCCGAGCCAGCCAGCTTAACACTCGTTCTGATCGGGGCTGGCCTGATCCTCAGCCGACGGCGCTCATGAGCACGCTTCACTCACCTGCGGCGACCCTTGTCAATTTGACGCCCGCCATCCGTGACGGTCTGGTCGGCCACTGGCTGTTCGATGAAGAGCCCGGCCAACCCCGGGTCTCGCGATTCACCAAAACGGCCCACGCCCTTCACGAGGTCAACGGCCGCGTACCGCGAGTTTCCGCAGACGTCTGCGGCGGATCAGCAGCAGCGTTCAACACCGGCGGTGGTTATTTCCAGATTCCCCACACGGCGACGGGTGATCTGAATTTTCAGGGACACGATGCGAAGTTCACGATCTTCGCGGTTGTCAAATTAGATGCGGACGACGGCCGCGGCGGGACCGTGGCCGGCATGTGGTCCGAAGGGCTGGGGCCGGGCGATGACTCGGGTGTCAGGCAGTACGCTTTGCTGCTGGACATGCCATGCTACGGCGGGGCCAAGCAGGTCACGCCGCATGTGTCATCGGAAGGTGGCGCGACTCGCCGGGCCGACGGCTCGATGTTGCCCTGGTGTGCGGATTACGCAGCGACCGCTCAGCGTTACCCGCTAGACCGATGGTGCTCGGTGGCCTGCACCTACGATTCAAAATGGCTGACCGCCTATCTCGATGGGCAGGCTACGCCTCGCGCACTGAATCCCGTCGTGGACAAGCGGGATGACTCTTACTTCACCCAGGAAGGGCTGAGTGGTGCAGACCGGGGCATGAATCCTTACTTCCATGGCCGCGGCTTGTACAAGCATGACTCCGCAGTGAAGCCCGGCGGAGGTTCGCCCTTCGTCGTCGGCGCCCGCCAGGTCCGCGGCAGAGACGGCAGCGAACCGCTCAACGGCCAACTCGCCCTGCTTGCGATCTATAACCGCTGCCTGACGCCAAATGAAATCGCCCGATTGCATGAGTATGCTGATCTCGATTAGCAATCATTGTTCAATTGCATTTATATAGTCGATCCGAAAAATCATTTTGCATCGTATTGATTTGGAATGACTTACGTCACACAAGCCCTTCCCCACGAAGGGCTTGTCCTGTGATCTGGCCACCTCATGGGCACTTATGGATTACCTGATGGGTATCTGCCGACTCGATTTGGCTGGAATGCGGTTGGACGAAATTTACACCTGATCTGCATCTACCGAGACGCGGAAAAAGGCTGCGATCTCTATCTTTTCTCTGCGACCGCTTTTCAGAAAAAAGTTCGCGGCAATCCCGGTCAAAACGGATCTCGCTGCGTCGATGAAAGTGGCTCTACGGCCCAACGGATCCTTACCGTCAGGATCGAAAATATCCCTGAGCATCAAGGCGTCCGCTCCGCCGTGGCCGCCTCCGCTATTCTGGGGTAAGTCGATCTCGCGAGGCTTTTCCCAGTGCTTATGCAAAGTGAGCCGGGTCGGGTCGATAAGTTCGACGTCTGCTTCACCCTTCACGTTGCGAACAAAGTCGTGGTCAGCTTCCGTCGCCGAAACGTACGATGTTTCGACGCAGGTTAGTTCCAGCCGACCACCGCTGTCATTGAAAGCGACGCGTTGCCCTTGCTCACCCTCTTGTAGTTAGTACTGCAAAAAGGACACTGGGAGTATGAAACTGCATGCTTTCGAAAAATGTGGCGTGAACGTCAGATAAGAGTTGACAGGAACTGAAATCGAGTTATGCTATGCTTATACGTCTAATCAAGCGAATTATGACCAGTTCTGTCCTATATATTGCTGCTAATACGTATCATCTTTGATTTCATATGTCCGCCCCGCCCATTAATCAGAACATGCTCGCGAAATCCCTTGGTGTCAGCCAAGGCACCGTATCGATCGCCTTGGGTGGGGCCGGTCGGATCAGCGAACGGACTCGAGCTCGGGTGCTCGAGCGTGCTGCGGAGCTTGGCTATACCAAGAATCCGATGGCGATGGGGCTACGTGGTAAGCAGACCAAATCGGTGGGGCTGATCTGGGACTACGCGGACCCCTGGACCTCGGATTCGATCATCGCGCTGGATTTCATGCGTGACCTTCAGCGTCAGGAATTTGTCGTTTATCAGATGCAGCACGACGAGGGCGTGGACGCGTTAGTCTCAAAGCTCGATGAATTGTTGCTGCGGCAGGTCGACTCGTTGATTGTCCGATTGATTCCTGATGAGCTCGCGGACCCCGAAGTCCGGACGCGGGTCCAGCGTTTTCCGTCCTGCCTCGCGGTCACTCGCCAGGACCTGCCGGACTACCCTGCCGATCTGGTCATCCACGACCGCAACCGAGCCATCCGAGAAGTCGTCGAACATTTTTCGAGGATCGGTCGCCATCGGGTGGGTTTCGCGATCGCGACCGAGCAAGAATCAAATCGTTCTAAAGTCGATTGCTTCCAGCGTTGCTGCCGTGAATTCGGACTCGAGGAGCACGCGAACGAGATCATCCCGTTGCCGTTCCCCCATCGTCCCGAAGCCGTGGGTGAGCGGCACCTTCAGGGTTTCAACGAGCGTTTCCCCGAGGGCGGCCCGGTCGCGCTCGACGCGATCTTCTGCTTCAACGATATCGGTGCCATGTATATCGGCCATGAGCTGCGTCGCCGGGGTCTCACTGTGCCGGACCAAATCGCTTTGGTCGGCTTCAACGACAACTTGACCGCAGAAATCTGGTCGCCGCCTCTGGCGAGCGGCAGCCGAAGGCCCCGCGAGGTTTCAGACACCCTTGCCGAGCTATTTCGTCGACGGCTCGGCGATCGTTCCCTGCCGTATCAACGCCGGCACATCCCGATGCAATTCGTCTGGCGTGAATCCGCGGGAGGCCCGCCGCATTTTCACAAAGCCAAACTGTGAATAGCGAATTTTGGTTGTTCTACTTTTTCCCACTCTGGAGGTTATTTATGAATCGTTTTCTGAAAACCCGTCTCACTTTTGGTATCGCGCTCTGTCTTGGAGTGATGCCTTTCGCCTCAGCCACCGCGGCCGTTATCAATTCCGACGCCTCTCGCGGGATCAAAGATAATGACGCGAACAACACCGGAGACAGCACGCTGGGCAGTAGCGGCGCACGTTATGTCGGGGATTCGAGCAATAATGATGATCTTTTCGCCTCCGTGTTTCTCTTTGATATCACTGATGATTCGGCTGCGATTACGGCCGCGGCTCAGATTTTTCTCGAGGTGACGATCAGTACTTATTTCGACACGACGCCGGCCGACTTCGAGCTTGTTTTGCTGACTGACAACGGCAACGCCGATTATGACGTCATCAATAACTCGGATTACCAGGCTCCCGGCATCGTTGGCGATAGCTTCGATAGTTCAGCGATCGTCGGGTCGGCGTCGGCCAACGCCCCGCTGAATACGACGCTGAGTACGAACGTCACCGCTTTTGTCAAAGCCGCGACGGACACCGCGGTGTTTCGCTACAGCCTAATCTCGAACGTCAATGACCAAGACAGCAATAGCAGCGTGTTCGAATTCAACTCGGTGGGAACGCTGCGGACCGTTGTGCCCGAGCCTTCCTCGTTGATTCTGGCCTCGTTGGGTGGTTTGGCCCTGATGGGGCGTCGGCGAAGAAACGCCTGATTCGATCTGCACTCCCGCTCCGCCGACCCGACCGTCGGCGGGGTGTTTTCGCTTGATTTGAAAGTCAACGCCACCCTCCCGTCTCACTCAGCATTCGCTTTATCCGGAGTCAGCATTATGAAGCGTCGAGGATTCACCCTGATCGAATTACTGGTGGTCATCAGCATTATTGCGCTGCTGATCGGCATCCTGTTGCCGGCGTTGGGGGCGGCACGCAATGTTGCCCGAAGCGTCAAGTGCCTTTCGATGGTTAAGCAGTTTGGTTTCGCAAATATGCTGTACGCCGAAGACTACAAAGGTTTATACGTGCCGGTCAGAACCGACGCGTCGGTGAATCCCAATGGCGGAACCGTCAATTGGTACGGCAACGTTGCTCTGCGTGACTACATGAATCTCACGCGGGACGACCCGTTCCGCTGGCCCGTCGAATATCTCTGCCCGACTTCGGAGCGAACTCAGACCACAGCCCAAGACGGCAAGGCCGCTCCGGGCACATCGTTCGGTTACTGGTTCCCCGACGACCAGCGCACCAATCCTTGGAACGCCGATAACGATAGCCGGATTATTAACTACGGCTTCGACCGCGACCGGGTTATCCGGGCCAGCGATACACTCGTATACGGGGACGCGACGAACGATCGCATCATTTGGTTTGATTCAGACCGTTGGATTAGCGATTCCAATGTCGACGGGGGATTCGGAAGGCGGGCGATGGCTTACCGTCATAATGACGGAGCAAATCTCGCATTCTTCGACGGACACGGCGAACATGTTGAACGCTCGCTGCTTGACGAATCGATCGCCAACGCGGATCAGATTGAGAAGATTTGGGTTCCGTTTCTCTTGACCACCGCGGATGTTGAAGATGTAACACCCTGACCCCAGTTTCAATTTCATCAAATTGCAATCTCCTATTTAATCGATTTTTCTATGAAGACTGCAACGGGAACCGCCCTTAAATTCTTTGCCGTATTTAGTTTCAGTCTTCTTGTCACCTCACAGGCTGCTGCTGAACCCCAAAACCTGATAAGAAATGGGGATTTTTCCGAGTGGAACGGCGACCGCCCCGACGGCTGGTCGGTGCGGAGCAAGGGACAGGACTTATCGAAGGACGCAGCACTCCAAGGCGTCGCGGCCGGCAGTGCGCTGCGGGTAGATGTGGTCACGGACAAGGGCGGTTCGCTGGGAGAGATCGTTCAGAAAGTCCGTGTCGAGCCGTTCACCCGCTACCGCTTCGAGGGTACGATCCGCTCGACCCGCAAAGGCAGCGCGAAGATTCAACTCAAGCTCCGCAGTGGTTCGGATGAGCAGGCCCGGGTGGACACCGCGTGGTCCAACACCGAATGGCAAGGGGTCGAAACAACCTTCGATACCGACTCGGCCAACGAGGTTCAGGTCGTATGTCGATACCGGCAGAAAGAAGACTATGTCAATCAGACATCCTGGTTTACGGGGATAAGTCTGGTCAAGGTCGGCCCGTCTCCAGATGCCGAAGTAAAGCTCGAAGCGATCGACCAAGGCGTTCAGCAGCGGCGGATTCCGACCGCAAATTGGGGCTCGCGCCCCGACGAGAAGCTCGAAACGGTCAACACGCTTTACATCACACCGCAAGGCAGCGGCAATCGACTGGGCGGCGGTTGGGATCACGCCGCGGCGGCCGGCAACCTCACGGCGGTTCAATCCTATCTCGACAACGCCAAGCCCGGTCAAACCATCGCTCTCGGCAGCGGCGTTTACACAGGCAATACACTGGTCTGGTCCAACAGCGGCGTTAGCCCGCTGCAACGGATCACGCTGCGTGGTGTCGACACAGGTGACGGACCGGCGATCATCCGCGGCGATTTCGACAAGAGCAATCCCAGTAAGACCGGCTACGGTGGCGTCCGCGTTCAGCCCGGAGTCTCATTTATCGAGATCGCGGGTTTACAATTCGAGTCGCTGATGACGCCCATCGATCTGGAGGGGCGTCACCGCAGCATCGTTATCCGGGATGTGGTGACACGTGGCACCCGCGATTCGGTGATTGTCGAAGGCGGTGCGACCGTGGAAGAACCCACGGCCGGCACACAAGACGTGCTCATCGCCGACTGTCAATTCATTCATTACACGAAGCGAGCGGTTCGCATCCGCGGGGGCGTGCAGTTGGTTCGGCTGATCAACTGCCACGCCGACGCCGGCGGAAAAGAGTGGGCGACCGAGCGATTCGCGATGGGCTTCACGGTCGAGGGCAGCAAGTTGATGGGCGTTTTCGATCACGATATCACTTACATCGACTGCACTTCTCGTAACAACTACAACGACAACGGCGATGAATACTGGAACGCCGATGGCTTTGCCGCCGAGCGCAATACCTATAACATCACCTACCTGCGTTGCGGCGCCTTCGACAACACCGACGGGGGCTGGGACCTGAAAACGGTCAATCCCGTGCTGATCGACTGCGTCTCTGCTCGCAACAAGCGGGCTTACCGGTTCTGGAGTACCGGGCCTGTTTATTTGGAGAATTGTGCCGGCGTCAATTCTTTCAAACGCGGCGGCAGCGGCAATGCGACCGGGCTATGGGTACATAAGCGGGGCCGAGCCATTGCCCGCAACTGCTCTTTTGTGGGCAACCCCAGCGGGCTGACCGTTGAATCCGAAGACGAGTCAACGGGGATGGTTGAACTCTACAATTGTATTGTTTCGGCTGATTCGCCCGAGAGCCTGGTCGTAGGCATCTCGCTGGATCAATTACGGCAACACGACACCCGCATGGCCGCCGGAGACGAGCCGGGTGACACCGGCCTCCCGGTCCCCAACGTCCCCGACGATTGGGAGGGTGGTCCCGAGATCAATGATTCGGCCGAGCCCCGTCAAGGCGCTCGCTTTTGAGTTAATATGACGCGTCCACGGTTTGAGGCCAGATTCAATTCCATAATGTCGCCGAAGCGGCGGGCGACAACGTCCGGCTCAATGAGGGCCCGCTGCTCCTGGCCGGCGGCGATTACCTTTCGACAGACCTGCTCCATCCTGGCGACCTCGCATTGATCGAGATGGCTTACGGCCTGGCCGACGCGCTACGCCCCTTGATCGGCCCGGTGCCCGGGGTGCTCACGGAAAGGCGCTGCCGTGAGAGGAGCTAAACTACCTTCTGGCAAGATCTGTAAACATGTACTGTTGCGTCATGTGGCCGAATGTCACCCTGCGGCGGCGGCGGGTTGTGCCGCAACGCTACCCAGGGACGTTGCGATTGCACCTGAATGAACCCGGTCAGCGGCGAATCGGGACGCTGCAGGTATCGAGTTGCGATTTGTGGCGAGTGATCCTGCGGCATTAGTGTTGTCAGCACCGGAGTCGGCCGACGCCGCATACGCTCTGCGGCAGTTGGCTGCGTGCACACTCGCTCAATTTCGGACTCGGCGGGTCGTGATAAATTCAAGCGGAAGTTCATTTGTTTCCCGGACCGGACTTGCTGCCAGAGCCGTGAGGCCTGAGCAGCGAATTGCTGCATCCTGGTATAACGGGATGATCAGGATCAGCCGACCTCTGGCGGACCGGTTATCGACGATCCTGCCGGTCAGGAACTGACTCGGCCTGATTCGAGCAGGGCCAGCATGATCGGGGCGTAGCTGTGCGGATCGTTTGCAACCGGCGGTTTGCGCAGCGCGTAGTCGGCGGGCGTGCCCCTGCCCGGGCTGAGGCAGCCCGGACAGCACCACGCGGTCCCGCCCTGCTCGTTGATGCAATATTCCCGCAGACCTGTCACCGCTCGGTCGCAGGCCGGGCCGAATCGTTCGGCATCCAACAGACCCCGCCGTATACCCACGGCAAAGCCGTAGACGAAGAGCCCGGTTCCTGACGACTCGGGGTACGCCCAGGGCAGGGTGAGGTCTTGCCGCCACAGGCCGTGCTCGGCCTGGTAAGGCAGGATGGCCTCGCAGTGCTCGGCAAAGAGCCGCTGGATATTCGGCCGGTGTTGCGAGTCGGCGGGCAGGTGATCGACCAGTTCGGTCAGCGCGATCAACCCCCAACCGTTGCCTCGGCCCCAGGCATCGGTCGAGAAGACCTGTTCATCCACGAAACCACGCGACTGCCGCAGCAGCCCGTTGTCCTGATTGAGGAACAGGCCATACATCAATTCAGATTGCCGCACGGCCTCATCGATATAACGGGGTTCGTCCAATGCCAGACCCGCGAACAGGAGGTAAGGCGTCACCGCCATCGCGACATCGATCCATACTTTGTCCCGGCGTTGATCGTTGGGCTTGCACATGATGCCCATTTCGTCGCGTGGGGCGGTCATCATCTCTTCGGCGTAGTGTGAGACTTGCTCACGATTCGCTGCGTCGTCGAGGTGGCCCCGCATCAGCATGTAGGCCCGGGGAATCCCGCCGATGCGGTAGCTGGGGAAGTTGTAATAGCTGTGCTCAATCTGGTCGGGAAAACGCCGCAAGATCTCCACGCAGCGTGTTCGCAGCAAATCATCATTAGCTGCATCGGCGGTGCGGCAGAGCGCATGGATCGCGAGTAGGCCGTAGTAGTGATAAACCTGAGCCTGGCTTTCGTAATAATTGAAAAGCCGAATAATCGTCGGATCGGGAGTCATCGTGATGCTCGCGGGAAATGGAGGGACCGACTGGGTTCAGCGTGATAGCCAGCCGCCGTCGACCGGCAGGGTGATGCCGTGGACGTAATTGCTGGCATCGGAAGCAAGAAAAACGGCCGCGCCCCGAAGATCGGCCGGCTCGCCCCATCGACCGGCGGGGATCCGCTGAAGGATCTGACGGTTACGATCCGGATCGTTTCGCAAGGCTTTGGTGTTATTCGTCGACATATAACCCGGTGCAATCGCGTTGACGTTAATTCCCTTTGGCGCCAACTCGTTCGCCATGATCCGGGTCAGACCCACAACGGCGTGCTTTGAGGCGGTGTAGCTGGGCACGCGGATACCGCCCTGATAGCTGAGCATCGAGGCGATGTTGATAATCTTTCCGCGGCCGGCTTCGGCCATCGGCCGGGCCAGACGTTGGCTAAGCAGAAACAGGCTCTTAGTGTTGACGTTCATGACGTCGTCCCAGTCCGTCTCGCTGAAATCAAGCAGGTCCTGCCGCCGGATGATCCCGGCGTTGTTGACCAAGACATCGATGCGGCCGAATGCAGCGGTGGCCTCTTCTGCCAGCTGCGTGACGTGACCGGGATCGCTGAGGTCGGCCCGCACGGTGCGGATCGACCCGCCCCGACTGGTGATTGTTTCGACCAGCGGGTCCAGCGGGGTGCGATGGGTGTGGCCGACGACGTCCGCACCCGCGGCGGCCAAGCCTTCTGCGATACCCCTACCCAGCCCGGTGGCCGCCCCGGTCACCAGCGCGACCTTGCCCGCTAAGGAAAACATGGCGTTATCCATGGCTTCATCGTAGGGCCAAGCTACTTTTTAGCCATGGCGGCCGTGTGGAAAATTTGTACGATCTGATGTTTGTTTGAACGGTAGGCGAAACGCTTATCCGTCGCGGAAATGGGAGGGGTTGACGCCGGTCATTTTCTTGAACAGACGGCTGAAGTAGTAGATATCGCGGAAGCCTAAGCGTTCCGCCGTCTGGTTTACGTTGCACTCGCCGCTGAGCAGCAGGTCCTTGGCGCGGTTGATGCGGACCCAGTTGTGGTACTGCTTGACGGGGTGGCCGGTGTGGGTGCGAAAGAGTTGTCGGAAATGCGAAGGGCTCAGATCGGCTTGGGCGGCGAGTTCATCGGCAGAGATCGGGGCAGTGGGGTCGGCTTGAATCTGCTGAACGATTTTCTCGATCCGGCGGGCGTGGGGTGTCGATCGCCGGGCGGCGGCCCCGGACCGCACACAGTTGGCCAGCAGTTGCAGGATGATGCCCCGGCAGCGCAACATCGAGCCGTGCCCCCGCGTCAACCAGTGGCGATGTAGATCGTTGAAGAGGGCCCGGGCCTCATCCGGCTCGGCCGAGGGAATAAAGCGTTCCAGCTGATTGAACCGCCGATCGGCCGCGTCGGTCAGCAAAGTCAGCTCGAACCCGCAGGAGTAGAAGCACCACGGGTCGGCGGGATCGCTCTTCGCCGAGTGGGGGAGTCCGGCGGGGAACAGGGCGAAAGTGCCGGGCTCTACGGTGTAGTTTTGCTCCGCGATGGTGTAATGCACGCTACCCGACAGCGAGTAGCCAAGGATGGTGTATCGACGATTAACCAGTCTTCGCAGCCGCCAGCCCGAGTCCGCTTCACGATAATTCAGGAACCCGATCTCGCCGACCGACGCGTTGAACGAATCCAGATCCGGACCCGCGAGGGGCTGGGGTGATCTACGCATGGAGGATAGTGAATCATCCAGCATCAATTTGTGCAAATTAATGACGTCACGGCTATGGATCGTTATCGCAAGCCGCCCATAATGGAACGTCCCGAATCCTGGAGTCCGGCCATGCCTAAGACTGATCCATCCAGCCTTGAACCGCTTTCGGTCGACGACCGAACGCTGTGTGAGCGATACAGCAAACTCTACGGCGGCGCTGTAAACGACGTGCTGCGTGAGATGGGCTATCTCCATCAAGCGTTGCCCCCGCGGATCGCCCCACTGCGTGAGTCGATGAAGGTGGCGGGTATCGCGTTTACGGTGAAAGGGAGCAAGGACCTGACGACCGAGGGCGAGATGGAGCAGCGGGCCGCGATGCTCGAAGCACTGCATAGCGAGAGCATCGTGGTCTGGGACACGTCCGAAGACGACGAATCCGCCCAGTGGGGCGAGGTCATGACGAAGGCGGCACGACGAGCGGGCTGCCGAGGGGCGGTGGTGGACGGCGGGGTGCGAGACACGCAATTGGTGCTGGATCAGGATTTCCCGGTTTTTTGTTGCTATCGCAGCTCCAACGGGATGCTTGGGCGGTTTCGAATGCACAGCTACCAGACACCGATTCAAATCGGGGCTACTCAGATCCACCCCGGAGACGTGATCTTCGGGGATATCGACGGGGTCGTGGCGGTTCCGCGGCGCCACGCCGTCGAAGTTTTGGAGCGGGCCGAGCAGATCGCAGTTGAAGAGCAGAAATACAAGCAGTGGATCGACGACGGCCTGTCGCCTTCGCAGATCGTCGAGCAGGGCGGTTACTTTTAATCCAGTCGAGACTAAGCGTCATGCAGGCCGTGGTTACAACCCGATGGGGCCATCAGGAAATGGCCGATCGTCCGACGCCCGAACCCGCGGCGGGACAGGCGTTGCTGCGGGTCTTGCGGGCGGGCATCTGCGGATCGGATCTGCATATCTTCGCGGGCCATCACCCGACCGCGGTTCAGCCGCTCGTGCAGGGGCACGAATTCGTGGGGGTAATCGAAGCGATCGGCGAGGGCGGCGCACCCGAAGGACTGACCCGTGGCGACCGGGTGGTGGTCGAACCACTGGTCAGTTGCGGGACGTGCGAAGCGTGCAGAGCGGGACACGTTCATGTTTGCCGCAATCTCGGATTAGTCGGAATCCACCGCGACGGGGCGTTCGCCGAATTCGTTTTGGTGGACTCGGCGAAGATGATCCGAGTGCCCGAATCGATGTCAGACCAGATCGCAGCTCTGGCTGAGCCCTTCGCCGTCGGATTCCACGTCAACCGCCGGGCGGGGCTGGTGCAGGGCGAATCGGCGCTGGTGATCGGGGCGGGCTCGATCGGCCTGATGGTGGCGATGGTCGCAGAACTCAGTGGGGCCCGCGTGTGCCTGGCCGATATCGACCCCCAGCGCATTGCGGCGGCCCGCGCGATGGGTTTCGACACGATCCACGCCGCCGATGGGGCGACCGAGGCGGGAGAAGCATTTACTGAGAGCGACGGCTTTGACGTCGTGTTCGAGGTATCGGGTGCCGAGCCGGCAATCGGCCTGGCCACCGAACTTTGCCGGGTGCGTGGACGGATCGTGCAGGTGGGCTTTTATAGCGAACCGCCGCGGGTCGATCTGGTCCGCCTGATCTTCCGGGAACAAACGATTCTGGGTTCACGCGTCTACACCTTCGAAGATTTCCGGCGAACGGTCAGGATGCTGGACCAAATCGTCAGTCGAAGGACCTTTGATCTTGATGCCCTGATCGCCGAGACGATCGATCTCGACACCGTGCCCGCGGCGATCCAAAAGATGATGGCCGACCAGGTCAAGGGCAAGATTCTAATCAACCCTGGAGCAAATAAATCATGACGGACGGGCTGAAAGAGCGTGTGGTTTGTGTCACCGGGGCGACCGGGGGGATCGGTTCGGCCACGGTCGATCTGCTGCTCGACCACGGGGCTAACGTGTTGGCCACCGGCCGGGATGAGCCGAGGCTCAAAGATCTTGCCGATCGCAACGCATCGGATCGGCTGGCCGTCGTGCCGGCGGACGTGCTCGATGAATCGGCGGTGGCGAATCTATTTGCGGCCGCCCGAGATAATTTTGGCAAAGCGGTCGAAGGTTTCGTTTACGTCCCGGGCCTAAGCGTGCCCGGCCTGATCGCCGAGACGGCCGAGGCAGACTTCGATCGCATGCTGGACGTCAACGTCAAAGGTGCGTTTCTGGCCGCGAAACATTTTCTGGGTCAAGTCGATCCATCACGGGGGGGGCAGTTCGTCCAGATCAGTTCGGTCGCCGGCAAAACCGCCAATCCCAACGCACCGCTGTATTGCACGGCCAAAGCGGCCCTCGATATGTTCGGCAAGGCACTGGCACTGCAAGCCAAAGCGGCCAACGTCCGCGTGACGACGCTGAGCCCCGGCGCCGTCTCGACGCCAGGATTCTGGGGCGATCGTCCGGTTCCGCACGAGAAATTTTTGCAACCGCAAGACGTGGCCGAGAGCGTGGCTTATGTGTTATCTCTTCCGCCCCACGTTGTGCTGCACGAGATGGTCTTCGAGCCTTGGGAATTTTATCGCAGCAAATAGACCGTCACCGATCTCACGGTCGAGTCTTTTACCGCCTTCCGGGCAATGGCGTCCCCGGGTGTCAGCTAGACGAGCATGTTATTTCTCACGGATTCGGAACGACGAGCGCTCTCGAACAAGCCACGCGAACCGCGGCTTGCCGAAATGTACTTCAGTCTCTTGCAACGGGCCCGGACGAATGCGGCGGCACCGGGGCTGGACTCGCGTGCTCAGGACGGGCACTGGTGGGAATCGGCCGCCGATCAACTCTCGACCGCCGCGCTGGCTCACGCGTTGCAACCTGATGAGGCCGTGGCCGGCTGGCTCCGGGCGACCACGCTCGAGATCGTCCGTCGCCCGGCGGCCGACTGGGTCGGCCCGCCGTTCCGCAGATTCGCACAGGATCAGGTGGATCCGGCGGGCAACCTTGAAACCGCCCACCTGTGCTGGGGCGTTGCCCTCGTGCTTGATCTGGCGGGCGACGTGCTGTCGGCGTCCGAAGCTGACGAAGTCGTCGGCGTGCTGCACGACCGGGGGCTGGGGTTGTGCCGCAGGTGGCTGGACCGAGCGAGCACGGCCAACAATTGGTGGTGCGTCTTGGCGTCGGGCTTGGCGGTGGCCGCAGCGGTGCTCGATGAGCCCGGCGATCTTCGGCGTGCCAGAGAAGAACTTATGGCTTGTACGCGGCTTTTCCAGGCCGACGGCAGCTACGGCGAATCGCTGCAGTACGGCCACTATGCGCTCTACGCTCTGATGCTGGGCGACGAAGCCCTGCGCCGAAAATCAGGCGACGCCTCGACGATTTGGCCCTCCAATTTCGGGGCGGCGGGTTTCGCCCGCTGGGCCGTTGCCAGCAGATATGAGGCGGGCGAGACCGGCGGTTACCGCAGCCTCAATTTTGCCGACAGCGCCGCAATGTTCCGACCGTCGGCCGACGTGCTGCTCTACCTCGCCGCACGTGCGGCGGATGCGAACCCGAAAGCGGCGGGCTTGGCCCGATGGTTATTCGAGCGGGCCTGCCCCACGCTCAACGGGTCCGGACGGTCAGCCGGCAGCTTTGGGTTCAAGTCCGACTGGGGCTTTCTCGCGCCGCTGATGCTGCCGGTTGCCGTCGAGCCTTTGTCACCCGAGGCGGCGGGGCTTGATCCATTGCAGATGACTGACGCCGGCGAGGGGATCGCCCGGATCGATTGGTCGAGCCGAACCATCGTGGCGATGCGTACTGGCGGCCCCGCACTCAACGCGGTCGCTCACCGGCACCGCGATCTTGCTTCGATTCAGTTGGTCCACCTCGGCCAGCCGATGCTCGTCGACCCGGGCCACGCCTGTTACCGCAACATCACTCGACCCCTGGACGTAGCCAGCGAGGCACACAACACATGTACGTTTGAGACGGCCGACGCGCCGCCGGCGTTGCTAGAACAAGCCCTTCCGCCAAACCGTGGCCGCCGCGGGACACAACTTGGACCCGCTATCAACGCGGGGATGACGCGCCGGCTCATCAAACGTCTCGACGACGTCAGCGTGATGGCCGGAGACGCCGGCTCGGCCTACCCCGATCCGGTCCAGCGGTTCGAGCGTATCACGGTGGTATGCGGCGATCATTGCATTTTCATCCTGGACCAGATCAATAGCGATGTACCGATCTATCCCAGCTGGCACTGGGTGTTGGACAATCGTGATGGTCAACTGGAACTTAATGTTGCCGCCGCCGACCGGATCGTCGCGCGTCGACCCGGCGTGGGGATGAAGCTGTTCTGCCAGGCGGACACCGGGCCGCCGCACCTGACCCACGCGGTCTGTCACGACCGCTACCACCCCATTCCGGGTGGGCCGGGCGAAGGTCGACCCGGCAGCGCCACCCGCCTGACTTGGAAGCATGCCGAGGCTTCCCAGGAAATATCCGGCATTCACGCCATCGCGATCGATCGCTCCGGGCGAATTGGTGAGTGGCACCTCCGCTGCGTCGACGGCAGGATTGGCCTCGAATCGCCGGGCTGTGCTACGCACTGGTCCGTCCAGGCAGACACCGCCGGCTGGAAACTCGACGAAACGAACAGCGGCCGTTCTTACGTCATACGGCGGACGGTCGATAACACAAATGCGGTTGACCTGAGTTTCGAACGGCTCGGGTAGACTTGAAAATGGTTGACCCCGGCCCGCCTATTCTGCGTCGTTTTGCGATCGATGGCCGCTGGTGCATCCACAGCTATTACACCCTGAACCCCTACGCTCCCGACGGCACGGACCGTGTCCTGATGGCGGCCGCAGACCCCGCCACCCGGCTGGGCAAAGCGGTTGTCTTCGACCAGGACGCCCGACCGATTTGGGAAAGCGATCCGACGCCACTCGGCTCGGGTTTCTGGCACACCGGGTTGTGGCAGGCTTGGGGGCCCGGGGCCCGGTCGATCTTCTACCGCGACGGGACGCTTGAATCACCCCGCGCCCACCGTATTCATTTATCAACATCAGCGGTCGACACGGTTGAACAAGAGTTCGAGGGCAACTCGCCATACAACGATGTAATCATCGCCGGTTCACATGCGATGCTCTACGCGGCGGGGTATAGCAGCCGGCAGTACACGCCCGAGGCGTCGCCTTACCCGTTCCAGGATCGCGACCGGCACGGTCTCTTTTCCCTTGACTTTGCCAAACGCAAGTCAAAGTTATTGCTGAGCACCGCGGAAGTAATGAGCCGCCTCGACCTGCCGCAAGCCTTGAACGCGGCGGACCGCGAAGTCCGTCTTGACTACGGGGCCGATGACGGGCTTACGCTGATGTGTTACTGCGTGCGCTGGAACCGACAGGGGACAAGACTGCTTTTCTTCCTCGGAAACCACACCGTCAGCCGATGCCGCCGCGAACCGAAAATCGCCTACATCGTCACGGCCGACGCGGAAGCCGCAAACCTCAACTTGGCCGTCGATCTGTCCTTCGGCCGCTGGGGGCTGCACTGGGGCTGGCACCCCGACGGCGAGCATCTCATCGGCTACGGCCCGGGGCCGGGCCGTATGCCCCGCGAGGAGAGGTGTCTCGCGATCGTCCACCACACCGGCCGTGGTTATCGAAAATTGGCGAGCCATCAAAGTGGCGGCCACCCGAGCCTCAGCCCGACGTGCCCCGACCTGCTGGTGACCGACAGCTACGGCCGGCCGGGACAACTCGAGTTCATCGATGTGTCCATCGACCGCGTGATTGCAAGCTATCCGATTGATCGGAGTTGGCCCCGCGGGGCCGAAGTCGCCCCGGGGCGTCACCCGGGCGTCGTCGACCTACATCCGGTTTTCCACCCTTCGGGCGACCGGGTCTTGATCAACCATCTGCCCGGCCCCTATGCCGAAGCGATTGAGATCGCCGCGCCAAAGCTTTAAGAGTCCAGTGATAGCCTGCAGTGGAGCCGTGTTCCGATGAGCATAATCGAAAACTACTTGCAGCAAGGCTATTCGATGTCTCAGGATGTCGGGCTCGCTTCACGACTGGGTCTGCGGTTGGGCCGGTGGCTGGCGAGCCGGCATGGCGATGTGCAGATCGACCGCTCGGCCAGGGTCAGTCCAGCGGCTCGCGTCCAAGCCCGCAACGGACGCTTGGTCATTGGGCCGCGATGCGCTGTCGCGGGCGGAGCGGTCCTTCAGGGGCAGATCAAAATGGGAGCGGACTGCTCAATCCAGTGTTACGCGGTTCTGGTCGGTTACGGCGAAGACGGAGAAATCCGCCTGGGCACGGGCGTCCGCATCGCTCCGCATGTCACGATGATCGCGGGGGATCACATTTTTAAAGACAATGATCGGCCGATCCGCGAGCAGGGGCTGCGTCGGAAGCCGATCACGATCGAAGACGACGTCTGGATCGCCGGCCGCGTCACGATCGTTGCCGGGGTGACCATCGGTCGGGGAAGTGTAATCGGCGCTGGTGCCGTCGTGACTGGTGATATTGCACCCGGCTCGATTGCGGTTGGGATACCCGCTAAAGTCATCAGGGTTCGCGATGGCTTTACCGAAAGTTAGGCAAGCGACTCCACGTTGAGTTTTCATTTTGTTGCTTCTATATCAAACAAACCTTGCACCTTTCGGGCACTCCATACCTGGCCGGATGGTATGAAAAGATTCGAGGCTGATTGGCCGGACTTAGTATCTGTGTTGCTCTGTTGAATCCATCTTGAAACGTTGTGGCCGTCGCGCTCCAATGTCGGCATGAGCACTGACGTTCAGCCGGACCGGGTCTTGAGGGTGGTGGCCATCGCGATGCACCTGGGACGTTGGCATCTCTCGGTCTACCGCTGCGTCAAGAGCCGCTAAAACTTCAACCAGCCGCAGCTGATGGCCTACCTGGTCCTATGTACCTACTGGAAGTCGACCTACCGCGGAGTCATCGAGCAACTTGCGGTTTCGGCGGAGGTGCGTGAGGCGATCGGCTTGAGCAAGCTGCCCAATTACTCGACGCTCAAGAAGTTCGTCGATTCTAATGCCCTCAATGGCGGACATATTTCGCTTTCGGCCGGGGTTCTAAACTTGCCTGCCTCACATGGCAAATCTCCAAATCGGCATCCCCCAGAGCCAGCAGACTTATGGGCTTTGAGGTTACTGTGGCACCGGAGGGCTGCACTAGTCGAGCCAGAATTCCCAATCGGTACCCCTCATCCACCGGGCATCTTGTGGTCACCCTCCGGTCACCTGTGGTCGCGGAGCTTCTTGGGTGGTACACTCGGACCCTCCAACCGGGTTTTGGTTGGAAACGTGGTTGGAAGGCCCCCCGAGTGGCCAGATTCCTAACAAATCCACAGATCGCAAGCCATTTACTAACAACGATTTGCGATCAAAATGCGGGTGTAGCTCAGTTGGTAGAGCGTCAGCTTCCCAAGCTGAATGTCGAGAGTTCGAGTCTCTTCACCCGCTTTCTTTTTTTCAGCACAAGATTGTTCTTAATCCTTTTCATGAAGCATGATCGCGTCAAATAGATGCGTCTGATTCAGGTTTCGTAATCAGTTCCGCTTGATTGGATTCAGCTCCGGCGAGGACAACGTTTTGGTGTCGTTGACGGATGCTGTGGAGATGTTGGGTGTCGCTGTCGTTGTTAGCCGGGTTGGTGATGATGCGGTCCACGTCGTGGAGCTGTGCGAAATATACCCGTGAGGCGACGCCGATCTTGCTGCGGTCGGCCATGAGTGTTTTCTGGCGACAGGTTCGCAACATCTTCAGTTTGATTGCGGCGTGGTTTTCCTTGATCTCGCTCAAACCGCGATCGGGATCCAAGCCTCGGCACGAGAAAAACAACTGATCGATCTGGATCGACTCCAAGGTTCGCTCGGCATGCAGCCCGGTATAGGCCAGGGCTTCGCGGTCGAGGGTGCCGCCCGTCCCGATGACTTCCAGGTTCGCTCGGCCTGCGAGCAGCATGGCAATATCCAGCGAATTGGTCACGACCGTCAACGGCTCGTCCGGCAGCAACGCCGCCAACTGGCTCGCGGTACTGCTTGCATCGAGGGCGATGGTTTGGCCGGGCTGGATCAGTGCGAGTGCGGCCAAGGCGATCTCGTGTTTCTCAGCCCGGTAGGCCGATCGGCGGAGCGACAGGGGCAGTTCCCGTCGGCCATCTTCCGGTCGCAACGACACGGCACCGCCATGCGTTCGCTCGAGCCGCTGCTGATCGTCCAGCGTCTTGAGGTCCCGCCGGATGGTCTCCTCGGTCACAGACAGAAAACGGGCCAATTCGGACACACGAACCGCTCCGGATCGGTCCAGGTGCTCAAGAATGGCGCGGTGTCGTTCGCTGGCAAGCATGAGGATATAAGAATATTAGCGAAAAAATCTGTATTTATCCGACAACTTCGGCCCGAAATGCGATAAATCTTAAAAACACGAAGTTGCACACATAATCTTTGCAAATGACCGATTGACAACAAATGTGTTTTTGATATTGTTTGTTTCTCGTCCGGATTTCACCGTTTCTCTCCGACTCGCACCCCAGCGAAATTATGACCACCGATCTCAATTCATCGCAGTATCAGCACGTCAATGACCTTTGGAATGATGCGGAGGCCGACCAGCTCGACCCGGTTGAACGGCTGGTGTATCGCTCCAACATCTTGGGGGCGGACCAGCGGATCACCAACACGGGCGGTGGCAACACCTCCTCCAAGCTGCCGGAAACCGACCCACTGACCGGAGAAGAAGTCGAGGTGCTCTGGGTCAAGGGTTCGGGTGGCGACCTGCGGACCGCGAAGCGGGAAAACTTTGCTTCGCTGAAGCTTCAGCCTTTACTGGGGCTGCGGCAGGTGTATGCGGACAAGCCGAACAACGGCCCGAAGACGCCGGCCGAGGATTCAATGGTTGGCATGTTTCCGCATACGACCTTCAACCTCAACCCCCGTGCTAGCTCGATCGATACCCCGCTGCATGGCTTTCTGCCCGCGAAGTTTGTCGATCACATGCACCCGAACGCGGCGATCTCGATCGCAGCGGCCGAGCGCAGTGAAGAACTAACGCAGGAAATTTACGGGGATGAAGTCGGTTGGGTGCCCTGGCTTCGGCCGGGCTTTGAGCTCGGACTGATGATGCAGCGTGAAGTCGAGAAAGACCCCTCGCTCAAGGGGCTGATCATGGGTAAGCATGGCCTGATCAACTGGGCGGACGACGACAAGGCCTGCTACAAACTGACACTCGACCTGATTGAAAAAGCGGCACGCTTCATTGAGTCAAAGGATAAAGGCGACGACACCTTCGGCGGGCAAAAGTATGAATCGCTTGGCGATGATGCACGCGAGGATTTGCTCGCTGAGTTGCTGCCCTGGCTGCGGGGTCAGGTTTGTCAGCAGAACCGCTTCATCGGCACGGTGCAGAGCGATCCGACGATCCTGCGTTTCGTGAATTCGAAAGATGCCGAGCGGTTGGCGGAGCTAGGCACGAGCTGCCCGGACCACTTTCTGCGGACGAAGATCAAGCCGTTGTTCGTCGATTGGGACCCGGCCAAGGGCGATCTGGATTCGCTGAAAAAGCTGATCGAAAAGGGCTTGGAGAAGTATCGTAAGGATTACGAAAAGTATTATGAAAAGTGCAAGCACGAAAATTCACCTGCGATGCGCGACCCGAACCCGACGGTGATTCTGATCCCGGGTGTCGGGATGATTGCGTGGGGCAAGAACAAGAGCGAGTCGCGGGTGACAGCCGAGTTTTATAACTGTGCGGTCGAGGTGATGCGTGGCAGCGAGGCGATCGACAAGTACACCGCGCTGCCGCAGCAGGAGGCTTTCGACATTGAGTATTGGCTGCTCGAAGAAGCCAAGCTCAAGCGGATGCCCCCGGAAAAAGAGCTGGCCCGCAAGGTCGTGATTGTTGTGGGTGCGGGGTCGGGTATTGGTAAAGCGGTGGCCCACCGCGTCGCGGAAGAGGGGGCGCATGTTGTCTGCGTTGATATGAAAGCATCGGCTGCGATGGCGACGGCGGATGAGCTGACTGAGAAGTATGGACAGGGCATCGGCGTCGCAGGCACTGGCATCTCCGGTTGCGGGCCCGCGATCGGACTCGAAGCCAACATCACCGACCGCGACTCGATCCAAGCGATGCTCAAGCAAACGCTGCTCGCCTACGGCGGGGTGGATCACGTCGTCGTCACCGCCGGGGTCTTCGCGACGCCCGGCCCGGATGGGCGCAACACTCCCGAGCAGTGGCGGCTGTCCTTCGATGTCAATGTCATGGGCAACTACAACGTCGCCGACGTCTGTAAAGAGCTCTTTGAAGCGCAGGGGCTGGATGCCTCGGTCGTGCTGACCACCTCCGTCAACGCGGTGGTTTCGAAAAAAGGTTCGGTCGCTTACGACACGTCGAAGGCCGCTGCGAATCACGTCGTGCGTGAATTGGCGATCGAGATGGCCCCGACCGTGCGCGTCAATGCGATTGCCCCGGCCACCGTGGTCAAAGGCTCGACCATGTTCCCACGCGACCGGGTGATGTCTTCGCTGAGCAAGTACGAGATCGACTTCAAGGCAAGCGAAAGCGACGATGAGCTGCGTGATAAGCTCGCGAACTTCTACGCCCAGCGGACACTGACCAAGTCGCCCATCACGCCCGAGGCTCAGGCCGAGGCGGCGTACTTCCTGATCAGCAATGCGTCCTCAAAAACCACCGGCCAAATCATCAACGTCGACGGCGGGTTGCACGAGGCTTTCCAGCGTTAAATTATTGAACCACAAAGACGCCGAGACACCGAGAAGAAAATATGTCCAGATCGGCCAAGACCGTGCTTTCGACTTTTCTCAACCAGCGTCTTATTGCATTCTTTTCTGTGCCTCGGTGTCTCTGTGGTTAGTTTTCACTCATGAGCAATCAACTCACACAACAACTGCTCGACCTCGCCCACGACCTGGGGAACCCGAGCCACGACTACGCGATCCTCGGCGAGGGCAATGTCTCCGCACGGCTGAGCGATGACTCATTTCTCGTCAAAGCCAGTGGGACGAGCTTGTCGAACCTGGCGGAGTCGGGTCTGGTCGAGGTGAGCTTTGAAAAGGCCCGGGCGATGCTTGATGGCCCGGACCTTGCGGACAGCGAGGTGACCGAGGCGCTCAATACTGCACGCACCGACCCCTCCGCCACGACACGGCCGTCGGTCGAAACGGCGATGCATGCGGCGCTGCTCGACATCGAGGGCATCGCCTTCGTCGGCCACACCCACCCGACCGCGATCAATGCCATCGGCTGCTCGGAGCATTTTCATCTGCTGAGCAAGCGACTGTTTCCCGACCACATCGTGGTGTGCGGACCGTCCGCGGGGATGGTGGATTACGTCGACCCCGGCCTGCCCCTGGCTCGGGCGGTCCGCGATTGCGCGTTGCGTTACCGCGAGCAATTCGGCGGCCCACCGCAGACGATTTATCTCAAAAATCATGGCTTTATTGCCATGGGCAAGTCGGCCTTGCAGGTCAGCCAAATCACCGCGATGGCGGACAAGGCCGCCCGCATTCTGTTAGGGGCCTTGTCCGCGGGCGCCCCGGTCTTCATGGACGATCAGCAGGTCAGCCGCATTGCCGGTCGAGACGATGAGCATTATCGTCAGAAAATTCTCGCCGCCGCTTCCACCGCCTCAACAACAGCATCATGAGTCAATCCACCCGAGCTTACATTGCGGTCGATTTCGGGGCCGAGTCCGGGCGGGTCGCGGTCGGCCTGCTCAGCGGCGAACACCTGCAGATTCATGAGGTCCACCGCTTCCTGCACACCCCAGTCCCGATGCCCGATGGCTTGAAGTGGGACTTCACGAACCTTTGGAATCAGACGCTCAAGGGTCTGCGGGAGGCGGCAAGCTATTGCAAAGAGCACCAGGTCGAGCCGGCGAGCGTCGGCGTCGATACTTGGGGCGTCGACTTCACGCTGGTCGATGCGAATGGTGTCCTGCTGGGTTTACCCGGCTGTTACCGCGACCCTGCAAATAACGACCATCATGCTGCGACGCTGAAGCTGACTACAGCGGATGAGATTTATCAGGCGACGGGCATCCAGATGATGCCGCTGAATTCGCTGTATCAATACAAGGGCCGGTTTGATCAATCGAAAGATGTTTTCAGCGTTGCGGATCGCCTGCTGTTCATGCCGGATTTATTTCACTGGATGCTGACGGGCAGGGCGGTGAACGAGCGGACGATCGCCTCGACCAGCCAGATGGTCGATGCACGCACCGGCGATTGGAATCGCGATTTTCTTGAGAAGCTCGGCCTGCCGACCGAGGTGTTGGGCGAGATCTGTGAGCCGGGCGAGACGATCGGCAAGCTGCGGTCTGCTGTACAGAAAGCGACCGGGCTAAGCGAAGCGGTGCAGGTTATTGCTACGCCCAGCCATGACACCGCCTCCGCGGTGGCGGCGGTGCCTGCTCATACGGACACCGATTGGTGCTACCTGTCGAGCGGGACCTGGTCGCTTTTAGGTTGCGAGCTTGATGAGCCTTGCATCAACGATGTGGCAGCCAAGGCGAACTTCACGAATGAACTGGGTGTCGGCGGCACGGTGCGTTTCCTGCGGAATATCGCGGGGCTTTGGCCGGTGCAGGAAATCCGTCGACAACTCGAGCGCGAGGGTCGAGCGATGGATTACGCCGAACTGACCGAAGCCGCTGCGGGCTCTACACCCCTGCAGACGCTGATCCCGGTGAACGACCCCGAGTTTGCCGCACCGGGCAGGATGATCGATCGCATCCAGGCTTACGCCCGGCAGACCGATCAGCCGGTGCCCGAAACGCCCGGCTCATTGGTCCGCTGCTGTCTGGAGAGTCTTGCTTGTGAATATCACGCGACGCTCAGCGACATGCAGCAGTTGCTCGGTCGAACCTTCGCTACCATCCACATCGTCGGCGGCGGCGGGAAGAACGGCCTGCTCAACCGAATGACCGCGCATGCCACCGGCTGCAAAGTCGTCGTCGGGCCGCAGGAAGCCACCGTTATCGGTAACCTCCTGACCCAGGCGATGGGGCTGGGCCACATCGAAGACCGCCACGCGATCCGCGAAGTCGTCAAAACCTCGACACAATTGCAAACCGTCGAAGCGGGGAATAGCGACGATTGGCAGAAGCCAATTGAGCGTTACACCAATCTCCCCGCATCCAAGCCGTTTGAACCTCAAACATAACTAGCCGCAGATGAACGCTGATGCACGCAAACAAAAGAAGAAGAAAGTAAGCACTTTTCAGCAAATCTCAATGGATTTGTATCTGCGTTGATCCGCGTTTATCTGTGGCTAAATGCTTTTGCCAGCAAGGAAAATCAATGTCAATATCTAACCACGACCGCGTCGCTTCCGCCCTTGATCGATTCAAAGTAGAGCTTCCCTCGTGGGGATTTGGTGATACCGGGACGCGGTTCGGCAAGTTTTTGCAGGACGCCGCGGCGTCCACGACCGAGCAGAAGCTGCACGATGCCGGTGTAGTCCATCGGCTGACCGGGGCCTGCCCACGGGTTGCGGTGCACGTGCTTTGGGATTTCGAAAACCCCGGCGACCCGGACTCGGCGGCGGCAACGCAAAAAATTGCTCAGCAGCACGGCGTCGCGATCGGCACGATCAATCCGAACGTGTTTCAAGATGCCCACTACCGCCATGGCTCGTTCTGCTCGCCCGATGAAGCGGCACGCCAAGCCGCGATGAGCCATACGCTCGACTCGATCGCGTTAGGCAAGGCCGCGGGCTCGGAAGGGCTGTCGTTGTGGTTGGCCGATGGCACGAACTACCCCGGGCAGGACCACATCCGTAATCGCTTCAATCACCTCAAGTCAGCCATGAAGCAGGCGGGCGAGGCGATGGCGAAGGATTGGCCAAATGCGTTGTTGTTGATTGAATACAAGCCGTTCGAGCCGAGCTTCTATCACACCGACATCCCCGATTGGGGCGCGGCGTTGCTGCTGTGTCAGCACGCCGGAGACAACGCCAAGGTGCTGGTCGACACCGGCCACCACCTGCCGGGATGCAACATCGAACAGATCGTTGCGCTGCTGCTGAACGAGGACCGCCTGGGCGGCTTCCACTTCAATGACCGCAAATATGCAGATGACGACCTGACGCTTGGCAGCATCGATCCGTATGCGGTCTTCCGTATTTTTAACGAGATCGCTCAGTTCGAACATGACCGCGGCTTGGAGCCGGGTGGGGCGGACATCACCTACACCGTGGACCAGTCGCACAATCTCAAGCCGAAGCTCGAGGCCATGACCCAGACGGTCTGCGAGGCACAAAAGCAATTCGCCAAGGCCCAAATGGTCGATCGAGACAAGCTCGCCCGGATGCAGGCAGCCCAGGACATCGTCGGGGCCGAGCTGGTGCTGAAAGAAGCGTTCGATGCCGACGTCACGCCGATTCTCGAACACTGGCGCGAGTCACAGGACCTGCCGGCCGACCCGCTCGAGGAACTGCGAAGCAGCGGATTGATACAGAAACTCAGCAAAGAGCGGGCAGCACAAAAGAGCGATACCGCCGCGGCGTCGTATGCCTGATTCAAGGCCCGGCTTTGCCCGTCGTTTAGCGGAAGCGGCGAAGCCGCCCATGTGCTGATGGGATCAATGCCACGGGACGCTAAGTGTCACCCGCTAAACGTAAAAATGCCGGGCTTTACAAGCCTTTGCCACCGACGATGCCGGGCGTTCCGGCCGTCGGGCCGTCGGGTGTTTCGGAAGATGGAGCATCCGACCCGCGGCTCTGCAGGTTGCCGCGGATGTGGATCCACAGGCTGGACAGGCCGACGTAGAGATAGCCGGTCGCGAAGAGCACGAGGAAGGGCAGGGACACGACGGTGAAGTCGGCGTGCACCGCGAGCTGAGCGCACTTGAGCATATAGATGCCAAAGGCGATCTCGAGAATCGTGATCCAGAGCTTGAGCGAGGGGATCGGCACGACGGCCAATTTTGATCGGCTGGCCTTGGCGGGGGACGCTTCGGCCGGCTCAATGGCAGCAGCGGTCTTCTTATCCAGCGTGTTGTACTTCGGCGTGCGGATGAACGGCGACTCGTGGCCGATAAGCGCTTCAATGACTGCCACCGCATTGTTCAGCGCGATGCCGATGCCGATGGACATGAGCATCGGGACCTGAAGCAACGTGACCCAGACACCTTTCTTTTGATAGCGTTGGCTGGTGACATAAAACGCCGTGGCCGAGGCGGTGCCGAGCATGAACAAACTCAGCCCGATGAAGACCCCGCCCCAGGAACCCTCCGCCATGGGGATCAGATTGACGTAAATCGCGGGATAAAACAGCAGGGCGAACAGCGTGATGTAGAGATACACCATCGGGCTGGTGAGGTGGAAAAACGCTTCGAGTTTAACCTTGAACGGGATGTCCGCCTTGAGCATCTTCGGCAGCAACTTAATCGCGGTCTGGATCGAACCCTTGGTCCAGCGGTGCTGCTGACTCTTGAACGCGTTGATCTCCGGCGGCAGCTCGGCGGGGCAGGTCACCCAGGGCAGGAAGCGGAAGTCCCAGCCCTTAAGCTGCGCCCGGTAGGACAGGTCGACATCCTCGGTCAGCGTGTCGTGCTGCCAACCGCCAGCCTCTTCGATGGTCTTGGCCCGCCAGATGCCGGCCGTGCCGTTGAAATTGATCCACGCCCCGGAGCGGTTGCGGGCGGTGTGTTCCACCACGAAATGGCCATCTAAAAAAATCGCCTGACCACGAGTGAGCAAAGAAGCCTTGCGGTTGAGGTGTTCCCAGCGGGTTTGGACCATGCCGACAGCCGGGTCGGTGAAGTGGTGGATGACACGCTTTAGAAAGTTCGCCGCGGGGATGAAGTCCGCATCGAAAATTGCGATGAACTCGCCGGTCGCATAAGGCATCGCCTCGGCCAATGCCCCAGCCTTGTAACCCGTGCGATCGACGCGGTGCCGCAGTTCAATGTCTATTCCTTGAGCTTTCCAGTAGGCGACACGCTCGGCACAGATTTTTTCCGAGCCATCTGTCGAGTCGTCCAGCACTTGGATTTGTAATAAATCAGCGGGGTAGCTGATCGCACAGGCGGCATCAATCACCCGCTTGGCGACCGAGCCTTCGTTGAACATAGGTAGTTGGATGGTGACTCGCGGCAACTGCTCGAAGCGCTGCTCGGGGCGGGGCAGACTTTTGCGGTGTTTATTAAATAGATAGACCAGCCAATAGCGGTGTAGGCCATAGGTCCCGATGA
Source organism: uncultured Phycisphaeraceae bacterium (assembly GCA_964523485.1). Classification (GTDB taxonomy): domain Bacteria; phylum Planctomycetota; class Phycisphaerae; order Phycisphaerales; family Phycisphaeraceae; genus Algisphaera. Next base: position 61,162 of record CAZFZS010000010.1, on the reverse strand, counting down.
GGGCGAGCAGGGTGAGATACGCGATGGTCAGCGGCCAGCGAAAATCCTGCCAGGCGGAATCGATGGCGGCGGTCAGGGCGTAGGGGAAAAGCGTATTCATCGGTCAATCGATCGTTCGTTCGGTTTGCCGGCTGGAGATGCTCGGATGGCGGCTGCCTCGGTGGTCAGGCAAACTTTCTCCGTGCAGTTTGTAGGCGTGGCCGGTGGGCTGCGGGCGCTGACCATGCGTGGTTCGGCCGAGTGTGGCCCGGCCATATCGGGTCAGCATCAAGTGCAGCGGTGGTTTAGATTCGCTAGGGCATACTCCGTGAATCGTGGCCGGTCAGCAGGGCTCTTCGGGCGGGTCGGCGGGCCTCTCTCTTGATCTTCAGCAACCCTCCAACCTCAAGCAGGGGGTGCGGACTGTCCGATAAGCCTGTGAGGCAAGAGCAGTATCGCAGCAGCCCCGCAAGCTCCGATAGTCGCATTGTCACTCCCAGCCTAGCACAAGTTTAAGCTCAATCAAGAAAAGCTGCACCCTTGAACGAATCTAAGTTGCATTCAATCCGGCTAATGCTCACCCTCGGGGCCGCAGCGACCATCTCAATGGTCGGCTGTGTCGGCAGCCCGTTCCACGCCAGCCGAATGAACGAGGTGGGCGTGCAGGCCTACGACGAGTCTTATCGCGTCAAGGCCGGAAAGGTCAGCAAGATCAGCGGCCCGCCCCAGACCGTCCAGCTTGCCCCGGTTCCCCAGGTTGAGGGTCATCCGGCCGCATCGGCTCCGGTCGCGGAGCCTGCTACGGCCCAAGCCGCCGCCGAGCCGCAAGCCACCCCGGCTGTGCAGGCTGCTTCGCCGCCCGTAGAACCTGCCGCCCTGGATTCAGCCAGCAGCGAGAAGCGTTTCGAGCCGACCAGCGACACCGCCGAGTTCATCGACCCGCAAGCCCCGACCTACCGCCCACCGACCGCGGATGCCCGAGCCGACTTTCACCGCTACGGTGTGATTGCTCACGATTCCGAGCATCCCCCCGCCAGCCCGATGGACGCCCAGGACAATCTCCGCCGGGTGACCTTTACCACCGAGGGTGCGGACTTCGATATCGATGTCGACCCGACCGGCTCGCTGCTGGTCTATGCCTCGACCCGCCACCGCGAAACGGCCGACCTCTACCTTCAGACCACGACCGGCACCGCCGTCACCCAGCTCACCACAGACCCGTCCAACGATGTGATGCCCAGCATCAGCCCGGACGGCAAGTCCATCGTCTTCGCCTCCGATCGCTCGGGGTCGTGGGACATCTACATGATGGATATCGACGGCGGCCAGGCGGTCAAACTTACCGAAGACGGCGCCCAGAACATCCACCCCAGCTTCAGCCCGGACGGCAAGCAATTGGTTTACAGCTCCTTCGGCTCGCGGTCCGGCGTCTGGGAACTCGTGCTGATCGATCTGGATCGCCCGACGCACCGCAAGATTATCGGGCATGGCTTGTTCCCCGAGTGGTCGCCGACGCAGAACAAGATTGTTTATCAAAGAGCCCGAGAGCGCGGCAGCCGATGGTTCAGCGTGTGGACCGTGGACCTGGTTGATAACGAGGCGACACGCCCGACCGAAGTCGCGGCCAGCAGCAACTCCGCGGTCATCACGCCGGCGTGGAGCCCGGACGGCAAGAGCATTGTTTTCTGCACAGTCATCGAGCCGACGGCCGATAGAAACGCCGGACCCAGGGCTGATATCTGGGTCTGCAACGCCGACGGCAGCGGCCGAGCACGGCTGACTCACGGTTCGTACGCGAACCTCCAGCCGACCTGGGCTGGCGACGGCACGATCTTTTTCATCTCCGACCGGGGGGTGGGGGGGATCGAAAACGTCTGGGCCGTCCGCCCCGATCAGGCGTTGCACCTGGCCCGACAACGGCTGATCGACCCGCAGCGGCCGGTCGAAGCTTCGGTCCCGACCGAAACGCCTTAGCGTCGACGCTTTCGTCGACTCGGTAAAACTGAAAACCCCGCCCGAGCAGGAAGCCATGGCGAATCAAACCCGGCAGGATGCCATGACAAGTAAACAGATCATGTTGATCCTGTCGTCCGTGTGGCTCTGCTGGGCCGCGATGATGCTGGTCGGTTGCGAATCGAACCCGCGTGTCGAGACGATCAAGTCGCCTTACGAGCGGCGGCAGGTGTTTGCGGTGGCCCCGCTGCGTAACGAGTCCGGCACGGTGCACGCTGACGGCCTCAAACTCGCGGACAAGCTCGCCCACCAGCTCGCGCTCACGCGTGGCCTGGACGTCGTGCCGGTCAACCGTACGCTCGCCGCCATGCAGGCGCTGGGCATCCGCCAAATCACCTCGCTGCGTGAAGCGACGCAACTGCGTGATGTGATGGGTGTCGATGGGCTGGTCGTCGGCAGCGTCACGGCCTACGACCCGTATGACCCGCCGAAGATCGGCCTGGCGTTGGAGCTTTACCTCGCCGGCCGAGCCGGGGGTGCATCGGGCATCGACCCCCGCCGTATGTCACGCTCCGCGACTGACCCCGCAGCGACTTTGCCAAGTGACGGCAGCCTGCCGAATGACGACTTGCCTGCCGCTCGGCCGGTCACGGTCATCGCCGGGCATTACGACGCGGCGGACCCGAACGTCGGCGACCTGCTCGACACCTACGCCAACGAGCGTGGGCCGGACGGCACCTCGACGATGACCCGTCGCCGCTACCGCATCAGCATCGATCTGTACAGCGAGTTCGTCAGCTACCAGCTGGTCGAACGACTCATGGAAGCCGAGCGGCTGCGCTTGAGACGGCCCGGCTTCCACAACACGCGTCAGGCCTCGGCCACGACGCCATAGCCCCGGACCGCGGCGAGCCGCCGGTCCTCGAACCGGAAGCCGCCGATGTCAAACGACTCTGAAACTTCATCCGACTTCGACAGCGTCGCCGATGCCCCGTCCGTGCAACTGCTCGACGACGGCCGGCTGGTGCTGACCAAGGGTGTTCAGCGCTACATCTTCGAGTGTGAAGCCGGCCGGGAGGCTGAGCTGCTGGACCGATTGCGTCAGCAGGTGGCCGACCCTTCGAATGATCTGACCTGGTTCGACGCCGCGGTCGTCTCGCACGAGATGGGCCGAAGGCTGTCGGATCGGCTGACCAACAAGTCTTCAATTGAACCTTTACGCCGCTGCGCTTGACCAAAATTTATAGCGATGACCGATCGCAAATAGACGCCATCCGTACCCCGGCCGACGGGACGAACATCCCGCCCGCCCCTTGAGAGAAACGCCATGTCTGACACCGCTTCCGCCTACTTCGCCGACCAGTTCGTTGACTACCTCAAGCACGAGCGACACTTCAGCCCGTACACCGCCCGATGCTATGGCGCGGATCTGCGGCAGTTTGGCGAATACCTCGCAGGCGACACCGTCGGCCCCGACCAAGGTGTGCCCGACCATTTAATGGCGGAAGTACAACGCAAAATGGAAGAAGCAGACGCGATGACCATCCGCGGCTTCCTCAGCTATCTCGATGGGTTCGGCTACAGCCCCGCCACCACCGCCCGCAAGATTGCCACGCTCCGCAGCTTCTACAAGTGGATGCTCAAGAAAGGCTACGCCGATGTCAACCCGATGCTGCTTATCCGTACGCCGAAGCAGACCAAGCGGCTGCCCAAAGCGATCGGCGTCGAACAGGTCGAGCAGCTTCTCTCCGCTCCGGACAACCGGGAAACCCTCGGCGCCCGCGACCGAGCCATTCTCGAAACGCTTTACTCGACCGGTGTCCGTGTCAGTGAGCTGGTCGACTTGGATCGCCACGACCTGGATCAGCCCGGCTCGACGCTGCATGTCCGCGGGAAGGGCAAGAAAGAACGCATCGTCCCGCTGGGCAGCCACGCGATGGCGGCGATTCGGCATTACCTGACATTGCTCGAGCCGGACCCCCGCTTCCCCGAGCTGCGTCAGCAGTCGCAGATGAGCAACGCTGTGCCGCTGTTCATCAACAAGAACGGCGGCCGACTGAGCGCCCGCAGCGTCCGCCGTAAGCTCGACAAGTATCTGAAAGCCTGTGGCCTGGACACGACGATCAGCCCGCACACACTGCGTCACAGTTTCGCGACGCACCTGCTGGACAACGGGGCCGACCTTCGCAGCGTGCAGGAACTGCTCGGCCACCAGAGTCTGAGCACCACGCAGATCTACACCCACCTCAGCTCGATGCGGCTGCGGACCGCCTATGACGAGGCCCACCCGAGGGCGTCGTAATCCAAGCAGACACAAATTAAAAAAGCCCACGCTCGATCGCGTGGGCTTTTTTTAGTTTTCAGTAACCGTCGCAGATCAGTTCAGGTACTGCGTTTCCAGTGTGTCGCGGATCTTGTCCAGCGCTTTGTTCTGGATTTGGCGGACCCGTTCCTTGGTGACGCCGATTTGCTTGCCGACCTGTTCCAGGGTCAACGGCTTGGCTTCGGGGTCTTCGCGATCGGGGCTGACGTTAAAGCGGGCCGCGACGACTTTCTGCTCGACATCGGACAGGTCGGCGGTGTTCAAGTGCACGATCCGCTTGACCTCATCGACGCAGTCGTCTTCGTGGGCGGCGTTTTTCTCAGCGACATAATTGCTCCGCTCGAGCTTCGGGTCGAAGTCGGTCGGGAACATGCCGCGGTATTTGCTGAACTTGATGCCTTGCCTGCTGAACGCTTTGAGGATCGCCCGGCAGGCGTAGGTGCTGAACTTAAACCCACGACCGACATCAAACTTGTCGACCGCACGCAGCAGGGCCATGTTGCCCTCGCTGATGAGGTCGGGGAAGTCGGTCGGGTTCATCCGCGTCCGCTTGGCCATCGCCAGGACCAATGCAAGGTTGGTATCTGCGATCTGGCTGCGGTAGGCGTCTGCCCGCTCGTGCCAATCCAGAAGCTCACGGGCCAGGTCCGGATCCGGGTGCGGCTGATCGATCAATTGATCCTTGACCCGGCAGACGCGGTAACGGCAGTAATTGAATTGGCTGAAGATCACCCGCTCCTGCGCCGCGGTCAACAGCACGCTGCCCTGATTGCGGGCCATCGCGTTGTGGTCGACCGCGGTCGCGGTATCCATCAGCGGGTGATACCAACTCGTGTCAGGCTTGGGGACTTTCTCGGCATCGATGAAGATGGCCCGCATCGCTTCGTCGTCATCGCCGTGAAAGCGCTCCTGATCGACGTACTCGTATTTGCCATTCAGGATCGATTTCAGCAATGCCTCTTCGGCTGGACGCAGATTCCGGACCGACCGCGAGAAGCCGACGCGGTCGCTGCGACGGGCCTGGGCGAGCGGCGAAAATTCTTCGACGAGGTGTTGCATGATGTTTCCTGAAAGCTAAGGCAGCGATGGGGTCGCTGCCGGTCCCAGCCGGCCCTGTCCCGGAATTCAGCTCGATCGCCACGGGGGACGTTCGTTACTGAGGTAATACCCGAAACCGCACTGATTTGTTCCCTATTCCGAGCTTTCCGTGTAAAAATTACGATCGCCGAGAAGCCAAGTCAATCGAAATCACACCATTTCAGTCAAAATTATAAGTATTTTCCCCTAAAGTCATTGGTAATTACTGGTGCAGAAATAGCTTAGCGTTTCAGATAAATTTTATAAATTTTTCATGTCGACGCATTCGGATGGAAAACCTCGGACGGCCGCACTACAGTCTGATTCACGCCGGGTGGGTCCCGGAGTGCTTTGACCGAATTTCCGAGTGAACCTTTAAGAGTCCCTCATCATGCCCTATACCGCAGCTGACCTTCCTTACGCATTCGACGCCCTCGAGCCCGCTTTTGATGCAAAAACGATGGAAATCCATCACGACAAGCACCACGCCGGCTACGCCAGCAAGCTCAGCGATGCCCTTAAAGGCACGGAGCACGACGGCAAGCCCGTCGAAGACCTGCTGAAAAATCTCGACAAGCTGCCCGCTGACCTGCAAACCCCGGTCCGCAACAACGGAGGCGGGTTCTTCAACCACAACCTGTTCTGGGTTACCCTCAAGCCCGGCGGCGGGTCGAAGCCTTCGGGCGAGCTCGCCTCGGCGATCGAATCTGACTTGGGCGGCTACGACAAGTTCAAGGACGACTTCAGCAAAGCCGCCGCCTCCCGATTTGGATCGGGCTGGGCCTGGCTGTGCGTCGAGCCGAATGGCAAGCTGCACGTCACCTCCACCGCGAACCAGGACGTGACCTTCAACCCCGAAGGTTTCGGCGGCCACGGCAGCGAGCATCAGCCGATCCTCGGTCTGGACGTCTGGGAGCACGCCTACTACCTCAAGTACCAGAACAAGCGCCCCGACTATATCGAAGCTTTCTTCACCATCATCGACTGGGACAAGGTCAGCGAACACTACGCCGCCGCGAAGGGTTGATATCCCTTAAATAATTTGAAAAAAGCCGCGACCCGTATAGGGTCGCGGCTTTTTTGGTTTAGCGGGTGACGCGAAGCGTCCCGTGGCTTGATTCAGATCGCAAATTAGAGATTAACCAAACCGACCCGTGATGTAATTCTCGGTACGTTCGTTTTCGGGGTTTGTAAACAGTTTGCGGGTGTCGCCGAACTCGACCAGGTCGCCTTCGAAGAGAAACGCGGTGTAGTCGCTGGCCCGGGCGGCCTGCTGCATGTTGTGCGTGACGATCGCGATGGTGTACTGCTTCTTGAGTTCATCCATCAGGTCTTCGATCGCGACGGTGGACTTCGGGTCGAGTGCTGAGCAAGGCTCGTCCATCAGCAGGATTTCGGGCTGGGCGGCAATCGCACGGGCGATGCACAAGCGCTGCTGCTGACCGCCGGACAGGCCGAGCGCTGAATCCTTGAGGCGGTCCTTCACTTCGTTCCAGAGCGCGGCACCTTTGAGCGATTGCTCGACCAGGTCGTCAGTCTCGGACTTGCTGAGTTTGAAGTGCAGCCGCGGGCCGAAGGCGATATTGTCGTAAACGGATTTGGGGAACGGGTTGGGCTTTTGAAAGACCATGCCGATCTTGCGGCGGAGGGTCACGACGTCGGTGTCTTTATCCAGCAGATTGTCATCGTGCAGCAGGATTTCACCCTCGGCGCGGGCGGAGGGGATAGTGTCGTTCATGCGATTGATCCACCGCAGGAAGGTGGACTTGCCGCAGCCGGACGGGCCGATGAACGCGGTGACGCGCTTCTCAGCGATATCCATATTGATGTCTTTGACTGCCTTGAAGTCGCCGTACCAGCAGTTGAAATCGCGGATCTTCATGATCGCGCCGGCCGAGGCTTGGGGTGCCTCCGCACATTCTTTAAGGGCGGCGGTCGGCGAGGGCGGCGCGATAGTTTCCTGCTCAGCGGGCTGAGCAGCTTCGGTTTCGGGCGGGTTGTCTTGCATGGTGGAGGAGCCGGCAGGAGTCATTATGAGTTGGCTTTCTGGGCTTTGTATCGGATGAAGACCGCGATGGCGTTGAAGCTGAACAGCACCGCGAGCAGGACGATAATACCGGCCGCGGCCGCGACTCGGAAGGCCGCATCGGGTTCGGAAGTCCAGTTGTAGATTTCCAGAGGCAGGGCGGCAAACGCGGCCATCAGGTGGTCCGGGCCGACCTGCAAACCGACGTAGCCGATCAGGAGGATCGGCGCCGCTTCACCGATGGCCCGGCTGAGCGCGAGGATCGAACCGGTGCAGATGCCGGGGATCGCGGAAGGCAGCACGACCTTCTCGATGGATTGCCATTTGGTTCCACCCAAGGCGAGCACGCCGCTACGCATCTCTTGCGAGACCGCTCGGATCGCTTCCTGTGACGATACGATGATGATCGGCAGGATGACAAGCATCAGCGTCAGACCGCCCGCCAAGACGCCGCTGCCAAAGGGAAACTGGAAGTAGTACCACTTTTTGACGTCTTTGTTAAGCGGGGTCGTGCCTTCGAGGATGACACCACTCAGCCCAGCCGCTTTGAACTCCATATCGGTGAGTTCCTGGTACAGACTTCGACGGGCCAGCAGCAGGTTGCGGAAGCCCATGCCGTCCATCTCGACGAGTTTGGTCGCCGCCAGTGCTTTCATTTCATCGAGATCGCCCTTGATCTGCTCATCGAACGGGTCGAGCATGGCAGCGGCCATCTCTTGAGCCTTGGCCTCATCGATCTGCGGTTTGCGGTCGACCTTGGCGTCGTCCAGCAGGTCTTTCATCACCGCGTTGATCTCGAAGAGCCGGCTGTCGACCTTGCTGCGCAGCGCTTCGAGTTCACCGGCTGGGACGACTTCGACTTCGGCAAGCGGCCCACCGGCCGCCGCGGCACGGAGGCTGGGATAGAACGTCAGATCATGGTCAAGTTCAACCGGGTTGAGCGGTGCATCTTCATACGAGTGCACATAAAAACTCTGGCCGCCCGGCCCGGAGTATTCATGGTAGAAGTTTTGGCCCATATCGAACCAAGGGTCCTTCGCGGTTCCCAAGGCGTTGAAAAACAGCACGAAGGCGGTGAAGCCCAGGATGCCGTAGACGATCGAAGGCACGCCGGCGAGGTTGGTGATATTGCTTTGGATGAAGCCATGCAGCGTTCGCAGCCACTTGGCTTTGGGCTGATACTCTTCGAGGAGGATCGCGGTGGCGACGCCCAGCGGCACGGCGGTGATCGCACAGACAAAGAGGATCGAGATCGAGCCGATCAACGCGGGTCCGATGCCGGTCCGCGAGGGGATGCTCGACATCGGCTCGGTGATGAACGCCCAGTCGATTCGGCCAAAGCCCCGGAGGCAGATCGACACGAGCAGCGTCATCAGCACGAGGATGGCGAGCCCGGCCGCGACGATGCAGGCGATGCGGAAGCCGTGGTCTTTCACCCGGCGGGCGTTTCGGTTGGAGGGGGTCAGCTCTGCCATGGCTTATTCGTACTTCTGCCGGAAGGTCTTGCGGATAAAGGCACCCACCAAGGTGATGACCAGCGTGATGAGGAACAGCGTCATGCCCACGGCGTAGACAGACTGGTATTCGACCGTGCCGACCTGCATGTCGCCGAAGAACACGTTGACCATATAGCCGGTCATGGTCTGTGTCGGCTCGTTGAGAGCGAACATCTTGCCCAGCCCGGTATGGATCTCCGGCGGGCTGAGCCCCGCGGCGATCGCGACAATCATGGTTTCGCCCACCGCCCGGGCGAAGGCGAGCAGGCAGGCCGCGACGATGCCGGACAGGGCGGCGGGGAAGACGACCTTGATGGAGGTCTCGAAGCGTGAAGCGCCCAGGCCATAGGCCCCTTCCCGCAAAGCCCGGGGCACGGCGTGCAGGGCGTCTTCGGAGAGCGAGGTCACAATCGGGATGCACATGATGCCGACGGTGATACCCGCGGCAAGCACGTTGAAGATTTGTACATCCAGCGGGTTGGGTTTGTCGGCGTTGTATCCGCCGGTGATGCCGATGAAGTCGAGTTGCAACAGCGGGGTGACGAAGGTTAGAGCGAAGTAGCCGAACACAACCGTGGGAATGCCGGCGATAATTTCGATCAGCGGCTTGACGATCGAGCGGACTTTGTAGGAGGCGTATTCGCTGAGCCAGATCGCGACCATCAGCCCGAGCGGGATGGCGATGACCATCGCGACGATGGTGACCTGGAACGTGCCGACAATCAGCGGCCAGATGCCGAATGCCTTGTCGCTGCCCTGCAGCGGGTTCCAGCGGAGCTCGCCGAAGAAATCGCCGAGGCTGACGTCGGCCTCACGGCCCTGGATGTCATAGATCCCGCCGCCGAAGAAGCCCGCCGCCTGTTGGGCGAGGATGACCACGATCAGCACGGTGATGCTGATGGTGAAGACGCCGCAGGCCACGAGCAAACCGAGGATGACCCGTTCCTTGGTGTCGCGGACGAGGGTGGACCGCGGCTTGCCCATCGACTTGCTCCCCGAAAGGGTTCGCAGGCCGCCGGTCTGGCTGATGGAGGAGAGACTGCTCATGAAAAGGGCGTCGGTAGGCTGGGTTGCGGGAGTTAGAGTCGGCAGCCGGGCTTAAAAACCGGGGCGGCACCGTGAAGTGCCGCCCCAGGTATGAAAAACTGTTTTTGACTCACGCCGGTCGGCTTACTCTCCGCCGAGCAGCTCTTTGAGCGTACCCTTGACCGGGTTCAGGTCTTCGTCGTAGTAGATCGAGCCGGTCGTCTTGCTTTGCAGACGCTCGTTCATGCTCTCGTAGACCCAGCTCGGCAGACGGACGTAGCCGACTTCTTCCGAGGCGTCGCCGGCGACATCGACGTGGAAGTTAGCCAGTGCCGCGACTTCCGGACGGGCCAGGCTGTCGACGTTCCAGTAGACGAACAGCGGTCGGCTCAGCGGGTTGTAGTCGCCGGATTCGATGCTTTCGTTGGTCGGCTTGACGAATTCGCCGGCCTTGTTTTCGATGGCAACGGAATTGATCTTGTCCTTGTTTTCAGCGTAGAACGCATAGCCGAGGAAGCCGATGCCACCCTCGTTCTGGCTGACGCCGCGGACGGTGAGGTTGTCGTTTTCGCCGACAGGCTCACCGCGGATTTCGCCGTCGTCGCCGATGACTTCATCTTTGAAGTAGTCGAAGGTGCCGGAGGTTTCCGAAGGCACGTAGATTTTCAGCGGCACATCCGGGAAGCTGGCGTCGACGTCTTTCCAAGTCTTGGCGGACGAGCTGCCGTCGAAGATGGTCTTGAGCTGATCGAGGGTCAGTTCTTCAGCCCAATCGTTGTTGGGGTGGATGACCACGGACAGGCCGTCGTAGGCCACGAGCATTTCAATGAATTCAACGCCGTTGGACTTGGCTTCTTCGATTTCCTTGGCCTTGATCAGACGCGAAGCGTTGGAGGCGTCGGTCTTGCCCTTGGTGAACTGCTCGAAGCCACCGCCGGATCCGATTTTCTTGATGTTGACGCTGACTTCGGGGTTTTCTTCGGTGAACAGCTCAGCCACGAAGGTCGAGATGGGGTAGACGGTGGACGAACCGGCGACTTCGACGGAGCCGGTCAGCTCACCCGTGGCGGGCAGCGTCATGGCAGCCCCGAGGGCGGCGGCGGATGCGATCGATGCGAATTTCATATTTCAAACTCCTGGCGGGGTGGGGTAGGGTTCCTGAACAACGCACGCAAGGTAAGTTTGGATTGTGAGCAATATGTTAGCGGTGCGTGAGTTCGCCGATAAAAGCAGATTACGGGTCCGTTTCGACAGATTGGGTCGGCCGCATAACCAGAACGGCGGAGAAAAGCACCAGATGAGCGACGGCGGGCAGCACCAGCGCCACCGACGCCAGCCAGGCGGTGTCATAGAGCAAAAGCCAGGCGTAACTAAGCTTGCGGAACCGCTGCCGATCCAGGCGTCTGGCTTGCGAAGCGGTCTTTAGGGTCCAGAGGGCGTAACACACGAACGCCAGGGCGGTCAGGCTCGGCGCGATCCAAGCGGTGGCTGAGCCTGCGATGTCCCAGCCGCCTCGGCCGCGGATCAGCAGCAGCACGATCAGCGACCAGAACGCCCAGCCGAGCATGATCCCCGCGACCGTGAGCGGGCCGGGGGCGGGGCCACGACGATCCATACCCAGCCGCAGCGTGCCGCAGAACACGATATGGCTCATCGCCAAAAGCACCGGCCAGGCGAAACTCGCCCGCGGATTCGGGATGGCCATCCCGAGGCTGAAAATCAAACCCAGGCTGATCACGCCGACGGCTGGCAAATATCGGCCGAGCGAGTTGTAAAAGACAATGGCTCCGACGACGGCGACCGTCACCGCGACGCTGGCCAAGCCCAGCAGGCATGACAGCCCAATCGCGATTCCGCCCGCCACGCTTACCAGCACCACCGCAAGGCTTGCCGACACGACGCCCGATGCGATCGGCCGATCGGTCGCCTGCGGATCGAACGCCCGGTCATGCCGCCGGTCCAAGACATCGTTGAGCCCGATACCCATCGCGGCGAGGCCGATGGCGATGCCGGCGGTGATGAGCAGGGTCCAGCCCAGCCCCCAAGCGTCAACCGCATCCGGTCGGCGGTGGGGCGGCTCGAGTTCGATGCCCAGCCAGAGCATCAACCACATCCCGCTGATCGCCGATGCGAGGATCGCCAATCGCGTCGAGCGGAGGTGCTCGACGACGCTGGCCAACCCCGTTGCAGCAGGACGCGACATGCCGCCCACGATACACTCGTCAGCCTGCCGTGCACCAGTCCCGTGCACCGGGTTCGAGCCGAATGATTTTTCAAATGCAATCCACAATTTACTGCAGTAAACGATCGGCATGGATCAGCCTGACATGTGTGTGCATGTCGCTGGTCTTGGGGTGCGAGAACAACCGATCCGCGGCGGTCGATGAAGCGGGTGATCGACCGATCGCCGAGCGGGGTGAAAACCCGGTGGCCAATGCCCCGGAAACCCAAGCCGGTGACCCCTCGCGGGCCGAGCAGGATGTGTTGACCGCCGGCGACCCCCTGGCCCCGCCGGACCTGCGAAGGCAGGCGGTGGTGCGGATCGCCAACTCGACCGTCGGCGACCTGCCGATCTATGTGGATCTGTACCGGGCGATCCTCGAAACTTCACAGACCGACGCAACAGTCGCTGCCGCCGCTGCGATAGCGCTGGCCAAGCACGGGCAACCCGCCGATGCGCTGCTCGTCGCAAACCTGCTCGACAACGACTCCGCATACACCCGTTGGCAGGCCGCCAACAGCCTGGCCCGTTTGCATTACCCGCCCGTGGCCAACCGTTTGACCCGTGCGGTTCGCGACGATGACGACGCGGACGTAAGGCAGGCCGTGGCCAACGCGCTGGGTCAATACCCGCAGCGGAATGTGTACGACGCTTTGCTCGATGCGTTGGGCGACCGCGATTCGGGCGTCAGCCGGGTGGCTGAGCGTTCGCTACGGCTCATCACCGGCCACGACGCCGGCGATGACCCGCGGGCCTGGCTGGAATACGCCGACGCTCAGGGCACTTCGCTTTTTAATGACGTTGAGCCCTACACCTACGCCTACTACCCAGGCCCGCCGCCCGCCTGGCTGGGCATCCTGTTCTTCTGGATGGACCGGCCGATCGAGATGCAGACGCCCACCGGCTACGACCCACCGGACGCGGGGTAAGTTCCTACTGGAAAAATGTCGATTAGCTTGTTCACTACAACGGTTCATCAGGTCAGTCGATAATCTTGTAGAAAAAATAACTTCTCATCAACTTCTAAGCAGTTTCTAGAAAGCTCAATAATTTCGCGGAGAATAGAGGGAAGCCGGTCTGCGAAATAATCGTATTCAAATCGGTTGAAGCGGCATTTAGTCAGCCATCGCTCAGCTAGTTGTTCAACATCCCCTCGCTGAATAGTTGAAGCAATTGAGCAAAACTGGTTCGGTATCGAGTCTAAGTAAGGTCCGCGGTCGAAACTATCGACGACTCTTAATACTTCCTTACTTTGCCTGAGTTCTTGAAATGACGTGTCGACGAGTATCTCAACGAGACTGAAAAACGCGAAATATTTGATCCCATGCAAATCGACACTTTGAGCTTGTTTAAAGTTTCCTGATGCATTCGACATATGAATAAGTGCTGTCATCATCCATCACCCCGCACGCTCGGCCCACTCGGTTTCAAGCGGGGCGAGTTGGTCGCGGGCCTGATCGCGTTGGCCTTGCAGTTCCTTGACGCGCTCGCCATCGGCGAAGACGGCCGGGTCCATCAGCGTCATGTCGATCTCGGCGACGCGTGTCTCCAGCCGTTCGATCTCGGCCTCGAGTTTCTCCTGACTCATCTTCGAAGCTGCGGACCCGCTGCGTTTTTTGTTTTGGTTTTTGGATTTCTGTTGCCCGGCCGACGGGTTTGCACCCGCGGCTCCCCGACTCGATGGTTTGGTTTTCTTTTTTTGCGGAGCCGCGCGACTCAACCCTTCGGCCTGCTTTCCTGATGCATCACCATTCGCATCGACCAAAACCGACTCTCCCGACTGCTTAAGGTATTCGCTGTAGGTCCCAAGAAACAGGTTGGCGTTGCCTTGGCCGTCGAAGACCAGCAGTTGGTCCGCGAGGTTGTCCAGCAGCATTCGGTCGTGGGTGATGAGAATCAACGTGCCGATCGTTCCAGCGTTCCCCGCGGTCGAATAGGCCTGGGCCTGGGTCGTGTACTGCTTCATCGCCTCTTCGAGACGTTCGGCAGACGGAATGTCCAGGTGGTTGGTCGGCTCGTCGAGGACCAGCAGGTTATGTCCACCATTCACCAGCCCGGCCAAGACCGCGCGGGCCCGCTCGCCGCCGGACAGCACGCTCATCGGCTTGTCCTGGCTGTCGCCGCTGAACAGAAACGCCCCGGCCAAATCGCGGGCTTCCTGCTCCATCTCATTCGGCGTGAATGCCCGCAGATACTCGACGATGGTTTTGCTCAGGTCGAGGTGTTCGTGGGTCTGCGTGAAATAACCCACGTCGATCTGGCTGCCGATTTTGCCCACCCCGCCTGTCGGCTGTTGCTCGCCCAGCAGGCAGCGGACGAACGTGGACTTGCCCGCTCCGTTTGGCCCGATGACGCCGAGTTTTTCACCGCGCTTCAGCGACAGCGTCACGTCGTTGAAGAGCTGGTTGTCGCCATGCGTGACGCCGAGGTGTTCAGCCTGCGCGACAGTTTCATTACCGCGTGACTTCGGCTTGAAGTTGAGCTTCATCACATCCAACTCGGCCGGCGGCTCGAGCAGGTGGTCGCGTTTGAACCGCTCCAGCCGTTTCTCTCGGCCCTGGGCCTGCTTGGCCCGCTGACCCGCCCGGTACCGATCGATGAAGCCCTGCTCCTGCTTAATTTTCGTCTGCTGTTTCTCGAAGGCTCGGCGTTGATCTTCGATCCGCATGCGCCGCTGCTCGCGGAAGGCCTCGTAATTGCCGGGATACTCGACCATCTGGCCGGCTTCGAGTTCGTAAATCTTCGTGACCACCCGATCCAGCAACCACCGGTCATGGCTGATCAAGATCACGCCCCCGGAATACGCCGAGAGAAAACCTTCCAGCCATTCTCGGCCGGCGATATCCAGGTGGTTGGTCGGCTCATCCAGCAGCAACAGGTCCGGCTCGCTCAGGAGCAATTTCGCCAAAGCCAGTCGGCCCTTCTGCCCGCCCGACAGGTCACGGCATTTAATGCTGAACATTGCATCGGTCAGCCCGAGGCCATGCAGGGTCTGGTCGATCTTGTGGTCGACCGCGTACCCGCCGGAGGTCTGGATTTTTTCTTCGAGCTGTTCGTAGCGCTTCAGCAGCTTGTCCAACTCGTCGCCCTCGGCGGTGCCCATCGCCTCAGCACAGGCTTCGAGGTCCTGATGCATTTTTTCGAGCTCGGCGAAGGCGTGGCCGGCCTCTTCGCGGAGCGTGCGGTCCGGGTCGATGTCGTGGTCTTGGTGCAGATACCCCGCCGACGTGCCTCGGGCGAGCTGGATCTGGCCGTCGTCCGGCCCCCGGAAGCCGGTCATGTTCAAACTCTTGGGATCGACCCCGGAAGTTGCGGCGACCATTTTGAGCAGCGTGGATTTCCCGCAGCCATTACGGCCGACCAGCCCGACGTGCTGACCTGCATCGACGGTGAGGTTGACCCCGTCCAGCACCATCCGGTCGCCGAAGCTGAAAGTCACGTTGGCGATGGAGAGCAGAGCCATAATTCAGTTCAAAAATTTCAGCCGCGTTGCGACGCAACGCCGGCATCTCGTCGTTAATGCAAATCGAGCCGCGGCGGGGGGCGGGCAACACATCAGGTCGCCGTTGGGCAGCAGTGTAGTGGCTTTTCTTATCGATTTTGCGATTTGCATTAGCCCGGGCGCCATCCAGGTGGCATAGTTGAAAACCCGCGCATCGGAGGCGGGCCTCAAGGATCCAACCCCCACCCTATGCGACGCCCGAATCTTCTGATCATCCTCACGCATGGCCTCCGTAGCGATGCCCTGTCCGACGAGCGCGAATGGCCGCTGCATACCCCGAACCTTGATGCGATGGGTCGGCGGGGCCTGCGGCTGGTCGCCAGTTCCGTCAGTCCCAGCGACCCGGCCGGGATGGACGCGGTGCTCAGCGGCCTTCACCCTCGCCAAACCATGGAGGCCACCGCGGATGATGCTCCGCATTCAGGCCTGCCGCTACAACTGAAGCAGGCGGGGTATTACACCGCAGGCGTCGGCGAGGTCGGCCGTATCCAGAAACGGCTGGATGAAACGGTCCTGACGTGCTGGGACCAAGCCTCGGCCGCAACGGATGGCACCTGCTGGTACCACGCCGCCGCCAAGGCACGCGGGTTCCATGCGGCCGCTTCACCGGGTAAAAACGATCGCAAGGGAATCACCGGCTCGGCCACGCTCGATCCGCAAGATGACATCGATGGCTTCATTGCCGACCAAGCCGTAGAAATGCTTGGTCGGCTGCCGGAAGATCGGCCTTGGGCGATGTTCGTCATCTTCGCCGGCCCGGGTAACGGCCAGCCTGCCCCGCGCTATTTCGACACGCTCGTGGACCACGCCGACCTGACTCGGCGGTTCGCCCCCATCAGCGTCGGCAGCCTCGACCCGCTGCTCCGCTCGGATCGGCCGCGGACCCAGATGCAATCGCTCGATCGGGATCGGATCGCGAAATTGCGTTCGGATTATCTGGGGCGGGTGGGTTTGATCGATCGGGCCGTCGGCCAACTCCACGGAACGTTGACGCAACGCCGCGATGCCAACCACAACTGGTCTCTGCTTACCGCCGATCGCGGAATGCTCTTAGGTGAGTACGGCCTGCTCGGCCACGAATCGTTTCTGAGCGGTGCCATCGAAGTGCCACTGATTGTCGAGCCGCCTGCCGGGGCGATCACGACCGATGAGAAATTCCAGGATGGGATGGTGCAGACGATCGATTTAACCGCGACGGCGGCGAGCCTCGCCGGTGCGGACATGCCCACCTCCGCCGTCGGCCGCAGCGTACTGCCGATGCTCCGTAACGAACCCATGACCCCGGACCGCGAGACGATGCTCAGCGAGTTCGCCGATCGTCTGATGATCGAAAACGAATTGCACAAAGCCTCATTCCAAATCGACACCGGCCGTTGCCTGACGCTATTCGATATGGTCGCCGATCCGGACGAAAAGCGCAACCTCGTTGAGTTGGATACGAGCGAGCCCATTATCGATCAACTGCTACAGAAAATCGCCGTGACATTGATGCCGCTTCGGTGAGTCCAAAAATCAGACCTGTTTCGCGTTTAGCGGGAGACACGAAGTGTCCCGCGGGCGGCTTTGCCGCACCCGCTAAACAGTCAGCTGACTCGTAAATATTAGTTGTCGGAATATGCCGCTGCGACTCAATACAAGGTATTGAGCTCATACCGCCTGCGCAGATCGCTGATGGCTCGGAGCAGCTCGGGCTTTTCGCCCAGGCGGATGATTTCGCTGTAGAGGTGGTGCAGTTTCCAGAAGGCCCAGCCCTTGGCGACGTCGTCGCGGCCGGGGATGGCGTTCTGCAGGTCAGAGCGGAACGTGAAGTCGACGCGTTTGCCCGCGGAGTTGCCGGTGATCTGCATCGTGAACGGGCCGGGCTGATCGAATCGGCCGTAGATGTCGAAGCTTTCGCCCTGGTGGACGTTTGGCAGGTAGAGCGGGTACACCTCATTGAGACCTTGGCCGGCGAAGCGGACGCGGACATCGGTGATGATCGGATAGCGCAATCGGCTCATCAGGTCGCGGATGAGTCCGGCGATCTCCGTGCGTTTGGTCGTGCTGACCGAGAAACCCTTGTTGCGGTAGGCCAGGAAGTCCAGCAGGCGGTTGTCCTGATCCCGGCCGATGCCGATGCAGTAGATGCTGGCATTCAGGTCGTTTTCGCGCGTGATCAAGTTGATCAGTTCGCGGGTGTCGAGCACGCCCAGCGTCGGCTTGCCATCGGAGATCAGAAACAGTTCGTACACCCGGCCCGGCTCGATGTCGCGCTTGAGCAACTGCCGGATTGCGAGGTTCACATCGGTAAACCCGCGCGACCGCACACCCCGCAGCCAACGCTCGAGCACGTCGACATTCGCCCGAGTCGCGGGCACCGGCTCCTGTGAGAAGAAATAGGTCTGCTCGCTGAACAGGATCAGGTTGAACCGGTCCTCCTTATTGAGCACCCGCAGCGATTCGAGCACACCCTTGACGACTTCATCCACCTTGTTCTGCGGGATGCTGCGAGACGTGTCGATCATGAACACGACATCTTTGGGCATCGTCGCAAGCTTGATGAGCGAGCGGCGGCCGGTGATCTGCACGCGGAAGTAGCCATCGCCGCCGGTCGGAGCGTTGTAGCGAGAAACGAAGTAATCGAAGTCGTCATCGAGCCGTTCGGGCGGCTCGAAATCTTCGGGAGCCAACTCGCCGAACGAGAGAAAATCCACCCCCCCGGAAGCTTCAACTGCGCTGCCGGGGTTTTCGGGGGTTTTCGCGGTGCCGGCCCCCGGCTGCAGGAGTGAGGGCGGCAGGGCGGGGCCTTCACCAGCGGCGTAAGCATTCGTGCCGCCGCTCAAACCGCCGGCGCCCATGCCCGTGCCGGTCGGGTCGAAACGCCCCGCGGCGGGCAGGCCGTTTCCGGGTCCGGCCGGGCTTTGCAGGCTTGACAAAAGGTCGCCGGACATCTCGGCACTGCTGGCGATGCCCCCGGACTCCGATGGATCGAAGCGGGAGTTTTCGGTGAACTCGATGTCTTCGAACTCTGGCGTGAGGTCGCCGAACATCGCGTCGAGGTCGAGTTCGGGAGTCGTGGCTTCAGCCTGCGCGGAATCGTCCAACGCGGGGTCGTCCGCGTAGTCTTGCATCTCCAAGTCCGGCTCGACGACCTCCGCGGTTTGTGTCGGCACGGCCTGCATCAGCTCGTTGGCAAGGTCCTCACTGGTCGGGTCCGCTTGGCTGGCGTTTTCGTTTTGCGTAATGACCTGATCGAACTGGGCACGCTTGACGCGGACCGGAGCTTTGTCTTTGTTGAGCAGGTCCGGGTCGATTCGGCCGAACGACTCGTCATAAACGGCATAGCCCAACCCGAGGTGCGAACCGAGGCTGAGCACCAGCCCGATGATGAGCATCAGAGCAGGTGCCTTGGCGAGCAGGCTCGGGCGGAACGCGCGGTATCGGCCACGGCGGCGGCGGAATCGGCGGGGCGGGCTCATCGCATCGCCTCCAATTGATCGAGGCGATCCTCCACCCGCTGCTTGAGCATCGGATCGAGGCCGTCGATATCCAAACGGTTCAGCGTCACCAACGCGTCATCCGGCCGACTGCGTTGCTCTTGATCGAGTACCGCTTTCGCATAGCTGGCGTAAGGCGTGTCGGGGAAAGCTTGGATCAACTCGCCCAGTTCTTTGTAAGCGGTTTCGGTTTCGCCGAGCTGCCTGGCGATTTCCGAGAGGTGGATCAGCCCTTGCGGTTGCAAAGGGTAAAGCGATTCGACGGTGAGGTAGAGCACGACCAGCCGTTTGTAGGCGGCCCGGCCGTCGAGCAGGGCTTGGGTGGCGGCATTCGTATCACCCTGCCGACGCAGGCGGTCGGCCCGGAGGCGGTGGACGTTGCCTGTCTCGAAGAGCGATTCGGCCCGGACCCGGCCGTCCTGCACATTGATGAGATCAGACAGCTCGATCAGGGCGGCATCAAGGTTGCCTAAAGCCGCTTCGGACCGGGCGAGATACAGCCGGGCGTCGAGGTCGAAGCCTCGACCCAGCGCGACGACGCCGAAGAACGACTTGTGGGCCTTCTCGTATTCACCCTTGGCAAAGGCAGCCCGGCCGCGGTGATACAGCGCTTCAGACTCATCGGCACCCGAGAGCTTGCGGTCGGGGCGCTCGAAGGTGTTGAGCACCGCGATCGCCGCATCCGGGTTGACGTTGTTCAATTCGTAATCAGCCAACCAGAGCAGTTCCGCGTCAGTCAATGCGGTGATGTCAGCGACCGTTTCCATGCGGCGCAGGGTCGCGGCGGCGTCATCCGGGCGATCGGTATCCCGCATCCGGGCCGCGATGATCCGCAATGCCGCAACCCGCTGGTCGATCGCGAGGGCCTCGTTGTCCGCGACTTCGATCAGGACCTGCATCGATTTTTCGGGTTGGCCCAATCGGCTGAGCAGCAGGCCGCGCCGCAGGTCCACATCGTGGCGGAAGCTGTTAAGCGGGTGCTTGCGTTGCAGCTGGTCAAACACCGCGAGGGCTTCGGGAAACTCGCCGGCCCGGGTCAGGGCTTCGCCCTTGCGGTACATCGCCTCCTGCTCGATCTCGGCGGAAACCTCGGCGGCAAGCAGCGCATCAGCCGTCGCGATCGCTTGTTCGTGTTGATCCAGGCGGTGGGTCAGGTCGATGTAACGCAACGCGACGCCGGGGGCTTCCGCGGGGCTTTCGAGGCTATCGAGATAAAGCTTCAGGTCGGCCGCGGCGGCTTCGGGCTCGCCGTTGGTCTCGAACAGTGCGGCCCGACGCAGCAAAGCCTGCCTGTAATACGAATTGCCCGGCCCGGCTTCGATGAAGGATTTCAGTCGGGCGACACCCGCGGCGGCCCGGCCCTGATTCGCGTCGGCCGAGGCAATCAGAAACGAGGCATCGGTCGTCTGCGGCGCCTCGGCGAAATTGCGATCCATATGCTGCACGGTGCGACGCAGGTCATCGAAACGCTCGAGCTCGAGTTGGCTGACGGCGAGCTTGTAAAGGGCGTTGGCCTGAAGCGGCTGCTCGTCGCCGCTGGCGATGTATTTCAGCAGCAGATCGATGGCGTTTTCGTGTTGTCCCAGTGCTTGATTGGCCGAGCCGGCGACGTAGGCGGCGTCGGCACGCTGGGCTTCGGGCAGGGCATCGCGGAGCTGATTATAGGTTTCGATCACCGCGACATTGCGGCCGGCCTTGAGGTCGGCCCACATCCGACCAACCGCCGCCGGGCCGAACTCCGGCCGGGTCTGGTACCGCTCAATCACGATGTCGTAAAACCCAGCCGCCTGATCGAATCGTCCCAGACTAAAGGCGAGGTCGCCCGCGAGTCGGGCCGCCTCCGGGCCGACGGCTTCGTTCTGCGTGGAGACGGCCTGATTCAGGCTTTCGATCGCGGCGGCGGCATCGCCCCCGCGGGCCTGGCTTCGGCCAAGCTCCAACAGTGCAGTGGGTCGGATCGGCGACTCGGCCTTGGCGGCCGTCGCGAGGTAACGGGTGGCTGCGGCTTGGTTGCCCGTGCCACGGTAGGCCAGACCTTGAAGCAGTTGCAACGACGGAGCCACCGCATCCGGGAAGTCGCCCGGCTCCAACCGTTCGAGCACTTCGAGTGCTTTTTCGAATTCGCTCAGGTCAACCAAGACCTGCCCGTAGAGCAGGTCGGACATATATTCGGGCACACGCGACGGGGCGGGGGCGTCCTTGAGCTGGTCGGCGGCCTTTTGGGTTTCGCCCGCCTTGCGGTGCAACGCGGCACGAAAATAAGCGGCATCGCCTCGCTGCTCATCCTGCGGATATTTCGCGAGATAGTCATCAAACGCCTGTCCTGCCTCGGCCAAATCACCACGCTGCATCAGCTTGTAGGCAAACATGAACTGCTGACGGGCGGTGTCTTGGGCAAAGGCGGAAGCCGGAATGATCAAGGCGGAAGTGAGCAGGAGGCCCGCGAAAATTTTGCTGATCATCCGTTTCATACGTCACCTGACGCTTTCGCGTTTGCAAATCTGTTCCGACTTTCGACTTCCCACTTCCCACTTTCGACTCGCTCACTCCGCCGGCCGAATCGTCGCGATGCTCACGTTGGTCAGGCCGGCCTGCTGGGCGAGGTCCATGACCTGTACCGCGGTGCCGAGGTTACTGACCTGATCGCCTCGGACGACGACCGAATCATTGGGGGCGACTTCCTGCAGGTCGCGCAGGATGCCGAAGAGGTTGTCCATCGGGACTTCGCGTTCGCCGAGGTAGACGCGGTCGTCTTCCCCGATGGAGATGACGATCTGTGTGGCCGGCCCGGCCTCGGCCGAGGCGGTCTCGGAGGTCGGCAGCGAGACGTCCATGCTCAGTTCCTGATCGCGGAACACGGACGCGGTCATGAAGAAGATGAGCAACAGAAACAGCACATCCACCATGCCGGCAAGCGGCAGGACCGGTGCGGAACGTTCACGGGTGGTGGTGGCGAAGGACATATTTCGGGCGTTGGGCGTTAGGAATTAGGTGTTGGGCTAAGCTGGTCGGGTCTGAAAATTTGTGGGAGCCTTTGCATTGGGCTTAGTCGGTTGATGCTTTCCTAAACCCCAATGCCCAACTCCCAACTCCCAACTCGCAATCAAAACACTTTCGACGGCTCGTCCATCACGGTTTTCTCGGTGTCGTCGTCCTCGCCGCGTTCGGACGAGCGGATGCGGTCGGCGATGGAGTGGACGGCGGACTCGGCCTCGGCGAGGGTTTTGGTCGCCCGGCTTTTCACGATGGAGTAGGCGACCAGGGCCCCGATGCCGACCATCAGGCCGAACATCGTGGTGGCCATCGCTTGTCCGACGCCCTGGCTCAGCACCGACGCGTTGATGGAAGCGGACTCTTTATCCAAGCCGAAGAAGGCGGTGATCATGCCCATGACCGTGCCCAGCAGGCCGAGCATCGGCGCGACGTTGCTGATGTCCGCGAGGTAGCTGATGCGGTTCCAGATCACGTCGCTGAGGCGGCGGCCTTCGGAGTCGATCATGTCGAGGATGACCGATTGGCTCTTGCCGGCATTTTCCAGGCAGCGCTGCACGATCGGGGCGATGAACACGCCCTTGGAGCGGCGGCAGAGGTCGGCCGCAGCGTCGTAGCGATGCACCAGCACGAGGTTGGTCACCTCATTGACAAAGCCCGCGGGTGCGACGGCCCGGCTGTTAATCGTCAGCAGGAAATACAGAAAGAACATCAGCCCGATGACCGACAGCCCCGCGATAATGCCGTTGATGATCGGCGAGAACATGAACATGTCCTTGAGCTTGTAGAAGCCCTCGCTATCGACGCCCAGCACGGGTGGGGCGGTGTCGGCCGCGGGCTGCGGCTGGGCGACTTGGCCCGGCGGCTGGACGGCCGGCATCGGCTGCGGTCCCGGCTGGACTGGCGCGGTCTGCGTGGTTCCGGGGGCGGTGGCACTTCCGGGGGCGGGGGCGGGCTGGGTTTGAGCTTGCAGGGCGTTGCCGACGCCGATGAGCAGGCCCAGGCCCAGAAGCATGGCCACCAGCCGGGTTCGGCCGGGGCGCAGAGGTCTGGGGGCCGTGCGGGTCGTCCGCCGCGGAGAGTCTTGCGTGTTCACTTTTGCCTTCCTGATCGTAGGAGTCCGCATGATACCTCGGGTCGGCGTGAGCCTGCCCATACTTATTAACGGCCGAATGCCGGTGCCGACTGACCCCGGGCCGCTGCTACGCATTATCGGTCAATTCGCCGCGTCGTTACAATCCCTGCGACCTACGCAAGCCGTACGGCTGCCAGATTTCCCGGATACTTGTCTGAAAAGGCCCCGCTTTGCTCGACTACGCTCAACTCGCTCATGACGCCTTGGCCGGCCGTGAACTCTCGTCCGAGGTCTGCCAAGCCATCCTCGCGGACCCGGCCGTCGATTTGATGCCGCTGCTCAACGCCGCTTACACGGTGCGGAAAGCCCGTTTCGGCCACAAGGTGCAGGTCCATATTCTGAATAACGCCCAGAATGGTCGATGCCCGGAGGACTGCTCCTATTGTACGCAGGCGAAAACCAGCGAGGCGGATATCGAGCCTTACGCGATCAAAAGCGAGGAAGAAGTTTTGGCCGAGGCCCAGCGGGCCCATGCCGCGGGGGCGTTTCGCTACTGCATGGTTTTCTCCGGCCGAGGCCCGAGCGACAAACGGACCGCCCAGCTCGCCTCGTATGTCCGCAAAATCAAGGAAACTTTCCCGGGGCTGGAGGTCTGCGTCTCGGCGGGCCTGCTCGATGATGAAAAGGCCCAGGAATTGGCCGATGCCGGGCTGGATCGGCTGAACCATAACCTCAACACCAGCCGTGATAACTACGGCAAGATCTGCAGCACGCACACCTACGACGACCGGGTCAACACGCTGTTGAGCGCTAAGCGGGCGGGGCTGCAGACCTGCTCAGGGCTGATCGTTGGGATGGGTGAAACGCATGAGGAACTGATCGAGGTCGCGTTGACGCTGCGGTCGCTCAAGGCCGAGTCGATCCCGGTGAATTTCTTGTTGCCGTTTGAGGGTAATGTGCTGGATCGGCCGCTGGGGTCGGGCGGCCAGGCGCTGACGCCGGCGTATTGCCTGCGGGTCCTATGTCTTTTCCGGTTTACGAACCCCGAGGCGGAGGTGCGGTGCGCGGCCGGGCGGGAGTATCACCTGCGGTCGCTCGAGGCGATGTGCTTATACCCGGCCAATTCACTGTTTTTGGATGGCTATCTGAACGGCCAAGGGGCTGAGCGACGCCGGACCTATCAGATGATCCGCGACGCCGGCTTCGAGATCGTCTCGGACCACCGGCTGGACGACTTGGCCGACCCGATCGCCGGCGAGGACGAGCAGCCCAACGCGCGGAGCGAGCTTACCGTTGGCGGCAGCACACCGATCAAGTCGATGCAGCAGTTGCGGCCGACGCTGGGGTGATCGTGCGATGCAAAATCCCGACGGCCCATCGCTTGCGGGACAGCACTAATCCGCTAGCGATGGGCAGTTAAGTCAATGCAAAAGCGGTGCGTTTGATCACCGCCGTCGTGACCGCGTCCCAGGTTTACGAGGCGTCAGCCAACTGAACAGCCGATGCGACAACGGGACGCTGCGGTCCGGGTGCTTTCGCTTTCGGCGGTGCGTGGACGGGGCGGAGCGGTCCTGATGGACACGCCAAATTCCTTCGGTGCGAGATTCTTGAACGGTGATAAGTTGGGGCATGTGTTTGCTCCTCCATGAGCAGGTCCATTCACACTGTATACAAGAGCCTGTCTCGCCGCAGCGTTAATTTTGCAAAATTTCAACGAAATTTCTTTAGCAATTCAGCACAGACATCGACGGTCGGTTCGCGTATAAAACTCAATGCCGAGAGACTATTTTTTGGCTTGAATCTGAACCCATCCGCGGAGCCGCGACCGATGAATCTCATCCTGCCCGAAACATATGAAACACTTTGTCAGCCGTTGTTTGATTGCCTGCCGTTTGACGAGGCAATGCAGGCGTTGGTCGTGACCGATGGCCCCGGCCCGGCCGAGGCGGTGCAGATCGTCGAACAGATCGTTCAGGACCCGGCCATGCAGGACCGCCCAGCCCTCGTGGCGGGGCTTTGGCTGTATGTCGATGATCTGGAGCGATCCCACGACGCCAGCCAGAGCTTGGAAACGCCTACCGGGTCGTACTGGCATGGCATCATGCACCGCCGCGAGGGCGATTTTTCCAACAGCAAGTACTGGTTCCGCAAGGCCGGCCTGCACCCCGCGATGCAACGCATCGACCTGACCGGTGGCGGCGCGGGCTCGGGCACCGATGTCGCCCGCTACGACCCGTTCCGCTTTGTCGACCAGCTCGAAAAAGCCCACAGCCGCGGCGACTCCGACGACCCCGCCCTGATTTCCGCCCAGAACAAGGAATGGCAGGCACTGTTCAACTGGTGTGCGGAGCGGAAGTGAGGTTTTTGACAGGATTACAGGATGGATTGGATCAACAGGATCAGAAATGAAAATTGTGCTTGCAAGGGAAAAATAGAGGATTAAATAAATAGCTCTAATTAAAAATCTAAATTTCTGATCCTGTCCATCCTGCCCCATCCAGTCATCCTGTCAAAATCTTCTCCAGTCAAACATCCCGTCCACTGAAATGCACCACGATGACCATCAGGTCATAGAGGGCATGCGTGGCGGCGACGATGCCGAAGCCGCGGTAGACATAGATCGCTGCGAAATACAGACCTGCCAGCGTATAAAACGCCGCTCGGCCCAAGTCGGCGCTCGACCAGTTCAGCGGGTTGTAGCTGTCGAATGGGTGGTACAACGCAAACGCGATGGCGGACACCACGATGGCCGCCCCGGCCGCGAATTTGTGTGGCAAGGCGAACACATCCGCCAACAGCGTGTGAATCAGCACGATCGCGATCAGCCGAAAGACCAGCTCTTCGTAAATACCGGCCCCGATCGAGAAAATCGCGCCGGCTTGCCAACTGGGCACGGCATCCAGCCCGGTCGCGTTATCGCCTCGGCCGAGCACCATCACCGCCTCCAAGGAATCGCCTACCGCCCCGGAACCGCCCGGGCCGGAGGTCAGCATCACGCTGAACACGAACAGCGGCGCCGCCAATACGATCGACTCGATCGCCATCGCGACATACAACGGCGGCTCGGGCTTCCACGGGTCGCCCCGAAGCAGATGCATGACCAGCAACACGATCACGACCAGCAGGCCCGGCAGGTAGTAGCCATAGACCCCCGCCCATTCGAAAAACAGCCCGAGTAGGCGTTCCGCGTAAATCGGCGGCAGCCGACCCCCCGCTTCCGGGGCGAACGCCAGCGTGCCCAGTTCGTAAATAATCAGCAGCGGCAGCAGAAAATACAGACTTTGCAACGGCCAAAGCGTGCGTTCCCAGTACGACGTGATCGGCCGCTGCATCGGCTTGGCTTGCTTGCGACGCACACGTTGGGACATGGGGCTAGTAAAGCAGAAAAGCAGTAAAACGGAAAAGCGGAAAATTTACTATTGAAAAATAAAGCAACCGCCGCTGTTACTCTGAGCCTGAGTAAGTTAGTGCATCTCCATGGCGGACCGCTCTGCGATGACCACCCGCAGACGGTTTGAGTATTTTCCGTTTTTCCGATTTCAATATTTCAACACTGCATGCACCCCGTCATAGGGCTTGATCCGCGCTCGGCCATCGAGAAAACCCAGTTCGATCAGCACCGTGATCCCCACAATGTCGCCGCCCAATTCGTCGACCAGGTCGAGGCAGGCTTTGAGGGTGCCGCCGGTGGCCAGGAGGTCGTCAGCCATGAGTACCTTCTGGCCGGGCTTAATCGCGTCGGCGTGGATTTCGAGGGTGTCCGTGCCGTATTCGAGGTCGTAGGTTTTGGAGCGTTTGTCGCTGGGCAGCTTGCCGGGCTTGCGGATCGGCACGAAACCAGCCGAGAGCGACTGGGCGATCGCCGTGCCGAAGATGAACCCGCGTGACTCGGCCCCGCAGACCAACTCGATGCCCTGACCACGGAACGGATTGGCCATCTGTTCGACCGCCATCGCAAGCGCCGCCGGGTCGGCCAGCAGGGGGGTGATGTCCTTGAACGTGATGCCGGGCTTGGGAAAGTCGGCGATGTCGCGGATGTGTTGCTTGAGGTCCATGAATAGTGCCTAGGGGTTAGGGCCTAGTGCCTGGGAAAAACGGTGACGCCTGTTTCGTATAGCGAAATACATGGCGAACTTTGTACCATCATCGAACTGACTGCGTATTGCGAACTCTAACCCCGTTCGCCTAGGCCCTAAGCCCTAGGCCCCAGGCACTCAACCATGGACAGTTTTGTGATCGAAGGCGGCCGCCCCTTGCGTGGTCATGTGCGGATCAACGGGGCGAAGAACGCTTGCCTGCCGCTGATGGCGGCAGCATTGCTGACGGATCAGCCGGTCGTGTTGACCGATGTGCCGGACCTCGCGGACATCCGCAATCTCCAGCGGCTGCTCGTCTCGTTGGGTTGCTCGGCAGGCTACAAAACGGATGAGAAGAAGCTGACGCTTCACGCCGATCCGGATGGCTCATCGGTCGCAGAGTATGAGATCGTCCGCACGATGCGGGCGGGTATTTGCGTACTCGGGCCGTTGCTCGCCCGGCGGGGCAAGGCCCGCGTGTCGATGCCCGGTGGCTGCGCAATCGGCGACCGACCCGTTGATCTGCACCTGCGCGGCCTGCGCGCGCTGGGAGCCGAGATCCACCTCGACGCCGGCTACATCGTCGCCACCGCTCCGGCCGGCGGGCGGCTCATCGGCGGGCACGTTTTCCTCGGCGGGCCCAACGGTTCGACCGTGCTAGGCACAGCAAATGTGCTCTCCGCCGCCTGCCTCGCGGAAGGGCAGACCGTGATCGAGTCGGCTGCCTGTGAGCCGGAGATCGAGGATTTGGGAAAACTGCTCATCAGCATGGGTGCGCAAATTCAAGGCCTCGGCTCGCCGCGTTTGACGATCGACGGCGTCGAGTCGCTGCACGGCACAGACTCAAACGGCTCGGAAGACCGCGGTTCTTCCGGGGGAGGCCATGCTGTCATGCCTGACCGGATCGAGGCGGGGACGTACCTCATGGCCGCCGCAATCACGCACGGCGATGTCGTGCTCGAAAACTTCCCCACCGATGCCCTGGGCGCTACCCTCGACCGACTTGCCGAAATCGGCATCACGATTGAGCTCACAAAGCCGAGCGATGGCCATCCCTCGGCTTTCAGCCGATCCGATACCGTCCGCGTCCTTACCCCCCGTCGGCTCAACCCCGTCCAGGTCGTCACGCAGCCCCACCCCGGCTTCCCGACCGACCTACAGGCCCAGATCATGGCCCTGCTGACGCTGGCGGATGGCAACGCGATCATCACCGAAAAAATCTTCCCCGATCGCTTTTTGCATGTCGCGGAACTGCTGCGGATGGGCGCAGACATCACCCGCGTCGGACCCAGCGCAATGGTCACCGGCGTCCGCGAACTGGTCGGTGCCCCGGTCATGGCCAGTGATTTGCGGGCCTCGGCAGGCCTGGTCATCGCCGGCCTCGCCGCCCGCGGCACGACCACCATCCGCCGCGTCTATCACCTCGACCGCGGCTACGAAACCATGGAAACAACCCTCCAAAACCTTGGCGCTCAGATCGAACGCGTCGCGGAATGAAGCAGCAGCCAAAACCGCAGATGACGCAGATTCCGCAGAAGTTTTTTTAGCCGCAGATGAACGCGGATCAACGCATATATGATCAGTTATTTTCGAAAACCAATAATAGTCTGCGAAGAAATTAAGTTGCAAGGAATAGGTACATAAATCAGAAACAGTTGTAATAATCAGCGTTTATCCGCGTTCATCTGCGGCCAATTCTTCTGCGGAATCCGCGCAATCTGCGGTTACGGCTGCTAAATCCGCAGCCAAACATCCACACACCCCGCCAGGCCCAGCAATACGCTGACCACGCCGTTGACGGTGAAGAACGCCATGTTCAGGTGACGTGTCGGCGACCGCCAAATCAAAAAGTGCTCGAGCACCAGCAGAACACCGACCGCAATCACCGCCGCGGCGAACATAACCTGCAACTGCGGGCTGACCCACCATGCCGCGACGAGCAACCCCCACGCACCGACGTGCAAAAACCGGCTGATCCAGATCGCACGATCTTCGCCCAGCGTTGCGGGCATCGAGAACAGCCCCGCCTGCCGATCGAAGCCGACGTCCTGCAGGGCGTAAATCACATCGAACCCCGCGACCCAGCACAGCACCATGCCCGCCAATAGCCAGGCAGTCGGCTGCCCCAGGTAGCCCGGCTCGATCGCCACCGCCGCCGCCACCGGGCTGATCGCCAACGCGAAACCCAACAACAAATGACACGCCCAAGTGAACCGCTTAGCGAAGCTGTACACGCTTAAAACCGCCAGCACTAGGGGACTCAGCAGCACCGGCCAAGCGTTATTTGAGACGATCCAAAACCCCGCGGCACCCCCCACCAACCCGGATGCACTTAGCCCGATGGTCATCACCATGAAACCCCGGCCGACCCGGCCGCTCGGCAAAGCCCGCTTGGCAGTCCGCGGATTTGCTGCATCGATCGTCGCATCCGCCCATCGGTTGACCGCCATGGCATAAGTCCGGGCGGTTACCATGCAGAAAACGATCAGCAGCAACTCGATCACGCGTGGCAATCGGCCCGCCCAGCCCGCCGCCAACATCATCCCCAGCACCGCAAACGGCAACGCAAACACCGAATGGCTCAGCTTAATGTCCCGCCCTAAGGCCACCGCCTGCCGACCCCAACCCGGCCGCGGGAAACCACCCGCACGCACCCCACCGCCCATCGCTTGCGGGTTAGCGCTCCGATTCATCGCCCCGCCTTCGCCTTGCCTATCCCAGGCGACCAGCGGATATCCAGGTCATGCTCGACCCCGACCAGGTCGAGACAGCGGCCGACGACGAAATCCGCGAGGTCTTCAATCGTCTCCGGCAGCATGTAGAAGCCCGGATTGGCTGGCGCAACAATCGCGCCCGCCTCGGTGACCGCGGCCATGTTGCGGATGTCTACCAGCGACAGCGGCGACTCGCGATGCACCAGCACCAGCTTTCGGCGTTCTTTTAAGGTGACGTGGGCGGCACGCGTGATCAGGTTGCCTGCTGACCCGGTCGCGATCCCGCCGAGCGTATTGGACGAGCAGGGCACGACGATCATGCCATCGTGACGGAACGAGCCGGACGCGATGGTCGCTCCGACATCCTTGTGGCTGTGATAAGTCAGGTTGTCGGGCACATCGTCTTCAGGCCCGACGCCGGACAACGCACGCAAGTCCACTCCTTCCATGCCCAATTCATCGCGCAGCAGCCGTTGCCCCAACGGCGAAACGACCAGATGCGTCTGGACCCCCGACTGCACCAGCAGCTGCACCATCCGGGCCGCATAGATCGCCCCGCTGGCGCCGGTGACGCCGACGACGATGCGCTGTTGGGAAGGGGTTGGCATGACAACCAAAGTTTAGCATTGCAAAAACCCGTTTAGCGGGATCGGCGAAGCCGCTCCTGCCACAATCCGCGGAACGCTTCGCGTCTACGGCTAAACCAGTTTTTTCACTCCTGTGGCAGATTGATCGACCAGTCATAACTCATGAAGTTCAATTCATTGTTCTTCGCCGCCTCGACGGCCCGTTCTTTGCGTGGGTCTTCATCCGGCAGGTATCGGCTGAGCATCGCATCGAGGCCGCCGTGTTCCCGGAAATCGTCGCGATACCAGCCGAAGATCGCGGAGAGGTAGACTTTGCCGTTTTCGCGGATTTGCAGCCCGTCCTCGGACGGGTCGGTTAGCCAGGCGGAGGTCTGGTCGCCGAGCTGCTTTTCGAGGGTTTCGCCGGCGTAAGGCTCATTGAGCAGCGGCGGGCAATCCACGGCGCCGCAGACCAGCGCCGCATGGATGCGTGGCTCGTCGTATCGTGGTCGGATCAACCGCTGTTCGAGGTGGTCGAGATTCATCGTGTTGCCATCGACGCGCCACTGCGGCACGGTGAACCAGGTCAGCCATTGCACTTTGTCATCGCGGTCGGCCTCGCGGGCACCCTTGTCCAGCCAAAGCTTGATCATGATGGCGTTGTAGGCGTTGAGGTAGTACGCCAACTCGGCATCGCGATTGGCAAACTGGTCGGGCGTCTGCTCCGGGCCGAACCGGGCGACGGCGTTGAGGTAGACATCCAGCTTCGCCTCGAGCTCGGGCGTGATCGCGGCATAATCGACATTGCCATCGATTACCGAGGCCTCCAGCACCTCGGCGTAAGGCTCATGGCTATATGCATCCAGCCGATCCTCCGCGGGGACCTGCGGTACCGTGCTGCAGCCGATCAACAGGGTCAGGACGAGAGCGAGAGCGGGGTTGAGTTTTTGCATGGCATCAGCTTTCGGAGTCAGGGCTTTTCGAGGCAAGAGAGCATACGGCATCGGTGGAACAATCCGCCCGCCTACGAGATTGTTCCATAGTCTTTTGCGTTGCCTGCTAGAATGGCCCGCCATGATCCGACCCATCGCTCTTCCTCTGGCCCGCGACCACGACCCGTTCGGCGAACGGCTCGACCAGGACGGCCAAACCCTCACCCGCACGGCATTGACCACGTTGCAACTCAACGTCGGCAAGATGTGCAACCTCGCCTGCAGCCATTGCCACGTCGAGGCCTCGCCCAACCGTCGCGAGATCATGACCTGGGAAACGATGGAAAATATCCTCGGCTGGGTCGATCAGCACGCCGAACAGCTCGATCTGCAGCTCGCGGACGTCACCGGCGGGGCCCCGGAGATGAACCCGCATTTCACAAAGCTCGTCGAGGCCTTCACCGACCGCGGCATCCACACCATCGACCGCTGCAACCTCACGATCCTGCTGAAAAAAGGCTACGAGCACATCCCCCAATTCCTCGCCGACCATAAGGTCGAGATCACCGCCTCCCTGCCGTGCTATCTGGAAGACAACGTCGACGCCCAGCGGGGCAACGGCGTGTTCGTCGAGTCCATCGAGGTCCTCAAAAAACTCAACGCCATCGGCTACGGCATGCCCGATAGCGAACTGCGGCTCGACCTGGTTTACAACCCGGTCGGCTTCGGGTTGGCGGGCGATCAGGCGTCGCTCGAAGCCGCCTACAAAGCTCACCTCATGAAACACTTCGGCATCCAGTTCCACAAGCTCTGGGCCCTGACCAACATGCCTGTCCGTCGATTCGAGGAATACCTACGGAAGGAGGGTCAGTACGACAACTACATGAACAAGCTGCTGGCCGCCCACAACCCCGGCAATGTCGAGCAGGTCATGTGCACTAACCTCGTCAGCGTCGGCTGGCAGGGCAGCGTCTACGACTGTGACTTCAACCAGATGCTGCAAATGCCATTGGAAGGCCCAATCGGCGGCGAGCACTACGTCGAACAGCACAGCAAAAAGATCTGGGATTTCACGCCGGAAGAACTGGTCGGCCGCCACATCCAAACCGCGGCGCACTGCTTCGGCTGCACCGCGGGCGCGGGGTCGAGTTGCACCGGGGCGCTGGATTAATTAGCCGCGGTCAAACCTTTCTGCGATTTCAGTGAAAAGCCATCCGCTGACCCCGGCCAGTAAGGTCGAGCAGGCGGTCAAGCGGGGCGGTCAGGGCGTCGGCCCAGGCGTGGCATTGGCGGGCGACGGCGGCCGATCCGGCCTGATCCGCTTCAACCAGTTCCAGCGAACGCTGATCGTGCATCTCGCGAAGTTTATTGACCGCGTCGAGTAGGTCCTGCAGCGTGTCGTAGCCCTCGGCCCGATGGGCCCGGGTGACCCAGCCGGCGGCGGGTGAGTCGAGGATTTGCCGCAGATCGTCGCTGAGCAGGTCGAGCGTGGCGGCGAAGGCGGTGCTGTTGGCAGAGCCCGGCCGAGCGCGTCGCAACTGCCGCTGCAACACGCAAAGACAATTCATCATCGGCCCGACTTCTTCGAGCAGCGCCTGACGGGCGAGACGCAGCCGATCGTCGCCCAGATCTTCGATCGCCGTGGCGTCGGTCGACTCGGCGGTCGGGGCCTGGCCGGCGTAGTCCGGGTCGCCGATGAGCAGTTCGCCCACGGGCATCTTCAGGACCTCGGCCAAGCGGTGGGCGGCTTCGTGGCCCAGCAGGACCTTGCCTCGCTCGTAGGCGTAGATGGCGTTGTGCGTCAGGTCGCTGCCACGGGTCCGGTCGTTGACGCGGTCAGCCAATTCACGCGCGGACAAACCCGCCAGCTGCCGGGCCTGCTTCAAGGCCTGGCCCCGCAGCGTGCGGAGGTCGGTGGCGTTAGAGATAGGAGATTCAGTCATAGGGATTCCATAATTTTAACTGATATCTCATCGGTATCCACGCGAATTTTCTACACTAGGCTAAAATCAGACGGATTATCAGACTGACAACCGACGGTTTTGAGTGTCGATTCAAAAATCCGTCAAAATATTCCCCAAAAACTATTGCAGTAGTTCCAGAATTTGTTAGAATTCCCGTCGTGAGGAACGGATGCCTCCGTCGCTTCGCGTAGCCATCGAGACAAGGACGTCTCAGCTCGTGAAGCATTACGACCCGCAGGTTTTGCCGGACACGGCAGGGCCTGCCGCCCAGCGAGGAGCTGCTGGTCGCGTGGCCGTCCAAGGATTGACTGAACCCTCCGAAGGACCGGGGGGTTTTTTTATGGCCGAATCAGGCTGTCCGGTTGGCAGACTTGCAAAGTGTTGAGTGTTTAGCCGGTGACGCGACGCGTCCCGCGAGTGGCCACGGTTCGTTCGAGTTGGGCGAGGGGATTCACGGCAGCGTTTGCGTAAAAAACCGCAGCCAATTGCCGCCCAGAATCTGCGACAGGTCTAGATCGGCGTAACCCCGCTTGCACAAAATCTCGGCCAGAGGGTGCAGATCGCGGTGGCGGTCGAAGCCGTTGGGGCATTCCTCGGCCCCGAACCCGCCGTCCAGGTCGCTGCCGATCGCGACGCAACGGGTATCGCCCGCGAGTTGCACGACATGGTCGATGTGGTCGGCGACCGTTTCCAGAGTCGTGACATGTTTTAGGGGCTGTTTTTCGTAAGCCTGTCGCCAATCGGGTTGGAGCATGCCGAAATAGAGTGCCAGGCCGATGATGCCGTCGCGTTCGATGATGGCTCGGATCATGTCATCACTGAGTTGCCGTTGCCCCGGGGCCAAGGCCCGGCAATTGCAATGGCTTGCGTACACCCGGCCATCAAATCGCTGCATGGCATCCCAGAAACTCGTGTCGCTGAGATGGCTCAGGTCCAGCGGCATATTCAGCCGCTGCATCTGATTAAGTAACTCGACACCCAGTTCCGACACCGGCCCCTCGATATCGAACGGATTAGGCGCATGCTCGGGGATCGACCCCGCGGCGTATCGGCCCATCCCGAAATGCGTCAGCATCAACGTACGCAACCCCGCAGCGTGCCAAGCTTCCAACTGGTCCGGCTCGACGATGGGGTCGGCGCACTCCATGGTGAGGATCAGGCCGATCGGCAGTGAGCGAAATCCTTCTTCGCTATTGTCCGCCCATGCCTGCCAATGGTCTGTCAACTCGTCGGCCGACCGCAGGATGCGGACGTGACTCTGCCGCTGAAGTTCCTGGTAATAGGCTAGATGAGCGCTAGCCACCGCATGAGCCATCGCGGGGCTGGGCCAATCGCCTGACCAGCGCGACTTTTCCCGGCCGGGCTTCACCCAGGGCTTGCATCGCGCCAGCAACGTGGTCACGGCGACGGCGACGCCCGCCTCTCGCATCTCGTGCAGCGAGGTCGTGCAGGTCCCCCGGCCATCGGTGCAGGGCGGGTCGGCCTCCCGCTCTCTGGTCGCATCCACGCTCAGCGTCGCGTCACGCTCATGCGAGATCGCGTTGTAGGCGATGTCCAGATGACCATCAAAGATCAGGCTCAATCCGCGTGCACCTCATTCAGATACCGATCGAGAAACATCATGGCCAACTCGATCCAACTCGATACCGCGGGCATGCCCTCGGCCAGTCCGAGTCCATGCTTGCCTTGTTCGTAAAGATGCAGTTCGGCCGGGACATCATGGGCCAACAAGGCGGTGGCGTACATCAGGCTGTTCTCGGCGGGTACACCCGCGTCTTCGGCGGTGTGCCATAGAAACGTCGGCGGGGTGTCCGCATCGACATGTCGATGCAGGTCCATCAGCTTGAGATCGTCTTCGCCCGGGTCCTCCCCAAGCAGATTATTGCGAGAGCCTTCATGCACATGTTCGCCCCGCATGGCGATGACCGGGTAACAAAGCACCGCGGCGTCCGGCCGAGCGGAATATGTCTCACTCAGGTCGTCGGCTTTGCTGGTGAGCTGGTCGTGATGGACGCTGAGCGAGCCGGCGAGGTGACCGCCCGCCGAGAAGCCGAGCACGGCGATATTCTTGCAGCGGATCGCCTCGGCGGCCCGCATCATCCGCATCCCCCGCTGGGCGTCTTGGAGCATATCGGGGTGGCGATGGTCCGGGGCGAGGCGGTAGCTCAACACGCCGCAGTCGAATCCCGCGGCGGAGAGGAATTCGGCAATGTCTTTGCCTTCATGCTCGGCAAGATGTTGGTACCCGCCGCCTGGCAGGACCATGACTCCGCCTCGCGGCGTGGGTGCTGGGCTGGGGTGGAGCGTCAGCGAGGGGCCTTGCGGGTCGTCCGTCCAGAGCGGTTGTGAATCGTGAGGCATGGCGAGCGAGTATATCGACAGTCGGGCTCACAATGGCTGGGTTGACAAGTCGGCCAAAGCGACCGCCTGCATCGCGTAGAATGAGTTCTCTATGTCCGAAGCCGATCGCACCAATCCGAATGACCCCAAGCCCGACCGTGGCCCGGATGCCGCGTCCGGCCAGCAGGCAGGCGCGAGCCAGGAGGGGGGCAACCCCAACCGCCGCAAGCGCAATCGCCGTCGCCGCCGTAACAAAAACAAGGCGGCTTCCGGTGATGCTCCGCAGAATCAATCAAAAGCTGCGGAACAGGGCGGCGATACACAGACAAACCCCCGGCCAAGCGACACACCAACGCCTTCCCCGGACCGCGAAGCCACCGCTTCGTCTTCGCAAAGCCAGTCTCAGGAGCAACCACGCGAAAGTAAATCGGGCCGATCGGGCAAGCCGAAACGCTCGAACAACAACGGCGGGTACTCCAACAATCGAAGCACACCTAAAGCCTCAAACGGCGACCGCAATCGATCGGATCAATCTCGCTCGCAGAGCCGATCGGCCGGATCCCAACCGCAACGCGGGTCGCAAAGCTACGAAGCAAATAATGGCGGTCCCGACAACGGGCAGCGTGCTCAACAGCAGAATCGCGATGCTCAAGGCAGCCAGCGTAAGAAGTCCAAGAAACGCAAAGCCCGCACGAAGCAGTGTGTGCATTGCCTGACGCCATACACCACGATCCACCGCGTTCGGCTGGACCACCGCAAGCAATGGCAATTCATCTGTGATATCTGCTGGCCGACGCGATGTATTGAAAATCCGCACTACGAATACGGCGGCCTCTGGGTGTCCGGCCGGGTGATGAAGCCCGAAAGCGAAATGATCGCCGAACGCAAGCAGCGTAAAAACAATCGATAGTTGTCTAAATGTTTAGCGGATGCACCAAAGGTGCCCGTACTGCGAACCGCGGGAGGCTTCGCGTCAACCGCTAGACAAACATCAGGCGTGATCGACATCGACGGTGATCGTGTTGCCACGCACTTCGACAACGCGGATTTTCTGGCCGGGCTCGATGAAGCTGCCGAGGCTGACCACGTCGACCACGCGGCCGGCGATCTCGGCTCGGCCGGCCGGACGCAGGCCCGTGGTGGTGACCCGGCCGGTTTGGCCGATCGCGATTTGGCCAGCTCCGATCACGTCGTCACCCGCGATCGGTGCGGCGGGGCGGGCGCCTGCCGATGAGAAGGCCGGCTCGGTCGTCCCGAGAATCAAGCGGCTCAACCCCGGGATCGATCCGAAATACCGCGTGAGCAGCACGAAGCCGACCAGGCTCAGCAGAAAAGCAACCAGCGTCGACACCAGCGACGCGACCAGGCGATCCCACACGCCCGGCGGAACCGTCGGGATTGCCCCGCCCCCGCTCGGCACGATGGACATGATCAGCCCGCCGAGCATCATCAGGATGCCGACGATACCCAGCAATCCGAACGTGGGCGTGAACATCAACTCGACCACCAGCAGAGCGAAGCCGATCAGGAATAGCAGGATGTGCCAGATCTCCGCGAGGCCGACGACCATCGGCGCGGCGATCAGGGCGACCAGGGCCAGGCCCGCGACAATGCCGGGAAATCCGAGGCCGGGCGATTGAAATTCCATGTAGGCCCCGAGCAGCAGGGCGAGCACCAGCACGCCGCGGACGACGGGTTGCGTGAGAAAGGCCGCGGCATTCTCCGACCAGGTCTGATTGATACGCGTGACCGATGCGGCCCCGAGGTAGCGCTGGATGTCCTGGTCATTGGAGAGTGTGGCTTTAGATAGGCCGATGTCTTTGGCAAGGACTTCGTCGGGGGTGAAGAGAGTCGTGCCGTCGTGGACCATGCCGTTGGGCAGGTTGCGGCCACTTGGCAGGGTGGTGACGACCCGCCATTGGCCGACCTGATCCAGGCTGGCTTCCTCGACGCGGACCTGCTCGACGGTGGTCGGGACGGTGGGTGTCGGCGTGGTTGTGGCGGGGGGTGTCGGCGTTCCGGGGAGGCCCGGGATCGGGGAGGTGGGTTGCTCGGGGGTCTGCGGGGGTGGCGGGGTCGAAGTGGCGATCGGTTGCTCGACTTCGATCGGCGTGATCATGGTCGAGTCGTCGCCCTGCACCATCACGCGGTAGTCGGCTTGATTGACGACCAGACGCTGACCGGTGTCGGGGTGTTCGATGAGATAGAGCTCCACGCCGAGCACGCACATGGCGTGGAAAGTGGCGTAGGTGTAGCCATGGGCGGCGGCGGAGGATTTGAACTCCGTCGCGATGGGCGAGAAGGCCTTGGCCCGTTCGGTCGGGGCGAGTTCCATGCCCGGCACGATCGGGGCGCAGTCGCCGGTGGCCGAGGCATTGGCCATAACCAGTTCATCGCAGGCGGCACCGATGAGAATGCCTGCGGAGTAGGCTTTGTTGTTGACCCAGGCGATCGTCGGCACGGGTACGCGATTGCGGTCCTTGAGGAACTTGGAGATTTCCAGGGCGGAGGTGACCTGACCGCCATAGGTATCCAACTCGAGGACGATCACGCTGGCCCCGTTGTCCAAGGCCCGTTTGACGCGACGTTCGAGGCTGTCGAGCACAAAATCGTAGATCATCCCCTCGATCGGGATAATCGCGACGTTCGCACCGGCGGGCAGGGCGGCGGCGATACCAGACGGCGTCGGCCCCGAAACAGCGGGTGTCGCTGACTCGGGATCGGTCGGCTCGGATGCGTCAGATGCGTCGCCGTCGCTTGCATTCTCCGCGGCGGTTTCAGCGTTCTGAGAAGCTGGAGCCTCGGGCGACGTCTTCTCCGCGAAGTCCGCAGCACCTTGAAGCGGAAGCAAACTCGCGAGCGCGGCCATCAGCAGGACGAAAGAGACTCTTTGCAGCATTGAAGAATTATAGATCACGTGCGACCGGGTCGTCGCATGCTTCGCGAGGCGATATCATCACCGCCCGAATGTTTTGCTGCATTTCCCTGCCTCATTCCGGATCGTACTGCGGTGGATAGATCTGAACAGAGGTTGCAAGCGACCGGGCTGGTCAAGTCCCTGGGTGGCAAGCGTGTCGTCGACGGGATCGACCTGACTTGCGCGGCTGGCGAAGTGCTCGGTCTGCTCGGGCCCAACGGGGCGGGCAAAACCACCTGCCTGCGGATGTGCTACGGCTATCTCCGTTGCGACGCGGGCAGCGTCTCAATCGATGGGTACGACTTGGACAAAGCCAGTGATAATGCTCGGCGTCGGCTGGGCGTCTGCACCCAGGACGACACCTTCGACATCGACTTCACCGTCCGCGGCAACCTGATCCAGACCGGCCGATATTACCGCCCCCGCATCAATGGCCTTGACCGACATGTGGACGAACTCATCGAGCGGTTCGGTTTGACGGCTTACGCCGACGCCAAGCCGGACACACTCTCGGGCGGTTACAAGCGTCGGCTGATGATCGCCCGTGCGGTGGTGCACGAGCCTTCGGTGGTGTTTCTCGATGAGCCGACGACCGGGCTGGACCCGCAGGCCCGCGTCGCGGTGTGGGAACTGGTCAGTGACCTGCGGCAGCAGGGTATGGCGGTCGTGCTGACAACGCATTACATGGACGAGGCGGCAAAGCTGTCGGATCGGTTGCAGGTGCTTCAGGCCGGCCGAGTCCGCGCCGAGGGCCTGCCGGATCAGGTGCTGGGCGATGTCGTCGGCGAGCACATCGTGATTCTGGACATAAATGAGCCGGGCTGCGATGCGGCGTTGTCCTGGTTCAGTGGTCGAAGCATGCGGCCGGCCGCGGTGCTCGGGCATTGGCACATTGCGGTGGATGCGACAGGGCTCGCAGCATTCGTCGCCGAGTTTCCAGAGCTTCGCTACGAAGTTCGACCGCCCACCCTGGACGACCTGTTCCTGGCGTTATCCGAGGAGGTGGCGTGATGCGATTGCTGATTGCGGCATGGCAATGGCAAAGCAGGGCGGTGCTAGCCAGGCATCTGCGCGTCCA
The DNA here is from genome assembly GCA_964523485.1 of uncultured Phycisphaeraceae bacterium. GTDB lineage: Bacteria > Planctomycetota > Phycisphaerae > Phycisphaerales > Phycisphaeraceae > Algisphaera. The sequence continues at coordinate 21,430 of CAZFZS010000010.1, read as the reverse complement.
CTTGCGGCATTGGTATACGGTCACACTCCCGCCGGTCTGCGAGCCGCTGATCCTGCTGCTGGCCTTCGGCGTCGGGCTCGGCTCGCAGATCGAAGACCTGAATTGGCATGGCAAAAACGTGGACTACCTGCACTACCTCGCGCCGGGCATATTGGCGTACACGACATTCATGTCGTCGTTTTTCCAGTCGCTGTTCGCCGCATTCATCCGGATGCACTTTCAAAAATCGTGGGAGGGTCAGCTGACGACGCAGGTTCGGCTGGAACACGTGGTCTGGGGCGAGGCGCTCTGGGCCGCGACGCTGGCGACCAGCTACGCGGTGATCGTCTGCGGCGTGCTGATCGGCTTCGGCCTGTTCGGCGAGCTTTCGCTGCAATGGGCCTGGCTGCCCGTCATCGTGCCGATGATGTTTCTCGCGGCGCTGGCGTTTTCTTCGATCGGCTTGTTTTTCACGGCGATCCTTCCCAGCATCGACCACATGAGCCTGCCGTTTTTCCTGCTGATCATCCCGATGGGTTTCGTCTCGAGCACGTATTTCCCGCTGCCGGATGTGCCGGGCGTCATGATGATTGCGAATGTCAATCCGCTGCATCACTTGGCCGAGGGGCTGCGGTGGCTGCTGGTCGAAGGACGGCCGACCTGGCATCTGCTCGCGTCGATCGTGCTATGCCTGTTGATGCTGACGGTGTTGCTTCCTTTGGACATGCGGCTGCTGCGTCGTCGGGTTTTTGGCGATCGTTGATCCATCCCCCGGGAAAAGGTTTGAAATTCTTTTACAATGCCCAGTCCGTTTGATTCTGAATAACCCCGCTGAGATAAATCGATGTCCAACCCCCTGCGCGTCACTGTTTGGCATGAATTCCGCCACGACAACCCCGCTGCTGAAAAGCACAACAAGACCTGCGTCGAGCTATACCCCGATGGCATGCATGGCGCGATCAAGTCGGCGATTGAACAATATCTGGGCAGCGAGGTGCAGGTCACCACGGCCACGCTCGATCAGGACGAGAACCACGGCCTGAGCGACGAGTTGCTGGCCAACACCGATGTCATGACCTGGTGGGGCCACTGTGCGCACGGCGATGTCAAAGATGAATGGGCACAGAAAGTCGCCCAGCGGGTCCGCGAAGGCATGGGTCTGGTCGTGCTGCACTCGGGCCATTACGCCAAACCGTTCAAGCTGTTGATGGGCACGAATTGCCATTTGAAATGGCGCGAGGCCGGCGAGATGGAGCGGCTGTGGAACGTCAGCCCCGGCCACCCGATCACGGCTGGCATGAAAACAGACTTCATCCAACTCGACCACACCGAGATGTATGGCGAGCATTTCGACATCCCAGACCCCGACGAACTGGTCTTCGTCAGCTGGTTCGAGGGCGGCGAGGTGTTCCGCTCCGGCTGCGTTTGGAAACGCGGGGCAGGCAAAGTCTTCTACTTCCGCCCGGGCCACGAGACGTTCCCGATCTATCACAACGAAGAAGTCCGCCGCGTTGTCGCCAATGGCGTGCAATATGTAAGCCCACCGATCGGGGCGAGAAAACCGCAGAAGACCGGGTGGGACAGCGGTAAGGGAGATATCGTCAAGCCCACTGCCGAGGACGGTGTCGTGCCCTACCGCGAAGGCTCGCCCTGCATCAAACACCCGCTCTCACCGATTGCGGGCGAACACGAAGTCGACGAATCGCTGCATAAGCACTGATCGGATTCGGAAGCTTTCGAAGTTTGATGCAAGCCGAAGATCTGGCTCGGTGATTTTGCGGATCAGCCCAGCCAAGCTCCGATAATGATTCCACGACCCGATGCCATGGAAGGCTGACCTTTGGCGAAACGCCGACGCAAAAAAGACGACGCACCCGAGTTGCCGTTCGATCAGGAGCTCGACGCCGAGGAGGCCGGCAGCAAACAGGGCGAGTCCGCGATCGCGCTGCACACCGCGGCGCAGTCTCGCTACCTCAATTACTCGCTATCAGTCATTACCAGCCGGGCGCTGCCGGATGTGCGCGACGGGCTCAAGCCTGTACAGCGGCGTGTGCTATATGCGATGTCATTGCTGCGGATCGGCCCGGACGCCAAACCCCGCAAATGCGCATTTGTCTGCGGCAACGTCACCGGCAACTACCACCCGCACGGAGAGGGCTCGGTCTATGACGCCTTGGTCCGACTCGCCCAGCCCTGGGTCATGCGAACCCGACTGGTCGATGGGCATGGCAACTTCGGCTCGATGGACGGCGACAACGCCGCGGCCATGCGATACACCGAATGTCGACTCGCCCCCGCCGCGACCGCACTGCTCGACGATCTTTCCAACAATACCGTCGCGACCCGTCCGAACTACGACGGCACGAAAACCGAACCCGTCGTTCTACCCGCGCGATATCCCAACCTGCTGGTCAATGGCAGCTCCGGCATCGCGGTCGGCATGGCGACTAACATCCCGCCACACAACCTCAAGGAAGTCTGTAATGCTTGCCTCAAGCTGTTGAGCAATCCGGATCTTAAGGACTATCAACTCGTCGGAAAGGACGCGATTCAGGGGCCGGACTTCCCGACCGGCGGACAGGTGACCAACACCAAACAGCAGATCACCGACATCTATAAATCCGGCAGCGGCGCGATCCAGCTGCGCGCGACCACGAAGCCCGGGCCGAAAAGTCGGTCGCAGAAGACGCTGCAAATCGTCAGCGTGCCATATGGCGTGAACAAGGCGAATCTCGTTGAACAAATCGCGCAGGTCGTGCTCGACCGCAAGATGCCGCTGCTACTCGATGTGAAAGACCTCTCGACAGAAGATGTAAGAATTGATCTTCACCTCAAAGCAGATGCGGATGAGAACAAGGTGCTCGCTTACCTCTACAAGCACACCGCACTGCAGACGAATTTCAACGTCAACCTGACCTGTCTCGTTCCGACCGAAAACCCTGAGGTCGGGGCACCCGCGAGGCTGGGGCTGCGCGAAATTCTCTGGCATTTTCTGCATTTTCGGCTGGAGGTCATTACCCGTCGGCTCGAACACGAGCTCGCTGCCCTTGAAAAACGTATCCACATCCTCGAAGGTTTCGCGCTGATCTTCGATGCGCTCGATGAGATCATCAAAATTATTCGGGCCAGCGATGGCAAGGCCGACGCAGCAGTCAAGATTATGAAACGCTTCGATCAACTCGACGAAGTACAGACTGATGCGATTCTCGAACTCAAGCTTTACCGCTTGGCTAAACTAGAGATCAACCTCGTCGTCGATGAGCTGAAAGCGAAAAAGAAACGGGCTCGCGAGATTAAGAAGCTGCTTGATGATGATGCTTCGGACACCACGACGTCCGGCCGATGGGCGATCGTCCGCGAGGAACTCGAAGCCGCCCGCGATGAACACAGTCAGGGTGACCGTGGCAAAAGGCTGACGCTCATCGAGAGCGCCGCTGATGAACCCGAGTTCTCCGCGGAGGACTTCATCGTTGCGGAAGATTGTCATGTGCTCGTCACCGCCGACGGTTGGGTCAAGCGTCAGAAAGAGATTAAAGAGCCACAGAAAAGTAGGATTCGCGAGGGGGATCGCGTCCTTGCATGTCTCGCGGGATCGACGCGGGCAACCCTGGGCTTCTTCTCCAGCTTGGGCGCCTGTTATACGGCACGGTTCATCGACATCCCCGCCTCGACCGGCTACGGCGAGCCGATCCAGAAACTGTTCAAACTCAAGGACGGCGAAACCATCGTCGCAGCGGTCTCCTTCGATCCCCGCTTATTTAAAGATTACGAAGAAACCGAAGGCTCGGAATACTGCCCTACCACACACGGCTTCGCCGCGACCAGCGACGGTTACGCCTTGCGGTTCGGCCTTGGCAATTTTATCGAACCGAGTACCCGGTCCGGCCGACGCTATGCCAGACCCGCGAAAGAAAAAAGCGTCGTCGGGATGGAAGTGATTCATGGCCAGGAAACGATTCTCGCCGCCAGTGAAAACTGCCGAGCCATGGTCTGCCCCGCCGACGAGGTCAACTACCTATCCGGACCTGGCAAGGGTGTGCAACTCATCAAACTCGACCCGGCCGACCGGCTGCTGGGCTTCAAAGCCAGCACCGGTGACCGCGACCTGATGACCGTCGAAACCAACCGCGGCGCGACCAAGACGATCTCCACCACCAAATACAAAACCACCGGCCGCGGCGGCAAGGGCAACGAAATCCAAAAGAACGGCAAAATCAGCCGCATCGTTCCAGAAGAAGATGTAGCCCCGCCGGAGTTGGGTTAAGCGAATTTCTCACGCAAAGACGCTAAGGCGCGAAGAAGAAATGATGCTTGAGAATGAAATCAGTAGAGAGATTGTGGATGCTGCTTACCATATCCATCGCGAGATCGGACCTGGACTTCTTGAGTCAGCTTACCAGCGGATGCTGGCTTTTGAACTGGACCAGCGGAAACTACAGGTTGAAATTGAAGTTTCAATACCTCTGATTTTCAAAGGGCAGAGCCTTGGTGAGGCTTACCGAGCCGACATTGTGGTAAACGACAAGATTATCGTTGAGTTGAAATCAACTGAAGTTATGCTTCCACTTCATAGTAAGCAATTGCTTACTTACCTTCGCTTGGCAAACTTCCGTCTCGGCTTACTTATTAATTTTGGTCAGCCCCTATTCAAAGATGGTGTCAGCCGAGTTGTTAATAATCTTCAGTAATAATTCTTGGCGACTTCGCGTCTTTGCGTGAGAAAATATGACTTACAACGCCGACGACCTCTCCGTTCTTCAAGGCCTCGAAGCCGTCCGTAAGCGGCCGGGGATGTATATCGGTGGGGTGTCCGCCGCGGGGCTGCATCATCTCGCTTGGGAAGTCCTAGACAACTCCGTCGATGAGGCGATGAACGGTCACGCATCGGAGATTACGCTGACACTTCACAAAGAAGGCGACACGATCACCGTCAGCGACAACGGCCGAGGCATCCCTGTCGATAAAAACCGTAAGACCGGCAAGACCGGCCTCGAACTGGTGCTCACCGAGTTGCACGCCGGCGGTAAGTTCGAGAACGACGGCAGCGGCAACTACAAAACCTCCGGCGGGCTGCACGGCGTCGGTGCTTCGGTCGTCAACGCGCTATCCAAAAAGCTGACCGCCACAGTAAAACGCGACGGCGGCGAGTATCGCATGGAGTTCGCCAAAGGTAAGCCCACCACCAAACTGCTCAAGAAGAAAGGCGAGGCCCGCGGCACGGGCACGACGATTACCTTCACGCCCGACCCGACGATCTTCCCAAAGACCGAGTTCAACCCCGAAACTCTCGCCGGCCGACTCGAAACCGTCAGCTTCCTGCACAAGGGCGTCAAGGCCACCTTCGTCGATGAGGTCAACAACACCCGCAAGACCTATCAGCACGAAAACGGTCTGGCGGACTACCTCAAGCAGGTGCTCGAAGAACGGCAGGCCAAGCCGATCCATGAGCAGGCCTTCGTTCTCGAGAAGGACAATGGCGACCGGATTGAGTTGGCGTTTCAATGGACCGAATCGACCGACGAACATCTACGGTCTTACGTCAACGGCATCACGACCGGCTCCGGCGGCACGCACGACAACGGCTTCCGGGCGGGGTTGACCAAGGCCGTCCGCAACTATCTCGAAACGCATAGCCTCACGCCGCGCGGCGTGAAGATTACCCACGAAGATATCCGCGAGGGTCTCGTCGGCGTATTGTCAGTCTTCATCGCCGACCCGCAATTTCAAGGGCAGACCAAAGACCGACTGAATAACCCCGAAGTGCAGTCCGCTGTGGATGGCTTTTTACGGCCGGCCCTCGAGCAGTGGCTGAACAACAACCAGTCGGTTGCCGAGCAGATCGTCGCGCGGATTATCGCCGCCAGCCGCGCGCGGGCCGCCAGCCGCGCGGCGTCGGCCTCGGTGTCTCGTAAGAGCGCGACGAACAGGTTAACGCTTCCTGGCAAGTTGAGCGACTGTTCTTCCGGGGGCCGAAGCGACAGCGAGTTGTTTATTGTCGAAGGCGACTCCGCCGGCGGCAGCGCCAAACAGGGCCGGGACCGCACGCATCAGGCGATCCTGCCATTGCGGGGCAAGGTGCTCAACACCGAGACGGCGACGCTCAAGCGTGTGCTAGATAACAAGGAACTCGCCGACCTCGTGACCGCGCTAGGCTGCGGCATCGGCAGCGCTTTCGACCCAAGCAAGCTGCGTTATCAGCGGGTCATCCTGCTCGCGGATGCGGATTCGGATGGCCATCACATCACGACGTTGTTGCTGACGTTTTTCTATCGGCATTTGCGTGGGTTGATTGATGAAGGTCGCGTCTTCATCGCGATGCCGCCGCTGTTTCGGATCGACATCGGCAAGCAGACGCATTGGGCGGCAGACGAGGACGACCGCATCCGCATCCTGGCCGAGGCCGACGGCCGAGCCACTCCGGAGATCACGCGATTCAAAGGCCTGGGCGAGATGATGCCAAAGGTTTTGTGGGACACCACGCTGAACCCGAAAACCCGTCGTCTGCTCCGCGTCGAGATCGACGACCAACTCGAAACCGATCGCGTGATGAGCGACCTGATGGGCAAAGACCCCTCCGCCCGCTTCCGCTTCATCATGGACCGGGCGGAAGAGGCTCAAGAGGTGGATGTCTAAGTTCAGATATCAATTCCCAAACCTAACGATTTCACGACCTACTACGGTCACCATGTTAACCGAGGGAGTCATTCGCTTGCGGTAGGATGACTCAGTATGTCAGCCCAAATTCAGCGTGTGATGGGGATCGACCCGGGCCTTCGGCTGACGGGGTATGGCGTGGTCGAATTGGTTGCGGGACAGATCGAGCCGAGGCTGATCGAGGGCGGGGTGATTCGGCTGGAGGCGAGTCAGAGCATCGCGTCCCGGCTGGTCACGCTGAGCCAGGACCTCGACGATCTACTACAAGAGCATCGCCCAGACCGCGTTGCGGTTGAGCAGTTGTATGCCCATTACGCCCATCCGAGGACGGCGATCCTAATGGGCCATGCACGAGGCGTGATCCTGTTGTGCGGCCAACGCAGCGGGGCGGTGGTCGAAGACCTGCCATCAACTGAAGTAAAAAAATCGATCAGCGGCAATGGCCACGCGAGCAAGCGGCAGATGCAATTGGCGGTGCAGGCGCAGTGCGGGTTGGCTGAGCCGCCCAGCCCGCCGGACGTCGCGGATGCAATCGCGATCGCGTTGTGTTGTGCACGGCGATTGGTGGGCTATTAGGGGCGGGATCATCCCGGTATTTGGCGGTTTGCTACTCGCCGTTGTCCAGCGGTGAGCGTATTTCTGCTTAGCCAAAGGCCAACAGCTAACTACCACAGGCGGAACGCGGAACATGTTCCGGAAAAACCGCTTGCCGGGCGAAGATCGGGCTCCAGCGTGTGGTAGGTAGTCGTTTCCTTTCGCTTCGCTCTTCCGGGGCATGTCCGATAAAGCATCTGCTGATTTCTGGTTTACCTGATTCAGGGATGCTTTCCGATGCAGGTGCTTGCCCCGGCCAAGGTGGCCAAGGTAATCAGCAGTACCCCACGGAAGGATGAAGCGATGACGCACGAAGGACGCCCCTCACGAATCGCAACGCTCTGGCTGTTGACTGCATTGCTGATCGCATGGGGTACGACAGTGTTGGGGTGCAAAGCAGACCGTTCAGTTGAACTTCTCAGCCCCCCGACGGACACGCCGATCGCACCGGTCTTGACAGTTGAAGAAGCATATTGGCGGGAAGCGGAGCGGATCGATGTCGAGCCGATATCTAGCGAGACGGTCGAAATGACGCTGGCCTTGCCTGCCCCGCATCGGCGGGATGAGTTGGGTGTGATGGGGGTTTGAAAAGGGGTCTAAAGATTTTTAACTCATCCGTAGATTCGCAGAGCCTCGTCTCCGGCTTTTAGGCTATGGAGCGGAGTACGCGGATATAGGCTCTCAAGGCGTGGGCTTCTGTTTACTTTTACAATGCCCGGCTTCGAATCGATTGCGTTCACCGTCGGGAGTCATGCATGGCCGGTCACAGCAAATGGGCGAACATCAAGCACCGCAAGGGGCGGCAGGACGCCAAGCGGAGCAAGGAATGGAGCAAGTGCAGCCGGGCCATCATTGTCGCGGCGAAGAACGGCGGTGGCGACCCGGGCATGAACCTCACACTCCGTTATGCCATCGATGACGCCAAAGCGGCGAACATGCCCAAGGACACGATCCAGAAAGCGATCGAAAAAGGAGCGGGCGGCGGGGACGGGTCAAATTACGAGGAGATCGTCTACGAGGGCTATGGCCCACATGGCGTCGCGGTGATGCTCAACGTGTTGACCGATAACCGAAACCGCACCGCCAGCGAGCTGCGGCACATCTTCGAAAAGCAAAACGGCAACCTCGGCGCGACCGGGTGTGTGAGCTATCTGTTCACCCCCAAAGGCGAGCTGTACATTGAAAAATCCCGTGCGGACGAAGAGCAGTTGATGGAGATCGCTTTGGAAGCCGGTGCGGAGGACATCGCCGACGACGGTGAGGCCTGGCGGATTACGACCGAGCCGACGGATTACACGCCGGTGCGTGATGCATTGGAACAGAACGAGCTCGAGCCGGACTCGGCTTCGCTGACGATGATCGCCTCGACAACGGTCGATCTGTCGGGCAGCGATGCAGAAAAAGCGATGGCGTTTCTCGATGCGCTTGACGATCAGGACGATGTGCAGAAGGTTTACAGCAATGCGGAATTTGCAGACCAGGAAGATTAAGACGCCAGAGCGGCTTCATGCCTAGCATCGACCATGGAAACGCGAACGGTTGATGTGGTGATTCTGGGTTCGGGCACGGTGGGGCAGCGGGCCGCTTACAAATCATGTAAGAAAGACAAAACAACGGTCATCATCGAGACCCGCGAACTCGGCGGGACCTGCCCGAACCGCGGCTGTGATGCGAAGAAGCCCTACGTTCATACCGCTCAAATCCTGCGGCAGGCCCAGGCAATCAGCGGTCATGGCCTGAAGCTCGACGCGACCATCGACTGGCCAAGCCTGTTGCAATTCAAGCAGAGCTTTACCGAGCCGGTGGATGATCGTACCCGCGAAGACTTGGAAGAGGCAGGCATTCAGATCGTCATCGCTGAGCCAAGCTTTGTAGACGAAAAGACCATCGAGGCGGGCGGTACGCGGTACCAAGCGGAACGGATCGTCATCGCGACCGGTCATGAGCCTGTGCCGCTGAATATCCCCGGCCACGAGCACACGATCAACTCAGACGACTTTCTCGAACTCGAAAACCTGCCCGAGCGTGTTGCTTTCATCGGCGGGGGTTACATCAGCATGGAATTTGCGGGCGTCGCGGCGGCCGCAGGTAAGCAGGTGACGGTGATCGAGAGCTCGACTTATCCGCTGGGTCCATTCGATAAGGATTGCGTCCGGACGTTGCTTGCAGCCATGCAGGATCAGGGCATTGATATTTTGACCCGGCGACAGGTTCAGGCGATTGAAAAAACGAGTAGCGGTTTCATGATCAAAACCGACAGCGGTCAGCCGACGATTGAAGTGGACCTGGTCGTCGCGGCGGTGGGGCGCAAGCCGTCGGTCGACAAACTGAATCTCGAGGCGGGCGGCGTCGAACATGGCAAGGCTGGCATCAAAGTGGATGAGCATCTGCGGTCGGTCAGCAACCCACGGGTTTTTGCTGGCGGGGATGTAGCGGACCAGGGCCGACCCCCGCTCACCCCGATCGCTTCGCAGGATGCGGGGGTGCTGGCTCACAACCTTTGGGCGGCGGATGATGCGTTGCGTGAGCATTCCACTTCGCCGATCGCTTCGGTCGCGTTCACCTGCCCTCCGATCGCCTCGGTGGGTCTGCTCGAAAGCGAAGCCCGCGAGCAGCATGGCGATATCGATATCAAGGCCGGCGACATGAGTTCTTGGAAGCTGCTGCGTGAACATGGCCACGACCACGGCAGCTACAAGCTCATCTTCCAGGCCGACGACGGTCCGCTGCTGGGCGCTCACCTTGTCGGCTATGGCGTCGATGAAGTGATTAATCTTTTCTCACTGGCGATCTGCCAGAAATGTAGCTGCGATGACCTTTGCAAAGCCGCGCTCGCTTACCCGACACTCGGATTTAACTTGCACAATCTGTTGCGGCGATGATTTACTAAAAAGCGACTGTCATTTGATCATCCCGGGTGATTTGCATCTGCACCAACCGGCATAAGCCGCACCACGGATATCCGTCGTGTCCGGTAACGATTGGCTGATCAAAATGGGCTGCGAATCTGTCCGATAGATGTGCATCGACCGAAAAGTCTTGCGGTCAAGGTCCGATCCCGCGATCCGGTGAATGCATCATGAGGCCAGCTTCTATTCACGCCCCGCTCTCTGCTGAGCAGGTCGAGCAATTTCGTCGCGATGGCTTCCTGCACATGCGGAGTTTCGTCGGAGCGGATGAGATCTGCCAGATCAAGTCGCACCTCGAATCGCTGTTCGACCGCTTCGAAGACCTGCCGAGTGACCAGGCACGCGACCTCGACGAATCGCCGCGTGAGGCTGGCGAGCCGCCGCGCAACCCGGAAATCACGCAATGCCTGACGCTGGACGATCAACTTGCCGGCAGCAGCTACCTTGATCGCGTCCGCGCTGCGGCTGGGCAGTTGCTCGGCGGCGATGCCGACCTTGGCTTTGACCACGCCATCCGCAAACCCCCCGCCTACGGCACCGGCACCGCCTGGCATCAGGACGCTGCCTATGACCAAGTCCGCGGACTATACAACCGCCTGAGCTTTTGGCTGCCGCTGCAGCCGGTCAGCGCGGCCCAGGGCTGTATGCAATTTCTGCCCGGCACGCAGGCCGAGGGTTATCAGGAGCATTATCCCGTAGCCGGCAGTACTGGCGGCCACACCCTCACCACCGACGTGCCCGATGATGCGGAGCCTGTGACCTGTGAAATGCAGCTTGGCGATCTGGTGGTTCATCACCCGCTCTGCCTCCACTTCACCGGTCCGAATACCACAGATCAGCCACGGCTTGCGTGGATTCTGATTTTTCAAAAACTGATCGAACAGAAACGGCCAGGCCGACTCCGCAGGTCGATATCGAAAGCACGCTTTAATCGCGGCTGAGCGATCTTATTCGGCGACTGATAAAGCAAAAGCCTGTTTCTATCGCTTGGATCGTGTGAATTTTGGCGGTATGATTTCGCCGATGATTTGCCGAACCGTTTATTTCAGCGGGCGAGTGCAGGGCGTGGGATTTCGGTGGAAAGCAGCCCGCATCGGTCAACGTCACGATGTCGCAGGGACTGTCGAGAATCTACGGGACGGCCGGGTCAAACTGGTGATGGAAGGGCGACGCGAAGTCATCGATGCGATGCTCGAGGATCTGAAATCCGCAATGGCTGCCAATATCCAAAGCGTGGACAGCACCGACTGCGATGCCACCGGCAAGCTCGGCCGACCGCTGGAAATCATCCGGTAAACGGCATCTGACCTTCGTTTAGCGGGCGATGCGAAGCCGAAGCGTCCACATCACTCCCCCAGAAACAAACTCCCCTGGTCCGGCGAGGTCGGCGGCGGCTCGGTGTCCTTGATCTCCTGCATCTCTTCGAGCAGGTCATCAATGTTGCCAATCTTCATATACACACTTGCGAAGCGGACATAGGCTACCTGGTCCAGCCGCTTGAGCTTTTCAATGCACAGCCGGCCGATATCGGTGGACTCAACTTCGCGAACTCCTCGCTTAAACAACTCCGCCTCGATTTCGTCCACCGCATTCTCGATGGTTTCCGCGGAGATCGGCCGTTTGTAAGCCGACTTCATCAGCCCGCCCGACAGCTTTTCTCGACTGAACGGCACGCGGTTGCCGTCCCGTTTGATGACCGTCAGCCGGGTGTGCGTTTCAATGTTTTCATAAGTCGTGAAGCGTTTTTGGCAGGCTTTGCACTCCCGCCGACGACGGATCGACGCCCCCGCATCGACCTCGCGGGAGTCGATCACTTTGTCATCGTTCACAGAGCAAAACGGGCAACGCATGAGATAGGGTCTAGCGATTAGGGCTTAGGGCCCAGTACTTGAATTGGCGAGATAAACAGGTTCACTGAGCGATATATTCTTTCTGCAAGACCACTTTGAATTTAATCATCATAATCGCGAGCAATTCCAACCGCATCAATATTACATGCCAACAGCCAACAGCCAATCACCCTACGATGCCTCAATGCGGATCGCTTACCTCGGTGACATCGTGGGTTCGGTGGGGCGGCTGGCGTTGACCCAGCAAATCCCCGTGTTGCGGGAGCAATACTTCGCGGACCTCATCATCGCAAATGCTGAAAACATCGCCAACGGCTCGGGCATCACGCCCGAGCAGGTCAGGAAGCTGCGAGAGGCGGGTTTAGATGGCATGACGCTCGGTGACCACGCTTTCCGCAAACAACAGATCACCCGGACCTTGAATGAAGCGGAAGATTTGATTCGGCCGATCAATCTCCCTGGGCGGGCATGGGGCAAGGGTTGGATGAAGCTGCGGGTCGATCGGCTGCCCGATGCGCCGCCGGTGGTGGTCTGCATCACCATGGGTCGGTTGTTCATGAACACGTTGCAGGCGGGTGATCCGTTTGCGGCATTGGATGAATTACTCAAAGAACTACGCGGGGAACGGCCGATTGTGATCGTCGAAATTCATGCCGAGGCGACTAGCGAAAAGGTCGCGATGGGTTGGCATGGCAACGGCCGCGTCGCTGCGGTGCTGGGCAGTCATACCCATGTGCCGACCGCGGACGCCCGCTTGCTGCCGCCGCCTGATAGCAGCGGGGCGATTCCCGGCGAGCCGTTCATCGGGACGGGCGTCGGCACCGCGTATGTCACTGACTTGGGTATGACCGGCCCGCAGGATTCCGTGCTCGGGCGGCGTGCCGACCGCGTCCTGCATCACATGTCGACCGGCCTGCCAGCCGCCTTCGACGTCGCCGACGCCAACCCCGTCGTGCAAGGTGTACTCATCGAGATCGACCCCACAACGCGATTGGCCAGGCACATCGAACGCCTGACCCTGCCCGCAGACACCCGCGCCGCACCTTTCGTGTAAATCATGCAATTTTTCGTTTAGCCGGCGACGCGAAGCGTCCCGCTCTCGTTTCATTGCGGCATAAGTAAAACGACAAATTTTCCCCGCATTCACAACGAACACCGACCCAGCCATCCCGACCGTTACAGTCGGCCAAGCCTGTGATTAGATAGACTCCAACGCCGAAGTCCGGCCCGCTAAGTGTCGATGTCGACCGTAGATGGAGGCTGAGAGAAAACAACTGAAAGCTGGGCGAAGCGAAGGCAATCAAGACCCGACCCCGCTACGAAAACGATCGCAGCGGACCACCGCGGGAGTCATGCTTGCCGTGGCTTTGGGCTTTGGTTTTGCCTTCGGCCAGATCGACGCCTCCAGTGCCCGCGGTGTCGTGCTGGTCATCGCCTGCCTCGGCGGGTCATATCTACTCATCCTGGCTTGGGCTTGGTCCCGCCTGGTGAATCCTTGGCGTGAGTTAGCCGACCTGCTTGAAGCGATCGCTCCCTCTGATCGGCCGGAAAGGCTCGAAAGGCTACCTGTCCATCGAAGCGATGAAGTTGGCCGCATGGCTCGGTCGATCCGCGAACTCTGCGGCCGACGCATCCGTGACCGCTCGGAAGCGAAACACCTTCGGCGGACCATGGACGATCAGATCGGCCGGGCCACGAAACGTGCTGTTGCCAGCCTCAAGCAGCAGGCCATGCGCGACCCGATGACCGACCTGGGTAACCGCCGCTATCTCGATGAAGTCGTGCCGGAACTGCTCACCGCCGCGACACAGACCGGCCAGGATGTCGCCTGCGCGGTGATAGACATGGACAATTTTAAGAAAGTCAACGACACGCTCGGCCACGCCGTCGGCGATGAATTGATCGTGCTCTTGGCCACGTTGCTGAAAAGCTCGATCCGAAAACAGGACATCGCGGTCCGCCTCGGCGGCGATGAGTTCGTCGTCATGATGCCCGGGGCCGACATGCGGAAGATCGACCAGCTCTTCACGCTCTTGCGGAAGCTGTTCCTGCAACAAACCCAGCGTAAATTCAACACGCAGCCGCGACCGAACCTTTCCGTGGGTCTCGCTTCAATGCGGATCGATAAATGCTCCGATTCCCCTTCGCTGATCGAGCGCGCCGACGCCCGGCTCTACGAAGCCAAGCAGCAGGGCAAAGGCGTCAACTGCTCTCCGCTCGCCAGCCCCGACGCCACGCCCAAGGCGGCATAGTCCAGATCCTGATATTCGTTTAGCGGAAGACGCGAAGCGTCCCTTGATTGCACCGCCCGTGGCGTCGCCCGATACACTGCCGCCGTGCAACAGCTCCACACCATTGAAGACTGTCGAAGCTGGCGACACGCCTGCACCGGCCGGGTCGCCTTCGTTCCGACAATGGGGGCCTTGCACGACGGCCACCTCGCGCATCTGGATCAAGCCACAAAACACGCGGAAAATCTGATCGTCAGCATCTTTGTCAATCCGACACAGTTCGGCCCCAACGAAGACTTTGAACGATACCCCCGCACGCTCGACGTCGACCTCGCCGCCTGCGAAACCCACGGCGCCGATGCGGTATTCATCCCCTCCGCCGAGGCGATGTACCCGCCGGGCGTGCCTGCTTCGGTCATTGAGATTCCCGCTGTGGCCGCGAATCTCGAGTCCGCGGTTCGCCCCGGCCACTTCGCAGGCGTCGGGCGGGTCATCCTCAAACTGCTGAACATCATCGAGCCTGATCTGATGACGCTTGGCCGTAAGGATTACCAGCAACTTTGCGTCGTCCGAACCTTGCTCGAAGACCTCTTTTGGCCGGGCAGCATCCTGCCGATCGACACGATTCGCGAGCCAGACGGCTTGGCGATGAGTAGCCGAAACCGATACCTCGAACCCGCCGACCGCTCCAACGCGGTTGGCCTGATCAAAGCCTTACGCCTCGCCCGGCAGCTCGCTGCCGACGGCGAAACCGATCCGCAGGTCGTCGAGTCGATAATGCTCGATACCCTCCGGGCTCATCAGGTCGAGCCAGACTACGCGGTAGTCCGCCACCGGCGTTCGTTGGCTGACTTGGATTACATCGACGCCAACAGCAACGTCGCGCTTGTCGCCGGCCGCGTCGGCGGGGTCCGCTTGATCGACAATCTCTTGCTTGATCCTTCGGCAGCCTGAATCATACTGCCGATTTGCGGAACTGATGCGGCGTTTGGCCATGCGCTTTTTTGAATACCCGGTGGAAATGCGAGGCATTAGGTAGCCCGGATCGGCGGCCGACTTCATCAATCGGCAGGTCGGTGTGTTGCAACAAGGCTTCGGCGGTCCCCAGCCGGGCCTGCATGACCAGTTGCTTGAATGACCGGCCGGTCAATTCGACGACGAGGTGGCCAACCCGCGTCGGCGACAAACTCAACCGATCTGCGAGGCCACCCAACGAGGCTTCGCCAGTATGAAAATCATAAATATAGCGATGAATTAAAGCCAATCGATCATCGGGCGAACCATGTGCAGGATCGCCTTTGCTCAAGTTCACAATCGGTCGTAGACGTTGCTCGATGTGCATGAGGCATTGGCTGAGTCGGGCTGCGAGTTGTTCGAGCAGTTCGAGGATCATCAATGACTTTGATGAGCAGATCGACGGCAGCTTGTTGCTGGATGCATTCCTGCTGTGTCGTTTCAACGCCGGGTTTATCAGTAGGGGTTGTAGTTGACCCCCGGCTCGGCGTTGGCCGGCAAATAGCACGGCGATCAAATCGTCTTCATCCATTAAAGGTGCGACCCATTCGATCAGGCCGGCATGACATTGCTTCGCGAAACCGGACCTGCGTTTACCAAGCGTCTCTCGGACTTGCTCCTGATCGAAGCGTGTGCAGGGCGCGACGCCGTACTCGGCCTTCGCGGCGACGCAGCAGGCGGTGGCGTGCGAAGTTCGTCCCGGATCGAGGTAACGCTTGAGTCGACCTGAAATATCATGCACGGTCACCGACATGCCGGTTGTATATTCAAATGCTTTGATCGCATGCACGATGCTTCCGGGGCCATTAAGCATGGCGATAGCTTAGCCGAATCGTACATGAATTAAGCCGAATCCTGGCTTGTCTATCGCGGTTAATCATGGATGATGATTCACTCAACCTAATTTTGGAGTTTCACTATGGCAGGCCTGCACTATTTTCATCCGGACTGGATCAAGACGACTGACGAACAACTGTCGGTCGATTTATGCATCTACGGCGGCAACGCGGCGGGGGTCGCCGCGGCAGTGACAGCACGCAAGCGGGGGCTGAGTGTCGCACTGCTTCAGCCCGGGCAGCACCTTGGCGGGATGACCAGCGGCGGCTTGGGCTGGACCGACTTCGGCCGAAAGCATGTCATCGGCGGGCTGAGCCGATCGTTCTATCGCGAGGTCGGCAAGCACTACGGCCTCGAAGAAGAATGGCAGTTCGAGCCCGGCGTTGCCGAGGCGATTTTTGATCGCTGGATCGATGAATATGACGTCATGCTCCGCCGTGAGCAGTACGTCGATCAGGTTGAAATGTATGGCAACCGCATCCATGCCATCACGCTGCTCGGCGGGCTGCGTGTTCAAGCGGCGCTATTTATGGACTGTTCTTACGAGGGGGATCTGATGGCGAAAGCCGGCGTGAATTACCACGTCGGCCGCGAGGCGAACAGCATCTATGGCGAATCACTCAACGGCATTCAAATTCGCGAGAAGCATCAATTCAATTCGCCGGTCGATCCATATTTGGTCGCTGGCGATCCGTCATCCGGCCTGCTGCCGCAGGTCGAGGATCTTGACCTGACCCAGAAGCAAGGCGAGGGCGATCATCGCGTCCAAGCGTACAACTTCCGCGTCTGCATGACCGATGACCCGGAACTGAAAGTCGATTGGCAAAAGCCTGAAAACTTTGATCCGCAGCAATACGTGCTTGCGACCCGCTGGTTCCAAAGTGAAAAAGATGCGTTCAATGAGCAGCTTCGTGATTTCGATGGCGAGACGCGAATAGCGAAATTCGACCAATTCCCCAACAAAACGCCCGGCGGTTATCACAAGACCGACACGAATAATCACGGCGCGGTCAGCAGCGACTTCATCGGAGCGAACTGGGGCTGGCCGGAGGCAGACTACGCCGAGCGGGAAAGACTGTTCCAAGCCCACGTGACCTATCAGCAAGGCTTGTATTGGCATTTAGCCAATTCCGAGGAGATTCCACAGCGATACCGCGAACTGTATCAGCGCTGGGGCCTGCCGAAGGATGAATTCACCGATACCGGACATTGGCCGCACCAGCTCTACGTCCGTGAAGCTCGCCGGATGATTGGCGACTATGTCATCACAGAACACGATTGCCACAAGAAATCGGTCGCCGAGGATTCGGTCGGCATGGGCAGCTACACCATGGACTCGCACAATTGCACGCGGTTCGTCAAGGTGGAGGATGGCCAGGCCCGTGTATTGAACGAAGGCGATGTGCAGGTCCCGCCGACGGACCCCTATCCGATCAGTTACCGCAGCATCGTCCCGGCGAAAGGGCAGTGCGAAAATCTTTTCGTGCCGGTTTGTTTCAGTGCATCACACATCGCGTATGGCAGTGCACGGATGGAGCCGGTATTCATGGTCATGGGCGAGTCGGCGGGCATCGCCGCGGCGCTTTGCCTGAGCAAGAACTGCACAGTGCAGGATCTGCCATACGGTGACCTGGAGCCGGAATTGGTCAAAGCGGAGCAGGTGCTGCGGTAGGGTGTGGTGTGTATTCGAACCGCACCGACTCGTCTGGCCACAGCGGTGCGGTAAGCAAAGCCTTACCGCAACCTACCCGACAATAAAGTGCATATCACCGCAAGACCAGCAGCAGCGTGAACATCACCAGCCAGACGGCATCGAGGAAGTGCCAGTACATCGTCAGGTGCTTGACAGGGGCGTGGGATTCGTGGTCGTAAGCTCCGTGGAAGGCTTTTCTGGTGACATAGATCAGAGGGACGATGCCGCCGACCAAGTGCAGAGCGTGGACGAGTACGAGAAAGAAGATCGCGCCGAACATTGCGTGGCTGACTTCGAGGCGGTTATGCTCGATCAGCAGGGCGATCAGGCCGGGGACCTGCACGATGAGAAACAGCCCGGCCAGAACAGCGGTCACGACCATCCATCGACAAAACTTCTGTTGGCGTTCCAATCGAACGTTTTTCAGGGCGAAGTGCATCGTGACGCTGGACGCGAGGATGATGATAGTGGACAGCCACAGCGTCGCGGGCAGGTGCAGGCTGCCCATCGGGGTCAGCGCGGGGTAGACCTCATCGGTCAGCAGGTTCGTGCGGGGCCGGCTCTGCATGAACCGCACGATGATGAAGGCTAACATCGATGCGGCGAAGAGAATCGCCAGCGAGGCGAGGAATAAGATCATCCCGAAGTCGCCGGTTTTGCGCGGGACGTGGTGCTGTTTATTGTTGTGTGTGTGTTTTGGTGCTTTGCCTGCAGTGGCGAATGTGACGGACCCCGGACCGGTGCCGGGTTGGCCGCCGGGCGACGGGTCGTCGGGTTCAGGAGGGAAAAAACCGCGGGCAGGGGGGGCATCACTCACGGTGACACTTTAGCGCGATTTTGCGGGAAATAAAGCGATGGGGAGGAAGTTTTCAGCGGTTCTGAACAAGCCGGGGATGAGGTTTCGCGAATCCGCGGAAAGCGCTGGTGAGTCGATCCGCGGATTCGCAGTGCCTCATCCAGGGCTTGGGGCAATAAGTTTCAGCCACTCACTTACGGCGTGGTGCTGACCGGGCGGGCCATGGTGGCGGCTTCCTGGGTGTACTGGTACGCGCCGGTGTCCATCAAGGAGAAGGTGATGAACAGCGTGACGAATAGCAGCGAGGCGACAAGGATGAAGCCGTTGAGCGGTGCGTCCCAACGCAGGTGCATGAAGTACAGCCCGACCAGCAGGGCTTTGACCAACGCAACCGCCATCGCGACAACGAGGTTCATCGTATAGCCGAAGTCGAACACGGTGATATAGACCGTGATGGCGGTCAGGATCAGCAGGGCGACGAAGATGAAGGTGAGCAGTTGCAGCGAGACCACGTGGGGCCCGTGGGCGTGGCCATCCACATCGTCGTGCGTTTCGTTGTGAGTGAGTTGGTGGGACATTGTTTTAGCCTCTAGGCGCTAGCCTTTAGCCGCTAGCAAGAGATCGAAATGGCAAGGTTTTGCTAGCGGCTAAAGGCTAACGGCTAGCGGCTCGTTCAGTGGATCAGATACAACAACGGGAAGAGGAAAATCCAGATGAGGTCGACCAGGTGCCAGTAGAGGCCGACGACATCGACGGGGGTGTAGTAGGCGGGGCCGAAGGCGCCGGCGGCGGCCTTGACGGTGATCCAGCCGATCAGGCCCATGCCGACGAGCACGTGCAGGCCGTGCAGGCCGGTCATGAGGAAGTAGATCTGGAAGAAGATGTGGGCCCGGTCGCGGTCGATGGGTTTGAGCTCATCGAATTTCGGGTAGTGGCTGCCGGCGTGCTCGGCCTGGATTTGGCCGACGCCGACGATCATGGTTTCGAGGTCGCCGACTTCGGGGTTGGGATTGTCGATTAGGTCGTCGTGGACGCCGCCGGGCGGGGGGCCGGGCGGGAGGTTGGCCGAGACGACGGAGGTCGGCAGGTTCGTCCGGGCGGTGAGGGTCGCGGTCGGGTCGCCGGCGAGGGCGGGGTCGGCTTTCTCCGGGCCGGCTTTTTCCGCCTCGGCGTGGACATCATCGGCACCGCCTTTGCCCTCGGCGTCTTTGTATTCGCCTTCGGGTTTGTCGCCGTGATCACCGTCATCGTGATGAGCGTCTTTATCACCATGAGCGTCGCCGTGGCTGGAGACGTATTTCGCGGCTTTTTTCAGTTCCTCGGTATTGGTAAACGTCCCGCCCTGCTGATAGAAGGCGTTGGTTTGGCCGACCCAGAGGTCCTTGACCCATTTGCTGTTGTATTCGATGCCTTTGATGACCATAAAGCCCAGGCCGCCCATCAGCGTGAGCGAGAGCAGCGTGACCAGCAACGCTTTTTGGCCGAGCTGAGCAGCCCGGACGCCCCACGCCATCGTGAACGATGACGCGAGCAGCACCACGGTATTGATCGCGCCCCACTTCGTATCGAGCGCTTGGTGGCCGAACAGGAAGATGTCCGGATTGTTGGCACGGTAGACGGAGTAGGCACAAAAGAGCCCGCCGAACATGAGCACCTCGGTGGCGAGGAAGACCCACATGCCCAGCTTGCTGGATTCGGTCTGCTGCTCGGCCGTCTCGAAGTGGTGGGCGACGTGCGGGTCGTGATGGTCGTCGTGGCTCATGGGTAAATCAGGAGATTTGGAAAGCGGAAAAACGGAAAATAGCAGAACAGGCGGCTGGCTGCCCTCGCGAAAGGATTTGAGTTTTCCGCATTTCAGATGTCTACATTTTCCGATTCAAATCAATTTAGTGCGAAGCCGAAGCCCGCTGCTGGCCCTCGGGGTCAATCGGCACGTAGCCATCGGTTGCTTCGTCGTAGGTCCACTGGTCGAAATCGTATGGCTCGACGCCGACCGGCTCATAGTTGAAGTTGTGGTGCGGCGGCGGCGAGGGCGTATGCCATTCGAGCGTGTTCGCACCCCACGGGTTGGCGGGGGCGTCTTTTTCCCGCTTGTCCCACAGCCCGAAACTGATCGCCTTGCCGAAGGCGGTGCCGGCGCTCAACGAGTGGACCCAGTTGAACAGCACGATGAACAGGCCGACGGTCAGCAGGTACGACCCGAGCGTCGAGGCGACGTGGTAGCCGAAGAACTCTTCGGGGTAGTCCGCGTAGCGGCGGGGCATGCCCAGGCTGCCGGCGATGAACTGGATGAAAAATGTCGCGTTGAACCCGGCGAAGACCAGCACCCAGCCGATCCGGCCCCAGCGTTCGTTGTACATCTTGCCGAACATCTTCGGCCACCAGTGATACATGCCCGCGAAAAAAGCGAACATGGTCGAGCCGACCATCACATAGTGGAAGTGGGCAACGACGAAGTAGGTGTCATGCAAGTGGATGTCGGTCGACAGCGCGGCCAGCGGCAGGCCGGTCAAGCCGCCGATGGTGAACAGCCAGATGAAGCCCAAGGCATAAAGCATCGGAGTATCGAGGCGGATGCTGCCCTTGTACATCGTCGCCAGCCAGTTAAAGACCTTGACCGCCGAGGGGATCGCGACAGACATAGTCAGCAGGCTGAAAATCGAGTTGAGCAGCGGCGACTGGCCGGACGTGAACATGTGGTGGCCCCACACGATAAAGCCGAACAACGCGATCGCCAGCGAAGAAGCGGCGATGAAGGTGTAACCGAAAATGTGCTTTCGGCTGAAGGTCGAGATGACCTCGGAGATCACACCCATGCCCGGCAGGATCATGATGTAGACCGCCGGGTGGCTGTAGAACCAGAAGAAGTGCTG
>CAZFZS010000009.1:38714-118622 GCA_964523485.1 uncultured Phycisphaeraceae bacterium | reverse complement strand
CGATCTGTCGGGACCAGGCGAGGTTGCCGTTGGCGTCGTAGCGGGTGAGAAACGCGTCATCGTAACCCGCGTTCGTCCCGCCGAGGCTGCCCTGGGTCCGGCCGGTGATATAGGCGTTGCCCGCCGCGTCGACGGCCACGCCGGTGCTGTAGTCCCAACCGCTCGTGCCGATCTGTCGGGACCAGGCGAGGTTGCCGTTGGCGTCGTAGCGGGTGAGAAACGCGTCATCGTAACCCGCGTTCGTCCCGCCGAGGCTGCCCCAGGTCCCGCCGGTGATGTAGGCGTTGCCCGCCACGTCGACGGCCACGCCACGGCTGTAGTCATGCGTGCTCGTGCCGATCTGGCGGGACCACAAGATGTCCGGCGGTTCGGCGGCGGTGGCGTATGGGGTGAAGCTGCCGGCTAAAAAAAGCGATAACGCAAGCCGAGCGAGGCGGCGGCTGCATCGGCGGGCCGGGTCTGGCTTGGCGTCGTCATCATGGCTCACGCGGCCATCGTGGTGGTTATCGCAATCTCGCCCAGAATCGAATGACATGTCCTTGCTCCGGAATCATAATGATGGGAAAAAGTACAGAACTTCGGACAGACATAGCACGCAACGCGAGCTGATGCAAGCATTTATTCGAGGTTTATCCCGTAGTCTTTCGGTGCGATACCCTTTTGAGCGCGCAGGGCCGGATTCATCCAGCCGGCCGGCGGATGGTCGAACTGGTGCAAGTGATGCATGATCTCAACGAGCAATCGCGATGTCTAGGGCCGGATCCATGCGGCCGCGGGGGTTTGACTCGGTGTGAGTCCGGATGAATCCGGCCCTACGCGTGGGCAGGGTGGCTCACTGCACGGTCTGCCGTGACGTAGGCTTATATGGTGTAACGGCACACTGACTTTCTGCACATTCGTAGGACGCGGATCGGCCAGAATGCTAGCCAGAAAGAATCCCGCGATGAGTGTGGGCAAGATCACACTCCGCAAAGCTACGCTTATCAGTGCCACCCGCTGGTGTCAATCTAGAATGACCACGCCAGACCGAGGCGGGCGAAGGGGGCGTCGTCGAACTCGACGATTGAGTCGGTGGAGCGCCAATCGTAACCGCTTCGCAGCTCTTGGCCGAAGGCGTAGCCGGCCGAGAACAGCAGTTCGCAGCGGGGGGTGGGCGACACCGCGACGCCGGCCTCGACGCGCTGGCTGAGGAAGTAAAGCCGGCGATCTGACGGATCATCCGCGGCGTGGAACATGTCGTAAAACGCGGCGTAGGCCAGGTGCAGGCCCAGCGTGTCGGTGGCCTGATAACGCAGCTCGGCGGTGGCCCAGTCGAGGCGGTCGAACCCTGCCGAGAGCGTCATCCGATGGTTGGGCCGGTAGATCAGGCGCGACTCGGGGTAGCCGAGGGTGATGCCCAGTTCGGCCCCATCTTCGGCCGCGCCCAGTGGCCGACGGTACTCGAAGATCGGCAGGGGGGTGTCGGGCAGCACCGAGCGGTTGCCGTCGAAGCCCACACCCAGCAGCAGCGTCGCGCCGTCGGCCATGTCACGCTGGGCGAATACGCTGGCCAGCGGGTACCACGCCTGCCCGTCGCCGAAGGGGTTGGAGCTGCTGTGGCCCACGCCCAAAACCAGGCCGGGCCGCCAGTTCTGGCCGCCCCAGTCCTGCTCGGGCAGGGGCAGGCCCAGGGCCAGCTCCTGCCGCACCAGCCGCGCAGGTACGCGAGGATCATCGCTGTCGAAATCGACGTAGGTGGTTTCGTGGCCGAACGCCGCGGGGCGGGGCACGCCGGGGGGGGCTGCGGCGTGGGCCGAACCCAGACGCAGCCGAGTGCGGGTCCGGCCGATGAGGATCGTCGTGTCGTCGTCCGGGCCGCTATCCACAGAATCAGGTGATTGGCCGATGAAGTCAGCTTCGATGTTACCGTGCTGCCCGGTTTCCCAAGGGTCGGTCAGCAGGTCCGTGCCGGTCTGTGCCGCGGATGAAAAGGCATAGATAGCGCCCACCAGCAGGCAGACGAAGACGCCGCCGGCCACGGGGCGGCAGTCGCTGAAGCGCAATGGAGACGGGGGCAGCGGCATGGCACGCTATAGTAGACGACTCCCAAAGTCGGCAGCGTATCGGATCGGCTCGGCTTACCTCAAGATTATTCCGGAGTTGCAGCGGGGCGGATCGGAGCGCGGTGAGTGGACTGTTTCGATGCTGGCACTTCACAGTTGGCTGTTGGCTAGAAGAATCTCTCCTATTTGTTTGCCGAACACCAAATGTCAATGGCCAACGGCAGGCTGTGAAACAGCCGCTTAGCCGTCGCTGGCGTGGTCTTGGCCGATGTGTTTGAGTTGTTGGCTGAGTCGGAGGAAGCCTAGCCAGGCGGTGAGGGAGAGGGCGGTGGTGATGAGAAAGACGTTTGGGCCGATGCCTTGCCAGGCGGGCAGTAGGGTTTGGCCGTCGAGGGTGATGCCGTTCCAGCCGGTGAGCAGGGCGGTGCCGAGGAAGGGGGCGAAGAGTCCGCGGACGCCGGTGAGGGTCTGGTGGATGCCCATATAAAGTGCGGTGAGTCGGCGGTCAGCGAAGTCGTTGTGGCCGAGCTGCCAGGCGATCATGCCGCCGCCGCGCATGACGCCGTATGTGGCCTGCGGGAGGAAGAACAGCGGGATCCAGGCGAGGGTGGCGGCGAGGTAGGCGAAGGCTTGGCCGAAGATCCACGTCAGACCGTGGGAGACGCGGTATCGGGCGATGTGCTGGCGGTCGAGCAGGCGGGACCAGAGCGGGACGGTCGCGGTGGCCAGGGCGAGGGGGACGGTGGCGTTGAGCAGCATGCCGAGGCTGTTCGCGTCGTCTCGGTGGGCGATGGCGTTGACGATGAACAGGGCGATGGCGGTGTTGCCCGCCATGTTGGCGACGCCGGCCACGAACTGCCAAATCATGTAGGTGCGGAATTGGCCGTCCTGCTTGAGGATCGAGATGAAGTTGTGCGGCCGACCGCTGGGCTGAAGCGGGATGTCCGGGTCGTCGTGGGGCGAGCGTTCGCTGCGGATCAGCGCGGGCTCGCCACGGACACGGACTTTGAAGACCGCGATGGCACCGACGATGCCGACGCAGGCGGCGGCGGGGTAGATGAGGCGGAAGAGCGAGGGCTCGAAGTCCAGCAGTCGGCCGACGAGGATCGGCACGGTCGCGAGGATCAGCGAGGCGATCAGCACGAATCGGCCGATGATGCGGGCGCGGATATTGCGGGGGTAGTTCGCCCGCCAGATGATGCTGCGGATGGTCAGGGTGCCGGCGATCAGGCACCGGCCGGCGATGACGATGGCGACCAAAGCGGCCGGGCCCCAGGCGGTGGTCGGCAGCAGCGCAACCGAGCCGACGAGGATCAACAGGGCAGACATCACCAGCCCGAGCGACCGCGATTTGGCTTTGCCCTTGGCCAGTCGGGTCCACAGCAGACTGGTGAGGTTCGCGAACATCGGGGCGGCGTAGATTGCAGCGAAGCCGAGGTCCGAAACCTGGAAGATGGTTTTGCTCAGGACGCCGACGATGCCGCCTTCGATCATGGCGATCGCGACGGGCATGGTGCACGCGGTGACCAGCTCGTGGTGATAAGCCTGCCGTGTCATGGGCGGCTGATGCTGGACGGAAAAGCTGGACAGGGCACGGCGGATCATGAAATTCCGCACAGAGCCTGGGGATGAAAAGCGTCACACAACCCATGGCAAGCCCGCGTTGGCTTGCCTCACTAGTACCGCCAAGGCGGGCGGTCGCGGTAGACTTTTTCTGATCTTAAGCGGAAGTGGGCCATACAGGACTTGAACCTGTGACCTCCTCGATGTCAACGAGGCGCGCTAGCCAACTGCGCCAATGGCCCGAATAATGCCCTGTTTGCCAAGCAGTCATGCGACTGATCATGGCAGGCACCCGAAAGGTCGGGTTCCAAGGCGGCCAAACAGTATATGGAGCGGGCGATAAGCGAGCAACTTTTAGGAATCTCGCTTAACGCAAACAAAAACTAACGAAGTTTGCATCCTCAGAATTCTGCCGCATCTTATTTAAGTCTAAATGCGATTTTTTCAGGCAGAATCGCAAACTTGCTCAAGCAACGTAGCCCACCGATTCGTGGCAATCCGACGATCGTAGTTTTTCTCGAATGTTGCTCGGCCGAATTCGCCACACTGTTGGGCTAGAGCTGGGTTGGTTTTCATCTCCATAATCCCTTCGATTAGTGCCGGGGTATCACCGCAGAGAATGACCGAGCCGGCTTCGCTTTCCTGAATAATCTGTGCGACGGCGGCGTCGTCGGGGCCGACGTAAAGGACGGGGCGGGCGACGGCGAGGATGCCGAAGAGTTTGCAGGGGACGATCAGGCCGTTCATGTTGTCGGTTTGGCTGACGAGATGCACATCGCCGACGTTGAGCGAATCGTTCAACGCTTCGCGGGGCTGATAGGGCTGAATCATGACGCGATTCAGGCCTTGGGTTTTACAATGTGATTTGAGTCGGGCTAATCCTTTGCCCGAGCCGACGAAGAGGAAGCGGAGGCCGGGTTCGTCGTGGAGTTCGTCGATGGCGGCGAGGATCGTGTCGACATCGTGAGCAAGGCCGAAGTTGCCGGAGTACATGACGACGAAGTCATCGCTGAGGTTCCAGGCTTCGCGGAGCGGGTTGGCGTCACGTGGAATCGGCGAGAGTTCTTCGCGGTCGGCCCAGACGGAGATGATTTCGATTTTATCTTGAGCGACGCCGTGTTTGATGAGGCGCTGCTTCATGCAGGGACCTAGCGCGACGACAGCGGCGCAGCGTCGGCAGGCCCAGCGTGAAATCGCTGTGAGAAGACGCGTCCTGAGGCTGCGCGGTTTGAACATGCCGTGAGCGACGGCGACCTCGGGATAGAGGTCCATCACCCAATACACCACGCGGTGTCTTTTGAACCAGCGGGTGATGACCGCAGCCAGGACGATCAGCGGCGGCGTGGTGAACGGCACGACGACATCATGTCGCGGCAGACGCAGCAATTTCAGCGTGGCCAATGCGTAAAAAAGCAGGAAGTCGATCAGCCTTGCGAGCGTAGAGCCTTTGCCGAAAATCGAGCCCCCGACGCGGTGGACGTCGATGCCTTCGAGCTTTTCGTGTTTCGGTAGGCTGCCGCCGCGCTGGCCATAAATTGCCCGGGAGGTGATGACGCTGACCTGGTGGCCTTTTGCGATCAGATCGACCGCGAGGTCGTGGGCGTGCTGGGCCGTCGCAGCGACGTCCGGGTGAAAGGTCTGATTCAGAAGCAGGACACGCACGGATGCGAAGATAGCAGGTCGGCAAAGCGAGCGTGAAATGGCTTAATGGGTCACGCCGGGCTGGGCATCATGCCGGGGGTGGTGTCGTCGTCGGCCTCGGCGCGATCGGCCTCGGCGGGGTCGGGGCGGTTGTCATCCACAGCCGCCGACTTCTCTTTTTCAGCCTGCAGCAGCTCGCTGACCGTTGCTTTGTTCAACGGCTTGCCGGCCATGATGAGGTCGACCTCTTCGCGGTTGAGCGTTTCGTATTTCAGTAGCGCTTCGGCGAGCTGTACGAGCTGGGCCGAATGCTCGGTGAGGATGTCTTTCGCCTGGGCGTAGGTCGTGTCGATGATCGACTTGATTTCACTGTCGATCAGTTCAGCGGTCTCATCCGAGTAGAGCTTGTCGGGCTGTTCCCAAGGTTGCAGGCCGTCGTCGGCGCCGTAGAGTTGGAAGCCGAGTTTCTCGGACATGCCGTATTCGGTGACCATTGCACGCGCGATCTGGGTTGCCTGGCGGATGTCCATCGCGGCACCGGAGGTGATGTCGCCGCAGAACATGTCTTCAGCGATGCGCCCGCCGTAGGTCACGCGGAGTTGGCCGAGCAGGCGGTTTTTGCTCATGAGATGCCGGTCTTTTTCCGGCAGCATGAATGTCACGCCGAGCGCCTGACCACGCGGGATGATGGTGACCTTGTGCAGCGGGTCGGAATGCTCATCGAAATACATGATGATGGCGTGGCCGGCCTCGTGATACGCGATGATCTTTTTCTCATCCTCTTCGATTTTGTGTGATCGACGGGAGCGGCCGTAGCGGACCTTGTCGCGTGCTTCTTCAAGGTCATCCTGCTCGACGAAATCCTTGTTTTCGAGGGTCGCGCCGATGGCGGCTTCGTTGATAATGGCGGCGAGCTCGGCACCGGAGAACATCGGCGTGCCACGGGCGAGCTTTTCGAGGTCGGCGTTGGGGTTTAGCTTGATCTTGCGAGCGTGGACCTTGAGGATGTCCAGCCGACCTTTGATGTCGGGCAGCGGCACGTGGACCTGCCGGTCGAATCGGCCCGGCCGAGTGAGCGCAGGGTCGAGCACATCCGCTCGGTTGGTCGAGGCGATGACGATGACCTGGTCGCTGCTGTCGAAGCCGTCCATCTCAACAAGGATGGCGTTGAGGGTTTGTTCGCGTTCATCGTGTCCGCCGGAGGAGAACCCGCTGCCACGCTTGCGGCCGACCGCATCGATTTCATCGAGGAAGATGATGCAGGGCGATGAGTCCTTGGCTTGTTTGAAAAGGTCACGGACCCGCGATGCACCGACGCCGACAAACATCTCGACGAAGTCGCTGCCGGAGATGGAGAAGAACGGCACGTCCGCTTCGCCGGCGACGGCCTTTGCGAGCAGCGTCTTGCCGCAGCCGGGCCGACCGATCAGCAGGACTCCGCGGGGGACGCGGCCGCCCAAGCGTTGGAACTTTTTGGGGTTTTTGAGGAACTCGATAATCTCGCCGACTTCGTCTTTGGCTTCATCAATGCCCGCGACATCGTCGAGGGTGACGGTCGAATGTTCCTTGTTGAGGACTTTGTGCTTGGACCGGCCGAAGCTGCCGAGCATGCCGCCCGGCCCGCCGCCGGCGTTCCGCATGGCCCGGAAAATGAAGAAGTAAATCAAAAACGCGATCAGGATCAGCGGACCCCATGAGATCAGCAACGGCACGAGGATGCCGCCGCCCGGATCGGGCTGGACATCCTGGCCGACCTGATTGAGCTTCTCGGTGAAGAGTGGGACGCTCTGGTTGTTGACGGGGAAGTACACCCGGCCGGTGGTCGAGCCGGACGCTTCTTCGCCGGACAAGCCGTCCTCAAGCACGCCGATGAGCCGGTCGTCTTTAATGATGACCGGCTCTTTGAACTGATTATTTTGCGCGTGGCTGAAAAAGTCCTGCCACGAAACTTTTTTAGCCGAGTTCTGTGCCGAGTTCATCAGCAGCAGAAGCGACACCGCGAGGACACCCAGCAGCACCCAAGCGAAGGCGCCACGCGACATGAAATTCGGCGATTTCCCCCCGGGGCCGGAGCCGCCGGACCCACGTTTGGAGGGCGGGTTCTTCGACTTTTTGGCTTCCCGCTTGGACGGGTCGCGTTCAATTTTAGGTTCTTTTTCGTCGGCCATGGGTTGGGGTCGGGTGGTGGGAAGGCAGGGCTCAAATCATAGGCAAGACGATAGAGCGTAGATTTTTGATTTTGGATCGAGGGATTTTTCGATTGCTTGCCACAATAGACCAATCGAAAATTCTCGTTCAAAAATCAAAAATCATTCGGCAGTTTACCAATCCGAACGCATCTCGGAGACAAACTGCTCGGCCATCCGCTGGACCGCGGCGTGTTGGGCGGTTTCAAACGGCTCGCCGATCGGCTGGGTGGGGATGTATCGGCCGACCGCCGACATGCCGCGTCGGTCCACCAGCACCTCGCCGGTGCTCTGGTCTTTCCATATCAGGTCCGCCCGCAGGTCGGCTTCGAGTTCCTGGGGCAGGCCGGCGTCGCGGGTGCGGTTGAGCTGTCGCTGCTCGATGCCGGTCACGGTGATCTGCAGCAGCGTGTCCGCCATCGCCGGGGCGACGACTTTATAGGGCGTCCGCTGCTCGATCTCCTTGATGATCGCTTCGGTCAGGTCGAACTCGACGCCGCGGTAGAACGTGCGGTTGTCCGCGATCGGCACCGCGACGCTGGTGTACTGCGTCGGGTATAGCTCCTGCGTGGTGTAGCCGCAGCCGACGGCCATGAGTGTGGCAGTGGCTAAAGCGACGGCGAACAATTTTTGAAAATACGTTTTATAAAATTGCAATTTTAGTTTGAGAGGTGAAGTTTATTAAGTTTTAAAGCAGTAGATGTACACTTCTCTCGGATAAGCTGTCGAGGTATCTACAAGAATAAAAAAATCTCCGTGATAGCCTCGGCTGCCATGCAATCGGCCTTCAAAGGCATCGAAATTGGTCACCGAGTGAGGCTGCCACCAAGAATTGGTGCCTGTAGGAAGCATGCCTGCCATTTCCCTTGGAATAGCTGTTACCTGTTGCATCGGGCTGTTCGATAATATTGCGTTTAGCTCGTTGCTGTTCAAACTCAGTTTAAGGTAGCGTTCATCCCATCCGTTCGAATAACTAATAACATTCAGGTTCTGTGCGAGTGTTAAGCCGGTAAAAGCTGCTAACTCACTTAGTGGTTGAGCTGGAGTTGCAGGGTTTGAGGCCGAATTGCCGCAGCCTGATATAGAAAATAAGTAGCAAGCCGACAAAAATAATATCTGTAGCGGATTCAACGAGAAATCCTTTTTATAGTACATTTTCAAGGTTTAATCTGCAGTTGTTACAGATATTGGCTCGCCCATCGCTTCGAGTCGGCTGGCCGATTCGCGGGCGGCGGCGGTGACGGGGTATTGCTGGATCAGTCGGCGGTAGAGCAGGGCGGCGGAGACGTCTTCACCGGTGCGGTCGTACCACGCGGCGGTCGCGAAGTCCCGGCGGGCGAGAGATTCGTTGATGCGGACCAATAGTTCCTCCGCGTTGATGCGGTCGGCCCCGGCGGGGTATTCGGCCTGATATTGCCGAACGCGCTCGGCCGCGTCGATCAGGCCGGTCGCATCGAATTCCGGGCCTTTAAATCGAGCCAAGCTCGCCTGGATCAGCCGAAGCAGCGCCCACTGTCGCAGGTCGCTTTCTGGATAGTTCGAGAGAAACAGGTCGTAGGCCTCGGCGGCCAAGGGCATGTCGCGATCGCGGTAGTAATAGTCCGCCAG
Source organism: uncultured Phycisphaeraceae bacterium (assembly GCA_964523485.1). Classification (GTDB taxonomy): domain Bacteria; phylum Planctomycetota; class Phycisphaerae; order Phycisphaerales; family Phycisphaeraceae; genus Algisphaera. The sequence continues at coordinate 109,582 of CAZFZS010000009.1, read as the reverse complement.
AGCGATGCTGGCCTTTTCGCCGATGTCGGATTGCGGCATGCGTTCCTGGATGCGGATGAAAAGCTCCTCCGCCTCGCCGCCGGCCGGGACCCAGCGGACGCCCCAGAGCTTGCGTTTCACCCCGGTCGCATAGAGCACCGCGATCTCGTATTCGCGCTCAATCGCGGTGAGGAACTGCTCGGAAGCGGGGAACAGTTCGATGACCTGCTCGTAGTCGTAGAGCGAGGCGTAATAATCGCCCCGCGACATCTTGGCGTCGCCTTGCAGGAGATAGGCCTCGGCGAGCAGCGGGTGGTTCGGGTGATCTTTCCGCCAGCGTTTGAGGCGTTTCAGGGCTTCGCTGGGCTTTTCCTGAACGATAAGTTTGCGGGCTTCGACGAGTTGGCCGGCAGGGGAATCGGGGTCGGGGGCGTTGCGTTCGACGAAGCCGTCGTCGGTCAATTCGTAAGACGCCTGCGGGTGGGCAGGTCCAGCGAGGCTCAAGAGGATCAGAAGCAGGGGGAAGCAGCGTCGCGACACGCTTTCAGGATAGCGGTATTGAGGACTTGGGTGTTGGGGGTTAGGAGTTTGGTGTTGGGGATTTAGGGACTTGGTGTTCTGGCAGCTAGCGTCTGGCATCTGGCAGCTAGCCCGAATGCTTTTCGTTGTCGTAAAAATTTTTCAGCCAGTTGCCAGTTGCCAGTAACCCACCAATCCCAAGTCCCCAAGTCCCCAACCCTCATCCCGCTACACTCTCGCTCATGTCTGGTCCGCTGGATGAGCCGACGGTGGTGGATTGGTTGGGGTTGCACATCGCGTTGCCCCGGCCGTGGGAGGTGGTGCGGCATGGGACATCCGCGCTCAAGGGCAGCCTCGTCTTTGCCGACCGGACTCGGCAGCGGTTGCAGGTCACCTGGACCGCCTGTAAAAAAGCGCCGGATGTCGATCGGTTGCTGAGCGACCACAAGTCGCGGCAGCTTGAGCGCCATGCTGAGGCCCGCTTTGAGAAGCCGCCGTTGATCGGTGGGTGGCGGGGGTTGGTTCGTCGGTTCGAGGACAGTCGTGCGGTGTCCCGGTTGGCCCGGTACGAGCCGAGCGTGCAGCGGCTGATGGAAATCGTGCTGGAGCATTACCCGGATGAACCCGCGGAGGCGGAACTGCTCGAACAGATCGTCGAGGGGCTGGAGGTGGCGGGCGATCCGCAGCGGTATCGGATTTTCGGGCTGGATGTCACGGTCCCCGAGGGCTGGTACCTCGGCTCAACGCGGACGCTGCCGGCCGACGTCACGCTGACGTTTCAGGATGTCGATCCCGCAACGCATCAGGAGCCGAAAGCCAAGGTCGATGCCCGGCGGATGGGATTGGCTGAGGGCTGGTTCGACGGCAAGCTCGAACGTTTCATCGAGCGCGACCAGATCAAATCGGATGTGACCTTTTCACCGCTGCGCATGCACGGCCACCCCGGGACGATCGCCGAGTGCGATGTGCCCGGCCCCCGCATCAAACGTCTGGCCAATCGGCATCTGCGGCGGGTTGAGCACGCTTGGCATTGCGATAAAAACCAAGCGATCTGCAGGCTGATCGCGGTGGCCCCGGCGTCACGCGAGCTGACCCCCGAGGGGTTTGAGCTGCGGTGTCATGCCCTATGAAAAGCCAACGGATGGCCATCCGTGGGCTTTGTTACTTGTCGGATTTCGTAGAAACTATTTACAGGTCCGACGGGTCGTAAACCCATCTATTCAGGGTTTTGTCGACTTCGCAGAGTTCGCTCTTGTCGAACCACAGGGCGAGTTCGCGTTCAGCCGATTCCGGGCTGTCGCTGCCATGGACGAGGTTGACCCCGCCGGACATGCCGAAGTCGCCGCGGATTGTGCCGGGCTCAGCCTTTTGGCCGTTGGTTGCCCCGATGAGCGTGCGGCAGACCGCGATCGCGTTCACGCCACGGATCGCCAACACCAGCACGGGCGAGCTGGTGACGAACTGGATCAGCCCATCGAAAAACGGCTTGCCCTCGTGTTCCGCGTAATGCTTTTTGGCGAGATCTTCGGACACGCTCATGAGCTTCATGCCGACGAACGTCAGGCCTTTCTGCTCGAATCGGCTGATGATGGAACCCATCAGGCCACGCTGAACGGCATCGGGTTTAAGAAAAATAAGGGTCGTTTCCATGGGTGGGCTCCGGGGTAAGGGGGCGGTTCTGGGCCGGGCTTTATCCAAGAAACCAGCGAATAACGCAAGTTTCGTGGATTTGCGCGCCTATCATTTGACGTCTTTTTTGCACGTAAACAGGACTTGTCGCGTTATGGCGAATGTTGAAGAAGCTTCGGATGTTGCGGGTGTGTCACTCAAAGAAGGCGACACGGTCGCCACGGTGAACGGGCAGACCTCGGGCAAGGTTTGCGAGGTCCGTATGGAGGATGGGGCGGAGTTCATCCGCGTTCGGCCGACGCATCAGCCTTATGGCAAGGGGATGTGGTACGCCGCGGACCAGGTCTTCCGCGTCGCTCGGCCGACGCCGTCGAAGCCCGCCACAGCCTCGGTGTCAAAATCCAAAACCACCGCAAAAAAACCAGCCGCCAAGAAGAAATCGGCGGCTCGCAAGTCGCCAGCCAAAAAGAAGTAAACCTGCTCTTCTCGGCCAAGTCGCTTCCGGAACTTTAAATTTTTTCATTTTGCCGTCGCGGGTAGGTCCGCTGAGGGTTATCATGGTTCCCGCTTCAGGCACGGACCCGCTGACCTTCCCGCGACGGATTACACAATGCCCACCGATTTCAAACACATCCGTGGCAGCCGACGTACCCGCCCGCTGTCCTTGCTGTTGGCGGGCCTGATGTCGGTCGGCGGGTTGGTCATTATCGCTTCCTTGACCTGGGGTGTCATCAACAGCCTGGATCAGGGCGGCGAAAGCGTCGGCCTCATGGCGATCGATGCGAGCGAGCCGATGGCTCAAGACATCGACCCCAATCTTGCCCCATCGCGATTGGCCCCGGCTGGTTCTTCTGCGTCAGAGGCCGTTGCCGTATCGCTGGCTTCACCGGTCATGCCAGCAGTCTCTGCAGCCGATGCGATGCTCGCAGAGCAGACCGCGCCGACGTTCGACGGCCGACCGCTCCGCAAGGTCAAAACGATGCGGATGCTCACCACCGCTTACAGCCCCGATGCCCGATCCTGCGGCATTCACGCGGACGGCATCACCGCCTCAGGCTTCAGCGTGTGGACCAACGGCATGAAACTCGTCGCGGCCGACACCCGGCTGCTGCCTTTCGGCAGCATCGTGACGATACCCGGCTACAACGGCGGCAAGCCCGTCCCGGTGCTCGACCGCGGCGGCCGCATCAAAGGCAACCGCCTCGACCTGCTGTACCCGACCCACGAAATGGCTTTGCAATGGGGTGCCCAACGGCTGGATGTCGAGGTTTGGGAATACGCGGATGAGATCAACTAGGCTGAGTCTTTGAGATTCTTTTTCGGGAACGTTATGCACAACCTTTGATTCCGGGATGAAGCTGACCTAAAGTCGGCGTGTTCTCGCGGCTGCCGGTGGCGGCCGTTCCGAGTTGGGAATGGTGATATGCGTTGGTTGATACCCGTGGTGGCCGCTGTCGTCGGCTTGGTCATCGGTGCGGCAGTCATGTGGGCATTTGCAGGCGGGTCTAACGAGCCTGATGCACCGGCCCCGCCGCCCGAGATGGAAGGCCCGCCGGCCAGCGTCCGCGTGGGCGTGGTCGAGTACCGCACCTTACAGAACCGCGTACCGCTCAACGGCCGACTCCAAGAGGTTCGGCGGGTCACCGTCACTTCGGAAATCGAGGGCAAGATCGTCGAGGTCCGCGTCGATCAGGGCGACCGTGTCATGGCGGGTGATGAGCCGACCGTGCTGGCGACAATCGATGACACCTGGGCGAAACTGGCTCAACGTTCCGCCGAGGCGAGCGTCGCGGAAGCTAAGGCCCGGGTCCGGCAGGCTGAGGCCGATCTCAAGCAGCTTGAAAGTTTGCAGCAGGCCGGTTCGGCGAAGAGCAAGGAAGTCGAAGATCAGCGGACCTTGCTGGACGCCAATCGGGCACAACTGCAAGCCGCTCAGGCCACCTTGGATCGAGCAGCCCAAGAGCTCGAACGCGCGACAATTGTTGCCCCATTTGACGGGGCGATCTCACAGAAAATCGCAGAAGTCGGCCAATGGGTCGCGGCAGGCGATCCGGTCGTCGAAATGATATCGACCGGCGAGATCGATGCACTGATCAACGTGCCCGAGCGATACATCGGCGGTTTCGCGATCGGCGATCCGGTTGAAGTCCAGCTTGACGCGGTGGGCCTCACACTGACAGGTCAGATCGCCGCGGTCCGCCCCGATGCACAGACCGCCTCGCGGAGCTACCCGGTCAAAGTCCGCCTGAAAGACCCGGAAGGACAACTCAAAACAGGGATGAGTGCGATCGTTTATCTGCCCAATTCGGCCAAACGCGAATTCATCACCGTGCCACGCGATGCGGTGCTGATGACCGACCTGGGAGCACAGGTTTGGTTTGCCATGGACCCCGCCATGATGAGCGGCGGCCCCCCGCCCACAGAAAGCGACGCTTCAGAGACAGAAACAGAATCCTCGCAAAAGCCGGGTCCGACCGACGTCCCTATCTCCGATGGCCCGCCGCCCATGCCGCTTGCCATGAGCGAGCCGGTCGAGGTTTTGTTTGGCGATGGCGACCGCTATGCCGTCGAACCGCTCCCCGGTGCAAAATTCCCTGCCCTGAACCCCGGCACGCAAGTTGTCATCGAAGGCGCCGAACGCCTCTGGCCTACCCGCCGACTCATCATCATGAATTCGCCCGATCCCAGCCAACCCCCACCACCCGCCGAAGCAAGCGGAAAGCAAAGCTAGCACGCAGGCGACAAAGGCGGCGCAGCACCGTCTCGCATACGACCGACGATCCTTCAATGTCTTCCTAGGCCCCAGGCCCTAGGCCCTAGGCCCTCCCCCATGGACATCATCCGCTTCGCCATCACGAACCCCGTCAAGGTCAGCGTCGGCGTGATCCTCGTGGTGCTCTTTGGCGTCATCTCGCTCAACGTTATCCCGATCCAGCTCACCCCCAATGTGGACGAGCCGGTCATCACCGTCGAAACCAACTGGACCGGCCGCAGCCCCGAAGAAGTCGAACGCGAGATCATCGAAGAACAGGAGGAATACCTCAAGACCATCTCCGGGCTTCGCAAAATGTCCGCCTCGGCCATTACCGGGCAGGCCAGCATCGAGCTGGAATTTTTCATCGGCACCGACCCGCGTGAGGCCCGGCTGCGTGTTTCGGACAAGCTGCGTGAGGTGCCGGACTATCCGGACGATGTCGATGAGCCGGTGATCATCGATGCGAATGCCGAGCCCGCCAAGGCGATCGCGTGGATCATTCTCGACTCGCCGGACCCCGATCTGGATCTGCAGACAATTTTCGACTTCGCTGAGGACCGGGTGAAGCCGGTGCTCGAGCGTGTCCCGGGGGTGAGTCGAATCAACGTGCTGGGCGGCCGGGAGCGTGAGGTGCATATCCAGGTCGACCCGGTCGCGTTAGCTGAGCGGGGCGTTACCTTCAATGAGCTTCGTGAGGCGTTGCAGTTCGACAACGTCAACATCTCGGCCGGCGACCTGTCTGATGGTATCCGCGATGTTCGTATCCGCACGCTTGGCCAATACGATGCGCTGGATCAGATCGAGGAGACCGTCGTCCGCTACGACGAGGCTGGCATCATCCGCATCAAGGACCTGGGCGATGCGGTGCAGACCTTTGAGAAGCGGCGCAGTTTCGTGCGGGCCAACGGCCAATCCGCACTAGCGATCAACGCGATCCGCGAGACCGGTGCGAACGTCATCGAGGTCATGGCCGGCCTGCGTGAAGCGATCGCGTTCTGCAACGAAAATGTACTGCCAACTTACGAGGGCAATCGTTTTGAGTTGCAGATGCGGCAGGTGTATGACGAGACGGAATACATCGAGCAGGCGATCGGCCTGGTGCAGTCGAACCTCGTCATCGGCGGGGCGCTCGCGGCAATTGTGCTGTTGGTCTACCTCGGCAAGATTCGGCCGACGCTGATCATCGCGCTGGCGATCCCCGTCTCGGCGCTGGGCACGTTTATTGTGATGACCGCGGCGGGGCGGAACCTCAACGTCATCAGCCTCGCGGGGATGGCGTTTGCGGTGGGCATGGTGGTCGACAATGCGATCGTCGTGCTCGAAAACATCGACCGTCATATCCACATGGGCAAGAAGCCAGCCCGTGCCGCTTATGAAGCGACGAAAGAAGTCTGGGGTGCAATTCTGGCATCGACGTTGACGACCATCGCGGTGTTCGTGCCGGTGCTGACCGTGCAGGAAGAGGCCGGCCAACTGTTCTTCGATATTTCGCTGGCGATCTGCGCGGCGGTGGCGTTGAGCCTGATCGTATCGATCACCGTCATCCCATCCGCGTCGGCCCGCTGGTTGAAGCCCTACCAAGCCAGCGAGCAAAACAAACGTACCATCGGCGAAAAGATCGGCGACTTCTTCAAGCCATACTCCGAAAGCTACGCCAATCTGGTTTACCGCGTCACTGAGCGGTCGAGCGATACGGTCGTGCTGCGTGTGTTTATCATCGGGTTGTTCACTTTCGTCTCCATCGGCGGGGCGTGGCTGCTGATGCCGCCGACCAGCTACCTGCCCAACGGCAATCAGAACCTGATCTTCGGCATCATGTTCACGCCGCCGGCCTACAACATCGACCAGGCCCAATCCATTGCCGAGCGGATCGAGCCGGGCATCGAGCCCTATTGGAACGTCGATACCGTCGCCGAGGCCACCGCGATCCAGGAGGTGGCCAAGCCGAACTTCGACCCGACAGCCCCTGTCGAATATTGGGATGAAGTCCCGCCGGTCGAGAACTATTTCTTCGTGCGTAACCGCAACATTATTTTCATGGGCGCAAGGAGCACCGAGGAAGAACTGGTGCTGCCGCTGGGCACGATCCTCGACAATGCGATGGCGTCGATCCCCGGCTCGATCGGCTTCTCGTCGCAGCGGTCGATCTTCGGCCGCGGAGCAAGTGGGACCAGCTCGATCGATCTCGAAATCGTCGGTGAAGACCTCGGTGAAATCCGACGGGCGGCCGAGGGACTCTACAACGTCCTCGCACCCAAATACGGCTACCCCAAAGTCCAGCCCGACCCGTTGAACTTCAACCTCGCCGGCCCGGAGATCCAGTTCCACGCCGACCCGGTCCGCACCGGCGATCTGGGCATTAATACTCAGTCGATCGGCCTGGCAATCCGCGCCTTGGTCGACGGGTTGGAGATCGGTGATTACCGCCTGTCGGGCGAGTCGATCGATCTGCTGCTGACCCGCCACCCGGACTATTCGTTATCGACCGACATGCTGCGGGCAACGCCGTTGGCGGTCGCGGACAGCGATGGGCAGACGCGGGTGCTGCCGATGTCTGCGCTCGGGACATTTGTGGAAGCCACCGCACCGCAGCAGATCAATCGTATTGATACGCAGCGGTCGATCACCTTCAGCATCACCCCGCCGCCGGAGATGCCCTTGGCCGTCGCGGTGCAGGACATCGAAGACACGGTCGCATCGCTTGCTGAACAGGGCGCGATCCCGCCGACCGTTCGAGCCCGCACGGCCGGCAGCGCGGACAAACTCTCGGAAGTCCGCGGGGCGCTCCTGGGTGATTGGTCGGGGTGGAATTGGCAGTCGGTGACGAGCCTGCTGAGCAGCCGGATGTTTCTCGCGGTCCTGATCGTGTTTCTAGTAATGGCCGCGTTATTCGAGAGCTTTTTGTACCCGTTGGTTATCCTGTTTGCCGTGCCGTTGGCGACGGTTGGCGGGTTCATCGGCCTGGCGATCATGCACGCGTTTAACCCCGCCCAGCAACTCGACACGTTGACCATGCTGGGTTTCGTCATCCTGATCGGCGTCGTGGTCAACAACGCGATTCTGATTGTGCATCAGGGCTTGAACTTCATGCGCCCCCGGAAAGAGGAAGTCGAGCCGGGCAAGTTTGAGGAGATTGAGCCGATGGCTCCGCGTGAGGCGATCCGTGAAGCGGTGCGGACGCGGATTCGGCCGATTTTCATGACCACGACGACCAGCGTCTGCGGCATGTTGCCGCTGGTGTTGATGGGCGGCTCAGGCAGCGAGTTGTACAAGGGCTTGGGCAGCGTTGTGGTCGGCGGATTGATCGTGGCGACGCTGTTTACGCTGGTGGTGGTGCCGCTACTGTTCAGTTTGGTGTTGCAGGGCCGACGCAAGTTGATGGGTGGTTATTGAACCCGATCGGGCAAGGTGGCCGATGGGAGCGTTAGTGCCTTGCGGAATCTTCCGGGGGCCGGCCCATTCACCCGCTTCGGATTGCGATCATGTTCGACCCCAGCGTTCTGCAGCCGACGGAAGCCAGTATCGACAAGCGCTTCACTTTGGATGAGGCCAATCGGTCATTGACTTACCTCACGCCGATCGCGGCCGACATCGCCGCGGTGTATCAGCAGATTCTCGAACTGCGCAGCGAGCTGGACAATCTCGATCCGGGCGAGCTCCGCGAAGTCACCGAGAGGGAGTATCGCCAGACCATGGATCGGCTAGGCGAGCTGGTGGATGAATTGCACGCGGTCGGCGTGGAACTACGCGACTTCGAGCGTGGCCGAGTGGAGTTCCCCGCTTCGCATGATGGGCAGGACATTCTGCTGATCTGGGAGCGTGGCGAAAGCGAGATTCAATCCTGGCGTGACCCCGAGTCGGCGGAAGATGTGACGCATCCGGTTGAGTCGCTGCAGGTCGAACAGGTGAGTTGATATTCGTATATTGCTCGGCATGAGTAGCCGCGGGCCGACGGCCCGCGCGACCCGTCGGGTTGCGGTTGGTAGCTCTTCAAATTCGCAGCGGGGCGGTGTCGGCTTCGCTGATGTGCCAGTCGAGTTGACTTAGTTCGGTTTTTCTCATGCGTTCGCGGTAGGTCGGCAGGTACGGCCGTTCGGTATGGGTGTGTCCTGCGAGGGCGACGACCTTGCCACGCTGGGTCAGGTCGAGGGCTTGGTGGTGTTGCATCTCACCGGTGACGAAAGCATCGATGTCTTCGCGGTCGGCGAGAGGTTCAAACAGCTTGCCACCCGACCCGGGGCAGACCGCGATGGTGCGAATGGGTTGATCGGTCGGGTCACCAATCTTGATGGGAACATTTAATGCTTGACTGAGTTTTTGCCGGAGCTGCTCCGAAGAGATCGGTTGATCCAGCTTGAGCAGTCGGCCGGCCCCCTCGGCGTCGGTTGGTCGAAGTGGCTCGGGCTCCTGGCGAAACAGATCAAACGCGGGTTCTTCGTAAGGGTGGGCCTGACGCAGCCGATGCAGCACCTCCACCAATTGCGATCCGGGGCAGAGCATTTCGAGTCGGCGCTCGGCGACCTCCTCGCGCTGGCCGACCTCGCCGATTGAGGGGTTGGCGCCGGGTTGCGGGGTGAATCCGCCGACGCCATCGGTGGAAAAAGAGCATTCGCGATAGTTGCCGATCCCGCCCGCACCGGCGTCGGCCATGGCTTGCCGTACTTTCGCTTCATCCACTAGGGGAACGAAGACGACGATTTTGTAATCGTCGCGTTTGGGCTGAATCGCTGTGATGGGCAAGGTATTTCCGGGGGCGATACAACCCGCCAACCAGTCGCAGGCCCCACCACTCACCGCATCGAGCGCGGTGTGCGGGCTGTAGATCGCGAGGTTCTCCCGTACCGCCTGAAGGATGCGCCTCTGCGTCCAAGGCCCATCCGCGGTCAGCCCGGTAAGCGGCTGAAAGATCGGCGGGTGATACGCCACAACCAACTGGCAGTTCTGATCGACCGCCTCAGCCACCACCGCCTCGGTCAGGTCAATGCATAGCATTCCGCCTTCGATGTCCTGCTCCGGGTCACCCACTTGAAGCCCGACGCGGTCCCAACCCTCAGCCAGATGTTCCGGAGCAAGCGTCTGCAGGTGTTCGATGACGGTGGCGAGTTTCATGTGGTCAGCATACCGCGGGGTTTGTTCAGCGACCTTCAAAGTCACGGCCCGCTTTGACCGATAACAGTTCAATGCCGAACGCCGCCCGAGATGCCGCTGCGATCCTTGAAGACTTGCAGGCACTGGACCGAGAGAACGACCGAATTGAATTCTGCGTGGCTCTCGCGACGCAGAGTTTGAAAGCGGCCGAGGCCCACCGCGAGCCGCATACGGTGCTGGCTTATCTCGACCGCGCTGAATCGCAATTACGCCAAGCGGGTTAGATCAGCATAACGCTCAGTCTAGATCGACCTGCTGCTGGTAGGCCGGCACGTCGACTTGCATCTGCGGAAACTGATTGCGGATTTTTGAAGCCAGAGCATTGGCCGCTTCTTCGTCGCCGTGGTTCAGGAACACACGGCGGGGTTTCTGATCGAACGCTGTGAGCCAATCGATCAGGCCGTCGCAGTCGGCGTGGCCGGACATGCCGGTGAGGGTTTCGATGTTGCAGCGGATGTCGATGCGTCGGCCGTCGATGTGTACGTAACCGCCGCGTGGCCCGTAATGCTGGATGTCATTACCGAGCGTGCCACTAGCTTGGTAGCCAACAAACAATACGCAATTTCCGGGGGCATCAAGATAGCGCTTCAGGTGGTGGACGACCCGCCCGCCGCTGCACATGCCCGAGCCGGCGATAACAATCGCCGGCCCCTTGTGACGGTTGATCGCCATGCTCTGGTCCCGGCTGCGGGTGATGTAAAGCCCCGGGAAATCAAACAAATCATCGTCGCTGCGGAGCATGTCCACCGCTTCGTCGTCGAGTACCTGCGGATTGCTTTGGAACACCTCGGTAGCTTTCGCGGCCATCGGCGAATCGAGGAAGACGGGGATGGTGCCGATGCGTTTTTCGTTCTTCAGCGTGTTGAGGTGATACAGCAACTCCTGCGCACGCTCGATCGCAAAGCTGGGGATGATGAGTTTGCCGCCGTCGCGGTGGGTCTGGTTGATAATCGCTTCGAAGCGGGCGAGGTTGTCCGGGGCTGCGGGGTGGTCGCGGTCGCCGTAGGTTGATTCGAGGATGACCGTGTCGGCCCCGTCCAAGTCGTCCGGATTGTTGATGATCGGCCGATCGTCCTGCCCGAGGTCGCCGGAGAACACGATGCGTCGGCCGGCCTCATGCGATCCATCTCGCAACGCCAGCACGACCGACGCCGAACCGAGGATATGCCCCGCCTCCCGCAGCACGAACCCCGCATCCTCATTGAGCTGGACAGGCACGTCGTAGCCGACCGGCTTGAACAGCTTCATCGTTTGATCGACATCTTTCGTTTCATAGAGCGGCCCGGCATCCGCATCGCTTTCGATCCCCTTCGCTCGGCGATGATCCTCATCATCGCGGTCTTCCTGCTGGATGCGGGCCGAGTCGTACATGACTAGCGCAGCAAGCTCGGCCGAGGTGTGATGCGTGTGGATCGGCCCGCGGTACCCCTCCCGCACCAGCTTGGGCAACAGCCCGCAGTGGTCCAGGTGGGCATGCGTCAAAATGACGTGATCAATGCTTCCGGGGGGGATCGGCAACGTGTCGCCGTTGCGCTGATCAAACGCCCGCTCCTGAAAAAAGCCACGATCGATCAGGATGTTCTGGCCCGCCGCCTGGACGAGTGAACACGAGCCGGTGACCTGTCGATTCGCGCCGAGGAAGTGAATCTTCATTGACGGAGTTATAGGCTTGCCGTGGCCGATAGGCATCGACCAGCTTTTATCCCACCGCTGTCGCAGGGGTCGCTAGGACGCGGTTGAGGTTGCGCATGGCTTGGCGGATGCGCTGTTCGTTTTCAACCAGGGCAAGGCGGACGTAGCCTTCGCCGCGCGGGCCGAAGGCGGCGCCAGGGGTCATGGCCACCTCGGCCTGCTCGACCATGGCGACGCAGAACGCATCGGTCGAGCCCTCGAAGCGTGCCAGATGCTCTGGGCTGATCTTTGCCCAGACAAACATCGAGGCTCGCGGCGAGTCGACCTGCCAGCCGAGCTTTTGCAGTTCCTTCACAAGAATGTCCCGGCGGGCGGCGTACTTGAGGTTCTGCTGCTCGATATGCTTGTCACCCTCACGCATGGCGATGATTGCGGCGATCTGGACAGCCTGGAAAATGCCGTAGTCGTAGTAGCCTTTGACGGTGGCGAGGCCGTCGATCATCTTCGCGTTGCCGCAGCAGAACCCGATGCGCCAGCCGGCCATGTTGTAAGGTTTGCTCAGCGTCGTGAATTCAACGCCGAGGTCTTTAGCGCCCGCCGATTGCAAAAGCGACGGGGCTTTGTAACCATCGAAGCAGGTTTCGCCGTAGGCGAAGTCGTTGATGAGCATCACGCCGTGGCGGTTGCAGACTTCGACGGCCTTGTCGAAAAAATCGTGATCGACTGTCATCGCGGTCGGGTTATGCGGGTAGCAAAGGATGACGATCTTCGGCTGCGGCGTCAGGCTGTCGAGCACATGATCGATCCGATCGAGAAATGCATCGTCATTGCCCAGCGGCACGCTGACGGTCGAAGCGCCTGCAAGGACGACGGCCGTAGTGTGGATCTGAAACGCCGGGTCGGCGACAACGGCGGTATCGCCCGGCCCCATAAGCGCGAGCATGAGGTGGCTGAAGCCTTCCTTGCTGCCGATGGTCGCGATGACTTCTTTGTCCGGGTCAAGCTGCACCCCCCACTTGCGTTCGTACTTTCGGGCCATGTCTCGGCGGAGGTTGTAGACGCCCTTGCTCACGCTGTAGCGCGAGTTGCGAGGGTCTTCGACCGCGTCGCGCAGTTTCTCGACCACGGCATCCGGCGGGGCGTCGCTGGGATTGCCCATGTTCATATCGATCACGTCCGCCCCGGCCTTGCGGCGGTCGTAGATCATCTGCTTGAGCCGACCCAGCACATAGGGCGGCAGGCGTTCAATGCGGGATGCGTAACGGATGTCCATACCAACACATCTTACGCCGATCTTTTGTGAGGCGGATCGGTCATTAAATCGGGTTCAGCCTCAGGGCTGAATGAGTCCATTGCGTTGCCGTTCCCAGTCCGCATTGAGCGTAGGGTCGAGCACGACCAGATCAGCACCGCTGATCAGTTCCCGGGCGATCTGCTGCATCAAGGCCCGCTCTGTCTGTCGCCGGACCCGTTCGCTTAAGTCTTCTCGTATCTGTTCAAATTCGACATCGCTCGCCGCGATGTCGGCTTCGACTTGCAGCAGGGCGTATCCGCCGTCCAGAGCGAGGGGTTCGCTGACGCTGCCCGGCTCGAGCCGGGCAGCGGCGTCGCGGATGGACTGGGGATAGCTCGTGTCATCAGCACGGATCGGCGGCAGCAGCCCACCCGCTGCGGCACTCGGGTCGATTGAATGCATCGCGGCGAGTTCGGCGAACGGCTCACCCGCCATGAGCTGAGCTTGAAGTTTCTGCAGTTCGTTGAGGCTCTCGGCCATGAGCAGGCGGGCTCGTTTGGCCGGGCCGTATTGCAAGCGGTAAGCCTGCTCGATCGCGGCATCGGTGACCGTGACCTGATCCTTGATGAGTTTGCGCAAGCCCGCATTTCGCTGGAGCAAGGCTTCATATCGCACCGGCCCGAGTCCGCGGCGATCACGCAAACCCTCGAGCAGCCGAGCCGCTTCATCCTCATCCGCCGAGAGCGACACGAGGATGATGTCGCGTTCCCGGTCGATGTCTTGCTGGCTGACCGACAAGCCTGCGTTTTCCACGCGGTCCTGCACCCGGCGATCGAGGACAATTTCGTAAATCGTCACGCCACCCGCCGCTTCGATGAGGCGGGGCTGAAGATCGTTTCGCGTGATTGCCTTGCCGGACAGGTAGGCGACGGGGCTGCCGGCGGCGGTGACCGATTCAGTCGAATGGGTATTAGGCGGCGCTGCGGTCGGCTGGCAGCCCTGACACGCTAGAATGATCACCGCCGATGCCATGACATCACGCATCGGGTCACGCTACGATTGACCCCCCGGCCTGTCAACGTCTTGAAGGGCAACCTTAATCGATTTGCCTCGCACCCCCGTGTGTTATTGAGCAATAGCAAGATTGCGTTGACACGTTGACGACCCCATCCCGCAGGAGCCCCGGCTTTGACCGACGCACCCGCCACCGAGGAAAAAACGACACCGACTAAGAAGCAGAAGCTCGTGCTCTGCCCGTACTGCGGCCACACTCAGCAAGCGGACAACGGCCGCTGTGAGGACTGCGGCGGGCTGTTCGAACCGCTCAGCCGACGGGCGACCCAGATTTCCATGGGGCCGTGGTACATCCGCGATAAAAAGAATCCGTTCCGGCCGGGCTGCAGCTTCAAGATGCTCACCCGCATGATCGAGACGGGCCGGGTCACCGCCACGACCGTCGTCCGCGGTCCGTCCACCCGGCAGTTCTGGTCGATCGTCCGCAATGTGCCGGGCCTTTCTCATCGCGTGGGCTACTGTCATAAATGCGGGCAACATGTTCAGCCCAGCGACGAATCTTGCCCCGCCTGCGAAGCGCCGTTCAAGAAAATCCGCCAACGCAACGAGCTGGGTCTGCAATTTCCCACACAGCGCGAGGCCGACGCCGCACAGCGGGCATTGGACCGCCACCTGGGAATCGAACCGCCAGCCGAGGAACAGGCACCAACGACCTCCGCGGACTCCGCAGCACTCGATGCCATCGTCAGCCCGGACGACTCGGGCATTACCGCGGCGGGGGGGACGCCCAAAGCCACCGGCGACCTGCTTAACGACCTTTTCGGCGATGAAGCGGCCGGCCCGCCGCCTTCTCCCGATGCTGTGAAACCCTTGGACTTCTCGCCCAGCGATGACGCCGCATCGGCCGCCGACAGCGACGCTGCAGGACCTTCTGAAAGTCGGCCGGCAGCCAGCCCGGTCACCGAACCTCAGCGACCGGTCTCGGCACTCACCCCCGCCTCGACCGGCAGTTCCAAAAATTGGCTGATTTGGGTCATGGTGGCGCTGAATCTGCTGATTGTTGCGGGGCTGGTCTACTATCTCACCACGCAATCCTGAATGCTGTCGACCACGCGACCTGTTTTCGCGTGAGGTCGACTTATCGAAACACTGTTGGAAGTTTGATGTCTGTGAAGGAACCCGCACACCGTCTGTATTTAGATAACGCCGCGACGAGTTTTCCCAAGCCGGCCGCTGTCCTTGAAGCAATGACGCATTTTGCGACCGAGTTGGGTGCATCGCCTGGCCGCGGTGCCTATGCCGAGGCCCAGGAGGCGGGGCGGTTAATGCAGCAATGCCGAGAGCGGATCAACACGCTGATCAACGGCGAGTCGGCCGACCATGTCATTTTTACGCTCAACACTTCTGACGCCCTGAACCTTGCAATTCATGGCATTGTTCACCGCGATGCGAAACGTCGGCATGTCGTGACGACGGACCTGGACCACAACTCCGTGCTTCGGCCGTTCAATCGGCTGGTCGATCACGACGGCGTCGAGCAGACCCGCGTGGCCTGCGACCCGATCAGCGGCCGGGTCGATCCGCAGGACATTGCCAAAGCGATTCGGCCGGACACGGCTCTGGTCGCGGTGGTGCATGGCAGCAATGTCACCGGCACGCTGCAGCCGATCCCCGAGATCGGCGCGATCTGCCGGGAGTATGCCGTGCCGCTGCTGGTCGATGCGGCTCAGACCGCGGGCCATCTGCCGATCGATGTCCAGACTGATTGCATCGACCTGCTCGCCGCGCCGGGACACAAGGGGCTGCTTGGACCGCTTGGGACGGGCTTTCTGTACATCCGCCCGGGGCTGGAAAAGTCGATGCGGACGGTGCGGGAGGGCGGCACGGGCAGCGTGAGTGAGCTGGATGTGCAGCCGGATTTCATGCCGGATCGCTTCGAGCCCGGCTCACATAATGCAATCGGCATCATCGGCCTGTCCGAGGGCGTGAAGTACATCCTCGATGCCACGGTTGACAAGCTCTGGGCCCACGAGCGTCGCTTGGTGCAGACCATGATCGAAGGCCTGCACGACGAAGCCAGCCTGCCCGGCCTGTTGCTGTTCGGCCCGCCCGGGATCAAGCACCGCTGCGGGGTCTTCTCGCTGCGGATCGAGGGCTACGAGAGCCCGACCGCATTGGCAGAAGACCTCGAGCAGCAGTTCGGCATCCTGACGCGGGCCGGCATCCACTGCGCCCCGCGTGCTCACGCCACCGTCGGCACACACGACCTCGGCGGCACGACCCGCATGTCCTTCGGCCCATTCATCCAACCGCAGGACGTGAAATACGCTTGTGATGCACTCTCGCAACTCTGCCTGCAGCAGGCCGCAAGGGCGGTGGAAGCTTAGGCCACTCATTCTCAAGCGGTGGGCTCTGAGGCCGATTCGTGACGCAATTGCCCGCAAGCCGCGGCGATGTCTCGGCCGCGGCTGGCCCGGATGTGGACGTTGATGCCCGCGTTTCTCAAGGTCTGCTGAAAGCGGTGCACATCGCCGTCGTCGGGGCGGCCGAACGGCAAATCGGCAACCTCGTTGTAGCGGATCAGGTTGACGTTGCTTCGTAGCTTGCGGGCGACTTGAGCCAACTCGCGGGCATGCTCGGGTTGGTCGTTCAGGCCGGCGAGCAGAATATATTCGAGCGTGATCTCCCGGCCGGTCTTGTTGAAGTAGTCTCGACCCGCTTCGATAAGCTGCTCGATGGTGACGAAGCTCGCCCAGGGGATGATCTGCTGGCGAAGCTTGTCATTCGGGGCGTGCAGGCTGATCGCCAGCGTGACCGGCAGGTCGAGATCGGCCAGCTTGCGGATGCCAGCCGGGACGCCGACGGTGCTGACCGTCACCCGGCGGGCGGACAGGCCCATGCCCCAGTCGGCACAGAGCGTGCGGATCGCGGGCAGCACGGCCCGGAGGTTCGCCATCGGCTCGCCCATGCCCATGAACACGATGTTGCTGATCCCGCCATGCTCCTTGACGCCCGGAAGTTGCGAGAGCTGCCACGCCTGCTGCACGATCTGACCCGTCGTGAGATTTGCATCTAATCCGCCGAGGCCCGAAGCGCAGAACTTGCAGCCGACCGGGCAACCGATCTGGCTGGAGATGCAGGCGGTGCGTCGGCCCCGGCTAGACTCAGCCGAGACGCTTGGGATCATCACACACTCGGTTTGATGGCTCGGGTCGGGCTGCAGAACTTTCAGACCATTCGATGCGTGGGCATCACCACTAGCCAGGCTCCAATCAATTAGCAGCTTTTGCGTCTGATCGGTCGCGACTTGGTGCTTGATGACCCGGCCATCAACGAAGCGCAGGCGATCCGCAAGCAGCCCACGGTGATCTTTGCTGATGTTCAGCATCGCTTGCGGGTCCACCACACCCTTGCGGTAGACCCAGTCCAAAACCTGACTGGCTCGGAATCGGGGCAGGCTCCATTGAGCAAATAGCTCGCCGAGCGATTGGGGGGTCTGGTCGAAGATGTGAGGGAGCTCAGTCATTAAGAAAGTGCAGTTTAGAGCAGGTTGCGTAAGGTGACTTTTGTTTCACGCTGCTAAGCTCTGTTGGTGCTTTCTTTTCCTAAGCGACAGGCGTTTGATGCGATGTTGGATCGCGAAGTCGATGCGTTGCCGGCCGGCATCCGCGTGCTGCTCGAAGAGGTGCCGTTGATCGTCGAGGATGAGCCGTCGGCCGAGCTGATGGAAGAGCTTGGGCTGACCGGGCCTGACGATGATTTGTGTGGATTGCATGACGGCGTGCCGCTGACCGAACGCAGCATCGAGGATGGAGCGATGTTGCCGGAGCAGATCATGCTCTTTCGCGGGCCGATTCTGAGGTTGGCGGGCTGCGGCGAGTTGCCGTGGTCCGACGCTCAGCAAGAAGAGCTGCAGCGCGAGGTGCATATCACGCTCTTGCATGAGATCGGCCACCACTTCGGGCTTGATGAAGATGACTTGGAGCGTGTGGGGTATGGCTAATCACCACTTGGCATGTTCGATACGTTATGATCGGCTCGGCCGCCTGCGAGGCCGGCTCAGCATGGCTGAGCGATAAGGATCGCCCCTCATGCTCAAGCTTGCGACGCTGCTGCGAAACCCCGGTGAACCCGCCGCGGAATCGCGCTATGACGACCCCCATGAACTCAAAACGCTCGGTTATAGCGGCCGCGTATTCTTCGAAACGACAGGCCTGTCCGGCGTTCCCTCGCCCAGCAGCATCATCGACGGCGAGATGCAGCGTTGGGTCCAGCAGCAGATCCAACAGATCGACCGCCGGGTGCAGGACACGCTCGATGCCGGGCTGGAGTTCTACCTGTCGTATGACATGTTGGCGCTGGCCCGCGGTCTGGTTGAGATCAAACGCAATACGCTGACCTGCAAGGGCCGACCCGATTCGCTCTGCCCGGGCAGCGAGGCAACACTGGACATTTCTCTACAAGCTCTGGGCGGGATGCTCGACCGTTGGCCGCAGACGTCCGGCATCGTGCTGCGCTTCGGCGATACCGAGGCCAGCAGATTACCGCACCTCATAGGCAACGATATCTACAGCCCGCACTGTTCGAGGTGCAGCCAACTCGGCCGAGCGGATCGCATTGTCAATCTGCTGACGCGTGCCTATGACACGGTGGTCACCCAACGCGATAAACGGCTGATCGCCCGGGCCTGGAACGTGCGGCCCAACGGCATGCATGACACGCCGGAGCTGGCCCAACGCATCGCCGATCAATTGCCCGGCTCACCGGATAGCGATCAACTGGTGCTCTGCTTCAAGTACACCCAAACCGATTTCTGGCGGTATCAACCCTGGAACAAGGCGAGTTTGAACGTCGGTAATCGGCCGGTAATGTACGAACTGCAATGCCAACGGGAATTCGAAGGAAAGGGGGGCGTCCCGAATTGGCAGGCGGGCTTGTGGCGTGACGGCCCGCCGGAGATGGACGAGGCAACGGGCCTGAGCCGGTTGTCAAACGAAGTCAATTTTGCCGGCGTCCTGGCTTGGGTACGCGGCGGGGGCTGGGGTGGTCCGTTCGTTAAAAATGAAAGCTGGATTGATGCGAATGTATATGCTGCCCCCCGTTTGGCGGACGATCCGCAGCTGAGCTTGGATGCTCTGGCTGAGGATTGGCTGAAAAAGCGACTTCATATTGACAATTCGAACGTGGTCGATCCCTTCAAGCGGGTCCTCGAGCGGTCAGCCGAAGCGGTACGGCAGGCGTTCTACATCGGCCCTTTTGCGAGACAGAAGGCTGATGCATGGCATCCCGCCGCGGACTGGGTGCAGGATGATGTGCTGGATGCGGCCGCAGCTTGGCGGATGATCCAACGGCTGCGTAACAATCAACTCGACGATGTCGTCGAGGAGAAAGCCCGAGCGGCTTCAACCATCGCACAGTTGCGTCACGAACTGCAGGTCAATGTGAATGACCGCAATCATCCGACACTTGAGCCTTTGGTCAACACGCTGCTCTATGCCGAATCGCTGTATGAGACGATGAGGGATTTGCTGGCAGGGCTGGTCGCGTATCGGCGTTTTCAAAAAAGCAAGTCGGCTGCGGACTCCGACATGGCCCGTCGCAAGCTTTTCGAAGCCCAGTCCCATTGGAACCATCATGTCCAACGCTTCGGCGGCGTGGCCGGTGTCGCCACACCTTTCCGAGAGGTGCATTTCTGGGAATTGACGCAGGACATCCTCGCCAAGATCACTTGATGCATCCGCAGAAGATGGGGTGACGCTCAACCAAAGATCAAGAATTATGTGCCGACCGTCCGATACCGGCAGATAGTCACATTCTGCAGCCCGATTCTCCGGGTGATGCCTGATCAGGAGCAAAGCGATGAGTCAGAGTCAGGCCGACCGCATCCGACACTGCCTCGACGGATTGAATCAAATCGATCGTTACACCGTCCTGATGTTTTTCGCGGATGACCTGTCATGTTCTGAGATCGGCTTGGTGCTCGACATCTCGCCGCTGCGCGTCCGGCAGACACTGAATCGATTTCGAGAGCGGGCGGCGGCCGAGATGGTCGACCCTAGTCTCGAGCTGAGTGTCGATGGCCAAGTCACCGGCTGGTTGGCATCAGCGACATCCGCATACGTCTGACCGCCACAGGCTGGATTCCGAACCGACCCTCCACGACTTATCCACGATGGAGGACGATCCATCAGCCTTAATTCGGCCGTTAAGTGTCTGTTTCCTAAGCGATTAAAATATATCCGCATAATCCGCGTTGAGTCGTTGACACCGGCTTGAGCGGCCAGATACGATAGGGTCTCGGCATAGCGAAGCAAACTGCTTCCTTGCCGTGGCGTGCCTCCGCCCACAGGATCGGAGCCCTGTGGCGGAGGCTTTTTTAATAATCTCGCATCGCAAACCACATCGTTTGCGACACCAATCGTCAGATTGCGACAGGTTTTCCACCGCTCAAGCTTTAGCGGCGGTTGGCTTGTCCGTTGGGGAATAGCTCTCCGGTTGATTAACGACGAAGCCTTCCATTATGTTTTTCGGTTCGCCGAGCATCGGGTCGTCGGTTTCACGCATCCAAGTGTCGAGGCGGTCGCGCATCTGCTGAGCAACTTCGGCCAATGCTGGGTCATCGATGCGGTTGTCCGCTTCATTGGGGTCGAGCATCAGGTCGTATAGCACTTCTTCTTCTACGCCATGCTCGACAGCACCCGCTTCGTACCATTGCGTTTTGCTGATTGAGTCGTCACAGTTGGCCAGCACCGGACCATCCAAGGCATCGAATCGCTTGGTGTATCGGTAGCGGGCGGTCCGGACCGACCGCTTGGGCTCGTAGGCGGCGTGGTTGTTGACCTCCATAAAGATCGCCTCGTGCAATTTCTCCTTTGAACCATCCAACAACGGGACCCAGGATTTGCCCTGGACCCAGTCAGCCGCGTTCGCTCCCGCCAGTTCGCAAAGCGTTGGGAACAGGTCGATCTGCTGGACCTGTGCATCGATCACCGCGCCGCCCGTCGCCAAGGAACCTTTCGGGCCTCGCAGCATGACCATCACGCCCGTGCCGTGGTCGGTCAGATTGCATTTCATGTGCGGGTAAGCGATGCCGTGGTCGGTGGTGACCAGAATCAGCGTGGAATCCACCAGTCCTGCATCGTCAATCGCCTGGATCACGCTGCCCATCAGGTCATCCAAACGCTTGACTGCGACTTGGTAATCCGCAAAATCTTTTCGGACTTCAGGTGTATCCGGCAGGCAACTTGGCCCACGTACATACCGCGGATCGCCGACTGGCGAGTCTTCCGCGTTATGCCACTGCACATCGCTGTTTTTCTTGCCGGTCCGGTGGGTGGTGATGAAGCCGACATCCAGGAAAAACGGCTGGTCGGGATCGCGGTCCCGGATGAATTGCTCTGCCGCCCAAACGGTGGCGTAATCCTGAGGAATCGTTTTGCCTTCACCCCCACCGTCCTTGAGCCAGGCCTCCTTGGCCTTGCCATAGGTGTTTTCGTATCCGATATCCGCTGAACTGTGTTTTCGGCCTTGGATGTGCTGAAAACCAGCAAGCCCGGTTTGATAGCCCTGTCCTTTAAGATGGTTGGCGAGGGTGTGCGAGGGTTCGTTGAGCGTGCCGCCGCGGTGAGCGAGGCCTAGCATGCCATTGGTGTGGGCATATTGGCCGGTCTGCAGGCAGGCCCGGCTGGGTGAACAGGTCGGGTTATTCGTGTGAGCGTGTCGGAACAGAACGCCTTGCTCTGCGAAGTCTTGTAGGCGTGGCGTCGAAACGTCGTAGCCGTAAGGCTGGATGTATCGGCCGGTGTCGTGCGAGTTGATGTAAACAATGTTGAGCGGTTTCATCGGGAAAGATCCGGGAGAGGGAAATTGTCGTCCGTATCATCGATCCAGCGCTGCAGTCGATTCTGCAATTCGGATCGCTTACCGGCGTACATGGTGTTGTGAGCAAGATTGGCCTGCTCATAAGGGTCTTCGTTGAGATTAAACATCAGCCAAGGCTGATGCTCGAGGCAGACATATTTCCACCCATCCGTCGTCACGATGCCACGCCAAGGCCGATCGGTGCTGTTGCCATGTTTCGTGGGTTTAACCAGTTGCATGTAGGCTGAATCCGGCAATTCGCCGGGCGTAACACCTCTCATCCGCAGCGCTGAATAGTCTGTGCCGACCATGTCTCGGGGTGGGGTGATGCCGCACAGGCCCAGTGAGGTCGGGGCATAGTCGACGTGATTGATTGGGAACGGCGTTGAGCCGTTCTTGCCGCCGTAGTTCGGCGTCATACCGCCGAAGATGCAGGGCACGCGGACGGATTCCTCATAGGGATTTGTTTTAAGAAACTGCCCTTGGCTGCCGTGCATGTCGCCGTGGTCGGAGAAGAAAATGAGGTGGGTGTGCTCGATCATGCCACGGTCCCGGAGCCGATCGCGCAGCCGGCCGAGGTTCCAGTCGAGATTTTCGATCATGGCGTAATACCCCGCCAATTCCCGCCTCGCCCGCTGCGTGACTCTCGGGATGTCTGGCACGTTAGGCCGAAGCTGGATTTGACCGCCGGTGTGTTGGGCATGCCATCGCTCCGGTGCGACATAAGGATTGTGGGGCGGCTGCACACTCAGCACACAGAAGAAAGGCTCATTGCCGTCGGCACGGCGATCCAAGTAATTCAGCGCGAGATCCGTCAGATCGTCGGTTTCGTAATTCGGTAGTTGATAATGCTCGACCTGTTCGCCGTCTTCGCGATGGCCGTGGACGTAGCAGTCCCATTGGCTGTTGTTGTTTTCGTACCCGAGCCATTCCTGAAAGCCCCCGCGTTTCTCTTTGGCAACATGAGCGAGCGCCCCTCGGCCGTCGCGCTCGTGATGGCCAGAGACGTGCCATTTGCCGAAATAAGCGGTGCGATACCCCGCATCATTAAATGCATGGGCCACCGTCGGCATGCCGTCCGGCAGCGAATCTTCATGGCCTGGCACCGCGTGATGCGGGTACTGCGAAGTCAGCAGCGACCCGCGAAACGGGCAACAGAGCGGACAGCCCGAGGTCGCGTTTTCGAAAGTCAGCCCCTCGGCTGCAAGCCGATCGAGGTTGGGCGTCGAGACGTTTGGGTCGTTGGCGTAGCCGGTCGCCTGGGCACGATGCTGATCACCGAAAACCCAGATGACGTTAGGGCGGGGCGTTGCAGGCATCGGTCCATACTAACGAACGCGAAACGCAGCGTTGTCCGCTGATCGCTAGGGGCGATTGGTGTATCGCTGTGCGATGGGCATGCGGCGGCCAAAGCCAAAAGCCCGGCCGGTCACTTTCAGGCCCGGGGCGGCCTGTTTGCGTTTGTATTCATTGATGTCGATCAGCCGGGCGATCCGCAGCACCTGATCCGGGTCGTAGCCGGTCTCCGAGATGATCGTCTTGACCGAGTTTTCCCGCTCGACGTATCGCTCGATGATGTCGTCCAGCACGGGGTAGGGCGGCAGCGAATCCTGGTCGGTCTGGTCCGGCCGAAGCTCCGCGGACGGCGGCTTGGTGATCGTGTCATCGGGGATGACCGGTTTGTCGAATTTTTGATAAAGCGTGTTTGCAGCGCCCGGCGTGTTGATCCATCGTGCCAAGTCGTAGACCATCATTTTCGGGACGTCGCTCAGGACGCTGAATCCGCCGTTCATGTCGCCGTAAAGCGTGCAGTAGCCCACCGCCATTTCACTTTTGTTGCCGGTGGTCAGCAGCAGCGAGCCGAACTTATTGCTGAACGCCATGAGGATGACGCCGCGTAGCCGGGCTTGGATGTTCTCTTCCGTGACACCCGGCTCGGTGCCGACAAAGGCATCTTCGAGCATGCTCAGCATCGCTTCATGGGCCGGCTCGATCGGGATGACATCGAAGCGGACGTTCAGCCGTTCTGCGAGGCTTCGGGCATCGCTGACCGATCCTTCTGAGGAGTATCGGCTGGGCATCGCCACGCCCCGGACATGCTCGGGCCCGAGGGCCGCAACCGCGATGGCCGCGGTGACCGCCGAGTCGATCCCGCCCGACAGCCCGAGCAGGACGTCACTGAACCCGCACTTGCGGACATAATCCCGCAGGCCGAGCACGAGGGCGTGGTAGACCTCTTCGAGTGGTGGGGGCGTTTCAGCCAAAGCCGACGGATGGCCATCCGTCGGCTTTGGCTGATCCCCACCCACCTCAACCACCAGCAAATCTTCCTCAAACCCCTTCGCCTGCCCGATCAGTTTTCCCGCCGCATCAAAAACGCAGGACCGACCATCGAAAACCAGCTCATCGTTGCCGCCGATTTGGTTGCAGTAAATCAGCGGCACGCCATGCTTCTTCGCGACGTGGCTCATCAGCTTCAGCCGAAACGCGTGTTTGCGGACGACAAATGGCGACGCGGAGCAGTTGATGAACAGTTCAGCCCCCAACTCGGCCAACTGGTCGATCGGGTTGTCGTGGTACAGCCGTCGGCTGAACATGTCCCGCTCGTTCCACAGATCTTCGCAGACGCTGATGCCCACGTTCCGGCCGATGAGTTCGATCAAATCGACCGGCGGGCCCGGCTCGAAATAGCGACGTTCATCAAACACGTCATAAGTCGGCAGCAGGCTCTTGACGTGGCGGTGGACCAGCTCGCCGTCGCGGCAGACCGCTGCGGCGTTATAGAGCGATCGGCCCTGATCCTGGCTGTCGGCCGGCCAGGGCGTGCCGATGATCGCGGTGATACCTTGGCAAGCCTCGGCGATCTCATGGATCGCCGCGACACAGTCCTCGATCACCGCGGGCTTGAGCAGCAGGTCCTTGGGCGGGTAGCCGATGATCGCTAGTTCCGGAAACACCACCAGATCGGCATTTTCAGCGATCGATTGCCGGATCATCTCAAGGATGCGTTTTTGGTTGCCGACAATATCACCAACAGTCGGATTAATCTGGGCTAGCGCGATCCTCATGGGGCGGGATTGTAGAGGCGGATCGGCCGGTTGTCGCGCAGCGTTGACCGGACTCGCCGGCCCGCTTAAATTATCCCGCTTGCCTGCCCGCGACCGGGAAGCCCAATCTCATGCGACATTGCCTGACACGATCCGCCCGGCCGACGCTGGTGCTGCTGCTGACCATCAGCCTGACCGGCTGCGGCGTTTTCACCGGCAACCGACAGAAAGAAATCGACCGCAACCTCGCCAACGCCCGCGAATACCGGGCTCTTGGCCAAGACGACCAGGCCCTCGCCGCACTGAGTCTGGCGATCGATGAGAACCCCAAGCTCACCGAAGCCTACATGCAGATGGGCGACATCTACCACGACAAGGGTGAGTATCAGAAAGCGGTCGAACGTTTCCAGACCGCGGTCGTGCTGGAGCCCAACAACTTCAAGGCCCGCTACAACCAAGGCCTGATGCAGCAATTACTAGGCGACCCGCAACGGGCGGTGCTGACCTACCTCAAGGCTTTGGCGATCCAGCCTGAGAGCTTCGAGGCGAATCGAGAGATCGCCTCGGCCTATCTGCAATTAGGCGAGCCGGAAACCGCGTTGCCTTATGCCGAGCTTGCCACGAAGATCAACCCCGAGTCGCAGCCGGCCTGGTCTAACCTCGCAGCGACCTACAGCCTGCTTCAGGACTACCCCAAAGCGATCGACGCCTACCGCACCGCCAACGAACTGGGCGAACTGGCGGACCCGGTGCTGCTGGGGCTGGCCGACGCTCACATCCGGCTGGGGAATTACCCACGGGCGATCAACACGCTCAACTCGCTGATTTTCTCGCGTGAAGGGTCCGAGCCAACGCCCGGCCTGGCGACCGCCCACGAACGGCTCGGTTACGCCCTGTTCAAGATGCGTCGCTACGAAGATGCGCTGGACCACTACACCAACGCACTGGCCACCGATGCCTCGGATGTCGCGGCCCTCAATGGCACGGGTGCGTCATATATGACGCTATACATCGAGGGCGGCCGGGAGAACGAGTACCAGAAGCATCAGGCGGTTGAAGCCTGGCGGCGCAGTGTGCAGGTCATGCCCGAGCAGCCGCGGATCGTCGATTTGCTGGTGCGGTACGGCCGATCGTGATCGGCGATCTGGCGACGTGGCAGTCGGTCGCGTCGAATAACGCTTTACTCCAACAAGCGTCATCAATCCGGCCCGACCGGGTCGCGGACGTCGCCAAGCTGCGTCAGTCCGGGACAGCCGACGAAGTCGCGGTGGCAATCGAACTGGTGCGGGCAAGGCGAGAGGCTGTGACCAAGTTCGGCGAGCAGGCGGACTGGCTAATCGCGGATCGGCAGGGGGTGCAGCAGGCATCATCGTTAGCGGTGGCCCGCCACAAAGCCTCGCGGGTGCTCGAAGCGGTAGGGCAGGGCGGGCGGGTCCTCGATGCGTGCTGCGGCATCGGCGGCGATACGATCGCCTTGGCCGAGGCGTGCCTTAGCGTCACCGCCGTCGACATCGATCCGATCCGGGCGTGGATGGCCTTGCAGAACGCTCAGTGCGATGGCGAGGTGGCCGATGTCGCCGATCTGGCTCTGCCTTGCGAGCCCATGCACATCGACCCCGCCCGACGCGATGGGTCCGGTCGCTTCAAAACGATTGCCGACTATCAGCCCGGCCCGGAAGTGCTTCGCCAGTTACTCAATCGACATCGCGATGTCGCGATCAAGCTCAGCCCGGCGGTCGATCTTGAAGAGGTCGGCGATTTATTGGATGGCCGAGACTTCGAGCTGGAATTCATCAGCGAGGCGGGGCGG
Source organism: uncultured Phycisphaeraceae bacterium (assembly GCA_964523485.1). Lineage (GTDB taxonomy): Bacteria > Planctomycetota > Phycisphaerae > Phycisphaerales > Phycisphaeraceae > Algisphaera. Next base: position 82,955 of record CAZFZS010000009.1, on the reverse strand, counting down.
CTGGTGCAGGCGGTGGCCTGGTTGGGCCGATTCCATCGCTGCAGCAGCAGGGCGGCCACCCGGATCGAGCAGGGGCAAATGCATCATCTCGCGGGTGAGCCGGGCCAAGCCGACATCGCCGATGCCCAGCGTTACATCTACACCGTCGACCCCGCGGTGGAGCGGGCCGGGCTTATTCACATGCTCGGGTTGCCGATGCCGCACCCCGCCCTGGGCCTGGTGACCAGCGAGCAGCTTGAGACCTCGCCTTGGTTGACCGCCTTCGAGTTAATCGCCACGCTGCCGTTTCGTGAACGCAAGCTCAAGCAATGGCTGAACGAGCATGACGCGGGCATCGTCGAAATCAAGACCCGTGGCAAGGCGGTGGACCCGGATCGACTGCAGAAATCGCTGCGTGGCCAAGGGGAGCAGCCCTACACCGTATTCATCCACCGCTGGGACCGCCAAGTCAACGCGATGATCTGCCGGCGATGCTCGGATGAATCGGAACCCGATTGATTCGCTAAACCGTGCCGTTCCAGTTCGCGGGGCAGAGCAGCACGGGCATGTCGGCCTGCCGGATAATGTTAGCCGGGACATCGCCTGCGATCAGTCGTTTGAGCACGCCCTTGCCGGTCAGGCCAAGCACGATCATGGTGCAATCTCGGGCTTTGGCGGTATTTAAAATGGCTTTGGCGGTGTCGTCTGAAAAGAGCATGATGCCCTCGGTTTCGACGCCTGCCTGCTTGAGGCCGTCGGTCAACAGCTTGAGCGTTTGCTCGCCGCGTTCGGTGGCGGCGGACTCATCTTCGTCCTCATCCTGCAGGGTGGTGACATGGGCGACCAGCACGGTCGCGTTGAGCCGAGCTGCAAGGTCGGAGATCGGCAGAGCCAGCTTTTCACTGGCCCAGGGCGAGGAAACCGCCACCAGAAGCTTGCTCGCGGTCAATGTCTAAGTCCTGGAGGTCGGCGGCCGAATCTCTCACACTACGCAAAGGATACCGCCAGCGTAACCGACCAGCCAGCAGGCATCGGCTCGACCCGCATCAGGCTCCGATAACGCCAGCAACCTGAGATGCCCGCAGAATCGTCGCCCGGGTGATATCCATCATCACCTCGGGAGGCCAGGACAGCGTCGGGTCGTCCTTGTAGATGTCCGGAATCAACGCGAGGGTCATCTGCCGAACCTCATCTTCGACCGCCCGTCGGCGTTTTTCGCCGTCCTCGGGGTTGGTGGCGGAGACCGGGTCGTGCAAGTCGTAGGCCAACATGAGCGTCGTCGTCTGCCAATCGAAATAGCCCTGCAGCGGGCTGGCGGCGTCGTGGTCTGAGGATTTGACCATGCTGATTCTCCCAAATGAAAAATGCGTCAATCCTCGACAGATTCACCCTGCTCGAAGACCGCGACAGCTTGCTGAATTGTGAAGCGATTCTCATAAATCGCCTTGCCGACGATTGCCCCTTGGATCGGCAGCTCACGAAGAACGGCGAGGTCCGCGAGTGTACCGACGCCGCCGGAAGCAACGATGGGGACATCGGTCGCTTCGCACATCGCACGGGTGGTTTCGACGTTGGGCCCTTCGAGCGTGCCATCGGTAGCGATGTCGGTATAGACGATCGCGGACAACGGCCAATCCCGAACCTTGGCGGCGATCTCCAGCGGGGTGGCCTGCGTCGTTTCCTCCCAGCCGGCAATGGCGACGCGGTCGGCTTTGGCGTCGAGGCCCAGCACGAGTCGGCCGCGATAGGTCGGGTTACCCATCAGCGACTCGAACCAGTCCCACCGTTTCAAAGCCGCGGTGCCGACGATGACACGCTCAACCCCGGCGTTGAGCAGCGCATCAATCGCCCGCTCGTCCCGTACGCCGCCGCCGACCTCGACTTTCAGGCTGGTCTCCGAGCTAATGCTTCGGACCACGTCAAGATGCCGCTGTCGGCCGTCGCGTGCGCCATCCAGATCGACGATATGCAGCCAGCTCGCCCCCGCCTGCTCGAACGCCCGGGCTTGGGCCAACGGGTCGTCGCCGTAAGTCGTCTGCTGGTCGTAATCGCCTTGCAGCAGTCGGACGACTTTGCCTCCGCGGAGATCGATGGCTGGGAGAAGGTTCATGAGATGTCTCGGCAAGCCCTTGCAGTACAGACGGTTTCGAAATCAGCGCCCGTGTGTTTATGAGTCAGTCGGGCCAAGCAGGGTACGAAACTGATGAATCAGCGGCAAGCCCGCGAAACTTAGGCATTGATGCGCTATGATCCGGGGTGAAGAACGATCGGGCAGCCATATACAGGCAAAGGGATTTCAAAGCCGTGCTTTGGCTGTTGGCGGGCTCGACACTGTTCGCAAGCGTGGCTGCTGCAATCGAACTGCCCTCGCTCGATGGCTCGAAGCGCTCCGCCAACGTCGAAGCCCGGCTGATCGTCGGCCAGTCTCACGCTGTGCCCGGCCAAACTTTTACCGTTGGCCTGCACCTCAAAATGGACGAGGGTTGGCACACCTATTGGCGAAACCCTGGCACGTCCGGCCTGCCCACCACGATCGATTGGGACTTGCCCGACGGATTCGAGGCCGGCCCGATCCAATGGCCCGCCCCGCAATGGATCGATATGAGCGGCTATGCGACCTACGGCTACGAAGGCGAGGTGCTGCTGCTCACTGAAATCAGTGTGGCCGAAGATGTACCGCCCGGCAGCTATCAGCTCAATGCCGCCGCCGATTGGCTGTCCTGCAAAGAAGCCTGCATCCCCGGCTCGGTTAACCTCGAAATAATTATCAAAATCCGTGACGAGCCGACACGACCCGCGGATGACGTGGCGACGCTATTCGACCGTGCTCGAGCGTCACTCCCTATCGATCCGCCTGCCGGTGCAGTGCAGGCCTTGAGCCAGTCGTCCGGCGATATAGCATTGCATCTCGAAATCGACGACATCGATTTCTCCAAGGCAACCGTTCGCTTTTTCCCATCAGAACAGGATGCAATCGACCTGTCGGCCCAGCAGGAATTGCGTGTCCAGCAAATAGGTCACGCACAGTTGCTGCTTGAGCGCTCGGACCTAAGCGATCAGCCCATCCAAAGTCTTGACGGCGTCTTGACCCTTAAAACTTCCGATGAACCGCTACGCGTGTGGCGGATCGACCTTCCCGTGAACTGACTTTTTCCAAAGGATTTGCATCATGAAAACTTTCTCCGGACTGACACTGCTAGCTTTTGCCGCGACACTCATGCTTGTGATGAGCCCGTCGCTTTCGACCGCCCACGACCACAAGAAAGACAAAAAAGCAAAGGTCATGGTCGGCGAAGCCGCACCCGCATTTACCCTGACAGACTCCAACGGCGATGAGCACAGCCTGTCCGATTTCGAGGGCGACATCGTCGTGCTGGAATGGACGAATCTGAAATGCCCGTTCGTCGACAAGTGGTACAGCGACGGGCATATGCAAGGCCTGCAAGAAAAGTACACCTCCACAGGTAAGGTGAAATGGCTGACCATCTGCTCCTCCGCCGAGGGTAAGCAGGGCTATCTCGATGGTGACGGCTGGAACGCCGCAATCAACAAAGACAGCATCAACAGTACCGCCATCCTGATCGATGCGGACGGCGAAGTCGGCAAGGCCTACGGCGCGACTAACACGCCGCACATGTATGTCATCGATGCCGAGGGCAACATCGCCTATCACGGTGCGATCTGTGACACGCCTTCGACCAAAAGCGATGACATCGCAGGCGCAACGAACTATGTCAGCGATACGCTCGATGCCCTGATCGATGGCAGCGCCCCGCCTCACGATCCGCAAAAAGCCTATGGTTGCAGCGTGAAATACTGAATGATCGATCCTTGGGGCCGGATTTATCCAGCCGCAGATGCATTTCAAATCACACCGACGTGCGGCCTGTCTCTACAGCAGCCGCACGTCGGTTTTTAATTGCGTCCTGCGGAAAACCGTTGTTCGCTTTTATACTTTTACACTTAATAAACCGATGGATATTTTCACCCTGGGCTGTAATTATAGATGCTATTGAATCCAGACCCAACCTCGCCGACCTGCATCATCGCCGAGATCGGCGTCAATCACGATGGTCAGTTTGAGCGTGCGGGTGAGTTGATTCAAGCCGCAGCCGAGGCCGGCGCGGATGCGGTGAAGTTCCAATATTTTCAACCCGACCGCTTACTTGCAGACGAGGCGATGTTGGCGGGATATCAGTCGGGCCATGCGGAAGACGCTGCGGGTCTACTGAAGAAGCTCACGCTGACCATCAAGCAGCTTCAGCGCTTGCGTTCTGTCGCCAAGCAGTGCGGGGTGGTGTTTCTGGTGACGCCCTTCAGTCTGGAGGATGTCGAGGATTTGCGGCCGATCGGGTTGGATGCGGTCAAGATCTCCTCACCCGATGCGGTCAACCCGCTGTTGCTCGATGCAGCGATGGGGTTGGGTCTGCCGATGTTGATCTCGACCGGCACCTGCGATCTGGAAGATCTGAGTGGTGCGGCGGAAGCGGCGCGGCGAACCGGCGGTGCGTTGCTGCAATGTGTTTCTTCCTACCCGACGCCGACACAGCACGCTTCGCTGGGCGGCATCCGTGCGATCGCGGACCGGTATGCCGTGCCCGCCGGCTATTCCGATCATACCGCCGATTTGGACACCGGCGCTTTGGCGGTTGCGGCGGGTGCAGTCGTGTTGGAAAAGCATCTAACGCACGACCGCGATGCCCCCGGCCCGGATCATGCCGCCAGCCTGGAGCCGGATCAATTTAAAGAATATGTCGCCTACGTTCGACGGGCCGAGTCGATGATCGGGCGGGATGAAAAGCGTTGTCTCGACATTGAGAAAGACGTCCGCGGAGTCTCTCGCCAGAGTCTGTGTTTGAAACGCGATCTCGCCGCAGGCTCGAAAATTCAGGCTTCGGATTTGACGACCAAGCGGCCGGCCAAGGGCATTCCCGCGGGTCGCTGGGCCGAGGTGATTGGACGCCTGGTGACCCGCGATATCCCTGCCGGACAATTGATTCGTGACGAGGATTTGGCCTGATTCGAAGCCCGCTCTATGTGTTTTTTAATGCTTGTGGGACCGGTCGGCCGAGAACAATCAGGAACCTGTCCCGAATCGGGGCGGAATCCTGCGGTCAAGTTGTTGACCCTCATCGGAGATTTTGGATGTTCCAAGCGGTCCTCATCGGCGTGATCCTCTACCTCGTGGCCTGCTACGTATACGGCCTGTATCTGCTGGCGAAGTTGTACGCCTCGCGGCGATCCGCCGGCCCTAAGCACGGCCGCCGTGTCCCCCAGCAGCCGGTCAATGGCCCTCTGCTGCACCCGAGTATCGATGCAGGCCACCGCGGCGATCGCGCTTCGGCAAAGGCAGCCTGACTGAAACACGGCAAAACACATCGGCAGAGCTTCGCGTCGCCGGCTCGCACGGCCTAAACTTTCGGCCACATGCCGGCCATTCCTTCCACTCTATCTCAAGACCTCGACATCGACGCGGTCATCGCCGGCGATGCCCGGCTGTCCCCTTTAGATGCCCTGCGGCTTTACCGAGAAGCATCGCTCCATGACCTGGGCCGATGGGCCTCGGCGGTTTGTGAGCGCATCCATGGCAGTGGGCCGGACGCACGCCGAACCTATGTCATCGATCGCAATATCAACTACACCAACGTCTGCTCCGCCTCCTGCACGTTCTGCGCATTTTTTCGTAAGGAGGGTGACAGCGACGCTTACATCCTGACACGCGACCAGCTACACGAAAAAGTCCGCGAGTTGGTCGAGATCGGCGGGACCCAGGTGCTGCTGCAAGGCGGCATGCATCCCAAGCTCGGCGTCGATTTTTATGTCGATCTCTTACGCAATTTGAAAGCTGAATTTCCGGGGGTGCATATCCACGGGTTCAGCCCGCCAGAGTTTGTCGAGTTTGTCGGGGTCTACGAATTAGAAGGCTTCCCAACCCCCGGCCCACGCGGGGCGGCAGAACTGCCACACGACCTCTGGCTGGCCAAGCTCGAAGCGGTGATGCGGTTATTGATGGAAGCGGGCCTCGACTCGTTACCCGGCGGCGGGGGGGAAATCTTCGCCCCCCATGTCCGGCGACGTATCGGCTTAGGCAAAGCCACTGCCCGACAATGGCTGGATGTCATGGAGACCGCCCACAAGCTGGGCATGTTTACCAGCGGCACGATGATGTTCGGCCACATCGAAGGGGCTGCCGACCGCATCATGCACATGGAGCTGATTCGCCAACGACAGGACCGCGCAATCGAGCAGGGCTACCCCGGGCGATACATCAGTTTCATCAGTTGGCCGTTCCAGCGGGAGAATACGCCGCTGGGCCATCTGCCGGATTTCGATCCGGAAGCGGGCGATCCGTTCGTGGGCGACGTCTTGGCCGAAGCGGTTATGTGTGGCGAGGTTGACCCGGAGGATAAAGCCGCGGTCGCAGCGATCGCACCCAAGGCGGGGCGGGTGGTACGCCTCGCTGGGGCGGCCGATTATCTGCGGACCCAGGCGATCAGCCGATTGTTTCTCGACAACATCCACAGCATCGGCAGTTCATGGGTCACGATGGGGCCACGCATCGGCGAGCTCGGGCTGCACTTTGGTGCAAATGACATGGGCAGCGTGATGATGGAGGAGAACGTCGTTAGCGCGGCTGGCACGACCTACTGCCTAAGCGAGCCGGTGCTCTGCCACCTCATCCGCGACGCGGGCTTCACCCCCGCGCAACGCGACAACCGTTACGAATTCTTGAAAATCCACGACGGCCTCGATGCTCCGGACCGACAGATCGAAGACTGGTCGACTCAGCGGGCAAAGGCGTTGCACATCGAATCAAAGCCTGACGAAGCCGCTGAACCCGGCGATGAAGGCAAGGCCGGCGTCGTGCCACTGACTGTCGGGGCAAAGCAGCCTTAACGATCTAGCTATTCAAGCAAACTATTTCGCCAACTTCAGCTTGCGACGGCTACGTTGCTCACGCATCTCCACAAGCACACGCTGTGTCACCGTCGCTTGCTGGATCACGCAGTTAAGCAGACCCAGCACCTCAAGCGTGTCTTCGGCGGAGAGCGGCTGGCGATAAGCGCCGCGGATCGACGCGAGTGAATCGCCGCACCGCTTGACGGTCTCGATACTTGCGTCCAATGCATCGTTCTCATCGACGCAGCCGTCTGAGTTGACGTCCAATTCATATTCCTGGTGCGTGCAATGCCAGTCGGTGCCTGCGGTAAAAGCCTGAAGAATCGCCTCCTGCGCGGTTCGATTTGGCAGATGTCGCACGAGCAATCGGATCGAGTCGAAGTCCGGCTGACTCTGGCCGGCAATCCATCGATACACCGTCGACGTCGAAACCCCCGCAAGGTCGCCGAGTTCCTTGGCGTTGGTCAAGTGCTGATCGATGATACGTTGAAGGGTCTGAGATAGCATTAGCGGCTTCCGAGGTGAAATCTGGCCGCGACGCGAGTCACGGAGATGTGATGACTCGAAATACCATATCCACTAAAGACTCGCAGAGTTGCGAAAAACCGCCTTGCTCTACCTGAAAATGCGGTGCAGCTGCTTTTCGAGCAGCCTATTGAAAAGCATAATGAACGGGCGGCGTCATCTCGCTGAATATCTATCCAGCCTGCCCTTTGCCTGTTTGAACACGCTGAACGAGGCTCAAGAAATTGACAAGTATGTCTCGGTGTAGTCTCTGTTTTTCCGAGAGCTGATCGCCGATGGCAAGCCGGTCGAGGTAATCGATCATCTCGGACGAGATGCCGATATAGCGTTCATAGATTTTGTCTAACTCTGCATTGAGCGACTGCTCGAATTGTTGAGCGATGCTTTTGAGTTGCTGTTCCGCTTCGTTTTCATCCATTGAGCCGCCGGTCATCTCGGTCTGTATCTGATTATCAAGATCGCTCATCAAAGCGCTGAGTTCCTGCAGGAATTGCTCCTTGAGCTGCGGCATCTCGGCCTCAACCCGCTGGACGACGTAACTTTCGATCCGTTCGGACATCAAGTGAGGGACGTCCTGAAGTGCGATCGCAGCTTGATCGATAACGGCTGGAGCCTGTGCTTTCATCTCCGCGGCCCATTGCCCCGGCGGCCGTTCCAGCAATGGCCGAGCTTGCTCCTCGACCAAGGCAACGACGGTCGGCGCATCGACCTTTGAGATCTGCCACCAGGCGAAACCGAGGTAGCCGGCCAATACAAGGCATAGGATGACCCCGGCAATCGTGAGCAGTCTTCGTCGCTTCGCTGCGGTGTGCACTGCATCATCGATTTTCTGGTTTAAGAGTGCGGTGTCGGTTGCAGGAGGCGTCGGTTTATTCATTGTCATTTCCTCCGCGGGTATTACCGTCTTCAGAGTCTTCCGAGCCGGGAAGAATATCTCCCAGCGGCAATGCCCCGGTGTCCGGCAATTCATCAGGATTGCGAGACAAATAGGCCACCAGAAGCGCTGTGGATTCAATCAATCGGAATTCGAGCTCCTGCGGGTCCACACTCTCGGCATCAGCCAATTCAAACTTTTTCAGAACCTGCTCTAACCGACTTGCTTGTTGCTCGTACCGGTTTTGCAAATCGGCTTGTAGCGATTGACCGGCATCTTCCAATTCATCCGCGAAGACCTGCGTAAGCCGGTCGATTTGCTCTGTAGGTAATTCGCCGAAACGGTCTTCGATTTGCTGGCTTAACGATTGTTCAAGTTCTTGCTGAAGCGTCTCGATCTGACCGGTGAGACGTTGCTGGAGGCGGCTTGGCATGGCTTGGAGTTCACGCTCGGCGGAAGATTGAAGCTGCGGCCGGATGTCGCTGAGCTTCTCAGTCGCCAAGCGCTGGTAGGTCGGCATCGCCTCCCAAACCGCAAGCCGAGCGGTTTCCTGCAAGCGTGGGGCGTGGTACTCCGCCCGCTCGAAGAGGGCCACTTCGAGCTGATCTCGCGACAGATTGTCTGACACCGATGCCCAAAGCCCGATTCCGAAAATGATGAGCAACAGGATTAGCACAATACTGGTGACCCACAACGTTTTTCTCGCGGCATCCTGATGATGCTTTAGCTTTTCGATTTTGGCGAGCATCTCACTCGAAGTGGCTGCGGAAACGGGCTGGGGCGTTTCCGCGTGGGGCGGCGAGGGGTCTGACACAGATTGCTCCTGATCGAAGTGAAACAGATAAGAAACGTAGAAATGAAACGGACTACCTCATGCTATGCCACATTATGCTGGATGGCAGGCAGGTAGAAAATTTGGTAGCAACCGGTGGATTCGCCAAAGCTAAAAGAGCTCAAATGCTGGGCCCGGGCCAACCCTCGAAAACGAATCGACCATCCCGCGAAATCACTTCGCCATCGACTTCGATCGTGCCGCCGCTGCCTTCGCCTTCACGGGCTCGCAGGTCGCAGACCATGTCCCAGTGCAAACCCGACGAATTACTGTTGCCGGTCTCGGGGTAGCCTGCTCCGACCGCGGCATGGAATGTCCCGCCGATCTTCTCATCGAAGAGCGTGTTTTTCGTGTATCGCTGGATTTGATAGTTCGTGCCGATCGCGATCTCACCCAGCGAACGAGCACCCTCATCCTGGTCGAGCATGGCGATAAGGTAGTCGAGGTTCTTACTCGCCTTGGCCTGCACCACCCGGCCTTTCTCGAAGGTCAGCTCGATGTCGTGCACTTCACGTCCACGATAAACCGCGGGAAAGGAGTAGCGGACGATCCCGTTCACCCCGCCATCGGCCGCATCGAGGTTCGGCCCGGTAAACACCTCGCCGTCCGGGAAGTTTTCGTGGCCGTCGCAGTTGATCCATGTCATCCCCTCGACATTGACCGTCAGGTCCGTCCCGTTGGGGGCTTGGAAGCGGAGTTGCTTCGAGCCGGTCAGGTAATCAACGACCTTCTGTTGCTGATCGTGAATCTGTTTCCAGACTGCGACGGGGTCGTCCGCATTGAGATGCCCTGCCTTGAATACGAAATCTTCATATTGCGACAGGCTCATCTCCGCGTCCTGCGCGCTGGCTTGGGTCGGGAACTGCGTACCGGTCCATTTCAGTTCGCCCGCGGCGGCACGTTTGAAGAAAATATCGGTCAGTGGTTTGCGAGCGGCAGAGGCCAAGCCAAGCTTGGCCGGGTCGATCTGGCTGAGCGATTTGGTATTGACATCCGCCCAGAGGCCAATGGACGCATCGATCGTCTTGATCTCTTCAAGTGAGAGCGGATCGACGTAGCTGAGTTGGTCGTCGTTGCCATACTCGAACTTGATGTCGGTCAGGGATGATGGCGACAGCCGCAGCAGGGGGTGCGCGCCTGCCTGAATCACCTGTTCATAGATCGCTTCGATCAAGGGCATGCCGACCGGGTCGCCGGCAATCCGAACCAGCTGCCCGGGTTGGACGCCCGTCGAGTACTGAACAAGCACTTTCGCTAACGCATCGAGTCTTGGGTCACGCATGGGCAAACTCTACACCGGGCTGCTTGATTCGCGGCCTGATTCCTTGCAACCTTAGACTTCGACCGCTTTGCCATCCTGCAGTTCGACGGGATTGAGCCAGGGCATCATGCGGCGGAGTTCCTTGCCGATGCCTTCGACCGCGTGGCCGGCGTTTTCTTCACGCTGCTGCTTGAACCATTTGAAGCCGTTGGCGTAATCGTCACGGAACGCCTTGGCGAAGCTGCCGTCCTGGATGTGCTTGAGAGCGGCTTCCATCCGCTCTTTGGTTTTATCGTCAGCGATCTTCGGCCCGGTGTAGTAATCGCCGAACTCAGCGGTGTTGGAGATGCTGTAGCGCATGTAATCCAGCCCGCCGCGTTTGATCAGGTTGATGATGAGTTCGAGCTCGTGGCAGACCTCAAAGTACGCCAGCTCCGGCGGGTAGCCCGCCTCGGTCAGCACTTCGTAGCCCTTCTTGATGGATTCGCTCAAACCGCCGCAGAGCACGACTTGCTCGCCGAACAGGTCGGTTTCGCATTCATCTTTAAAGGTGGTGACGAGGATGCCGCCTTTGCCGCCGCCGTTGCCGATGGCGTAAGCAAGTGCCTGGTCGCGGGCGTCACCGGTCGCATCCTGATGAATGGCCATGAGGGTCGGCACACCACCGCCACGCTCGTACTCCCACCGCACGGTGTGGCCCGGCCCCTTGGGCGCGACCATCACGACGTTGACATCCTTGGGCGGGGTAATCGTTTCGAAGTGGATATTGAAGCCGTGGGTGAACAGCAACGTTTGGCCGGCCTTGAGATTCGGCGCGATGTGCTGCTCATAAACATCGGGTTGAACCTCATCCGGCAGAGCAATCGCGATGAGGTCGGCCTGCTTCACCGCATCCGCAACCGGCAGCGGATCGAAACCATGCTCGGCCGCGAGCTTGCCGTTGGCGGAGTCCTTGCGGTTCGCGACGATGACCTTCAGTCCCGAGTCGCGGAGGTTCTGGGCGTGGGCGTGACCTTGGCTGCCATAACCAAGGACCGCGATCGTTTTGCCTTTAAGCGGTTCGAGGCTGCCGTCTTTGTCGTAAAGCGTTTCGATGGCCATGGGGTCCGTGTCCTGAGGTTGAAGTTGCTGTGAGTGGCTGGAAAGCAAGGTTTGTCATCGGTTTTCGGCCGACGCAGCGAGCCGGATAAGGTATGGTGACGCCGCTGAAGGGTCAAACTTTCTCCTCTCGTCGGCTTTTGCGTATGCGTCGTCCCAGCCCGACATTTCCTCGAATGCTTCGTCGTCTATGGCAAAGCACCGATGCCGAATCACAGACGACTCGGCAGTCGGATGCACTTGCTAGGCCGTCGATGCATCGTCGGCTCGTGACGACCGCCGGGGACTACTGGGTCTGTTCAATCACCGGGCAACTCGAACGCGTCGACCGCGAAACCGCAAAGACGGGGATCTATGACGAGCATTGGAAAAACCTCGTCGAGCAAGGTCGGCCAACCCCGCATGAGCTTCAGGATGGACTCAAGCTGATCAAGCGATTCGAAAAATTGAAGAAAACCGGACGTATGTTCGAGGTGGCCAGCGGGCTGGGCACGGTGCTGCGCGCCGCTCAGGAATCGGGCTGGCAGGCCGAGGGCGTGGAGTTCTCCGCTTTCGCGGCTGATCATGTTCAGCAGGTCTGCGGGGCCCATGTGCATGCCGGTGCAGTCGAGGACATCGATCTTGAACCCGGGGCCTACGACCTGGTCATCATGGACAATATTTTCGAGCACTTGTTTGAGCCACGCAAAGTGCTGGAAAAAATGAGCCGGGCACTTCGGCCGGGCGGCGCTATTTTCTTTCAGACGCTCAATGCCCAGTGTTACAGCTTGCATAACCGACCGACCGACTGGCATTACTTCGGCCCGGGTCATCTGGTGGTACCGACGTTGGTTAGCCTTAAACAATATCTGCGGCATGCCGGTTTACGCAGTGAGTCTTTGAAAACACTCGGTTTTCATATCTCGAGTCACCGCAGTAAGCATGAGCTCAACAAACCGACGCGATCGATCGAGAAAACCATCGCGAATGTTGCCCGTCACACCCGCCGGGGCCATCGCCTGCAGGCGGTTCTGCGCAAGCCCGATTGATCTGGAGCAGATCGATGCTTGATTTTCCGGACAAGCCGTATCGCTACTTTCCGCCGAAGTATTCCGCGGTGTGGGCAAAATTTTTCAAAGCGTATAACCGCAAGGTTGAGCTGCCTCGAAAGTTGTTGATTGAGCAGGTGCAGGTCCACGGTTGGTCGGAATTGGCTAGGCAGATCGAGCCGGGCGATCGGCTGGTGTTTCTGCCTAACCATTCGACCCATGCGGATGCCCCGGTGCTGGTCGAGGCGCTTCGGCAGTGTGGACTGCACAGCTTTGTCATGGCGGCTTACGAAGGATTTTTAAAGAACCGGGTACAGCGTTTTGCGTTGCAGCGGATGGGCTGCTTTTCCGTCGATCGCGATGCGTCGGATACGCAGCCGATGAAGCAGGCGGTCGAGACGATCGAGCAGGGCGATCATGTATTGACGATTTTCCCCGAGGGCAATGTTTATTTGACAAACGATCGGATCACGCCGCTGCTCGATGGGGCGGCATTCATCACACTTCGGGCCCAGCAATCGTTACTCAAAAAGGGCCGTCGGGTGTTGGCGGTGCCGGTGTCCATGAAGCTGACGCATCTAACCAACGCGCGGGAATTGATTGCGCGTCGTTTGGATCCGCTAATCCAACAGCTCGAGTTGGAGGTGGACCTGCGTCGTGACCCGGCCGAGGCGATCCGTGGAGTCGGACAAGCTGCTTTGCATCGTAATTTGAAGCAGCGTGGTCTGGATGTGCCGGAGGCGGAGAGTCTGGCTGAGCTCGTTCCTGCCGCGGCGGGGCGTGTGCTGGATGGCTTGGAAAAGAAACTCGATCTTCAGCCGAAGCCTGGTGCAACACTTATCGATCGGGTCCGCCAATGTCGGCGGGTCATCCACGAAGTCCGTACCGATCCTGACCGGGCTGTCGATCACGCCGCAGCCAACATTTGGGCGAATGAAGCAATGCTGGCTTTTCGTATCGCGAGTTACGCAGTGGGCTATGCCACGCAGCATCCGACCATCGATCGGATCGGCGAAACGGTTGAGAAACTCGAGGAGGACATGCGAACCGCATTACCAGCGCCCGTCGCCAAGCGTTACGCCTTCGTGCGATTCAACAACCCCCTAGATCTGCGCGATTATCTGCACCGGTTTGCCAAGCTACGGCAAGCGACACATGAGGTCACACGCGATATCGAAAAATCGATTCAAGAAGGCCTCGATCGCATCAATCGCGAAAACCCATACCCCGGTGGACAGATGTGGTGAGGGCCGACAAGGCTCAATCCTTTGCATTAATTAGCTCGACGACCTGCTTGGCCGTGCCCTGAGCCGATGCAGGATTTTGTCCCGTCACGAGCCGACCGCTGGCAACCACATTGGGCTGAAAATCGTCTGCTGCTACAAACTCTGCGCCGCGCTGCTTGAGTTTGGTTTCAAGCAGGAACGGCATAACGTTGGTGAGTTCAACCGCGTCTTCTTCACTGTTGGTAAACGCGGCGATCCGTTTTCCGTCGACCAGGTATTGATCTTCATCGAGTTTGACGTTGACCAATGCGGCGGGTCCATGACATACCGCGGCAATGAACCCGCCATCTAAATAAGTTTTGCGAATCAGTTGCTGGAGCGGTTCGTGGTCTGGCAGGTCCCACATCGTGCCGTGCCCGCCGGCCACGAAGACTGCAGCAAGATCATCAGCCTCCAGCGTTTTGATTTCAAGGGTTTGCACAGCCTTATTTTCAGCCTCGAAGTAATCGAGAAACGCGGCATTGGTCGAGTCATCCCGATCGTAACTTTTCGGGTCGATGGGTGCGTTGCCACCATTCGGGCTGGCGAGAATGACTTCGTAGCCGGCATCTTTAAAGACCTGCCAAGGGTGGGCGGCTTCGGAAAGGTAGAAGCCTGTTGGCTGTCCCGTGTCGCCGAGTTGAGCATGGCCGGTCAGGATGATGGCAACAGTCTGACGCGCTTGAGCCTCAGCTTGGCCGGGCAAAAGAAAGATTACCAGCAGAGCGAGCGTAACCATAAGCGGGGCGATCATTTTCAACATCAGCGTTTTCCCATTGGGAGACAAAGGTCGCTGGAGTCTAGGCTTGCTCATGATGTCGAGGCGTAGCCTGCAGCGGCATCGTCGAGGTACCAGGTGAGGCTGCCGCCTTGGGCGTCGTTGGGGTTGATGCCGGAGATCGGGATTTCTTGCGGGTCGGCACGGCCGGTGTCGTGCTGGTCGGCGACGCGTTTTAGCGCGGCGTGCTTGCCGTCACCGACCGCGAGGACGACGACCTGGCGGGCGGCATTGATCAGCGGGTAGGTCATCGTCAGCCGGGCGGGCGGCACGACACGCTCGCCGTCGTTTTCAACGATCCATCGGTCATCAACGTCCAGTGCGGGCGACTCGGGGAACAGGCTGGCGGTGTGACAGTCCCCGCCCATGCCCAGGAGGATGAAGTCCAGGCGGGGCATATTTTTGCCAGTCGGCGCGTCGGTGATGTTGAATGCCTGAGCGAGTTCGGATTCGTATTGGTCGGCAGGCGCGTCGGCGAGCACGGGCATCGGGTGGAACTGCTCCGCGGGGATGGCGGCGTGATCGATCAGCGTCTCGCGCAGCATCTTGACGTTGGCTTTGTCCGAGGTCTCGGGAACCTGACGTTCATCGACGACCCAGACGTGGGTCTTGGCCCAGGGGATCAGGCGAAACTTCGGGTCGGTCATCAGGCGGATG
Organism: uncultured Phycisphaeraceae bacterium; assembly: GCA_964523485.1. Taxonomy (GTDB): domain Bacteria; phylum Planctomycetota; class Phycisphaerae; order Phycisphaerales; family Phycisphaeraceae; genus Algisphaera. The sequence goes on along the minus strand of CAZFZS010000009.1, from coordinate 67,758 downwards.
TAAAACGGCTCGGGCGTCCCCCCGCCGGAGAGGGCCAGGTGAAACACGCCACGCTCCTGCACAGCGTCGAGCGACGCGGCCATGAGTGCACTGCCGAGTTTGTCGAACAGCGTCTCGGAATCGGGAGCAACGGTAACGGTGCCGGGTAGGTGGAGCATCGGTCAGGCGGCAGAAGCTTCTTCGATCGGCTGAATTGATTCAATATCGCTGTACTTAAGTCTCTCAGTCGATTCGGCGATGTAGTTGTGGTCGTAATTTACCCCTACTGACATCCAATCGGCCATGAGCAGATAATTCGCGACACCATATACGCGATATTCACGCCCATCATGCAGGCAGATACGGCTGGGTTTTAAATCAGGCGAATGCAGGATATTTCGAACGTCGTCTCTATTCATCGAAATCTTTCTTGGCCATCAGACTCTGAAGTCGGCATCGGATCGATCATCGATATCTGATTGATATTGATGTACCTCATCATAGTCGGCCAACCATTTTGATCGAGGGCCATGCCGATTTCAAGTGTCGTTCCATCCACGGTTGCAAATTGCGGTGATTGCAGCACAGTTCTTTCATCATCAGCAGTTAGTATCAAGAGAGATTGATATGGCTGAGCATAAAGCAGTGAATTGATCTTTTGTGAATTCATCAGATTTGCGTAGAGTCAATCATTCCGCCAATACCGCCCGTCGCGCTGCATCATCAGGTCGCTGGCGGGGGGGCCCCAGGTGCCGGCCGAGTAGTTGGGCAAGTCGTCCTGTGGGTTGTCTTCCCAATAGTCCAACACCGGCTGACAGGCGTACCAGGACGCTTCGATCTCGTCACGGTGTTTGAACAGCGTCTGGTCGCCACGCATGCAATCGCTCAGCAGTGTTGCGTAGCCATCCGGGGGATCAACCTGCCACTGCTTGACGTAATCGAAGTCCATCACGACTTCGTTCATCTTCATGCCAACGCCAGGTTCTTTGCCCTCGAAACGCAGGCGGATACCCTCGTCCGGCTGGATGCCGATGACGATCTGGTTCGGCTTCTGCTTGCGGGTCTGCTCGCGGAACAGGTAGTGCGGCGTCGGACGAAAGTAGATGACGATCTCGGTTTTCTTCTCGGCCATCGCCTTGCCGGAGCGGAGGTAGAATGGCACACCGCCCCAACGCCAAGTGTCGACGTGGAATTGCATCGCAGCAAACGTGTCTCGCTGACTTTTCGGATCGACGCCTTCTTCGTCGCGGTAAGCGGGGACCGAGTCACCCTTCACTGTGCCGGCTCCATACTGGCCACGCACCGCGATCTTCGAGATGTCACGGTCATCCGGAACACGGAGGGCCTTGAACACTTTGATCTTCTCTGTTCGTATGTCTTCGGCATCCATGCTGACCGGTGGCTCCATTGCAACGAGGCTGAGTACCTGTAGCAGATGGCTTTGCACCATGTCACGCATCGCTCCGCCGGCCGGGCCGTCGTAATAACTGCCCCGGCCTTCGACGCCGACGGTTTCACTCGCGGTGATCTGGACGTGGTCGATGTATTGCCGCGACCACAACGGCTCGAAAATCGTGTTGGCGAAACGCAGCACGAGCATGTTCTGCACCAGCTCTTTGCCCAGGTAGTGGTCGATGCGGTAGATCGACGATTCCCAAAACACCTCGGCCAGGGTGTTGTTGAGCTTTACCGCAGACTCGGGGTCGCTGCCGAAGGGTTTCTCGACGACGATGCGCTGCCATGTGTCGTTGTCGCGGTCGATCGGGACCATGCGTTTGCCGTCGAGGACAAGGCCGGACGCGCCGATGTTGTCGATGATCGGCTCGAAAAACTGTGGAGCCATGGAGAGATAAAAAAGAATGTTCGTACCTGTGCCGTGGGCTTCGCTGATCGATTTAATCCGCTTCACCAGGTCCGGCCAGGCGTCGGCCTTGGTCGCATCGCAAGGCTCGTAATGCAGATGCTTGGAGAACTCATCCCACTTGTTGTCATCGGGATAGGCGCCGGGCTTGAAGTCGCGGACCATCCCGCGAAACTCGTCATCGCTGTACTTCGTGCGGGACACGCCTAGGACAGCGAAGTTTTCCGGGGTCATGCCCCGGTCCCAGAGGTAGCTGATGGCCGGGGCAAGCTTGCGTTTGGTCAGGTCGCCCGAGGCGCCGAAGATGACAATCAGGCAGTCGGCGGGTCGGGTCGGGGTGGCGGTGTGGGGCATGGTTCACAATAGACACGAAAGGGGTGGCCGGGGCAAACGCATCATGGAATCCGTAGATTCGCAAAACCTCATCCCCGGCTTATCGACTGAAAGTCAGGCTGAGCGTTTTAGGGCGATGTTGAGCAGCATCAGGTCGGCGGGGTTGACGCCGGCGAGGCGGCCGGCTTGGCCGAGCGTGCTGGGGCGGAACTTGTCGAGCGTGGTTGCGGCTTCGGATCGCAAGCCTTTGACCGCTTTGAAATCGAAGGTGGCGGGCAGGGGGGTGGCTTCCTGCTCGGCGAGGCGTTGAAGCTCGCGGTCGCTGCGTTCGATGTAGCCAGCGTACTGCCGGTCGGCGGCGAGCCAAGCGGCGGCGTGGCGATGCAAGGGGTGGTCGGCAAGTGCATTGGGGTCGGCTTCAAGTTGGCCGCGGAGGCTGACCAGTTCTTCGTAAGTCGCCCAGTGATGGTCATCGACCAGCCCAAGTTCTCGGGCCAAAGGGGTGAGTCGAGCCTCAGCGTTATCACTGCGAAGGCGCAGGCGGTGCTCGGCCCGGCTGGTAAACATGCGGTAAGGCTCACGCGGCGTCTTGGTCACCAGGTCGTCAAGCATGACGCCGATGTAGGCCTGGTCGCGGCGGAGGGTGGTGGGGGTGAAGTTTGAAATACCAGACGCTTCACTCGCGAAGCCTCGCTCAGCGTCGGCGTCGGTATGTAGGGCATAGCGGGCGGCGTTGAGGCCGGCGATGAGGCCTTGGCCGGCGGCCTCTTCGTAGCCGGACGTCCCGTTAATCTGACCCGCCAGCAAGAGCCCGGGCAGCCGCTTGGTCATGCAACTCGCATCGATCTGGTGCGGCCAGACCATGTCGTACTCCACGGCATAGCCGGGCTTGAGCATCTTCGCGTTCTCGCAGCCCGGCAGGTTGCGAACGATCTCAAGCTGTACCTCCGGTGGCAGCGAGGTGCTGATGCCGTTGCAATAAATCTCGTTGGTGGAAAGCGATTCGGGTTCTAGAAAGACGTGATGCGATGTGCGGTCGGCGAAGCGGACGACCTTGTCTTCAATAGAGGGACAGTACCGCGGGCCAGCGGTTTCGATTTGCCCGTTGTACATCGGGGCGCGGTCGAGGTTGTCGCGGATGAGTTGGTGGGAGGCTTCGGAGGTGTGCGTAATCCAGCAGGGGGTTTGGTGCAGTGATGGGAAAGCCGAGGGATGTTCACCCCTCGGCTTTGCGGCGGTCAGCAGGCTGAATGGGGTCGGCTCGTCATCGCCCGGCTGAATTTCGAGTTGTGAATAGTCGATCGTGTTGGCATCGAGGCGGGGGGGCGTGCCGGTCTTGAGTCGGCCAAGCTCGAAGCCGAGGCGTTGCAACGCACCGCTGATACCCTCCGCCGATCCTTCACCAATACGACCACCTTTGGTTTGCGTTTCGCCGCTGTGCATCAGTGCTCGCATAAAGGTCCCTGTGGTTAGGACCACCGCGCCAGCGGAGAGTGTGAGTGATTTGTCGGCATCATCGATCGCGCAAAACTCACCGCAACAGTCGGCGGTTTCCTGCGGATGACCCGGGCCGTGGCCGCCGCGATATTGCACGCCGACGCACCTGCCATCTTTGACCACGAAGTCTTCAACGACGCCCGGCAAAACCGTGAGGTTTTCACGTGTACCCAGCAGCCGCTGCACCTCGGCGGCGTAGGCGTATTTATCGCTCTGACATCGCGGGCCGCGAACCGCGGGGCCCTTGCTTTGATTAAGCACGCGGAACTGGATACCCGTGGCGTCGGCGGCCCGGCCCATGATGCCGCCCATCGCATCGATCTCGCGGACGATCTGCCCCTTGGCCAACCCGCCGATCGCGGGGTTGCAGGACATCGCGCCGATCTTGCTCGGGTCCATCGTGATGAGGGCGACTTTGCCCGAAGCCGAGGGATGGCCATCCCTCGGCTTTGCAAGAACATTGCACGCAGCCCACGCCGCTTCTGCGCCGGCATGGCCGCCGCCAATGACGATTACGTCATAGTGGGTGTTACAAGACATCTAATAAGTATAGATCGCATCGTTTTTGAACCGCGTTCGTCCGCGGTTCCAAATCTTTACTCAAGCCGATGCACCCGTTGTCTCGGGCTTCGGCGGCAACGCATACGCCGGGTGCTTGGCCATCCGCAGAACCTGCTGAGCGATGCCGATCCAAGTGAACTCCGCGCGGGCCAGGTGTGAGCCGTTCTTGGCGGTGTTTTCCCAGATTTCCGGGTGCTTCAGGACATGATGGATCGCGCTGCCGTATTCGTAAGGGTCGAATGGGTTGGCGTAGAGCCCGTCGTGGCCGAACTCGATGCGTTCCCACAGCCCGCCCTCGGTGGTGACGACCGCGGGCGTGCCGCAGGCCATAGCTTCAACTGCGGTCATGCCAAACGGCTCGTACCGGCTGCAGAGTGCAAACACATCCGCCATCCTGTAGTAGTCCGGCAGTTCATCGTCAGGGATGTAGTCGCCGAAGATCACACGGTCGGTGATGCCGAGCTTTTCGCAGAGTTCCTGGTACTGTGCAACCATCGCTTTTTCGGCTTCGCTTGGATCACTTGATCCGATAGCCAGTAGCAGTTTCACGTCGTCATGACGCTCAAACACCGGCGGCATCGACTGGATTAACAGGTCATAACCCTTGTTGCGTGCGATTCGACCTAATGCCAGGACCAGCCGACCTTCATAGCCGTATTCGGATTTGAGCGCCTTGCGTGTTGCGAGTGACACGGGGAAGAATCGCGAGTCGTCATAGCCGGGCGGAATCACGCGGATCTTGTCGCTCGACAGGCCGTAGTCATCGCTCATCAGGATTTCGCGCTGCTGCGGCGTCGTTGCGATGACGGCGTTGGCATCGTTAAAGACGATCCGCTCTTCTTTGATGCGACGGTTGAAGTTGTATTGTTTTTCTAGCGCGTCGGGATCGCCGTCCATGTTCTGGCGTTTCCACGAGCCGATGGAGTGGGGCGTGTGGATATGCGGAACACCCAGGCGATAGCTCAGACCCATGCCCGCCAAGCCCGCGTCCCAGTAGTGGCTGTTGATGAAGGCGTATTCATGGCCGGCGGCCTCGATTTTTTCCGCGGCGTTTTCGATCCATTCCGGGATCTGGTCGCAGAGCGTCTCCTTGCCGATGAAGTCGTTACCGCCGCAGGGCACCCGCCGGATGTAAACATTTTCCGCGACCTCTTCAAGCTCGGGCTGGTCCTCAAACTGGCGGGTGTAGATGTCCACGTCGTAGCCGAACCGGCCCATGCACTTGGCCAGTTCGAGGACGTAGACGACTTGGCCGCCGGTGTCGGGCTTACCGAATTCGACCTCGGCCGAAACGTAGCCGTGGGTGGAGATAAGCATGACGCGGGGCTTGGAAGCCATGATGGAATGTGTCCTTTGCGTGTGGGTCTGGCGGTTGTTCGGGTGTTTGCGGGACGTCTGACACTAGGCGGTCGAGGCGGACTGTCAAGTGAGTGGTGGCTGCCGCACGGTCCGTCAGGGGCTTGAGGCCGATCATTATCGGGCCAAAACAGCGGGTGGGCAAATACTCCAGATCGCAAGGGGGAGGTGGCCGATGGCTAGGGATGGCCCGGCGGTTTTCGGACCTTGACCCAAGCTCGATTCGACCGCCGCCCACTCTGCTGATCCCCATTCTTTTTCTGCGAGACCGACATGCCGCCACTTCCCGCTCCTCGCAAATCCACGCCTGCAAACGCTTCTACTGAGCAGTTGCCCCATCCACCCAACAGCACGCCGTGGTGTAGCCCGGTGTTGATTCATACCGGCCTATTGCTGTTCGCCGGCCTGATCGTTTGGACCACGCTCGGCCGGGACTCGGCAGGTTCCGCGAATGCGGCGGCTTACCAACCCAGCACGCCGGCCGTCGGCCAGATGGTCCCTCCCCAGGTACCGGGCCTCGCCCCGACGGCACCGGATCGCCGAGCGTTGATCGAAGAAAAATCTGGCTCGGATTCGGTGCTCTTCATGGCCGCCTCTCCCGCGACTAAGACCATCCTTGAAGCATCCGAGCGGATCGATGTGTCTGAAGTTTCATTGAAATCAGCCGAGTCGGATTTGCCATACGTCGAGCCGACGATCGTGATCCCCGGTAGCAGAGACCTGATCGCGTTTCGCAAACAGCGTGACGCTCAGGACGCCCGCTATCTCCGACATGGCGGGATCTATGGCCTGCCTGCCGCGAAGCGTGTGGTCTATCTCATTGATGCATCCGGCTCGCTAGTTGACACGTTGCCATTCGTTTTGCGTGACCTTCGCCGATCGCTGACCAGCCTGAAGCCTGAGCAGCACTACGCGGTCATCTTCTTCCGCGGTGACAAGGTCGTCGAGGCACCGCCGATGGGTATCCGCCGAGCGACAACCGCCAACCTGACGCAGACGATTCGCTGGCTGAACCCAACGGATTATCCGGTCGTCCCGCACGGCACGGCCCGCCCCGATGCCGCGATCCGACGGGCCCTGGCTTACCGCCCTGACACCGTGATCCTGCTTTCCGATGGCGTGACTGGACGCAGCACGCCGGATGCGGATCAGCACCGTCTGATGACGCTGCTCGAAGCGGCGGATTTGGGCGAGACACGCTTTCACACGGTGCAGTTACGTGACGCCGACCCGCAGGCAGTGGGGCGGCGGCCCGGGACGCTGGACCTGATTGCCCGCCTGACCGGCGGCAGCCACCGCTTCATCCCTGAGGCCGAATTGGCCGACCGCTGAATTGCGCACAAGATTTCTGCTTCCACTGGCAAACTTCATCCGCCGAAGCAGGGGGCTTTACTGGACATAATTGTCTTAGTGGTGTTCAATAGCGGACTTGCCCTCGGGGTTTCACTGACCCCATCCGGGCGGCAAACGGCCTGACGATCCAGACGGATCGGTTGGCTACATGAATCACGCCGCTTACAGCGTGATTTTTGTTCGATATCGAGCGGTTTAACTAGGAACGCAAACACATGATCCTGTTGGGGTTTGCTGACAGCCCACGGCCCGAACGACCGGAAGAACCCGGCGGGCCGGAGCAGTCTGTCGATCCCGAACAGAGTCATCCAGACGATGCCCTCGAGGCGGACAACTCGGAGGCTTCTAAATTCAGCGACCCCGAACCGGTGGGCGAAGATTCGGCCGAGGACCCGGTCGACGCGATCGACCGCCCGAATGAGCCGGTCGAAGACCCCGACGAGGTTGCATCGACCGGCTTGGCCAATCTCCAAGCGCGTAAAGATCAGCCCACAGAGGCCGAGCCTGAGGAAGAGGCTGCTTTCGAAAACCCGGACGCTGCCGACCCGAATCAGCCGATCGAAGATCAGCAGGCGGCTGAGGCAGCGGCGTTGCATGAACACACGGTCGCGGATGAAGTCAACGATACGTTGGCGAAGCTGATTCCGTGGGGCGTGTCGCTGTTGCTGCACGCCGGCCTGGTACTGGTGGCGATTTTCATCGTCTGGTCGGTTCAGCAGGTGATCGATGAAGAAGAGGTGATCATCCCGATCGTCAGCCTCAGCGAGACGCCCGGCGTGCCGCTGCAGGTCACGGTGCAGGAGCGCGTCGAAACTACGACCAGTCAGCAATCACCGAACCCCAACCCAAACCCCAACCCCTCCACCTCCGTGTCAACCAATGTCTCGGTCGATGTTTCTTTGGCAGGGTTAGGTCAGCCCGTCGGCGGAGCCCCAGCGTTCGGCGTCGACGTCGGCGATGCCGCGGCATTCGAAACCACCTTCATGGGCTCGGGTGGCAACGCCAAGAACATTGTCTTTGTCATCGATGCATCCGGCACGATGGTCGACACGCTGCCTTTTGTCGTTGATGAATTGAAAACCACCATCCGCGACCTCAGCGAGAAGCAGCGGTTCGCGGTGGTCTTTACACGTGATCTGTCTGCCCAGGGTATCCGTCCTGATCCGATGCAACAGGCCAGCAGCAATGCGAAATCTCGCGTACTGGGCTGGCTGGAAGAGCATAAGTACCGATTTGCTTTGGGCAACGATGATGTCGTCGGGGCGATCCGCAAGGCTTTGCAAAACAAGCCCGACCTGATTTTCCTGCTTTCTGATGACATCACCGGTGTCGGGGAATATTCTGTCGATCAGCGTAAACTGCTCGAAGAAATCGACCGGGCCAACGTCAAACGCACCAAGATCAACACGATTCAGTTCCTCTACCCCGACCCGCTCGAACGCATCGGCGGCAAAGGCACGCTGCAGATCATCGCGGAAAACACCGGCGGGGTTTACACTTTCCTGGATGCAAAATCTCTAGGATTGCCGGGGCAATGAGTAGAAAAGCAAAAAATTAGAAAAGCAGGAAAACAGATAATGTATACCGCCGTCTCAATCTCAAATTTCTCAGTAAGGGCCCAAGCCCTCGCTAGTTTCTGTTTTTCTACTTTTCTATTTTTCTGCGTTTCTCCCGCGACAGCGGATCAAGTCAAAATCAACAACATCTGGATCCCGCAGGTCGACATTATCGGGATCGAAGATGGCAACCTGCAGTATGTCACGCCCGGCGGCGGCGATAGCAGTCGGCCGATGAGTGAGGTGCAGGGCATCCGGCTGGAGAAATATCCCGACTACGAGAAAGCCACCCAGCAGATCGAGCAGCAGGAATACGCCGCGGCGGTCCCGCTCTTGGCAGGGGTCCGCAAGGAAGCCCGTGGCAAGGACGACTGGGTCGCGAACGAGGCTGGCATGAAGATGGCCATGCTGCTCAATGAGCTAGGCATGGGCGAAGAGGCGGCCGAGGCGTATCTCGAATTGGTGAATCAGGCGGCACCGGCCTACTTCCTGTCAGCACCGCCGATCCAGTCGGTCGCTGAACTGCCGCAGGCTAAAAAGGTAACGACCGGCCAACTCCTGGAACGAGCGGCCCGCCGGGTCGAACCCGCCGCCCGTGAAAACATCCAGGCCCTGATCGCTGCGACGCAGGGGGCCGCGCCGGCTGGCGATGCAAACGCTTCGACCGAGTCGGGCAGTAACGACACGCCCAGCACTAGCAACACGCCGAGCCTGAATCCAACGTCGCCGGGGCTGGGTAATCAGAACAGCTACCCCGCAGATGCCGCAGTGCTGCTGCCTGAAAGGCTGACACCCAATGATTTAGGCAACCTCGTCGTCGAAGGGAAATATCAGCAGGCCATCGAGATGGCGGACGGCCTGATGCGGTCGCTGCCTCGGGCCGAGACGATCTATCTGAAAGCGAAAGCCCAACTCGCCTTGGCAGAAAAGCAGGGCGACGATCAGAAAATGCTCAAGGATTCCGCCCTGAATTTTATGCGTGTGGTGATCTACTTCCCGCAGCCCTATGGTGGCCCGTCGCTGCTGGAAGCGGCCTATATCCACGAAAAACTCGGTCTGGAGGAGCGAGCCCAGCAGCTGTACGAGTCCGCCGGCCGAGCCCTCGACCCTGAATCCGACCCGCGGTACTACAAACGCTACGAACAACTCACCGGCGGCTGAAACACCACCGGCCCGACGACGAATCAAATCATCCCCCTTTGCAGCCCGAACCCGATCCATGAACCCTCAACCCCCGGCCCACATGATGTCACGAATCATTCCGCAGAAACTTTTGCGTCTGCTGCTCGCCCTACCGATGCTGCTTGCCCCCACGCTTGCCTTCGCCCAAGACGGCGATGAGGGCAGTGGCGGATCGACCAACTTCTTTCAAGCCTTCCTGACCTCGGACGACTACCTGGGCCTGTTCATCATTTGGCTGCTGGTGTTCGGCTCGTTCGTCAGCATCTCGCTGACCATTCTTTTCACCATGCGATACCGCAAGGCCAACGTTATGCCCCCGGAAACTCGGGATGAAATCGAAGCGCTGCTGGCTGACAAGAAATACCGCGAGGCGATTAACTTCGCCCGAGAGGATGAAAGTTTCCTGGGCAAGGTAACCTCGGCTGCACTCGACGAGGCAGCCAACGGCTACGGGGCCATGGAACGGGCCATCGAAGAAAAAGGCGACGCCGAGACAACCAAAATCCTTCGTCCGATCGAGATCCTCAACGTGCTGGGCAACATTGCCCCCATGATGGGCTTGTTCGGCACGGTTTACGGCATGATCGTTGCCTTCCAGCAACTGGTCGACTCCGGCGGCAGTGCCGACCCCGCAGCACTGGCGGCTGGTATCTCCACCGCGCTGGTCACTACGTTCTGGGGCCTGGTCGTCGCGATCCCCGCCTTGGCCGCCTACGCCCTGGTCCGCAACAAGATTGATGCGCTCACCACCGAAAGCCTACTGGTGGCCGAGGACATCATCAGCCCGTTCAAGCCGTCGGGCAAAAAGAAACGCTCGCCTTCAAGCAGCAAGCCGACGCCGAACCCGGAGGCGTAGCCTCGACAAAAACGCTGCTCCACTTTCCTAGCGCCTAACTACTAGCGCCTACAAAATGTCCCAAGTTACCCCCAAAGGCACTGTTGCCCCGAAGATGAACATCACGCCGTTGATCGACGTGGTGTTTCTGCTGATCATCTTTTTCATGATCGTCAGCAAGATCGTCTCGGATCAAACGGTGGAGATGATCGTGCCGGACGTGGGCGAGGACCCGCAGACCCTGCCGGTCCCGGACGAGGGGATCGTCATCGTCAACGTCTCGCCGATGGATTATGACCGTGCGACACGAACCGAAAACCCCTTGCAACACCCCGGGGATGCGAAAGAGGTTCAGATTGGTGACGCCAATCGATTTGCTCTAAATGACTTGGCGGGCATCACGGCGTTTTTGCAAAACGAAAAAACAATTCGGCCCGAAGTCGAGGTCCTGCTTCGAGCCGACAGCGCCTTGTACTACGAAGCCGTTCAGCCGGTGATGGACGCGATCACCGGGGCCGGCATTGAGACCGTCAACGTCGTCGCGTACCGCCCCGAGAACGAGTAGCCCCCCAAAGCCCAACCTTAGCGGCGTCGCTCGCGACGCCTTACCGCTAACAAGATGTCCGAAGTCTCCACCCAACCCGATGACCTGACGCCCGCTGCCGAGCAGCTGGATGAGACGGTCCATCACGTTTCCGCCCGCAAGAAGCGGAAGAAAGACGGCGGCGTGGGCGAACTCCAGCTCACCTCGATGATCGACGTAATTTTTCAACTGCTGATCTATTTCGTTGTCACCGCCAGCTTCGCGATCGATGAGGGCATCCTCGCCGCGAAGCTGCCGCAAGGCTCGGGCAGCGCAGCGGAAACGGAAGAATTACCTAAAGAAAAAATCACCATCGAGCTGACCTCCGGGCCGGGCGATACCACGGTGTTGATTTCCCGCTCCGGCGTCCGCAACTACGCGACCTTTTCTGAGCTCGCCGCCGACCTCGATCAGCTCCGCTACGACCCGGACATCGGGCAGATCAACGGCATTTATAAACACGACGACCCGGTGATCATCGAACCGACCGGCTTCGTCCGCTGGCAGCACGTCGTGTCCGCCTTCAACGCCGCTATTGCCGCGAAGTACAGCAACGTCAGCTTCGGCGAGGCGAAGCAGTAACCCTTACCGCCAAGGTCGCCAATCGCGTCAAGAAAGGCATTTTGACAGGATGTGCAGGATGTTCGGGATGAACAGGATCAGAACACCTGTTTTAATGCATCAAATAGATATCTTAATTTTTTAACTATTCAGACCGTGAACGACAGGTCGTCATCAAATTCGAAATATTACCAACGACATCATCCTGATCATGTTTATCAAAACTATCCTGTCATCCCGTCAAAAGATTCTTCTGCCTTCATTAACGCTCTTGGCGACTTTAGCGGTTCCAGGTCTTCAAGCCCAGGAGATCAAGCTCGACCAGTCCAAGCTAATTGATGGATTGGCCCAGCGGGGTCTGAGCGAAATGCTCTTTCACCTCGCTGAGACCGGCGAGTTCGATGATGCCAGTGAGCCGAGGCTGCTGGAGGTGGGCCAGTTCCGCATCATCTTCAACGACCCGGATCGGCCGATCGAGGATCGCATCGAGGCCTTCGAGCAGGCCCGCCGAATCCTGACGGACCTGACCAGCGATCCGCAGTTCGATGAACATCCGCAGAAACCAATTTGGCGGACCGACCTCACCGAGATGCTGCTCGTCAACTATCTCGAAGGCTTCAAACAGGCTGCCAACGGCTTCTATGAGTTCGGCGTTCCGACACAGGAGCAGATCGAGGCTTATGAAGACGCAGCCGCCCAGGCTGTCGAACAGATGCTCAAAGCCCAGGCGGAATTCGTCGAGCTTGATACCCGCCTGTCCCGTAATCCGGAGCAAAAGCGCGAACTTGAGCAGAGCCAGGCCTACTTCCGCATCTTCGATGACTACCGGGACGAGAAATCAACCTTCTTCACTGGTTATGCGTTGCACTATGGCAGCCTGTTGCCAGACGACCATCCGTATTTTCAAAATCTCGGCGACATCCCCGGCCAGCGTAACTCGCCGGACGAGGAACGTCGACGATTGCGGCAGACGGCGGTGCAGGCCCTCGGGCCTGTGGTGGAGGGGGATGTGCGTGGCCGAGGGCTGCAGCCGCGTGCACTGTCGGTGTCGGGCAGATCGACGCTGCTCAGCGGCGACGCCCGCCGGGCCACGACTGAATTCCTCGATGAAGCGACCGACTCGAACGATTGGAATCTCGATGTGCTTGGGGCACACATCGCCGAGGCGATCGCAGTCGAGCAGCAGGGCCGCGCTGATGCGGCCCGCGGGCAACTGCTGGAACTGACGCGACAGCCGGACGTCCGCCGCAACCTGCTGTTTCGTTTGTTGACCACCGATGCGTTGCATCGGCTGATGCTCCGGCAGGCGGAAGCCGCGCCCGCCAGCAGACGCGATGAAGAGACTTCACAGGCTTATCAGGTGTATTTCGACCTGATTGAAGACCCTGAACTCGGCGATCAGGCGGCGGGTGTCCGCAACCTCGTGTTCGATCGATGGGCGTCGTCCAGTCAGCCGGGCGACGACCTGACGAAGCTGCCCCCAGCCGTGCGGATGGCGATTGCCGAGCGTGCACGATTGAAGGGGATGGCCGCGATGCAGGCGGGCAATCAGTCGGAGATGCAGCAGTTTCTGCAGCAGGCCGTCGAGGCCGGCGAAACGCTGAAAGACCCGCAGTCCGTAGGCGAAACGGTCTGGGCCAATGGACAATTCAACGCGGCCTTCGCGAAATACTTACAGAACACCGGCAACCTGCAGAACCTGCTCGAAGCGTCCGCCATGGCAACGGAAGTCGCAGCCAAGACGCCGGATCAACCGGTGGCGACCGACGCGATTAATTTGGCGTCTAGCATTCTCGAGCCTTTGCACCGGCAGTATGCCGCGATGGCTGGGGTGGCTCCCGCTTACGAGCGTGCGATGGAAGTGCTTTTCGATTCCGGAAACTTCGATGCAACTCAGCCTTACGATGACCGCTTGCTGTACTTCGCTTTTGTCCGCCATCAATCCAAGGGTGAGTTCCGCGAGGCGATCGAGTTCTATAACAAACAACTTCGCAGCCATCCGAACTATCTCGAAGCACAGGCCCAGTTGCTATTCAGCTTGAGCCAGTTGCTCAAGCAGGCGGGCAACACCAGTCAGGCCCAGTCGTTGCGGGAAGAAACGCTGTCCGCCGCGGAGGCCGCTGAGGCGGAGGCGGAGCAGGCATTGAATCGAACCGGCGATGCGTATCAGCAAACCTCAGCCAACCGGGCCTTGGCCAATGCTCGAATCGCCCGGGCCGAGGTCTACGCCAGCCAGGGCGACACGGCGCAGGCGATCGAGGCGTTGCGCGGTTTCGAGCAACAGTTCGCGGATTCGCCGGACCTGGTTCGGCTGGGTTTGGAGCGAAGGATTCTTTTGCTGGTCGAAGCTGAGCAGCTTGAGGAGGCGAAGCAGGCGGCGTCGCAGATGATGCAGCAATTCCCCGATGCCGCGGCGGGTGTCATCAACAGCGTTCTGACCGGGCTTGAACGACGAATCGACCAGCAGGAGCAGCGGGCCGCGAATCCGGACTTGTCGACCGGCGAACAGGAGGCGGCCCGGGCAGAGGCGGCACGGTTGGCTGAGACCGCCGCGGCGATGGCCGGGCTGCTCTCGCAGTGGGCCTCGAATCAGGGCTTTGATGAAGCGCAGATGCTGCCGTACCACATTATCTACCTCAAGTCGCTTCGGGTGGCTGGGCAGTCGCAGGCCGGTTTGGATTACATCCAGGAGAACCAACTCGCCAGCAAGTGGGACAACAACGCCGAGGTGCTTTACGAGCAGGCAATGGCCCTCATCGGTACGGGCAACCCCGAGCAGATCAAGCGGGCCAGCGGGCTGCTGAACAAGGTCATCGGGAATCTCGCCGAGCCCTACCCGCCGCTGTATTGGCAGGCTTGGGAGGCCCGGCTGAATATCAATCTGCTGCTGAACGAAAACGTCGGCGAAGTCGCCCGACGGGTCGAACAGTTGAAAGTGCGATTCCCCGATCTCGGCGGTGAACCTTACGCCAGTCGGCTACGCGACCTCCAGGCGAAGGCCCAGAGTCAACTGGGTCAATAGCGGGTCGATTCAGCTTGGTACCCCGACGACCACGACTCACCGACCTCTATCTTGATAAGATCGCCTGCAATCCGGCGGCAGAGAGGGGGGCATCGGGGTGAATGATTTTCGACATCGGCAAGCCCGGTGTCCGATGAAGATAAAGTTGTTCAGCAGGTTCCTTTTCGCATCGCCTCATGCCGACTGACACCCCCGTGCCTCACGCAGCCGTCACGAACGTCGCCCCCCCGGGGTCGGGCGTCGGATCCGCGGTGTCGCCCTCGGAGCGGATGCCCGGCTCCAGCGGGGCTTCGGGCACCGGTGTCTCCAACCTCGGCGGTGCGAAGCCCGCCGGCCGACAGACTTTCGCCACCGACGAATTGGCCATCGTCCTGTCGCATTTCGACATCGGCATCCTCGAAGCCATCCAGGAATTTCCCCGCGGGTCCCGCAAAGCTCCGAAGCTGATCCTGCGAACCGACACCGGGCTGTATCTGCTCAAACGTCGTGCCCGTGGTAAAGACGATCCGAGCAAGGTCGCGTTTTGCCACAGCATTCAGATGCACCTGGCCGAGCGGCAATTCCCGCTGCCGCACCTGATCGGCACGAAAAAAGACAATAACTCGATGCTGAACTACAACGGCACGACCTACGAGTTGTTCGAATACATCAAGGGCAATAGCTACGACGGCTCGCTCGAAGCGACCGCCGAGGCGGGCAAGATCCTCTCGTTGTTTCACAAACTTTTAAAAACATTCCGCCCGAAATATAAGCCGGCAAAGGGTTCGTATCACGCTTCGCGTTCGGTGGCGGCGGCAACCAACGCGATCCCGACGACGTTGCGGAAGACCGAGCCGGACGCCGAACATCAGGAGATCGCCCGGGTCACGCAGTTTCTGCACGAGTCGTACAACCACGCCGCCCGAACCGCCGAGTCGCTGGGCTTGGGCAAATGGCCGATGCAGATCGCTCACTCCGATTGGCATCCCGGGAATATGCTTTTCCGTGGCACGCGGGTCGTGGCAGTCATCGATTACGACGCCGCCCGCTATCAGCAGCGAATCGTCGACGCAGCCAACGGTGCGTTGCAGTTTTCGATTCTGGGCGGGGGTGACGATCCCTCGAAATGGCCGGAGTATCTCGATGAATCACGCTTCAAGCGGTTCATCCGTGGCTACGATTCCGTTCCGGATTCGGTGTTGAGCCGAGCGGAGATCAAAACGATCCCGCACCTAATGATCGAAGCGCTGATCGCTGAGAGCGTGATACCCATCGGCGCGACGGGCTACTTTGCGAAGATGCCCGGCTCGCCTTTTCTCACGATGGTCGAACGGAAAGTGAAATGGCTTCAGGAAAACGCCGACAAACTGATCGCCTCGGTGGATGCCTGATGAGCCAACTGATCGTTTCCTTGGCGTGTTGTTTGCTTTTAACGAACGCTGTGTCTGCAGATCCTGCCGACCATCTGCAGCGGCTCGACGATGAGGATTTTGCAACTCGCCAATCAGCAACTGAAGCCATGCTGGCCGAGCCGGATCTGAACCTTCAGATACTTGCGCAACTTTATGACCAATCTGAAACGCCGGAACAGCAACATCGCTTGCGGGCGGTCGGATTGCATCTGGCGTTGACAGAAGTACGTGAAGAATCGTTCGGTCAACTCCAAGGGGCGGATCGCGGGTCGCTTGGAATCGTTCATTCGGTCGAGCCGATGGTGGCTGGCGAGTTGGAGATGTTCGACATCCCCGGCGTTGATGTCGCCGAACCACAGCCGATCCGGTTGGCCCGCGTGATCCGTGTTTTGCCGGGGTTCCCCGCGTATGGCAAGCTGCGTGAAGGTGACAAAGTGCTGCGGGTTCAGGGTCAGCTTCTGGATCGCCGCGACAGCCGATCGGCTTTGGAAATTGCGCTGCGTCGTTTTTCGCCGGATGACACGATCGATCTGCACATTCTGCGGGACTCGGAACTGATCGTGGTTCAGATCAAGCTCGTGCGATCCCTCGCGTTAACCACTATGTATGGCGCAGCGGATGTGCGATTATCCGCGCCGTTCGATCGATTGGCGGCGGCCCGGCTGGAGTCGGTTGGCATGTCCTTGCCGTAAGACAACCCGCCAAACGGTCATTCACTTGCTCTCGCGGACCTGAAGTTGCCAGTCGGCAGCGGTAGTGTCCGAGGCGGCACCGGCGAGATAGGTCCGCTCGCGGCCACGCATCACGGTGTAGGTCCAGCCCGGCTCGATATCCAGCGGTCGGCCGGCCTGATCCGTGAAAATGAATCGATATTGAACCGGGATTTCCTCGCGGATCGCCAACCGCAGCGGCACGCTGATCGAAAGCGGCCGATTGTCACCACGCTGCACGACCGGCGGCTCTGCCAGGAATGTGTTGCCCTCCAGGACACCCGACACGGTGATCTGTGGATAAGCCTCAACCGAGAGCGGGTCCACCTCCGCCTTGCCCGGGGCGTAGGTGCAGCCAGCGACCGCAGATAACAAAAAGAGTAAGCAAGTTATGCGCATCAAGTTCATAGGTAACCTTTCAAAAGCAAATGTTAGTCATCTCGATCCGATCGGGTCTTTCGGCGGGTCGGGGTAGGGCGGGTGTTGGCCGGAAAAAAGTCGGGTGAAGCCCGTGGTGCCGGGTAGGGGGGCAACGAGGCTTTTGCCGCCTTCAAGTAGATGCGGGCCGGCGATGCCTTGTGTGTCTTGAATCGTCCAGGTGATGCCGCGGTCGCGGTAGAAGTTTTGAAACTCCATTAGCGACAGGCCATCCACTGTGCCGGCTGTTTCGTATTGGCTAAGCGTCGCGTCAGTCGGCAGTTGGACATCCATGCCGCCGAGCAGGAAAGGCTTGGGTGAGGTATCGGCGGGGCCGGTGTGCGGGTTGCCGTAGCGGATGCCGTCGGTGGTCGCCCATGCGGGAGGTTGAGCGTCGTAAGGCGAGCCGATCAGTCGGACGTATCGCAGCGTCGGTGGGGATTGCGGATCGGATCGGCCTTCGAGGCCGTGCAGTTTCATGCGTGACGAGCCGTGGCCCGGCAGTTTCAATTCGACCGTATGCAGTCCCGGTCCGAGGTTGAGCGGGACCACATAGAAACGCTGCGGCAGGATGTCATTGAAACGGGTGTCGGCGTGGGCGCCGGCCCGGAGAATCGCACCGATGATCGCGAGGCCGCCGGCGATCGCGGCGGCTTCACCATTGCGGCGGTAGAGCGCGGCGTCGGCGACGACCAGCCCGCCAAATAGCAAAGCTTGGCCGACGTAGCTTTTCGCGATGCGGATGTCTTCAAGGTTGTTCCAGCGGTGGTCGGCCGCCATGACATTCAGATCGGTAACCAGCGGATGCAGTGTCGCCGGTTGATTATCGATTGCGGCACTCAACGATTGCTGGGTCGTCAGCGTCCGGGGGCGGAAAGCGGCGATGGCGTTGTCCGGGCCGGTGCCGATCTTGCGTGGGCCAACGCCCCAACTGACGACGAGTACGGTGTCGTACTCACCTTCGCGGACGGTAGACAGGTCGTTAGCGAGATACGGTCGAAGCTTCTGAACACGGCCGAAAAAAGCGTTGGCTTCGTCACTTCGGCCGAGCTGTTGCGAGGCGAGGCCGTGCAGGTAGTAGCCTAACGCGAAATCGGAGTCTTCGACGACATAGCCCGATTCGAGATCGACGCCGCGCTGCGGGTTGGCATCGTGTTGGGCCGAGGCAGTCGCGAGCTGTAAGGTGCTCATGGAGCGGCCCTGTTCATCATTGCCGAAATCGCGCAGGAAGAACAGGGCGTTGCCGGCGGCGGCCCGAGCGTTGTCCCATGAGCCGACCGAGGCGTGGGCCATGCTGATATAGGCCAGCGTGATCGCCTGCTCGAACGGCTCACCCTTCCAGATTTTCAGGTCTTCGTTGATTGCGACGGCGACAAACTGTTTGCCTTCGTTGAGGCCTTGTGTCCGCAGCACCTCATAGACCGTCTCGAAAACAGTCAGCGCAGATTCGGGGTAGCCATCCGCGAGCGTCAGGATGCCGACGCGGGCCCGGTCCAAAAGATAGGCCCGATTGGCGGGGTTGTTGACCTGCCGCTGCTGAATGCGATCGCGAGCGATGTGAAACCTGCCCTGGGTCAGCAGGTATTGCGGAATCGGCGTCGGCTGTCGGCTGACGCAGCCGACCGACATAAAAAGCGTGAGCAGGATGGTCAGGCTCAGGCGATGCATCAATCCCAGACCTCGCCGACAGCCGCCCGCTTGAACTCGAAACGATCCTGCCAGACCGGCTCGCCGGACCGAAGGTCCACCAACTCAAACTGCATGTAGTAGAGCTCGGTTCGCTGCGTCCGGGTCGCACGGGGGGCGGAGTAGAAAGTCGCGGACATCGTGTGGGTCACCGCGGGGTTCTCGAGCGAAGCGTCAGTTTGCCTGTCGACCGTTTCCGTAATCAGCTTCCGCTTGTCCGGCGGAATAACCAAGCGGATTTTCCGCAAGTCCCAAAGCTCGTCGATCGGTAACTCATCGCGGACCCGCTCGATGATCGACCATTGCTCGGAAAGCGTCATGACATCGCTGGTCAGGTTGGTCGCCTTGGCAATCGAAATCACCCAGGGCTCGCTGGTCGGCATACGCGAGACAATCGCTTCGCTCTTAACCAGACTCTGCCCCATCGCATCGCCGATGGCCTGAAAGTCGTCCGCGGTTAGCCGGGTGCTGCGTGGCGGCGTGCATGACAACATGCAAATCAAAACCGACGCAAGGCAAAACAGGACCAACACTCGCAAATCAGAACCCTTCTTGGCTGCTCTACTGTTCTACTTGCTACTGTCCTACTGCATTAATTCGCCTGCTTCACCTCGTACCGATCGCTGAACACGATGTCGTTGCTTGCGGTGTTGACGAGTTGAAACTGCATGTAATAAAGGTTCGTGTTGGCCCGGTTCGTGCGGTAGAAATCGCCGAGCAGGAGGTAGGTTCTGGTCGCGTCGTAGGCGGGGGCGTCGACCGGGCTGCCGTCGGGGTTAAGCACTTTTTCACCGGCCGCGAGCCGTTCGACCCGAGCCCGCTTTTCGGTGAAGCGCAGTTTGCTCGTTGCGACTTTCGAATTGATCAACTCGTTGCGGATCCGCTGCGCGATCATCTCGAAGTCGCTTGTCGGCACGATACGTGTCTGGTTGTTGAAGTCGCCGATGAGCACATTCACCCGTCCATCGGTATCGCGGATGATTGGCAGGTCGTAGAGGTCCTGGATCAGCCGATCGGGTACCTGGTCGCTGAATTCCAGCAGGGCGGTCGTGGAAACTTTGTCGGACCGGGCCTCCTCGCGGGTGGTTTCATAGGGATCGAGTCGACCACGCTTGGTCGTGTCGCACGCGGTTATCACCAGCAACGCGAACAGACAGGTCAGCGAAACAGTAGCCCGGACGAGGAGTGAATGGAACATCTTGTGGCTTTCAAAAGAGTCGATTTCAGTCCCTATATTCTAGGCCCGGTAGACCCGAAACGACGGCAAAACGTCCCGTAAATCCACTCCCAAAAAACATCGCAAAATTGATTGGCGGCCCGCCGTAGCGGTGGTAATTTTCAAGAGACAACTGAATTCCCATCAGGGTGCACTGCATCGCCAAGCCTGCAGCGTGTGATTGAAATGCCCGCCCAGACGCCCGATGCCCGGTGTTTACGAGAAGTCGCCTCGGCGGCTCGACGACGAGACCCGAATCTAGGCCGACACCGGCCACCCCGCCCCTGATCGAGTGCGGCCCGGCGATTTCATCGCCGGGTCGTGCTTTTTTTATCCAATCAGAATGTTTGGCGCAGATTTTGGCTCCGCCGAGCGAATCCAGGGCATCGCAGGCCGGTGTCGGCCTCACCCCTTGATCCACCCGCAACGCCGGAGCCAAACGATGAGTGCTTACCTCGACCAATACCAGGACCTGACGATCGACAACAAGCGGACCCCCGCTTTCAGCCTTTACTCGGCCCGTGCGGTCGCCATCGCGACCTTCCTCGGCACGCCGATCGCCGGGGCCGTGCTGATGGCCATCAACTACCGCCGACTGAACGACCGTCAAGCGGCCGCGAGCGTGCTGGGCTTCGGTCTGTTGCTGACCGCGATTTCAATCACCCTGGCCCTCATCCTTCCCGAAAGCTTCCCGGGTGTTGCGGTTTGGGCACCGATGCTCCTGATCATGCAGCAGCTCGCCAGCCGACTGCAGGGCGACGAGGTCAAGGAATGCGTCCGACTCGGCGGCGTCGAAGGCCCACTGCGTCATGCGGTCGGCATCGGCCTGGGCTTCGGGGTGATTATCCTCGGCGTCTTTGTGCTCATCGCTCTTGGTCTTTGAAACGCTCTTGCAGCAAACCCTTGTCAATGATCTTGACGAATCGCCATCGCTTGCGGTTTAGCGCATTATCGCTAAACCGCAAGCGTTTGACGTTAGGATGCAGGTGTTTTGTCTAAACCCGGCGAATCACCAGCGTGTCGTTCTGCCCGCCGAAGCCGAAAGAGTTGGACAAGCAGGTATCGACCTGAGTCGAGCGGGCCTCGTTGGGGATGTAATCGAGATCGAGTTCCGGGGCGGGGGAGTTCAGATTCGCTGTGGGGGGCAGCCTTTGATCTCGGATCGCCAGAGCGCAAGTGATCGCTTGAACCACCCCAGCCGCGGCGATGAGGTGGCCCATCATGGATTTAATCGAACTGACTGGCGGGACGCCGTAAAACGCTTCGTCAGCGTTTTCTTTTGCGAAAACCGCTTTGATGGCCCGCGTTTCAATCGAATCGTTTTCTTTCGTCCCCGTGCCGTGTGCGGCGATCCAATGAATGTCCGACGGCTCGACCCCCGCACCCTTGAGGGCTTGCTGCATCGCCTGGGCCCCGCCGCGGCCATCGGGGTGGATGTCGGTGATGCGGTAGGCGTCGGCGGTCGAGCCATAGCCCGCGACTTCCGCGAGCGGGGTCGCTCCGCGGGCCTGGGCATGCTCGAGCGTTTCCATAATGATGATGCCCGCCCCCTCGCCCATGACGAAGCCGTCCCGGTCGGCAGAAAATGGCCGACTGGCGGTCTTGAAATCGTCGTTGCGGTTCGACAGGGCGGTCAGTCGATTGAAGCCGGTCACACCTAGCGGGTGGATCATGGTGTGGCAGCCGCCGGTCATCATGACGTCGGCATCGCCACGCATAAGGATTTCACGGGCCTCGCCGATGGCTTGTGTGGATGCGGCACAGGCGGTCAGGCAGTTGTAGGCCGGCCCCTGCGCGTTGAATTCCATCGCGAGGTGAGCCAGGGGCATGTTCGGCTCCTGCTCGATCTCCCGCGTCGCATCCATCACGGCCGTCGCCTGCGTCGCCCAAGCCGCACCGTCGATCGCGCGGTCCTCCGGTTTCCATCCCGCTAAGTTGGATTGCACGTAAGGCTCGAAATCCAGCGTACCCTCGCCCGCCCCGAGATACAGGCCCAACCGCTGCGGGTCCAGTTTTGCGTAGTCCGCCAGGCCGGATTGCTTCCACGCCTGCGATGCAGCGCCCAGCGCGTAGCTGGTGTTCAGCCCGACGCCTTCGTGCAATTCGGGATCGGCCACATAGGGCCGCCAGTCGTAATCCTTGACCTCTGCTGAGAAGGTCGTAGGAAAGGTCGATGCATCGAAATGTGTCGTGCGATTGATGCCCGACTCGCAGTTGAGCAGGCCTTTCCAAACGGTTTCCAGGTCGTGGCCCAAGGGCGTGACCCAGCCCATGCCGGTGATGACGATTTTTGGTTTATTCATGACAATCGCACAAAGAAAGAATGGCCGAGCCGGAGCTGAAGTTCAAATTCGTCTCAACACCATCGCCGTGTTTTGGCCACCCAGGCCGGTTGCACACACCAACGCGACTTCAAGCTGGTCGGCCTGTGTCGCGGACAGACCCGGGAGGGGTTGTTCGCGGTTGATGATGGGTGGGAGTTGCTGCTCGTGCAGGATTTTTGCGGCGAGCGAGAGGTCGAAGCCGCCGGAGCCGGCACCGAGGTTGCCGACGTTAGCTTTCGGGGTCACCACAGGGATGCTGTCGAGGCGATCGCCAAAGAGTGTTCGGAAGGCGGCCGCTTCCGGGCCGTCCCAGTCGGCGTGGCCCAGACCGAAGGGAATGATCACATCGACTGCGTCGGCATCGATTTGCGCCTCACGCAATGCCGCGTTGACCGCAGAAACAATGCCTCGACCCTCCGCATCGGGAGTGCGGTTTTTCGTTTCGCGGTTCACCGTCTGCGAGGCACCGAAACCCAGTAACTCGGCGTAAGCTTTCTTGACGCCAGGCCTTTGATCGAAGGCCTCGGCCGCTTCGAGGATGACGATCCCGCCGCCTTCGCCCAGCACGCCGCCTTGCGCGTTCTGGTCGAACGGCCTAACCGCCTCGGTCGGATTTTTAAGTGACGAATCACCGACCAGCCGGCCGGTCATCACCTGCCGCAGATACGCCATCGGATTGAGCTTGCTTTCAGCTCCGCCGCAGAAGCATTGATCAGCTTGGCCTCGCTGGATGACACGTAAAGATTCACCGACGCTCAGGCCGCCGGAGGCTTCGCCGCAGGTGATCGTGTTGCTCGGGCCTTGCGTGTCGTGGATGATCGTAACGTGGCAGGCGAGCATGTTGGGCAGATATTTCAGTAGCCACAGCGGCGTGAGCTGCTGCATGCCTTCTTCACCCCACTGGTGGATGTCGAAGCTTCCTTGCTCATCGGTGGAGGTCGCCAGGGCTGCGGTCAACTCGTCGAGGTCGGCCGCGATCAAACCCGCCCCGATGTGACAACCCATCCGCTGGGCGGCGTAGCTGGGTCCATCGGACTCTGCAGCGTTGGGGTCCGTGCCTTTAGTAATGAGACCTGCGTCGCGGGCCGCGAGGTCAGCCGCGGCCACCGCCAATTCGATATCCCGGGCCATCACCTTGGTCGCTTTGCGATAGCTCTTGGGAACATAATCACGGACCTTGAAACCCTCTTCGATCTCGCAGGCCACAGGGCAGCCGATCGTCGAGGCGTCAAACGCTCGGACCGGCGATACCGCGGACTCGCCCGCCAAGAGCTTTTCCCAAGTTGGTTCGACACCCAGACCCAGCCCTGACACCGGCCCCAGACCCGTGATGTATACGCTTCGCTGCATCGCCATACCTTAGCCGATTGCAATGAACGGCTGCCAACCCCGCCTCGCTATCGCACGGATATAAAACCTTTGACGCTCGGCGACCCGCCGGATACGCTCGACAGATTCCCTGGGCCGATTCACCACTTCCGAGAGATCAACATGCCGATCACCACCTGCTCGTTTTGCCGATGCCATCTGCTGCTTGCCAGTGCAGCGATCGTCAGCCTCGCCGCCACCGCTGCTGCAGACGACCTGTTCTCATTAACCGCGACCAACGGGGGAACCACAATCACCGCAACGGATTCGGATGTGGTCGATCTGTTGGAAGACGGCATCGAAACCCAAGGCGCGTTCAACTCGCTCAGTGGCACTGCAGTGTCGGGGAACCTGACCTATGGCGGCGTTGCCAACGCCATCGCTTTTACCATCAACGCCACCGAAACCTCGGCCACCTTGTCCTTCCCCCTGACCGGCTTCTCGCGCACCTTCACCGGAAGCGATGCGGATGACATCGAGGAACAAATCGAAGAATTTTTCGAGGACGACGGGGCGGAAGAATACGCGGAGCTGCTCGAAATCCTCAACCAGCAATCGCTGGTCGGCGTGTTTGATGGCAACCCGTTCTCCAGCACCGCGATCTTCGGACGGAGCATCTTCCGCAACTTCGGTATCGGCATGAGTGGGCCGACCTGGGCCAACCCGGATCGCTACAGCTACGACTCGGGCCGCGGCGGCAGCTACGGCTGGTTCAGCATCAACCCGAATTTTTATCAGGTCGAGGCGGGCGATGATTTCGAAGGCTACTCCGGCGGCGTCGATGCTTCGGGCGGCTACATGTTTAATCGCACGTTCGGCATCGCGGGCGGCGGCGTCTACCAATTCAACGACATCGAAGACACCGAGATTTATCACAGCTCGGCCTACGTCGGCCTGCCGATCAACTTGATCCCCAGCGGCGACGAGGTCGGGCTGACCCTTACGCCGTTCCTGCTCTCGGGTTTCGGCGGTTCGACCGACGCCGCAGCCGGCGGAGCGTTTTTCGGATACGGCGTGGCGAGCAATCTCCAACTCGGCCTCGGGCCGCGGGTCGCCTTGAACTGGGGCAGCCAGATCATCGCCTACGAGGGCTATGACATCGAGTACGACGACTACGAATTCGCCACCGATCTCGACCAGACCCTGGTCACCACCGGCCTGATCGCCACGATCTACCTCGATCGTCCCAACGGCAATCTCTTTATCGATGGGGGAGCGACCTACAACGCTTATCTCGAAGATGCCGCGGTGGATAACTGGATTGTGCCTGAAGTCGGGCTGGGTTGGCGTATCGGCGGCAACAGCCGAGTTCGGGCCGGGTATCAAGCCCTGATCGGCAATGCCGACTACGACGCCCACGGGGTCAGCGTGAATATCGCATTTAGTTATTAAAGATTCAAAGCCGGGGGATGGCGATCCCCCGGCTTTGTTGTCAATAGCTTTATCAAATTAACAACCAAATCAAAATCAGCACAACAACTGCGACACCGACACCGATGAGGATTTTCTTCTTTTTTCTGGCGTCGGCCTCGGCTTGTTCCATCGCAGCACGGACACGCTGTTCCTCGCGGCGGGCTTCGGCTTTGGCGGGGCTGACCGCTTCGGGCTCCTGGTGCTCGGGGTACTGCGAAGGGCGAGCGGGGGCGGTTTCCTGAGCCGAATCGGCCGTCGGCTCGCTGGCGGCCCGTGGATCATCAATGTAATGGCTGGGCGGTTCGGGCAGTGTGGCGGGGGAGGGGTTGCCGGTGCTGGGCACCGTGTGGCTGCCATCGAGTTGTGTGGGTAGCGGGGCTGCAGGAGCGGAATGCGTCTGCGGTTCTTCCTCGTCCGGATCGAAGGCCAAGTCATAAGTATCCGGCTCGGATGAGGTGTCCGGAGCGGGCGGCTTCTTGTCGGGGTCAGTCTCGCTCATGATGTCATGAATTGTAGCTGGGCGACCCGGTTGAGGCAGGCTGTTCGTTCGGCTGCACAGCGTGCCTCGCGCAAGCAGTCACGCTAGAGGTGTAGACAGAAACGTTTCCGGGGGCGAGCCGCTATCCTGCAGCGATCATGGCAACATGGTTCGCCGACATCGCGGGGTTGATGAGCAGGGGCGGGGTGGTGATGTGGCCGCTGCTGGCTTTAAGCATCCTCGGCGTGGCGTTGGTGATCGAGCGGTCCTGGTTCTACATCCGGACCAATGGGTTCGCGCAGCTCAAACGGCTGGAGGCACTCAACAAACGTTTGCGAGCCGGCGACCGATCCGGGGCGACGGCATTGGCGGAGCAACAGGCGGGTGTCTATGCCGACGTGGCCGATCGGTTGCTGAGCGAGCCCGCCACCGAGGCAGCTGCTACCGATGCGATCGAGTCCCAACGTGCACGCTTGGAACGCTTCCTACCCACGCTGTCGACGATCATCACCGCCGCCCCGATGCTCGGTATCCTCGGCACGGTCTTGGGCATTATCGACAGCTTCGAGGTGCTGGGCGGTAACACCACCGACGCCGGTACCCCAGGCGGGGCGGACCCCGCTCAGGTCGGGCGAGGCATCGCCGAAGCCCTGATCACCACCGCCGCGGGCCTCGTCGTCGCACTAGTCATCCTGCTGCCCTACAACCTCTTGCGAAGCCAGGTCGACCGAACCCTCTCCAGACTCGAAAGCCTCGCCAGCGCCGCCATCACCGGCCTATCTTCGGCGCAAATATCAGACACACCCAACGACG
Source organism: uncultured Phycisphaeraceae bacterium (assembly GCA_964523485.1). Classification (GTDB taxonomy): domain Bacteria; phylum Planctomycetota; class Phycisphaerae; order Phycisphaerales; family Phycisphaeraceae; genus Algisphaera. The sequence continues at coordinate 41,263 of CAZFZS010000009.1, read as the reverse complement.
AACCTACAGAGAAATGACCGCAATTTACAGCAATCTAGGGTGAACACCCTATGCCAGACTCATTTCCCAGACCCCATGCCCCAGACCCCATGCCCCAGCCTAAGCCGATTCTTTCTCGATCGTTGCCTTGTCGACAAACTCCGTCACATCGATCGGCTTCTCGAACCGTAATCCGATCTCGTGGCCGAGACCTTCGAGGTGCCTGCACCAAGCAACGCTGGCAGCCAGCCCGACACCCTCGTTATGCCGGGTCATCAGCACGACGTGGCAGAGGGTTTTGGGGTGCAGATAGACATTATGTAGGATCGCCACGCCGCCGCAGGAAATATTGCGGGTGCGGATCACATGGCTGGACGCCCGCCCATCCATATGCTGCACGCGGATCGCTGCCCGTTTAACCATCGTGTAACGGCATTGGTCCAGGTCTCGCCGATCACTGAACGCCGAGACATCCGCATCACGCGACGCTTCGAGACGTTGGATCAGGTTCGCCCAGTCGTCTTCACTGAGCTTGAGAGACGCAGAAATGTTGGATTCTGTGGAGGCTGGCTGCATGGGGTATTCGTCGCTGCGAGGAGGGCGGGGCTATACGAATCATCGGATCAAATGTCACCGGAATTTAGATCATCCCGTCAGTCAGATTCAGCTCGTAAATCTCCAAAATGATGACTAGAATCGACCCGGTTTCGGCCCAACATGAGCCGTTCTTGACGCGATTTGAGCGGTGATGGCCCATGGATGAGGGTTTTTCGAAGGCTCTTGAACACCCTTGTTTTGAGGCAGGCGCAAATCTCGTGCATGTCGAACTCCAAGACACCCCGAACCCGCAGGCGATGAAATTTATCGCCGACCGCGTCATCAACCCCGGCCCGACGCGTAGCTACCGGTCTGCCAAAGACCTCGATCCCGAGGCCGACCTACTCGCCGCCACGCTCTTCGAGCTTCCGGGGGTGGTCGGCGTGATGCTGCTGCGGGATTTCGTCACCATCACGAAAAGGCCTTCCGCCCGATGGAAGACGCTGTCGCCCAGAATCGAGCGGGTGCTGATCGATCATTTTGAACCGACCGCCGGCGGCCCGGCTTGAAGGCCGATCGCTCTACATCCTGGCCCGGCCCGGGACCTGCGTCCGCGGCCTACACCCTTTGGTGTCGGGCGGTCGAGCAGACCGCCTCGATTCCACTGGTGCAGGACATGGACTCATCCGCCGCGTGGGAACAGTTATGTCGGCTTTCCGGCTCAGTCTCCCGAAAAGTCAAGGATGGGCTCCCCGACTCCCTGTTTCAAGCCGGTGTCGCTTGGCGGGCGGCGATCGTGGATTGGTGGGCCGAGCAATACCTCAGGACCCACCCCGGCGGGGCGGTGGTCGAACTCGGAGCGGGTTACAGCACGCGGACCGAACGACTCGATCTCCAAACCGATTGCTATCTGGCGGTCGATCTTCCGGGGGTCATCGCGGTCAGGAAATCGCTTGGACTGAATGGCGAAATGATAGCCGCCGACCTCGCTCTGCCCGGTGGCTGCGATCCATTGATCGAATGGGCATCGGGTCGGCCGACTCTGCTGATCGCCGAGGGCTTGCTTTCATTTCTCGCTCGGACGCAGGTCGGGACGTTGTTGGACGAAGCCGCCGCGGGATTCGAACAGCCGACGCTCATTGCCGACGCCTATACGCCGTGGTCCCGCCGCTTGCTGACTCGCCACTCCACCATCCGAAAACTCGGTACGCCGATCCGATGGGCGACCCCGTTGGCAGCAATCGGACGATGGCAAATCGAACAGATCGTTACACCACAACACGACACCAAGGTCTGGACTCGCCTGCCCCTGACAACCCGACTGCTTCTCCGGGTCCTGCCCCCGCCTTGGTTCATCGGGCGTTGGTCGGTTCGTACGGGTCCAAAGTGTGGCATCTAATCACAGAGAACTCGGAGGCACGGAGACACGGAGAAAGTCAGAAAAACAGCAAATTAGAAAAACAAAAAATTTACTGCTTCATTGTTTTGCTGGATCTTTACTTTGCTTCTCTGTGTATCCGTGCATGTGTGTTTATTTCTCAGCCCGATCGTCGCCCGCCAGGATCGGCTCGAGCACGGCGGTGAGTTCGCGGGTGCGGAGGGTGATTTGCTCGGCGTCGGTCAGCTTGCCAGCCTTGCGGAACTGCTCAGCCAACGCTTTTCGCCGATCGCTGGTCAACGCGGCGACCGGGCTTTGTTCGCCATGCGTGATATCGAGTTTGCCTCGGGCCGCATGCGTTCGGCCGGCGACGAGTTGATGGTGATACCGCGCTCGGCCGAGCAACACGAAGGGGAAATTCAGGTTGCGGGTCGGCCCACACTTCAGCAGCTTGCCGCCCAGCGGTTGGTGGATCAGCTTGACCTCGGCGAGTTTTCCCGCCCCGAAGTAGCCGAGCGTCCCGCCGATGGCGGCCCCGATGGCAGCACCGGTGAACAGGCTGGTCCCGCCGGTCGCGACATCCAGCCAGCCGCCGGTTGCGGCCCCGCCGCCCATGCCCGCTAGTATCAGGTTGCGTCGGCTGAGTCCGAACATC
>CAZFZS010000009.1:3164-38704 GCA_964523485.1 uncultured Phycisphaeraceae bacterium | reverse complement strand
CGGGTCGAGTTCGCCTTCGCGTCGGTCCAAGCCGTGATGGTCGTAGGCCGCTTCGACCCGCTCACGCGACCGCCGCTCCATCCGCCGGACCTCGCCTTTGTAGGTTTCCAGCAACTCGGGCATATGCAGCGAGGGGTCGGCATCGGGCGGCAGTTTGCGTTGTTTGCTCAGGGTCAGCACATCGACGAGCATCGACGCGATGGCCCCGGCCGCGTCGCGACGTTTTCGCTTGCGGTCGGCCTGCAGTGAATCGACCGCCCGGTCCAACGGCTGCCGCCAATCGTCGCGCAGTTGGCCAAATGCCCGCAACAGATCGAGGCGCTTGTCGAACTCGGCGGAGACGGCGTTGAACACCCGCACGACCTTGAAGTATTGCCCGAGCGCCGCTTCCCATGCCGCGATGTGGTCGGCCTGGCCGATCGGGTTGATTAGGGCCATGCTCGGCCGACCGGTCCAGCGCAGGATCTCCATCTCCGCTTCGTACTCCGGGCCATACGGCACCGAACCATCCACGACATAAAGCACGCCGGCTGGGCGATTCGTATCGACCAACGGCGTGAGTAATTCGACCTCGTCCTCAAAACGTTTGTCCCCGCGGTGTTCGCGCACGAAGTCTGCGACGATCTGGTGGTGCTGGTCGGCGGTGGTTTGGCGATCCTGCATCCATTGCCAGGCCGCGCGGGCCCGCTGGAAGCCGGGCGTGTCGAGCAGGGTGTAGAGTCGTTGCCCGTCGAGCGCCATCGGGTATTCGCGGGTGCGGGTGGTCGTGCCGGGCACGGGCGCGATGGCGACCGAGTCGTCAGCGGCAAGGGTCGCGACGATGCTGGACTTGCCTTTGTTGGGGTGGCCAACGACGGCGAAGCGGGGTTCACATGTCATGTTCGGCCTCCGTGGCCCGGCGATTGAACTAATCGTACCCACGGGTCGCCGGTCAGGGTGAGCTTCGACCGCCAGGCATCCAAGTCTTGACGATCGGCCTCGGCACCCAGCGGCATCACCTCGATCACCCGACCATCGCCCAAGGCTTTCCGCAACTCACCAATGAAATCGATCAGGTCCAATGTCGGCGGCTCCCAGGCTTTGACACGGACCTGTACCGGACCATCGGGGTGGGACGCGGCCGATTGGATCGTTTGTCGGTCCTGCTCCAGGCTGCTGCCGCCGCCGGCGGGCAACGCATCGGGCGTTGCCTCGGCACCGGACCAGGCGATCACGCATGCGGGGTCCGCGGCGGGGTGAGAGTCATGACCGTTTCCGGAAGCCACATCAGTCGGCTTCGGGGTTTCATCGTTTTCGCCGATGCCCGTCGACGTGATGGCCGGTGCGGTCAGGCGATGCATGACCCGGTCCAGGCCGGGCAGCGTGCGGACCGCCCCGGCGACGGAAGCCTTGAGATTGCGGCGGGCGATGAGAAAGGTGATGACACGCGGCAGCAGGCCGTAGATGAGCATGGCCATGAAAAGGAACCGCCACCACCGCAGGAATACCCCGGCCTCGACCTCGCCTTGCCCGAAGCCCTCGCTGCGGAAAGTGCGGGTCTGCTCGACGACGCTAAGCGGGACGACTGCCGCCTCCCACATCGACCACGGCAGGCTGACTGCCTCTACCAGGCCGTGCATCGCGGTCGGTTCGACGTCAAGCGTCGTGCTCCAAGAGAACGCCAGGTCACTGGTGACGATGAGCTGCATCGCGCCAGCCAATGCGGCGAGGTTGAACGCGACGGCCATGAGCTGCGACCAGTTCAGGACCTGCCATTTCTGGACCTTGCCGAAGACGCGCTGGTGTCCGCCGGCTCGGCCGACGATGCTGCGCAGTGCATCGCGGGTCTCGCCGGGCATCCACCGAGTAACCAGCCCCGCCAACCACCCCGGGCTGATCTCGCGCAGGCTTTGCTGTAACCCGCCCCTTCCCGGCAGGGCGGCGAGGATGAACAGCAGAAGGAAGATGGTTTGTGCGAAAACGAAAACGCCCAGCACGTTCAGGACGTTGATGGGTTGGGAGCCGTCGTAATAAAACACGGCCATCGCAGCGGCATAACCGAGCAAGGCCCCGAGGCCGATGGCCGCCCAGCCGGCGAGGGTCATCGCGGTGTGGCCCCGCTGCGATCGATCGTCGATATGGTTCAGCCAGGCGAGGGCGCGGGCTTCGGTGACCTCGGCGTGTGTGGTGGTGGGGGGCAGTTCTTTGCCGATGGCCCGGTCGCGTCGGCGGAGTTCCGCTTCGGGTAGCGTCTCGTCACGATGCAGTTGCACCGCGAGATCGATCAGGTCGCCGGTGCTCGCTGGACGGTCGGGCATGGCCGATCATCATCGGTCAGGCGAGGCGATGACGCAAAGCGATTCGTATCGGCTTAAGCCAACAACACGGAACCACCAGCGGAAACAAAAAGTTTTTCACGCTGTTGCTCGGTGCAAAAAGCATTGGACATTTGAGCGGCAACCGAAGCTTCGGTATCGCGGGTGATGGCATAGGTGCTGACCGCATCACGTTCAAGGTCGAAAATCGTAATGATTAGAGCATTGCCGTTGCTGCTGATCGAAACCTCGTAGCCGTTGAGGCGGATGCAATTGAGAATATCGAGGGCGGCGTGGCTCAGTTCCATAGCAAGGTACTCCTTTATGCAGCGTGAAATCCTGTTGAGGGCTGCATTCCTTGCATCCAGTAAGACCCTAGCCCAGTACACGGATTGCGGCCACAGCAATTACTTAAAAGTTAAGTAAAATCCCTTGATTTGATTTTGGGTCTGAGATGACGGTTCGGAATTGTGCGCAGTGATCATTCTCGAATGCGTATCGGTTTGAGCCGGGCGCTGGGGTAACCCGCTGCACGCTGTTGCACTATGATGTTGAGCTTCGCTTTATTCAGACTTTGAGGCATGCCACGATGGCCAGCGAACCGACGCCTGAACTTTTCGAGAAGATCAAAACGATTCTCCGCCGCGATCTGAAGCTCGGGGACGATTACGCGATGGCGGATGACATGCCGCTGGGCGGATCGGACCTCGACCTGGACTCACTGGATTTTTTGATGGTCGTCACCAGCATCGAGAAAGACCTGGGCTACAAGATTCCGAACGAGGATGTCGGGGCGGAGATTTTTACGAGTATCGATACCTTGGCGAACTACCTCGCGGATAAAGTTGCGTAACGGCAGCGAAATTCGCGTGTCGTTGGCCTACTGTTTTTGTTTAATCGGGATCACTTATGCCGCCAGTTGTGGATGATGTGTTGCTGGACAAATTGCCGCATGGCGAGGCGTTTCGTTTTGTCAGCCGGGTGGACGAGATTGAGCCGGGCGTTTCGGGCAGGGGGGTCTGGTCGGTGAAGGGTGACGAGGGGTTTTTTACGGGGCATTTTCCGGGCCAGCCGATCGTGCCGGGCGTATTACTGGGCGAAGCGCTGGCCCAGATGTCGGGGCTGGTGGCGCTGGCCCACGAAAAAGGCGAGGCGGCGGGCAATGCGTTTTTGGCCCAGCTCGACATCCGATTGAAAAGGCCGGTGGTGCCGCCAGCCGAGATCGTGCTGGAGTCGACGTTGACTCGCCATGTCCGCGTCCTCACGCAATTCGATGTGAAAGCAACCGTCGATGGCAAGCCCGTCGCACTCGGGGCATTGACCCTGGCGACCGTCGCAGGAGGTGAAGCATGAGCAAAATGAAGTGGTCGTTCTTAGTGGCTGCGGTGTTCGCGATATACGGAGAAAACGCTGTCGCGCAACAAATGGCGACCGGCTGCAGTTGCTGCAACGCGAGCAGTGAGGCGAAGACAGCTGACGCGCCTGTCGCTGACACCGCTGCCGTAGGCGCATCATCTGAAAAGAGTGAAATCGAGCGATGGGAACGCCTCGATGCGGTGGCCAAGCAGGCGGCTTCGGTGCAGACTTATCGCGCTGCGTTCGAGCAGGAGAAGTTTACGCCGCTGCTGCGTGAGCCGGTGAAGTCGCAGGGGCAGGTGCGGTTGGCCGGCGGGATTGCACGGTGGGACACGGATGAGCCTTACGCCTCGACGATGATCGCTCAGGGTAGCGAGCTTCGCCTGTATTACCCCGATCAGCAGACGCTGGAGGTCTACGACCTGGGCGACCGGATGGATCAGTTGGCCGCTTCGCCCGTGCCGGATTTAACTCGGCTGCGCGAATTCTTCACGCTCGAATCGATCGACGAAAACGCTGAAAAAGCTGATCGGCTGGACCTCTTGCTCCTGCCACGCACCGATGAATTGGCTGAGAATCTCGAAGAAGTCCTCGCTCAGGTTGACACCGAAAAGGGCGTGCTCTCGCGCATCGAAGTGACCGACACGAATGGTGAAACGACGGTCATGACGTTCAGCGACATCGAGTTGAATCCGCAGATCGAGGCGGAAGCATTGAAGCTCGAGGTACCCGAAAACACGAAGGTGGTCCGCCCGCTCGAGGCGACCGGTGGCTGAGCGATTGACTGTTGGGGAAGCTGCGGAAAGCCCTGCCGCGACCGCCGAACCAAAGCCACGCGGTGAATTTTGGCTGCGGTTTTTTTACTGGTGGACCCGACACGCCCCGTGGGGGCCGCGGCTCACCCGGTTGTTCTGGATCAATGCCTCTTGGTACCTGTCCTCGCATTTGCGCGAAGTTACCCAAGCCAACGCCCGCTGTGTCCTCGGCCCCGATGCAACACACCGCCAAATCAAAAAACTCGCCAAACGCACTCACGCGGATTTCTTCGATTTTATCTGCGACCTCGGTAACAGCAGCGGCAAAACGCTCAAAGAACTGCTACAGCGGATCGACTGCGTCGACGGGGCAGACGACTACCTTCATGCTCGGCAGGCGAAGCAGGGTGCGATTCTCGTCACCGCTCACCTCGGCAATTTCGAGGTCGGCATGGCGGAGGTGCGTCGGCTCGAGCCGAGGGTACACGTCGTGTTCCAGCGCGATGCGACCGGCCAATACGAAAACGTCCGCGCTCAACTGCACCGACAACTTGGCGTGATCGAAACGCCGATCGACGATGGTATGGCCAGCTGGATCGAGCTTCGCGATGCCCTCCAGGACGATGCGGTAGTGATGCTGCAAGGCGACCGCGTCATGCCCGGCCAAAAGGGGCAGGCCGTCGCTGTCTGCCACGGCCACCTCGAACTACCCATCGGCCCGGCCAAGCTCGCGATGATGACCGGTGCTCCGCTGATCCCCGTGTTCGCCATCAACACCGAAAACAGCAAAGTCCGCATCGAAATTGATCCACCGATCAAGGTTGAAGATGCGGGTGATATTGAACCAGCGGTACAAGCCATCGGCCGCAGCATCGAACGTCGCATCCGCAAGCATCCCGAACAATGGCATGTCCTGCACCGCGCCTTCGTTGAAGATCAACCCGAGGCCGAGGACTGAAAGATCAGGTTCATCGTGGGCAGCTCGCGGCCGATCAGCGACCGGCAATATGCAGCAAGCAACCGATTCGCACGTTCGGCTGATTCCATTTCCCCAGCCAAATCCGATTGACCATGCTCGGGCTTTCCAGCAGTAAGCCGTAGCGCTCGCAACGTTGCCTGACGCACCCGCCAATCGCTAGGGCCCTGCTCAGCCGTGAATCCACCAGCCACGGGGTCAAACGTGTATAGCCCGGAATCCTCAAGCGGCTGATCCCCGCGGATGTCGCGCTTCAACTCCGGGCGATAACCCAGAGTGTCTAAGAGTGTCCAGTGGAATCGCAGCAGGGCCACCGGCCATCGCGTCGATCCATCGCCGTTATCCGCTGTCAGAAACTCCAACAGTTCGAGCGTGGCTGTGTAAATCGTTTCATGCGGATCAAGATCAGCCGTCATCGCATGAATCACATCGGCGGCATACATCGCGAGCTGCTGAGCCTGCAGATCGCGACGCAGCGAAAAAAAATCGTTCTGCAGATTCCACTCGGTCACCGACGCCAGTTCGCGCGTTGGCCGGGTTGTTGCGATGACTTGGCCGTGCGTGAGCAGTTCGATCCCGCCGGAGAACCGTTGCACGCTCGAAGGCGACTGCCGCTTGCTGCCCTTGGCCAGGCCACGCACCTTGCCGTGCTCGCGTGTGAGCAGCACGACGAGTTGGCTCGACTCGGACCATTCGGACGAGCGGATGCAGATAGCTTGATCAATGAACCGGGGCATATGGCAGAAGTCTACGCCGCAAAGCGCTTGAGGATAAACTGCTTCTCGCAAGCCGCGGATGAGGCCTTGCGAATCCGCGGATAGTTCGCGACTCGAACCGCGGATTCGCGGAGCCTCATCCACGGCTCAAAAAAAATTTGCTTACTGACTTGCGGAGGCCGCCCCGTACCGCCGACCTTTCCAGATGGCACCGCCGGTGTGATGGCGATACACACTCGTCGCCAGGATGCACAGGTATACCGCCGAGCCGACGGGCAGTGTCCACGCATACCACGCCGGCAAATCCATCAGCTTCCGCGTTGCATTCAATGCCCGTGCACCGAACCCCACCGCCATGATCGATAAACCCAGCCCGATCAGCGACCAGGGATCGCGTGATGCCGCATAATCCACCGCATGCCACACCGCATACACCGGCGGCAGCACGTTGCAGATCAGCACCGCCAAACTCATCAGCAACGCCAACCACCATCGGCTGCCCAGGCCCGCGTAAACATTCTTCGTCAGCCCCTCCCACATATCCGCCCAGCCGTCATACATCCTGCACCACAACAGGTCCCCCGCGATCCCTGCAGCATGTTTTGCACCCTCTGCTTTGATCGCCATGCCGAGTTTCAGATCGTCGACGATCTCGCCTTTGACCGCTTCATGCCCGCCGACCGCGTCGTACCACGAACGCTTGACGAGGATGAAGGCTCCGCCGGTTAGCGTCTGTGGCGTGGCCGGGTCCATCGCTTTTTCAAACGGCAAGGCGAGTCCCAACGCCAGGACCAACTGTAGTTGCACCACCGCTTCGGCTTTGCTGCCGAACCGCAGCCGTGGCACCAGCCCGAGCAGTTCCGCGTCGTGGGCCTCAGCGTAGGCCATCGCCGCTGAGAGCAGCCGAGCGTCCCAGTGGATGTCCGCGTCGGTGAAGCACAGCCATTGGGCCTGATCGTCCAGCGTTGCATATCCCTGATGCAACGCCCAGCACTTGCCGACCCATCCCGCTGGCGGCGGTCCGTCCAGTCGAACAACGCTCAAACGATCAAATTGATCAGCCATCTGGTTGGCAATCGCAGGCGAGTCATCGTCGCTATCGTCATCGATCAACACCACCTCCAGATTGGGGTAGTCCTGTTCACAAAGTTCGGGCAGCACCGTCGGCAGATGCTCCGCTTCATTGCGGCCGGCGGTCAGCAGAGCGACCGCGGGAGTTTGCTTCGGCTTGGCATCGGGGTCGAGCTTGTATTGCAGCGACCGCCCGAAGCTGCCTGCGAGATTGATATACCCCCAGAAAAGTAGCGCGACCCCCGGAAGGATCAACATCAACAAGGTCAGGTGAGTCAAACTAAAAAATCTCCGTGTGGAGCCCTTGGCCTGTCCCCCAGGCCAGTTGTGTCCGACGAGTCTAGCCCATCCGAACACCGGGGCTCCATCACGGAGATCGCCCCTCTCAACCCTCCCCACCGGAAGTGCCCCCAACCTCGTCGCTTTCGATGACTTGAATCCGCGGGCCGATGCCGGGTGACAAGTCGTTAAACGCGTCAGGTAAGGGGAACGGGACCCCATCCCGTCCCTCTCAATCCCTCCTGCCCTTTAAGTCATGCGTTTTAACTCCTTGGTCTGCGTCCTCGACCAGACTCGGCCGGGACATGGATTTGAGAGAAATGAGCAAGCGAAATGAATACGAAAAACTTGAAACCAGCGAAACTTGATCTGTCTTAAATCAGATCTGTCCGTAAAGATATTCTTCGAGCGCAGCGATGTGCGTTTCCTGGCCGTTGAGCGTCCATGCGTTGAGGTCGCCGATGGAGATCATGCCGACGATTTTTTTGTCCTCATCAACAACAGGCAGGTGGCGGATACGTCGCTGCTTGAAAATGACGCGGGCTTCGTCCAGCTTCGTTTCCGGCTGACAGGTCACGACCTCTGTCGTCATCACCTCCTGCACTTTTAGCGATGCTGGGTCACGGCGATCCGCCACGACGCGTTGCAGCACATCACGCTCGGTGAACATCCCACAGACCCGGCTGTCTTCTAAAACGACCAACGCCCCGATCTTGTGCTCATTCATTAATAATGCCGCATCCAAAACCGACGCGGACCGCCCGACGGCGAGCACCTCTGAACCTTTCTGCGAAACGACATCCTGTACCTTCGGCATCGCAAGAGCCTTTCAAAATTTGCATCCGAGTAACAGGCGAGAAAACGCCAGCGAGATTCCCACGGGAATATCAAACAGAACCGAGCAAAAGAATTTTACAACAACCCCCACCCTGAATGCAAGGAAAATCCGCGAATGCCCAAGGCGATCACATACTTTCAAGGGTACACAAGAAAATGCGATGGCCCTGCGTGAGTGCTGGATGAATTAACCTGAAATACATGCTTGTGAAAAATAGGGATTATTTTGCAGACGCGGCATGGCACTTCCAGCCGGGCCAAGGCTGGGCACACAAAGATCTAACCCGCAATGGAATCGCCCACGGCTTTACGGATCGGCAGCCGATGCCGACGGACCGTGACAGCTTAGTGACACGGGTCGCATCGTTAGCGGGGGTCGAGGCCGATGCGGTACAGGCGGTGCAGCAGGTGCACGGCGACGCGGTATCGATGCCCGCGACGCCATTGGACGAGGCGGACGCGGTCGTGACGGATCGCGGTGGGGCGGTGGTGATGGTGCGGACGGCGGACTGCGTGCCGATCCTGCTGTCGTCGGGCGCCGGCCGGGTGGTCGCCGCGGTGCACGCCGGCTGGCGTGGCCTGCTTGCGGGCGTGATCCCTAACGCTGTGCAGGCGATCTGTGAATTGTCGGAAGCAGAGGTGAGACAAATTACGGCACTGATCGGGCCCTGCATCAGCGGCGAGCGATATGAAGTCGGCAACGAGGTGGCTGGGCCTTTCGCATCGCGTTGGCCCGACGCTGTGCTGCGTCCCCTTGGCGAAAAGCCCCGGCTGGACCTGCGGCATGTCGCCGTGTCTCAACTGCTCGAGGCGGGGTTGAACCAAGCGTCAATCGCGAACTCTGATGTCTGCACTTACGAAGATGTAGACCGCTGCTACAGCTACCGTCGGGTGGGCAAAGGCGTTGGGCATCATGCGGCCTGGATTCGATGCAACGGGAGCTGAGCAAGGCATCGACAAAACCGCTCATCAAAAACGCATCATTCGCCGCGCTTGCTCGTGGGCGATACCTTGTGTGCCATGACGCCGATCCGTATCCGCGGCCTCCGTAAGACCTTTGGCAACACCGTCGCCGTCGATTCGATCGACCTCGACATCGAGGCGGGCCACCTATTCTTTCTGCTCGGCCCGTCCGGCTGCGGCAAGACGACGCTGCTCCGCATGATCGCGGGATTCACCGACCCCACCGCCGGCAGCATCCACTTCGGCGATAACGATGTGACCCATCTGCCGCCGAATAAACGCAACACCGGGATGGTGTTTCAAGGCTATGCACTCTGGCCGCACATGACGGTGCGGCAGAACGTTGCCTTCGGCTTGGAGGTCCGCAAGCTCGGCAAGGACGAGATCAATCAGCGGGTGGATGAAGCGCTTGCCTCGGTGCAGTTGACCGTGCAGGCCGACCGCAAAATCAATCAGCTCTCGGGCGGGCAGCAGCAGCGGGTGGCATTGGCCAGGGCATTGGTGATTAAGCCAACAGTGCTGCTGCTCGACGAACCGTTGTCCAACCTCGATGCAAAGTTGCGTTTGGAGATGCGGCAAAGCATCCGCAACATCTGCAAGCAGTCGGGCATCACCGGCGTATATGTCACGCATGATCAGAAAGAAGCATTGAGCATGGCCGACGGTGTCGCGGTGCTTAAGTCCGGCCAAATCATGCAGGTCGGCCCACCCCGAAAGCTCTACGAGCGACCTGCCAATCGATTCGTCGCTGATTTTCTGGGTGAAACGAATTTCATCACCGGCGAAGTCAAGGGCCGAGAGCCGGACGGCAAGGGTGGCGAGTGGGTGCTGCTCGACACACCGATGGGTTTGCTGAAGTCGAGCGTCTATCCTGAATCGTTGCCGGGCGCCGGCAACGTGACCTGCTCGATTCGCCCGGAGACGATCCGCTTTCTCGTCGGAGATCCAGCGCACGGCGAAGCGGGGTTGAATCATTTCGAAGCAATGCGTGCCGACACGATTTATTTAGGTGAACTCGCCCAGTACCGCTTGCAGTTGAAGGACGGCTCGACGCTCAAGGCGTTTGAATTAAACCCGCATTTGCTGGATGAACCGGGTCAGGATGTCACCGCCGCGGTTGCTGCGGACGATGTCGTCATTCTTGGAGATTGAACAGGTTTAGACGGCTTCCCGCGCCGCCTCGGAGCCGGCCCGCCCTTGTGCCATCCGGACCGCCAGTCGGATCGCGGACTTCATCGAGCCGGGGTCGGCCTGGTTTTTGTGGGCGATATCGAAGGCCGTGCCGTGATCGACGCTGGTGCGGATGATCGGCGTACCCAGCGTCATGTTGACCGCAGAATCGAACGCGAGCATCTTGACCGGGATTAGCCCCTGGTCGTGATACATCGCGACGATCAGGTCGAATCGGCCGCGTCGCTGCGGGGTGAAGAGCGTGTCGGCAGGGAATGGGCCTTGTACATCCATACCGGCCTGGCGGGCCATCTCAATGGCGGGGGTGATCACGCGGGCTTCTTCGTCGCCGAATTGGCCGTTCTCCGAAGCGTGCGGGTTCAGCCCACACACAGCGATGCGCGGGTTGGTAATGCCCAGGCGTTTCATCGCCTGATGCCCGAGGTCGATCGGGTTGAACACGCAGCCGATGGTGAGTACGTGGCGAACGTCCATCAACGGCAGGTGGATCGTCGCGAGCACGACGTTGAGCTGTTCGTCCGGCAGGTCGGCATGAAACATCATGGCGACGCGACGGACCTTGGTGCGGGCGGCGAGCAGTTCGGTGTGGCCGGGAAACTTGATGCCGGCCAGCTTCCATGAAGCTTTGCAGATCGGCGCAGTGACGATGGCATCGATGCCGCCTTCTTCTTGCGGCCGATGGGCAGCGGCGATCGCGTCATCAAGAAAACGCAGGCTGGCCTGACCGCCGACCTTGCTCGGCCCGATGTCGCGGGTTGAGAGCTGGGAGTATTCGTCGTAGTCCAGCACGACGACATCGTGGATCAGGTCGTACCGGCCGCGCGGCGAGTCGTGCTGTAAGCGATGCCAGAACGGCTCGACCTCGGCGAGGTCGGCCGCATAGGCGATCAGCTCGTTCATGCCATAAACCACAAAGCGGGCCTGCCGTCGGATCGCGGGGTCGGCCAAGGCTTTGATGACCACCTCCGGCCCGACACCGGCCGGGTCGCCCATGGTGATCCCGATCACCGGCTTTCGCTGGATCGGCTCGGGCAACAGATTGTCACGACGCTTGGCCATTCCGACCATCTTACCCGGTGCAAACCGGTTGGGGAGGTTGATCGGGGCTGACGCTAAACCCGGCCCGTCGGGCCGGGGCTAAACATGTAACTCATCACCCAGCAACCGGACAACCTCGTCCAAATCCTTGTCGCCTCGGCCCGACAGGTTGAACACGATCGACTGGTCCGGCGACATCTCCGCGGCTCGCTGCATGGTGGTGTGCAACGCATGGCTGGATTCGAGCGCGGGGAGGATGCCTTCGAGGTGGGCTAGGAGCTTGAATGCATCAAGTGCTTCGGTGTCGGTGACGCTGACGTATTTCACCCGGCCGGCATCTTTCCAATAGGCGTGCTCCGGCCCGACGCCCGGGTAGTCCAAGCCGGCCGAGACCGAATGCACCGGCGCGGTCTGGCCATCATCGTTTTGCAGAACATACGACAACGAACCGTGTAATACGCCAGGCCGTCCATGGCTGAGTGAGGCGGCGTGTTGGCCGAACTGCGTCGAAGTCCCGCCGGGCTCGACGCCGATGAGCTCGACATCGTCGCAGGCCGGGTCGCTGGCAAAGGGGTGGAACATGCCCGCTGCATTCGATCCGCCGCCGACGCAGGCCGTCACGCAGTCCGGCAGCTTGCCGATCTGCTTGAGGCATTGCCGTTTGGTTTCGTGGCCCATCACCGCCTGGAAGTCGCGGACGATCATCGGGAACGGGTGCGGGCCGACGACGCTGCCGATGGTGTAATGGGTGTCTTCGCTGGTCGCCATCCAGTCCCGCATCGCGGCATTGGTCGCGTCCTTGAGCGTCTTGCTGCCGGATTCGACGCCGGTGACTTTCGCGCCCATGAGCCGCATACGTAAAACGTTTGGCCGTTGGCGTCGCATGTCCTCGGTGCCCATGAACACTTCGCAGTCGAGGCCGAATCTTGCGGCGGCGGTCGCGGTGGCGACGCCGTGCTGACCGGCCCCGGTCTCGGCGATGATCCGCCGTTTGCCCATGCGTAGGGTCAGCAGGCATTGCCCGATGGCGTTGTTGATCTTGTGGGCTCCGGTGTGGGCCAAGTCTTCCCGCTTGATGTAGATTTTCGCGCCGCCGGCCTTCTCGGTCAGCCGCGGGGCAAACAGCAGGGGGGTGGCCCGACCGATGTAATGCTCGCCCAACTCCCGCATCTGCTCGGCAAACCCCGGGTCGCTTTTCGCCTGCTCATACGCCTCGCCGAGCTGTTGCACAGCGTGGTGCAGAGTTTCGGGGATGAAGCTGCCGCCGAACGGGCCGTAGTGGCCGGTCGCATCGGGCACAGCGGTCGGGGCAGGCAGTGTTGTTGAAGTGGCGGTAGCGGTCATGGCTTGAGTTTAGGTCGTTTGAATAGCGGATGAGGCGATTTTCAGATTCGTTGGCCAACAGCGATTCCCAGTGCGATGGCTGCCAGCCCGATCGCATTATGCAGCACGAGATTCCCAAGCAGGGCATAGGGGTGGATCACTCTGCCGAGTTGGACGCTGTCGAAGGCGAAAGTCGAAAAGGTGGTCATCGCCCCGCAGAACCCCGCGAGGGCGAGAAACGCCGCGGCCGAGCCCAGCAACTGCCGGGCATCAAGCACCGCCCAAATCAGCCCGAATAGCAGACAGCCCACCGCGTTGGCGGCGAATGTCCCCCAAGGCCAACCCCCGCCGACCATCCGCTGCACCCCCCAGCTCAGCCCGACGCGAGACAGCGTGCCAAGTCCCCCGCCTACCACCAGCATGAGTAGCAAAAATAGCCGATCCATGCGATGCATCTTAATCGAACAGCTCCACCACCCAAGTCGTGGATGAGGCTCCGCGAATCCGCGGATCGACTAAGCACGAAGTTCTAGAGATTTCATGAATTCCCACCCCCAGCCGATCCCCAGTCCGCTCACTTAGGTACTTCCGGGGGGCTTTGTTATAGTGGGCGCTCGCGCGAAACTTTCCCGGAGCCGACGTTGTCCCTGCAAGATCAATTACAAACGCTGTATCAACTCGACCTGAGAATCAAAGCCTTGCGGACGCGGGTCGATGCAGCCAGTCGGCGGCGTAAAGCCCAGGCTGAAAAGCTCAGTCAATACGAACGCCAACAAAGCGAAGTCGATCAACAACTCAAGCAAGCCAAAGCCCAAGCCGCGGCCAGCGAGAACGACGCGAATACCATCGAGTCCCGCATCGAAACGCTGCGTAAAACAATGACAACCGTGCGGAACAACAAGGAATACTCCGCGCTGCTGGTCGAGGTCAATACGCTCAAAGCCGACCAGGAAAAGCATGAAGAAAAAGCGCTCGAACACATGACCCGTGTTGAGCAGATGCAGGAGAAGGCGACGGAGGTCCAGGCAAAAGCCGACGAGCAGCGCAAGCTCGTCGAACACTCCGAAGCCGAAGTCAAGGAGGCAGGCGAAGAGATCAGTTCGCAGCTTGAAGAACTCGAGAAAGAGCGGGAGCAGGCCGCCGCGGTCATCGATGAGCAAGTGCTTAGCCAGTATCAAAAGCTCATGGATGATTTCGATGGCGAAGCGATGGGGCAAGTCGAGGAGCAGGACCGCCGACGCATGGAATACACCTGCGGGGCGTGCTACATGAGTTTGCCGATCCAGGTGGTCAATGCGACGCTGACCGCGACGGACAAGCCGGTCGTCTGTCCTTCCTGCGACCGCATCCTCTATGTGCCTGGCGAGTTACGCGAAGCACTGGCACCCAAATAAATCTCGACTGTTTCGCCAAGCCGTTTTTCTGAAGGCGTTGCGATGCCACACACTCTGCATATCGATGGCGGCGCCCGCGGCAACCCCGGCCCGGCAGGCGTCGGTGTGGTCATCCATAACGCAGACCAATCCGAGCCGGTCTTCGAGGCGGGCTACTACCTCGGCGAAACGACAAACAACGTGGCGGAATACCAAGGCTTGATCCGTGGCCTCGAGCAAGCACTGGAACGCGGCATTAATGACATCCAAGTCATCAGCGATTCTGAGCTGGTCGTCAAACAAATCCACCGCAAATATCGGGTGAAGGCCGCGAACCTCAAGCCGCTGTTCGAGACTGCCACGCAATTGCTCGGCCGCTTTGAAAATTGGGACGTCACTCACACCCGCCGTGAGAACAACAAACGGGCCGATGAATTGGCCAACCTCGCCATGGACGCTCGCGCGGATGTGACGACCTGATTTCCGAAGCTGGCGATGAGGGTCTGCGAATCTCTGGATCGTGTCGTCTGAACCTCAATTCAACTCACCCGCTCCGCACCCCGCAGCCGCCACCACGCGACCAGCCCGGCCGCGACACTCATCACCACTTCGACCAATCGATCCAGCAGCGCCGCCGCGGCAGCATGGGTCGCCGCGACGGGCGTGAGTGCCGCACTCAACCCCGCCACGACCCACTCGCTCAGCCCCAAACCATTGGGCGTCAGCCCGACCAGCTTGATAAGCAACGAACCGCAACCCAGCACGACCGCTTCGCTGAAGCGGATCGGCCGACCGATCGCGGCAAAGGCGATCCAAAGCCTCGCCCCCGCTACCAGCGCATCGAGCGTCCGCAAGCCCACCCACGACCAGCCCGCCAACCAAGGCCCGCTCGGCGGCGTCGCAACCCGGCCCCCTCGACGTATGACTTTCGGATAGGCCCACGCCACGACAAGCAACGCCGTCGCCGCTCCCGCCCACGCCCATGCTTCGGGTTGCAGAGCCATGAGAAACACTCCCAGCACCGCCGTGACCGCCAAAGCGAGACCCAGCGTGATGGCCAATGTCAGGACCGACTCGCGGATGAGCACACCATGCATACGCTTGAGATACGCCGCCCGTCCCCAGAGGCCCGCCCGGATCACCGGCACATAGTTCAGCAGATTGCTCCACGCAATCAACTGCACCATCGTCCCCCATCGCAATCGCCCGTGCCGCACCCATGGCAGCGTCAACACCCAGAGCAACGCCGCGGTCAGTCCGATGTTGAGCAGAAAAAGAACGGCAATCAAAAGCAACAGATCAACCCGCACCGAGCCAACTGCCGACCACTGCACCCCGCGAAACGCAAACCACACCGCCGCCGCAATCAGCAACAGCCCCAGCAGACTCCTGACCGTCCGCCAACCCGAGCGTGATCCCTGATCCGCCATCCTCTCATGCTAATCGATGCTGAGAATTAAGCGGTGAAACTACCATGACACCTAGCGCACCAAGGAAAAATCAGAAATGCGTGCCTCTGAATTTCAAATTGCACCCGTGGTGCTCTCGGTGACTTGAGTGGTTCAAAACCCACATAACCCCAGCTCTCCACCCGGTTTTTCTCGCAGTCTCCCACATTCACCCCTACAATCAATTCGCACGCCGGGCTTGACCGGCAAGCCCGCGTTTCACGTCCATCACCTCCAGCCCAAGGGATCGCGATGCCCGACGAAATCAAAAAGTCCACGCCGTTTTTCAGTACACCCGTCGGCCTGGTCGTTCTGGCGGTCCTGCTCTGGGCATTGGCCTGTATCGCCGCTGCCGCTGCGGTCATCTTCGTGGAGAACACCGAGTTCAGCAGCCAGCCGATGCAGGTGACGCTGACCTATCTCGCGTTTGGGCCGGCCACCTTTCTAATCGTCCTGAGTATCGCGAGTCTGCTCGTCGGGGCGGTTCGTTGGGCGATCTTCGGCCGAAATGCCAAAGCTTCTCGCTCGCTCGACACCCATCGGCTGACACACTTACTAGAGCAGTGCAATCAACGCCTGCTTTTGAGTGATACCGCAAAGCGCATCGCCTACCGGGCCGAGGACATCGCGGTGTTGCAGCAGACTATCCGTGACGACATCCGCCGCAGCCAGTTTGATGAAGCGATGGTGCTCGTCAATGAACTCGCGCAAACTTACGGCCAACTCGAAAAAGCGGAGAGCTACCGCGAAGAGATCGACAACGCCCGAACCAAGGATATCGAGGCGAAAGTCAAGACAGGTATCGACGAGTTGGAGGCCAAGCTATTGGCTCACGATTTTGTCGGGGC
The DNA here is from genome assembly GCA_964523485.1 of uncultured Phycisphaeraceae bacterium. Taxonomy (GTDB): domain Bacteria; phylum Planctomycetota; class Phycisphaerae; order Phycisphaerales; family Phycisphaeraceae; genus Algisphaera. The sequence goes on along the minus strand of CAZFZS010000009.1, from coordinate 22,236 downwards.
GGGTAAAGAGGCCGCCCGGCTGCAACGGCTGTATCCGCAGTCGCCGGCCGTCCAGCGGTTGGAGCAACGCGTCGCGGCAAGCAAGGATCAGCATAAGGCTGAACTGGAACGCGAGTTTCTCAAAGCCAGCGAGCGTGACGAGGTCGATCGTGCGATCGAGTTGATGACGGAACTGGACAAATATCTGACCGCGGAAGAGGCCGAGCCGTTCCGCGAGGTGGCCCGGGGCGTGATCGGCAAGAAGCGGGACAATTTGGGTGTGCAGTTCAAACTCGCGGTGCATGACAAGGAGTGGGCGGCCGCGGTCAAGGCCGGCGAGCAGATCATCAAGGAGTTTCCCAATACCCGGATGGCGGACGAGGTCCGCAGCCTGATCGACCTACTGCGTGAACGGGCCGCCGGCCAACAGCAGGCCCAGACCGCCGCGGTGAGCTGAGTTTTACCTAAAGTTAAATACAACGAATTCTAGCTTGGGGGGCGTGGGTCATCATGCCCCGATCCGGTATCCTGCTCCGATGAGTTCCACGACCTATATCACCGCTGGCGATGGCAAGATCGGCTACCGCGTCCAAGGTGCCCGCCTGATCGACTGCCGCGTCGATGGGCTTGATGAAAATCTATTTTACGAAGCGCCCGGCCCACCGCAGATCCCCGAAGGCATGGGCGGCGACCGGATGTGGATCGGCCCGGAGGTGGCTTTCTATTGGCCCAGCCTCGAACTGGCTCGCGAAGACCCGATCAAGCATGCCGCTACCCCGCCTGCGATCGACCCGGGAAATTATGAAGCCCGCGATCCCTGGCCCTCAGGCGTACATCTCGATAACAAGAATGTCCAACTCCGCGATGTCCGGGACGGCAAGGCGATCCATCTGGACCTGACCCGCACCTTCGCTGCGATCGACCAACCCACGGCCCTGCCAAGCGACCTCAAATGTGTCAGCTTCGCGACGACGCATGAGATTACGGTCATCGGCGGGGACGCCGGGGCGGTTGCCTGTACGTGGAGCCTGCTCATGGTGCCGCCGACCGGAACATTGATCTGCCCGACGACGACGCGGGTCGACCCTCGGCCGTACTACGACCCGTTTGGCGAAAAACATGTGCAGGCGGATGATCACGCGGTCCGCTTCCTGATCGACCTGGAGCGACGGATTAAGATGGGTATCCTCGCCGAACACACGACCGGTCGGATGGGGTATTACAAACCGGCGGGCAGCTATGGCGAGAAAGACTTGGCGTCGCTGATCGTGCGGATTTTCCCCGCGCTGCCTGGCGAGTCTTATGTCGAGATTCCCCGCGATTGCCCGGCCGACCAACGCACCGGCGGGGACTGCCTGCAGGCCTATTGCGATGACGAAACCTTTGGTCGATTCGGCGAGATGGAATTCGCCGCCCCGATGGTCACCGTCGGCGGCTGCGAACACCGCAGCACGAGCTTCGTCACCCACGCCCTGGTCGGCCCCGATGCCGCCATCCGGGAAGCGGGGAGAGCGTTGCTCGGGGTTCCCCTGTCAGTACAGCAGTAGAGCAGCAGCACAGAAGCAAATAGCCAACCGCTAATTGCCTGCCCCAACCCCCAACTCCTAACTCCCCAAAATGGCCAAAGCCAAACCCGCCATCCTCGATGCATCCACACGGGTGCTTGCCCTGCATGGCCCGGAGGATGCGGTCAAGCAAGACTACATCGCCAACCTTCGCAAGAACCTCGAAAAAGTTCATGGCGAACTCGACACGCACGCCTTCGATGGCAAGATCGCGACGCTCTCGGATGTCTTTGATGAAGTGCGTGGCTACTCGCTCATGGGCGGATACAAATTGGTGATCGTCGACCCGGCAGACGATTTCGTAAAAGCCCATCGCGAGGCGTTAGAGCGATACGCGTCAGCGCCCGTGGACCATGCAACTCTCGTCTTGAGGGCAGGGGCTTGGCATCGGGGTAAATTGGATAAAGCCATCGACAAGGTCGGTGCGGTGATCAAATGTGAACCCCCCAAGCCAGCCGAGGCGGTCAAACGGCTGATCGCTCACGCCAAATCAAAGCATCAGGTCGCTCTCGAAAAGCCTGCGGCTCATTTGCTGGTGGACCGCTTGGGCGTGCAACTGGTTCGGCTGGAAACGGAAGTTGACAAACTCGCCGCAATGGTCGGCGGCTCTGAGGGCTCCTCGGCAATTACGGCGGACATGGTCGAGCAGTCGGTCGGTAAGGCCAGCGATGAAAAAGCCTGGGAGGTGCAGGAGGCGGTCCTTCAAAGCCTGGCGGACGGCTCGGGCAGGGCGGCCCTCGATAAAACGCATGAACTGATCGAAACCGGCGGGCAACCGGCGATCCTGGTGATGTATTTCATCTCCGATCTGGCCCGCAAACTCGCGGTGGGCGGTCAGATGAAAGCGGATGGGGCGAGCGACAGCGAGATCGGCCGTGCGTTGAAATTGTGGGGACCGCGGCAGGGGTTGTTCATGCGGGTGCTCAAGTCGATAGGCTCGATCAAAGCAGCCCGACTGTTGCAACAGGCCCTAGACGCCGACGCCCGCAGCAAGTCGGGTTTCGGCGATGCGGAGCGGAATCTTGAAGGGTTTTGTGCGGTTTTGGCCGATGTTTGATTGACGGTTTGATGCGACAGGATGTTGTATCACGTTTGCGAAGCAGGATGCGATATGCAGCGTAGGGTCAAATTTTTGCTGGGGCTGGGATTTCTGCTATCCGTAAGCGGATTGCCGGGCTGTGGTTCGTCGCCGGACGCGGGTCCGACGCCGGTCGCGACGGACCCCGAAGCCGAGGCGGCGGCGGAGCAGGCCCAAGCGATGGCGGAGCGTTTGCAAGGCTCGGATGCGGTGGCGATGGCCGAGCAGGACCGTTTCGATCCGTTCGCGGATGCCGAACCGTTGCCCAGCCAGTTGCCAGCGATCCGGCAGATCGCCCAATCCGATGACGCGTCCGCGGTCGCCCAGGGATCAGCTCAAATCGATCAGGATGACCCGGTCGATCTTTCGCCATCACGATCTATTTCGCCCGAATCCACGCCAATCCGCAGCCCCGCCACTCGGCAGGAACTACTTAATCAACTCAATGAACAACTAACTAAAACCGACGACCCCGCCTTCGCCAAAGCCATCGCCGCGGTCGGCCTCAGCCTGGCTGAACCCACGCGCCATCTCGACCCCGCCGCGCTCGCCCCGCTTCGACCTGGTCAACGCGAACAAATCAAGAAACTACACGCCGCCCTGACCGGCCTCATGGATGACGCCGCCTTGTCCAACAGCCCGCTGACCCGCGAACACCTGACCAAGCGACTTGATGAAGCATTTCTTGAAGACCCGGTCCGCATCGAAAATCTGAAACTCTGCCGCAGCGTCAAAAGCTTCGGCGTTTACGAGCCGTTCAACTCGACGAACTTCCTGGGCGGGCAAAACAACAAGGCGATTGTCTATGTTGAGATCGACAACTTCAAGACTCAGCCAATCGAGAATGACAAATTTGAGGTCCGCTTGTCGCAGGAATTGATCCTATACAACGAGTCGGACGGGTTGGCGGTCTGGCGCAGTGACCCGGTCGAGGTGACCGATACCTCCCGTCGCGCCCGCCGGGACTTTTATTTAGTTCAGATGATTACGCTGCCCGCCCGATTGGCCAACGGCATGTATCGGCTCAAGGTCCGCGTCACCGATCAGCACGGCGAGTCGGTCGATGAGACCACGATGAAGCTCAACATCGTCGCGGACCCGGATTTGCTTCGTGAACAGTAAACGTAAGAAGGGCTAAGTCAAAAGCAAAAGGCCGCGGTGGGATTCGAACCCACGAATCGCGGATTTGCAATCCGCTCCCTTAGTCCACTCGGGCACGCGGCCAGCGTGCGTGCAGAACGTAGCATTGTAGAGTCTGCCACCCATCCCGCAAAGCGCTTTAGATTTACGCCTCAGCCTCTAACCCCGCTAATTGTGTCCGTACCAGCGTTTGATACACATCGCAGCGTTTAAGCAGTTCCTGGTGCTTACCCTGATCGATGACGTGGCCATCGTCCATCACGATGATGCGATCGCAATCGACGACGGTGCTCAGGCGGTGGGCGATGATCAGCGTCGTTCGCCCTTCACGCAGGTGCTCGATCGCCTCGCTGATTTTCGCTTCGGACTCCGCATCAATCTGGCTGGTCGCCTCGTCGAGGATGAGGATGGCCGGATCGCGGAGGATGGCTCGCGCGATGCAAATCCGCTGCTTCTGCCCGCCGGACAAACCCGAGCCTGCCTCTCCGAGCGAGGTGTCATACCCGCGGGGCAATGCTTGGATGAAGCCATCTGCCGAGGCCGCCTTCGCCGCCGCTTCGATGTCGGTCCGAGGCGTGTGTCGCCTGCCATACGCGATATTGTCCGCGATCGACCCTTCAAACAGCACGGTCTGCTGCGTCACCATCGCGATCTGTTTGCGCAGAGAGCGCAGCGATACGTCGGCGATGTCCACGCCGTCGATCAGCACCCGTCCGGCGGTCGGCTCGGCCAAACGTGGCACAAGATTCAACAGCGTGGATTTGCCAGAGCCATTGGTGCCGACGATCGCGATCGATTGGCCAAAGTCGATAGACAGGCTGACATCTTGCACGGCCGACCGATCCGCTTCCGGGTAGGCGAAGCTGACATGATCAAAAACCAGCTCACTGCGGTGCCGACTCAGCACGGGTCGATCAGGCTCGCGTCGCATGTTCGGCTCGACCGGAGCCTGCAACACTTGCTCGAGGCGTTCCGCCGCTGCGGCCGATTCCTGCAAATCGTTATTCAGATTCGCCAACGGGCGGAACGATGCCCCGGCCATCCCAAGCCAGAGCAAGACAAACACCATAGAAGCCGGGTCGCCTTCGGGACGATTAAACGCATACCACGCCGCGACCAGCGACACCGCGATGACACCCGCCAGCGCGATCAATTCGATCACAGGCGAGCTCAACGCGCGTGCGGTCCGCGCTTTCATCTCTTGGGCGTACACGCCGCGATTGATCGTATTGAATCGCCGACGCTCGTAACCCTCGGCGTTGTGGACCCTCACCACATTGAGCGACTGCATCGCTTCATTGACCGCCGCCATCATTTTGGCGTATTGCTGCAGAGAGTATTTGCTGGCTCTGCGAATATGCTTGCCAAACTTCTTGATCGCGATCCCGATCAGAGGCATCCCGATAAAGAAGATGCAGGTCAATCGCCAATCACTTAGCAAGGCACCAAGCAGATACGCGGAGCCGGTAAAGATGTCGCGTACGGCCTTGCCCATCAGGGCTGCAAAACCTCTGCTGAGTCGATTCGAGTCCTGCACGATCCGGCTGAGGTTGTCGGCCGAGCCGACCTCCATCATGTACTCCCCGCGTGCGTGCAGTAGCCGATGAAACGCTCGCTGACGGATACGTGTCACGACCCGCAGCCCGATCATGATTGTGCTGGCCTGATGGTAATACCGCATGGCCGAGCCGAATACGGACAGAAAAAAGATCAGCACAAGGGCCACCGCAAACCCTTGAAACGGATCAGCGGGGATCAGCTGAACCAGCGCTTCCGCTTGCTCGGCGAGAATCGGCAGGTCGGCTTCACGGACTTTCTCTTCGATCACCTCGCGTAGCCCGACCCCTTCACCAAAGAGCAATTGGATAATGGCGATCAATGCCCCGAAGCCCGCAAACGCACAGGCGGCGTCGATCAGCGCGGCGAGCATGGCAATCGCCAGCCGTCCGCGGTAGCGCAAGATGTCTTTGGCAAATCGCCAGAACGCTCGCATGGGCGGGCCATTGTAGAGATGAGACGGATCAGCGGGGGATACCAGACGCTTCGTTCCCGGAAGGGACTCAACATCGGCGTGGGCTTGTGTCCGGGTGGCATGGTCTGCTGCTTTGAGCAGGCCATGGATTTACTCCTCGCATCCGTAGCCTGCGCGAAGATATCGCTCGCGCTACCTGACCGGTAAGCAACTCACACCAGATCGGCGTTGCGATGGCTGGCGAAACCCTTACACTGTCGCGTTCCACACGCCCGTGTGGCGGAACTGGCAGACGCGCCGTCTTCAGGTGGCGGTTCCCGCAAGGGAGTGCAGGTTCGAATCCTGCCACGGGCATTGGCCCCGCTTCAGGCGGGGTTTTTTTCTGCCCGCAGCCAGTGCAGATGGTCCAGCGACTCGCCCAGCAGGGTCAGCCGCAGCATCTGCAGGGCACACTTGGCGGCCCGGTCGCGGACCACGCCCCGGGGGCCGTGGAAGTGCCCGCGGCGGGCCAGGGTTTCACCGGGCCCGGCCAGTCCGAGCCAGACCGTGCCGACCGGCTTGTCGTCGCGGCCGCCGCCGGGGCCCGCGATCCCCGAGACCGACACCGCGTAGTCCGCTCCGCTGCGTTGCCGCGCCCCCTCGGCCATCGCCCGCACCACCGGCTCGCTCACCGCCCCGTGTTTCTCCAACGTGTCCCGGGAGACGCCCAACTGCTCGTCCTTTAGTTGGTTGGTGTACGTCACCCACCCGCCCAAGTAGGCGCCGCTGCTGCCCGCGACGTCGGTCAGCAGCGAGCCGATCATCCCGCCGGTACATGACTCGGCCGTCGCAATGGTCTGGCCCCGCTCCACCAGCAGGGCAACCACCGCATCCTGCAGGGAAGCGTCTTCGCGGCCGAACACGATTGGCCCGAGTCGGTCCTCCACCTGTCGCAGTGTGTCTTCCATTTGTTGGCGGGCCCGGTCTGAATCGGCCGACTCCGAGCGGACGCGGATGCTGCAGAGCCCCATTGAAACCGTCGTCCCCACCGTGGGGTTGCGGCCGCGGTCCATCAGCTCGCCCAGCCGCTCGGCCACGTCCGATTCGCCCCGGCCGAAGGTGTTGACCTTGGTCGTCAGGATGGTCCGGGCCCCGCCCGCCGCGGGTCGCAGGTTCGGCAGGATGCTGTCCCGGAACATCGCCTTCATCTCCCGCGGCACGCCGGGCGTCACGTAGATCACGCATTCGCCGAGCTGAGCCACGATGCCCGGGGCGGTGCCCGCGGGGTTGGGGATCATCCGCGACCCCACCGGATGCAGAGCCTGCACCCGGTTCCGCTCGGCCATCGGGTAGCCGCGGTCACGGAACAAGGCTTCAAGGTCGGCAAGACTTTTCGCGTCTTCGATGAGCTCACAGCCCATCGCGTCGGCCAAGGCCTGGCGGGTCAGGTCGTCATCGGTGGGTCCGAGCCCGCCGGTGACGATGATCAGCTCGGCCTTGGTCGCGGCCCAGCGGATCGAGGCGGCGATCAGCCCGCGGTCGTCGGCCACCGTTTCGTGCAGCCGGGTCGGGATCCCGTTCGCCGCGAGCTGTGCGGCGAGCCAACCGCTGTTGGTATCGACGGTCTGCCCCAGGGCGAGCTCGTCGCCGATCGATAGAAGAATCGCTTGCATGGGGCAACAGTGTAGAGGCCCGGGTTGGAGCGTTCCGCCGCGCATGCTACGCCACGGCGGACAGCGGCTAACATGGCTTCGATGACCGCGAAGCTCATGGACGGCAAAGCCGTGGCCGCCGACACCCTCGCCGCGGCCGGCAAGAGAGTCGAGAAGATTAGGGCCGACACCGGCGTCACGCCCTGCCTGGCGACGATCCTCGTCGGGGCCGACCCCGCGTCGATCACCTACACCCAGATGAAGCGCCGGCGGTGCGAGTCCATCGGCATGGTGTCGCGCAAGCTCGAATTGCCTGAGCAGACCACCACAGCCGAGCTGGTGCGGGCGGTGCATGAACTCGGCCAGGACCCGCAGGTCCACGGCATCCTGCTCCAGCACCCCGCACCGTCGCACGTCGACGAGCGGGCAGCTTTCGAAAGCATTCCGGTCGGCAAGGACGTCGACGGCGTGACCTACGGCAGCTTCGCCACCATGTGGTTCGACCCCGGCAGCGGCTTCGCGTCCTGCACACCCGGCGGGATCGTCCGGCTGCTGGACGCTTACAACCTCCCCATCGAGGGGCGGCACGCGGTGGTGATCGGCCGCAGCGCGATCCTCGGCAAACCCATGGCGGGGCTGCTGCTGGACCGCCACGCCACGGTCACGATCTGTCACAGCCGGACGCGAGATCTGTCGGAGGTGGTGAGTCGGGCGGACATCGTCGTCGCCGCCGTCGGACGACCCGAACTGGTCCGCGGCGACTGGATCAAGGACGGTGCGGTGGTCATGGATGCGGGATACAACGCCGGGAACGTGGGGGACGTAGCGTTCGACGAAGCTAGGGAGAGGGCTTCGTGGATCACGCCGGTCCCGGGCGGCGTCGGCCCGATGACAATCGCCACCCTGATCGACCAGACCGTCGATGCCGCGGCCCGGCAGCTGGGTATCGCCGTTTAGGAAAGGCCAGACGTTGTCGCAATTCAGCCAGTCCAGTTACGACGTGCAGAAGACCTCGGGGGTGTGTCTGTCCACCGGCCGGACACTCGAGCCGGGAGAAGACTGTTACTCGGCCCTGATCGATGTCCCGGCCGAGGAACGGGAGAACGGGGATGATCTGGGCATGCGGCGGGTCGATGTGTCGACGGCCGCGTGGGAAGGCGGCTTCCGCCCGCCGCACTTGTTCAGCTTTTGGAAGACCACTGTTCCTCTGCCCAGCGAAAAGAAAAAGACCTTTGTGGATGACGCGGTGCTGCTGAACCTGCTGCGTCGGCTGGAAGACGCCACCGAGCCGCAGCGGCTGGCGTTCCGCTACGTCGTGGCGTTGATCCTGATGCGAAAAAAACTGCTGCGGTACGACAGTACCGACAGGCGGGACGACCCGGACGGCGACGGGCCGGTGCAGGAATTCTGGCAATTCACTCCGAAGCGAGACGTCTCGAAAGGCCACTTCGGCAAGTGGGCCGAGGACGAGACGATCGACGTCCTCGACCCGCACCTGGACGCCGGGCAGATCGAGCAGGTCACGTCGCAACTCGGCGAAATTCTTGAGGCAGAATTGTGAACATCGCAAGACAGGTTTGGCCGCAGATGAACGCAGATGAACGCAGATGGTTTTTTTACGATCGTATGCTGACTGCCTTCATCCGCGTTTATCTGCGTTTATCTGCGGCTAAACCCGGTTTGATGCCTTTGCTCGGCCTGCTGGTCCTGACCGGCTGCAAGACCGACCCGATTGTGCCGGAGAACCTGAATCCTGCGCCGATCAACAATCTCAGCCGGGCCGACATTCCCGACTACGGCGATCTGGTGCGGCGCTACAACGCCAACGCGGCGTCGCTGGATCGGGTCTGGGCGCGGACGAAGGTCGAACTGCGTTGGCGGGACGAGAGAGAGCGGGCGCGGCGGGAGTCCGGCGACGGTCGGCTGATCTTCGAGCGGCCGCTGCAGACGGCGTGGACGCTGGAGGTGCTCGGCGACATCAAGCTCTGGGCCGGCTCCGACGAGCGGGGTTTCTGGCTGTTCGACCAGGTCGAGGGCAGCACGGCGTTCTACGGCAGCTACGCCCGGCCGCTGGCCCGCCGGCTGCCGCTGCCGATCTCGCCCGAGGCCGTGCCCTACCTGCTCGGCTTCATGCCGCTGGACCCCGACCGCCGACCAACCGCCCCCGAGGTCGAACTCTTCAACGGCTATTTCGTTATCGAGCCGCCGGGCCTCGGCCTGCGGCTCATGCTCGAACCCGCCACCGCCCGGCCCGTCCGTATCGACCTCACCGACGCCGCCGGGCAGAGCCAGGTCACCTGCATCCTCACCGGCCGGATCGACCTGGAAACCGCCGACGGCACGCTGATCCCCCTGCCCGGCACGGCCGAGCTCTACCCGCAGGGGCAGGAATCACGCATGACCGTTACGCTCCGCCGGCCGACAGTCGACGAGCGTAAGTTCAAGCCGCAGTTGTTCAATTTTGAACGGCTCCGCCAAAGCTTCAAGCCCGACGAAGTCGTCGACCTGAATCAGCCCTGACTCATCTCGTGCCGCAGCACCCGCAGCTGCACGGGCAGGGCGAATTTTACGTCCTCCTCCATCAGGCTCGACTCCTCCACCCGCCCGCCGAAGCGGTCCCGCAGGGCATCGAGCACCCCGTCGACCAGGTCTTCCGGGGCCGAGGCACCCGCGGTGACCAGCACCGATTCCACGCCGTCGAACCAGGAATCCTGAAGCTCCGAAGCGTCGTCGAGCAGCCGCGCCGGCGTGCCGTCGGTCTCGCTGATCTCGGTCAGGCGGATCGAGTTGGACGAGTGTCGGCTGCCGACTACCAGGGTCAGGTCGGCCGAGGGTGCCAGCTGCCGCACCACGTGCTGACGGTTCGTGGTGGCGTAGCAGATGTCTTCCTTCGGCGGGGCGGTGCACCACGGAAACTTCTTCAAAATCGCCGCGATAATCACGTTCGCGTCGTCCACGCTGAGCGTGGTCTGGGTCAGATAGATCAGCCCCTGCTCCTCGGGAAAGTCGAGGGCTTCCACGTCCGCCGGCGATTCGACGATATAGGTCACCTCCGGGGCCTCGCCGAAGGTGCCTTTGATCTCTTGGTGATCGGCGTGGCCGACGAGCAGAATCTTTTTGCCCATTTTAGCGTACCGCCGCGCCTCCACGTGCACCTTGGTGACCAGCGGGCAGGTCGCATCGATCATCCGAAGGTCACGAGCCGCGGCGTCGGTCCGGACCTGCGGGCTCACGCCGTGGGCCGAGAACACAACAGTGCTGCCCGGCGGGACCTCGGCGATTGACTCGACGAAGGTGACGCCCTGCGTGACGAATCGCTCGACCACGTGCTTGTTGTGCACGATGTCGTGGTAGACGTAGAGCGGCGTGCCGATCAAGTCCACCAGCTCCTGCACCGTGTCGATGGCCATGTGGACGCCGGCGCAGAAGCCGCGGGGGTTGGCGAGGATAATGCGCATAGGCAGGATTCTAGCGCATCGGCCTGCGCCCGTCGGCCTTGGGCCGTGGCCATGGAGGCGTGCGGACCGCGCTGAGCGGCCGGCGTCAGCCGCCGCGGACCCTACGGCTCACGCTGAGCCAAGGGATGTCGCCACCTTATCGATCGACAACCACTCCATGGCCGTGCGCTCCGGTGGAGCCAGCACCGTCACCGCCGGCCCGCGGGGGGCCCACACGCGGGGGTCGGTCGGGCCGAAGAGGGCGGTCGTCGGCAGGCCCAGCTGCGCCGCCAGGTGCGTCGGCCCGGCGTCGTTGCCGACAAATGCCGCGGCCCCTAGCAAATGCTCCACCAGGGCCGTCAGCGACCCGCAACCGATCGCGCCGAACACCTCCCGCCAACGCTCCAACTCCGCCGCCGGCCAACGCTCCGCCTCGGCCTCGCCGTAAACCACCCGGACCGGGCGGCCGTTATCTAGCAACGTCTCGATCAGCCGGGCGAAACGCTCCCGCGGCCAGCACTTGTCGATCCCGCCGCTGCCCGGGTGCACGACCACCGGCCCGTCCGGGTCACCCGCCGGCTCGAGCGTGGCCTCCCGCAGCTCGACACCCCGTTGCCGCAAGCGTTCATGATGCATGTCGGCAATATGCAATTGGCTGCCCGCCTGTGGCCTGGTCGGTAGACAGATGACGTCGGCTTTCGGCGACAGACGCCGCACGTTCTCGACCCACGGCTCGCCGTCGTTGCTGATGAAGCTGATGATCCGCTTCGTTTGCTCGAACAGTTCGTCGACGGCGGGGCTCAGTGTCGTTGGCCCCTCGACGCTGTGCAGCCGGCTGAACTCGAACATCTCGATGTCAAAGCTCCGCAGCCCGGGGATCAACGCCGTAGCCAGCCGCCCCCGCGACCACGGGCCGACAAAAGTTGTCGGCCCCTCCAGGCCCCGCAGCAGCGGCAGGATCAAGCAGAAGTCGCCGAGCGCCGCCTGATGAAACACCAGCGTCATGCGTCACTCCGCCTGTTCCGATGGGTCCGCTGCCGTGAGCTGCCGGGCCCGCTCGACCGCCTGCTTGGCCGAGCGGAACGGCTCGTCGCCGGTGACGAAGACGTTGTCTTCCCCGACGTCGGCGATCAGCCCGTAGCTCATCATCCGCTGGTACATCCGGCGGCGCACCCCGCAGAGGATCAGCTGTCGTCCGTCTTCTTTCAGCTGGTGCGCAAACTGTTCGACCACGTGCATGATCGTCGCGTCCACCAGGTGCGTGCGTTTGAGCCGCAGGATGACCACGCGGGCCGAAGAGGCCAGCAGCTCGTTGAACCGATCCTGCAGGTCGTCGGCCGCGGCGAAAAAGAGATTGCCCTCGACCTGCAGAAATACCACCTGCCCGCAGCGTTCCCGCTCGGCGTCCTCCTGCTCCAGGCCCTGCGGCCCCCGCGGCCCCAGCGATCGTTCGATGAAGCCCGACGCGTTGCCGGGCGTCCGGACCATCTCGGTCATGTAGAGCTGGCGCGCCCGCTGCAGGTACAGCGCCAGCGTCAGGAACACCCCCACGAAAACGGCGATCTCCAGCGAGATCGTTAGGGTGGCCGCGAAGGTGCCGACGCAGACCAGCAGGTCGGCGGGGTTGCTCTTGGCGATCCGCCGGACGTAGTCGAAATCAATCAGGCCGTAGGCGATGACGAAGAGGATCGCCGCGATGCTGGCCATGGGGATGAATTTGGCCGCCGGGCTCAGCACCACGAAGACGACCGCCACGAAGACCCCGGTGAACAGCCCGGCAAAGCGGGTGCGGGCCCCGGCGGCGTAATTCAACGCGGTCCGCGAGAAGCTGCCGGTGCTGGGGATACAGCTGCAGATTGCGCCGACGAGGTTGGTCACGCCCTGGCAGAGAAATTCCTGATTGGCTTCGATCCGCTGGCCGGTCTTGCCCGCCACGGTCTTGCCGATGCCGTAGGCCTCGATCATCCCGACCATGGCGATGGCCAGCGCCGGGCCCAGGTACGGCCGGTAGGTGTCCCACGACAGCGACGGGAGGGCGATGTCCGGCAGGCCCGCCGGCAGTTGCCCGACCAGCCGCAGGTCTTCGCCGCTCCAGCCCATCAGCCAGACGACCACCCCGCCTCCGACGACCGCCAGGAGATAGGCCGGCAACATCTTCGACACCCGGCGGCAGACCAGTGCAACCAACATGCTGACGAGCCCGACCGCGATCGGCCGCCAGTCGGGCAGCTGATTGTTGAGCCCCACCGCCTGAATCAGCCGCTCGATCTTCTCGACCACGCCCTCGTGGTGGCTCTCGGTCTCGGCCAGGCTGATGCCCAGAAACGCCGGCACCTGACCCACCGCGATCAGCACGCCCGCCCCGGCGCTGAAGCCGACGATGACCGAGTGGCTGACGAACTTGACCAGTTCGCCCATCCGCGCCAGAGCGAAGATCAGCTGCATCGCCCCGGCCGCAAACGTCAGCAGCACCGCGAGGCCGATCGCTTCGGGGCCCTCGGTCGGTACCGCCGCGGCGACGAGGGTGCTCATCACCAGCAGGCTCATCGTGTTGGTCGGGCCGATGGCCAGGTGGTTGCTCGAAGTCAGCAGCGACCCGACCACGGCTCCGATAACCGCGGTGTAGAGGCCGTAGATCAGCGGGACCCCGGCAATGCTGGCGAACGCCAGCGACTGCGGGATCGCCACCATCGCCACCGTCAGCCCGGCCAGGAGGTCGCTCCGCAGCTTCTGAGGGGAATAGTCCCGCACGGTCCCGGCCAGCGATCGGCCGACGCCGACGAACGGCTCAGCTATAAACCGCGCCCCCAGCCGGCCGCTGTGCACAAGATTCTTCCCGAAGCTCATGCGGCGTAGCGTAGCGACTCGGCCCCCCGGCGGCAGACGGGGCCGGTCTTAAGCCGGTGCCCGTTCTCGCCGATCTCGGTAGCGAGGCGCTGCGTCTCGATCCAGGAGAGGACCCCGCCGCCGATGGCTAAATCTACCCGCGTCAAAACCGACCTCGAGATCTACCTCAAGCAGATCGACGAGTCGCCGCTGCTGACGGCCGACGAAGAAAAGTCGTTGGCCCGCAAGATCATCAACGAGGGCTGCATGGCCAGCCGCGAGCATATGATCCGCAGCAACCTGCGGCTCGTGGTCGCCGTGGCCAAGCGCTACAATAACCGCGGCCTGCCGCTGCAGGACCTGATCGAAGAAGGCAATGTCGGCCTAGTGAAAGCTGTCGAAGGCTTCAACCCCGACATGGGCGCCCGCTTCTCGACCTACGGCTGTTGGTGGATCAAGCAGGCCATCAAGCGGGCGCTGATCAATGCCGTCCAGCCGATCCACATCCCCGCCTACATGGTCGAGCTCATCGCCAAGTGGAAGAAAGCCTCCCGAGAACTCGAGGAGCGGCTGGGTCGGCAGCCCAACATCCAGGAGCTGGCCGACGAGATGGAGCTGCCGATCAAAAAAATCCGCATCATCCGCAAGGCGGTCAAGGCCAGCCGTCGCCCGGTCCAGCCCGGCAGCGGGGCCGAGGGCGAAGGCCCGACGCTCTCCGAGATCGTCAGCGATGAGCGGAACCTCCGTCCGGATGAGCAGGTGCTGCTCGCCGACGACCTGGCCACCATCGACGTGCTGCTCAACGCGATCGACGACCGTGAGGCGAAGATCCTCCGCCTGCGCTACGGCCTCGACGGCAGCGAACCGCTGACCCTCAAGGAGATCGGTACCCACGTCGGCCTCACGCGGGAACGCGTCCGCCAGATCGAGATCGAGGCGCTCCGCAAGCTAAATCAGCGGATGGAGTCGGACCGACCGCTCTCGGCCGTGCGTGCGATGCAGGGCACCTCCGGCCGCAAGTCGGCGTAAGGGCGGTCCGGCTGATCGGCCGGGACGGTTTGGTCACCGCCACCGGCTATGTGTCGGCCTCGGTCGCTCGAGTGCTTACCTTGCTCCTGAACAGCAGGACCAGCAACACCACTACGGCCGCCGCAATCGCTGATTGGCTGCGCCAGAACTCGACGTAGCTCTGCTCAAGAGCGCTGCTGATCGGCGTCGGGACCCGCTGGTAACGATCGAAGAAACCGTTGTAGAAGCCGGCCAGGATCGGCCCGGCCCCGAGGATGACGATGCCGAAAGCGGTCTGGGCCGAGTGGCGGATCGGCGGCGGGGCGACGCGTTCGATGTACAGGAACGAGCCGGCGAAGAAAAAGCCGTAGTTCATCCCGTGCAGCAGCATCGCGGCCTTGACCACGTCCGTGCTCGGCTCCAGCGAAAAGATGCCGTAACGCAAAGCATACGACGCGGCCCCCAGGCAGAGCACCGTCTTGTACCCCAGCGATTTGAGGAACCAGCCCAGCACCGCGAGCACCGCGATCTCGCTGATCTGGCCCAGCGCCATGATCGGCCCGACCTGTCCGGCCCCGACGCCGATGGCGTGCTCGAGGAAGGGTCCGGTCCGGAAGAAATAGCACTGGTGGATCATCGCAATCAGCAGTGCCGCCACGGTCAGCACCGCCACGTCGGGCCGACGCAGCAGCTTGAGCGCTTCGGCGAAGGCCAGCGGATGAGCGGCGTCTTTCCGCGGCGGCGTCCGGGGCAGCACCAGCAGGCAGTACGCCGCGTAGCCGATGGAGACGACGCCCGAGACGACTAGCGCATCGGCAATGCGGGCCGTGGCGTCGGGCCGGTCCACGCCGGCGAGGAAGGGCCAGCTTCCCACCGCGCCGACATCGGTCTGCATCCAGACCAGCGGGAAAGCGACCGATGCGACGATCCAGCCGACGGTGCCGAGTGCCCGTACCGGCGGGAACTTCTTTTCGGGATCATCAAGGTTCGCGAACGCCACGCTGTTGGTCAATGCCAATGTCGGCATGTACAGCACCGAGTAGAGGATCGACAACACCATCCACGCCCCGTAGCCGGTCTGGTAGGCCGTGATCCACTTAGTGATCCCGCCCAGCAGCAGCAGCAACGCCAGGGCACGCTCGGCGTTCATCACCCGGTCGGCGAGCTGGCCGGCGATCAGCGGGGCGGCGATCGCGCCGATCGAGCCGGCGAGCCCCAGCAGCCAGCCGATCTGCGTGCCGGTGAAGCCCAGGCCGCCGGCCTCGGGTGCCGCCCCGAGGTAGTTGGCCAGGTACGGCAGCCAGACGCCCCACACGGCGTACTGCAGAAACATCATGACCGCCAGACGCGGCGCAGCGCTGCGGCGGGGCGGGATCGGATCGGCTGGTTCCACGGCGAGGTTCCTGAAGAAACAGACTCGGCTAGCGTTCCAGCTGCTCAAGCTGCCGCTGAGTGTAACGCAGCAGTTGCAGCTCCCGACGGACGGCAGCGGCATCAGGCGGGTCGGCGGCGAAGAGCTGCGCCAGACGATCCAGGTGCGCCTGAAGCTGAGTTTGAACCGCCGCCCGGTGACGCTGCACCGCGTCGGCGTCACCGGTCGCGAGCACGGCGTCGATCTCCTCCCGCTGTTCCATCAGCTCCATGAGCAGCGCCGGCGGCAGCTTCTCTTCCTCGGCGGGCAGTTCTCCGCCGCGGACTTGCAGCAGGGCCCGCGCCCGCCGCTGGGGGTCCCGCAGCATGCCGTAGGCGTCGTTGATCCGGGCGGACCGCTCGGCGGCGTCGGCCTGCTCCAGCGGGTCGGTCACGCGGTCGGGGTGGGCCGCGGCGCTGGCGGCCAGGTACTTCTGTCGCAGCTCGTCGAGATCGAGGTCGAAGCGGGGTTCGAGGCCGAACTCGGCAAAGGGATCAGGCATCGGGAGAGTGTAGAATGGCCCGCACGGCGTCGCATTGGATCTCGACCGCGACGCCGACGCGACGACCCGCGGGCGTGGCGGAATTGGCAGACGCGCCAGATTTAGGTTCTGGTGGGGTAAAACCCGTGCAGGTTCGATTCCTGTCGCCCGCATCAAAAAACCGCCCGGCTCATTGAGGAGCCGGGCGGTTATTTTTAGATCACGATGTCCGATTTACTCGGACGTGTTTACTCGGCGGCGGGCAACGCGGCGGCGCCCTCGTAGATCAGCCCGTCGTCGGTGAGGTAGACCTGCCCGACGCTGACCCCGAAGCTGGCCCGCAGCTCTTCGTCGCTTGGGACCAGCTCTTTAATCTGCGCGATCTGCTGCTCATCCATGTTGCTGTCTTCCGATTCGAGAGCCGACATCAGCTGCCGTTTGGTGCTGACCATGTCGTCGCCGCCGTCTTGGATAACAAACAGGATGTTCTCGCGGTAGTCGATGAGCTTTGCCCCCTCGGCGATTATCGATCCCTCGGCCATCCCGTTGCCGCCCTGCGGCGGGTTGTTGAGCAGGCTCAGCGTGCGGGCCGAGACGTCGTCGCCGAAGCCGAACATCAGCTTGTTCTGGCCGAGCATCAGCGCCGCGGGGAACTCGCCCTCGTCCAGACGCAGGCCGGTAAAGCCCTGCTCGTCGACCGCGGCGACCCCGCCTTCGGTGCCCCCGGCCATCGCGGCAAAGTTCTTCAGTGCCCCCATTACCCGGTTCCACACCTCGCCGTCGGCCAGATCCCAGACCACGGCCCCGGGCCGCATGTACGTCGTCCGCTCGACCTCCTTGAACTCTTCGGCCTCAAAGTCCCATTCTTCGACCTGCCGGGTAACTTCCCGGCCTTCGAGGAGGATCACGCTGTGCCGGGTGCCGAGCGACCGCAGGATGGTGGGGATGTCGGCCTGAGCGTAGCCCTGCACCATCATGTTGCCCATCTGCACGCTCTGCATCGCTTCATCGCCGCCCAACTCGGCGACCATCTGGACCACCACGTCGTACAGCTTCGACAGGTCGTAGGCCAAGTGGAAATAGGTGACCCCCTGCGGGACCCAGGCCGGCGGCCCGGCGGGGAGCGTCTGCCCGTCGAGCGTGCCCAGCAGGCCCGACCGCGGGGCGCTCATCCCGGCAAAGGTGCGGTACTGCAGAGCGTTGTCGGCGAAGTAGCCCGAGCCGGTGGCGAGCCCCAGATCGTCGAGGCCCAGGGCGGACATGACCTGACGGAACTGTTCGGCGTCTTCGGCGTTTTCTTCGAGCCGGATGCCGAGGCTGATCAGTTCAATCGCCTGCGGCAGATCGGCGGCGAATTCAAAAAGGGTGTTGTCGTTGCCGAGGATGCTGGCCGCGCCGGCGTTGGCCGAGACCTGCGCCGCGAGGCCCTCCTCGGCCCCGCCGTCCATTGCCGCCACGTACTGGGCCAGCGTCGCCTGGACCGACTCCACATCGGTCGCCGAGTCCCAGTCGATCTCCTGTTGGTCGGCGATCATCTGGCGGATCGCCTCCTTCGACTGTGGCAGCCCGACGGCCAGCACGAAACGCCCGGGCATCCGTGTGAGCAGCAGGTGCGTTTCGTCAATCTTTGCCCACTGGGCTTTGTCGTTTTCTTCTTCGACCTTCTTCCAGTGCTCGTCGATCTGCTCGTCGGTCATCGTCTCGAAGCCGTCGGGCATGCTCCAGTCGGCCTCGCGGTCCATGCCCATGTCGGCGATAGAATACTGCTGGACTTCAACGCCCCCGAGCTCGAAATTCAGGCGACGCAGCTCGTCGTTGTCGGCGTTCTCTTCCGCCCCGTGCTCGAAGGCACCGTAGATCTGGTCGATCTTTTCCTCCGGCAGGTCGGCCGAGAACAGCAGCTGCATCCGCGGCAGCTGCTCCTCCCTGCGTGGGCTGGCCACGAAGCCCAGCGACCATTCGCTCTGGACGATATTGAGCAGGTCCTGCGTGGTCAGCCCGTAGGCTTCGAGTTCCTGCTGAAATTCCTCCCAATCCTCGCCGTTCTCCTGCTTGATCATCTGCATCACAGCTTCGATGCGTTCGGGCGTAAATAGCAGCTGGCCGGCCGCGGTGTTCTGCCGCAGGTCGGCAATCATGCCGCGGGTCTCGGGCATGCGGAACGCAAGCACCGTATCGCCGGGCAGCGCGTTCCAGCTGGCCTGAGCGGTTGCGGGAGCGGGCAGCAGCGAGCCGGTGCAAAGGCCGGCGGCGAGGCCGAGCCCCGTGAGAAATGAGGAAAAGGTCAGTCGTCGCATCGGCATGTCTCGTGGCAAGGAATAAGAAGGTTGAGGAAAAGGATAGCCGGCTCAAGACGTGCTGTCGTCCGCCTCGGGCTTGGAAGGGCCGCGGAAGGGCGGATCGAGGTACTTCACACCGTTCTGCGGCTGGCTGGGGTCGAACAGGAAGGCGTCGTGGTGCTTGAGGAAGTCACGCAGGTCGGCCACGGGGATGCCGAAGGCCAAGCCGTCGAAAAACGAAGCCCCGGCACAGACTACGCCGACG
>CAZFZS010000009.1:0-3056 GCA_964523485.1 uncultured Phycisphaeraceae bacterium | reverse complement strand
GGCGTTGAACAGCGGCCCGCCGGAATTCCCCGGGTTGATGCTCGCGTCGGTCTGCACAAAGCGGAGGTGGCCGATGGTCCGGCTGGTCGAGCTGACGATGCCCTGCGTGACCGTGCGTTCGAGGCCCAGCGGGTTGCCGATGGCGAAGATCAGGTCACCGACGCTCAGGTCGTCCTCGGCGCTGAGCGTCACCGGCTCGGGCAGCGGGCCGTGTTCCTCGGCGTCCCATTCCAGCTGAAGCAGGGCCAGATCCCGCAGGGGCTGCAGCGCGACGAGGCGGACGTCTTGGATCTCGACTTTCTCCGGGCCACGCTCGCCGCGTGTCGACAGCGTCACGGCGATGCGGGTCTGGCCCTCCACCACGTGGTAATTGGTGATCAGGTGGCCGCGGTCGTTGATGAGAAAACCCGTGCCCAGGCCGCCGGCGGTGCGGACCAACGCGACCCCGTCGCCGAAGCGATCGACCAACTGCGGGATCGGCCGGACGTCCAGCCGGGCGGTGCGGTAGAGCCCGGCGGACACCGGCTCGGCCGCGGCGTCCGTCGGCGACTCGGCCTGCACGTCGAGGACCCGCTCCGGCGGCAGGTTGATCACGTCGTGCTGCAGGTCAATGGCCACCCCCGCGTCGGTCTGCCGCAGCAGCGTCCCCGTTATCTTCGCCCCGCCAACGAGGGTCACGGTGACCACCTCGCCCAGATGGGTTGACTCGCTCGGCTCCGCTTCGGCGGAAAAACCGTAGGTCGCGATTAGAGCCAGCAGGCCGGTGAACAGCAGGGGGGCGGAGCGTTGCGGCATGGTCATTCGGATTCCTCCGCGTTGAGAGGTTTAGGTGCATGGGCGAGATAGAACAGCAAGCGGTCGTGGCTCAGCAGGGCGAGGTCTTGTCCGCCGTCGCCGTCCAGGTCCAGCGCCACCATCGCCCGCGGCTCGCGGACCTGCTGGTCGGCGGTGCCGCCGTAGGGGTAGGACGAGTCTTCAAAGACCGGCCAGGAGATCAGCGGCGAGAGATGGCCGGGCGAATTGCTTGATCCATCTTTACCGCTGCGCAGCGCGGTCAGCTGATGACGTTGATCGTCGGTGAGCAGGGCATCGTCCCGGCCGTCGCCGTCGATATCCAGCGACATGATGCGGTGGACCGTGGCGTCCCGGTTCCCGGCCGGTCGGCCGTCGCGGGCGTCGAGACTTTGGGCAACCTCCAGCTGCGGCGGCCGCCCCTCGCTCAGCTTCATCACGCCGTCGCCGGTCTGCAAGATCAGGCCGAGCCCCGGCGTCATCAACAAGCCCCGGCCGCCCTCAATACGCACCATTTCCCCCTGCCGCAGGACGCCCGCATCGTCCGGCAGCATCTCGTGAATCAGCGAGCCTCCCTGCTGCAACGCCCACGCCCGGCCGTCGTCGAGCATCACAACGTCGGCCAGCCGCCGCCCTTCGGGCAACATCATTTGATCCATCGCGTGCAGGTCCTCGTCGAGCCACTGCAGCACGCCGTCGGTCATCCGCGCCGCCTGCGGGAGCCCATCTTCGCCGACCATCAGCACGAACTCGTCCAGCGAGACCCGGCTGAGGTGGCTCGGCTCCCGGTCGATCACCTGCCCGTCGATTTGCTCGACCCGCCGCACGCCCTTGGCAAATTTGTCCGCCACCAGCAACCGTTCGCCGCCGAGCCAAACCGCCCGCTCGGCCTTGCCCGCCGCACCCGAAAACACGCTCGGCTCTCGGGCGTCACCGTCGGCGGTCCAGCGATACAGCCGCAGATCGTCGCCGACCTTTTGCACCGCCCATGTCGTCTGCTGCCACCTGCCGAGCCCGAGGATCATCCGGTCGGCCGCGTCGCCGGCGAGGCCCAGCGGCCGGGGATAAGTCAGTCGGCCGTCATCCCAGTCCATCCGGTGCAGATCACCGCCGTCTTCGGTCCGCAGCAGCAGCGTCTCATTCGATTCGAAAGACAGGTTCGGGTCGGGCACAACGGTGCTATCCAAGTGTCGGCTAAGCGTGGTGCGGACCTGGCCGTCTTGAACCAATGTCCCGCCCAGGCTGACGAGCTGCTCGACGTTGCCGACCACCGGGAAGCTCTCGCCCGCCCGCCAGCCGTCTTCGTCGTGGTGGTAGAGGGTCACCTGCGGCTGACCCGGGTCGGCGGCCAGGAGCAAAGTCTGGCCGTTGATCTCGGCGACGGTCCAGGCCGCGTCGCCGCCTCCCGGCAGCACCAGCGGTTCCTGCTTCCCGAGGCTGGAGGTCTCGCCGTCGCTCAGCCGGTAGCGGCGGACCACGCCCTGGGGGTTCGCCTCGAGCACCAGCAACTCGTCGCCGCCGGCCCGCCGCAGCACGGCCGCCTGCTCCACCGCGCGGTCGTGCAGCGTCCGCGCGGGGCGAAACCCCTGCTCCGAGCCGGCGTACCAGCGGAGGCTCTGCGTCGCGTCGGATGTCCACTCGATCAGGTCCCGCGTACCGTCGCCGTCGAGATCGCTCAGCCACCAGTCCTCTCGATCCGTGGCTTCTCGGGGTTGCAGCCAACCCGCCCGCGGGGTTGCGGTGTTGTCCCCCGAAAGCTCAAGCCGCTGGATGCCAGAGTCAAAGCTGATGAGCAGCACCGCCGATTCGTCGCGTCGCATTGCGTGCAACAGGCGATCGCTGCCGGCGTACCGGCCCGGCAGCAGGTCCCACTGACCCGAGCGTGACCATTGGCCGTTCACATCGGGGGTCAGACGCAGCAACCGGTTGGGTCCCGCTACGAGGACGTAAAGCTCGAGCTGTCCGTTGCCGTCAACATCGAAAGCTATCGCGTCCCGGGGCGGCTGACGCAGCGCCACCTCGACCCGCTCGATTTCGGGAGCCATCGGCAGGTCGTTGACGTGCCCGTCGTCGGGCTGGCTTGCTGTCGCGGGGGACTCCTCGTCCCCCGCTGGACCCCAGCGGTACAGGTCCAGACGGGCGTTGCGTGAGTTGACGACCCAGAGCTCGTCGTGGCCATCGTCATCAAGGTCGGCCGACCGCATCCGCTGCGGATTGCCGTCCTGCTCGATCACCCGCAGCGCCTGCCACCCGCGGAAGTCGGT
>CAZFZS010000008.1:0-129002 GCA_964523485.1 uncultured Phycisphaeraceae bacterium | reverse complement strand
GATCGTGTTAGCAAGGAGGGTTTCTACAGGACAGGTCTGACCCCGTTTCGATACTTCACCTACCCGGCTCCGGGCTGTCGTCGAGGAAGACCGGCCAGATGCCTTTGCTCACGTTAAAACGATCGAGCAAATCATTGAAGCGGCGGGAGATGATGGGGCTTCCCTTTCCTGGAGACCACGCATAATCAACCGGGCCCAATGCCTCAACCTCGGAACGCAGCAGATGCAAAGACCAAGCCACGAACTCACCATCGATCCACTCGAACTTGCCGCTTGGACTGGTGTCAATTTGTTCCTGGCGATCCCATGGCTCACCCGTCTCACGGTTAACAATCCGGCAGCGCGGGGAATGAGGCGGCATCTCGACGGTGGGCCGGATCTCCCAGTAAGGTTCGCCCGGTGCCTGCGCCCAGGTCTCCACGCCCGAATTGGGATGGATAGCGTAGACGGTTGGCAGAAACTCGAAGCCCGCCATCCCCTCGGATTCGAGGACCCGGCGGAAGCGCGATGAAACGATGTAGCCCTGATGGTCCACGGAGACAAAGTCGTGGCCCCAGTTCATCGTCTCCGGGATCAATTGGACCGGGACCGACGCCGACGCACGGCCGTAGGTCTCCATGTGACGGTCGCCGGCAGAAGTTAATACGAAAAAGTCTGCATGATCTAAGTTTTGCTGCTCCCAGACTACTCTTTCGGATAGCCAATAGACTTTAGCCGAAGAATCAAAACTATCACTGCTTCTGTCGACTTTCTTGTAACCCGAAATCTCCAGAGTTTCCAATATTTCTGCAAGCCGCGGATCCTTTGATTCAAATTCACAACTTAATACTGCTAATGGCCTCGGGCTCATCTCAGATATATCAGCTAGTCTGCTGAACAATGTTTCACCTAATTTATCTCGATGAATTCCATAGATTGACACAATATTTTTCATGATAATTATTCCCGCGGGGATATCGAAACGGGGTCAGATATCGAAACGGGGTCAGACCCCGTTTCGCTAGGTGGCCCCGTTTAGCTAGGTTGACTCTTGGTCACTGCTGGATTTACGCAAACTCTTCCATCGGTGGGCAGGTGCAGATGAGGTGGCGGTCGCCGTGTGGGTTGTCGATTCGGCCGACGGTGGGCCAGAACTTGGCCCCCCCGGAAAGTTGGGTTTCGCCAGCGGGATAGGCCGCGGTCTTACGGGTGTAGGGGTGGGGCCAATCGTCGGCGCTCACGCGGGCCGCGGTGTGCGGGGCGTGTTTCAGCGGGTTGTCATCCTGCGGCCAGTCGCCGTTTTCGACTTTTCGGATCTCTTCGCGGATTGAAATCATTGCGTCGCAGAATCGATCGAGCTCAGCTCGGGATTCGCTTTCGGTCGGCTCGATCATCAGCGTCCCGGTGACCGGCCAACTCATGGTCGGGGCGTGGAAGCCGTAGTCCATCAGCCGTTTGGCGAGGTCATCAACGGTGATCCCCGCGGCGGCGTCGAACGGCCGACAGTCCACGATGAATTCATGGGCGACCGTGCCGGACGGGCCGGTGTAAAGGATGTCGTAGTGGCCGCGTAGCCGGGCGGCCATGTAGTTCGCATTGAGAATCGCCCGTCGACTCGCTTCAGTCAGCCCCTCGGCTCCCATCAAGGCGATATAAACCCAAGAGATCGGCAGGATCATGGGCGATCCGAAAGGGGCGGCGGAAATCACGAAATCTTCTTCACGTGGTGCCTCGTCATGATGCAGAACCGGGTGAGAGGGCAGGAAATCTTTCAGCCGTTCATTCACCCCGATCGGTCCCATGCCCGGGCCGCCGCCGCCGTGGGGGATACAGAAGGTTTTGTGCAGATTGAGGTGGCAGACATCCGCCCCGATCTCGCCGGGGCTGGTCAGGCCGACTTGGGCGTTCATGTTGGCCCCGTCCATGTAGACCAGCCCGCCGTGGTCATGGACGATTTGGCAAGCGGCGCGGATCGTGTCCTCGAACACGCCATGCGTGGACGGGTAGGTGATCATCAAGGCCGCGAGTTCATTCTGATGTGTCTCGGATTTTTCCCGCAAATCATCGAGATCGATATCGCCATTGGCTTGGCATTTCACCGGCACGACGGTCATGCCCGCGATTACCGCCGAGGCGGGGTTCGTGCCATGCGCGGAAGTTGGGATCAGGCAGATGTTTCGACTTTTGCCTTCTGATATCGAGAGGTGGTAAGCCCGGATCGCCATCAGCCCGGCGTACTCGCCCTGGCTGCCAGCATTGGGTTGCAGCGACACCGCTTCGAAGCCGGTGATGGTCGCCAGCCAGCTCTCCAAGTCGTCGAATAGTTTGCGATATCCTCGCGCTTGTTCCGGGGGGCAGAACGGGTGCAGGTCGGCGAAGCCCGGCCAAGTGATGGGGATCATCTCCACCGCGGCGTTGAGCTTCATGGTGCAGGAGCCGAGCGGGATCATGCCGTGGGCCAGGCCGTAGTCTTTGGAGATCAGCCGATGCATGTATCGCAGGAGTTCGTGCTCGGTGTGATACTGATTGAAGACGGGGTGGGTGAGGAAACCGGAAGTGCGAATTGCGAAGTCGGATAAAGCCGGGGGATGGCCATCCCCCGGAATTGCAAGTTTTGCGATCGGTAAAAGCGTGCGGTCTTTGCCGCTGTCGAAGGCGAAGGCAGCGAAGAGGTTTCTCAAATCTTCTTCAGTCGTGGTCTCGTCGAGGCTGAGCGTGACGGTGGTTTGGTCGAGCTTCCGGAGGTTGATACGGTGCTCAGCGGCGGCTTCGATCAGCGCATCTGCCGATCGGAAGCGGACGGCGAGGGTGTCGAAGTAGTCCGCATGGACGACTTCGTAGCCCAAATTGCGTAGACCTGCGGCGGCGGCACGGGTCAGGGTGTGGACACGCTGGGCAATGCTTCGCAGGCCGTCGGGGCCGTGGTAGGCTGCATAGAAGCCGGCGGTGATGGCGAGCAGGACTTGGGCGGTGCAGATATTGCTGGTGGCCTTGTCGCGTTTGATGTGCTGCTCGCGGGTCTGGATGGCCATGCGGTAGGCCGAGTCGCCCTGAGCGTCTTTCGAGACGCCGATGATTCGGCCGGGCATCTTGCGGGCATATTTTTCATGTGTTGAAATAAACGCGGCATGGGGTCCGCCATAGCCCATCGGTACGCCGAATCGCTGCGATGAACCAATTGCGATATCTGCCCCCCAATCGCCGGGCGGCGTCAGCAGGCAGCAGGCCAGCAGGTCCGTCGCGGCTACGACCAACGCACCGGCTCCGTGGGCTTTCTCGGCAAGCTCGGTGTAATCGCGAACGACACCGTCCGTTGCGGGGTACTGCACGAGAACACCGCAAACCTCATCCAAGCCGAGGGATGGCCATCCCTCGGCTTTGGAAATATCGATCTCGATGCCTAAGCCAGAAGCGCGGGTCTGCACAACGGCGATCGTCTGGGGGTGGCAATCAGCGGCGACCAGGAATCGCCGCTTCTTCTGCCGGGCGATGTTGAAACACATCGCCATCGCCTCGGCTGCGGCGGTCGCCTCGTCCAGCAGTGACGCCCCTGCTAAAGGCAGCCCCGTCAGGTCGCTGACCATGGTTTGGAAGTTCAATAATGCTTCGAGCCGGCCCTGAGCGATCTCGGCCTGATATGGCGTGTAAGGCGTGTACCACAGGGGGTTCTCCAGCACGTTACGCAGGATCACCGGAGGGGTGATCGTGTCGTAATACCCCATCCCGATCATCGAGCGATAGACTTCATTGTCCTGAGCCATCGCATGCAGACGGGCCAACACTTCGTCTTCACCAGCGGGCCGCTCGTCGGACAAACTCGCCAACCGCATCGGCTCGGCCAGTCGGATGTCCTTCGGCACGGTCTGCTCGATCAATGCATCAAGCGACCCGACGCCGACGGTGTCGAGCATCGCTTGAAGGTCGGCCTCAGCCTGCCCATGATGCCGCCGGGCAAAGGTATCGAGTGGCCATGACGGGTCGACGGATGGGTTTTGGTGATGGCCCGGGCGTGCAGGGGAAACTTCGGGGGGCGAGGTGGGGCTGGTCATGCGGCCATCATAGGTCGGCGGACGGCTGCCGTCGGGCTAGGATGTCGCATCTCTTTATTCCCTCACTTTCGAGAACGCCATGCCCAGCTCAAATGCTTCCATCGCCCGGATTTTTCAGGAGATGGCCGACCTTCTGGAGATCACCGGCGGCAACCGTTTCAAGGTCAATGCCTTTGCCAAAGCCGCCCGGGTCGTCGGCGAATTGCCGCGCGATGTGGCGAGCATTGATCGACAGATGCTGCCCAAGCTCGAAGGGATCGGCAGCGGGACGGCCGACCGGATCGCCGAGTTTCTGGACACCGGCCAGATCGCGGACCATCAGGCACTAATAGCGGAGGTGCCGGAGGGTTTGTTGGCGGTGATGGGTGTGCCGGGCGTCGGACCCAAGTCCGCCGCGGTGCTCTGGAAGCAGGGCGGTGTCGAATCGATCGAGCAGCTCAAGGAAAAACTGGGCGATGGCTCGCTTGAAGCGATCAAAGGCTTTGGGAAAAAGAAGCTGGCGAATATCGAGAAGAGTTTGAAATTCGCCGAGGCCTCCGGGCATCGGACCCGGCTGGGGGATGCCAACCGAGTGGCGTCTGCCATCGCACAAGTCTTACGCGAGATTGACGGCGTACAGCGTGTGGAAGTCGCGGGCAGCCTGCGACGGGGTCGTGAAACGATTGGCGATCTGGACCTGCTGGTGTTGGCCGCCCCGAAATTGGCCGAGGCGGTTTTTCAAAGATTTACCAGTCTTGATCTGGTGGATGAAGTACTGGTCCGCGGTGACACCAAGTGTTCAGTGCGAACCGTTCCGGGGGCGGGGGGGATGCAGGTCGATGTGCGGCTGATCGACCCGAGCGGATTCGGGGCGGCGTGGATGTATTTCACCGGCAGCAAGGACCACAACGTCAGGATGCGCGAGCGTGCCATCGAGCAGGGTTTGTCGCTGAACGAGTATGCATTAACGAAAGATGGCAAGGCGGTGGCGGGCGCGACGGAGCAAGAGGTGTTCGAGAAGCTGGGGTTGGCGTGGGTCCCACCCGAGTTGCGTGAAGACCGCGGCGAGTTGAAGTTGGCCGAGGCGGGTAGATTGCCGGACCTGATCGATTTGAAAGACATCAAAGCCGAGTTGCATACGCACACGACGGCCAGCGACGGCCGCTGGAGCATCCGCGATCTGGCATTAGCGGCGGCGGATCGCGGCTTTCACACCGTCGCGATCACCGATCATTCCAAGGGTCAGGTGCAGGCGAACGGCCTGAACGAAGACCGTCTGGTGAAACATATCGAGGCGATTCGTAACGTCGCTGCGGAACTGAAAGAGACGATCCGTGTGCTGGCGGGTAGTGAGGTCGACATCCTGAGCGATGGCCGTCTGGACTATCCCGATGCACTGTTGGCCGAGCTGGATGTGGTGGTTGCGTCGCCGCATGCTTCACTCGCTCAAGAGCCGAGCAAGGCGACGGCCCGGCTGCTCAAGGCGATCGAGAATCCGTACGTCACCATCATGGGCCACCCTACCGGGCGACTGGTCGGCCGACGCGAAGGCCTGTCGCCTGACATGGATGAACTTTGCAAAGCCGCGGCTGACCGCGGCATCGCGATGGAGATCAACGCCAACCAATGGCGGCTGGACCTGCGCGACACCCACGCCCGCCTCGCGGTGGAGGAACACGGCTGCAAGATCGCGATCAACACAGATGCCCACGGCGAGGGCGACCTCGACCAACTGATGTATGGCGTGCTCACCGCCCGCCGAGCCGGCTTGACCAAAAACGATGTGGTCAACTGCATGAGTCAGGCGCAATTGAAAAAGTGGATCGACTCGACTCGGCCTGCCTAGGCTCGTTGAGATGTTTGATCGGCTAAAACAACTGACAAAACGCTGGGTGGATTCGCCTTGGATGTACCCGGCGTTGGGGGTAGCTTCATTTTTGGAGTCGACCGTCGTGCCGATCCCGCTCGAAGCGGTGCTCGTTCCGTTGATGCAGAGGTGCCGATCGCGGATGTGGTGGTTGGCTGCGGTCGCGTTGTTGGGCTGTGTGCTCGGTGCGGTCGTGGGTTATTACGTTGGCGTCGGCTTGATGGAAACTGCCGGGCAAAAAGTGATCGACACCTTCGGTTGGCAGGAGGCGATGGACCGGGCCGAGCAGGGGATGGCCGAGAACGGCTTCCTATTTATTTTCAGCGTGAGCGTTATCCCCGTGCCGTTTCAGGTCGCCATGTTGGCTGCGGGCGCGACCGGTTACCCGCTGCACTGGTTCCTGGTGGCGACCTTGCTTTCGCGCGGCCTGCGGTATTTTGGTCTGGCGTTGCTGGTCTGGTGGCTCGGCGACTACGCAGAGCAATGGATCAAGAAACATAAAACTGCCACTATCATCATCGGCATCGTCCTGGTCGCCGGGGCGTGGATCGCGACGCGGTATTTATAGATCGGCAGAATTCAGAACCGCAGATATACGCGGAATAACGCAGATGAGAAATCCTGTCGTTTCGCAGTAGTTTTGCTGACATCATCAAAGATAGACGCGCAAAAACTTTTATTCAAAATTTTCAATTCGCGTCCATATGCGTTGATCCGCGGTTGCCATCTTCCTCACTACACTTCACTGCAACTTTTCCCGCAACATGTAGCGATGCGGCGGCAGTTCTTCGCCTATAGCATCCATCGGATAGGGGATGATGCGATCGTTCTGCAGGTGGTTCTTGACCAAATTAATCGGCCGAATCACCGCAAGTCTGGGGTCTTGATCTGCGACAATGAGTTGGACCTGTAGCTTTGAGGTGTCGTACTTCGTTGCAGTGTCACCGCTGAATCGCCAACGGGTGTTGCGGGTCCATTCCGAACTGACCACCGCTGCGCCGAGCACCTCGGCGTCCGGCTGAATCTCTTTCCATGATTTGGTGGCGATGTCGATCAGCTGCTGGGTATCGTCGCCCTGATAGTTTTGCTGTGGCGGTTTGTTTTCCGCGATAATTTGCTGTTCGAGTGATTTAGCCTGATCGGCGATTTTTTGCTTGGTCGACTCGATTGTTTTGTCCATCGCCTTAGCGTCCTCCGCGGCCAGCAAGCGGTAGAGCTTCATTTCGTTTTCGATAAATTCGTAAAGCTGTGGGATGCCGCCATTAAAGAAGCCGGGCTTTTGATCGGCCACCGCCTGATCCGCATAGGACTGCGCTTCGGCCAAATACTTTTCGATTTCCGCAGGCTGGGTGGTTTTAATTTCCTGAGCCTTGGCGGCATATGCCTTGTAATTATTGGCGAAATGCGTCGCGGTGCCCAAGGCCCGCTCGCCCATCGCGGTGTTCTGCGTGACCAGGATTTGATAGGGCTCGTATAGCTTCTGAGCTTCCTGATAGGCCGCCTTGGCTTGCTGCACGGTCTCTGCCGCCCGCGCCGGGTCATTTTCCAGTTCCATCGGCTCGCGGAACATCCGAGACAGTTCTGCAAGCTTACGCATATCCGCTTCGAAAGAGGGGAAGCTTGACGGTGAAACAAGTGTGCTGAGCTTCTGGTGCAGCGGCGGGAAAAATTCCTGCGCCCCCTGCAGCACCTCCACCGAGGCGTTGTAACGCTCGGTCAGTTCAGCTACACCTTCACCATTGGCAGGCAGCACGTCGAGGTTCTTTTTAACGTATCCCGCTTTGGTGATGCCGTCCTCCAGCCAGGTCATTGCCTGAGCAACGGTGCGGTGATCGATGGTGGTGTAGTCCTCGACATCAATCAATTTCGCGTGCATTTCGGTGAGTGAATTGGCGTGGCCCTCAACCGTGCCGAGATGAAAACGTGCATCGCGGAACGGTTTTTCCTGCGGGTAACTCAAACGCACGGTGGTCGGGGCGGCAGGCTCGGGGTCTGGATCGGATTCGGCTTTCGGCTGCTCGCCTATTGAAGATTCAGAATCCTCAGCCTGTTTCGATTGTTCTTTGTCCTCTTGTTTCGCTTCGGATTCCGCGGTAGGTGCGGTAGCGGATTTGCCATCAATCCGGTTCTGCAAAGCCTGCGTGGCAGTTTTCAACTCGTCATAACTCGCCTGCGCCGCGGAGACATTTTCATCATCGTCAGGCAATTGCTCGAGTTTCGCAGCAACATCCGGCAGGTTCGCCTTCGCCTGATCGAGGCGGAGTTGGGTCAGGCGTTTCTTCGATCCCTTGGGTGGCGCGGTGCCCGGCCCCGCGGTTTGAAGTGCCAGGTTGTAATTCTCCATCGACTGGTTCAACGAACTCTGCACCGACGCAAGCAGTTGCTGCTCGTTCGCATCGAGTGCTGCCGCAGGTAACACAACAAAAATCGCAATTCCCCA
The DNA here is from genome assembly GCA_964523485.1 of uncultured Phycisphaeraceae bacterium. GTDB lineage: Bacteria > Planctomycetota > Phycisphaerae > Phycisphaerales > Phycisphaeraceae > Algisphaera. Next base: position 120,688 of record CAZFZS010000008.1, on the reverse strand, counting down.
GGCCAGCAGAAAACGGGCGATGGTCGACGATCGGGTCGGCGAAAGAAAGCTTTTCATTTTCATAGGGTTATCTTCGAAAAATGACAGCGGCTGTTCGGAACGAGCAGAGAGCCTTAGTTTCACAATGCGAAATCGAAGCCCAGCGTGCAATCTACTATAACTTAGCGGTATCCCGACAAAGTTTTGTGTATTTCTTGTAACCGTTACGGTGGATATCTCTAATTTTGAATCCGTATTTGCCTGCCTCTCATGTCTGAACAGCGATCAACGAATATCACTTGGCACGGCGGCAAAGTCTCGCCCCAGGACCGCCAAACCAACATGGGCCAAGCCGGCGCGACGGTCTGGTTCACCGGCCTGTCGGGCAGCGGCAAAAGCACGGTCGCGGTCGAAGTTGAAAAGCAACTGATTGCGGCCGGTCGACACGCCTACCGCTTGGACGGGGATAACGTCCGCATGGGTTTGTGCAGCAATCTGGGTTTCTCTTCCAAGGACCGAGCGGAAAACATTCGACGAATCGGCGAGGTCGCCCGCCTGTTTGCCGACAGTGGAATGATCTGCCTCTGCTCGTTTGTTTCGCCAGAAGCCGAGATGCGACAGCAGGTCCGCGAACTGCATGCAGCATCCGACCCGCCCTTAGATTTTTACGAGGTCTTCGTGGATGTCCCGATCGCCGTCGCCGAGCAGCGCGACCCCAAGGGGCTATATCAAAAAGCCCGGGCCGGCGAGATCGAAAACTTCACCGGCATCTCCGCTCCGTTCGAGGCACCGGAAAATCCGAACCTGATTCTGCCTACCCACGAACTGTCCATTGAACAGGCCGCCGAGCGCGTCCTGGGTTTGTTAGCGATCTGAAACGCCTGATGCTGAACTGATCTCACACCGCCGCCTGTTCAAGCTGTCGCTGCCGCATCGTGAAGCGTTCGATCTGCTCGGGCGTGTGTTTGCCATGGCAACGCGGGCAAGCAATTCCGGGTTGATAGTTCGGCGAGGCCCGATCTACCGGCGTGGTCGGCCAACCGCATGCAAAACATAACTCGTGCTCGGTCTCCTTCAGGCCATGCTCAACCGCGACCCGACGGTCGAACACGAAACATGCCCCGCGAAATTTTGATTGCTCCTCAGGCACTTCTTCGAGGTAGCGGAGGATGCCGCCCTTAAGGTGATAAACCTGTTCAAAGCCTCGGGCTTTGAGCAGGGCGGTGGATTTCTCGCAGCGGATCCCGCCGGTGCAAAACATTGCAACCTTACGATTGGAATCAGGGTCGAGCTGATCGGCGGCGAAACCGGGAAACTCGCGGAAGCTGTGCGTCTGCGGATTGATGGCCGGCCCACACGCACCGACAAACGTGCCGATCTCATATTCGTAATCGTTGCGCGTATCGACCACCGTGACGTCGGGATCATCCAGCAAATGGTTCCACTGCGACGGGTCAAGATATTGGCCGGTATTCTCGGGATCGCAAGCCGACCCGGGCGGCAGGTCCTCGCAACCCAGCGTGACGATCTCCTGTTTGACCTGTACACGCAGTTTGCGGAAGGGCGGCTCGTCGGCATCGGACCACTTCACATCCGCGTCAGCGAATCGACCACCATTCATCGATCGCATCTGGTCGATAAAGCGGTGCATCGCCTCCGGTTCGCCGGCGATCGTGCCGTTGATCCCCTCGGTCGCGATCAGAAGTGTGCCCTTGATCGACAGGCTTTCGAGTTGTTGATAGAACTGATCGCGCAGATCGTCTGGTTTGTCCAGGCGAACAAAACGGTAAAGCGCAGCGACAGCAAAGCGAGACATCGCAGAATTTTAACCGAGGCGATCATGCTTGTTGCGTTAGCAACTTAGTCCGCCGTCGGGTGGCGAGAGCAATCAGCCCGACAAGCCCTGCCGCCGCGGCGGTAGGCGTCGGGATCGTATAGCCGCGGACGCCAATGACTTTCCAGTCGTCGTTCGCGCCGTAGGCCATCAGGCCGAATCCGAGGATTTCAACATCATCGATGTTCAGCAGAACTCTCTCGTTACCCAGCGGCGTGGCTCGGCCGAGGTCGTGGATATTTGTGAATACGTTGTTGGTGAATATTTTGACGTCGTCTTGGTGCTGCACGTTCGAAAAAATCACACCTTGCAGTTTGAATTGATCGGTGAATGCGAAGTGCAGCATTTCGTCGCCTTCTTCGCCATCAACGCCGGTCTTCAGCGGGTTCAGCGAGGTGACGCCTAAGCCGTCCTGGTATTGCCCGACCTGCACATGCGACCACCGCCGATTGATTGGCGAGATGCCCTGAGCGGTGACCGTCAGCGTGTTGTGCGAATCGATCGCGAAGAGATGCTGGTTAGAAAGTCCATCGCTACCGTCCAGCCAGATCGTGCCCGCCACGGCGGGGCTGATGGACGCGACGGCTGCTACGATCGTCATGATTAATGCGATTGCGCAGCGCTTCCGGATATGCAAACTCCCCTGCATCAAGCTTCTCCCTGTGGTTGACCCGCAGTGGGCGGGCATCGGTCAAGGGAAACCTAAGATTCAACAGCGCAGGATCGAAGCGGTTGTGGCTGGCCAGACGTGAGTTGTATACGGAGGTCGCGGTAATACCGGCATGTATTTGCGAGACGCTATGACCGTTACAGGCGGCGGTCGGAATTTGCGGCCGGCGACACATCCCGTCGCGGCTTAAATGCGGCCTAAGTCATGCTGAAAAAACCGCCCCCGGCGGAATCCGGGGGCGGCAAAGAGGGGGGTATTCAGTTTTTCTTCGACGGGTGGGATAATAATCAGGCTTGAGCGTTGCGGCGGCGGCGGGCGGCGACGCCCATCAGGCCGAGCATGCCGGCCAGAGCGGCCGAAGGCGTCGGGACGGCGTGACCTTTGACGCCGGCGACTTTCCAGTTGTCGTTGCTGCCGAAGGCGCCCAGGCCGAGCTTGCTGGTGTGCATGCCGCCGAGGTCCAGGTAAGCGTAGCCGCCGTGCGAAGGAGCGTTGCCAAGGTCATGCGTGCCGACGTAGCTGTCATCGCTGTAGACCTTCACGTCATCGTTGTGGTCGACGTAGCTGAAGAGGATGCCCTCAACGATGTATTCCTGGTCGAAGTGCAGGAAGAGCACTTCGTCGCGGATTTTGCCGTCAACCTGGTGCGAATCGAGGAAGTGCGAGGAAATGCCCAGGCCGCTGCTGTATTCGCCGACCTTCGAGGTCTGCCAATTGCTGCTGAGGAATGACTTGGACTTGGCGGTGGCTTTGATTTCGACGTTGTCGTGGCTGTTGTAGGTATGGCTATATGCTTTACCGTCGTTGCCCTGTGTCCAGGTCACGGACCCGGCGGAGGCGTTCATGCCAAAGGTGGCGGCGGCGGCGACGACGGCGGTGGTGAGGATACGCTTCAAAGTTCAATCTCCCGATCATGGGCACTCGGCCCGGTGTTTGGATGCCCCGGATGGCTGACCTTCAGCCGGTGGGGTGTTTGTTTTCGGCGGGCGACGTTGCCTGCCTGACATTGGAAAACTACCCCGGCAAATCCACAGGGCGAATCGATGACAAACTTTTTTTGTGTTGCCGACCGAGCCGTGACGGCTAACCCGCAAGGTTTAACACGCTTGACATTCGACAACCATGCAGCCGCTACAAACCGATTATTCGGCCCGTCGACTCACTCGGATCGGCATGCCAAGCACACACGACTTTGAGAACGAAAAAAGAAACACGAGCTATTTCGCCTCGAACCAATTCACACCAATGCCGGGCTCGGTTTTGAGCGGGACTTTCAGCGACATCGCCTGCTCCATCTCGTGCACCATAAGGTCGGCGGTGGCCTGAGCTTGGTCGGCCGGGCATTCCACGACCAATTCGTCGTGGATCTGCAGAAGCATGCGGGCGTCCGACTTTTCCGCGATGAGTCGGCGGTGCAGCTCAACCATGGCGGCTTTGATGAGATCGGCCGCGCTGCCTTGAACCACGGAGTTGATCGCGAGGCGTTCGCCTAACGCCCGTTGCTGCGGGTTGCGGGCATTCACCTGTTCGATCCAGCGACGGCGGCCAAGGATTGTCGTGACATACCCTTCTGCAACCGCCTGCTCGACACACTCCCGCATGAAGCGGTCGATGCCGGTGTAGGTCGTCTTGTAATCGTCGATGAGTTTCGTGGCGGCTTCCAGGTCCAAGCCTTCGATACGGCGGGCCAGGCCGAAAGGTGTGACGCCGTAGATGATGCCGAAATTGATGGTTTTGGCGTGGCCACGCTGCTCGGCCGTCACCTCGTCGAGCGGGGTTTTAAAAACCTGTGAAGCGACAGCGGTGTGGATGTCGCGGTCGCCCTGAAAGGCTTCGATCAGTGCAGGGTCCTCGGACAGATGAGCGAGCATCCGCAGCTCGATCTGCGAATAGTCTGCACTGATCAGCACATGGTCCGGCTCAGCCACAAAGGCTCGGCGGATCTCCCGACCCACCTCGGTGCGGATCGGGATGTTCTGCAGGTTGGGGTTGGATGAACTGAGCCGACCCGTGGCCGCGCCAGTCTGATGGAAGCTCGCGTGGATTCTGCCGTCGCCGCCCTCCGCCTCCGGCCAGATCGCATCCACGAGGTTGCCGAAGTAGGTGCCGACCAGTTTGGTCAGCATCCGATACTCGACAATCAGCTTCGGGATCGGTCGGGCATGGTCGGGGACTTTTTCAAGCTCATCATCGCTCAGGTCCGCGAGTTTTTCCAGAACCTCAGCATCGGTGGAGTAGCCGGTCTTGGTGCGGCGTTGCACAGGGAAGCCGAGTTGATTGAATAGCACATCGCCGAGCTGTTTCGGGCTATCGGGATTGAAATCCGCTCGGGCGGCATCAAGAATTTGCGTCCGCAGCGAGTCGATTCGCTCAGAAAGCCCCGACTTTTGTCGCTCCAATTCCTCGGGGTCGACGCGGATGCCATGCGACTCCATCACCGCGAGCACCTCGACCAGCGGCATCTCGATGTCGTTGGCCAACGCGGCCATGCCCATCTCTTCGACCCGGGGCTTAAACCGATCGTAAAGCTGTAAGGTGATGTCCGCGTCTTCAGCGGCGTAAGCGGTGACCAGGTCCAATTCGACCTGATCCATGGTCCGCTGGGGCGGGTCGGACTTGCGGCGGGGCTTGTCGCCAATGAGGCGGGTGATCGGGATCGGTGTACGGTCGAATTCCGCCAGGGCCAGGTGATCCATCCCGATACCTGGCGAGCCGGTCAGAAACGCTGCGACCATCGTGTCAAATGCGATGCCTTGCATATCAACGCCGGCGTGATGCAGCACCAGCCAGTCGTATTTGATGTTGTGGCCGACCTTCTTCGCTTTTCCACTTTCAAGCCAGGGCTTGAGCGTCTGAATGACAGTCTGGGTGTCGAGATGCGTGTCGGTTTCGGGCGAGAGGGTTGGGATATAGACACCGCTGCCGGGGGTCCAAGCGAGGCAGATGCCGCAGAGTTTCGCGCGGTGACCCAGGCCGACGGTTTCGGTGTCGATCGCGACGGTAGGCTGTTTTTCAAGCGTATGCAGAAGCTCGTCCAGCTCTTGCTGTGTCTTGATGCAGCGGTAATCACCCTCGACGGCTTCAATGAGTGCTGAGGCAAAAACCTCTGCAGATTCATCGCTTGCCGGTTGGTCAAACAAGCCACCCGACCCTGCGGGGATCTTCGATGATTTCTTCGACTCGGACTCGGCCGACTCGCCAATCTTTTCAGGTTGCTTTTGTAACGCCCGGAGGTCGGCCCGGTGGCGATTGAAACCGAGTTGTTTGAATCGCTCGTCCAACTCATCAAAAGCGATCGGCCCGGCCTCAGCCTGCTTCAATTCAAAGTCGACCTCACAGTCGCGCTTGAGCGTGACCAGTCGGCGTGTGAGTTCGAGATCGCCGTTATCTTTTGCGTGTTCAAGATTCTCTTTCTGTTTGCCTTTGAGTTGATCCAGATTTTCTGCCAACGCATCGACACTGCCGAATTGATCGATCAGTTTGGTCGCGGTTTTCGGGCCAATGCCTTTGACGCCGGGGATGTTGTCGATACTGTCACCCAGCAGGGTCTGGTAGTCGATGACCTGGTCGGGTCGGATGCCGCGTTTTTCCTGCAATTGATCCAGACCCATTTCCTGATCGGTCTGCACATCGAATAACGTCACGCGGTCGGTTAGCAGTTGTTCGAGGTCCTTGTCCTTCGCGACGAGTCGGATACGCAGTTGTTCGTTCCCCGGGGCGGGTGGCAGCCGGGTGGCGAGGGTGGCCATGATGTCGTCGGCCTCGTCGCCGGACACTTCGAGGATCGGGATACCGAAGCCGCGGGCGATGTCGAGCATGACCGGAATCTGAGGCTTGAAATCTTCAGGCGGCTCGGACCGAGTTCCCTTGTATTCCGGGTAAAACGCATGGCGAAACGTCGGACCATCGCTGTCGATCGCGATCGCGACGTGGGTCGGGTCGTACTCACGAAACAGCTTGAGCAGCATGCCGGTGAAAGCAAAGACTGCGTTGGTCGGCTCACCGGTGACCGGCGAAGTCATCCCACCCCGGATCGCGTGGTACGCCCGAAACATCTGGGCGTGGCCGTCGATGAGGTAGAGGGTAGGATGAGCGGGCTTGGTTTCGGACATGAGTAGCGGTCGTTTAAGATTCACCAATCCAAAGGCTTGAGCCAAGCTTCACGCAGTTCATCGAGAGGCTGATCGAGAAAGCGGCCGGCGTCGGCGGTGCGGGCGGTGAGGCGGTCATGGTCGGTAAAGGTGCCGATCTGCGCGAATGGGATTCCATTCTCTTTCAACGAGCGGATCACGGCATCGACCTGACCCGGCTCGATCTCCAGCAGGTAGCGACTGGCGGACTCGGCGAAACAGCGGGCGGTCAGCGTCGGCTCACCTTCAGTCGGCAGAACTGAAAGGTCGAGGTCCAGGCCCACGCGGCCGGCGAAAGCCATCTCGGCAACGGCGACCAGCAACCCGCCGTCGGAGCAGTCGTGGGCTGACGCGACGCGACGTTCGGCAATCAGCGCAGCGACGGCTTCGGCATTGCGGGGGCCAGCCTCAAGATCGACTGTGGGGATATGCAGATTCGCATCGGCCGGGGCGTGGCCGACAATGGCGAGATGGGACCCGCCGAGTTGCGGCCCTGTGGTGCCAACGATGAACAGAGCGTTGCCCGAGGACTTTGCTTCCATCGTCCTGGCGGTTGTCACATCCTCGAGCAGCCCCATCGCGGTGATCAGCAGCGTCGGGGCAATGGTGATCAGTTCGCCGGCTTCGGTCGTGAATTGATTCGACAGCGAATCCTTGCCGGAGACGAATGGAGCTTGATAAGCGAGGGCCCCGTCGTAGCAGGCCTCGGCCGCACGCACCAAGGAGCCAAGCTGCTCGGGATCGTCGCAACGCGGCCAACAGAAGTTATCGAGGATCGCCAAGCGTTTCGGATCAGCCCCGACACAGACCGCATTACGGACCGCCTCATCCATCGCATGCAGCGTTGCTTGATACGAGTCGCCGTTGACTGCCAGGCCGCGCTGCGTTGCTTTTTCAGAAAGTTGCGGGGCGAGTCCGTGGGCCAACGTGACGCCTCGGGGGCTGTCGGCTTTAGGTCGGATCACCGCGGCATCGGACGGGCCATCCTGCTCCGGGCCGACCAGGGGTTTTATGACGCTGCCCGCCTGGACTTCATGATCATACTGGCGAACGATCCAGTGCTTGCTTGCAATGGTCGGGTGGGAAAGGAGAGTCAGCAAAGCGTTGGTAAATGACAAATCCACGAATGCCGAATGACGAATTGCAGAAACTTTTCTTTTTTCATCATTCTCTTTTTCCCCCGACCACGTCGCTTCACGGGTGGGCATTGGGATGCCGTCGTGCATGAAGGCCATGCCAAGTTTGCCGACTTCTTCGCCCTTATAGGTAAGCAGCAGCGTGGGTTGGCCATTTTCTTCGTAGCCGAATTCGCCGAGGTCGCAAAAACCAACATTTTCTTTTTCAGCGAGCCGTTTCAGCAACTGAACATTTTCCGGAGGCACGGCCAGGGGCATCCGTTCCTGGGCTTCGCTGATCCAGATTTCGGTGTAGCTCAGGCCGTCGTATTTCAGCGGAGCGGTGTCGAGGGTGACACGAGCACCGATCTTCTCGCCCATCTCGCCGACCGCCGAGCTGAAGCCGCCGGCCCCGCAGTCGCTGATCGCATTGAACAGCGGCCGATCATTTGGATGACCTTCAGGCACATCGAGGCCAAACTTTCTGGGATCGCGAGCCTGCTGGATCACGTCGAGGGTTTTCTTCTGCGTAATGGCGTTGCCGATTTGCACCGCGTGCGAGAATTCATCGGCATGGGTGTCGGTAAGCTCAGCCGAGCTGAAGGTTGCGCCGTGGATGCCATCCCGGCCGGTCTCGCCGCCGAGGATGATGATGCGGTCGCCCGGCTGCGGCTCGCCGAAACATTTGTCCAGCGGGATCAATCCGACGCAGCCGGCGAAGACCAGCGGGTTGGCAACGTAGTCCGGGTCGAAGCAGACCGAACCGTTGACCGTCGGGATGCCCATCCGGTTGCCATAGTCGCGGACGCCGGCGACGACCTGCTCGAGGATGCGTCTTGCGGGGATGACACCTGCGGGAACCGGTTGCTCGGACGTACCGAATTCCGGGGGGGCCACGCAGAACACGTTGGTATTGGCAATAGGTTTGGCGAACAGGCCCGTGCCCATGATGTCACGAATGCAGCCGCCGATGCCGGTGGCCGCCCCGCCGTAGGGCTCGAGCGCTGAGGGGTGGTTGTGCGTTTCGACCTTGATCGCCACGCCATCGGTTTCATCGAACTTGACGATCCCCGCATTGTCATCGAACACGCTGACCAGCCAACCTTCGCGGTCCGTACCCTGCCAGCGTTTCTTGAGTTCGAAGGTCGCGGCCGCGACCGTGGACTTGAGCAGGTTGTGAATCGTCACGTTGCCATCCGCGTCGATCTTGTGGCCGGGCTTGTTTTCAAATATTGAATTCGATGAGGCTTTCTTGTCCTGTTGACCTCTATACAAAATTGTTGATTTAAGTGTTTTATGGACGCAGTGTTCCGACCAAGTCTGGGCGAGGGTTTCGAGTTCAATATCGGTCGGCTCGCGGCCGGCTTCGCCCTGATTGCAGTAGTAATCCTGAATTGCCCGCATCTCGTCGAGCGAGAGAAACAGGTGGCCCTCACGGGAAAGCTTTTCGAGACCCGCATCATCCAGATCAAGGATGGAAATATGACGAAGCTCAAAGGTGTAGGGCGTGCCTTGAGCGAAAGCCGTCGGCGAATCCGTTTCCAAATGGATCGATTGGACAACGCTGTTGGCTAAATGACGTGAGGCAAAAGCCTGTAGCGACGCCGAATCGATCGGCTCGACCACATCGAAGTCGTATCTCCAACCGGTACGAACCTGCACATCATCGATACCCGGCAGCATCTCGCGGATCGCGTCTTGGGTGGACTGGGCGACCGGGTCCATCACGCCGGGCAGGTAGTGGATTTCGATGGTCTGCGTTTGGCTATCCGCAGCCATGCAGCCGATCGTCGCGGATTGATTGACCGGGTCGGCTAGAAGTTCTTCAGCGATATGCTCGGCGTTCTGATCATCCAACGAGGACTCAATCAGAAACACCTGCGCGACTCGGGCACTTTTAACTTCGACCGGCAACTCATCACGGGCTTGTCGCAGCACCGTTGCGGCACGGGGGTCGGCGGCGTGATCGGTCGGCCAAATCTCAAAACGCGTCACTTGGCGGGGCGGGGCGGCATCGGTCGAAAGCGTGCTCATCGGGGAATCATAAACCACCTGCCCGCATGGCGAGTCGCACCGGATTCAGCGCTCGATCACTACATCACGGAGTCGGCCGACGTTGCCCCAGAATGTAAACCAAAGCGGTTTTTCGATTGCGGGCGTGACCGGCAGATCGGCCGAGGGATCCGTCAGCCGGAGAATCGTTTTATAGACCGGAACATACACAAAGCCGTCCTGATCGGTCTTTAGAGATGGGTAGGTCAGCAAGATCGATCGGTCGAGTTGATCATCGATGACCTGATCCGCCGCGATCGCGAGCGGTGGCGCGAAGCTCTGTTGCTTTGGGTTGCCTTTCGGGTCGACAAACCTTTGCAGGATCGCAGCCGGGGCGAGGTTAAATGCTTCTGTAAAGAGGCGATCCGCGGCGGCCGTATCGCCGGACTGCTGATGCCAAAGCCCTAACAGATAGCGCGGATAAAAAAGGCCCGGCTGATTCGTTGCGATAGCGGCAAGCTCGTCGCGTGTCTTTGTGGCTTTGAACGCTTTCGGGTCGCGGGCCAGCTGCGAGGCCCGCACCATCGCCTGCTGTTCGGCAGGACCGAGCCGAAAATCGTAATCGCGATACGTCTCATTGGTCCGCGCGGCGGACATCATCCCGCGTTCCAGGCTTTTAAACTTTGTCTCGACTTCGCGAGGCCAGGTTTGTCGCTTGGCCCAGATCAGCTCGGTTGTCTCCTCGACATCGGGCCGGTCTTCATCGAGAAATACGAAGTAAATCGTGGTGACAATAGTCGGCACGATCAGGGCGATACCCAGCGTGATCAGTATGATGCCCAACCCGCTGATACGCGGCGAGCCGGGCCGTTCCTTGATTGCCTGATTATGGGTCTGCGTTGCCATTGCCGAGTACTCAAAACACCGGGATCGAACCATCCGTGTTTAGCCGAGCGACGAAGTCGCCGCACTCACTGCTTTTACGCCAAGACACCATAGGCGACTAATTTTCTACGCAGCCAAGGCACAGGATTCTCCATCCGCGGTACGAGCTCTGCCTGCCAACCGCACCGCTGAGCCGCCTCGACATTTTCTTCCAAATCATCAAAAAAGAGTATGGACGATCCCGATTCATCAAGACGTGATTCGACTGCTCGATAAGCCTGCTCGTCCGGCTTGGCATACCCCAATATCTGACTACCCAGCGGCACATCGATCAAATGCAACGGCAGGTAACTCGGGTGCAGCGGATCGGTGAATAACTGCCAATGCCGGGCGTTGGTATTGCTCAACGTCGCGGACTTCACGCCGGTTTGGCGAAGTTCGGTAAGCAAGGCCTCGACACCCGGGTAGGCCTCGATGACAACCGCATCCATGACATGCTGTAGATCGTTGGCTGGAGCACCGAGCAGCGATTCGCCGCGAGCGAAATAGTCATCGATCGAGACTCGGCCGGTTTCGAAGTCATCAAAAAGGGCGCTGATCTCCGGCTGTGCGGCGCGATGCTGCTTGCCCGAGAGATCGCCGGTCAGGCCGGGCAAACCCCCCAGTCCCGCCCGACGGGCCGCATGCTCCATGTCATCGACGATCCGCAGTAGCACTCGCCCGAGATCGAAAACGACTAGGTGAATTTTTGATTTTGGATTGCCTTTATTTTGTGCTAGACGGCCGCTGAAGCGGCCTCTACCCGGGTAATAATCAGAGTACCCAAACAAAAATTCTCGATCCAGAATCAAAATACTCACTACTGCTTGCCCTCGATTGCACAAAGCAGCACGGCGGCGGCGAGGCCCAGCCGGGGGTCGAGTAGGCCGGACGTGTCTGCCGTAAAGTCGATCTGAATCTTCTGCACGAATGGATTGAAGTTTTGCTTGTATCGCGCCACGTCCTGCCCGCCGACCTCGGCATGAAATGCTTGGGGCATCAGAAACGAAATGTCATCGATCACTCGGCGGACCACCGCCTTGAGTGTCGAGTCTTCTTTAATCACACCGATTTCGCCGCCCGCTGCATCGAAGATCAGCCATTCGTCTTTCAGGATCGACTTCATTCCCTTGCGACGCAGCATCCCGACCGGCTCTCTTTCGGCCGAATCGAACACCTCGTAGCTGCCGCTGAAATCGACCAGACTTTTAGTGCGAATCTGCAGGACTTCTTCGTCCTGTGACTCGTCGGTATAGATGCGGATATCCTCGCGAAGCTTGAACGCTTTGAGCTTGGAATAGAGCACGACGTTGTCGTCGGGGTCATAGATGTGAAACGCATCGCCGAAGATTTTGAAAACCTTCTTGCGAAGCGTGTAAGTCGGGTAGGCGTAGCGTTCTGCGAGTTCCATTTTGAAGACTTTCGACAGGATGACAGGATGTTTCTGGATTTACAGAATAAGAAAAAGAATTAAAGACGGTTTCAAATCAAATAATTCGAATTCAGTTTTTACGAAAAGCTAGATCTGTTGATTAAAGACTAAAATACGCTGATCCTGTCAATCCAATAAATCTTGTCAACCTGTGAAAACTATTCCCGTATTTGTCCGTTGCCGCGGGCGATCCATTGGTAGGTCGTCAGGTCGGCGGCGCCCATGGGGCCGCGGGCGTGGAGTTTGTCGGTGGAGATGCCGATTTCGGCCCCGAGGCCGTATTGCTGGCCGTCGCTGAAACGTGTGGAGCAGTTCACCATGGCGTTCGCGGTGTCGACTCTAGCGATGAAGCGGTCGGCGGCGGCGAGATCAGTCGTGACGATCGCATCGGTGTGTTTGCTGCCGTAGCGATTGATGTGGGCGGCGGCATCGTCGAGCGTGTCGACCACCCGCATGGCCACGATCATGTCGAGATACTCGGCCGACCAGTCAGATTCATCGGCGGTCTTCGCGTCATTCAGGACGCTGAGAGTTCGCGTGTCGCCACGGACTTCGACGCCGCGGGCGATTAGGGTGTTGCCGATCTTTTCGAGCAGGCCGTTGGTCACGCAGTCCTGATGCAGCAGAATCGTCTCGGCCGCGTTGCAGACGCCGGTCCGCTGGGTCTTGGCATTGAGGCAGAGCTTGATCGCCATATCCGGGTCGGCCGAGGCGTCGATATAGACATGGCAGTTGCCGGTGTAGTGCTTGATGACCGGCAGATGCGACTGCTGCACCACCGCGCGGATCAGCGATTCGCCGCCGCGTGGAATGCAGACATCGATGTGCTGGTCGAGCTTGAGCAGTTCACCAACGGCGGCGCGGTCGGGGGTGTTGACCAGCTGGACGAGATCCTGGCTGAGGCCGGCCGCTTCGAGGCCTCGGTGCACGCAGTCGGCGATGGCGGCATTAGAGTGAATCGCTTCTTTACCGCCACGAAGGATCGTCGCGTTGCCGGACTTCAGACAGAGCGCAGCCGCATCGCTGGTGACGTTCGGCCGAGACTCGAAAATGATCAACACCACACCGATCGGCACGCGGACCTTGCTGAGCTTGATGCCGTTGTCCAGTACCCGGCCTTCGAGGATCTGGCCGACCGGGTCGGGCTGGTCGGCAATCTGACGGACCGAGTCGGCCATCGACTCAATGCGAGCGTCGGTAAGTTCGAGGCGGTCGAGTATCGCGGAGGCGAGGCCGTTGGCTTGACCTGCTGCAAGGTCTTTTTTGTTTTCGGTTTTCAGTTCTTCGCGGCGGTCGAGAATCGCCTGGGCGATCTCGCGCAGAGCTTGATTACGCTGCTGGCCTGAGACGGATGCGAGATTGAGGGCAGCCTCGCGGGCGGCTCGGCCGAGGTTGTGGCAGTAGCCTGGGATGTCGGCCGGCTCGGTCGTCAAGGCCTGCGGGGTATCGGTGGCGGCGGTGGTCATGGGGATAGTTTAAGGGTGGGCGGTTGATGCGGCGACTTCGTTGCACGGCTAAGCAAGTTGTAGTTTTACCGGCGGCGGTTGGGGTTGAGAATGACGTTATCGTGCCCGGGGATGACGATGTCGGCGATCTCGACGACTTCGAGCAAACTCTCCTGGGCGGCTTCGATATCGAATGCACCTTTCAAGACCTGGCCCCGATCGAGATGCTCCGCGGTGGCGATCGCATCGCCCGCCACAACGATCGTACGGCTCGGCTCGCTGAGAATCAGCCCGCACTGGCCGGGGCTGTAGCCCGGCAGGGGGAAGAGGTCGACATGCTCAGCGAGCTTGTCGGGGGCCGCTTTAAGTTGCTTCAGCAAGTTGATATCCGCTTCGAGCAATCGGCGGACGGCATTGTCCTCTTCCTGATCGAAACGGGCGAGCAGCGCTCTTCCGACGCGTTCCCGTTCGTTTTCGCCGATCCAGCGATTGGCGTGTTCAAACGCAGACACCCCGCCGCGGTGAGCGGGGCGGAAGCTGGTCAGGAAGACATCGGTGACATCCTCGGGGCGAAGGCCGGCCCGTTCGCCGAGCCGCGCAGCGATGACCTGTTCGGGTAGTGCGGGGTCGACGAGGATGACCTTGTCGCCGCTGCGGACGAGGGTCGTCGTGGCATGCGGCTGCCGGGCCGTTTGAGGGTCGGGCCAATGCTCATTTCGGCTGAGCGTGCCGATGCTGATAATGCGGTAATCCATGGGCTGGGGACTTGGGGGTTGGGGACTTGGGCTGTTGTTCGGTAATGGCAGTTGGCAGCTGCTATTCGCGGCAAGTACGCAGGGGACGTACGAACACAATAGGCCAGATGCTAACAGCCGACGGCGACCAGCTTTCCGCACTTTCCGAGTTCCAAAGTCCCCAACCCCCAAGCCCCCAGACCCTTACTCCTTGAAATGATCCACATGGGCCCAGGGCAAAGCACCGCCCATCTCGGCTTTCTTGGCTTTCAGCCGGTCGAGCACGATCTCCGGCAGGAGGCTGCGGAGGCGGTCGATGTCGCCGCCTGATGCGATCTGTTTAATCAGTGTCGAACTGGTGAAGGCGTTGGTTTCGCCGGTCATGATGAACACGGTCTCGATATCAGCGACGGCTCTGTTAGTCAGTGCAAGCTGAAACTCAAAATTCAGGTCAGTCACGTTGCGGATACCGCGGAGGATCGCGGTGGCATCGATTTCTTTCGCGAAGTCGACCGTCAGGCCGGAGAAAGTCCGGACCTCGACATGTCGGTCACAATGGCGGTCGATGATCGCCTGGATCATCTCCTGCCGCTCCTGCGTCGAGAAGATTTCACGCTTGGCGGGGTTGTGGCCGATCGCGACGATCAGGCGGTCGAAGAGAATCTGGCCACGCAGGATTACATCGAGGTGGCCGTTGGTCAGTGGGTCGAACGTGCCTGGAAACAGGCCGATCTTCGGGCTCGCGGCAGCAGTGGGGTTCGGGTCGGCCATGGGTGGCGAGTATATCGCGGCAGCGGCGTTGCTTGGCGTTGCTTGGCGTGGCATGGGACGACTGCAACCGACGCCAACCGCATCGTATGACCCGATTCGGTGGCCCTGACCGGTACGGCCGTCACAATCGGCCCGAAGAAAACAGATTCCTTGATGAAACCGTTGGCATCCGCCTTGGGGAATTCGATGCTGTAGTTGTCCCCGGCGGCAATGAAGCCGACCGCGAGGCACGGAGCCAACCCGCCCCGGAAAAATCTGCCCTGGATCGGGTCTCGTGCCGGCCGCCTCCCCGGCCGAGGCCTTTTTTCTTCCCGAATACCCCGCCGGCACGGCGGGGTATTTTTGTAACCCACACCAATATTCCTTACTGAGATACACCAACTTTGCCTGTGGGTTTACAAACGCTTCGTTATTGACCGATGCTTATACTGGGTGCAGGCGGTAGCATTGCGGCAAATCCATAAGTAATTGGAAAAATTCACATAAATTCTTATAAATCTGCTCGAATTCATTTGACACCTACGGGATGGCCCGCAGTATTAAGTAGAAAGACGCACAGGTGCACTGCACCTACACGCCATACGCGAGGTTCAACATGTTTTCATTAGTCACAGGCGGCACCGGCTTTACGGGAAGCCACTTGGTCAGACGCTTGATCGAGCGAGGCGATCGGGTCCGTATTTTGGACCACGAGGCCGGCTTGTTTCACGATGAACTGGAAGCATTGGGGGCAGAGATCGTACTAGGCTCGGTGACCGATCCCGAGGTCTGCGATGAGGCTACGCAGGGGATCGACCAGGTCTATCACTTGGCCGCGATTTTCAGGGATGTGAAATCCGGCGACGATATCTACCACCAAGTCAATGTCGAGGGGACTCGGCACATGCTCGACGCTTCAGTCAAGCACGGCGTTCAGCGATTCATCTATTGCAGCACGCAGGGTGTACACGGCCACATCACGGACCCGCCCGGCGACGAAACCTCGCCGATCGCACCGACGGACTATTACCAAGTCACGAAATACGAGGCCGAGCAGCTGGTGATGCAGTATCACGAAAACGGGTTGCCGTCGACGATTCTGCGGCCGACCGCGATTTTCGGGCCGGGCGACCCCGGGCGATGGCTGATGCTCTTCGAGATGGTCGACAAGGGGCGTTTCCTCATGTTCGGCTCAGGCAAAGCGCATTACCACGGCTGCTACATCGATAACCTGATCGAAGCGTTTATCATGGCTTCGGAGCGAGACGAAGCGCTAGGCGAGGCGTTTCTCATCGGCGACCGCGAGGTGCTGAATCTCAACGATCTGGTCAAGCTTGTCGCCAAGGTGCGTGGCGTGTCGGTGAAGCTCATACATTTTCCCTTCGCGCCACTTTATGTAGCGGCGGTCCTCTGCGAGGCGGTCTTCAAATTCCTGCCGTTCAAGCCGCCGATTTTCCGGCGACGCGTGGACTGGTTCCGACAGGATCGGGCGTTTGATCTGGACAAGGCCTACCGCCTTTTAGGTTACGACCCGCCCTTCACCCTCGAGCAAGGGTTGGAGCGGACGCACGCCTGGTACTGCAAGCACGGTTACCTCGAGCCGGTCGATCAGGATCAAGCCGACCCGGAGGTCGAAGCCTCGGTCGGCCTCAGCCATACTTGACCTTCATCGTCTTGTTGGCCTGAGCGCTCTTGCCCGCCAGGTCCAGCAGGTGGATCGGTCGGCGGGCCCACTGGGGCGTGATGATCAGCTTGTCATTGCCGGTCAGATAGTCCGCGACATTTTGATAGAACAGGTGGCCCCGACCATTCGGGCTCGTACCGGTTTTCTCAACGATCTTGCCGTCGCGGCCGGGTTTCCGCAGCGTCCACTCCTTGTGGCCGAAGCTGTATGAGCCGCCCGTGCCGTGGACCGTCAAGATATTCGGCCGCGGCATGGTGTTGAGGTGCGAGATATTCAGATTGATGAATGCACCGTTGGCAAAACGGATGATCGCGACGGCGTCGTCTTCGTTGGCATCGTTTTTCCAAGGCTGCGAGGGCTTCATCTTGGAAGCCCAGTAGCCGTTCTTTGCAAAACCGGAGACTTCGACCGCTTCGCTCTTGATCAGTTGGAGTGAATACTCCAGCAGGTGGACGCCCCAGTCGTAGAGGATGCCGCCGGAGATGGTTTTGCTGGTCCGCCACCAGTCCTTAGGCATCCCGTAACCGCCCATGTGGGCGTCGATCTTGAACACTTCACCGATGACGCCCTTGACGACGATCTGCTGCACGGCGCGGATGATTGTGCCGTCCCAGTGGCGGTTGTGATACGTGCTGACCATCACCTTGTTTTTCTCGGCCAGCTTGATCAATCGGTCCGCTTCACTGGTCGTGATCACAAAAGGTTTTTCGGTCACAACATGTTTGCCAGCTTTCACGCACTTCGCGGCGAGCGGGTAGTGCAGATTGTGCGGTGTGATGTGCACCAGCAGATTCACATCGGACTTCTTGAGCATCTCGTCGAGTGACCCGTAAGTCTCAATGCCCGGGTAGTCCTCCTCGGCCACCTTGAGCCGCTCGGGATCGACCTCGCAGACCGCGAAGGGGCTCATGCCCGCCTTCTTCATTTGGTTAAGGTGGGCTTTGCCCATGTTGAAAGCCCCGCCGTAACCGACGACGCCGACTTTGATTTCTTTGGCGGATTTGAATTTTTGCATGGCGGAGAATCTATCAGGTTTGAAAAATTAAGCGAATCACGCTTGAACGCTTCGATTAGAGACACGATAGCGGTCCAGCAGCGATTCCAGTTTCTCGACAATCTCAGGATGCTCGCTATAAATATTCTGAGTTTCACCGGGGTCGGTTTCCATGTCGTACAACTGAGACTGCGACGAATTATTTTCTTCCACTTGGCTGAACGATGGCTCGGACCAGCCGCCCGAGCCGGCGTGCGTCAACAGCTTCCACCGGCCGGAGCGGATCGCAAACCATCCCACAACCGAGTGATGCACTGTCGCTTCGCGTTGAGGGGGACTTTCCGCACCCAGCAGCATCGGTGAGATGTCGAAGCTGTCCTCGCCGGCGTCCTCTGGCAGTTTCACATCCAGCAGGCTGGCAGCGGTACGCAAAAAATCGGTCAGGCAGATTGTGTCGTCGCAGGTGCTGCCGGCCTCGACGTGGCCCGGCCATCGGACGAAGAATGGCACGCGGTGGCCGCCGTCCCAGTTGTCGGACTTCTGGCCTCGATAGATGTAACTGCTGCGATGGCCGTACTGCTGCTCGAAGTCGAACCCGTCGCCGCGACGGTGAGGGCCGTTGTCGCTGGTGACGATGACCAGTGTGTCATCGGTCAGGCCGTGTCGTTCAAGCGTGTCGAGAACTTGACCGACCGACCAGTCGTGTTCGACCACGTAATCGCCGTAGGGGCCTGCTTCGGATTTGCCGACGAACGGCTTGCGTGGCACATGGGGCGTGTGCGGGCTGGGCAGGGGTAAATACAGAAAGAACGGCTGATCGCTTTGTTGCTGAGTGTGATCGGAGATGAACTGCGTCGCCCGTGCGGTGAATTCCTGCAAACAGGTTTCGTGTTGCATCCCGGGCGCGATCGGCCCGCCACGCCACATCGCGGGGCGGGGATTGTCTTCGCAGTGGTCGGTCGGCCGCTCGACGACCTGGCCGTTCTCGATATAGCAATATGGAATGATGTCCAGCGAAGCGGGGATGATGAAGGATTGATCGAAGCCGCAGGTGTGCGGCCCGGCCGTGACCGGCTTGGCATAGTCGACACGGGGGTCTTCGCTCCAGCCGGGTCGCTCCGGGTTAAAGCTCTCATCGGAATCCGATCGCTGCCAACCTAATCCGAGATGCCATTTGCCGATGCAGGCGGTGTGGTAGCCCTGCTCTTTCAACATCGAAGCGACAGTCATTCGGCCCGGCTCGATGAGCATGTCGTCATACCCGCCGAGGACCCCGCCTTTGAGGCTGGACCGAAAACAGTATCGCCCGGTCAGGACGCCGTAACGGGTCGGCGTGCAAACCGCGGAGTTGCTGTGCGCATCGGTAAACGTCATCCCCTCACGAGCCAGTTGGTCATGGCGAGGTGTGGGGATCTTGCTCTCAGGGTTGAGGCAGCCAACATCCCCGTAGCCCAGGTCGTCGGCGAGGATGTACACGATATTGGGCTTGATTTGGCTCACGGTTCAAAAGACTCGCAATCGGCCGGATCGAAATCGACACCCGCTTCCTCAGCGATGTGCTGGAACTCTTCGATCTCGGCCTCGGTGAAGAGCAGACCACCGGCTTGTTCACTTTGCTTGGCCGCTTGATGTTCGAGCTGACCCGGCAGAATGACGCCGTTCTCAGCGTTGCCGTGGCCAAGGATGTCGTCGAGCACGGCTTTGATATTCGTAGCCTGGTCCCGGCCGCCGCTGAACAGCCCGCTGCTCATCGCGTCGGGGTGAATGACCTGGAAGAAAAAGTTCGGCGTGGTCTTGTCGCCGTCGGCCTGATCGGGCCTGGATCGCAACGTCGGTAGCGACCCACCAATGAACGCGCCGACTAGTTCGTTGATCAGCGACAGGCCGTAGCCCTTGTGTCGGCCGAAGGGCAAGAGGGCATGAACGGCGTTGGGGTCCTGGGTCGGGTTGCCGTCTTTGTCCACAGCCGAATCGGGCGGTAGCTGCTTGCCTTCACGCTTGAACTGTTGAACACGCCCCATGGCGACGGTCGAGGTCGCCCAGTCGATAACGATCGGGAAGCCCACGGCCTCGGTGGTGGGAAAAGCCCAGGAGTGCGGGTTCGTGCCGAGCGTCGGGTGCTTGCCCATGAAGGGGACGACCTCGGCGAGGGCGGCGGTGCAGTTGGTGTAGGCGATGTAGCCCCGCTTGGCCGAGTCCATCACATAGCCGCCGCCCCAGAGGTAGTGGAAGGCGTGGTCGACACTGACAATACCGACGCCGTATTGGTCGGCAAGCTTCTCCGCGGTCTCGATGGCGGCGAACGCGGTGGCCTGGCCGAGCTTGCGCTGGGCGTCCCAGGTCTCGGCGGCGGCGAAGCGGTTGTCGATCTTCTTGATCTCCGCACCGGGCACGCAGCCTTGCGACTTCTTGTTGCCGGAGCCGAATAGCTCGTCGAGATGCAACGCCTTGATCGCGTTGTGCGTTTTGATGCCATGCCATGCGGCGAGCTCGCAGAAGCGGGCGGCCTGGTCGGCCTCGTCCGCGGTAAAACTACGGTGGCGGTAAGCAGCGGCGACGATGTCGTTGTGGGTCGAAACGGGCAGGATGCGTTCGGTCATGAGACGCCGATCATAGCGGCTCGGCGACCAGACGCGACCGCTTCACCGTCCATACTTTCCCGCAGATCGAGCAAACCAGATGCAGCTACGCGTCGGTCCCGGCCTGTGGGTCCAAGGACGGATAATCTGTGTAGCCCTTCGCCCCGGCAGTGGGGTCGTAAAACGTGTCGCCGTCCGGATCGTTGAGATCGGCTCCGAGACGAAACCGCTCCGGCAGGTCGGGATTGGCGAGAAACGGTCTGCCGAAGCTGACCAAATCAGCCTTGCCGGAGGTGATCGCTTTGCGGGCCGAGTCCGCGTCGTAGTCGCCGTTGACAATCATCGTTTGGTTGAACACGCGGCGAACCTCGCGGTCGATTGTCGATTGCTCCTTGGCTTCTTCTTCCTGGTCAAACAGCTTGCCGACGACCTCGATGAAGCAAAGTCCGAGCTTGTCGAGCTCCTCGGCGAAACGGGTGAACGTCTCGACCGGGTCGTCATCGCTCATCTCGTTGAACGTGCCGGTCGGCGAGACGCGGACGCCGACGCGTTCTTTCGGCCAGACTTTCAAGATCGCCTCGACCACCATGAGCGGGAAGCGGAGGCGGTTGTCCACCGATCCGCCGAAGTCGTCGGTCCGCTGGTTGGTCGCGGTGCGCAGGAATTCGTCGATCAGGTAGCCGTTGGCCCCGTGCAGCTGGACGCCGTCGAAGCCTGCGTCGTAAGCGATCTGTGCCGCGTGTCGGAATTGATCGGCAATTCCCGGTAACTCATTAGCCTCCAGCGCCCGCGGCTGCGGGATCGGCTTCTTGCCGTCTTGAGTGTGCACATACAGATCGTCGGGTTCGACAGCCGAAGGGGCGATCGGCAGCCCGCCATCCGGCTGAAAGTCCGGGTGGCTGACCCGCCCGACATGCCAGAGCTGGGCGAAGATTCGGCCGCCGCCTGCGTGCACCGCGTCGGTCACCTTCTGCCAGCCGGCCCGCTGGGCATCGGTATGAATGCCGGGCGTGCCGACGTATCCCAAGCCGGTCTCGGCGACCTGCGTGCCCTCGGTGAAGATCAGCCCCGCCGAGGCCCGCTGGTAGTAATACACCGCATTCAGATCATGCGGCACGAGTTCGGGCAGCGTCGCCCGGCAGCGCGTCATCGGGGCCATGAGCACGCGGTTGGGCAATATCAAATCACCCATCCGGTGCGGGGCAAACAACGGGTCGGCGTGACGCTGTAATTCAGTCGATTCAGGCAAAGCAAGCTCCAGTACATTCGTCGGACAAATCCAAGACCGACGATCGTAGGCATCGTTCACCCGTTTCGAGCGGTCGGCCGTCAACGAATTGCCATGAATCCGGGCGAGTTATGGTGATGGTCAATTCGCCACGAGGTTGACCAGCCGGCCCGGCACGACGATGATCTTCCGCAAAGTTTTGCCTTCTAGATGGGTCAACACGTTGCCATCGGTGCGGGCGGCGGCCTCGACCTCTTCGCGAGACGCCTCGGCCGGTACGGTGATCTTGCCACGCAGTTTGCCGTTGACCTGCACCGGCAACTCGATCGTGTCCTGGACCAGCTTGCCCTCGCTGTAGAGCGGCCAACCCGCGTCTACCACCGAACCCTCATGGCCCATCCGCTGCCAAAGCTCCTCTGCGAGGTGCGGGGCGAACGGCGCGAGCATCTGCACCATCGCCGTCGCGGTGAACGTCGGCAACTTTTCAAGCGCGACCAAGGCATTATTCAATTCGATCAGCGCCGCGATGGCGACGTTGAACTGGATGGCATCCATCGCCTCGGTGACCCGCTTGATCGTTGCGTGGGTCAGGCGGTCAAGCTGCTCATCAGGCTCATGCTGATCGACGAGCAACGTGTCGGTTTGATCATCGATGAAGTTCCGCCAAACGCGGTGCAGGAAGCGGTGGACGCCGACGATGTCGTTCGTGTTCCAGACCTTGGATTGGTCCAGCGGGCCGAGGTACATTTCGTAGAGGCGGAGGGTGTCGCAGCCATACTGCTCGCAGATCGCATCGGGGGCAATAGCGTTCTTGAGGCTTTTGCCCATCTTGCCGAATTCTTCAGTAACGGGCTCACCCCGGAAGTAAAACTGTTGTTTCTTAGTGCCTTGGACGTCGGCGGCTGGCTTGCCGTCTTGGTTGACGACTTCGGCGGCGGGCACAGCGACGCCGCGCTGATCGCGGTAGCAATAGGCCTGGATATAGCCTTGGCTGAACAGCTTGGCAAAGGGTTCGGGCGTCGAGACGTGGCCGAGGTCGTAGAGCACCTTGTGCCAGAAACGAGCATAGAGCAAGTGGAGCACGGCATGCTCGACCCCGCCGACATAAAGGTCGACGCCGCCCCCGGAAGTTCCGCCACCCGAAGCCGAGGGTGTCAACCCGCGGCCGCCATGCTCCACACCTTCCGCACGCGGATTGACATCCGCGGCTCCGTGCCCCTGCATCCAGTACTGCTCGACTTTCGGATCGACCAGTTTTTCATCATTCCGCGGATCGAGGTAGCGCAGGTAGTACCAGCACGACCCCGCCCAGTTGGGCATGGTGTTGAGTTCGCGGGTGTAGGTCTTGCCATTGAGTACGACGGTCTTCCAGTCGTCGGATGCCCGGCCGAGCGGCGGCTGTGGCGGGGCGGTCGGGTCATCACTCCCCGAAGGTTTGAAGTCGGTCATCTCCGGCAATTCAACCGGCAAGTCAGCCGCATCCACCGCACGAATCTCGCCATCAGGGCCATGCAAAATCGGAAACGGCTCACCCCAATAGCGCTGCCGACTGAACAGCCAATCCCGCAGGCGATACTGCACCTTGGCTCGGCCGAGGCCTCCCTTTTCAAGCCAATCGGTGATCTCGCGTTTAGCTTGATCGACCGGCTTGCCGTTGAGTGAGATTTCGTCGTTGGCGGCGTTGAAGAGTCGGCCGTTGCCGGTGTAGGCAGACTGCTGGATGTCGTGATCCGGGGATTCGCTTCGCTCATCGCCCGGCTTGATTACTTGAATAATCGGCAGGTCGAATTTTCTCGCGAAAGCGTGGTCGCGTTCATCATGAGCCGGCACGGCCATGATCGCGCCGGTGCCGTAGCCCATCATGACGTAGTCGGCGATCCAGATCGGGATCGATTCGCCGTTGACCGGGTTGGTTGCATAAGCCCCCGTGAAGACGCCGGTCTTTTCTTTGTCGCCCCCGGCCGCCTGACGATCCACGTTGGACTTGGCGACCGCCTGGGTGCGGTATTCGACGACAGCTTGAAGCTGCTCAGGGGTGGTGATTACATCGACCAGCGGGTGCTCGGGTGCGAGGACCATGTAGGTCGCGCCAAAGAGCGTGTCGGGGCGGGTCGTGAAGACGGTGATGGATTCAGTTTCAGCCGGGCCGTCATCGGCCCGCGTCCGGCTCGATGACGAGCCTGCTGTGTCCACTGCGAAAGTCACTTCCGCACCCAAGCTCTTACCGATCCAGTTGCGTTGCAGCAGCTTGACCGGCTCGGGCCAATCGACGCGGTCGAGGTCTTCGATCAAACGGTCGGCATACGCGGTGATCCGCAGCATCCACTGCTTCAGCGGCCGCTTATTGACCGGGTGATTGCCTCGCTCGGATCGGCCCTCCGCGGTCACCTCTTCGTTGGCCAACACCGTGCCGAGCTGCGGGCACCAGTTGACCTCGACATCCGCGAGGTAAGCCAAGCGATATTCATCGAGCAGCCGTCGCTGTTGGTCCGGCTCGAGCTCGCGCCACTTGCGGATGCCGATCGGTGTGCCGGTGACAGCCTGCAAATCTTCATCGCTGCCCGAAAGGATCAACTCGCCATCGAAGCCGAGGTAATAGTCCTCGCCTTGCAGTTTCTCGACCAGCGTATCGATCGGCATCGCCCGCTTTTCGACCGGGTCGTAATAGCTTTGGTAGAGCTGCAGAAAAATCCACTGCGTCCATCTGACGTAGCCCGGGTCGGTGGTCGCGAGGGTACGGTCCCAGTCGTAGGCCATGCCCAGGCGTTGGAGCTGACCCACCATATTTTCGATGTTGGCTTCTGTTGTTTTCCGGGGGTGGACGCCGGTCTCGATGGCGTACTGCTCCGCGGGCAGGCCGAACGCATCGAAGCCCATCGGGTGCAGGACGTTGTAGCCGAGCGCCTGCTTATAACGCCCGACGATATCGGTGGCGATGAAGCCCAGCGGGTGGCCCACGTGCAGCCCGACCCCGCTGGGGTAAGGGAACATGTCCAGCACGTAGAATTTGGGCTTATCCGGGTCGAAGCCGGCCTCGGTGTTGCCGGGGTTGGGCGTCTTGAAGGTCTTGTGCTGTTGCCAATGGCTTTGCCACTTGGCTTCGATCGCGTTGAAGTCGTATTTCATAGGGAGGGCCAGTTTACCGCAGCGGCCCCGCGTCGGATGGATGTGGGCTTGAATTGAACTCAAGCGGAAGGGATTGGGTTTCAGGAAGATGCGGACAGCACATCACGAGCGAAATCGATCTCGTGTGGCAGGACATCGCGCGAAACCGCGGCCGCCGCTGCATGACCCGCAGACTCGCCCAGCGCCACCGAATTGCCCGTGACCCGGTAGCTGGAGTGAGCGAGAAAGTCGCCGCTGATGCATCGCCCCGCGAGCAGCAGGCCGTCCACATCTTTGGCGACGATCGCACCGTAAGGAATATCGTAGGGTTGTGTCTTGACCTTGTCGTTGTGGTCAAACGAAGTGCTGTGTGATTTTGAAGTGGAGTGCACATCGATACAGAAGGTCGCCCGGCATACCGCATCGTCGTAGCGGCTGCCATCGATGAGGTCTTGCAGGGTGACGCTGGCTCGGCCGTGGATGCGTCGACCTTCGCGGACACCCAGTTGCGAGCCGGTGGTCACGATCTGGATGTTTTCCCAGACGCCGCCGAGGCTGCGCAGGGCGTCGATACAGGTGTGAACTTCATGACGCGCATGGATCGTGGCGTCGCTGATCTGCTGGGCGTCGAGAGCATCGACGCCGTACTCGTGATTGATCATCCAGGTATACAGGCCCGGCCGGATCGCGAAGATCGTCGGCTTGCCATAAGACGGCGTGGCACCGGCGCGCTCGAACTCGGCAAGCAATGCGTCCTTAGGTGCATTCCAATTCCGATCCCGGCGTTCATGAAAGGCGGC
Organism: uncultured Phycisphaeraceae bacterium; assembly: GCA_964523485.1. GTDB lineage: Bacteria > Planctomycetota > Phycisphaerae > Phycisphaerales > Phycisphaeraceae > Algisphaera. The sequence goes on along the minus strand of CAZFZS010000008.1, from coordinate 95,293 downwards.
GGTGGCGTCGTGGTCGATGCCGGTGATCAGGGCCATCAGGGTCATCGGCTGGGTCTCGCCGGCGCGGTCGGGCCCGGCACTGCCCGGCCCCTCTTTAGGTCGGCCAATGTCGAAGCCACAGCCGGCTTGGGCCGCGAGGTCGCCGTCGCCGGTGCAGTCGATGAAGCACTTGCCCGCCCACGCCTCCCGACCGGACTTGCTCTCAGTGATGCACACCGCAAGTCGATTATTCGAATCACGGGACGCCGCGACGACATGGGTGTGCAGGCGGATCGTCACGCCCGCTTCGACGCAGGCCTGCTCCAGCACGAGCTTCATGGCTTCCGTGTCGTAGGCCACCCCGCCCTTGATGTCGGGTTGCCGTGCATCCAAAGCATCGAGGCGTTGGAGGACCTCGGCCATGATGCCGTCTTTGTTACCCGCATCAATGATCCAGCTTAATAGCCCTGTGGTCCATACGCCGCCGAGTTGGCCATGGCTCTCGATGAGGACGACGGATGCTCCGCCGCGAGCCGCCGCCAGCGCCGCGGCGACACCCGCCGGCCCTCCGCCGGCGACGACAACGTCGGCCTCACGCACAATCGGGGTCTCACGGGCCGGTTCCGGATGATGTTGAAGCGTCATAAGTCAATCAGTTTATCGCGATCTATCGGGGCGACTGGGAATTAGATACCAAAGCCTGGGGATAGCCATCCCCAGGTTTAAAATAACCCAACCATGATTCAATGGATAAATGACTTGGTTTTCTTGCCCGTCAGGTAGCTCTCGATGACGGTCGAGCTGAGGTCTTCGCTGGTGCAGTAATACGCCATGCCGCGGGTCAGGCGGGTGAGCTTGTCGACGAAGCTGACCCAGTCCATGCCGTAGTAGTCCTCGATCAAGGCGAAGGTCGCGATGCGGATGCCTTGCTGCTGACATTTCACCGCCTCGGTCAATGTGATCGTGCTGGTCTTTTCGGTGGGGGGGTAGAGCAGGTACAGCATCTCTTCGCCGGCTTTCTCAACCTCTTCGACGTGGGCGGTCGGCTGGCCATCGGTAATCACAAAGATCTGTTTGTTCGCCGCTCCGCTTCGGCTGAGCATCTGCCGGGCGGTGCGCAGGCCGAGTTGCAGGTTCGTGAAGTGCTGCGGGATTTTTTCGACATTCGCATAAGCCTGCTGCAACGGAATCCGCAGGCGGACTTCGTAATCGCGGATCGTCACCGGCTTAGGCATGACCAGCGGGATATCGCGCTCCTGCAGTTTGTCCGCCAAAGAATAAAACCCGACGAATTCAAGCGTGTCTTGCGGGAACCGGCCGCGGATCAGCTCCTGCATACCCAGCGCGATCCGCTTGGCCTGGATGAATCGGCCGTACCGCATCATCGACCCCGACAGGTCGATGAGCATGACCGTCGCACAGTCCGCCATGCCTTCCGTAAGGTGCACCTCGAAATCATGAGGCGTGATCCCGATCGGTAAACTCGGCCCGCCGGCCGCCTCTCCCGTTGCCCGAGCGCGATCCGCCAACTGCCGGGCCACCGCGTTTCGCATCGTGGCCCCCATGTCGAGCTCAGAGATCGAGTCGCCAAATTCGTAGGCTTTCGTGCCGTCTGACCGCTCGGTCGTCCGCCCGTGGGCGCGGGTCTGATGTCCATCCCGGTTGCCCTTCTTCATATTTTCGAAAATGTCCAGCAGCGCGCGGTGCTGCAGCCCGCGCAGCATCCGAGGGCTCATGCGTAGCTTCGTATTGCCGTTCTCATCTTCGTACTCCTCGAGCAGCCCCGCCTCGATCATCGCCTCGACATAGGCCTGTTCGTCCGGATCGTCGAGGTTGTTCATCGCGTCGAGGGCCTGCTCGCCATACTGCAAGATGAAATTCATCACCCGCGGGTCGGCAAAAAGCTGATCGGGCGACAGAAAACCCTGGCCATCGAATTCGCTGTAAGAAAACTTCATAGTCCATGGTAGGCGTGAAGATTTTTGACAGGATGACAGGATGCGATGGATCAACAGGATCAGAAAAGACAAAGCTATTAATCTACAAGCCTCATTCCCGGCTCATTGCAATTTCCTTCAATCGATGCATTTCATCCTGTTAATCCAGCAAATCCTGTCATCCTGTCCAATGCCTTAAAATGGCTCGATGCGTGGCGTGCTGCGACAAAATGTGCCGAGCATGTTTCATCGACGCCTGCTGCTGCTCGCGGTGGCGGCGGCGGTCATCCTGTTGCTCTTGGCCATGCAAACCGCCCGGCTGACCACCGGGGCGCAGCACGAGCAGCGGCGGGCGATGGTCGAGCGGGCGTTGCAGCGGCCGGACCTCACGCCGACCGTGCGTGGCAGGATTTATGACCGTAAGGGCCGAGTCCTCGCCGAGGACAAGCCGGGCGTAGACGTGGTGGTCAGCTTCCGGGTGATGAACGGCGACTGGGCGTTCGGCCGGGCGGTCGAGGCCGCTAAACGCGACTTGGGCCGTGAGACCTGGTCCGCCCTGGATGCCGTCCAGCGCGAAGCGATCGTGCAGCGGCATTACCTCGCACCCTACGATCAACAGGTCGAGCAGCTCTGGGCGACGCTGGCTGGCCTGGGCGGGGTCGAGCTCAGCGATTTGACCGGCCGACGCGATCGTGTCGTCCGCTGGGTGCAGCGATTGGTCGCTCTCGCCACCGCCCGGAAACGCTCCCGCCGAACCGCCGCACTGAGCAGTGACAATAAAGAGGTGGGTTGGAACGATGTCTACGTCGAAGTCGCCGAGGAATTGCAATCCCATGCCATGCTGTTCGACATCCCCGAGTCGACCCGCAGCCGAATCGAGTATTTCACCGCCCGGGCGAAGCAGGAACAGGAGGCGTTCGAGCACGCGACCCGCCACGACAGCATGACCGCTGACACCCGCGAGCACGGGGTCTGGCTAGAGGTTCAGCCGATCCATGTGAAGCAGCGCCGCTACCCTTGGGAAACCCGGACCTTCATGCTCGACCGCTCGACGTTCCCCGGCCCGCTGCAAAACGATCAACCCATCGAAATCACCGTGGACGGCATTGGTCGGCATATCGTCGGCCAACTCCGCCGAGTCCACGACGGCGACTCGTTTTGGAATGAACGACCCTTCAAGACGCAGGACGAGAATGGCGAGCAGATTGTCGACCTCGGCGGCTATTTACCGAACGATCCGGTCGGCCGCTTCGGCATCGAGCGGTCCATGGAGCCGATGCTACGCGGTTCGCGTGGCCGACGGGTGCTGCACCTCGACACCGGCCGTGAGGAAAACGCCCGCCCCGAAGCCGGCCGGGATGTGCACCTGACTATCGACATTGAATTGCAGGCGAGGATTCAGGCCATCATGTCGCAGGACCCGCAGGTCGGGCTGATGTCCGCCCAGCCGTGGCATGGCGAGGACCTGCCGCTGGGGACGCCGCTCAACGGGGCGGCGGTCGTGCTGAGCCTGGATAACAGCGAGATTCTGGCAGCGGTGTCCGTGCCGGGCATCAGCCTGCAGGAGCTGCGGGAGAACGACCGCGGGATCTACAGCAACCACATCGATCAGCCGTATGTTTTTCGGCCGGTGCAGTATCTCTACGAACCTGGCTCGACCAATAAGCCGCTCGTATTGGCCGCCGCGATCACCGACGGGTTGATAGGCCCGGACGAGACGATCGACACTTCGCTCGGCCGATTGTGGGAGCACCGCGAAAACATCTACCGCGATTGGCGGGTCAAGCAGGGCGGTCAGCCGTTCGGCATCATCGATGGCGTCGAGGCAATCAAAGTCAGCTCCAACGTGTTCTTCGGCCGGATCGCACAGATGTACGGCGAGGGGCCGGGCTTTTACCGGTTGGTCCAGTGGTTCAGCAAGTTCGGCTTCGGGCGTCGGGCCGGGGTCGGCATGTTCGAGGAACTGCCGGGCTTGTTGCCCGAGCAGGGCAGCCGCATCACCGAAGAGATGGCGGCCTACATGAGCATCGGCGAGGGCGCGATGGCCGCGACGCCGCTGCAGGTCGCCAACGCCCACGCCACGGTAGCCCGCGGCGGGCTGTTTATACCGCCGACGCTGATCCAGGACCGCAGTCGACCCGGCGGGCCGCGCGAGGCAGGCAACCTGAATCTGTCGCCCGCCGCTCGGGAACGCGCGTTGCGTGGCATGGATGAGTCAGCGAACGATATCGGGGGGACGACACGCGGCATCCGCTTCGGCGGCGGCTACGAGCCGAACTTCACCTGCCCGGGTGTGCGCGTCTTCGCCAAGTCCGGCACCGCCCAGCCCCCGCCGCTCCGCTCGACCCTGCCCGACGGCCGACCCGACCCGAACGGCCAAATCCTCCGCACCGGCAATCACGCCTGGGTCGTCGCGCTGCTCCAGCCTGAGGGCGAGCCGGCCCCGACGATCGCCGTGGCCGTCGTCGTCGAATTCGCCGGCTCCGGCGGCCGCGTCGCCGGCCCGATCGTGAACCAGATTACTTATGCATTAAAACGCGAGGGCTACCTTGGAAATACTCTGCAAGTCTCAAGCAATTCGCAACCTGACTGAGCACCGCATGAAATTTGACCCCAGATGAACACTGACTGACGCAGATGTTTTCAAACATATTCGTTTGAGTGGTCCCGCGAAAAAGTGTCGGGAAAGTCAACACCGATGCATAACCTTTCAAATACTCATATTCGCATCCACATTCACCCGCGTTCACCTGCGGTTGAATCGCTCACTCACAAGGCAGCTGATTGAGCAAAACCTTCCCGAGTTTGCTCCGCCCGAATCCCGCGTGGGTCACGCTGTTGGCGGCGTTAGGGTTGACCGCGGTGGGAATCATCGCGATTGACACCGTCGAGCCGGGCTTTGCGGCAGCGCAGCAGCGGAACCTGCCGATCGCGCTGGTTGCGATGGCGATGGCGTTGATCCCACACCCGCGGCTGCTCGGGCATCTGGCCTACCCGATGTTCGCGTTTTCACTGGCACTGTTGGTGTTCGTGCTGCTGACTTTTGTGCCGCGCAGCATCGTGCCGGTCGTCAATGGGGCGCGATCCTGGATCGATCTTAAGGTGATGTACTTTCAGCCCTCCGAGATGGCGAAGGTGTTCTATGTGCTTAGCCTCGCGTGGTACCTGCGGTATCGCAGCAGCCACCGGTCGCTGGTAGGTTTGCTGATCCCGTTTGCGTTCATGGTTGTGCCGGTCGTGCTGATCCTGCTCGAGCCGGACCTGGGCACGTCGCTGGTGTTTGGCCCGGCGTTGTTCGTCATGCTTGTCGCGGCCGGGGCCAAGCTGCGACATCTCGGCTCGCTGCTCGGGCTGGGCTTGTTGGTCATCGGGGCGAACATCGCGATCGTGCTCTATGCCCCGCCGGACTTGCAACTGCTCAAGCCTCATCAGCAAACTCGCATCCGCTCGATGATCAGCCTGGCTCAGGGCGACACCCGCTACATCGAATCCGATGCATATCAGCAGCACAAGGCGATGACGCTGGTCGGGGCTGGCGGCGTGACCGGGTACGGCCAGGATCGGGCCGGCACCGTTATCCGGTACAACCCGCTGCCCGAAGCCCACAACGACATGATCTACGCGGTGATCGTCAACCGCTGGGGCATGCTCGGCGGGGTCGGGACGATGGCTCTTTATGCCCTGCTGCTCGGGTCGATGCTCGCGGTGGCGGCCCAGTCGCGTGACCCGTTCGCCCGGCTGAGCTGCGTCGGCTTCGCGGGCATCTTCTTCGCCCAGGCCGTGGTCAACATCGGTATGACCGTCGGCCTGCTGCCCATCACCGGCATCACCCTGCCCTTCCTCAGCTACGGCGGGTCCAGCCTGCTATTCAGCTTTGCCATGATCGGGCTGGTCCTGAACTTCGCCGCCCGAAGACCGACGCTGATGACCCGACCGTCGTTCGAGTTCGACCGGAGGCGGGCGGCGGTTTGATTTTTTTTGCCGCCAAGAACGCGAAGAGCGTCAAGCAAACCGAAGAATGCAACCGCAGATGAATGCTGATAAACGCAGATTAGGAATAAAATAAAGTGACCAAACTCCGGATGAACAGTCCATTTATTGTGTTTGAAGACCTGTTTATAAAATTCTTAAATCCGTGTTCATTTGCGTTCATCCGCGGTTAAATGCTTGGTTTTCCTTGGTGTCATTGGCGGCAAATCAAAATGACCCGCTAACCTGTGCCCATGCGTATTCCTGATTTTGTTTTGGCCGATCTCGAAGCTTTGGAGATTGCACTTCCTGGTGGGGCAATCGAGCGGTTGTCGGACTATCTCGACCTCGTGCTGGAGGCGAACAAGACGACGAACCTCACCGCGATTCGGCATCGCGAGCAGGCGTGGAGCCGGCTGATTGTGGACAGTCTTACGCCACTGCCGGGCGTCGATTTGGCCCCGGCGGGGGGGCGGGTGATTGACATCGGCACGGGGGCGGGCCTGCCGGGCATCCCGTTGGCGATCGCCCGGCCCGAGCTGCGGTTCAGCCTGATCGAGGCGACGGGCAAAAAAGCGGAGTTTTTGCGACATGTCATCCAGAGCCTGAGCCTGCCGAACGTGACGGTGCTGCAGGAGCGGGCCGAGGCAGTGGGGCAGGACCCGGCCCACCGTCAGCGGTACACCATCGCGGTCAGCCGAGCTGTCGGCCCAATGCCGGTCGTGCTCGAATACTCCCTGCCCCTGCTGGAAGTCGGCGGGCGGATGCTCGCCATGAAAGGCCCGAAAGCGGAGCAGGAACTCGAAGCGTCCGGCGACGCGATGGAAAAACTCGGTGCAGGCGAACTGGCGGTCATCGATGCCTACCCCGAAAGCTTTGACAATGACCTGGTGATCGTCAGCATCGTCAAGGATCGCCCGACACCTAAGGCTTACCCGAGGCTGCCGGGTGTGCCGAAGAAAGACCCGCTTTAGCTGAAAGAAAAAGCCCACGGATGGCCATCCGTGGGCTTTGAGTTAAATCAAAATTTTGCCGAGGATCAGGCTTTCATCTCGAAGATCGACTGGGTCCGCAGGACGGTGCCGGAGTCGGCGAGCAGATGGTAGGACTGCACGTGGTATTCGCGGCGGTATTTCTGAGCATCCAGCAGCGAGAGATTGTGGCCGGCCTCAGTGTCCCAGGCATAGCTGAGGCTGCCGGTTTCGCGGGCGAAATCCACCATCTCGCGGTAGGTCGAGAGATAGAGGTTGTCGGTCAGCGTTTCGGTCTGGATGGTGGTGACGTAGCCGAGCTTGCCGGCATCGTCCATCTCGAAATCTTTTTCGCCGAGGCAGGGCAGGGCGTGGATCAAGCCGTTTTCAGGCAGGTGGTCGCCGGTTTCGACGACGGTCTCGCTGAGGGTTTGGCCTTTCGCACTGAATCGCACGACGTGACCTGCCGGGGTGATCCAGGACTCGATGTCATATTCACCGTGCTGATCGCTGCGCCGCGCGACGAGCTCGAAGAGCTCGGGGTGGAGCGGACGGCTATACAACATCATCCGGAAACTGCTCTGCTGGGTGGATTTATGGCTTACACTCATAGCGTCCTCATGGCCTGATAAAGACCTTAAGCGGGTAATAAATCAAAAAAATTCAGGTCTGCCTTGCCCTGCGTTGGCTTCCTGCCAAGACGGGATGCCGAATTATAACTATCACTCAAGCGATGGAAACCCCGAGTTTTAGATTTTGTTGAGATTATCTGTGTTTTTTTTGAAATGATGACGATTATTGGGGCTAATCCTTACTTCAGATCCGGATTCCTGGTTTTAAGTTTGGGTGATCGGGTCGAATTCGGCCCGGTATGACCTTCGCTTGCCGGGCATCGGTGGTAATACGTTTCGTATCGCGGCAGGTTCGCTTTATTGCGAAATGTGGTTGGCGGCCGATAAGAACGGCTGGAAGAAGATGTCCGCTTCGTTGGATGGTGCCGCTCAATATGGCCTGGTCTTACCCCCTGCTACGCCGAATTCGTGAGGGGTCCGACCCGAAATGGGCCAAGCACCCCGCGATCGATCGGGCGCTCGGGGCGGCGATGCGTACGGCCGATCCCGCCGGCCGAGAGCACATCGTGGCGGCGCTTCTGCATCGCGGCCGACCCTCGGGCCTGCGTTCGCTCATCATGCGGTATCAGCAACTCGCCCCGGCCGACCGCAGCCAACTGATCGACCGCATCGATTCACTGCACAAACCGCTCCGCGAAGTGGTGACCCACAGCGAGTCGTCGGCGGTGCTCAACGCCCTGCAACTGCTGGTCGACGCCCGCGAGGGCCGATTGGCGTATCTCATCACGGATCGGTTGCGGCATGGCGACCCGGCGGTGCGGGAATATGCAGCGACGGGCCTGCTCGAACTCGCCCACCACACCCATGAAATGTCCGCTAAAGCGATTGCCGATCTCTGCCGAGCGGTGGCTGGGACGGTCAAGCAGTATCGGTTCCACAAGCATCCCGCTGTGCTCCGGGCGATGCTCCGACTTACGCCTCGGCCGCTCGCCGAGGCGTACGAAGCATTGCAGGACCACCAGCACCCGGCGACGCTCGCCGTTGCCCAGATGCTCACCAATGCGGCCACTGCGGAAGCGCGTCACGCGCTGATTCCGATGCTCGGCGTTGCGAATTTGGCCGAGCACGCCCGGCGTGGCCTGCGGCATGCTGCGGAAAAGGGATATTTCGGTGAGCAACTGGCCGGGGTCGAGCACCTGCTGGACCTGCCGACGATTCAGAGGGGCATGAAAAAGCTCGAACCGCCGTCGGATTGGGGTATTGATGAAACGACGATCCGATCCTGGCCGATCCCGTCGCGTCAGGGTTACGCGTGTTGGTTGGCGGCCGGTCCTTGGGAAGCCGCGGCGAAGGTAGAAGGCTGGCTGCTGCTCGCAGCGGATCAGGACCCGAGCGTCCGCCTTGCGGGCCTGCGGTCCATCGGAGCGTTTCTCGAGCATCAGAAAGCAATGGGCGGCGGTGATCCGGACGCGGTCGGAAAAGCCGAGCTCGCAATCCATGACGCCCGGCTCGACCCGGCGGTCGAGGTTTCCCGGCTGGCGGCGATGATGCTTTGCACACAATCCACAGATGCCAAATCGGACCCGGCACACCTCCGAGGTCCGCACCCCGCCGACCCTCTGGCGAATCAATGGCTGCAACGCCGGTCGAGCGCGGTGATGCTCAAAAATGTCTGGGCCAGTTGGCGTGAGATGCCTGAAGCGGTCCGCGGATCGGCACTGCGTGCTTTAATGAAAATCGACGCCGTTGCGTTGGATCAGATCGAAACTCGCTTGCTGGGGCAACCTGAAGAACGCCAACAGGCGATCGACATGCTCGCCAGCGTAGGCAGGACGCCGCACGGGTACAGCGACATGCACCCCGAACATCATTGGGATGCCCGACATGCACATCAGCCGGTGGGGGTGCTGGGATGAGCCGGTTCGCGGATGCTGTTTCGATGCGGATACTGGCTCAGGCCGAGCAGGGCGGTTCCCGGCTGTTCTCTGGTGATCCGGGCGAGGTCGGGCGGAATGCGATGGACGGCAGCCACCTCGATCCGAACTGGGTGCTGCCGATCGCGGGGGCGTTTGCGGTGGTGTTCAGTCTGCTTTCACTGGTCAAGCTGGTGCAAACACACCGCCGACAGCCGCACAGTCTTTGGGTGTTTTTGTGTCTGTGTCGGCAGGTTGGCCTGAACTGGGCTGACCGGCTGCTGCTCTACCGGATCGCCAGGGCCACATCGCTTCCCAGCCCGATTGCTTTGATGCTCTCGCCCGGGACGCTGAGAAAACACACAGCGGCGTTCAGCCAAAGCATGGGGCGTACCCAGGCCGCTGCTGTCAAGCTGCGGGTCGCGTCGATCCGCCGCCATTTATTTGCCGCTGTCGCCTGACCTATACTGGTGCCATGATGATCGAAGTCGAAGCCAAGATGTCCCTCGCCGACCCGGAATCGCTGCGCGAAAAGCTGGGTGAGCTCGACGCCGTCGCCGACCGCGAACTGCTCGAGATCAATACCTACTACGACCAGGACAATAAGGCGATGAAATCGGCAGACCAGGGCCTACGCATCCGCGTCGAGACCGATCAGGACACCGGTCAACGTCATTGCGTGATTACCCACAAGGGCCCGCGGGTGCACGGAAAACTCAAGAGCCGTACCGAAACCGAGGTCGGCGTGTCCGATGCCAACGCGGCGGGCGACATGCTGCGGGCGCTGGGTTTCGAGCCGGTGCTGACGTTTGAGAAGCGGCGGTCGCGCTACCTGCTCGACGGCTGCCGTGTCGAAATCGACACCCTGCCACATCTCGGCACATTCCTTGAAATCGAGGGCGACAACGAAGAGCAGGTGCTGAGCGTCCGGGAGAAGCTGGGTATGGACACTGCTCCGCTGATCCGGGCGAGCTATATCGCGATGCTGATGACTTACATGCAGGAAAACGACTTGCACAAAAAGGTGATCTGCATGGACGACGCGGACCCGAAACCCGAGCCCGCCGCGACGGGGTGAGGCTGGGCTGTCATCAAATTTAAAATAGGTTTAGCGGGCGACGCGAAGTGTCCCGCTTGGTTTGCTATTACTGATTTCACCGCAGAATCTGCTTCACAAATGCCCGATGCAGATGCTTCGAGATCGGCCCCACCCGACCGTCTCCGATGCCTTGCCCATCGATCTGGGTGATCGCGATCAGTTCCGTCGTGGTGCTGCAGGCGAACACCTCGGCTGCGCTATGTAATGCGTCAGGCGTGAATGCGGTTTCCTGTACAGGAATTTCCAGCTCGGCTGCGAGTTTCAAAAGTGCATCGCGTGTGACTCCGCCCAAGATCCATCGATCGGCGGGGTGGGTCCGGAGCACGCCATCGATTACCGCAAACACATTGGTCGAGCTGCCTTCGGTGACGTGTTTAGCGACGCCGCTACGACCCGATTCGGAATCTGTTTTTTCCCGGACGAAGATCGCCTCCTCGCAGCCCGCTTGATTGGCTTTGGTTTTCGCCAGCGAATTGGGTAGCAGCATGAGGGACTTGATCCAGCACTCGGTCCACCGCGTGTCGGGCACCGTGATGGCCGACATCTCGCCCGGCTCCGCTTCGGGGTCGAGCCGGTGCAGGGCGTAAGCGATCATCAACACCGATGGGCCGGGCTCGCTGGGCATGAGATGGCTGCGTGTGGCCGGGCCGCGGGTGATTTGCCAATACAGCTTGGCATCAGCTAGACCGTTCGCCGCGAGCAAGGCATCGCTCGCTTGGGGCAAGTCATCTGTCAAGAGAGGATCGATCCCGATCGCCTCCAGACTCCGACGCAGCCGGCTGACATGTTGATCCATTGCAAACGGTCGGCCGGCGTAGTAGCGGACGACTTCGTAGACCCCGTCGCCAAAAAGCGTGCCGCGGTCCTCGATCGGCAGACTCGCCTCGCCATAAGGCAGCATCTGACCGTTGAGATAAACGATGTCGGCAGGCGGGTTCACGCTTGAACTCCCGTTTCTGCATCCGTGGTTGCGGGTGTATTGGAGTCCGGTGCGGGCAGGGTAATTGTGAAATCGCTGCCTCGGCCGGGCTCGCTATGGACGTGCAGTTGTCCGCCGTGTTCCTGCACGATGCGTCGCGTGGTGGGCAGGCCCAGCCCGGTCCCGCCGCGTTTGGTCGAGAAATAGGGCTGAAAAATCTGTTTGATCACCTGCGGGGTCATGCCCGGCCCGGTATCGGTGACGTGGATTTCAACGGTCGGTGCTTTGCCATCCCGACCCCGTGCGGTGCGGATCAGCAGTTCGTCGGCCCCACCGTGCGGCAGGTTTTTCTCGCGAGCCTGCACCATCGCCTGGCAAGCGTTGATCAAAAGGTTTAGTAGGGCCTGCTTGAGCAGGCCGACGTCGGCGTGGGTGGAGACGGGCTGATTTGCCAGATCGCATCGCAAGCGGACCCCGGCTTCGGTGGCCTGAGGCTCGAAGAAATCGGTGAGCTGATCGACCACTGTATTGAGGTCAGCAGATTCCTTTTCTAGCTCGAATCGCCCGGCGAACTGCAAAAAATCTTCGAGGATTTCACGCAGCCGATCCACTTCACGATGCAGGGTTTGAAGCCGTCTTCGGACTTTGCCGACACGCTCGGCCTCATCGCCCTGACTATCGGACAACTGGCGTTCAATATCGTCGAGGTCTTCCTGGATGAGCTGGGTATTCAGGCCGACGGTCGAGAGCGGGTTTTTGATTTCGTGGGCCAGGCCGCTGGTCATCATGCCCAACTCGGCCAAGTGCTCCGAATCCCGTGTCCGCTGTTCCAAGCGGCGGACCCGGGCGGCGTTTCGACGGGTCCAGACCCATGCCGCGGGCAGCGACAGGAGCAGGCCGGCCGACAGGCCATAGAAAAACAGGTCCCACATACCCTCAGGATAGCTTGCCTCGGCTTGCGATAGCATGGCCCGCATGATCGACACGCATTGCCATCTGACCTACCCCGGCCTCGCAGACCGCGTTGAACAGGTCTTGGCCGATGCCGCGGCACAGGGCGTCGACCGAATGATCTCGATCGGTACATCGCTGGCCGATTCCCAGAAAGCGTCTGAGGTCGCTCATTCGTATGCCCCAGTTTATGCCACGGCGGGGGTCCACCCACACCATGCCGCGGAAGTCAAAGATATCGATGCGCTGCTGACGGGATTAGCGTCATTATTAAAAGAACCACAAGTCGTCGGCCTCGGCGAAATCGGCATCGACCTGCACTACGACGACCCCTCGCTCGCCACCCAGAAGCAAGTCTTCCACGCCCAACTTGAATTGCTGCGGGACAGCAAGCTGCCTTGCGTGATCCACAATCGAAAAGCGACCGAGCACACCCTCGCGGTGCTTCGAGAGTCTGGCCTGCCCGGCGAGCGGTTTTTATTTCATTGTTTCACCGGTAGCGTGGCCGAGGCCGAGCAGATCCTCGACTTTGGAGCGATGGTCGGCTTCACCGGCATCGTGACCTTCAAAAGCGCTCGCGAGGTCGCCGAGGCTTCCGACCGCGTGCCGCTGGATCGGCTATTCATTGAAACCGACAGCCCGTACCTGACGCCCGAGCCGCACCGCAAGGTCAAGACCAACGAGCCGAAATTCGCGAAGCACGTCGCAGAGTTTCTGGCTCAAAGACGTGGGATGAATCTGGGTGACTTTGTCGGACAGGTTGACGCGAATGCCGAGCGATTTTTCAGCTTGCCGACCGACTGAGGCGGTTCGATCTACTTGCTTTCGCCGAGTTCGACGGACCGCTCGTATGCCGCTTTTAAAGCCTCGACGATCTGGGCCTTGACCTCGTTTGCATCGAGATGTTTGATCGCCGCCTCGGTCGTCCCGCCGGGGCTGGTGACCTTTCGGCGGAGCTCGGCGGGGGTATCGCTACTTTGGCTGAGCAGATGCGAGCTGCCGAGCAAGGTTTGGTTGACGAGTAACCGGGCGTTGTCGGACAGGCCGAGCTGGTCCGCGGCCTTCTGCATGGCCTCGGCAAGATAGAACAGGTAGGCCGGCCCGGATCCGGAGATCGCGGTAATCGCGTGAAGGTCCTGCTCGCTGACGGAGATGGCTTTGCCGGAGGCGCCGAAGAGTTCGAGCGCCAAGGCATCGTCACCGGGCTTGGCGTTTGGGCCGAGCGCGACGCCAGCCATGCCTTGGCCGGTCATCAGCGGCGTGTTGGGCATCACACGAACAAGGCGGGCGGATTTGCCGATTACCCGCTCAATCCGATCGCTACCCAGTCCGGCCATGATCGAAATAACGATCTGGTGGTCTTGGATTTTTGAGAGGTCATCACGAATTGCATCGAGTGCCTGGGGCTTGATGGCCAGTAGGACAGCGTCGCTTTGCTCGATCAGTGCAAGATTGCCGGGCGATCGTTGCACGCCGAATAATTCGAACGCGGCGAGCCGATCCCCGCTCGGATCGGAAGCGGTCATCTGGTCGGTGGTCAGCACGCCGGAGTCGATCGCGCCGCGGGCGATCGCCTCGGCCATGTTGCCCGCACCGATGAAGCCGAGTCGGTAACGATTCATGACTTGTCTTCCCGGCTGGCCCAGCCATCGCGAAACTGTTTGGCATTTTCAAGCATGTCTAACATCGGCTCAGTATCCGTACCCGTTAACGCTTTGCGGAGTGCCTGCAGTTCGCTCTGTACCTGATCGATCGCCCCCAACACCGCCTCGCGGTTGCTGGCGAGAATATCCACACGCATCGGCGGGTTGCTGCTGGCCAATCGAGAGGTATCGCGGAACCCGCTGGAGGCCAGTTCGATCCCGCCCAGTGCCTCGACGCTGCGAATCAAAGCGACGGCCAGAAGGTGCGGCAGATGGCTGGCGGCCGCGACATGGCGATCGTGGTCGGCTGGCGTCATGTGCAACAACACCATGCCCAACGCTTGCCAGAGTTTTTTCACGATTTCGTACGCCTTCGCATCCGCGTCGGCGTCGGGCGTCAGCACGCACGGCTTGCCTTCAAACAGGTCGGGATCGGCATGTTGCGGGCCTTGCTTTTCGGAGCCGGCCATGGGGTGGGCCGGGATAAATGCGGTGGGGTCACGCAGCAGCTTCCGGGCGGAGGCGCAGATGGACTGCTTGGTCGAGCCGACGTCGGTGATGTACAGCCCGCTGCGTTGATGCGGGGCGATGCTGCGAAAGGCCTCATCGAACTTACCCACCGGCAACGCGATGACGATCAATACCTTGCCTCGGCCCTCCGCGGTGGCCAAGGTCTGTTCGAGCCGGGTCACGCCACGGTCGATCGCGCCGACCTGCACCGCCTGATCCAAAGTGGATTCGCGACGGCCCACGCCGACGACGCGGCCGGCGTATCCCCTGGTTTTCAGACTCAACCCGAGGCTCGCACCGAGCAACCCCGGCCCGATGATGACGACCTGATCAAGCTCGGGCAGTGGCGGGGGGCTGGCGTCAGACAATGCGGTTGCAACTATAATGCTTTCACCTCATCGCGTCTGATCGGCAGCAGGGACAAGCCCTTACGCCTGAGCTCATCTGCCGAGACCCCCCAGAGGACATTCTTTATGGCAAAACTTACTGAATACACCGGCACGTTCGAGCTTGAATTCGAGCGGCCGTTGATTGCCCTCGAACGACAGATCACCGAACTTGAAGCCCAGGCCGACCCGGAGCGTTCCGCGATCGGGCTGGACCCGAATCTTGATTTTTCGGCGGACATCCGCCGACTGCGCAGCTCGCATACCGCGATGCTGAAAAAAATTTACAAGAACCTCGACGCCTGGCAGACCGTGCAGGTCGCCCGCCACGACGGCCGACCGCAGTCGACCGACTACATCGAAGCATTCGTGAAAGACTTTACGGAACTGCACGGCGATCGGCGTTTCAGCGATGACCCGGCGATCGTCAGCGGGTTTGGCCGGATTGGCCCGCATAAATGCCTCGTAGTCGGGCATCGCAAGGGTAAAGACACCAAAGAGCGGATCGCCTGCCATTTCGGCTGCGCCCACCCCGAGGGCTACCGCAAGGCTCTGCGTTGCATGCAACTCGCTGAGAAGTTCGGCCTGCCCATCGTGACGATGATCGACACGCCGGGCGCCTATCCCGGGATCGGCAGCGAGGAGCGGGGGCAGGCCGAGGCCATCGCCCGCAACCTGCTGGAGATGAGTCGGCTTCGCGTGCCGATCGTTTCGGTCGTGATCGGCGAGGGCGGCAGCGGCGGGGCCATCGGCATCGGTGTGGCGGACCGTTTGGCGATGCTGCAGCACAGCTGGTACTCGGTCATCAGCCCCGAAGGCTGCGCCGCGATTCTGTGGAAGACCGCGAATCGTGAAAACAACGCCAAGGCCGCCGAGGCAATGAAAGTCACCGCCCAGGACAACCTGAAGATCGGAACGATCGATCACATCATCGAGGAACCGCTCGGCGGCGCCCACCGCCGACCCGCAGCGGCGGCGGACCAACTCGAGAAATTCATCATCCAGTCGCTGCGTGAACTCAAACGGTTCAAGCCCGACAATCTGGTGAAGAATCGCTACGAAAGGCTCCGCAATCTCGGGGCCTACGCGGACAGTGCGAAGAACTGATCAGGCGGTCCAGAGCTTCTTGCCGAACTGGTCGCTGCCCATCACATCCCGCATGACGCCGCGGGTATCGACGATCCGCTGAGCGTGCTCAGCGATCCACGGCCAATCGTATGCGGAGTGGTGTGTCGCGATGAGCACCAGGTCATACCCCGCCAGCGTTTGCTCATTGAGGTCGATGCTTTGCATCGCGGGCATGTCGGGGTAATGCCGCATCCGGTGCGTGGCCGGGACATGCGGATCGTGATAATCGACGTTCGCTCCGAGCGATTGCAGACGGCTGATGAGTTCGAAGCTCGGGCTTTCTCGGACATCATCGACATCTGGCTTGTAGGCCAGGCCGAGCACGAGCACTCGGCTGCTGCTCAGGGCTTTGCCGGCGTCGTTGAGGGCCAGCATCGCCTGTTGCACGACCCATTCAGGCATTTCGCGGTTGATCTGGCCGGCTAACTCGATGAAGCGAGTCTCGCGTCCGACCTCGCGGGCTTTCCAGGTCAGATAGTACGGATCGATCGGGATGCAGTGCCCGCCCAGCCCCGGGCCGGGGTAGAACGCTTGGAAGCCGAAGGGCTTGGTCTTGGCCGCCTCGACTACTTCCCAGACATCGATGTCCATCTTGTGCAGGATCACCTTCAGCTCGTTGATCAGGGCGATATTCACCGCCCGGTAGACGTTCTCGAGGATTTTGGCGGCCTCGGCAATCTCGGCGGAACTGACTTCGATGACCTCGCGGATGGCGTGACGGTAGATGGCTGCGGCAATTTCGCCGGCCTTGGCATCGATGCCGCCGACGAGCTTGGGGATGGTGACCGTGTTCGCATCCCGTCGGCCGGGGTCCTCGCGCTCCGGGGAATAGGCGAGCAGAAAATCCTCGCCATGCTGGAGACCGCCCGCTTCGAGTTGCGGCAGCATGACCCCGCGGGTCGTGCCGGGGTAGGTCGTGGATTCGAGCACGATGAGTTGGCCGGGCCGAAGCGTTTTGCCGATGTCCCGTGCGGTCTGCTCGACGTAGCTGAGGTCGGGTTCCTGGTGTCGGCCAAGCGGCGTCGGCACGCAGACCAGAATCACGTCCGGCTCGCCCAGCCGACTGAAATCGTCGGTCGCCTCGAATCGGTCGGACTCGGCCATCTCGGCAACGAAATCGACGCCGAGGTGTTTCAAATAGTTCTCACCGCGACGCAGCTTGGTGATTTTTTCAGGATCGACATCGAAACCGATGACGGCAAACCCCGCTTCCCAGAACGCCCGGATCAGCGGCAGGCCGACGTAGCCCAAAGCCATGACGCCGATGGTCAGCCGATCTTTGGCATCGGGTTTGAGAAACGCTTGGAAATCACTCATGGGCCGGGGCTTCGCGGGTGCGGTGCGGATACGCGGGGCCACATGCTATCGTGAAGAGGGTCCGCGATCACCTAATTGCATTGATTAAGATTTACCGTGACCGGGTCAGATCAAAGGCCATTTGTAATCGAGACATGCTCAACCCGATGTGGTTCGACCCGCCCGACACCGCCGCCGGTGATTAAGTCAATATCCGGGACCGTCACTTCGGTCTCGAAGTTGTAAAGTTCGCCCGGTGCCAGCGGTGGGGTCTGCAATCGGCTGAATCCCAAGACGCGGCGGGTCGTCGGACCGAAATCGCCGGGCTTGCTGTTGCCTGAAAGCTGTGTGCCCAAAGCACCGACGTTGAACGTGTAGCGATAAGTTTGGCTGGCGTGGTTCTGGAAGCTGCCGACGAGTCGGACTTTGCGTTGTTCGTAGATGTCGTAGTCGATGTCGTGGATGACCTGTGTACCGTGGCCGGTGGATTTGTCGCCGTAGTCGATCACGGTGACGTTGATGGTGGGGTTGTCGCGTTCGATGAATTGGATTTGCCAGGTGTAGGTCCAGGCGGGTTTGCGGTTGCGGAGCTCCTGTTCCTGATCGCTCCATCGCTTGATCCAGCGTTGGGCGGCACGGGCGGCATCGGTTTCCGGATAGAGGCGGGCGAGGCCTTGCAGCGAGGCGGCGATGCCGCGGAGGCGTGGGGCGGTGTCGGGGTTGTGGAGGGTTTTGACAGTCAGGCCTTCGAGCAGGCCGAGGTTCTCCGCGTCGCGAAGCGTGTTGCGGAGGCGAGCACCGGCCAGCAACTCGCGGTGCTGCCCGCGGTCCAGCCGCAGGGCCAGTTCACGCTCGCGGAAGGGCTGTGCCAACTCATCGTGCTGAAGTAGTTCCATCATGTCCTGAACAATGATGTACGCGCCGACGGGGTCGGCGGTCTGTTGGGCGGCCATCCGGTCGAGCCGGGCCTGCACCCAGGCCTCGACGATGGCGAGCAGTCGGCCGGCCTCCTCGCGGTCCGGAGATTTTTCATCCTGCGATACTTGGCGCAACCGACGCAGCACCGGGCTGAATTTCGGATCTAGCGCGTTGAGCAATTGCACCTCATCGCGAAACGCAGAGACTTGGGTTTCGACAGGAACGACCGAGGCGTCTTCGGAAGCGATGGCCCCACCTTCACGCGTTAAAGCGGGCCGAGGCGGCGGCGTCAGGCCCGCCGCTCGTAGCTGTGCTTCGAGCAGTTCGACATGGGCCTCCAACGGGTGGGGTTCGCCTGAAGGATCGCCGTCCGCGGACGCCGCGTGAATACATTGAGATAGGGCTACAAAAGACAACAGCGCGACAAGCGTAAAAACGCCTAAGCAATCGGAGCGTGGCTTAAGAAACATCGACATGACTCCGCGATCTGACGCCATAAAAGACGCCTCGCAGGAATGGCCCGGTTCGATTCTAGGTGACGGTCCGCCGCCGATCAATCGGAAAGCAGATCAAGAATCGCTTCGCAGAACGCTGGCAGGTCGTCGGGCTTTCGGCTGGAGATATGGTGGCCGTCCACGACAACCGCCTCGTCGCGGTACTCGGCGCCTGCGTTGATCAGGTCGTCCTTGATGCCGGGCGATCCGGTGTATCGCCGATCGCGGACGATGTCAGCCGAGATGTTGATCCACCCGCCGTGGCAGATCGAGGCGATGCATTTTTCTTGAACGTTGAAGTCGGCTGTGATTTTTTTGACGATGTCGTATCGCCGGAGCTTGTCGGGCATCCACCCGCCCGGCACGATGAGGGCGGTGAAATCCTCGGCCGCACAATCGGCCAAGGCAGCCTCGGCGATTTGCGGATAGCCATGCTTGCCCAAGTGCGTAATGCCCTGCTCCATCCCCGCGATGACCACCTCCGCCCCCGCCTCCCGCAGGCGGTACTTGGGGTATTGCAGTTCCATGTCTTCGTAGTCATCGCCGACGAAGATCAGCACGCGGTGGTCGGTGAGTTTACTCATGGGTTGAGCATATCAGGCTCAGGGCTTGAGGCCTTCGGGAACGCCATCTGGGTACATCTCCTGAATCTTCTGCTCGATGAGTTCGATGCGGTTTTCGGGGTGTGGGTGGGTCGAGGCCCATTCCGGGGCGTTGCCTCCACCGCCCGAGGCTTCCTTAAGAATCTTCATTACACCGACCATCGAACGCGGGTCGTAGCCGGCCCGGACCATCAGTTCGATGCCCTCGGCGTCGCATTCGAGTTCGTCCTCGCGGCCGTAGCTCATCATGATGAAGTTGCCCACCATAGAGGCGACCTGCTGGGCGCTCGGGTCACCGGCGACCATGACCGCGGCGCCGGTCAGGCCCTGAGTAAGCTGCTGCTTGGCCATCCGCTCCGCGCCGTGGCGATGCACCACGTGGCCGATCTCGTGGCCCATCACGCCGGCCAATTGCCCCTCGGTTTCGAGCCGTTTATAGAGCGCTTCGGTGATAAACGTCGGACCGCCGGGCAGAGCAAAGGCATTGACCGTGTTGTCGTCCTCGAGAAGCGTAAAGCTGAACTCGTAGGGCAGCGGCTGGCCACCAAGTTGCTCGGCGTACATCTGCTTCAGTGCGACCAGTAATCGCTCGCCCACCGCTTCGACATGGGCCACCGCTTGTCGATCCGCGGAGACGCCGCCGAACTGTGCTGCCATCTCCGGTACCGCCCGCAGGCCGAAGGCGACCTCGTCTTTGATCTCCAGGCCGACACGCTGCTCTTCGCCAGTGAAGGGGTTGGTCGAGGTTTTAAATAAGTAGCCGCCGATCGCGATGAGTGCGACGATGACAGCGATAATCAGACGCATCTTCATGGATCCACCTCCTCGTCCCACGGGCAGTCCGCGGCGGCGTCCGCCCATCGGCAAGCCACGCCCCGTCGGGCGGCGGCCGGGTATCCTTCGGATTCGAAACGGCATGACGACCCTCGAGTAGCAAACAGCCATTCAACCAAACCGCCCACGCGGTTTGTATCGCTGGATGCTAGGCCGAGATTTTTCGGATGACCGGCCAGGCTTACCTGCCAGAAATCGATTACTCGTGAGAGGACAAAAATGCCCGGCCGATCTTCCAGACATCGCCCGCTCCCATCGTCACGACCAGGTCGCCGGGTTTAGCCATGAGCTGAAGCTGATTTACAATGGCCTGGAAGGGGTGCAGGTGCATCGCGCTGACACCCTGTTGGCATAGCCGATCGACCAGGTCGTTGGCATCCACCGCCCGCCGTTCCTCGTCGCTGTCGCGGACGAAGAAAATCTTCGGCACGATGACGATGTCCGCCTCCTCGAAGCTGACCGCGAACTGTTCCATGAGGTGGCGGGTCCGCGAGTGCTGGTGGGGTTGGAAAACGCAAATCAGCCGGGCGGGGCGGTAGTGCTGACGCAGGGCGCGGAGGGTCGTGTCGATCTCGGTGGGGTGGTGGCCGTAGTCGTCGATGAGGGTGATGCAATTCGCGTTGGTGTCACTACTCGATAGGTCGCCGTCGATCGGCTGCAGGTTTTCATCAACTCGGCCGATGAACTGCATCCGCCGATCCAGGCCTGCGAAGCCAGCGATGGCTCTTTCGATCGTCTGCCAGTCGGCCCCGAGTCGGTGAGCGAGGATGGCGGCGGCCGAGGCGTTGTACGCGAAGTGGTCGCCGGGCATGGGGCAGGTGAAAGTGCAGACGGTTTCACTTTCGTGATGCAGCGACCAGCGGCCGGCTTTGGTTTGCTCTGAGTCTTCGGAAACCTGCGGCGACAGGTACCAATCGGCCTGCGGGGCAAAACCCAATGTCTCAATTTCCCGCCGCGACTGCCAGCCGGTGCGGCGATTCGTGGTGGATCAGCAGGAAGCCGCCCTGATCGGCGGGGGGGATCAGTTTCGCAAAGCCCACAAAGCTTTCGACGATCTCCTCGATGCCGCTGTACAGGTCGAGATGGTCCGCTTCGATATTGAGGATGACGCCCAGGGTCGGGTGCAGGTGGTGGAAGCTTCGGTCGTACTCGCAGGCTTCCGCGATGAGCGTGCCGTGGTTGCCGACGCGTGACCCCCCGCCGATCTGGCCGCAGTGTGCGCCGAGGATAAAACTCGGGTCGAGTTCAGCCTCGATCAGGATGTGACAAAGAATCGCGGTGGTAGTGGATTTGCCATGCGTCCCGGCCAATGCCACGCCGGTCGTGCCTACGGAATCCATTAGTCGGCCGAGCATTTGAGCATATTTCACCACCTCGATCCCCCGCCGCTGCGCTTCAACGACTTCGGGGTGGTCGGGCTTGATGGCGGCGGAGATCACCAGTGTGTCACACCTCTCCGGCACCGCTGCGGCGGTCTGTTCGTAGACGACCCGCACCCCCGCCTTGGCGACTTTTCGCGTGATTTCGCTTTCAGTTAAGTCCGAGCCGCTGCAGGTCGCTCCGCGTTGTTGAAACAGCTTCGCCAAGCCAGACATCCCGCTGCCGCCGACGCCGACGAAGTGGAGATAACTGTCGATCGGTCGGGCGGGTGCAGCCCTGTTTGGCGCGTGCTTCTTCATGAATCTAGCAGTGTCGATGAGCGGAGCAAACAAGGCAAGCCGGGCCGGGAAGTGAAATTATAAAACTCAGATAAAACTAAAGAATTTCTGAATATGAATCTGTCAGGTGAATTCGCAGGGTCTACGGTGCATTAGGCAAGCCGCCTGGCCATTCCGGTCTCGATTGAACTTCCTGCTTAATGGAGCGACTCATGTTTTCTCAAAATGAATTTTCACTACAACCCTTGCTTTTGGCATGTGCATTCACCGCCGCAGTCGGCCTGACCGCTTGCGATGACGGCGACCGTGGCGAAGTCCGCGAAGTCGAAACCCGTACCGTTCACGTTGGTGGAGGCGACGATGACGGGTTTACGCTCGAGCGGGTCGGCCAAGGCCAGTTCTATGCTGACGGGGCAAGCGAATACACCCTCCGCGTCAGTAATGATGGCGAACAAACGCTCAAGAACGTCGTCATTCACGAATCGATCTCGTCCAACTTCTCGGTCAAGCAGGTCAATCAAAGCCCATCCGAGGCCAACGGCGAATCGAAGATGCAAACCGTTCAACACCAGGTCGGTACGCTGGCACCCGGTGACTCGAAAGAGATTACGGTCAACGGCACTGTCCGCGGCGAGGGCGAAGTGGAGATTTGTTCCTGGGTGACCTACGACGTCGCTGAATGCCAAACCTTCGCAATCGTCAATCCCGAGTTGATGCTCGACCACAAATTTGTCGATGGCGATGGCAACGAACGCGGCGCTGCTTATCGCTGCGATGAGATTTTCATTGTTTATACGCTGAAGAATCAGGGCACCGGTGCCACCCCGCCGGTCACGATCAACGAGCAGCTGCCTGACGGCTTGAAACTTGCAGATGGCAAATCGCAGGTCACTATCGAAGCCGGCGAGATCGAAGCGGGCGAGACCTTCGAATCCGACGCGATGGAGATTGATCTCGAGTCGTACGAAGGCAATCGCCTGAGTGCCCGGGCCGTAGCGGAAGCCGATCAGATCGGCCAGGTCTCATCGAGCAGCAACCTCCGCATCCTGAATCCCGAGCTTCAGCTTCAGGTAAGCGCCCCGTCCGAGGAATACATCAACCGCGATATCTCGATGGATGTCACGCTGACCAATACCGGCGACGGGCCAGCGAAAGATGTCGTCATTGACCTGCCAATCCCTGACGATGCTGAGCGTGTCAGTGTCAGCCGCGGCGATGTCAAGCAAGGTGATGACGGCGAATTCGAACTCGAAACACTCGCGGCGGGTGACTCGGTCAACTTCACCGTCCGATTCATGACTGAAGAAGCCGGCCAAATTAACGCCGAAGCGGTGGCTTCCGCCTACTGCGTCGCCGAAGTCAAGAAAGCGGTCAGCATGAACCTCGTCGGTATCCCTGCCCTGCAGGTCGAAATGGTCGACTCGACAGACCCGGTCAAAGTCGGCGAAACCACCGAGTACGAGATTAAGCTGATTAACGAAGGCACCGCCGCCGACCTGAATGTCGCGATGACCGCATCGATCCCGCAGGGTTTCAGCTTCGTCGAAGCGACCGGCAAGCCGAAGGGCGCGGCCGACGGCAACAATATCACCTTCGACGCGATCGAAACGCTCGAGCCCGGCGAAGAATATGTTGCGATCATCAAGGTCAAAGCCGACTCCGCAACGCAGGGTAAATTCAAGGTCGAAGTCAACTCGCAAGAGCTGCGGCAGACCCTCATCGAAGAAGAGCCGACCAACAGCTTCTAACGCGATAAGTTCATCACCGCGATCACAGGCCCCGCCAAGTTGCTTGGCGGGGCCTATTTCTTTTTCTGTGCAAACTCATGTGGAATCGCATTACGCAAACTGCGGTAGTATGCCCGCATGGCTGACTCCCTCGGATCGTTCTGCCTGGTCCTGCATGGCCACCTGCCTTATGTCCTGCGGCATGGGACCTGGCCGCATGGGGAGGATTGGCTTTATGAAGCCGCGGCCGAGACGTACCTGCCAATCCTGGCGATGGTCGAGGAATGCGTTTATTTCAACGCGACGCCGAAGCTGACGATGGGGCTGACGCCGGTCCTGCTCGAGCAGTTGACCCACCCGCACTTCAAAGCAGGATTTGAACACTACCTCAACGATCGGGCGCAAAAAGCCCGCGAAGACCAGGAGGAATTCAAGGCGATGGACAACGGCCACATGGCCTACCTCGCCGAGCGCTGGGAGAAGTGGTACACCAAACTCGCCGCCCAGTTCAGCGAGATCGATCGCGACATCCCCAAGGCATTCGCGAAGCTCAGCGAGCGCGGCTTGGTCGAGATCCTTACCAGCAACGCGACGCATGGCTACATGCCGCTGCTGCTGACCGATTCATGCCTGCGAGCGCAGGTCCGGGCAGGCGTTGCCAGCAGCGAGCGCATCCTCGGCTTCAAGCCGACGGGGATGTGGCTGCCCGAGTGTGCGTACCGCCCGAGCGGGCCGTGGCATCCGCCGATTGCCTGGGGCGATGGCAAAGTGCGATGCGGTACCGAACACATCGTGGCGGATGAGGGCATCAACCATTTCTTCGTTGAGAGTCATCTCATTGAAGACAGCAAATCCGAGCATGTTTACAACGATGGGCAGTGGCACAAAGTCGGCTGGGACGAGGCAGCGAAATATCCCAGCCGAGGCTGGCGATCCGTGAATGAGCCGCATGGCGTGAATAGCGACGGACATGGCTTGGCGCGGGCGTTTGCGTTCGGCCGAGACAACGAGGTCTGCGAAAAAGTCTGGTCCGGCGACATCGGCTACCCGGCTGACGGCGTTTACCTCGAGTTCCACAAGCAGTGGGGCCCGCGACGCGGCCTGCGCTACTGGAAAATCACCGGGGCCAAAACCGACCTGGGCGACAAGCATCTTTATCATCCCGACAACATCCCCGGCAAGCTGCACGAACACGCTCAGCACTTCGTCAACGCGATCAAGGATCGCCTGCGTGCCCACAAAGAAAAGACCGGCAAGACCGGCATGGTCTGCTGCACCTTTGACGCCGAATTGTTTGGCCATTGGTGGTTCGAGGGTCCGCAGTTTCTTCGCGATGTGATGCTCACGATCAATGCCGACCCCGAAGTCGACCTCGCCACGACGCAGGAACATCTCGACAGCGTGTTCGTTGACAAGGTCATCACGATGCCCGAAGGCTCTTGGGGCGAGGAGGGCGACCACCGCGTCTGGACCAACGAGCAGGTCAACTGGATGTGGGAGATCGAGTACCGCTGCGAGTCGACGTTTGGCCGACTGACTGCGGAGTTGGACTGGGAAAACAAGCCCGAAGTAAAAGACCTGCTCGAAAAGGCCGGCCGGGAATTACTACTGCTTCAGGCCAGCGATTGGCCGTTCGTGATCCGGCGTGGTCAGGCTGTGGACTACGGTATCAAACGATACATGCAACACGTCGCCCGCTTCGAGTCGCTGACCGACATCGCCGAAAAAGTCGCGTCCGACTCCAAATACCTCGGCGGGCTTAATGAGGTCGAGAAACACGAGATCAAGGACGCCGAAATTCACGATGTGATTTTCCCGCACATCGATCTGCACTGGTGGGACACCTGAGTCGGCCGCGTCCGATAATGCAAATCTGCGAAAGCATCGGTCAAGACGTCCTTTGGCGCCTAGCATCAGGTTGAAAGACCCCGGGGGCGCGTTTTCTCGCGTCGAGATTCAAGCGCCCCTCACTGAATAAGGAGCTAAGACATGTTAAAATCACTGACCGATTGGGTCCTCAAACCCGCCGCCCTGGTTGCAGCCATGGCCATGACCGCTGCACTGAGCACCGGCTGCGATATCGATGCCGAGGAAGGCGAGATGCCTGAGGTCGAAGTCGAAGGCGGCGAAATGCCTGAAGTCGATGTGGACGGCCCCGAAGTCGAGACCGGTACGAAAACCATCGAGATGGAAGTGCCGACCGTTGATGTTGATGCGCCGGAAAGTGACGGCGGCGACGTCGACGAATAAATCGGAATAGTTTGCACTTGCGTTTGACAAAAAGGAGCCCGCGTTCGTTGAACGCGGGCTCCTTTTATTTTAGGTTGCAGTTGCCTATTTCAGCGTCAGATGTTTCGCTGCGTTTTGGGCCTTCACACAGAGCTCAGCGGCCTTAAGCGCGTGTTCCTGTGTCATCGCAGTTTCCGTGCCATCGATGCAGTCGCGGATGAGCTGGCCGAAGAATTTATAACCAACCTTGCCATTGACATCGATGCGTTGCTCGCCCTCGCCGTTGACAAGGATCAGTTGATTGCCGCCGTTTTCGGTGGTGACATCGACGTATTTACGCAGCTCCATGTAGCCCTCGGTGCCGAGAATGAATGTTCGGCCGTCGCCCCAGGTCCGCAGGCCGTCGGGCGTGAACCAGTCAACACGGAAGTACATCGTCGTGCCGTTGTCGCCGACCAGATGGCAGTCGCCGAAGTCTTCGAGCTCGGGGGTATCGGTGTGGGCGTAGTTCGCGACGTGGGCGGAGCTGATCGTCGCGTCCTTGGCTCCGCAGTAATACAGGAACTGCTCGATCTGGTGGCTGCCGATGTCACAGAGGATGCCGCCGTATTGCTCATGGTTATAGAACCAGTCGGGTCGGCCGCCTGCGGGTCCATGCCGGTGCGGGCCGAAGCCTTCAACGTGCAGCACTCTGCCGATCGCACCTTGCTCAATCAGCGTGCCGGCATGCATGGCGCATTCGACGTGCAGGCGTTCGGAGAAATACACCATGTATTTTTTGCCGGTTTTTTCGACCGCGGCTTTGACATCTTCAAGCTGCTGAAGCGAGACCAGCGGGGTCTTGTCGGTGAAGTAATGCTTACCTGCTTCCATGCAGCGGATACCCAGCGGGGCCCGTTCATTAGGGATCGCGGCCGCGGCGCAAAGCTGAATTTCCGGGTCGTCGAGGATCGTCTGCAGATCTTCGACCGCGGTCGCGCCATGCTTTTCAGCGGCGGCCTTGGCGGCATCGGGATCGTTTTTGTCGTAGGTGTACTTGAGCGTCGCCCCGGCCTCGGTCAGGCCGTTGATCTGGCCGCCGATGTGGCCGTGATCGAAAGCGATCGCGGCGAACTGGAATTCGCCGGGTTGGACGACCGGTTCGGCTTTACCGGTCGGTGCGTAGTTCATTCCGTCGCTGGATGACATGGTGTCTCCTCAGAAAATAAGCATTACCAGAAGTAAAAAGTTTCAGGCCTTGATGGCTGGCGTTGCCGCCTGAATGCGCAGGTTAAGTTCCTTGAGTTGCAGTTCATCCACCGGCGCGGGGGCGTCCGTGAGCAGGTCGGCCCCGTTCTGCGTTTTTGGGAACGCGATGACATCGCGGATATTGGTCGTGCCGACGAGTTGCATCACAGTGCGGTCCAGGCCGAACGCGAGCCCGCCGTGGGGTGGGGCGCCGAAGCGTAATGCGTCGAGCAGGAAGCCAAATTTGGCTTGGGCTTCATCTTCATCAATGCCCAGCAATGCAAACACTTTTTGCTGAATCGCGGGGCTGTGGATACGGATCGAGCCGCCGCCCATTTCGCTGCCGTTGAGCACGAGGTCGTAGGCTTTAGATTTGATCGACGCGATGATGTCGTGGTCCGTTGAGTCCAGCTTGTCGAGGTCCTCGTCCGCCGGTGCGGTGAACGGGTGGTGCAGGCTGTCCCAGCGTTTCTGCTCGGCATTCCAACCGACCAGCGGGAAATCGACGATCCACACCCATGCGTCCTGCTCCGGGTCGATCAGGTCCAGGTCGTGGGCGAGTTTGACCCGCAGCTCGCCGAGAACGCGGGCGACGGTTTCGGGTTTCTCCGAGACGCCGAAGCAGATTAAATCGCCGTCGAGGGCTTCCATGCGGGCGATGATCTGGGCGGCGATCGGCTCAAGGAACTTGGCGATGCCCGTCGAGAGCTTGCCGTCCTCGACCTTGCAGATCGGCAGGCCGCCGGCCCCGAACTGCTTGACCCACTCGGCCAATGCATCGGTTTCCTTCCGCGTCATCTTTGCCCCACCCGGCACGCGGATCGCCTTGACCTGCCCGCCCTTGGATAGCGCCCCGGTGAACACCTTGAAATCAGTCTCAGCCGCGATCGAAGAGAGGTCTTTCAGCTCCATTTCAAAACGCAGGTCCGGCCGATCGCTGCCAAAGCGTTCCATCGCCTCTGCATAGGTCATCCGTTGCACCGGATCGGGAATATCGACGCCCTTCACATCTTTCCAGATGCGACGCATCATCGATTCGTTGACCGCCATCACATCGTCCTGCTCGACGAAGCTCATCTCCATGTCGAGCTGAGTGAATTCCGCCTGCCGGTCGGCCCGCGGGTCCTCATCGCGGAAGCAGCGGGCGATCTGGAAATACCGATCGACCCCACCCACCATCAGGATCTGCTTGAACAGCTGCGGGCTCTGCGGCAGGGCATAAAACGCCCCCTCCTGCAAACGCGACGGCACGAGAAAGTCGCGTGCACCCTCCGGGGTGCTGCGGCACAAAAACGGCGTTTCAATCTCGTAAAACCCTTCCTCGTCCAACACATCCCGCATGATCTTGGTCACGCGGTGGCGGGTTTTGAGGATGTGCTGCATCGACGGGCGTCGCAGGTCGACGTAGCGGTAACGCAGCCGAGTCTCCTCGCCAACTTTCTCCGCCTCGTCCGGCATAAACGGCGGGGTGTCCGTGTCGTTGAGCACGGTGCAGTCGGTCGCATCCACTTCGATCTTGCCGGTCGGCAGCTTCGGGTTCTCGCCGCCGGAGCGGATGATGCACCTGCCCTGCACGGTGATGACATCCTCCCGTCGGAGCTTCGAAGCGATAGCGTGGGCCTCGGTCGCCTCGGGGTGGAAGACGAGTTGGGTAACGCCGTTGCGGTCGCGCAGGTCGATAAAGCGGACCCCGCCGTGGTCGCGATAGTTGTTAACCCATCCCGCGAGGCGGACGGTCTGGTCGATATAGGTTTCGCGGAGTTCGCCGCAGTCGTGGGTTCGGTAAGTCATGGCGGTTGTAGGTTTCGCTTTGTCGTTGATCCTCATGCGTCAACTTCCGGGGTGTTCAGCCCGAATTGGTCAGCATACCTAAACTGATGGCCATGTTCACCGGACTCGTCCAATCCACCGCCCGGATCGTATCGGTTACGCCCAGCCCCGCGGGTGCAAGGCTGACGCTGACGGGGGCCGACTTGCACGGCCCGGTCCGGCCCGGCGACTCGGTCTGCGTGTCGGGCGTCTGTCTGACCGCAGTCGAAATTGATGGCGACAGGCTGAGTTTCGATGTGATCCCGCAGACACTCGACTTGACCAAGCTCGGCCGACTGAAAGAAGGTGATCCGGTCAACCTCGAATCGGCGGTGGCAGCGGGTCAGCCGATGGGCGGACACTTTATGCAGGGCCACGTCGATTCCGTCGGCGAGGTGTCCAAGCTCGACACCACCGACGGCCAATGGCGGGTGTGGATCCAACCCGGCGAAGCCGCGATGAACTACCTCACCCCCCAAGGCTCCGTTGCCTTGGACGGGGTCAGCCTCACCCTGGCCTCGGTCGGCGAAGCACACTTCGAGGTTGCGCTGATCCCTGAAACGCTCGATCGCACAACGCTCGCCGACCTGAGCATCGGCTCGGCGGTCAACATTGAGGTGGACATGATCGCGAAAACAGTGGTGCATCAGTTGAAACGGGCGCTGAAATCGCCTGAGGATGCTGAGCCGATCACGATGAAAACGCTGGAAGCTGCGGGCTTCTATCAGCCATGACCGAAGGATTGTTTAACGTATGAAGAAGTTCAATTTGCTTCTGGTTTGTACGGGCAACACCTGCCGAAGCCCGATGGCCGAGGCGATCGCCCGCGACCTGCTCAAAGACCACAAGAAAGACGTCTGGGTGTCCTCGGCTGGCTCGATGAGCATCGATGGCATGCCCGCCAGTGCCGAGGCGGTCCAAGCCCTGACCAAAATGGGCCTGGATCTGAGCGGACATCGATCCAGCCGACTGACGCGCGATGCGATCCAGGCGGCGGACCGGGTGTACACCATGACCGAGTCACACCGGCAGTCGGTGCTCGCTCTTGCACCGGACGCGGCGGACAAGGTGCAGCGGCTGGACCCGAATCAGGATGTGCAGGACCCCATCGGGTCGGGGCTGTCGACCTATCGCGACACGGCCGACCAGATCCGCAAGGCCTTGGAAGCTCGGTTGACGGAACTGCAACTTTCATCGTGACTCGCCGAGCGGGTCGGCGTTATCATCAGGCTGCTGTGCGACGGAGCCTTGACCTGGGCTCACCTTCGACCTGCACGTAGCGCGAATCCCATTCCGGATCATGCCCATGCAAGACCCCTCACCGCGTGTCCGACTCGAAGGCATCGACCTCAAACAGGTCTTGCCGGTCCTGAACATCGGCTCGGCCTTCGGCATGGCCCTTCAGCCGACCAAGCTGCTGCTGGGGCTGATGACCGTGCTGCTGATCTACTTCGGCGGCGTCACGCTCGACTTCATCTGGGGTGTGCAGACGGAGGGGGGCGTGAAATATCACGTCTTCGACAAATTTGTCACCGAGCAGTTGCTGTATTTCCAGATGCTGATCGACGCGGCGCTGTCGCTGAACTTCGGCATGGTCGAAGGGCCCGGCCGACTGGGCGTCATCGGGGCATTGGCTGCTCTTGTCTATCTCAACCCCGCGGAACTCTTCAGCGAACACCCGTGGTTCTTCCTGCTGTTGTTCGTGTTCGGCCTCATCGTGAAAATGGCGATGGGGGGGGCGATCGCGCGACTCGCGGCCATGCAGGCGTGCAGGGATCAAAGCGGCGACCTGATGGAAGCGGGGCGGTTCGCCGGCCGACAGTTGTTCTGGCTGGTCGTCGCGCCGCTGTTGCCGACGATGATCGCGCTGTTCCTGTTGCTGCTCTTGGCGATCGCGGGCTGGATTCTGTTTACCTTCCCGGTTGTCAACCTGATCGGTGCGCTGCTTTACGGCGTCGCGTTGATCATCGGCCTTCTAGCGGCCTGCATGTTGTTGCTGACGCTGTTCGGGGCGACGCTCTTTCCTGCCGCGATTGCCGTTGAAGGGACTGATGCCTTCGATGCGGTGTCGCGGGTGTTTTCATTTCTGATCTATCGCGCGATCCGCTACTTGTTTTATCTCGCGGTCGTGCTGGTTTACGGCGCGTTGACTTACGTCATCGTCGGGCTGGTGCTTTTTGTCACGCTTTGGCTGACGCGGGCGGCGGTCGGCCTTTGGGCGGAAGAGCTTTTTGCGTTGCAACCGACGCCGAGTGTGGGCGAGCTGGTGCCGGCTCCAGCCGAAACTGCTAGCCTGGAAGGTGCGGACCGGGCGGCGAGTTGGATCG
This sequence comes from uncultured Phycisphaeraceae bacterium, assembly GCA_964523485.1. Classification (GTDB taxonomy): domain Bacteria; phylum Planctomycetota; class Phycisphaerae; order Phycisphaerales; family Phycisphaeraceae; genus Algisphaera. The sequence continues at coordinate 64,195 of CAZFZS010000008.1, read as the reverse complement.
TCCGGGCATGGACCGGGTTGTTCGCCGCAATGGGTTTGGCGTATGTGGTGAGCTACTTGTTCACGGCCCAGGTCTGGGTGTATCTCTTGCTGCGTCGTTCGCTGGATGCGACGGACTTCTCGGAGTTCGATGAAACCGGAATCGGCGATACGCTGGCGAGCCGGGAGATGGCAGCGGCAAAAGTGCCCGACGAACCGGTTGACGCCGAACCGACCGTGCCCGAGCAGGAGCCCGGCGATGCCCCGGCCTAGCTGCAGCCTATTCTGTTTTTTTGCCTTGCTATTGTGCAGCTGCTCAGGGGGCGAGGATCGCACGGTCGATCCCGAAACGCTCCGCATTATCTCACTCAGCCCGGCGGTGACGCTGACGCTGATCAAAATCGGCTTGACCGAGCAGATCGTCGCGGTCGGCGATCTCGATCCCGCGAAGCCCGAAGGTGTGCCGAGCGTGGGCATGAATATCGATCTGGATTTGGAACGGATCGTCGCGTTGCAGCCGACGCATATCCTCGGCACGCCGGGGTTGGAAGGCATGCCGTCGAGCCTCGATCAGATCAATGCGGGCGATTCTTTCGAAGTGCACGCGTTGGTTTACCCTGATCGATTGAGCGACATCAGCGATCTGATTCGCGAAACAGCGGAGGCGGTGGGGTTGCCCGATCACGGTATCGAGCTGTCGGAAGAGTTGAATAGAGAGTTGGAAGATATCGCAGCTCTGCCGCGGTTTGATCCGGCGCCCCGAGTGCTGATGGCTTTTGCGGTGTCGCCGGTGATGGCGTCAGGGCCGAGAACGGTCAACGACGAGCTTCTCGTATTGGCGGGGGGAACCAACGTGGCGAAGGATGCGAAGGTTTCTGCTCCGCTTTTCGATCGGGAAAAGCTGATGGCGTTATCGCCTGAAGTCATCCTGCTGATGAGGCCTGGCGGCAATGCAGATGGCGAAGGTAAGGCGTTAGGCGAATTGAAAACCCTGGACATCGCGGCGGTGCAGGACGGTCAGGTCCATGTCCTTCGCGATCCGCTGGTGTTGCTGCCGGGTCCGAATGTCGCGGAGACGGCGCGGCAAATGCGGGTGGCACTCGAGCAATACGCAGCAAGCCTAAACACTTCCGGGATTGATATTGCGAATTTAACTCTTGCGGGTGTGGCCGAGTGACGGGCCGGTCGCGGGTGTGGACCTGGGTGTGTCTCGGACTGCTGCTGGCGGCGGCTGCGTTTTCGCGGCTGGCGATCGGCACGACCGGCTGGGTGATGCCCGGCTCAGAGGGCTGGGAGGTTGTGCTGGGCCTGCGGCTGGATCGGCTGATCGTGGCGGCAGTGGCGGGGGCGAGTCTGGCGGTCGCGGGGGTCGCGTTACAGTCGCTGCTGCGTAACCCGTTGGCCGAGCCGTTCATTTTGGGGCTTTCCACCGGGGCCGCGGCGGGGATGATGCTGCAATGGTGGCTGGCAGGGCTGATCGGTCTGGCTTTACCTTCCGCACACCTCGGGGCATTGGTTGGGGCGGGGCTGAGCATGGCGATCGTTTTCGCGGCGGGGCGTCGGCGGGGCGTGATCGATCCGCTCGCACTGTTGCTGACGGGTGTGGTGCTGAGCACGATCAATGGCGCGATGATCATGCTTTTTCATCACCTTGGTGGAGCTGGCGGGACTGGCGGATCGGCTGATCGATTAATGCGGTGGATGATGGGATTTTTGAATGTCGCGGATGGCTCGGTGAGTTTTTGGTATCGCAGCAACGTAGTGCCATGGTCATTGCTGATTGCGATGGCCGCGCTGGTTGTTGGCGGGGCCATGCTTTGGCGACGTGCAGATGCGATGGACATCTCGACGCTCGATGCAGGGGAGGCGCAAGCCTTGGGCGTCCCGTTGGCACGGATGCGGGTGCTGATGTTCACGGTATCGGGGGTTTTGTCAGCATGTGCGGTCGTGTTGGCTGGGCCGATCGCGTTTGTTGGTTTGATCTGCCCGCACATCGGCCGGCTGTGGGTCGGCCCGATACATCGCGATCTGCTGCCCGCCTCGGCCATTCTTGGCGCGGTATTGCTCATCGCGGCCGACACGTTGTCGGCGGCCCTTGCGGTCGTGCTGGTCGGCTCGACGATCCCGATCGGCGTGTTTACCGCGGTGGGCGGCGGGGTGGTGTTTCTGTGGATGCTGCGTGAGGAGCTGCGGCGGTAGAACAGAATTGAGGGGGGAGGTGCAGAGAAGGGAAACGGCGGCTTCGCCGCTTCGTTTAAACAAGTGCGGCGCGCGTCGAGATCGATGTCCGGTTCGGTTTAGTTTGCCAAGTTGCCGAGGTTGATTTCGCGACGCATGAGCGTGGGCAGCAGGTAGTTCGCGCTGCGGTAGGTGTGGACTCGGCCGGAGATGACGAATACGGTTTTGTCGCCGCTCTCCGCGACAATGTCTTCCATCAGTTCAAGCATACGGGAAGGCATGAGCATCATCGGCTGTTCGGCGGCCTGGTCGCCATCCGCCTCGAAGGCGAAGAGCACGCTTCCCAGGCCGTTGCCGCCGCCGCGGATTAATCGGCCGGGACGTGAAACGAGGTAGGTCCCCTCGCGCAGCAGGTTTTCGTCTTCCACCGGAGCCTGTCCACCTCCCGAGCCGGGTGAGGAAGGGCGACGATTACCAGTGTTGCCCGGCATCGGGGTCGGCCTCTCGACGGGCTCGTCACGGGCCTCGAGCAATGCATCCATCACATCCCTCGCATCGGCATCCGGCCCAAGTGCTGCAACCGGATCGTGGGGCGGGTCCGGTTTGATTACCGACGCTTCCGTGCCGAGGCTTTCTTCCAATACAGCTTGCTCGTTTTCCACTTCGATTGCGGATCGCGTCCCAGAGATTGCGGTGGGCAGAAGATAGTTCACGCCCCGGTAGGTGTGGACCTGGCCGGTCACGGTGAACATCAGGTTCTCGCCGCGTTGCAGTAACGCTTCCTGCATGCTGGCGAGACGTTGACATTTCTGGACGATCATCGGCCGAAGGTCCGGCTGGCTGGGCTCGGACTCGAAGTCCATTACCCAATACAGCCCGTCCTCGATGGAGAGCAACTGCCCGGTCCGCTCGATGACAAACTCACCCTCACGGCGAAGAATCGGCAGCGGTTCGCCCGGGCGGACCCCGACGATCCGCGGGTCCAGATCGACCGAAGCCGAGGGCACACCGACACGCTCGGGGATCGGCTCACGGTCGGGCTTCGCTTCCTGCACGATCACCGGCTCGCCCTCGCGCTCAGCGATCAGGCGGTCGATCATCGCCCGCGGAGTCAGCGACTCATCGCTTTCCTCGGCAGGCATTTCCGACTGACCCCATGCATCACCCGGCATCGCCGCGACCATGACCATCATCAACATGCAGGCAAAATTGGCTTTCATGTGACTTGAGCTCATCGGCCTTCCGCTTCGGCTGTACACGCGGCAGGGTCTGCCGTTGTCGATTAGCGGTAATCGATCTCCAACTCGTCGAGCAGGCTCTTAGAGGCCTGAGCGGCGATGCCGAAGGTCTGAGCGGGTGCGAGTTCTTTGAGGGTGCTGCTGCCCGAGCCGGACACGCCGGTCGCCGCGACGGCATCGGAAAATTTGAGGTGGGGTTCGATCGTACACCCGCCGGACCACCCGGATTTCGCCGCGTCTTCGATGATTCGCCGGGCGTCGGTGTCGCCTTCAGCCATCGGCATGTGCTCGCCGGTGAGTTTCTGGTCCTTGAAATGGAACAGGTCGGTTTGGTCTTTGAACATCTGCCATGTGGACCAGCCGTTTACTCCGGTGCGGATGTAGTTGGCAAAGTCGTAGATCAGCTTGAAGTTTTCACCGCGTAGTTCATCGGCGATGCGGGCCACATCGTCCGGGTGGTCGCCGAAGATGTGGCTTTCGTTTTCGTGATAAAGCACCAGATCGAGCTTGCCGGCATGATCACGGAGCTTCTTAAGCCGATCCATCGCCAAGTTGCCCCATTCATCCTTCGACAAATTGGTCTTGTTGAAATAGCTGAACATCCGGACGGTGTTGCAGCCAAACACATCGCGCATCTTCGCGAGGTGGTCGAGGCGGTCCAGATCGATCTGCAGGTCTTCGTTAACACCGATTTTGCCGATCGGCGAGCCGTACATATGGACACCGATGCCCTCATTGTCAAGCATTTTCTTGAAGGCTTCGGCTTCATCGACAGGCAGGTTGACGATGTTATGTTCGTCGACCGATCGTGGGTCGATGAAGTTCAGGCCGTTGTCCTTGCAGGCTTGAATCTGTTCTTCGGGTGAAGCGCCGGCCTCGTCGGTGAATGCACTGAGCGTCCAGGTCATCTCGTTCCTTGTCGTAATCTTGGTCGTTATAGCCAGTCAACGTGTCGAACGCTCAACCTACCGTGCAGGCGTGTCGGGTTCAAACAGCTCTCGGGCATCGCCCGCCTCTGGTTCCGGCAGAACCGGCCGGGGCTTTTGCTCGCTGGGCGGCGGATCGGAGAGCGGCATCGGGTCGTCTTCCGGGGCGATCAGCCAGGCCCGTTGATCGACGCCGCCCCAGCCGTGGCCGAATTCGTAGGTCAGGCTGACGGTGTTCAGATTTCGCCCCAGCCGTTGCGGCCGAACCAGGTCCACGGTGGCATCGCTGCCGCGGACTCGGACCTGTCGGACTTTGACCTGTGGCATCTCGGGCGAGTCGGCATCTGCGGGCGAAAGGGTTGCCTCGCCCCCGACGATGGCGAGAATCTCCTGAGCGGTCTCGGCTTCCGTACCTTCGGGCAACGAAATGACGAAGGGCCCGTTAATGGGTTCGACTTCGAGGCTGTAGCGGATCGCCTCGCCCATCACCTCGGTGGCGGTGGTGGAGTTCGGGTCGTTCGAGACGAAGCGGTCGCCATCGATCGGGGGGATATTGATCTGCGTCGGCCCGCCGCAGCCGATCAGGGTCAGCAGGCAGGTGAGCGTTAAAAGAAATGTGCAGCGAGTCATGGCGAATCATCCTTGATTGAGGCCGATGGTGGTGGCTGAGATTGTATCAGGCTGGGTGACGCTATAAGCCTAGCGGTGGCATCAGAATCCTGTGACCGTGCTATTCAACCGTCACCGATTTCGCGAGGTTGCGGGGTTTGTCCACGTCGTGACCCCGAAGCACCGCGGCGTGATAGGCGAGCAATTGCAACGGCACGACGGTCAGCATCGGCTGCAGCGGCTCGGCAACGTGCGGCACACGGAAGACAAAATCAGCATACTGCTCGATCTGGCTGTCGCCCTCCGTGGCGACCGCAAGGATCCGGCCGCCGCGGGCTTTGACCTGCTCGATATTACTGATGACCTTGTCGTATTGGCTGCCCTGGGTCGCGATGAAAACGACCGGCATGCCATCATCGATCAAGGCAATCGGGCCATGCTTCATCTCCGCGGCGGGCATCCCTTCCGCATGGATATAGCTGATTTCCTTGAGCTTCAGAGCGCCTTCCAAGGCGACGGGGTAGGAATAGCCCCGGCCGAGGAACAGCCAGTTGTTGCGATCCACCACCTGCTCGACCGCTTCGCGGATTTGCTGGGATTGCTTGACGATCGTGGCGATGTGGTCGGGGATCTGTTCGAGCTGATTGAGATAGTCAGCCACTGTTTCAGATGACAGGAACCGCCGTTTGCCCATGAACAAGGCTTTCATGGTGAGTACAGCCACCTGGCCGACGAAGGCTTTGGTCGAGGCGACGCCGATCTCCGGCCCGACGCGGAGGTAGACCCCAGCATCCGTCTCCCGGCTGATCGTCGAACCCACGACATTGACCGCACCCAATGCGATGGCGCCGCGCTCTTGCGCTTCGCGGAGGGCGGCAAGGGTGTCGGCCGTCTCGCCGGACTGGCTGGTGGCGACGATGACCGTGCCATCCTCGATGATCGGGTTGCGGTAGCGCAATTCGCTGGCGTATTCGCAGCGAGCGGGAATCTTGGCGAGGTCTTCGAAAAGGTATTCGCCGATGAGCGAGGCGTGGTAGGCCGTGCCTTGACCGGTGAGGATGAACCGCTTGGCCCGGACCAGGTCACGGGCAAGATTGTTCAGCCCGCCAAGCACGATTCGGCCTTCACGGGTGTCGACCCGGCCACGCAGACAGGTCCGCAGCGCTTCGGGCTGCTCCATGATTTCCTTGAGCATGTAATGCTCGTAGCCGGCGAGCTCGATCTGCTGCAGGTCGAGTTCAAGCTCGGAGACTTCGCTGCTGACCACCTCGTTGTCGATCGTCGTCGTCCGAAAATCGGTCGACCACGGCCCGCCACCCGGAATCGCGCGATCTTCTGGACCGGCACATAATTTCACCACCTGGTAGTCGTCGAGGTGAACGACCTGCGTGGTATGACTGACGATGGCCGCCTGGTCGGATGCGAGGATGAAGGCGTTATCCGCGATCCCGACGATGAGCGGGCTGCCTTTGCGAGCGCCGACCAGCGTGTGCGGTTTGTCGCTGCAAATCACCGCGATGGCGTACGCACCGGTAACCTCGCTCAACGCCTCCTGCACCGCTTTTTCGAGGTCGCCCTCGTAGACCGTGGCGATCAGCTTGGCGAGCACCTCCGTGTCGGACTCGCCGTAAAAGGTGTGGCCCTTCTGTTCAAGATAGGTCCGCAGGGTGGCGTAGTTTTCAATGATGCCGTTATGAGCGACGGCGATACGGTGGCCTTGCTGAGTCGTGCCGGTGTGGGGGTGGGCGTTTTCGACGGTGACCTTGCCGTGCGTGGCCCAGCGGGTGTGGGCGATGCCGGTCGAGCCGTCGAACGTGCGGGCTTCTTTCTCAACCTGAGCTTCGAGGACGCTGACCCTCCCGACGCTTCGGCTGACGTTGAGTCCTTGCTCATCCACCACCGCGAGGCCGGCCGAGTCGTAGCCACGATATTCCAGACGCTTCAGCCCTTCGATCAGCAGCGGGGCGGCGTTCTTGCTGCCGACGTATGCGACGATTCCACACATAAGGTAAGACTCCGTTCGAGATGACGACCGAAACAACCCGCGGGTTGCACCATCATATCGAAGGGTCAGCGATCCAACGCACATCCTGCGGGGCCGCGACCGAATGCCCGTCCGCGTCCGGCACCCAGTGCTCAGCTTTTAGCGGGGCGTGCGGGTCGTCCGGCAGGTCGATCGTCCAATAGCCCTGACCCATCGGGTAGCGGTTGGTCGTGTAACAGGGCGAGCCGGCGTTGATCAGTTCGATCGGCGATTTAGCCTCTCCGTTGGGGATGAAATGCCAGGGCTTGTGGATATGGCCGTGCATGTAAACGACGCGGGCCTTGCATCGTGACAGGGCGTCACGCAGGCCGATCGCTTCCCGTAGATCGTGACTCCATGCGTGCGGCGTCCGCGGCGGCAGCGTGCAGGGATAGTGACAAAGCACGATCAGCCCGCTGTCCTCAGGCAACTGCTCGAGCTCGAACACCGCCTTGTCGAACTGCTCACGGCCGAGCGCCCCGCGTGAAAAGAACTTATTGGGGATCGCCGAGTCGAGCGCCATCAGCCGCCAGGATGGGTTGAGTTCACGGCTATGCGGAAACTCCTGCGGAAGGATGCGATCCAGCAGCTGTTCTATCCGCCGGGTGCGTCGGCTCTTGAAGGTGTAGCGGTCGTGATTGCCCGGCACGAGCACCGCGGGCATCTCATCCGTAAGCGGTTTGATGTATTTCACCAGGTCGGTAAATTCCCGCTCGAGCGAGGAAGTTGTGACGTCACCCGAAAATAAAGCCAGTTCTGCGTTTTGGTAAAGCACGTGATCAACCAAAGCGGGCATCAACCCATGATTGAACCGATGTCGGCGATTCATCAGCAGATTGGTATGCGCAAACACCCGCTTGCTCAGCAGCCGCTTGGGGTGGACCTGCAACGAGTAGAGATGGATGTCACCAATCAGGGCAATACGCATGAACGAAGCATAGAGCAGTCGACGCGTAGCTGCCGTTGGATATGCAACGGATCAATCGATCCCGCAGCTCTGCAACGCCTTGGCCTCTTCGGGCTGAGCATCCTCGATCTCGACACCCGAGCCGTCAGTCGAGTAGAAATCGCTGAGCACAGCCCGCCAATCATCGAGTGTGCGGACCTTGATGAACGCCTGCTTGATGGTTTCAGCCGCAGGGTGATGTCGGCTGAACTTGATGCCGAATTTCCGCATCATGCGTGAGGCCGAGCCTTCGCCATGTAGTTGGACCGAGAGCTGGAAGTGTTCGAGCAGCACGTCACGCTGCTGATGGATGGTGGGCGGCAGGGGGGTGCGGTCGACCATAATGGCTCGAGCTTGCGTGAAGATCCACGGGTTGCCGATACAGCCGCGGGCGACGCTGACCCAGTCGACACCGGTCTGCTCGATCATGTCGAAGATGTCGCTGGCCTGCCAGATATCGCCGGACCCGCCGTAGGTGAAAGCGCGATTGCGATCGGAATCCGCGAATCGACCGATCTGATGTCGGCGGCCGATATCGGCCAACTCAGACCAACGGCCCGGCCCGACATACTTCTGCTGCACCGTTCGACTGTGCACTGTTGCCCCGGCGTAGCCGAGCCGTATCGCCGCATCGAGCACACGGTCGAAGGCATCGCGCATGGTGGGCGTGTCGTCGTAAGCCCGCCGCAACTTCGTCGTCAGCGGGAAGCCCGCCGGGACCGCGGCCTCTACCGCTTCGAGAATCGCGATCGCTTCATTGGGCACGCTGAGCAAATGCCCGCCCCGGCACTTCTTTTTGATCTTCTTGACCGGGCAGGCGAGATTGACATCGACCACGTCGTAGCCGAGTTCGACCAGAATCTTCGCCCCCGCGGCAATGTCATCGGGGTGGCTGCCCATCAGTTGACCGCAGATCGGGTGGTCTTCGTCGTCAAGCTCTGCGGCTTTCAATCCCTTGCCTCCCGCGATCAAAAAGCGGTCGAGCATCGCTTCGGTAATGCAGTACGGGCAGCCGTGCCGACGGGCCACCAGCCGCATCGCCGCATCGGAATATCCCGCGAGGCCCGCTTGATAAAACGGCGCGTCGATCGGGATGCGCTTGCCCAGCGTCAGAGTCGGTGCTGATACGAGAGTCAAGAATCACCTGACTCAAATTCGACATCGTCATAGAGTTCAGCAATTGGCAGCGTCACATCGATTTCGCTCAGGTCAATGCTGGCGTTCAGCCCTTCGACCACATCGATACCGAAGCCTTGATCGCCGCGGCGGTAAAGCGTGACACGCGGAGACTCGGGTTCGATCAGCAGGCAAACCTTGAGGTCGGGGATGGACAGAAATGCGTCACGTTTCTCGCTCTCGTCGATCCGACGCGTCGATTCGGAGAGCACCTCGGCGATGACGACCGGGTGGTCCTGAAACGTGTCATCCGCCGGGTTGTTTTTGCGGACCACCATGCCGTCGGGGTAGTAGAAGCTCGTGGAGCTGGCGGTCTGAATCCGAACCTTCGTGTCGGAATTAAAGACCGAACAGGGCTTGCCCCTCAAGCGACCTAAGAGAGATCCGGTAAAGTTCATCGCGATCCGGTTGTGCCGATTCTTCGCTCCCGCCATCGCGTAGACGCGGCCAGCGACATACTCGTGGCGCACTTGGGCGTCTTGCTCATCAGCGAGATACTCATCCACACTGATCAAGGTCGGCTTGGGCATCGCACTCATGGCCATATTTTAACCCCCGCCCCGGCCCGAGCAATATCAGGTCTGGTTACAGCGTTCCACGACGAAGATTTTGTACCGGCTGCGGACTTGCCCTATCCTGCCTGCCATGAGCATCCTCGTTAACGCTGAAACCAAAGTCATCTGCCAAGGCATCACCGGCAGCGCAGGGCAATTTCATACCACCGGCTGCCTCGAATACGGCACGAAGATGGTCGGCGGGGTCACCCCCGGAAAGGGCGGGCAGCAAGACGCCAACGGCCTGCCCGTGTTCAACACCGTTGCCGAGGCGGTCGAGCAGACCGGGGCGGATGCAACGATGATTTTCGTGCCCCCGCCGTTTGCGGCCGATGGCATCCTCGAAGCCGCCGACGCCGGCATCCAGCTGATCTGTTGCATCACCGAACACATCCCCGTGCTCGACATGATGCGCGTCAAGGACGCGATGAAGAGTTATCCCGATACCCGGTTGATCGGACCGAATTGCCCCGGCGTGATCACCCCCGGACCCCGCAATCCACAAGCTGAAGGCAACGGCTCGGCCGACCAGCCGTTGACGACCGGCGGGTGCAAGATCGGCATCATGCCTGGCTACATCCACGTCGCCGCCAGCGAATCCAAGACCGGCAAGAACATCGGCATCATCTCCCGCTCCGGCACGTTGACCTACGAAGCCGTATGGCAGACCGCGAACAAAGGCATGGGCCACACCACCGCGGTGGGCATCGGCGGCGACCCCGTCCGTGGCATGAATTTCATTGACTTGCTCGAATTATTTGAAGCGGACGGTGAGACCGATGGCATCGTGATGATCGGTGAGATCGGCGGCAGCGACGAAGAGGCCGCCGCCGAGTTCATCCAATCCAACATCAAGAAACCGGTCACCGCTTTTATTGCGGGCCGCACCGCACCGCCCGGCCGCCGCATGGGCCACGCCGGCGCGATCATCTCCGGCGGCGAGGGCGGCGCGGAAGATAAGCTCAGCGCCCTACGCAAAGCCGGCTGCCACATTGCCGAAAGCCCCGCCGACCTGGGTAGCACGATGGCCAAAGCGCTCGGCCTGTAGCTTCAGCCGCCGCCGACCGCGTTCACGCCTCTTCGCCCTGCTGGTTGACCAGATCCCAGTCCAGGCGTTCATCAGCAAGAAATGCCTTAAGCATCAGCCGGCGATCGACGTGCTTGTCGATCGCGGCTTGCGGGTCCATGTCCGTCAAAGGCAGGCTTGATGTTTGAAGGCGGTCGATGGCCGGCGGCGGTGGGGGATCGCCGGGGTTCGGCTTGATAAAATTCGTCTCCAGCACTTCGAAAAACTGATTGATGGCACTGTCGATCGTGCGGATGCGATTGCTGTCCGGCAGCGCGTGGGGTTGAATTATTTCACGGCAGATCAGCAGCGTTTCGCTTAGCACCGCCAACCGGACCGGCAAAGCTTTTTCCGATTCGTGGCTCATGAAGTAGTGCAGAATCGGATACGCGAGGTGACGGTTGGAGTGCTGTTGCAGCAGCGGCCAAATCTCGCTATCCATCCGGTTGAAAAACAGGCTCAGGTTTTCGCCGTCCCAATGCCTCAGGAGCACATCCTGCGGAGATCGGCCCAAGTCCATCAGCATGCACGCGAGCTGCCGTTTGGAAACCACCGCAGCGAGCACCGGCATGACGTAACTCAACGCCGTCGTGATCACCACCAGCCCGGTGAAGCTGACCCAAAGCGTCAACACCCGCCAGAGGTCGGAGCCCGGCACGAAGTCGCCGACGCCGAGCGTCAGCAGCGTGTAGCCAAGGAAATACACCCGTGTCCAGCCGCGGGCGATCTCGCCCGTGCCGTTGACAACTATCGCCTGCGGGTCGGCCATGAAGCACATCCACCAGCCGAACAGCATCAGCAGCACCCACAGGAACGTGATGCCGATCAGACAGCCGGCCCCGACCCAGCCGTGCATTTTCTCCCGCAGATAGCTGGGTAGCACCCGCGGAAAAACGCCGGCCAACCGGGTGACATAATTAGTCATCGGCCCGGCACCCCGCGGGACCAGCACCGTGTAAAACATATCGAAAATCGTGAAGCACACGACCAGTAGCCCGAGCACAAACAACCAGAGATTCATGACGGCTTGCTCACTTACTTTGAAATCATTTTGATCATCTTGAAAGTCATGCTGAACGGATTCAATGCCGTGACATCAGCATGCTGCAATCCATCGACCTCGATCAGGCCTAGAGTAAATGATGCAACCGATGCTCGCATCCGCACGCGCCGAGTGGTTCTTGGAATTCGTAGAATGGGCTTCGATGGCGATCGAATTGCTCGGTACCGCCGTGATCCTCTTTGGCGGGATTGCCGTATTGATCTGGTGCGTGGTGGACGTGCTACGCAAGCAGATCGATCGGCTAGAAGCTTACAGCCGTCTACGCAAACGTCTGGGACGAGCCATCCTGCTGGGGCTGGAATTTCTAGTCGCGGCGGACATCATCGCGACGGTGATGATCGACCAGACACTCGAGTCCGTGCTTTCGCTGGGCATCGTGGTGCTGATTAGGACTTTTCTGAGTTGGTCCCTGGAAGTGGAACTGGATGGGCGTTGGCCGTGGCAAGGCAAGGCCCATGGCAAGGAAGTGTCGGTGGGCTAATTACTCGGGCGGCGACTTGGGTTTGGGCGGCAGGCCCTTGGCTTTTTCGTCGGCAAGCTCTTTGCGGTTGATCTGGCATTCACGCGGAAAGTCGAAAGCCAGCTTGACTTTGTCGCCGTGGATTTCGACCACGCGAATCAGCCCCAGCGGCTGCTTCGGGTCGCCGATCACGATTTCTTCGCCGATACGGCGGGTCAAAGCGAGCATGGTGAGCAACTCCGGCTGGCCATCCGCAGAAAGTCATACCGAATCGCGGCATGGGAAGCGTCAGGCGAATTCTGTTTTATCGGCAAGTGGGCGACATACCGCCCGGATCACATCAAAGCCCGATAAATGAAAGTGCACGAGCGCGCAGTTAATCGATCTGCTCGACCCCGCGGATTTCGGGCACTTTTTCGCAGACATTGCGCTCGATGCCCATTTGAAGCGTCATGGTGCTGGATGGGCAGCCGACGCAGGCACCGTGCAGGCGGATCTGGGCAATCTGATCGTCGGTGATGCAGACCAACTCGACATCGCCGCCGTCGTCCTGAATGGCCGGCCGAATCCGCTCGATGACCGCGGCGACCTGCTCGTGCAGGGCATCAATATCGGGACTGGATTCGGTGTCAGGCATCAGCGTGATCTGCATTAAATTTGCGGCGGAGTTCTGATCATACGCTCATAAAGTCACGAAAACAATTGGTATCGAAATCTGTTTTTGGCATGAAGTAGCCTAACCAAATCAAATTACGATCCTGCTTGCCGGCGGCAGGTTTGCTAGATTGCCGTCGACTTCAATTCATAGCGCTGACATCTACCCGGAGCAAGTTTTGCGGATTCTCTATCTCGATCTGGATGCCCTGACCCCATCACACCTGGGCTGCTACGGCTACTGCCGCAACACTTCACCGACCATCGACAGCCTCGCTAAGCGGGGTGTCCGCTGCACAAATGTGTATGCCAGCGATGCGCCCTGCCTGCCCTCGCGGACCGCGTTTTACTCCGGCCGATTCGGCATCCAGACCGGCGTCGTCGGCCACGGCGGGACCGCGGCCCAGCCGAAAATTCAGGGGCCGGACCGGGACTTCCGGGACCACTTCGATAACCATGGCCTGGCCCGACAACTTCAACACGCCGGCTATCACACCGCGATGATTTCGCCGTTCGGCCAGCGCCACGCCGCCTGGCATTTTTATGCCGGCTTCAACGAAATCCACAACACAGGCGGCGGCGGCAGCGAGCCCGCCGAGGTCGTCATGCCTGTGGTCGACAAATGGCTGGACGACAACGCCGCGAAGGACCAGTGGTATCTGCATGTCAACTTCTGGGACATCCACACTAACTACCGCACGCCGCTGGACTATGGCGAGCCGTTCGAAAGCGACCCGCTGCCGGACTGGATGACACAGGAGATGCTCGATCGCCACGTCAAAAAGACCGGGCCACATTCCGCGCTGGACGTCGGCATGTGGAAAGACGGCGACCAAGAGAAATTTCCCCGGACCGTCGATCGCATCGACTCTATGGAAAACCTCAAGAAATGGATCAACGGCTACGACACCGCGATCCGCTATGTTGATGACAAGATCGCCGAGATGCTCGCGAAGCTCGAAGCTGCTGGCGTGCTGGATGACACGATGATTGTTGTCTCGGCCGACCATGGCGAAAATCAGGGTGAGTTGGGTATCTATGGCGAGCACGGCACGGCCGACCAGGGCACTTGCAACATCCCCATGATCGTCGCCGGCCCGGGCATCAAGAAGGGCGTGGTCGATGATGGGCTTCATTACAACATTGACTTCACCCCCACGTTGATGGACCTGCACGGCCGTGAAAAACACGAGATCTGGGACGGCGAAAGTTACGCAAAGACCTTGCAGACCGGCGAAAACCAGGGACGCAGCGAAGTCATCATCAGCCAGTGCGCCCATGTCTGTCAGCGATCGGTTCGTTTCGATGTCGATGGCCATAAGTGGCTGTACATGCGGACCTATCACGATGGCTGCCACCTGTTCCCAGATCACATGTTGTTCGATCTTGCGGCAGACCCACACGAGCAGAACGAAATCTCGGCAGATCATCCCGAGGTTGTTCGAGAAGGTGCTTTCCGTTTAAGTGAATGGCATGCGAAGCAGATGCACAAGATGCCGCAGGACAAGGTTGATCCGCTGTGGACGGTGATCGAAGAGGGCGGGCCGTACCACGCCAACACCGGTGAACCTCGCGGTTCGCTTTATCACTCCGGTGGGCTTGATTCGTATATCGAACGATTGGAAGTGACCGGCCGAAGCGACGGCGCGGCGGCCTTGCGTAAGCAATATGCGGATGTCTCAAACTGAGCGCAAGAGCATTAGACGCCTAAGAGAGTTTGTACGAAAACTTGGATCCCCGGAATACTTTGCTTGCCGGTGTGGTTGAGCTAGTGCTTGCGGTACCGCGCGAACATCTGGACCTACTTATGAATCCCATCAAAGCGTATACCCACTGGCTGCACACACGCTGGCCAGCGGGTAAGCCGGAAATCCTGCCGGTCGTCAATGAAGACGGCACGACCAATGTCAGCGGGCTTTATGTGGTGGGCGACCTCTCGGGCGTTCCTCTGCTCAAGCTTTCAGTCACCGGCGGGGTCAACGCGGTGCGGAAGATTCACGGCGAATTGAAAGGCGATGTAGCTGGGCAGGACGAGGCGCTCGACATCGCCATCATCGGCGGCGGCACCGCGGGTTTCGCCGCCGCCAAGGAAGCGGAGAAACTTGGGCTCAAGTACATGGTGTTCGAGGCGTCGCAGCCGTTCAGCACGATCGTCAACTTCCCGGCCGAGAAGCCGATCTACAAGTACCCCACCGACACCACCCCCGAAGGCGATCTCGAGTTTCACGATAAGTCTGATGTGAAAGAGGGTCTGCTCGAAGACCTGCGCGAGCAGACCACCGATCAGGGCTTGAAATGGGTTCACGCCCGGGCCAGTCATGTCGAGAAAAAAGGCGGCAGCTTTGAGGTCGTCCTGGGTGGTCCGGCAGAGAAACCGGACAGCGTCGAGCTAAACGGGACAGGCTGGGTCGAGGGTCAGGAAAGAATCAAAGCCCGCCGCGTCATCGTCGGGATCGGCCGATCCGGCAACTACCGCAAGCTTGGCGTTCCGGGCGAAGAAAAAGATCACAAAGTTTTCAATCGCCTTCACGACCCGAAAGATTTCTGCGGCAAGCAGGTTCTCATCGTCGGCGGCGGCGACTCGGCGATGGAAGCGGCTATCGCGATGACCAAGTGTGGGGCGGATGTCACGCTGAGCTATCGCAAGGAGGAATTCAGCCGGCCCAAGCCCGAGAACCGCGAGATGCTGCTCGCCTTGGCGGAGAACCCATCCGCTGAAGCCCGTATCGAAGAGCCGAGCGACGTGCGACAGGCGAGCTCGCTGGGCGATCTGCCCAAGGGCGGACCCAAGGGTTCGCTCAAGCTGCTAATGGCCAGCAATGTCACGGAAATCCGCGACGATCAGGTCGATATCAAAACGAAGGACGGCGAGGTCGAAACGATCGACAACGATGTGACTTTCGCGATGATCGGCCGTGAGCCGCCGCTGGATTTTTTCCGTCGATCCGGCGTGAACATCCTCGGCGAGCGGACCGCGAAATGGTGGATCACGCTCATCGCGATGCTGCTGATTTTCACGTTCTTCTATCAATGGAAAAAGCCCGGGACCTGGCTGCCGCTCGCAGAATGGTTCATGGAGAACAATTGGTTCCCGCATAACCTCGGGCCTTGGCTGATCTCGCTATCGGATGTCTTCAACAACCCCGCTAACCCGCTGGGCACGCTGAAACTTTCTGCGGCGGGTGCGGGTGACAACACCGGCAGCAGCCCGGGGTTCTGGTTTTCGCTGCTGTACTGCACCTTGATTGTGGTGTTCGGCATCCGCCGAATGAAGCGACGCAAAACGCCTTATATCAAGTGGCAAACGACCGCCCTCATGGCGATCCAGTGCGTCCCGCTGTTTATCTTTCCGTACCTGCTGTTCCCCTGGTTGGGTCACAACGGTGTGTTCGATGCGGGGTTCGGCAAGACGTTTGCGGATGCGCTATTCCCCGCGGTGGATTACGACCCGCATGGCCGAGAGTATTGGCGGGCCTTTGGATTAATCTTGGCTTGGCCGTTGTTTCTGTGGAATGTCTTCACCAGTGAGCCGATGTGGACCTGGTTGGCGATCAGCATCGCGCAGACCTTCGTACTGATTCCGCTGGGTATCTACTTCTTCGGCAAGGGCGTTTATTGCGGCTGGATTTGTTCCTGTGGCGCGATGGCGGAGACGCTTGGCGATACGCATCGGCACAAGATGCCGCATGGCCCGATCTGGAACCGCGTGAATATGATCGGGCAGGTCTTTCTCGGTGTCGCCCTCGTGCTGCTTGTCTTGCGCGTCATCTCATGGGCTTCGCCCGGCGGGGTGGTCGGGTCTGCGTACAACGCGATCCTCGGGCCATCGCAATACGCCGGCCTTCCCGTGCTGAACTACGCATGGTTCGTCGACCTATTTTGGGCGGGCATCATCGGCTTCGGGTTGTATTTCAATTTCTCCGGCCGGGTCTGGTGCCGCTTCGCTTGCCCGCTCGCCGCACTGATGCATATCTACCACCGGTTCGGCCGATTCGCGATCCTGGCGGACAAGAAAAAGTGCATCAGTTGCAATGTCTGCACCAGTGTTTGCCATCAGGGCATCGACATCATGAGCTTCGCAAACAAGGGCGAGCCGATGCGCGATCCCGAATGTGTGCGCTGCTCGGCCTGTGTGCAGATGTGCCCGACCGGCGTGCTGGCATTCGGGCAGGTCGACAAGCAGAACAACGAAATCTCAAGAGACCCCCTCTGGCTGGCAGCGTCGCCGGTGCGGATCGCGGAGTCGCAAGTTACGGTGAATGGGAACAAACAACGATGAAGATTGCCACATGGTTTGGATGGGTTATGACCCTCGCAGGATTCGCTTTTTCCGCACAAGCAAAATCGATCGCGTTGCTCGAGCCGGAGGCGATGCTCGAGATGATCGAGACGGCCCACCATGCAGAGACATATGCATCGCAGGAGGCAATTCAAGCCGACTTCGAGTTGTCGGGCTTCGGCGGCCTCGAAGTGTCCGGCACGATGTGGTTCACGCCATCCATGGGCAAAGTGCGAATGGAGATTGGTGATGACATCTTGCTGATCTATGACGGTGAAACGGCTTGGCAAAGCCCCGCCGATGCCGAGGTGCCCGGCCCGCCGGCACGTTTTCATGTATTGACTTGGCCTTACTTCGTGGCAGCGCCTTACAAGCTGAATGACCCCGGCACGCAGCATGAGAGTGTCTGGGTTCATTCTGCAAAAGAAAATCCGAGGGGCGGCTTGCGTGTGACCTTTGATGCGGGCGTCGGCGACACGCCAGACGACTGGTATATCGCGATGCCCGACGAGCAGGGTCGGCTCGGTGCATTGGCCTACATCGTGACCTATGGCAAAGATCAGGAAACCGCTGAGAAACAGCCCAGCGTGATCCTCTACAGCGACTTCGAAGAGGTCCAAGACGTGCCGTTCGCGACGACCTGGACGTTTCACTACTGGAACCAGGATGAGGGCGTTCAAGGCGAGCCGAAGGGGCAGGGATCGCTGTCGAACATCAAGTTCGTCATTCCGCCCGTTGATGCGTTTGTCAAGCCAGAGGACGCGGTTGAAGCGAAGGCGCCGGGGTCTTGAAGTGCCGGTTTTCAAGTGAAATCGAAGCCCACGCCGTGACGGCGTGGGCTTCTTTTTATTTATGCCAATTATCGATCACGAAGAATCAGATCGCCGCCATTTTCCACGCGGCGATCACCATCAACAAAATGAACGCGATGCGGATCGTGCGAAGCGGCAGGCGGTGGGTCAGCGAAGCGCCGAGTCGCCCGCCCGCCCACGCGGTGGGAGCCAACAGCAACCCCAGCCACAGCCCATCGGTCCATTGCAACGGCAGGGCGGGGGTGGCGTGCAAACTCAGCGAAGCGTTCTTAGAAATAGCGCCGAGGGTTGCACTGATGCAGATGACCAGTGACGAGTTGGCGATGCAGTTGCGAAGCGGCAGGCCGAGGAGGGTCTGCTGCAACGGCGTCGCGATGGCCCCGCCGCCGATGCCCATCAGCCCGGCGGTGCTGCCCATGATGCCGCCGACCGTGATCCCGCCGGTCAGCGGCCGAAGCCGGGCCGACCCCGGATCCGGCGTCATCTCAGTTGACGGGTCAGCCGTCGCAGTTGACCGCAGGAGTTTGCGGGTGTTGGCATAGATGACATAGATCAAAAAAACGGCCAGACATCGCCCCAGCCAAACGCTGCCGTCGGCTCCGCTGAAGATCGGCAGGTTGCTCAGCCCCACGCCGATGAGCACACAGACCAGCGCCGCCGGTAGCATCCCCACCAGCACGCTCGGCGTCATGGCCCCCGCCTGCCGATGTCGCATCGCCGCGGGCACCGACACCGCAACGTTCGCGATCATTGCCCCCGCCTGATAAAGATGCTGCTCCGCCCCGTGCTCCCGGCCCAGCAGCCAGACCAGACCCGGGATCATCACCACGCTGCCCCCCACCCCGAGCATCCCGCCCAACACGCCCGCGATCAGCCCGAGCAGAGCGACAAACGCAATATCGCTGACTGTCAGCAATTCGATCATGCCGCGAGGATAACGGGTGAACCTCTTGTATAAAAAAATCGATACGAGGCACTTGCCCTGATATGCTTACCCAAGACGCCGGACCCACGGAAGAAGCCGCCATGTCAGATCCCCATGCGATGCCTAGCAGTGCGAACCTCGCTTATGTCGAGGGGTTGTACGAAGACTATTTAGCCGACCCCGCCGCGGTGCCACGGGAGTGGCACGCGATGTTCGATCAGTGGGGGATGAACGGCAGCGCACGGATCGGCACGACACTCCGCCCGCCGGGCTTGTTCAGTGCCGGGCCTTCACGCAACGGCTCAGCGAACGGCCACGCCGCAACCTCCGCCACCACGCCCACCGCCGGGGCCGATGTCTCCAGCATGCAGCACCGCATGGACATGCTGGTTCGCAACTTTCGCGTGCGTGGCCACATCACTGCCAAGCTCAACCCGCTCGACGATCGGCACGAAGTACCTGATGAGCTTCAGCCGGGCTACTACGGCTTCACGGACGCGGACTGGGATCGACCGTTCTCATTTACCACCACCGTGCCGGGCGATCGTGTCCGCACGCTGCGTGAAATCGTCGACCAGCTTACGCATACCTACTGCGGATCGATCGGCGTGCAGTTCATGCACATCGATAATCTCGAAACCCGCCAATGGCTGCAGAGCCGGATGGAGAAAACCGAAAACACGGTCAAGCTCAAACGCAAGGAACAGATCCGCATCCTCACCCGCCTGACCGACGCGGTTATCTTCGAGGAATTCATTCAGCGGAAATTCATTGGGGCTAAGTCGTTCAGCCTAGAGGGCGGCGAGTCGCTGATCCCGCTGCTCGACCTCGCCTTCGAAAGGGCGGGCGATCAAGGCGTCCGCGAGATCGTCATCGGCATGGCCCACCGCGGCCGACTCAATGTCCTGGCCAATATCCTGGGTAAGAGCCCGCAGCAGATTTTCCGCGAGTTCGAGGACATCGACCCGGAGCATTACATCGGCGGCGGCGACGTGAAATATCACCTCGGCTATTCAGGTGATTGGCGGACCCGGGCGGGCAAGAACATCCACCTCTCGCTCTGCTTCAACCCGTCACACTTGGAATACGTCAACCCGGTCACGCTCGGCCGGGTCCGCGCGAAACAGGACCGCTCCGGGCGGACCAGCCGGGGCGAGAAAGGTATCGCGCTTTTGATCCACGGCGACGCCGCATTCGCCGGCGAGGGCATCGTGCAGGAAACGCTTAACCTCAGCCAATTGCCGGGCTACAGCATCGGCGGCACGCTGCACATCGTCGTCAACAACCAGATCGGCTTCACGACCTCGGCCCGCGAAGCCCGCAGCACCCGCTACGCGACCGACATCGCCAAGATGCTGCAAAGCCCGATCTTCCACGTTAATGGCGAAGACTCCGAAGCGGTCGCACAGGTCGTCCGCCTCGCGATGGACTTCCGCATGGAATTCAAGCGTGACGTGGTCATCGATATGTACTGCTACCGTCGGCGGGGCCACAACGAAGGCGACGAACCGAGCTACACGCAGCCGCAGATGTACGAGAAAATCAACAAGCGGCAGACCGTTCGGCAGGCGTACCTGGGCCACCTCAAAAAGCTCGGTGGGGTCACCGATGATGATGCCCAGCGCATCGTCAACCGCCGAACCGAATTGCTCGATAAGGAACTGACCGCCGCCCGCTCGGATACCTATAAGCCTATGCGCGAACAGCCGCGTGGCCTGTGGTCCGGGTTCATCGGCGGCAAGGAAAAAAACGCCGACGACCCCGACACCGGCGTTGACATCGCAAAGCTCAACGAACTGCTCAAAGCTCAAACCAGAGTCCCCGACGGTTTCACCATCCACCCGAAGCTCAAGCGGCTGATGCGTCTCAAGGGCGAGATCGCTTCAGGCAAGCGCCCCGCCGACTGGGCCGCCGCCGAGTCGCTCGCGTTCGCCAGCCTCGCGGTCCAGGATCACCGCGTCCGCATGACCGGGCAGGACGCCCAGCGCGGCACCTTCAGCCACCGCCACGCCGTTTGGCATGATGTCAAAACCGGCGAGGAATACATGCCGCTGGCGAACCTCGACCCGGATCAGGCCCCGGTTGAAATCTATAACTCGCCGCTCTCCGAAGCCGGCGTACTCGGCTTCGACTACGGATACTCGCTTGACTTCCCGCATGGCCTGGTCATCTGGGAAGCACAGTTCGGCGACTTCGTCAACTGTGCACAGGTCATTATCGATCAGTTCATCACCTCGGCCGAGGACAAATGGCGACGCCTCTCGGGCATCACCATGCTCTTGCCGCACGGCTTCGAGGGCCAGGGCCCCGAGCACTCCTCCGCCCGGCTCGAACGTTTCCTCAACCAGTGTGCCGAGGACAACATCCAGGTCTGCCAGCCGACGACGCCCGCCCAGATGTTCCATCTCCTGCGCAGGCAGGTCGTCCGAAAGTGGCGCAAGCCCCTGATCGTGATGACACCCAAAAGCCTGCTGCGGCATCCGAAGTGTGTTTCGCCGATGGAGCAATTGGCCAGCGGGACGTATCAACGGGTGCTGATGGACGATGCGATCGACCCGAAGAAAACCAAGAAGGTGCTGCTGTGCACCGGCAAGGTGTACTACGACCTGCTCGATCGCCGAGAGAAGCTCGAGCGTGATGATGTGGCGATTCTTCGGCTGGAGCAGCTCTACCCGTTCCCCGTGGATGAGCTTACCGCCGCACTCGAACCGTATGGGGAAGACCAGACCGTCACGTGGGTCCAGGAAGAGCCCGCGAACATGGGGGCCTGGCATTTCCTCAAAGGCGGCTACGGCTACGAACTGCTGCACCGCTGGAAGATGACCCGCGTCTCCCGCCCGCCCTCGGCCAGTCCTGCCACCGGCAGCAAAGCCTCCCACGCCATCGAGCAGGAACGCCTGATGGAACAGGCCTTCGCAAATTGACTCTACCCCCGTCCGCGATGCACGATATCAGGCAGTCGTTGAGATTCCAGCGCTGCCAAACGAATCCGAGTTCGTGATAATGATGGACGATCGTACTTTCAGTTGATTTCAGTGAAAGCCGATTGCAAATCAGTGGCGTTCCACTGCCCGCCTATCACAGATCCGTGACCATCGGCGTAGAGTAGATTCACACGCTGAGCATGTCGATTAATTTGGCCGGTCGCTTGCTCGACTGGCCAAGGCTGATGACCATCGAGGGTATGCCGCAGCGATCCTCGGAAATAGTTGGGGTTGGTATCCGTGGCACTACCGGTAATCGGATTAGGTCCGCCCTTGGAATCGCCAAACAAAACCAGATCGGAGCGCAACTCGGTGCGGAAAGGTCCCTTCGTCCAATTGCCCGAAGAATCACGGATGGCCTGAAGGTTCTCATTCATGCCATAGTGAGCCCCCGTGATCCGATTGGGACCCGCAAAGTCACCGACCAGGGGGCAGTTGAAAACCGTTCCGCTCTCGGCATCGGCATTGAATTCAATCAATCCATATTTGCGTGCACCCGATGGGTCGTTGCCCGACGCAGTCGATCCGATGCGATGAAACCAGTTTGTAAAGGGAGAATCGATCGGCGACAAACTGGACGCTGCCGCATTGTTGCCGCTAAAAAAATAAGGCAAATAAAAATCAAACTCATTGAGATAAGACAGTGTCGCTTGTCCCAGTTGACGCTGATTCGCCAGACATGTTGATGCCCTGGCTGAATCTCGAGCGCTTTGCAGTGCCGGCAGAAGAATCGCGATGAGCAGGGCGATGATGCTGACGACGACCAATAATTCGATCAGTGTGAAGCCATTATGCCGCTTAATCGTTCGCATGAATTGAATCCTTAAACAGGTTTTTGCGATAGGTGAGTCGAGTCAACAGATTCAACGACTCAATCGAGGCAGTAACGTCAGGAGACCGACGCCCAGCACGGCGGCGGAGGCCGGCTCGGGGACGAGGATGCCTACGCGGGTGAGTTCTTCCTCGACGACGGTCTTAATCGCCTGATCGAGTTCGGGCGTGATGAGCAGTCCGTATTTGTTTTCCGCTTCGCCCTGCACATAATGGTCACCGCGGTCCCATTGGTTCTGGCTGATGTGGCTGTAATCGATTTCGTGCGGATCGATGCCGGTGAGGGCGGCGGTCATGGCGTAGAGCAGCATGGCCTGGCCGGGCGCCGAGGCGTGGACGGTGTCGCGGATCAGCCAGGTTTCGGGCGGCAGGTCGTTGCGGTCATCATCGTCGAGGTTTACCGCGAGGCTTGCGAAGTGTTGATCGACAGCGGCGGGGCGGTCGTTCTCGGTCAGCCGGCGTAAGATTTCGCCGATCGGAATCATGGGCATGTCCAGCGCCTCGGCAAGCTTGCGATTGTTATCGATCTGCCGCTGAAAAACGACGGGGTAGGCCCAGTTCTTGTCGTTGTGGATCCCGCCGTACAGAGTCGGGTCCGACAGCCAGGGAGCGTAGAGGATCGGCTGGGCGCCCTGCTCGCGGACGAGATCGACCAGCTTCTTGCCGTAGGCGAAGGTCGGGCCGGAGAAGGTCAAGTCGTCGCTGCTGCCGGTGATCTGGTTGGCCGTGTCCTGACCAGCATAGGACTGGAGGATAACGCGATCCCAGGCCTGACCGTCGGGCGTGCCATTGCGGATGATCTCTTGGGCTTTGAGATAGCCTTCGCCGGGCTCGATGCGATCAACATATTGTGCGACGTTGTATTGGCCCTGCTTCCAAAGCGAGCTGTAGCCGGAGTTGAACATGCCCTGCTGTTCGGGACGGCCGTTGGGGGTGATAAATTTGTCGGTGTAGGCCGGGTCTTCATGGTCGATCAGCCAATGCGTTTCGAAGGTTTCAGCCCACCATTGATGGCGGTGGCCGTTGAAGCCATGCTGTTGATCCCAACCCTGTTTCAAGAGCTGTTCGTTAATCTGCTCAGGTAGTTTGGCGGTCAGGCTGTTACCGATGAAAAGCACGTTTTCGCCGGCCTGGATCGGTGCAATGGTGAGTGGGTCGGCTGTTTCAGCTCCAGCGGTATGGACACCGGCCGACAAAGCCGCTGTCGCGAGAACGGCCAGACGTAACTTATAGAAGGGATCGGTCATGTTTGAGAATCAATAGCACGGCAAAATCGAGGAAAAGAGTCGCTAGTCCGTCCAGGCTTGGAGGATCATTCGGGCGAGAGCCCGGTTTAGTTTTGAAAACCCCGGCCGGGCGTTTCGACCCGGGCGGGGAGGTTTGGTCAGGGTGATCAGGCCAAGCGTCTTCGGCCGAGCATGCACAGCGTCCCGAATCCGATCAGTGCCAGCGAAGCGGGTTCGGGGATCGTGGTGACGCCGGCGAAGCCGTCGTCGCCGTAGGCCACGCGGATCTGATCGATCGCGCCACCCGTCCGCGTGTGGGCGGCGAGTTCGGCGGTCAGGCTGCTGCCCCAGATGTCCGATCCGCTGACGACGCTCACCCCGCCGGTGGTGAGGTTTGCCGCAGCGGTGCTGGCGGCGAGCGCTTCGGTGGTGACATCGGTCGGGTTGAGATACATCGTGACCCGGTCGAGCGTGGTCGCGTAGTCGGTCTCGAATTTCAGGATGACCAGGTTGACCGAGTTGTAATTGCCATCGCCCTCGGCGAAAGCGTACTGCGTGCCCTGTTCGTTGAGATCGCTGTATAGGTTGCCGTTGTCGCTGGTACCCCACGCCAGGCCTGCGTCGTTTTCGCCAGACTCTGCTCGGAATCCCAAGCCCTGCGTGCCAGCATCGGTATCCCTGATAAATACGCTGGTCTGCACGCCGTTGAGGTTGTTGTTTGCAAAGAGAAACGATACATAGACAGTCCCGGTCAGTGCCGAGCCGCTGATTTGCCGGTAGACGCCTTTGTCCGAATTGCCTTGGGTGGCGGCACCGAAGAGTCCGCCGGAGTTCACGGCGTTGCCGTTTTGATAGCCGGTCACGCTGGATGTCAGGTTGCCGGCGCTGGAATAATCGACATTGCCGTTGCTTACAATCTGCAGCCATTCTTCGCCGGACCAGCCAGTGCCGCCTTGGAAGTCGTTAGCGGCCGTGACTTGCGTCGCGTCTGCTTTGCCAGCGTAGTCCCAGTGCTCGGTCGCGATCGCACCGTGGGCGGCCGTGCCGGCGACGCTCAGGCCAAGTGTTGCTGTGGTCAGTGTCTTCAAACTTTTCATAAAAGCCTCCATCAAAAGGAAAAGGATTTGAGGTTGAAACAGGTCGATGCCGATTCGGGAAGGGACCGAAAGAGACTCAGCGATCGTTCACGTGCATAAGATTAACTCGGAATTTCTATAATGCGTATACAAAAGCGTCTTTCTTGTATAGAATTGCGGCATGGCCCAGGCAGCTTCGTCCATGCCGAAAGTGCTGATTGCTGTGGAGACGTGGTGGGGCAACGGGCGTAAGGTCATCGACGGAATTACGCGATACGTCGAACACCACGCCTCGTGGACGTATCTGTATGGCATGCTGCCAGACCTTCGACCGAGCACGATTCAGCACTTTGCCCCGCTTTGTGATGGGATGATCGTCGAGGCTTGGCGCGGCGAGATCATCGAGGCGACGCGATCGGCGGGTAAGCCGACGGTCTTGGTCTACCCCGGCGAGGGCTGCGAAGATTACGTGCGGGTCAGGGACGACTCGGCCGCGATCGCCACTCAGGCCTTCGAGCATTTTCGCGGAAGGGGGTTCAAGCATTTTGCCTACTGCGGCAACCCGGCAACCGGTTTTTCCGGAGAACGGCATCGGGTCTTTGCTCAACACATCGAGCAGATCAACGCCACCTGCCACGCCTACCAATCACGGATCGATTGGTTGAATCCAGCGGCTTGGACAACGATTCACCGGCAGATCGGGGACTGGGCCAAGAGCCTACCCAAGCCGATCGCGATGTTTTGCGCCAACTCGCATCTGGGCCGACTGGTGGTCGCCGCTTGCCGGGGGGCGGGTCTGCTTGTACCCGAGGACGTTGCGGTGCTGGGCGTGAGTGACGATGAGATTGTCTGCAACGTCTGCAACCCGCCGTTATCCGCGGTCGATTCGGCCGGCGAGGAGATCGGCTACGAAGCGGCCCGTTTGATGCAGGCGATGCTCAAAGGCAAGCAAGTTCCGCCCGAGCTACACCTGGTCGCACCACGCGGTGTTGTAGTCCGCCGATCGACCGACACCCTCGCGCTAGACGACCCGGACCTGATCGCTGCACTCCGATTGATCCGTGAACAATCCTGCGAGGGCCTGCGCGTTTCGGACCTGCTTCAAGCGATCCCCTGTTCACGGCGTAAACTCGAACGAGGTTTCAAGCAATACCTCGGACGTTCCCTGCACCAGGAAATTTTGCGCGTCCGGGTCGAACACGCCAAGCTGCTGCTGACCACCTCCGACCTGTCGATGCCCGAGATCTCGGTCCGCTGCGGCTTCGAATACGCAACCCACCTCGCCGCGGTGTTCAAGCGGCTCGAAAAGCACACCCCGGATGAGTACCGAAAAAACTTTCGCCATGACGCATGGCGGAGCTGGCGGTCGGATTAGTCCAAAGACTCAGCCCATTGCAATGTCGCGCGAAACTTGGGCATGGCCATCGGGTCTTGTGCGTAATGTTCCATTAAGCCCCAGCTGCCCCATTTCGACCAGCGGCCGGTGGAAGCGAACATTGCGATGAGCCCGCCGCCCGCATCTTCCCAACCATTCAAATACGTTGTGTAGGCCTCGCCCATGCCTTCCGATGCATTCACTTCATGAAGCAGGGCGGTGAGCTTTTTATTGTTCTCTCCGCCTCGAATGCCCACGAGGTGTTGGCCGGCTTCATAGGCGATCAACGCCAAGCCGTGATCGTCTGCAATTTGCTTGTTCTCTTTTATATCTTCGATCGCGCCTGACACAGCCACGGTTTGGACATGCTCCAGCACACGATCCACGCTCCACTGCGCGACCTCATCGGCGGACTGCTGGCCTTCTTTCGCATGATCCCCGCCGGGGAGGTTCATCCCGAAATACGGGGCAATCGCTAACGCATCTGCGTGGCGATAGGCATCGTTGAAACCCAGGACCTGCTTCGCCACGTAGGGGTTGGCGGATTGAGAAGGCAGCACACGGACCAGGCGCTCGGTCCCGCCGAACACGTCCGCCCAGATCTCGAACATCTCGACCGACCGCTTGGCGGTAAACTTCCAGGCCGCGTCCCAATGCTTGTCGCCGATGCCCAGTTCCAGGCCTTTGTTCCCCGCGTATTTCTGCTGCGCGAATTGCCCGTTCCACACCTCGTTGCTGTACTCGATATAAACGTTCAGGTCATCGTTAAGCTGGTCTTTTACCGTCTGTGCGAAGTTGCGGATGTAGTCATCATCCGCGAGATGGGGCATGCAGAACCAGGGGTCGGCCTGCAATTCGTTGCTCAGTTCGATCATGACTTCCACGGGCACGCCATGCTGGGTATAGCTCGCGTCGTCGGGCTTGGGTCGATCGCTCCAGGCCGACTGTTCGCTGTTGTTGGTTTCCTGCCAGTCCATGAAGCGCAGGGCCGTCGCTTCATCCCAGAGCTCCAAAAAGCCCGGCCGAAACATCGTCTTGCTCTCATCTTCAGGCACTTCGATGCCCGGCAGATAGATCCGGATGTTGCGGACATGATCGTCGGGGTCGGTCTGAGTCAGCTTCAGCCATAGCTTGCTGGTGCTGCTCGACTGCGGGCGGATCACCATCTTGCCCGGCTGGTCCTGCACCACCTCGAAGCCATTGAAAGACAGCTCGCCCCGGCCGTCGTAGAGCACGGTGTACCGCCCGTCGGGGATCGCGGCGCCGCTGCCACCATCGAAATTCAGTACCGGCGTCTCGACAAACGCCCCGTCTTCCAGGCGGGTGACATAGCCCTGCTCATCCAGTTCGAGCTTCGGCCCCTTGCCCCAGCCGGCACCCTGGGCCTGGCTGATCCATTGGCGGGATTGCTTGAAGACATCCGCAAACGGGATTTCAGAGTTCCAGTCCTTGACGCCGTTGAGGTTGATCCCCATAGACGTCTGCCCGGCATACTCCGCATTCTGGGCGTGGGCGGGTGAAACCCAGCCGGAGAAACAAGCGAGAACAAACACGAAAAGCAAAGTTAACAATTTAAACATCGAGTTCCAGTAATCAAGGAGAATGTGAAAAGGTGTGGGCATCAAGCAAGCATGCCGGTTTATAAATGGGTGGGTCAGTTTTCAGCAGAAATAGTGCTAGTTCAACTCACCCATGTGGTTCCAACCTGTGCCGTTCCAACCCGGCTTCAGGGGCTGCTGCAGCGTTTCCCAATCGACGATGCTCGCGTGGCCATCCAGGAAATTGACATTCGATCCGCCGTTGTGTTTGTCGTTCGTCGAGCCGCCAAACCTCCATCCGCCATCGCCACGGCGGAGTTCGAACCAAGCTCGATACGCCGTACCGGTATCATTGAAATTGCCAGCGTCGGCGATCGCGGCCCGTCGTGAGGGGGCGTCGAACAGATCGATTTGCTTGAAATATGCTGTTCTGGTCGCACCGCCCCCGCCGCCGACCTGAATCACAGAACTGAAAGCGGATCCACTTTGGTCATTTTTCCGACCCACGACACCGTAAGCACTTTTGAAAAGACTGAGTGGTTTCTCGGGGCTGACGACATACTCATCGGGTCCACCAGAGCCTGTTTGCACCCCCAGATTGGGCAGCGGGCAGTGAAACACACCGACATTGCCATCGGCGTACAGATCACGGTACATCTGGAAGGTAAACTGCCACTTCGGGTCAATGACATAAGTGCCATCATCCGCGACGATATCTTGCGAGGCATTTGTCGGATGCTTACCGATATCGCCAGGCATCGTTCCTTTGGAGTCGGCGACATAGGTGTGAGTCATAATACCCAACTGCCTCATGTTGCTCAGGCAAACCGAACTCCGGGCCGTGTCCCTTGCCGACTGCAAGGCCGGTAGCAGGATCGCGATGAGCAGGGCGATGATGCTGATGACCACCAGCAATTCGATCAATGTAAAACCACGAGAAGCGCGGCGGGGGGTAGGGGTCAACATGGCATAACCTCGAGACTGGAGTAGGAGAACGAGACACGAGCCGGAAGCTAAAAAGGCCCGCCGCCGCGGTCAGGCGGCAGCGGACGGAAAGATCAAACTATTCACACCGACCGCTTGCCCCGGCCAAGCATCATCACACCGCCCAGCGCCAGCAGCGCCAGCGAAGCGGGTTCGGGGACCGGGGTGACGTCGGCGTAGGTTTCACCGAAGCGAAACTCGTCCGCAAAACCATCGCCGAGGTTGTTGCCCAGCCGGACATGCATATTACGGAACTCGATATTGGCCGAATCGAGACCCGTGAGTGCCGCGTCGGCGCTGCTTGTCGCCGGGTCCGCCGTGGCCAAGTTGGTCGGATTGACCCAGAGATGCACGCTTGAGCTGGTTCCATCGAAGTTCATCCGCAGGACCAACAGATCCGCCGCAGTCTTGGTCGCATTTTTGTTCGAGTCGACGAATGATCCACCCACGGTTTCGAGTCCCCAGCTCGCCCCATCGGTCTTCAGCAGCAATTCGCCGGTTTCGCCGGGCGCCTGCCACGCGGTATTGTTTTGGTCGGTGAAACCGATCTTATTATTGGAAAGGTTGTTGACCGGTTGCATCAGGACACTGAACCACAACACGCCCTGATCCACATCTTTGTCGGTAAATTTATCACTTAAATAGCCGGCATCCGCAAAGCTCCCCCCGTTGTTGTTGTTAATTTGTCGGCCCAAATTGGTAAAGGAATTGCCACCGTTGATGTAATTACCTTCGGACGAGGTCTGCAGGCTGCCATAGGTCAACGGGGCTGCGTTCGCGACTTGATACTGGTTTGTATTATTCTGAGAATCCCAATTGGTTGCCCAACCCGAACCATCGCTTACCCCGTCGATACCGCCGACCGAAGCGCCTTCCAGGCCGCTGTAGGCGAGCAGTTCGGCCTGGGCCGCGCTGGCAACAAATACACCGCCTGCTGCCATAGCGGCAACGGAACATTTCAGGAACTTTCTAGAAATTGTCATAGTACTAACCTCCAAAAAAGGAAAAAAGAAAAAGAGTCGAATTACGGGATAACTCGGTGGGGGCGGGCAACGGTGCCCTTGCGTTGAAACTCGAAGGGGAGCACCACCGGCTTGCGGGGGGTGTGCGGGTCGTTGATCAGGGCCAGCAGTTCCGAAATCGTGGCCTGGCCGAGGTTGCGAAACGGCACGACCAGGCGGTCGATCGCGACGGCCTCGTCGCTCGGAGCGATGTTGTCGAACGTGAACAGCGACAGCTGCTCGGGGATGCGGATGCCCAGTGAAGCGGCGGCGTGGAACATCAGCTGGCCGTCCATGTTGCACAGGTAGGCGGTGGGCTGATCCGGGGTTTGCAGGACCTGTCGGCACGCCTGATATGTCCAGCCCTGCTTGCGTTGCCACTCATCGGTGGGCGGATGGATCTGCACCCGCGTCGGTGTCAGGCCTCTGGTCCGCATCGCCCGCTCATAACCGGCATGGCGGTCGCCCGAGCTGTAGTGGGCGTAGGCGGTGACGCCCGGCCGGGACTGGTGGCCTGTATCGACGTAGCTGATGCGGCGGTGGCCGTGCTCGATGAGGTCGCGGGTGGCTTCGAATGCAGCCATCTCGTCGTTGGGTCGGACACAGTTACGGTCACGCTTGCGGTTGACCCAGATGGCGGGCAGGGTGCTGCGGTCCAGCAGTTCGCGGACCGGCTCGGGCGTGCCATGGGCGTAGTTGATGATGAGGCCATCCACCGCGTTTTCGCGGACGATGCGGGGGGCGGTCTTGGCGTCATCGTCGATGATGTCGCGGACAAGGCACAGGCCCCGGGCGTGCAAAGCTTCGTCGAGGCCGGCCTCGAAGTCGTCGGCGTGGACCGAGTGGTCTTTTTTCGGGCTGCGGATCATCCCGATGAAACCGGTCTTGCCGGTGCTGGTCGCCCGGGCGGCGGCGGAGGGGCGGTAGCCCATCTCTTTTGCAACGCGACGGATCAGGACGGCCCGGCGGGCGGCATCCGAGCGGGTGGATTTCAGCTTGCCGTTGAGCACATTGCTCACCGTGGCCTGATGCACACCAACGCGGTCCGCGATGTCCTGCATGGTGACCATTAAGAGAATCCGAAGAGTCGTCGAGAAGAGGCGACGAGAAGATAACTTCAACCGCTCAAAGTTTAACCGCTTGAAGTTTCGCTGTCAAGCCTCACTATTGATTAGATGAGTTTTGGTGATATTTATTTAAAAAACTATACAGAACGGAGTTACGGTAATCCATCAGTGCTCTGATTAGTTTCTCCGAGACTTTTTAAGTGCGGGTCTTTGGCGAAAAAATAGGCGTGGTAGCGGTACCAGTGAGTGGGGGAGGTCCAAGTGCGGTAGGTGCAGGTGTGGTACCGGTCGCGGCCGCAGTTGTCGGAGCGGTGTGTGCAGGTGTTGCTGGTGTGGTGGGTGAGGGTTTCGTGGGAAAAGCGGTAGGTGTAAAGGACCAGGCGGGCACCGAGCTGACGGCCGGCGGCGGCGGCGGCGGGGTCGCGGAGCGTGGAGCTGGACAGAAAGCTGGCACTGCCGAGCCGTTGCCAACCGTCGCGTTGGGCGTTGTCGTAAGTTTCGTTGAACTGGACCATCGCCCGGTCGTCGGATTCGTGAGCACCGTAGGTGATAACCTCGGCGGTATCGGGCAACGCCGGGCGGGTTTGGCCGGAGTAGCCGGCAACGAAGGGGTTGACGCAGCCGGTCAAGCCCACGATGACCAAGAATAAGGTGTAGGTGATTCATTTGACCATGTCTCTATTGACAGTGTCAAAAAGGCCGGATTTCGAGGCTGACTCGGGAAATTGACTCGATCCGAACCAGACGCTTCGCCACAATAGGGACTCAGCGTCGGCGTGGGTGGGTTGATCAAGCAAGCTCGGCATGCATCGATCTACAGGCGGCAGAGGCATGACGCTTCATCAATCGGCAACACCGTCAAAACGATTTCGAGGACCCAAGCCCCGGCCCCAAACGCCAACTCAAAGAAACATCGCCTTCGCCGACCCCCTCCGGTCGGCGAGGCGATGCCTCTGTGTTCGCGTTGTGCGCACGCCGAGCGCGTGCGGATGTGCAGTTGAATTTCCGGGGGTTAGTCGGCGACGCCCGGGGCCTGGAAGATGCCGTTGGCTTCTTCGATGGCAGCGGGGAGCTGGGCGGTGATTTCGTCGACGTCTTCCTGCGTCAGTTCCATGCAGGCGAGGATTTCGGGGTCGATCTCCATGCCCTTGGGGATGTCGTGGGCAAAGCCCATGCCGAGATTCCCGGCGATGTGGTCGGCGATGCAGACCAGTGCGCACAGGGCGCGGTTCTTTTCAGGCAGGTCCATCGGGTGATGGTGGAAGCCGGTGACATACTGGAAGCTGGTCGGGAATTTCCAAAGTTTGCAGAGCCCGGCTCCGAATTGCTCGTGGTTGGCCCCCATGCAGCGGAACTCGGCCTCACGCAGCGTCAGCGATTTGTCCTGATTGAGCAACTCCATGGTTTCGACGAACTGGGTGCGTCGGGCTTGGATTTCGACCATGATCCCGATGTCGTGGATCAGGCCGGCGAGGAAGGCCTCATCCGGCAGGCCCAGCGAGCATTTGTCGGCGAGCAGGCGGGTGGCGGTGGCGGTGGCGATGGAGTGGGTCCACAAGCCGCGTGCATCGAATTCCGGGCAGATCTTGCCGCCGCGAAACAGCTTGGCGAGGCTGGCGGCGATGGCGATGTTTTTGACGGCATTCAGCCCGAGCAGGACGATGGCGCGGTTGATGGAGCCGATTTGGCCGGGCAGGCCGTAAAACGCGGAGTTGACGACTTTGAGGATGCGGGCCCCGAGAGCGGGGTCGTTGGAGATGACCTTGTTCAGGTCGGCCGCGGTCGAATCGGGGTCTTCGACCAGGGTGATGATTTTCATCGTCACCTCCGGCAGCGTCGCGATATGCGAGATCTCCGCGATCGCAGACTGCACCGCCTGTTCGACAGCGAGATTCGGGTTTTGCGTTGCGGGCAGATTATCGGTCGGGGTCGTGGTCATCACTTGCGCCTCTCGGTTCCTGGAGTCAGGAATCTCATCGACGCGATCAGAGGCGGACTTAAGAGTCAGTACGTTGAAGGTTCGCTTGTATGTGGAAACAGGCATAAAAAAGCCGCCGCGTTAAAAACGCGGCGGCGAGCGAATATTGAGATTAACACTTTATCCGGACGCAGGTCGTAACCCTTAAGCCACCCGGCGTCGCCGACGGGCGATCAGCCCAAGGCCCGCGAGTCCGAGGACCGCCGCGGTGGTGGGTTCGGGGATGGCGACTGCAAAAAATTCGAGGTCACCAGTATTTTCATAAAGATCAAAAGTTGATGCGCCGTCGGAGATATCCGTGACCGTGCCGCGGAAGATGAAATAGTCTGCCAAGTCCCAATCGGTCAGATCAGAGGTGTCGTCATCAAGGTAGGTGCTGTTGTTGTTAATGTCACCGTACCAGTGGATCAACCCATCAGTATGTAATTTGCCCTCGATTTCAAAGGTGTAGGGGCTTGTGCTGGTCAAAGTTTCATTGAATTCGATCGAACTGCCGCGGAAGATCGAGTTCGTACGGCTGCCCGAATTGCCTGTAATCGCCCAGTTCACAGATTGAGTTGCATTTGGCGTGCCAAGACCGGTCGTTGGTCCTGCGTAATCAACTGGATTGAAATTAATCCCCGCCGTGCCGTAGTCGAGTTCGAGACGGAATTGGTCGGCGACGACTTGAAACAGGTGCCCGTTGTCATAGCCGCTGCCACCGCCGGGGCGGAGGTTCGGATTGAAGTTGAATGTCCCGCTGGTTCCACTAGCAGGTGCGCTAGGGCTGCCGACAACCGCACGCAAGAGATTCGGCGGATTATTGAGGTCGTTTTGCAGCCCGATGATGCCGTTGCTGATCGTACCCCACGAAATTTCAGTGCCATTCGGCACGCTCCATACATTTGCAAAGGTCGATGAACCAGTCGTGGTGAATACCGCGGCGGCTAGCAGGTAGGTTAAACGCACAGACATCATTATCCTCTCTAAAGAATCCCGATAAGGCCAAGCCTTATGTCTACGCGATTGCATCATCACAGTGAAAACGCAACTATCGCGATAGGGTAAATTCGCTCGTAAAAAATCTAACTGTCAGACGACCCCCCATTTTGAAAATCGCCCCGGCTGCTCGGGCTTAAAACCCTCATGCCACCCGGCGTCGCCGCCGAGCGATCAGCCCGAGGCCCGCGAGGCCGAGGACGGCCGCGGTGGTGGGTTCGGGGATGACGAAATCCACCTTGCCAATATTGCCGTTCATGAGCTCAATTTCAAGCCCATCCATATAACCACTGAATGCTCCGGTGTCGCCCCAGCCTGAGTCGGTTTGCACACTGATCATTTCGATGAGCTCATCACCGTAATTCGTTTTGAGCTGCGCGAGCGTCATTTCACCATTGTTGTCAGAGGTGCCGACCTTCGTCCCATTGTGATTGAAGGTCATATCGCTGTCGGTAGAGTATTCTGTCCAGTCACCGATATTGGTATGATCATTGTAGTTATTGATGAAGC
Organism: uncultured Phycisphaeraceae bacterium; assembly: GCA_964523485.1. GTDB lineage: Bacteria > Planctomycetota > Phycisphaerae > Phycisphaerales > Phycisphaeraceae > Algisphaera. Next base: position 29,760 of record CAZFZS010000008.1, on the reverse strand, counting down.
GCTCTTGAAACCAGCTACTGTTTCCGCTCTTAGGCCGCGTATATATCTGGATCCACCAGTCGTGCCCAGCCGTGGTTCCTGAAGGCCGTTTCGTAAAGTAACTGATCGACTTCAGGTCGTTGATGGTCATCGCTGCTGCGTCGTCAGGAAACAAAACAGAAAGGTAATTGCCATCGGCTTGGTACCGGGCGTGCCAGTTGACCTTATCATCGTTCCCTGATGAGTTCTGAAAATCTGTATTTTCCCAAGAGTCCGGACCATAACCGGTCGGTGCATCGCCGTAATTCAGCTTGGGCTGCTGAGCATCAGGAACCTGCCCGGGTGTCGCTTGGTGAGTAATTGTTACAGCAATTGCTGACTGTGAAATTAAGAGCAGTAAAAGACTAAAAATTGATGACTTAAACAATGCCATGACGCACTCTCCTTCAAAGCGTATAGACGACATCCCCAGACGCTGGGCAAGCGTATAACGCAAAAAATTGCTAATCAGCAAAACAGATTGTCAGACGATCCCCACCGTGAAGATCGCCCCGGAAACCGGCACGTTGCGTGGCGGCTTCCCCGGATGCTCGGGCCGTTGCGGCTCGGGCATTGAGGCAGAGGTTAAGGGCGATCGAACGTATGTCAATAGACGAGATTCAAAAATAGGGAAATTCTTTAGCGTTTTCGGGTGGCCGGGATCAACTTTGCTGCCTAAAAGCGGATGCTGGGGGGATTGGGGGGGTGAGGTTTGGTTTGACGAGGTTTGAGTGTTTTGATTGAGGATTGTTTGGTCGGGATGGCTGGAGGGGGTGATCCGGGGATTCGCGGGGCCTCATCCCCGGCTTGGGGGGGTAGTAGGTAGGGTCGGCGGGCTTGAGTTGGGGGTGATGGGTTCATAGGATCAGACGATGCCGATTGATGTGCGATTTTTGCGGGACCCGCGGTTTGCGGGTTGGCGGGCGGGGGCTTTTGGCCCGGGAGCCGGTATGGCCGGCGGGATTCGGCTGATTCGTTGGCCGATGCGGGTGGCGGTGTTGTCGGGGTTGCTGGTGGGTGTGCTGCCGTTGATTGCGGTGGTGCTGTTGGCGGTCGGGGTCGGGGTGGTGGTGTATATCTGTTGTGCGGTGGTGGATCGGGTGGGGCAGGCGATCGGGTTGGGCGGTGGGTCCGGGCGGGGGGTACCAGACGCTTCGGGCCCTTCGGGTCCTCAGCGTCGGCGTGGCGTTGATGTGTCAGGTGGCGACGGGCGTGAGAATGTGCGGGTGATGCCGCGGGGGTGAGTTGGGAATTAGGATTTAGGGATTGGGTGTTGGGTGTTGGGGGTTGGGGTGGTGATGTGATGTAGAAATAACCGCCTCAGCGGCCGCGCTAAGGTAGGCGTGGGGTTGGAAATTTGGGTGGAGTTGGGCGTCCGGCGTGGGGAAAGTGGCCTACACTTGTAGCCGAACCAATGTTGGAGAGTTTGCGATGCATATGCGTAGTGATGGCAAGGTGCTTGGGCCGGCCGTGGTGCCGGTGAAGTTCATCCTCGAAGACCCCGAGCCGTTGGGGCAGACCGAGAAAGAGATCGAACACAAAGCCGCGGTCGGCGAGTCGATCCTCGAGCTCGCGCTGGACCACGACATCAATATCGAACACGCGTGCGGCGGCGTCACCGCCTGCTCGACCTGCCACGTCTATGTCGAGCAAGGCGAAGAGCTGTTCGACGAGCCGACCGATGAAGAACTCGACCGCGTCGATGAAGCCCCGGGCGTGCAGCTCAACAGTCGGCTGAGCTGTCAATGCCGAGTGCAAAAGGAAGGCGGGCCGGTGGTGATCAAGGTCCCGGCCTGGAACCGCAACGCGGTGAAAGAAGTGCCGCATTAGGCTGGGGTTTGGGAATTGAGTATTGGGGGTTAGGGGTTGGCAATGATGAAGCGTCGCGACTTTGAAGCGGTTTGACAGGTTGAGGCTTTTTTGAGGAAACGCGGCAGAGCCGGGGCGCTTCATGATTGGTGGATTTGCGGATGCGGGGTGTTTGCGTATCGATCCTGAGGCTGGGGTGTGGTATCTTCGCGTTGCGAGGATGATTTAGTATTGTGCGATAGATCCTTTCTACATTTTTCTTACGGGTGGTGACATGTTGCGTAATTCGATCCGATCGATGTTGGCGTTTGTTTTGGTCGTGCTGACCTACACCTCCGCGGTCGCTCAGCCGTTGACCGGGCGGGTGCCGGATGGGGCCTGGCTTTACGTCGGGTGGGCAGGGGCCGAAGCGGATGAGACGCTCGACGCGTATCGCCAATCGACGCTCAAAGCCATGGTCGATGAGATGCGACCCGAGCAGATGGCCGTTGCGGTCGATCGGCTGATCGTGGGCCTCAAAGCCTTGAGCGACGACCCGCAGGTGGACGAGGTGATTCAACAGGTCACCGCTGTGGCTGGGCCACTGGCGGCGTCGAGTTGGTCCAGCCCGATGGCGATGTGCATCCTGCCGCCGTCAGGTGTAGGCTCGGGCGGCGACTTCCCCGGCGGAATGATTATGTGGCAACCGACCGAGGCCGAGCGCCCGGCACTGCTACAAACGCTGCTCACACTCGAGAGCGCTCTGCCGAAGGAAGCGATGGTGACCGTCGCAGCGGATGAGCGGGTGCTGACCCTGGCGGTCAACGGCCCGCCGATGTCGAGCGACCTGTTGCCCAACGGTGACCTGCCGGTCTCGCTTTCGGTTTCACCCACGCTTTCGAAGTCACTCAAACAGGTCGGCGGCTCGGACCTGCTGACGATCTATGCCGACCTGCCTGCGCTGACGAACTGGACCAAGACGCTGCTCGATGATCCGGACACGCCGCCCGAAGTTTTCGCGGTGTGGGATGCGCTCAACATCGAAGGCATCGGTGCCGTGGCGATCACCTCCGGCTTCAATGGCAAGGACTGGTCGACCCGTGCGTTTCTCTCCGCCCCCGCGCCTCGGACCGGGTTGATGAGCCTGCTCGAGACGCCGGCCGTCGAGGATGAACACCTCGCGTTGATCCCGAAGGATGCGACGTTCGCGTCGGTCAGCAGTTTTGATTTGGGCAAACTGATCGATGTTGCTCGAGAGGTGAGCCAAGCGCTTGGGCCAGATGTCGAAGACCAGTTTGAGACCGGCTTGGCGATGGGCAGCGGGATGTTGGGCGTGAATCTCGAAGACGGGTTTCTGCGTGGGCTTGGGCCGATCTGGATGGTGTACACCTCGCCGGACGTGATGGGTGAGTCGGCGATGGGTGGCGTGCTGGTCAATCCGCTGGCCGATGCGGACAGCGTCGAGCAGGCCCTGCGGACGCTGCAGGCGGTGGGCAACGTCGGCCTGATGCAAGCCCAGCAGAGCGACCCGAACATCCCAGTCCGCATCCAGTTCCACCCCGTCCAATACGGCGAGGTCATCATCAACCAGCTTGGTATACCGCTGTTCACTCCGTCCTGGGCGATCCATGACGGCAAGCTCTACGCCGCGATGTACCCGCAGGCGATCCTCGCGGCGATCGACCGCAACGGCGAAGGGCCTTCCCTGCTAGACAACGAGAAATTTGTCGCCATGCGGAAAGCCTTGGCACCGGGGCGGATCACCGGCGTGACGTTTACGGACCTGCCCGCGACCCTGCCGAACAACTACGGCAGCCTGATCATGATCGAGTCGCTGCTGTTCGGCGGCGGGTCGATGTTCACCGGCCAACCGATGCCCAGCTTCGTACCGCCGCTGAGCAGGATCCGCCCGCACGTTCGGCCCATCGCCGCGACAGCATGGATCGATGAACACGGCGTACACTCGCGCAGCAGTTCGCCGTTCCCGGGGGCATCGCTGTTCGCAAGCCAAAGCTCAGGCTTGTCGAGTTCGATGCCGCTGTTTCTCGGCGGCTTTGTCGAAGGACTCGAAGAGGCAAGGCGGACTTCACGGCGGATGCAGCGGGAGCGGGCGTGGCGAGAGGCGGATGAAATGCCTGAGATCGAAATTGAGGCCGTCGAAGCCCGTCCGCCAATCATCAAAGTTCAAGAGCAGCCGGACGTTGAGGTTGAGATGGTAGAAGAAGCAGAAGAAGTGCCGACGGTGGAAGTCGAATAGTTGGCCTTCTTGTAAAGTCATGCTAAGTAAAGCCGGGGGATGGCCATCCCCCGGCTTTGTTTTTTATCACCATCGCTTTATCCGCCGTTGTCATCTCGCTAGGATGCCCGCGGAATGACGCAGGTTTTCACGACGACACCCACTATGGATCGGCCGACGCACAATCTCAACGTCGCGGGTCTGGATAGACTCATCAGCCCGGCGGAGCTCGACCGCAAGCTGCCGGTGACCGAGCCGGTGCGTGACACCGTGGTGCAGGGCCGACAGGAAATCGAAGCGATTTTGCGTGGCGAGGATGAGCGGATGCTGGTCATCGTCGGGCCCTGCTCGATCCACGATCCGGATGCGGCTCTCGAGTACGCCCGGAAGCTCGCGGCGCTGCGATCGGAGGTCGCGGATCGATTCGTGGTGGTTATGCGGGTTTATTTCGAGAAGCCACGCACGACCGTGGGCTGGAAAGGCCTGATCAACGACCCCGATATGGACGGGAAGTTCGATATGAATCGCGGTTTGATGCTGGCCCGCGATCTGCTGCTGAAAATCAACACGATGGGCTTGCCCGCGGGGACCGAGTTTCTCGACCCGCTGACGCCGCAGTATCTGGATGACCAGGTCAGTTGGGCGGCGATCGGCGCACGAACCACGGAGAGCCAGACGCACCGCCAGATGGCCAGCGGATTGTCGATGCCCGTCGGCTTTAAGAACGCGACCAACGGCTCGCTGCAGGTTGCGCTAGATGCGATGCAGGCGGCGCTCAAGCCGCATCACTTCGTGGGCATCAACGAGGATGGGCAGGTCTCGGTGGTGCACACGACAGGTAATGCCTATGGCCACGTCATTCTGCGAGGCGGCGAGCATGGCTCGAACTATGCGGCACAGGACATCGCCGCGGCGGCGGACCGGTTACAAAGCTGCGGTCTGAATGCGTCGATGCTGGTCGACTGTTCCCACGCCAACTCCGGCAAGAAATTCGCCCGGCAGGAACTGGTCTGGCGATCCATGATCGAGCAGCGGCTGAGCGGCACGCGGGCGATCCTCGGCGTGATGATCGAGTCCAACCTGTTCGAGGGCCGACAGAACATCCCTGAAGATAAATCGCAGTTGACCTACGGCGTGTCGGTGACCGATGAATGCCTCGGCTGGGAGCAGACCCGGCAAATGATCCTGACCGGCTACGAACGGCTAGGCGGTTGAGGACTAGCTGCTTGCTTTGTGAAACGATGAAATAGCGGCGACACCAAGGGTCGCGTGCCTGAATTACCGGCCGACCCTCATACCTTTAGCCTGCTTGTTTGAAGTACCCCGTTCGCGAAAGCATTTGATTTGTTCATCATCGGCATCCTCTGCGGGCTGGCCACGGCACTCGGCCACTCGCTGGCTTATCTCTGCACACGCTGGTACACCGAGGGGCGTGGCCGAACGACGGCACAACTGCTGGTGTTAGGCCACTTCATGATGGGGCTGGTCGCCGCGGCGGCCCTGTCGATCATCTGGCCCGATGGCTTGGAACTGGATGCACGCTGGCTGGGTTGGCTGCCCGGCACGGTGGGCACGTTCGTCATCGCGCAGTCGCTTCTGATCCGCTCGCTCAAGACGCTGGACGCTTCGCGAGTTGCGCCGCTTCTGGGATTGAAGATCGCGATGTTGGCGGTGATCGCAACGTTCGTCGTCGGGCCGTTGTCCGCGTTGCAATGGGCTGGCGTGGCGATCGCGGTCGGCGCGGCGTGGCTGCTCAACGGGCTGGGGGGGCGCATGCCGATCAAGCCGACGCTGATGGTGGTCCTGGCCTGCGTGTTTTATGCCGCCTGCGACAACTTTATTTTGCAGGTCATTCAAGGGGCCGAAGAAGCTTCGCAAGCCAGCACCTTCCACGCCGCGGTATTTGCGGTCTGCGTGATCTACGGCTCGTGCGGCCTGATTGCGATGGCGCTGCTGCCTTGGCTGGGATCGCGCGACCCGAAAGCCTGGCGCGATGCGCTGCCTTACACCTGCGTCTGGCTGTCGGCCATGGTCACGCTGTACACCGCCTTCGCCATCGTCGGGCTGGTCCTCGGCGCGATCCTGCAATCGACCCGCGGCATTATCTCCATCGCCATCGGGAGCCTGCTGGCTCACATGGGGCATGAACATTTAGAAACCAAAGCCAGCCGCAAAGTGTTCTATCAACGACTCGCCGCCGCGGGCCTGATGACGCTGGCGGTGGCGCTTTATGTCATGGGGTAGCGGATTTGAAACGCGAAGAACGCGAAGGGCCGCGAAGTTCTTATCTGGATTTAAGATTGCTCACTTCGCGTAACTTCGCGGCCTTCGCGGTGAAGTATTCAACCTCTCAACCCCCACGCCAAGGCGAGATTGAATCCGTTAAAAGCGGCGTGGATCAAAATGGGTGGCCAGAGGCTGCCGGTTTTTTCGTAGACCCAGCCGAGGACCAGGGCGAGGACGAATAGCCCGGGCAGGGCGTGCAGCGAGAAGATCATGCCGACGTGGACCAACGCGAATGCGGCGGACGCGACAAAGATAACCGTCCAACGTCGGCGTCGGCCGATCACTTCGAGCAACGTCGTCTGCACCATGCCGCGGAAAAACAACTCTTCTAGCAGCGGCGCGATAATCACCGCGCCGATGACGATGGCCATCACTTCGCTGAATTCCTGCGTGGTCTGCAGGGTTTCGAGCATCTTGTGATTGACATCCGGCGAAGGTCGGCCGAAACCTTGAGCAATCATCGCCACGAGGATCAGCGTGCCGCTGGTCAGGATGATGCCGACGGGTGTGCCGATCATCGTGACGATAAGGTCGCGGATCGGTCGGCGTGGCAACAGACCGGACCGCCGCCACCCGCCATCGCTGAGCGCCGCTTTCGCCAGGAAAAAGCCGACGCCGATCGGGATAATCAGCGCATGAATCGCTTTGATACCCCTGCCCAGCGATTCTGATGACATCAGCCAAAGCAGCAACGCCAGCCCGACCTGTATCACGATCAACAAAATCCCCGCCGTGCGATCGATCCAACTGAAATTCAATTCGCGCAACGGCGAGCGTCGCAGCACTGACTCGCTCAACGCACCGGACCAGGCCAAGCCGCCCAAAAGGATCGCCATCAAGACGACCCATCCCCACGATGCCCAGACCGACCCCGTCGCCTCGGCGGGCTCGGCGACGGTTTCAACCATATCTAAGAGAATCAGGCTAGGCATCGTGCAGATTGTCCAATATGTCGGAACGATCAGCCACTGGGATCCACCATGTCAATCGAGAAAGGTTTTTCGACACGTTGAAGATCGAGGCTGTGTGGCTTAAGCTTAGCGATTCGCCACAGCCCGCCGACTCGTTGAGAAAACGTATGCTCGTATTGCCATCGTGGAAGCCTTTCTTTGAAGGCCCGGTCCGTATGCATGGCCGCGCTCTGCAACTCGCGGACGCCGTCACCCGACTCGAACCCGCAGAAGATGAATTGCTCCGCGCCGAGGTCAAGGATGATGATGCGATCCACACGCTGACCATCGAGGCCGAGGGCAAGCAGGCCTCGGCCGAGTGCACCTGCGACCACTTTGCGACCGGTGCCTATTGCAAACACATCTGGGCGGCGCTGCTCGAACTCGATGCCAACGAAGACGGCCCCGGCAACCTGACTGTCAACGACCTCACCAAGCTTCGGCTGAGCGCCCCTAAGGCCCGCAAGCGCGACGACTCGGCCCGGCCGGTCCGCGCCGCCGAGCCGAAGTGGATGGGCCGATTGTCGCTGCTCCGCCCCTCGTCCGAAGAAGCGGACAACGGCGAAGCGGTCAACGTATTCCCGACGCAGCGGCAGATTTGCTACGTCATCATTCCTCACCTCTGCCGCCGCCATTCCGGGCTGGTCATCGACCTGCAGCAGCGGACCGCGATTGCTTCGGGTTGGTCCAAGCCCAAGCCGTTGAAGATCAGCCTGGACACGATCGACACGCTGGCCGATCCGGTCGACCGCGAGTTGGTTTCGATGCTGCTCGGTGCGACATGGGTTACGCCACACGAGTCCGGCCAGGGCTTCCGCCTCGAACGCAACCACGCGACCTACCGCGTGGCAACGGGTGCTCAACGCTCGCTGCTCAAACGTATGATCGCGACGGGGCGGTGCTTCTTCGAATTGCTCGAGGACGACACGGGTCAATCCTCGAAACAGCGGCCGCTCAAGTGGGCGGGCGACGGCAACCCGTGGAAGCTTTGGCTGATCGCCCATCAGGCGGTCGATGGTCTGGTCGTCGACCTGCAGCTTCGGCGGGCGGGCAAGCGGCTACCCATCAGCGAGCCCGCGGTCATCCTCGGCGGGCGTGATGGCGTCGCAATTACCGAGCGGCCGATCGACGCGGACTCCCGCCGCCTCGACATGGCCGTCGCTGCACCGTTTGACGACAGGGACGCGATCCGCTGGGTCAACCAGTTCCGCGACCACCGCTACCTCGATGAAGGCGATGAGGCGTTGCAGGATGCCGTGCCCGATGCCTCGGTCAGCCCGTCGGCGTTGCGTATCGCTACGGATGACATCCCGAAATTTTTGGAGCGGTTGTACCTGCTGCCGCAGCTGCCGGAGTTGGACTTGCCGGACGGGATGGGCCGGGAGGAGCACCTGATAGAGCCGGTGCCGCATCTGGATGTGTACAGCCCCGGCACCGGACCGGCGGCGGAGCTGGTCAGCGGCTCGACCCGCAACAGTTTGGTCGGCCAGGTCTGGTTCGACTACGCGGGTCAGCGGATCAACCCGACCCAGCGTGGCCGCTTTGTTCCCGTTGCCCCGACCAAGCCGACGCCTGACGCGACACCCACAACACCCGCGACCGCGGATGTCGCCGCGAGTGCTTCGCCGAGCGAGTCGGCCGACATCGATGGCTCACCGAACGCGGATGTAACCGCTGTCGTCGTAGATACCGAGTCAGATGACGAGGCGATTGCCATCGCCGTGGAAGCTCCCCCGGAAGTTTCCCCGCAAACCTCCGAGGACGAGGCGGTCGAGGCCGACGAACAGCCCGTTGAGGAGGCGGACGATGACGCGACGGCTCAGGCTCCGGCCGACCTAACCCCTGCCGCCGACCAGCGGTTGATCCGCCGTGACCTGCGTGGCGAGCGCGAAGCGATCGCCGCCACCGCGGGCCTGGGTTTGCGTCACACCGCCTCGGCAACGGGCGATGTCGTGCTCATCAGCCCGAAGCAGATGCCGCGGGCTGTTGCTTCATTGTTAGCACAAAACTGGGTTATCTCCGCGGACCAAGCGATTGTCCGCGCGGCCGGCCCGCCCGCTTTGTCGATCACCTCTGGCATCGACTGGTTCGAGTTGCGTGGCACGGTGAGCTACAGCCAGGCGGATGGCGAGCAGCAGGAATTCACCCTGCCGCAGATCCTCGCCGCCGCCCGCACCGGCCAACACATGATCACGCTCGGCGACGGCAGCCAAGCGCTGCTGCCTCAGCAATGGCTGGAAGACCATGGCCTGCTTACGGCGCTGGGTGAAATCGAGGGCGACCACCTGCGCTTCAAGTCGTCGCAGGCCGCGGTGCTCGATGCGATGCTCAACGACCGCGAGCTGGTGCATATCGATGACAAGTTTGCCGAGGCTAGGCATCGACTCAAGCAGTTTGCCGGCATCGAACCGCTCGACGCCGCCAAGGACTTCGGCGGCGAGCTTCGGACCTACCAACGCGAAGGCTTGGGCTGGCTTAGCTTCCTGCGCCACTTCGGCATGGGCGGCATCCTCGCGGACGATATGGGTCTGGGTAAAACTGTGCAGGTTTTGGCGATGCTGCACGGCCGACTGGTCGGTGATAAGAATCACATGGATCCGAAGGCGTCGAGCAACGGCAAAGCCAAAGCTGCGACGGACTTCTCACTCGACCGATCGCATAAAAAGCCATCGCTGATCGTCGTGCCTCGCTCGGTCATCTTCAACTGGCTGGATGAAGCGCAGAAGTTCACGCCCGAGATGAAGGTGTTGGCGTACTCCGGCCCGGAACGCGGGCCGCTGCTCGAACAGTTCAGCCAATACGACCTGATCGTGACGTCCTACGGCCTGATGCGTCGCGACATCGATGAGCTACGCGAGAAACAGTTCGACTACGTCGTGCTCGACGAAGCCCAGGCGATTAAGAATCCTTCCAGCCAATCCGCGAAGGCAGCCCGGCTGCTCAAGGCAGAGCATCACCTCGCCCTGACCGGCACGCCGATCGAAAACCACCTCGGCGACCTATGGTCGATCTTCGAGTTTCTCAACCCCGGCATGCTCGGTGCCAATGCGAAGTTCTCCGAGTTGGTCCGCGGGACCGGGACGGGTGCCACCGCCAAACTCGAGCAGCCGGTGGACAGCCAAGGCCAGACGGTTACGCCCGACAGCGAAGAGGCGGGGCAGCTTACGATCAGCGAGGACGATGAGCAACAGGAGAAAGTGGACACGCTCACGCAGGTCGCCACCGCGCTCAAGCCGTTCATCTTGCGGCGGACCAAGCAGCAGGTGCTCAAGGACCTGCCGGCCAAAACCGAGCAGACCATCATCTGCGAGATGGAGCCCGCCCAGCGGAAGATTTACGACGAGCTGCGGACCTATTACCGCGGCACGCTCATGCAACAACTTGACGCCCCCGCCCCCGGAAGTAGCAACGGCGCTGACGGAAGTGAAGATGATTCGGCCGCGGCTGGCGGCGGTGGCGTCGGCCGATCTGCATTCATGGTGCTCGAAGCGTTGCTGCGTCTGCGACAGGCTGCGTGTCACCCGGCGTTGATTACCAAGGAAGGCATCCCCGGCGTTTCCGATGCGACACAGAAAGCCCCTTCCGCGAAACTCGATCAGCTGGTCGACATGCTCGCCGAGGTGATTGATGGTGGGCAGAAAGCGTTAGTGTTCAGCCAATTCACCTCGATGCTCAGCCTGGTCCGCGGCCGACTGGACGAGTTGAACATTCCGTATGCCTACCTCGACGGCCAAACCCGCAACCGCAAGGAAGTCGTCGAGCAGTTCCAAGAGGACCCGGAACTGCAGGTGTTCCTGATCAGTCTGAAGGCGGGCGGCGTGGGCCTGAACCTGACGGCTGCGGAGTATGTCTTCATTCTCGATCCGTGGTGGAACCCGGCCGTCGAAGCCCAGGCGATCGACCGGACGCACCGCATCGGCCAAACCAAGCCGGTGTTCGCCTACCGCATGATCTGCGAGGACACAGTCGAGCAGCGGATCATTGAGCTGCAGCAACGCAAACGCAAACTCGCGGATGCCATTGTCGGCGGCCAACAAAATCTCCTGCAGAGCCTGACTCGCGACGATATCGAGCAGCTACTTTCTTAGGCAAAGAAAAGCGGAAAAACGGGGTTTGCCTAATGCGTAGGCAGCGATTTTGCACTGCAAAACAAGGGTTTTGTAAACTTTTCGAAAAATAGACATTTCTGAATGATTTACGCTTGAAAGCCAAACAAGCGTGAGCTATGTTTCGTACAGAGAGCACGATCGACGCGGCTGCCTGCTTGCGAAGATCTCAGGAATCACCGTTTACCGAAAAACTCAACTTGGTCGAGATCGGACACGCCCCGCGGCGGGGCCTGCTTGCGTCGGTTTGGATGAGTCTCGACAGAAAAGGATTTTGCTGTGACGAATGTTTATGTTGGAAATTTGCCTTACGACACTGTTGAAGACGACCTGGTCGATGCCTTCGGGCGTTTCGGCGAAGTGAATCGAGCGACGCTGGTATTCGACCGCGAGACCGGCCGACCGCGTGGCTTCGGGTTCGTCGAGATGTTTGAAGACGACCAGGCCCAGGAAGCGATCCAGACCATGCACGGGGCGACCTTCAACGGCCGACCGCTGACGGTCAATGAAGCTCGCCCTCGCGGCAGCGGACGAGGCGACTATCAGCGCGGGCCGGGCACGGCGAACGCCGCCCAAGCGTCGACGCCTTCGACCGACCTTGAGCCGGAAGTCGTGAACCACAAGATGCCCGAACCGGTCGAGATCGATACCTCGCAGGGGTACAGCCGGGGCTACTCAAACCGCCTCCTGTCGGCCTGATAGGCAGGTTGGCACATCACGAAACACGAAGCCGCGGATGACCTCCGCGGCTTTTTATTTAGGTGATGGGCTGATGTACTCGGGTGCTTAATCCGAGGATTCCAAGCCGTATTCAGCCCTGCCGACCGCTTTTCCACAGCCTCGACAGAACGCTGTTCATCGCTTAATCTCACTGCTCTTCGATCGACTCTTTCCTCGACCTCGGGGGCACGCTACGGATGGCGAAAACAACCCCTGATTCTGCGACGGATGGCCGATTCGTCCACCTGCATCTTCACAGCCAATATTCGCTGCTCGACGGCGGCAACCGGATCGATCGGCTGGTCAAGCAGGTCAAGAAACTCGGCATGGATGCTGTCGCGGTCACCGACCACGGCAACCTCTACGGGGCGGTGGAGTTCTATAATGCGGCGAAGAAAGAGGGCATCAAGCCGATCCTGGGCATTGAGGCCTACGTCGCTCCGGATGTCAACGGCAAACCCAGCGATCGGACCAACCGCGAATACACCGGCGTCAGCGATGGTGGGTTCCACTTGGTGCTGCTCGCGGAGAACCAGACCGGTTGGCAGAACCTGCTCAAACTTTCCAGCGATGCGTATCTCAACGGCTTCTATTTTAAGCCGAGGATGGACAAGTCGACGCTGGAGAAATGGTCCGAAGGCCTAATCGCGATCAACGGCCACCTCGGCTCATCGATCGCTTATCACCTGGTCAAGTATCACCAGACCAACGACCCGACGCATTACAAGAATGCCGTCGCCGAGGCGAAGTGGCATCAACAGGTTTTTGGGCCGGGTGATTCAGGCCCGCGTTTCTATCTGGAGATGCAACACCATGCGGAAAAGCTTCAGCAGGACCTGAACCCGCACACCGCCCGCCTTGCGGAAGAGCTCGGCCTGCCGCTGGTCTGCGACAACGATGCTCATTTCATGACGGCGGATGACTGGGACGCGCACGATTCGCTGTGCTGCATCTCGATGGGCAAGATTAAGAGCGACACCAGCCGACTGCATTACCCGCGTGATCTGTATGTGAAATCGCCGCAGGAGATGCACGCCCATTTTCACGAGCGTTGGCCGGAGGCGTTGACCAACACGTCCGCCATCGCGGACCGATGCGATGTCGATATCGATTTCTCGGCCAACCACGCCCCTGTGGTCCGCATCGAGACGGACCTGCCGGGCCTGCCCGCGGATTCAAAAGGTGCACTTGAGGTCATTGCCAGGTTCTCCGAGCAATGCGAGCACCCCGCCGGCTCGACGCCTTGGTACAAAGCGTTTTGCGAAACCATCCGCGTCCAGCCGTTCAATCAGGAAGCTGAACAAGCCGACGCGGAGCTAAGCGAAGCGTCGGGTCTGTCCGAAGACGAACTCAAAGCTCAGTGCGACGGCGCGCTACGCCTGCTCACCGAAGCCGGCGCGATCTGGCGATATGGCCCGCCGGAAGATTGGATCACCACAAAGCCGAGGGATGGCCATCCCTCGGCTTTCACCGAAATCCATCGACAACGTATGGAGCGTGAGCTGCAAGTCCTTAAGGACAAGCTGATCTCCGCCTACTTCATGATCGTCTGGGACTTCACCAATGAAGCCCGCGCCCGCGACATCCCTGTCCTCGCCCGTGGCTCGGGTGTCGGCACGATGACCGGCTACTGCCTCGGCCTCTCCAACGCCTGCCCGGTCGAGTATGGCCTGCTCTTCGAGCGATTCACCGACCCGGACCGGACCGAATACCCCGATATCGATATCGACATGTGCCAGGACGGCCGGGGCGATCTGATCCAGTATGTCCGTGAGAAATACGGCCACGTCGCACAGATCATCACCTTCGGCACACTCAAAGCCCGCGCTGCGATCCGCGATGTCGGCCGAGTCATGGACCTGCCGCTGGGCGATGTCGACAAGGTCTGCAAACTCATCGGCGACGGGCTGAAGACGACGCTCGATTCGGCGTGGGAACAAACGTCCGACCTACGCACACTCTGCGACAGCCAGCCGCAGATCAAAGGCGTTTACGACACGGCCCGTCGGCTGGAAGGCCTCGCCCGACATGCGGGTGTCCACGCGGCCGGCGTCATCGTCGCCACGCAGCCGCTCGACAACATCGTGCCGCTCACCCGTGCCCCCGGCGGTGGGAAGAATGCGGACGACATCGTCGTCACCCAGTGGGACGGCCCGACCTGCGAAAAAGTCGGCCTGCTCAAGATGGACTTCCTAGGCCTGCGGACGCTGTCGATCATCGAGCGGGCGAAATTGCTGATCCGACAGTCCTTCACCGCGGAGCAGATTGGCGAAGCCGTATCGACGAGTCGCGACAGTGAGGAAGCGGGCACTGATGCTCGCCAAGCCGGTTTCGATCAAGCCGAAGCAGCCCGCTCCCTCACGGTTGCGGCCCGTTCCGATCCGCTCGATCTCGACCGACTGACCTACGATGACCCGGCCGTGCTCTCACTTTTTGCCCGCGGCGAGACCGCCGGCGTGTTCCAGTTTGAATCCGGCGGGATGCGCAGCCTGCTCATGGCGATGAAGCCCGACCGGCTGGAAGACCTCATCGCGGCCAACGCGCTCTACCGCCCCGGGCCGATGGAGCTGATTCCAAACTACAACAACCGCAAGCATGGCCGCGAGTCGGTTCCGCCGGCCCACGAAATCGTCGACCGCCTGACCTCCGAGACCTATGGCATCATGGTCTATCAGGAGCAGGTCATGCTCGTGCTCAACGAGTTGGGCGACATCCCGCTCCGCGAAGCGTATTCGATCATCAAGGCGATCAGTAAGAAAAAAGAAAAAGTCATCAATGCCGCCCGTGCCGACTTTATTAAGGGTTCGGAAACGAAGGGCGTCACCAGCCAACGGGCAAACGAGCTTTTCGACCTGATCCTCAAGTTCGCGGGATACGGCTTCAATAAGTCGCACTCGACCGGCTACGCGATCGTCGCCTACCAGACCGCCTACCTCAAGACCTACTTCCCCGTCCAGTACATGGCGGCGGTGCTGACCTACGAATCAGTCAGCACCGACAAAGTCGTCGAGTACATGGACGAGTGTAAGAAGGTGCTTCGCCCCGATGGTCAGCGTGGCATCGAAGTCAAGCCGCCGGATATCAATTTGTCGGACGTCGCGTTTACCGTGGTCTATGAGGATGGTGAAGAGCACACCCCCAGCAGCGGGCACATCCGCTTCGGGCTGACCGCGGTGAAGGGCGTCGGCGAGAAAGCGATTCGAGCTGTCATTGAAACACGCGAAAAAGAAGGGCCGTTCAAGGGCCTGCACGATTTCTGTGAACGGCTGCCCGCCGGAACGATGAACCGTTCGACCGTAGAGGCGCTCATCAAGTGCGGTGCCTTCGATTCGCTCTATGGCATCGAGAAGAGGGCGGCTCTGGTCGAAGCAATCGAGCCGGCCATGAAGGCCGGCCAGCGTATCGCCGCCGACCGCGCCTCGGGGCAGATGGGTATGTTCGGCCTGGGCTTCAACCCCCAAGCCGGCGATGAAGCGTTAAGCAACCAATATTCGGATACCCACAATGAACCCGCATTGCCCACCGTCGAGCCGTGGTCAAAAAAAGACACGCTCGACTACGAAAAAGAAGTCATGGGCCTCTACGCCTCCAGCCATCCGTTGCACGAATTTGCGACCGACCTCGAGCGGTTCAGCATGTGCAGCATCAGCGACATTCAGTCGCTGCCGGCTGGTCAGGAAATCACCGTCGGTGGAATGCTCAGTCGGGTCCGCGAAACGGTTGTCCGCAACGGCCGATCCGCAGGCAGCAAGATGGCGATGCTTACGCTCGAAGACGCTCGCAGCAACAAGATCGACGCGGTCTGTTTCGCAGACACTTTTGCGACCTGTTCCAACCAGCTCGAAACCGATGCGGTGGTGTTTCTCGTCGGCAAGGTCGATCGTCGGCGAGAGGAGCCGAACATCATCGTCGACCGTGTGATCCCCATTGATGAAGCTCGGCAGCGACTGACCCGCAGCGTCCGCGTCGTTGTCGAGCCGCCCCCGTCCCAGCCCCCGGAATCGAAAGCCGATGCGATGGTCAGCGTTCGAGCCGCTGAAAATTGGGCGGCCCAATTCGAGAAGCTCCGCGAAGTGCTACGCCAGGCATCGGTGCGATTGCAGAGTTCGCCTTGCGGGCCGGCAGAGGTGCAGCTCGAACTCCGCCAGCAGGGCACCGCGGTGCAATTCCGCCTCAACGGTCTGCGTGTCGCTGCGGATGACACGCTCGTCGATGGCATCCGCACCGTGCTCAATCACCGCGAGGGATCCTCGGTCTATTGCGATCTGCTGGGTCCGCCCAAAGTCAACATCAAACGCAGCGTCGAGCGGCACGGCGAGGTCCGATCGGAAGGCAATCTCGCCTTCGCGATGCACGACGACGGCGGGCAATCGATCGATCGCTATTGAATCGCTGCGGGGCTGAGCTTTTGGTTCAACACCGCAGGGCCATTGGTCTCACGCAAGCCGACGCGGATGTCGTTGTCCTTGAGCGCTCCCCCGGCATTGTTGAATTTGAAATAGCGAATGACGGATTGCCCGGGTTCAAGCTCGGCAATGAGTCGCTCGCGGCGGGGGTGGCCGGGCAGTGAGGCAAAGGTCTTGAGTGATAGCGTGTCGCTGCCGGTGTTAGTCACGATACACGTCACCATCGCATCGACCGAGTTGGGCTGTCGCCCCGGTTCGAGTGTCATCGAAGGCTCAAATCGCACATCTTCCAAGCCGACGCGGATCGGCGTACTCATCGAGATCTGATAGGACTTATCCGCAACGAATTCAAAATCAGCAGAGAATTTCGTGTCACCCGCTACTTCGTGGATGGGGAATTGCAGCGTGATGGGCAGCTCTAACGTGTCGCCCGGCGCAATCGAAAAGACCTGACGGAACGGGCGAATCGTCCAGCCTCGCGGGCCGGTTACCGTGAACCGTCCGCTGATCGTGATCGGCCAGGGGTTATTCAGCCGAAGCGTTCGGAGATGCGGGGTCTGCGTCGATTCGATGAACGGCTCATCGATCGAGAAGCCCGCATGCAGCAGCGCGAGCTTGGTATCCACGCCTGTGATGAACTGCGGGGTCGTCGATAGCGCCACGCGATGGGCCGCTTCGGTCGGGTCCAGCGGTGTGGTGTTGCCCCAGATATCGTGGACCACCGGAGACTCACCCAGCCGCATCTCCAGCGCCGCGTAGCGATCCGAGCGGTTGACGTTCCAACAGGCGATCATGCCATCACCCTCGCCATCGGTCGGCTCGAAAATGATGGCGACCCGGCCCTCGCCAAGGTTTAGCCGACCCGCCGCCCGGTAGCCCGCGAGCCGCTCGGACACATTAGCCAAAACCCCCAGCAGCGGATCGGGCATCATCGCTTCGCGACGCTCGTGAGCCGGGGCCCAGGCGTTGGTCAGCGCCGTGCCTATCCGGTCCTGCTCCCAGGCCAGCACCATCTTCAAGGCCAGATCGTTGACGCGGCCGGCGTGGCCAACATCGTCGGCTGAGAAATTCTCAAGCAGCAACATCAACTGCTGATCATCACGCATTCGGCTGCGGGCATCCGACCATCCGTTGAGGGCGAGCTGCGATGACAATTCCATCGGCGTCAGAGCCGAGGGCACCAGCAGCTGATAGCTCAGATGGTTCGGCATGTCATCGCGATGGCTAAACACCGCCTGCCAGGGCAGCGAGAGGTTCGGCCGGGCGGCACGATGGCGGAACCGATCATGAACCCGTTGAACGACCTCCGGGAGATCTGAACGCTGTTCGGCGGACTGCTCCACGCTGGCCCCCAATTGCCAGCCGGCGATCCGCTGATTGAGCTTGATCAACACCGGCTGAAGGTAGGGGAGCCAAAGCGCGTGATCCGCTGCGAGCACGCCCGCCGTCGACCGGGTGTTGATCGCCTGCAGATTCGCCAACTCTTCCGGCACCGGGTGCAGCGAAAGCGTCACCGCCTGCCCGCCCGCGGCCATCTGTGACACGATATCGGTGAGATGCTGCAGCCGAAGGTCCAGGTTGCCCAGTGTGGTTTCGGTGTCCCAGATGCTGACGACCGCCGACCCGACGCCGACCGCATCGAACAGCTCCGGCAGCAGACGCAGCGTCTCGAGGTCGACGCCCTCAGCGATGAGTCGAAACTGCCGGGCATCCTGGCCGATCGCGCCGCCCGGCGGCATCCAGAGCATGGCGTTGTAGGTCTGGGCGATCGGCTCGCTGTCGACGGCCGCATCGGTCTGCGAAAGCATCGGCGGCAGGCCGGTCTGATCCTCGGCTTCAAGCACGGTCAATTCGGCGAGGTACCAGCCATAGCCGGGCAACTCCGGCGTCCAGGTCCAACTGCTGGGCTGCCCCCAACCCATCGGCCGACGATCCTGCGCGACCAGCTTCATCGTGTGGTCATAGACCCGAACTCTTGACACCAGCGAACTGCCGACCAGGTCCCGCACCGCGATGTCGTAGCTCGGCGGCTCGCTGCTGCGGATCGCGCTCACGCGGTTGGCCGTGCTGATCTGTACGAAAGGCAGCTGCCAGAGGGTGATGTCATCGAACAGCGCTTCGCCCTCAACGTCGTGTAGCACAAGTTGGTGACTTCCTAATGGGCTGCGCGGATCGGGCGTGGGTTGAACCAGTTCCGCCTCGATGCCGATGTAGGTCGCGCGGGAAAATTCGCCGGGCAGTTTCAAGCTGACATGAGTCCACTCGCCATTGGTCCGCAACCGGCGGGTGACTTGTACGCTATCCTCGATCCGGCGGCCCTCGCGGTTGATGAAGTAGACCCGCAGTCGAGCGCCAGCATGGATCAGATTTGAAGTTTTGACCCGGGCCGTGACCAGATAATCACTCTGCGGGACCGCGGGCAACGCACCGATCTCGAGGTAAGCCCCGCTGCTACCGCCATCGATGCCTAGGCGGAGGCTGAACCCGGAAGGGCTGCGGAGTGCTTCGCGTCGATCGGAATAGCCGACGCGGTTGTGATGCGGAAACCCGGGCCGGTGGGCTAGTCGTTGATGCAGCGGCAGGCGAAGAAAGTTAGGGTCGCGGGACAGCGGGTCCCGGCCCATCGGGTACCAACCCGGCGGCAGCGGGATACCCATACCCAGCTTCACGCCCTGGTCGTTGACCTCGTCAAAATCGAACGAAGCCACCATCCGGCGGGGGTTGACCCCCTGTGCGCAGACCGATCCCACACCGCCGATGAGCAGTAAAAATAACCCGACCCCGACCCAGAAGGGTTGGCGTGCCATGCTGTAGTTATCGGAATCCTGCCAAACAATCGGCCAGCTTTAAAGGGCCGCCAACCGCTGCGCACGGTCCTCGGCGATGAGGGCTTGGATGATGTCTTCCAGATCGCCGGCCATGACCGGTTGGAGATTAAACGAGCGGGACAGGCGGTGGTCGACGACCTGGTTGTCTTTCCAGCGGTAGGTGCGGACGCGCTCGCTGCGGCCACCCGTGCCGATCATTGCACTTCGCTGATCGGCGTATTCCGCGTCTTTTTCAGCCTGCATCTTTTCGTAAACCCGGGCACGCAGGAGCTGCATCGCCTTCTCGCGGTTTTGATGCTGACTCTTGGATTCCTGCATCCGCACCTCGATGCCGGTGGGCTTGTGAATCATGTGCACCGCGGTGGCGACTTTATTGACGTTCTGCCCGCCCGGGCCTTGAGCGGTGGTCACATGGACCTCGACCTCGTCATCCGCGATCTGCACATCGACATCCTCCGGCTCGGGCAGCACCGCCACGGTCGCGGTGCTGGTGTGCACCCGCCCCTGCGTTTCCGTGGCTGGCACACGCTTGACGCAGTGCACCCCGCCCTCATATCCCAAGCCCTGCCAAACGCCCTCGCCCTCGACGGTGGCGACCGCTGCGCGGATCCCGCCTTGCTCGCCCGCGGAAGCGTCGACGACCTCCAGCTTCCAGCCGCGCGATTTGGCGTAGTTCTGATAGGACTCCAGCAATTCGCCAGCGAACAAAGCCGCTTCCGCACCGCCGGTGCCAGCCCGGACTTCGAGGATGACCGCCCCGATCGAGGCGTCATCAGCCGTGACCAGTTCGCCCGATATCGCCTCGAGCATCTCGGCGGTCTGCTGCTTCAAGGCCGGCAGTTGCATTTTGGCCAATTCGACTAATTCGTCATCCTCACCCTCCGCGATGATCTGCTCGGACTCTTCGAGGTCGTCCATCAGCTTGCGGTAGGCACGATACCGCTCGACTAGATCGGCGATGGCGGCCCGTTTGACGCTGAGCTTGCGGACCTGCTCATGGTTGACCGCGATGGCGGGGTCCTGCAGCTTCGCATCGAGCTGATCGAACTGCTGCGAAAGCTCTTCAAGCTTGGCGATCAGGTTGGCGTGCGGGTCGGCCATGTCGGGTCGAGATACATTGCGGATATACAGAAGCCCACGCCGTGACGGCGTGGGCTTCGAAGGGATGTCGCATTGGGGTGGCTACTTCTTGCCGAAGTAGTTGCCGGCAAATTTCTTCTGGAACTTCTCGACCCGGCCGGCGGTATCGACAAACTTCTGCTTGCCGGTGAAGAACGGATGGCTGGCGGCCGAGATGTCAACCTTGACCAGCGGATACTCATTGCCATCCTCCCACTTGATGGTCTCTTTGCTAGATGCGGTCGAGTTGGTGATGAACATCTCGTCAGCGGACACGTCGCGGAACACGACCGGGCGATACTTGGGGTGGATGTCAGGCTTCATGGCGGCTTAGGCGTCAGGGGTTGGGGTTCGGGGGCTGGGGTCAAATCCATCAAGCGATCAGACCAGCCTCTGCATTTTGTTGTTCAATATCGCTGGATAGCGAGCCGCATAATATAGCTCCTTTTCCACTACATGGCAAAATCAGGAGCACCGTCATCCCAGACCCCAAACCCCAGCCCCCGGAATCGACCCCAGAGCCCACCTACCACCTGCAGCTCAACGGCCAGATGCTTGCTTCCGACGACCCCGCCGTCCGCATCGACGATGCCGGGTTTCAGCACGGCGTCGGGCTGTTCGAGACTTTCCAGTGCTACGACGGCCAGGCCTTCCGCCTCCAGCAACACCTCGACCGCCTGGCAGGCTCGGCCCGTCAACTTGGGTTGGCCGAGCAAATCGAAACCGAGCCGTTGGCCGAGGCGGTTCGGCAGACGATCGCTCATAATCACCTGCAGCGGGCGCGGATGAAGCTGATCCTGACGGCCGGGACTTTGTCCATGCTCAGCCCGCAATCCGACGAGGCCGACGGCCAGGATCGGGAGCTTCAGATCCGCCGAACGGTTGCCGTCGTGCCCAGCCCACCGACGCAGTACGACCCGCAGTATTTCGAGCAGGGCGTCACCGTCCGCGTGCACGGCCCCGCAGCCAACCCGTTCGATGAAACCGCCGGCCACAAGACGCTCAACTACTGGTCCCGCCTCCGCTCGCTTCGGTTGGCCGCGTCGGTCGGTGCCGCTGAGACGATTTGGCTGAACCTGACCAACCACCTCGCCAGCGGGGCGGTCAGCAATATCTTCCTCGTCAAGGATGGCCAGCTGCTGACCCCCTTCGCCCGCGGCGAGGAAGTCCCCGATGCCCTGCGTGCCCCGGTCCTGCCCGGCATCACCCGGGCCTTCATCATCGAGCAAGCCCACGAGCAAGGCCTCGAAGTCAAACGCCAAATGCTCAGCGTCGAGGACCTGCTGACCGCCGATGAAGCCTTCCTCACCAACTCCGGCTGGGGCGTGCTGCCCATTGCCCGTATCGAAAAAAACACGCTCGGCAACGGCAGCGTCGGCCCACTCACAAAGCAACTCCGACAAGGCTGGCTCGATGCCATCGATGCCTTAGCCTTAAAAGATTAATCCGCGAAACTCCTGCCAACTCATCAAAAATCCCCGCCCGCATCCCGGTTAAACTCCCGCCATGTCCAACACCAACGACCCCAAGAAAATCGTCCTCGCCTACTCCGGCGGCCTCGACACCTCCGTCATCCTGCCTTGGCTCAAACACCGCTACCCCGGCGTGAAGCTCGTCGCTTTCGCCGCCGAGCTCGGCCAGGGCGATGAACTCAAAGGCATCGAGAAAAAAGCCTACGAATCCGGCGCGGACGAAGTCGTCGTCAAAGATCTGCGTAAGGAATTTGCCGAGGACTACTGCTTCCCGATGCTCCGGGCCCATGCGATCTACGAAAGCGACTACCTCTTGGGTACGTCGATCGCCCGGCCGCTGATCGCCAAACACCAGGTCCTCGTCGCCAAGCAGACCAAAGCCGATGCCGTCGGCCACGGCGCGACCGGCAAGGGCAACGACCAGGTCCGCTTCGAGCTCACCGCCCGCGCCCTCAACCCCAAGCTCAAAATCGTCAGCCCCTGGAAAGATCCCGCCTTCATCAACGACGGCCTGACCGACCGCGAAACCGCCATCGACTACGCCAAGCAGCACAATATCCCCGTCGACCAGACCACCAAGAAAATCTACTCTCGCGACCGCAACCTTTGGCACATCAGCCACGAGGGCGCCGAGATCGAAGATCCCGCGACCGAGCCGAACTGGGCCAACTGCCTGGTCATGTCCGTCCCCCCGGAAAAAGCGCCTAACAAAGCCCAGGTCGTCGAAATTGAATTCGAGAAAGGCAACCCCGTCGCTGTCGATGGCAAGGATTTCAAGGGGGCCGGCCACGAATTGATTGCACGGCTCAACAACATCGGCGGCCAGCACGCCGTGGGCATCGCCTTACTCACCGAAAACCGCCTGGTCGGCATGAAGTCGCGCGGCGTCTACGAAACGCCCGGCGGAACCATCCTCTACGAAGCCCACAAAGCCCTCGAACAGCTCTGCCTCGAACGCGACCTCTGGCACGAAAAAATCCGCCTCGCCACCCGCTACGCCGAGCTGACCTACAACGGCCAATGGTTCCACCCCCTCCGCGAAGCCCTCCAAAGCTTCATGGACCAAGCTAACCAGGTCATCACCGGCACCGTCAAAGTCAAGCTCTACAAAGGCAACGCCACCGCCATCGAAGCCGAGTCACCCAAAAGCCTCTACGACCCCGACCTCGCCAGCTTCGCCATGGACAACTACGACATCACCGCCGCCCGCGGCTTCATCGATCTCTTCGGCCTGCCCATGCAGGTGCGGGGATTGAAGCAGAAGCCCCGGCTCTAACCCATTCCCTCCCCCATGGAAAGCCGAGTTGGTTGGAATTACCGATGGAAACGAATGAGACGTTTCGTTGGGTCCACTCCAATCCGACTGAGCACTTACCCCAGTGCTCGCATGCCTGCCGAGGTAGACGGATCGCATGTGCTAAGTATGCATCCTTCGGAATAACGCGCCTGCTTAAGCTGATAGCTATATCCGGGAGTTCTTGAATGGGTTCACGGGATCAAGATGTAGCCAGACGTCTTCTTCAGGACACAAGCTTTCCTCGAGACAAGCTTCCGTATACCGACGAATTTGAGCGGCTCTATGCCAAGGCAGTTTCGGCGGACTTGCGTGTGTCCAAATTCAAATTGATGCAATTGTTCTTCCAGGTTGCAAAGCAAGGAGGCCTTGGCGGCCGGAAGTCTTCGGTGAAGCCACCACAGGTTTCTCTACCGCAAGCAGTGTTTGTTGGCAGATGGCTGGGGGGACGGCTAGCGAGGCGTGACAGCTTACCTTACTCCCAAGAGTTTGAACCGAAGTACGAAGAATTCTGTCGACGCTTTGGAGTCTCTTGGTCAAAATCTGAATTTTGGCTAGCTATCGATGCGATCGCCAAAAAGGCGCGAGGAGCAGAGTGGCGTGAGCA
Source organism: uncultured Phycisphaeraceae bacterium (assembly GCA_964523485.1). Taxonomy (GTDB): domain Bacteria; phylum Planctomycetota; class Phycisphaerae; order Phycisphaerales; family Phycisphaeraceae; genus Algisphaera. Next base: position 5,930 of record CAZFZS010000008.1, on the reverse strand, counting down.
GTTACAGAAGTCTCAGGAGTCTGCGCTCCTCGGCGTAGAGGTATACAACAAGCCATTGGTCAAGTTCAAGACGGCCAACTATATCGTCATGATGATCATCGCATGGACGGCTCTTTTCCACGCAATTTTCGCACGGCTCGGCTATAGCTATTTTTATCCAGAGAAAATCGACGGAGAAGAAAAGGCCTGGGACCTCGCGAAGTGTATTAAGGAATTTTATGGGTCTGTAGATACGCCAAAGCGACAAAATTTGAAATTTTTCATAGGCCTCAGAAATCGTATTGAGCACAGATCCATGCCCGCTTTGGACGACTCGGTCTTTGGCGAATGCCAAGCGATGCTCTTTAATTACGAAGACTTGCTTTGTGAATTTTTCGGCGATGAAGAGTCTCTTGTAGCCAGCATGTCTCTCGCCATGCAGTTTTCAAAATTGCGATCCGCTGCCCAGGAGAAATCCATACGACGTTTGCGTGAGTCAACTGCATCAGATGTGGCAGACTACGTCGAACGGTTTCGCTCTAGCCTTTCATCGGACGTCTCGGGTAGTCTTGAGTTCGCTTACAAAGTGTTTTTGATACCGAAGGTTGTCAATCGCGAATCAGCATCAGACGAAGCTGTTGAATTTGTCAAGTTTGATCCGTCAAACCCGGAAGACCAAGGGCGGTTGCAGGCGTTAGTCAAGCCGACAGTTGCAGAAGTGGCAAATGCGGGCCGCTTGAAGGCTAAAGACGTGTGTGCAGCAGTTGAAGCGTATCTTCAGGAAAGGATAGGTCCTAGTGCGCGTTTTTCGCCAAGCTACCATCACGCGAAAGCTTGGGCGTTCTATGGGGTCAGGCCGCGTAAAGGGGCGGCTAATCCAGCAGCTACGAAGAGGGATTTTTGTCATTACGATGAAGCGCACCAAGATTACGTGTACACAACTAAGTGGAGAGATTTTCTTCATGAAGAAGTCAAGAAGCCCGGCCAACTCGATCGCATATTGGCTGGACGAACCACTTAAGCATGCAAGTAGTAAGTAGCGTGTATCAAGCGAAGCGGACCCACCACGAACGGGATCAACCGTCGCCCTCCGCTTCCATCTCCCGTACCGCCCGGTTCGGCTCCCACGCTTCGGGCAGCGCCCGGCGACGCCGCCAAACATGGAGGTATCGAAACGGGGTCAGACCCCGTTTTATTAATCTTTCGCAGCCCTTGGTTTTAGATACTGGAAACTAGATATGATAGAAACTGATTTTTTATTGCAGATGACTCGTGATTTGTATTCCAGAGCCGAAACTCTCGGGAGTGATTTTTTTCTAGACATTGAAATTGTGTACAAAGTATTAAGCTTTTTTGAGACCGCATTGGAATCGCAACCTATAGATTGTCATTATATGAGCGGAGCGTTCGCTTACCTTGCAAAAAGTAACCTACCAAGGGAGATTTGCCTTGACGAAAAATGGCTAGCGGATTGGCAAACGCTTGCAAGCAATCTGCTTACTTTTTACAAAACATACAAAAAAGAATCAAACGGAGATCAAAATCATGTTCTTTAGCTTTGGGTATCGAAACGGGGTATCGAAACGGGGTCAGACCCCGTTTTATTGATCTTGGGTATCGAAACGGGGCCAGACCCCGTTTCGATACTTCGTTTCAATACCCCTATCGCTTTTTTACCCTTCAGTGTCACCCGCCCGTCAATCGAGACGCCTAGTATGTGGCACAGTGACACCGCTGCACTTCGCACGACACCCCTGCGCCATATGCGATTTACTCCCAACCAGGCCCGCTGCAACTAGCACTTATCACTTTGCACACTGTCAGCAGGCTTCACGGCCATCACGCCAGACCATACGATCGGCTTACCCCATGCCAGATATCAGCCCCGGCTGTGCCGAGGCCCACCACGAAGTCATCGCCGGGCTCCAGGAAGCCGTCGCCGACAACCTCAACCTCCTCGGCCCGATCGACTCGATCTGGCAGCCCTCCGACTTTCTCCCCGACATGACCCGGGACGACTGGGTCGATCAACTCACCGAGTTCCGTGCCGCCGCCGAGGGCTTGTCCGACGAGCTGCTCATCGTGCTCGTCGGAGACATGGTCACCGAAGAAGCCCTGCCCAACTACGCGATCTCGCTCAGCCGATTCGCCAACGACCCTGACTTCAGCTCCGTCGAGCCTTGGGCCAAGTGGCTCCGCGGCTGGACCGCCGAGGAAAACCGCCACGGCGACTTGCTCAACGCCTATCTGCGACTCACCGGCCGCGTCGATATGCACGCCGTCGAAGTCACCATCCACCACCTTATTGCCAACGGCTTCGACGCCCGGGCCCACAACGATCCCTACGCCGGGCTTATTTACACCTCCTTCCAAGAACGTGCCACCAAGGTCTCTCACCAGAACGTTGCTCGCTTGGCCCGAAAACAAGGCGACAGCCAACTCGCCCGTATCTGCCATCGCATCGCCGGAGACGAGTCCCGCCACGAAACCTTCTACACACGCATGATGGGCCACATCCTCGACCAGGACCCCGGCGACGCCATGCTCGCCATCCGCAAGATGATCCGCGGCCTCATCGCCATGCCCGGCAAGTTGATGTATGACGGCAAAGACCCCGACCTCTTCGACCACTTCGCCGTCGTCGCCCAGCAGACCCGCGTTTACACCGCCCACGACTACGCCGACATCCTTCAGCACCTGGTCGACACCTGGCGATTGTCCGACCGCCCCGTCACTGGCAAAGCCGCCCGAGCCCAGGACTACCTCTGCCGCCAGGCCGAGATCTACCACCATACCGCCGACCGCTACGAATCCCACATCCAAAATCAACCCGTCGCCGCCTTCAGCTGGCTAGGCGAGCGACAGACAAACTAAAGTAATTACATAAACTTTGGGATATCGAAACGGCGGGTGGCACTGACAAGCGGAGTCTTCGTAGTATCGAAACGGGGGGTATCGAAACGGGGTCAGACCCCGTTTCGATAGTCCGTTTCGATAGTCTCTACAGAGCAACTTCAGTCCACCTGGATGAAGCGGACGACGAGGGTGATGTAGTTGCCCGCGTCCTGATTGGCGAGTTGCTTGACCATGGCGTTCGGCCCGGCGGGGAACGTGTAGGTGCCGACTTCCATCCACTGACCGATGTTTTTGCGTTGGTTCACCTGAACTTCGGCGACGCCGTCGGCGTGATGGATTTCGACAACGCCCTGGGTACTGTGGTCTTCGTTGGGGTCATCGCCCCACCAGAGATCGATGCGATAGCGGCCGGGCTTTTCGAGGTTGGGGCGGTAGATCGCGGCGTTGTCGGGGCCGGGCGTGACGTATAGTTCGCGATGGTTGACCGGCAGCCAATTGCCCCGAGCCTCGAAACTCGGGCCGATAGCCTCATCTGACGGCGCGTCGGAGCCAAAATAAATCAACACGCCGTCGACCGCTTCGGTCTCGGCCCGCAGCTCCTGGACGTCTGCGGCCAGCAGGGCGAGCTGGTCTTCGTACCTTTGGCGGTCGTTTCGATGGATGGCTTGGGAATCGACCTCTACGCCGTCGCGCTGCGGCTGATAGAGCGTGTTGTCCAACTCGCTGCGGAGCACGTCGCCGGCTCGGCCAGCGAGCCAGAGGTAGTGGTCGGTAGGCAAATCGCCGTAGGTCAAGAACGGCGATTTGCCGACGGGCGGATCGGGGCTGACTTTGAAGATGTTCGTGCCTTCGTCGATCTCGTCGAACATGGCGACGTAGATCATGTCGGCGCCGGCTTCGATGTTGTGATAGATCTGCGACCAGAAGAATTCGCCCTCTTGGCGGGGGGTGCTGTCGAGCTTGCCGCCGTGCTGGTTGTGCCAGGAAAAGCCGGGCGAGACGACGGGCAGGAAGTCCAAGCCGTACTCCCGACACCATTCGAGATCGGGCAAGTGCTTTGCCTTAATAAACGCTTCGCCCTCGGCGATGGTGTTGAACCGGCCGGGGGTCCAAGGCGAAACGACGTCGGCCCGTTTGAGCACGTCGCGGAGCTTCTCGTAGGTTTCGCCCTCGCCGAAGCGCCAGTCGTTCTCGCAGCCGATGATGACGGTGTATCCGCCGTAGACCGGGTCGTTCTGCAGCAAGTCGAGAACGCGGTCGTAGAAGTCGGGCGTCCAGGGCCGGCCGGCGAACAGGCCCCAGAGGGAGATGACAGGTTTGCCGCGGTGGTGGAGGTAGGCTTTGTCGTTCGGATCTTTGCCGATCTTCATGCGATCGACCAGGCGGGTCCAGTCATCGTAGAACATCTCGAAGGGCATCGCGTTGTCGGGCGCGCCATGGCTGAAATCGTACATCAGCGCCCAGGCTCGGCCGTTGCGGTTGGCCGCCTCGCGTACCAACGCGAGCTTGTGGTTCATATCGGCGAACTCTTTAATGCGGGGCGTGAGCTCGGCGAAGCGTTGCTGAAAGACGCCGTCGATGCCGGCTTCCTGCATCCAGCGGAAGTAGCGGTTGACGGTTTTGGCGTTGCGGGAGCTGGGGACATACGCCGGCGAGCCGTCGGCGTGGACGAAGGCGGTTTTGTAGAGCTCGTCGGGGTCCATCTCCGAGGTGTCGGGCCAGAAGTCGATGTTACTCTTGCCCGGCTCGAAGGTGTCGTCGTCCTTGCGTTGGTAGCGGGCCCAGCCCTTGCCCGACCCGTCGCCGGGTGTGTTGAACCAGCCTTGGTAGCCGGCCATGACCTTGCCGGTGAGGGTGGAGCGATCCACCACGCCGGGGCCGGTGGCCGAGGGTCCGTCGTAGGGCCGCATCCTCTCATACAGCTGCTCCCACGATGCCTCGAAGGGGATCACGGTCGTGTCGGCGTACACAACACCTTGAGCATCTTGCTCGGCTACAAGGGTCCGGTTCGTGCAGCCGAGCAGCATGAGCCAACCGGTCAACACAGTGGCAAACTGGGGGACGATCTTCATGCGAATAATCCAAGTGAGGCGTATGGGAACTAGAGAAAACAAGTAAATCAGACAAAGTCGAAAATGACCTGCACGGGCTCGTGGTCGGAGGGATAGCCCGTCGTACCATCGTCGTGCGTGAAGCGAACGACAGGGACCTCGGCCGACACGGGGCGTAGGTGGCGAGTGTAAAGGACCCAGTCGATCCGGCCGGGTTGCTCCTGGCGGAGGCCGAAGCCGTTGTGCGTCGGCCGGGCAGGTGCGTCGGGGTGGTACGTGGTCCACGCATCACGCAAGCCCGCTGCTGCAGCGGGGGCGGTGAGAACCCGATGTGGCTCGGCGTCGTCGGCGTCGCAGTTGAAGTCGCCTACCACCACCGCCGGCGCGTCGTCAGCGATCGTGGCCACTCGCTCGCGGAGCAGAGCAGCGCTTTGCAGCCGGGCCTCGGAGCCCGCGTTGTCGAAGTGGGTGTTGAAAACGAACAGGGGCTGACCGGTCACGCGATCGACGAGGTGGACCCACTCGACCCAGCGGTAGTGCTTGCTGTCCCACGCCGGCCCGCCGAAGGCGTCGGGAGTGGCGGAGAGCTCGAAAGTCCCCGCCGCCTGCCGTGCAAAGCGGTCCTGGCGGTAACCGATCCATTTTGCCTCCTGCGCCTCGTCGGGCCAATCTTCCTGACGCGGCCTCGACCAGCCGTCGTATCCCTCTAGCCCCGCCCGCAGGTCGGCCTCCTGATCGGGCATCACCTCTTGCAACCCCACGACGTCTGGGCTGAACGCCTCAATGATGTCCAGCACCGCCGCCCGCCGGTACGCCCAACCGTGCCGCCCATCCTCACGCCCGACCGCCCCGGCAGTCCGCACGTTGAAGGTCATCACGCGGAAACCTGACTCACGCACATTTTCAGCCGCTGATGCCGCCATGACGTAAGCATAGCACCAATTTTGGTATCTTTTGTGGCGTGCACATTTGCGGACCGATTTGCTAAAGTTGATCTGCACCCTAAGTATCGAAACGGGGTCAGTATCGAAACGGGGTCAGACC
>CAZFZS010000007.1:113532-139790 GCA_964523485.1 uncultured Phycisphaeraceae bacterium | reverse complement strand
GCGGCTGAAGGAGCCGGTTTCGAAAACCGGTGTGCGGGTTTCCCGTACCGTGGGTTCGAATCCCACCCTCTCCGCTTTGAAAAAGCCGTAAGTCGCTAATATAAAAGATTTACGGATTTTTCATCATCTTAAGGCCGTCCCAGTGTCTTAGGATCGGTCATTTTCTGTCTTAATCTCGCGATAAAGTGTCTTATATCAGCCTATCCTGAGGCTGAGGAAGACACTGAATCGAGACCTGAGATAAGACACGATGCCGAACCGCAAGGCTAAGCTCAAGCCCGACAATTCGGGGCAATACACGCGTCAGATCGGGTGGTTGCCCGGCCGTTCTGGCCAGAAGAAGTTCAGGCTGGGGCGGGACCTTCAGAAGGCTGAGGTTGCCTACGACAAGCTCGGCCGTCTTTGGTAGGTCGTCGAGCAACAGCACGCCCATCAATAGCGTGCCGTCCAAGCCTACCCAACGCCGGGCGGGGTGCAGACTTCTTACCGCCCCGTTTGGACCGACGAAGCTCTGACGCTGGCCGAGGCGATCCGCAAACATCAGCACGACATCCGGGTCGGCCCCGCTGAGGGTGACGAAGGGGACGCCGCTTACGTGGTGAGGCTCGACTACCTCCGGCAGGAATACGGCCACCTCATCAGCATCCTTCCCGCAGATCACGAAGCCGCGGTGCGGGGCCAGGTGGTTCACCAAGAGTACGCCGAGCACCGCAGCCGACAGGCCCGGCTCAACGCACGGATCGCTGCCGTGCCGGTCCCGGCGGGCGTCGTCGGTGCCAGCCTCTACCAGGCCATCGACGCTTATGCCGAGCGGGCGGTTGAACAAACCGCAAAAGAATCCGGCAAGGTCGAGGCGGGCAACGCCCGGCGGCTCAAGAGCGCGATCCACGACATGGACCTTGGCGAGTTCGGGTACACCGCGATGGAGCGGATCGCGCGCTACTGGGCGTCCCGACCCGAAGCGATGTCCCGGGGCGGTAAGGGGTCGGGCAAGCCGATCAGCGTTACGACCGTCGACAACCACCTGAGCACCGCCCGCCGCTTTGCCCGCTGGCTCGACCGCTCCGACGCCTTCGGGTGGGAACTCCCCCGGCACGGCCTCGACGCCCTCAAGGTCAACCTCAAGCGGCTCCGTACGAATGCTGAGGTCGGCCAGCGCCGGCACGGCGTGAAGGTGTTCACCCCGGATCAGCTCACGGTTCTGTACCGTCACGCCACCGACTTCGAACGGCTGCTCGTGCTGCTGGGCCTGAATGCAGCGATGGCCCAGGCCGAGATCCTGACGCTGCGGCAGGATGAGGTTGAAGGCGACACCATCAAGCGCATCCGCCGAAAGTCAGGGGTTTACGCCGAGTTCAAGCTCTGGCCCGAAACCCAGCAGGCTCTCGCCTGGTGGCAACGAGTCCGGGAGACCAAGGGCGAACTCGTGATGCTCACCGATCGCGGTCAGCCCTACACCCGCCAGCGGATCAGCAACGCCTGGTCGACCCTGCGTAAACGAGTCGAGCGCAACGCCGGCCAGGATCCCGAGTGGTGGCTGCCTTTCAAGCATCTGCGTAAGACCGCAGCCCAACTCGTCCGTGAGGCCGCCGACGGCGAAGTGGCCGGCGTGTTCCTCTCCCACGGCCAGCCCGTCGTCACCGATGAGCTCGCCGACGCCTACAGCAACCGGCCGTTTGACAAGGTGGCCGAGGCACTCAGTACCGCACATGAGCAACTGGTGTCAATGTACGACGCAGCGCCGGAGGCTTTCACAGCCACGTCGATTGGCAAACGCATGCCCCGACGCGGGTGATTGACCCGAGGGAGGGTGACCATCTTCTCCGTTCTGATACAGGAGTTCATGAGGTAGGTCACGATCGACCTCGACTGTTCCACCAGGCTCGTTTTTCGGAATTTGAAGTCGTGCCCGGTTTCGCATCGACATCCGGTAAAGTCTGCCGCGTTAGTCTTGCTTTCCATCCTCGCGGTGGGTAATGCTCTTCAGCTTTCGGCGGACAAAACATGCTCCTGTACGCACACACCAAAGGTGAAGATCAACGGGATTGGGAAGCGCTCGGGGATCATCTCCGCGACGTAGCCGAATTGTCCGAAACATTCGGGGCGGCGTTCGGAGCCGGACCGCTGGCCGCCGCCGCGGGGTGGTGGCACGACTTAGGCAAGGCGAGCGAGGATTTTCAGGCCAAGGTCCTCGGGGCCGGCGGGGATGAGGCAGACTTCGATACGGCCGATGGCAACGACTTCGCCGACCGCCCGGCATCGCGAGCGCGGGTTGACCATTCCACCGCCGGTGCCAGGTATGCCGTCGAAAGCCTCGGGCCGGTCTACGGGTCGTTGATCGCCTACGGCATCCTCGGCCACCACGGCCGACTGCCGGATCATCACCGAAAAGCCAGTCAGGCCACCTATAAAACGAGGCTGGACGCCCGTGTCTATACGCGGGTGCCGAAGGTTGCCGAACTGCCCCGCGAGGCGGTGGAAGCGGTTGATCCGCAACGGTGCTGGGGCGCTCTGGCGTTCGATCCGGGTGGAGACGAAGACTTACTGCGCCCATTCCGCTGCGGCATGCTGACCCGCATGCTGTACTCGGTGCTGATCGACGCCGATCGTCTGGCGACCGAACGGTTTTGCGATCGGCCACGTGCCAACCTGCGGTCCCGCGAGACCCCGACGCCGGGTCACTTGCTGAAAAAGCTCAACGCCGCATTGGATCAACTGCAAACTGATCGCACCAACGACCCCGCCCCGGTCGATGGGCACCGTCGCGAGGTCCTGAGCGCTTGCCGGGCCCGCGCTGCCGACCCACCGGGACACTTCAGCCTCACCGTGCCTACCGGCGGGGGCAAGACACTCGCCTCGATGGCTTTCGCCCTCGGCCACGCCGAGCGTCACGGTTTGCGTCGCGTCGTCATCGCCCTGCCCTACACCAGCATCATCGAACAGACCGCCGAAACGCTTGGCAAGGTCTTCGGCACCGAGCACGTCCTCGAGCACCACAGCAACCTCAACACCGATCGTCTAGACCGACGCAGCCTCGCTTTAGAGATGGCGGCCGAGAACTGGGACGCCCCGGTCATCGTCACCACCAACAACCAGCTCTTCGAGTCGCTGTTCTCGGCTCACGGCTCGACCTGCCGGAAGCTCCACCGTCTGGCCCGCAGCGTCATCGTCCTGGACGAAGCGCAATCGATCCCGCCCCGGCTGCTGCGGCCGACCCTCGCCGTGCTCGACGAGCTGGTCCGAAATTACGGCTGCTCGGTCGTGTTCTGCACCGCCACCCAGCCCGCCATCCTCCGTCGGCCCGACTTTGCCATCGGTCTCGATCCGGTCACCGAAATCGTCCCCGACCCCGCCACGCTCTTCACCGCCATGAAGCGTGTCGACGTCGACCGCCTCGGCTCGATGGAAGACGAAACGCTCGCGGATCGCCTCGCGGCCCACGAACGGGTGCTGTGCATCGTCAACACGAAGAAGCACGCCGCGGCCCTGACCCAGGCGTTACAAGCCCGAGTCGATGACGCCGATGCCGTGATGCACCTCAGCGCCGCGATGTGCCCGCAGCACCGCAGTGAACGGGTCGCGACGATCAAGGACCGTTTGAAGAACAAGCTGCCGATCCGCGTCGTCAGCACGCAGGTGATCGAGGCCGGCGTGGACGTGGACTTCCCCGTGGTCTACCGGGCCCTGGCCGGCTTCGATTCGATCGCCCAAGCCGCCGGCCGCTGCAACCGCGAAGGCAGGGCCAAGCGAGGCCAGGTCCACGTGTTCGACACCGGCCAGGCCCCGCCCCGATCGCTGCGGGCTGGCTACGACGTGGCCCTGGACCTCATCGACGCCCACCCCGACCCGATGACCCCGCAAGCGATCCGGGCGTTCTTTGAACGCTACTACTGGCGCCGCTCTCACGAGGGCAAGAAACCGTGGGACGCCGAGGACGTGATGGGGTGCTTCGAGACCGAAGCGATTCATCAGTTCCGCTTGGCCGACGAACGCTTCCGCTGGATCGACTCGGCCACCACTGCCGTCGTCGTGCCCCACGGACAGCGCGGCCAAAACTTAGTCCAACACCTCCGCGACGCCGACGAACTCGACTGGCAACTGCTGCGCGGCATGCAGCGGTACTGCGTGTCGGTGTACGAGCACCAACTCCAACAGCTTCAGGATCAGACCACCGTCATGCCCTGCTTCGACGGGCGGTTCTGGGTGCTGAACAATCCGGAGGCTTACGACGATCTGCTGGGGCTGCGGCTTGATGCTGACGGCATTGGTACCGAAAACTTGACAAGCTCATAAGTGTTTGGATACTGTTTGGATCACTTCGGGAGGCTTCCGATGGGCGTGAAAATCAAAATCTGGGGCGAAGGGGCGTGTTTTACGCGGCCGGAGATGAAGGTCGAGCGGGTGTCGTACGACGTGATCACGCCGTCGGCGGCGCGGGGGGTGCTCGAGGCGATCTACTGGAAGCCGCAGATCCGCTGGGTTGTCGACCGGATCACGGTGCTGCGGCCCATCAAGTTCACCAGCCTGCGGCGGAACGAGGTCGGTAGCCGGGCTTCGGCGGCCACGGCCAAGTCGGCGATGAAGAAAGCTGCTGCGGGGCTACCCGCCGACGCCCTGGGCATCACCGTCGAAGACGACCGCCAGCAACGTGCCGCGACACTGCTGCGGGACGTGGCCTACGTCATCGATGCCCACTTCGAGTACATCGACCCCGCGGGCAACCCTCTGGACCTGGGCGACGCCTCCGGGGGTTTCGAGAATTCCGAGAATTCCGGGAATTCCGGGGGCAACGACGCCAAGCACCTGGACCAGTTCAACCGCCGGGCGCGGAAGGGCCAGTGCTTCCATCGGCCCTACCTCGGTTGCCGCGAGTTCCCCGCCGACTTCACCCTCGCCAGCGAGCTACCCCCGGAAGAATTACGGCCGCATGCCGACTTGATCGACGGCCGCAATCGCGACTTGGGCTACATGCTCTACGACCTCGACTACGCCCACGGCCACGAGGCAAAGTTCTTCCGCGCCACGATGCGCGACGGGGTGATCGACGTGGCCAACCTCGTCCGTCAGCAGGGGGTAGTCGGATGATCCTCGACGCCCTGGTCCGCCACTACGACCGCCTGGCCGACGACCCCGACAGCGGCATCGCGGCCTACGGCTACAGCCGACAGAAAATCAGCTTCTGCGTCGTGCTGACGGCTGACGGCAAGCTGCACGCGATCCAGCCGCTGATCGACGACAGCTCCGGCAGGCCCCGGCCCGTGCAGATGGTCGTGCCAGGCCAAGCCAAACCTTCCGGCAGCGGTATCAACCCCGGGTTCCTCTGGGACAACCCCGCCTACCTGCTCGGGTACACATCGCCAGATACGCCAAGCAAGGCAGCGACCCGAGCCGGAAAGGCATTTGCCGCGTTTCGGGATCGCCATATGGCCCTTCGCGACATCATCGACGACGACGCATTCACCGCGGTCTGCCGTTTCCTTCAAGATCACGACCCAGCCACCCTAGAACAGCGCAGCGACGTCGAGGCGTTACAAGGCACCGGCTTCGGAATTTTCACGCTGCGGACGGAAAACCGCTACGTCCATGAGCGGCCCGTGGTCGATCAATACTGGCAGAGCCAACTCGTAGCCGCGGAAGATGAAGCCTCTGGTGAAAGCAACGCGGTCGGCCGGGGCATGTGCCTGATCACGGGTGAGACGGCCGCCCTTGCTCGCCTTCACGAGCCAAAAATCAAGGGCGTGGCCGGTGGGCAGAGCGCCGGTGCGACGCTCGTTTCGTTTAACGAAAAGGCATACGAATCCTTCGGCAAGGAACAGGGGTTGAACGCCCCGGTCTCCGAAGCCGCCGCGTTCAAATATGCCACCGCGCTCAACCACCTGCTGGCCGAGGAGAAACACCGCGTCCAACTCGGCGACACGACCTGTGTGTTCTGGACCGACCGACCCGAGACCGGCGCCGCCGAGGCCGTCGCCCAGGTGATGGGTCCCCTCGGCCCGATGCACGCCGGGCCCTCGGGCAAGACCCGCGAGGTCCAAACCCGCGGCGCTCTCGAAACCTTCCTGCACCGCTACGCCGCCGGCACCGCCGACCCCACCGCCGCCGAACTCGAGTCCGCCGACGCCCCCTTCTACGTCCTGGGCCTCTCGCCCAACGCCGCCCGGATTAGCGTGCGGTTCTGGATGCAGTGCACCGTGGCCGAACTCGCCACCCGCTTGGCCCGGCATGTCGATCGAGTCAGTATTTTTGACAGCCGTGCAAAAGAAGTCGTCTCACCAACCTGCCGTGACTTGCTCCGCGAAACAGGACGCGAGGCCAAGGACATCCCGCCTCAACTCGCCGGCGAACTCACACGGTCCTTGGTGCTCGACCGCCCGTATCCGCTGTCCCTTGCGGTAAGCGTCCTGCGCCGCATCAAGGCTGATCAAGCCAACGATCAACGACCCGCCCTCAATGCCGCTCGCGCCGCCGCCCTCAAAGCTTGGCTGATCCGCAATCACCAACAGGAGATCGCCGTGTCCCTCGACCCCGACCGAAACGAACCGCCTTACCTGCTTGGCCGACTTTTCGCCGCTTACGAAAAGGTCCAGCAGGACGCTTTGGGCCAATCGCTGAACCGTCCCATCCGAGACAGCTACCCCTCCTCGGCCTCGGCCACACCCGGCAGCGTCTTCCCCCGCCTCTATCGCCTCAATCAACACCACTTCAACAAGCTCCGCCGCGACAAGCCCGGCCTCGCAGTGAGTCGCGAAAAACTCATCGGCCAGATCTGTCAGGGCTTGACTGATTTCCCTCGGCATCTTGCCCTGCAAGATCAGGGTCTCTTCGCCATCGGTTACTACCACCAGACTCAGGACTTCTACACCAAACGCGATTCACCTGAATCGTCGACCGTCGAATCATCCGACCCCGAACTGCTCACCACCGCTTCCGAGGAAAGCTAAAACCATGACCGAGCCTATCACCCACCGCTACGACTTTGTCTACCTCTTCGAGGTCACCGACGGCAACCCCAACGGCGACCCCGACGCCGGCAACCTGCCCCGGCTCGACCCCGAGACCGGCCAAGGGCTGGTCACCGACGTCTGCCTCAAACGCAAGGTCCGCAACTATGTCACGCTGACCCACGACGGCCAGCCGCCTTACGAGATCTACGTCAAGGAAAAGGCGGTGCTGAACAACCAGCACGAGCGGGCGTATCAAGCGTTGGAAGTAGACTCCAAAGCGAAGAGCAAGAAAAAAGGGGCCGACAAGGCCGAGCAGGACAAGCAGATCACCGCGTGGATGTGTCAGAACTTTTTTGACATCCGCACCTTCGGGGCCGTCATGACGACGTCGGTCAACGCCGGCCAGGTCCGCGGGCCGATCCAGTTCGGCATCGCCCGCAGCATCGACCCGATCTTCTCGGCCGAGCACGCCGTCACCCGCTGCGCCGTGACCACCGAAAAAGAAGCCGAGGCCCAGTCCGGCGACAACCGCACCATGGGCCGCAAGTTCACCGTCCCCTACGCCCTCTACCGCGTCCACGGCTACATCAACGCCAAGCTCGCCGAGCAGACCGGTTTCTCCGAAGAAGACCTCGACCTGTTCAAACGTGCTCTCGACCAGATGTTCGAGCACGACCGCTCGGCCGCCCGGGGCAACATGGCCCCCCGCGGCTGCATCGCTTTCAAACACGATCATCCCCTAGGCAACGCCCGGGCCGATCAACTCTTCCGCCGCGTCGAGATCAAGAAAACCACCGAGGGCGACGCCCCGCCACGGAGTTTCGAGGACTACACCGTCAGCGTCGACCAGGCCGAGTTGCCCGATGGCGTTGAGATCGAAGAGTGGGTCAAGCCATAATCAGATGCCGAGTTATTTAGCCCCGGGTCAATGACCCGGGGCCCGTCCGCCGGGGCAGACATGCCGAAGTATGCCGAATCCGACCTCCTGCCGATCAGCGCGCTACAGCACCTGATCTACTGCCCGCGGCAGTGTGCGCTCATCCACAACTAGCAATAGTGGGACGAGAACCGGCTGACCGTGGAGGGTCAGCACCTGCACGAGAAAGCGCACGACCACGGACAGGCAGAGTCTCGTTCCGGCATCCGGATCACCCGCGGGATAAGGCTGCGCAGCTTCGAACTCGGCCTTACCGGCCAGGCCGACGTGGTCGAGTTCCATGCCGACGCCGGTGCCCCGAGCTCCAAGTCCCCACCCATTGCCGGCTCCGTTCTCGCGAGTACGACGATGGGCTTCAGTCCCGCGGCGGTGCTCCCCGTCGAGTACAAGCGTGGCCGCCCCAAAGGTCATCAGGCCGATGAAGTCCAATTGTGCGCCCAGGCCCTATGCCTTGAGGAAATGCTCGCCCTGCCCGGACCCATCCCCGCGGGCCGGTTGTTCTACGGCCAGACCCGCCGCCGCAAGGACGTGCCGTTCGACACCGCCTTGCGACAACTGACGCGCGACACCGCTGCCCGGCTGCACACTCTCCTCGACTCGGGCCAAACACCGCCCGCCCGTTACGAGCGACAGAAGTGCGACCACTGCTCGCTCATCAACCTCTGCATGCCCCGGCAGCTCTCCCGACGCCGCAGCGCACGTCAGGTGTTTGACGGTCATCTTCACGCCGCTCTGGGGGACCCTTGAAGCGACACCTCAACACCCTCTTTGTCCAAACGCAGGGCGCCTACCTCCGCAAGGATGGCGAGGCCGTCGCCGTCCGCATCGAAGATCAGACCGCTTTGCGCGTCCCGTTGCACCAGCTCGACGGTATCGTGACCTTCGGCCAGGTTTCGGCCAGCCCGTTTCTGCTCGGGGCTTGCGGCGAAGCGGGGGTCAGCTTCTCGATGCTGACCCGCAACGGCCGATTCCTCGCCGCCGTCCAGGGCTTCACGCCGGGCAACGTGCTGCTACGCCGCGAGCAATACCGCCGTGCCGACGACCCCGAGGCTTCGCTCGCACTTGCTCGTCCCATGGTTGCCGCCAAGATCGCCAACCTCCGCACGGTCTTGCTCCGTGCCGCCCGCGATCACCCCCCAACCCCGGCCGGTGAAGGGTTCAAAGATACGGCGAGCAATGAATCGCCACAGTGGGGCACGGAAGCAGAGCACCCCCCCGGTCGATCGTCTCCCACCGCGGAGAGTGCTCGCCGCATGCGCCGCGACGCCGAATCGGCCATGACCGCCGCTTCGCTCGATGAACTCCGCGGCATCGAGGGCGAGTCCGCCGCGACCTATTTCCGAAGCTTCGATGCGATGCTCACCGCTCAACAGCAGGCCTTCGCCTTCGGCCAGCGGTCGCGTCGACCACCGATGAACCCCTGCAACGCCCTGCTATCGTTTCTCTACACCCTGCTTGCCCACGACTACCGCTCGGCCTGCGAGAGCATCGGTTTAGACGCTCAGTCCGGCTTTCTCCACCGCAATCGCCCAGGCCGACCTTCGCTCGCCCTCGACCTTATGGAAGCCCTCCGCCCCGTGCTCGCAGATCGGCTGGCTCTGTCGCTGATCAACCGCCAGCAGGTCAAACCCGCCGGCTTCACCACGACCGAAGCCGGCGGCGTCACCATGACCCCGGCCACCCGCAAAACCGTCCTTGCCGCCTGGCAAAAGCGCAAGCAAGACGAACTCCATCACCCGTTTCTCGGCGAGAAAATACAGCTCGGGCTGCTGCCCCACCTCCAGGCCCGCCTCTTGGCTCGAACCCTTCGCGGCGATCACGACTTCTACCCCGAATTCATCTGGCGCTAGCCAACAAACCCCACGCCTCGCCATGATGGTCCTGATCACTTACGACGTCGCCCCCTCCACGCCCGGCGGAGCCAAAAGGCTCCGCCAGGCCGCCAAGGCTTGCCTCGACTTCGGCCAGCGGGTGCAGTGCTCGGTGTTCGAGTGCCAAGTCGACCCCGCCCAGTGGGCCCAGCTCAAGCATCGACTCGAACAGATCATCGACCCCAGAGCCGACAGCCTCCGCTACTATTTTCTCGGCAAGAACTGGAAACGCCGCGTCGAACACGTCGGCACCAAGCAAGCCATCGATTTTGACGGTCCGCTCATCATCTAACCCGACGACGCTGGCCACCTTAGGCCCCCGCGAACCCGAAGCGCCCGGACATTACTCGGCATGTTCGCGATCTTTCGAAATCGCTCATTGACAAGTACATAAATGAGCCGGCTCGACCAGGACCCTGTCTCGGAGGGCCAATCGATGCTGCTATCGCGAAATGCTCAATCCAAATCGTGACGCCGCATCCTGTTAGAGTGGAGCCGTCACCCGCTTCACGCGGGTGTGGATTGAAACTTGTATCTGGCAGATAAAAGATTCGCTGTCAGCCGTCACCCGCTTCACGCGGGTGTGGATTGAAACAGCGCAACGCCGCTAGGTAAACATCTCGACAAGTGTCACCCGCTTCACGCGGGTGTGGATTGAAACTTTCATGGCCCGAGGGCTCGCCCGAAGCACACTCCGGTCACCCGCTTCACGCGGGTGTGGATTGAAACACTTAAGCCCCAAAGACAAGCTGGCGATTTTTAGTCACCCGCTTCACGCGGGTGTGGATTGAAACGATGCCCCGGTACCGGCCGATCACGACTGGCAGCGTCACCCGCTTCACGCGGGTGTGGATTGAAACGACCAGGCCGTCACGGACGGCAACGTCGTTGAGCGTCACCCGCTTCACGCGGGTGTGGATTGAAACCTCGCCAGCGTGAGCGAGGTCGCCGCCCAAGGCCGTCACCCGCTTCACGCGGGTGTGGATTGAAACGTGATTTGGTGTGTTGGGTCACAAACAACATCGCGTCACCCGCTTCACGCGGGTGTGGATTGAAACTCATCCCCTGCGAGGGCGGGGCAACGATCATCGTCACCCGCTTCACGCGGGTGTGGATTGAAACTGCTGCCGAGGGTGACGCGAGCGAACGAACACCTGTCACCCGCTTCACGCGGGTGTGGATTGAAACAGCCGACCATCGATCAAATCGTGGAGGAGATCGCGTCACCCGCTTCACGCGGGTGTGGATTGAAACTGCCCTGCCCCCTCTTGAGCCGTGCGGTTAACGCGGGTCACCCGCTTCACGCGGGTGTGGATTGAAACAATAAATACGCAAGCCGCGAAGAACTCTGGGGAGGTCACCCGCTTCACGCGGGTGTGGATTGAAACACGAGCGTTGTCTCGATACTCGGAGTCTTCAGGGTCACCCGCTTCACGCGGGTGTGGATTGAAACTATCCCCAGTTGCCACGCCCCTTGACGTTGCCGATGTCACCCGCTTCACGCGGGTGTGGATTGAAACCTTACGGTCAAGTTATGCGCCACGTTCAAGCGGGGTCACCCGCTTCACGCGGGTGTGGATTGAAACTGGTGACGCACGGCCCGCCTTGCGGTATTGGCGACGTCACCCGCTTCACGCGGGTGTGGATTGAAACGCCAAGCGATGGGGGTTTGGCGGCTTGTTGATGGTCACCCGCTTCACGCGGGTGTGGATTGAAACTCCCGAAGACCTCGCTGTCGAGTTGATCGACGGCGTCACCCGCTTCACGCGGGTGTGGATTGAAACCTAATACGGTCGAATCGCTGCCGGTGTGCCGGTGGTCACCCGCTTCACGCGGGTGTGGATTGAAACAGGTTCCTCGTCCCAGCTTTCCCCGCCGTCTACGTCACCCGCTTCACGCGGGTGTGGATTGAAACTTCGAGAGGCGGCAGCTCGCCAGCTTGATCATCGTCACCCGCTTCACGCGGGTGTGGATTGAAACAGATGCCAGTCGTCGTTGCCATCGTGGGAGAAGGCGTCACCCGCTTCACGCGGGTGTGGATTGAAACGGCAAGGCGATCCTCAAGCTCGCCGACGATCTGGTCACCCGCTTCACGCGGGTGTGGATTGAAACACGCTCAAGGCGTTGAGGTCCTTGAGCTGCCGCAAGTCACCCGCTTCACGCGGGTGTGGATTGAAACTGCTTGAAGTCGGCGAGGTAGCGGTTCAGCTCATGTCACCCGCTTCACGCGGGTGTGGATTGAAACTTGTTCACACCCGCAGAGAGTTGAGCAGATAAGAGTCACCCGCTTCACGCGGGTGTGGATTGAAACATGTTGAGCATGTACAACAGCAGCCGCAACGAAGTCACCCGCTTCACGCGGGTGTGGATTAAAAGTCCGAATAATGCCCACGGCAGAATCTGCTAAGTGCCTGACCATAAGAAGGGTAGGTAGCATTTGCCGAAAAATCTTCTGGAAAAAAAATGCGGCAATTCATGTCGGCGACATTACCCGACGAAGCAGTACATCAACGCTTCGATACCTAAATGCTCTAGGATTAAACCAATGAAAGAAACTGCTGAATCACTTGTCGATCAACACGATTTCCGTCTCGAGCCTCTTTGTACGCTTGCCGACAAAGTCATGCACATGACACCTCTACTCGAGGGCGAGAGGCTCAAACACCACAGACGTCGAGGGACCATGATCTTCCGAGCGATCGGCAAGGTGCTACTCCTGCACGCTCCGGATCCCGAGATTATTGAACGTTTTCGCGAGCTGAAAAGGGCTGCACATCCCGACCGCCAAGGCCAATGGGACCAAGCAGTGATCAACGAGCTTGCCGAAATCGAACGCACGGTCGGTGCCGAGTGGCTGGGCATTCGCGAGGACTGGTCGAAATGCGAGACGCCCGCCCTCCCCGAAGATGAAACTCCCTGGTGGCCGACCGAGGAAGATGATGAAGGCGAGGAGTGGAAACAAAGCAAACAGTGATTTGCCGACGTACGACAGCCGACGCTACGCCACCTTCAGCTTGGCCAGTCAAGCTTTAGGCTGCTTGGCTACATAGCGGACCGTGCTGCGGTGCAGCACGAAGTGGCAAAGCCACTATTTTGTTATGTCAATCGCTCAAGAAGCTCAGCGGGCTGAATTTTCAACCCCCGCGAGAGCTTAATGATCACAATAAACGAAGGGTTGCGGTGCCCGCTTTCGATTTCCGATACGAAGTGTCGCGATAAGCCCGACGCCACTGCGAGTGATTCTTGGGTCATCGACGCTCGTTCACGCGCCGACCTGACATTCTGGCCAAAGTATCGGCGTAGCTCGCTCTCGGACATTCATCGAGAGTGACACAGGTGCGACAATATGTCTGTACACTATGATGTACAACTCGGATTGTGTCACTACAACGCCTTAGAGCGTGCTGTCTAAATCCTTTAGTCAAGGTGGTCGTAAGCAATGATGAGGCAAGACGTCTTTCCCAAAAAGTCGGCTGAGCGAAGTTACTATCGAGAATTACTCTCGGTCGCTATCGATGATGGCAGCATGAATCAACTGCTATCGATCACTGATGATTTGCCTGCTTTGAAACCTTTGGCCCCCGCACAACAGGTGAAGTATTTAGCATTAGCGGCCAGTCGGCTACTACGTAACACCGGCAAGACCGCAGTGTGGAACGCTGCGCTGATCGATGCGGCGATCACGCCTTGGCATATAGTCGGGATCGCGGCCGAGCGAGAGATCGCACGGAGGGGATTCTTTGGATCGTCGAAGGGCTCGTACTCACTGCCCTCGATTTCGAGACACTGCCAGAACAACTACATTACGCAGCCCAGGATGGTGATCGACGGGATTGGGAAGAACTCGGGAAACACTTTGCCAACCGTACTCGTGACAGAATTGTCGATACAATCGGGGGTCGTCTTCAACCTGATGCTGCTGTAGAAAAAGTTTTGCCTTCGGTCGCGCTCCGCCGATCGCTGGACGAAGATCTCCAAATGATCCGCGGCTTAGCCAGCGCCTCATCGGGCTAGGGGACAGACCACTTGCGAGCGAGTGATCGATTCGACACCTAGCAGGCCGCTAAGGAATGCGTCATCGTGTCGGATTGCGACCTCGACCCGGGTTTGAGGGTTGGCAAGCGAGGGGATGTTCAATCGGCTTCGGCCCGCTGTGAGTGTCATTGTGGCCGGGGAGAGTCACGTCGCCAGCCTCAGCCGGGTCATCCGCAGCAGGTTGTACGCCGCACCGGTGAAGAGCACTTCGAGTTCAATGCGTTCGTGGCCCAGGAAGCGGGTGCGGGCCAGGTTGCCGGTGGTCTTGGTCCAGCCGATCACCTGCTCGACGCGTTTGCGGATGTATTGGCTGATCGCGTAGCCCTTGGTCTTCATCCGCCGCCGGGCTTGGCGTCGGGCCTGTCCGGCGGCATCGACGGCCTTAATTTTGCCGCTGCGTACCGGCACGTGCGGCTGGATACCCTGCCGGCGTTCCAGCGCGTCGAGGAACGTGTCGTCTTGGCCCGTGTCGAAGCCAACGGTCCGTGGTCGCAGCTGGTGACCCTTGCCGACGCGCTCGAGCATCGACGTCGCCCGGTCACGCTCGGTCGAGCCCGTCGCGTGGTCGATCGCCTGGTCCAGGCACAACCCGCTGCGGTTCTCCATCAGCACGTGCCCGCTGTGACACAGCTGGGCCTCTTTCCTCACGCTCCTGCGGGCCAGCCGCGCCTCGGGCTCGGTCGTGCTGCGGTGCGTAGGTTCGACTGCCTCTGGCCACGGATACCCACCAGCGTGTCACCCCCGCAACCGGGACCACCCTCAGATGTTGAGTGTCTGTCAGAGTCGTCGCTCGCCCGCCGCGCCGCTATCTCCGCAAACGCCGTTTCGACCGCTCATCCTTGGCCACCAGGCTCTTCTGACTGGCCAATGAGCGGATCAAGGTGCCGTCGACCGTGAAATGGTCCTCGCTGATCAGCCCCTCCTTTATCGCGCCGGCCAATACGCTGTCGAAGAACGTCCGCACCAAATCGTGGTCGATGAACCGCTGGCGGTTCATGCTGAATCACTCCATCGTCCACGCCGGCTTTTCCACCGGCAGGTCCAGGAACCACCGGTAGAAGAGGTTGTACTTCACCGCCTTCATCAGCCTGATCTCGCTGGGGATCGAATACAGCGCCTGCAGGAGCAACGCCTTGAGCAACTGCTCAAGGCGGCACGCCCGGCCGTCCGCGGTCCGAGTACGCCGCCTCGAAGTCCCACCGCATCAACCCCAGCACCGCGTCGGGCCACCGCTTGATCGGCCGCAGCCGGTGACCCGCCGGCACCCCGTCCTCCAGGTCAAGCGCCACGAACATCGTCTGCTGCCGATCAACCTGTCCACACATGCGTGCCTCCTTGCGCATGATGCGATCAGATTACATGGACTGTCAAAGAGGTTTCTCTAGCGGCCTGCTATAAATTCAATCAGGCAGATTCTGGTTCGGACCATTCGGACCGGTTATTGCCGTTTCGACCTCGTTGGAGGGTTCTGTGCTTCCGAGACTGCCTTCAATGACAATCCCCTTCGCATCGAGTACAACGTCAACGGTATGGTTCTCATATGCTTGATAGGTACCGTTATTTGAATCCCAACCGAACGTCGGGCTTACGACATCGATCAAGTCATCGTGAATCTTGATAGAGAAAGCTTGACGTTTAAGAAACGCTTGTAGCGCTTCACGACTTGGTGCATTTGCCCACTTCAACAAATTACTCGTACGAGGTTTCTCAGGGTCGTACCCCTTCAGGCAGAACTGGAACGTTATGTTCTCGGCGTCAGTAGGTATCGCCGTTGAAAATTCAAGAGCTTCCATCTCAAGACTCCGGTTGGTTAACAAGGTGCTGCACTACACCAATATACATTATCATGTACATTGGCTTTCTGTCAATTGATTCTGGCCCCGCGGTTGTACAGGCGGGTGCACGCAGAAATAGGCGGCCGGAACAGTTCAAGATGCTTAATGTTTGCTAGAGAGTGTCGTTTTTCAAAGACATCCTAGGCCATGATTCTGACGGCTGAGAACGTGTTTGAAAAGCCTCGTGTGTGCCTAGGCTCGGCATGAAACGGACGTCTTACCCCTCAGACCTGACCGATGCGTAGTGGGACCCTCATCGCGCCGTTTTTCCGCCAAGCCTAGCCCGGCGGCCGTCCCCGGAGCGTGGACATGCGGCGGGTGGTCAACGCCATCTTCCACCTCAACCGCTCGGGCAACGCTTGGCGGATGCTGCCCCACGAGTTTCCACCGCGAGGACAGCGCAATACTACTATCGCTCGTTCCGGCTCGACGGCACGTAGGAGCAGGTCCACATCCGCCTGCGGCAGCGGGCGCAACGCAAGGCCGGCAAGAAGCCCACGCCCTCGGGCGCGGTGATCGAGAGCCAGTCGGTGAAGACGGCCGGACTTCATCCCGAGGGAGGGGGACCCGGGGTACTACGCGGGCAAGACGACCTCGACAGCGCTTGCGCTAAGGGCCGCAAGCGACATCTGTGCGTTGACACGCTCGGGCTGATCTTGGCGGTGCTGATTCTTCTGATAGGTCCAGACGCAAGCGACGCCGTTGAGCTGGAGGTTGTAGGCCGGCATGTGCAGGAGGGTGAGGTTGGGCGGCACGTCCAACGCCTTGGCCACGTGGCAGCCGGCCCGGTCGAGTGCGAGGACGACATAGGTGTCCTCGCCGGCCGCCTGGCTGATGTAGCGCGTGGGCGTTCATGCAGTCGGAGTTGACGTAAGGCGAGCATGACCAAGCTGGCCCCGGTGATCGGGTTGACGCCGCTTAGAGGTACACCCACTCGTACTCGGTCTGCTTGACGGCCTCAGGCCGGCTGCCGGTGAGCGTCCCGACCTTGGTCAAGGTGCCCTGTTGGCCGAACCTCATTTCGTCATGGAACCAGACTTCGACCTGCTGCTCGGGGTGCTGTTCGCGGACTTCCTGAACAAAAAGGGTGCGCGTGCGGCCCACTTCTTCATCGCCGCCGGGTCGTTCCTGCGGTGCACCGGTCGATGTGAGAGGCAGGAGAGGCCCGGGCGTTCCAAGAGGTCGTACACGCCGTCGAGGCTGTAGAGACGCCTAACCCGGCTTCGAGGATGCGTACTGCATCCTTCCCCGCAGGGTGCAGACGCCGTCGCCCTCGGCCCCCGGAATCGGCCCGGCCAGCATCAGTCGGCGGAAGGCGTCCTCCCGGTCGCGGGGCAGCTTGTTGGGCCGGCCAGGCCGGGGCTTGGGCTTGATCGCGTCGAGCCCGCCGTCACGGAAGGCGTAGGCCCAAGTCTGCACGAAGTCGCGACTGCGGCAGATTATCGCGCGGATCACGGGTTCCTCGAGCCCGTCGAGGGCCAGCCGGACCGCCCGCGGGCGGTCGAGTTGCCAGGCGTTCGTCTCGACGGACACGACGCTCGAGTTCCTTGATGTCGTCGGGATGGTGGGCGGCGATCTGCATCAAACATCGTCCCCGGTACACCGGCGGAGCGTAAGGCCGAACATGCGCCGTACCGCGCCTGTCGATTATTCACGATGCGTATCTGACCCCTCTAGCGGCTCGTCAGTCAGTAGATTTGGACCCATCCCTAAGCGGAAGAAGTCATAGAATTTTTCATTTGGACCCAGCACTAATCTACGTGTTGCGCGTCGGCCTGCCCACAAGTCGCAGGCTGATTGAGGTGAGCCGCAGAAGCGGAAGCCCCCCGGTGCCGTCAAAATGCTGACTGGCGCGTCATGTGAACCTAGTATTGCGCAACCTGACAAGCTTCGTGGTGAGGATCTGGGTGTCACGGACCTTTCACGAGTACGGTCAATTTCGGTGGATGAGGTTTTGATCAGGCGGCGTGTGATTTGACTCCGTCGGTGAAGGGGATGCCGGCGATCAGGTCGCCGATGAGTTCGTGACCGTTGAGTCTTCGCCACTTCTTCTGGGCCGACTCGGCGAGCTTGAAGACCTTCGTCAGCGTGGCCATTCGGCTGCCTCAGCCCTTGGTCTTGGCGATGCGTAATCTCACGGTGGCAAAGGTTGATTCGATCGGGTTGGTCGTGCGTATGTGGACCCAGTGCTCGGCGGGGAAGTCGTAGAACGTCAGCAACGCGTCGCGATCACTCGCCAGGCACGCCGCGGCTTTGAGGTACTTCAATTCGTACACTGCGACGAAGTGGTCGAACGCCTCACGGGCGTCCTGACGCTTCGGAGCCATCCAGATCTGATGCAGCTTGTCCTTCGCCTCGGGCTGCCGACGCTTGGGCAGTTTGTCCAGCACGTTCGCCGTCTTGTGGTCCCAGCAGCGTTGCGTGCGTGTCCTTGGATACACATGCGGCAGCGCTTTCCAGAAGCCCATCGCCCCGACACCCGTGGCCAGCTCCGGGTCGACCGTCAGGCCACGCTGCTTGAACTTCAGCAGCAGGCTCATTAACGATTGCTCAGACTCGCGGTAGCCATCCTGCACCGTGATCAACTCCTTCCAGTATTCCGGGGTCGCGCCGATCAGCACGAAAATGCAGGTGCGATCTCCTTCCAGTTGGACGTTGAAATGCACGCCGTCGGCCCAGAGGTAGTCGTAGCGTTGGTCCGCCAGGTCACGTCGTGCCCACTGGCGGTAGCCGGCTTCCCACGTCTGCTTGAGCCGCACTACCGTGGACGCCGAGAGGCCCGGGCAATCGGGGCCGACCAACGCCGCCAACGCCTCGCCGAAGTCGCCGGTGAACACGCCCCTTGAGGTTCATCCATGGGATCAGTTCTTCGACGGCCTTGGCCTTACGGCGGTACGGCGGAAGGATCTTGGAACTGAACGCTTCACGTGCTTCCTGGCGGCGGCGGTCGTGGACACGCGGCCGGGTGACCTCGACGGGCCCGACGCCGGTGACGACCGACCGGGGCGGCGTGTAGCCGTTGCGGACCACCTGGCGATGGCCCTGCTCATCGTTCAGATGGGCATGTGCGTCGATCCACTGCTGCACCTCGGTCTCGACCGCCTGCCCGCCGAGACGCCAGGCTATGGAAGATTGGCAGGACCGGCCGCAGCAGTCCCCGCACGCTAGGCCATCAAACGCAACTTCACCGCCCTGACGATTTTCGCCAAAGAACTCGCCTCGCTGCCCACCTAGGTCCGACTTCTGGACCGCGTCTGAATCTGGATCACCGCCAAGATCGCCCTCTACCTCCCCCGATTGCAACTGCGAACTGCAGTAACCTGATCGCGTCGCGAAGAATCGTTCACGGTCCAAGAACTCACAACGCCGTTGATCATCGTCGTGGTCTCGAATTGCGCTTCAGTGTTCATGAAGGCCAATTTCGCGGACCTGCAGCGGTTCACACGAAACAGCCCGATTGCAACTTTGCCGCAGAGGAAGAAAAGTTGCTCACGCTGCATCTCAACCCAGACTCTGCTGTCAAATTTGGGGGAATGCTCTCATCACCCTCGGAAAGCGACAGATCAGCCAGCAGGCGTAGGCGTCCGTGTGTTGCCTGACACAGAAGTTATGTGTCAGCTGTCGTGTCGGCTGTCGTGTCAGCTGACCCGCATCCTACAAATACTCAAATCCATACCACAGGATGGAAGCTCGGTTGCCATCTTCTTGATCCAAGTCGCCTCGGATGCCAGCCTGCATACCTCACGCGTCGCTCCGACCTGAGCAAGGCAATAACGCGGTGTCTAGCAACTCTCGCTCAGGCCTCTGCTCGATTTTCTTGACGTTTTGGCCGAAGAAACTCACCAACCATCACAACATTCACTTGAAAGGCAGTTCATGGCTCAGTCCGTCGTTTCAATGCGGTTCCCCGCTGATTTCCATGGAGACCCACTAAACCCTCTGGGCTTGGGCGCCGGTGAAAAAACTGGCGGGGCTACATTCTTGGAACAGGGACTAGGGGTGCTACCCCGTCGGCAGGAATCTAACAAGTCGGAGCAGAAACGTCGGCCTCCCCGGTTGACGGGCGATCTCATGGGGCACCTGGACCTGCCCCACGATCTCAGGACCCGTGCTACCCAAGCGGAAGCGAAGGCCGACCGCGACCTCTTGGAGCGTTTCTACGACCTCGCCGACCGCATGGTGCAGCCCCAGGGCTTGCCACGATCGCGGTCGACAAACGTCGAGCTACAGCAGAACCGCAACGCCCCACCGGGCCAGTTCAGCCGGAAGATCCCAAAACTCAAGGTGCTCGACTGGGCGGCACGCCGCGCCGGCCTGCAACGGATCGATGCCGTACCCCGACGTCGGCCGCGACAGGTAGACGGTCCTAACGACGTCACGACCACGGTTCTTCGTATTGACGCCGATGCTCATAGCGATGAGCACCGTTCGGAGCACTGCGTCGCGTTTCTGGAGTCTCTTCGAACGCAGGGCCTTCCCAAGCAGCTCTATATCGAAACCTCGCCCCGGGGTGCCGCCGCCTACCTGATTCTCGCGTTCCCGAAGCGCCACGAGTTCGACGAGGATACCGGGGAGTCGCTGTATTCCCGCCCCCCTTGCCTGTTCTACATGTCGAGTCGTCTCGATCTGGTCGAGGAGATCCTGCGTCAAATGCAGGTACTCGCGGGTTATCAGATCAGCGTGGAAGTTCAGGGTCGGCAAACCCGCTGGAAACTTGTCGACGAGGAATGGACGGTGGTGAAGCGGGGGCAAGCCCAGCGCCTGCCCGGCTTCCCCGGCGGCCAGGCCGATCGTGATCGCTTCCTGCAGTCTCACTGGACCGAACGTGAACTCGAAGCATGGCTTTGGAATCACCATCATCTTCTACCCGAGCCGAAGCCCGCGGACCACCCCCCCGCCGGCCCCGCACCACATGAATTGGTGCCGACATCGCCAGCACGACCAACCAACGCCACCGCGTTGCCTGAAGAACCACTTGGACACAAGCATCCGCCTGCGGATGGTGCTCACACCTCCAAGAAGAAAGCGATCCGCAAGCGTGGCATCGACAAGTTGCGGGACACGATCGACGCCGTGCTGCTCGCCTACGAGGGCATGGGTTGGCCCCACCCATCCGAAACCGATCCTGAGCTACTGTTGTGCAGCGCCCATCAGGTGTACGTGAGCGAGGGGCTCGCCTCCGGAGCGGCGGATGCCGAGCGGGATGCCCGCATACGGGACAGCGTCAAATACGTATTGCGGACCTCCACCTCGCCCCACCGCGGATCAAGCAGAGGGCATTTCCATCAGCAGGACCTTGAAACCATCGAGGGGTGGCTTCCGCGGTACATCCCGATCGAGTCGCTCACGGCCTTCGAGAAAGACCTGGGAGAGAACCGCCGCGGTCGATCGATTACGGCTACCTCGCAATCGTGCTGGCGACTGACTCCTATAAATGGAAGTCGACCGGTTCCTGCCCCTTCGAGGGGGTGCAGGGCATGCTCAAGCACTGGGGGCGCAGCCAGTCCAACCGTTACACCATTGGCCGGGTCCGGCAGCTCTTGCAGGCGGCGGGGGTCATGGAAGTCAGACGTCCGCATTTCAAGTGCCGTCAGACCGGTCGGGGACGCAGCCAGGGATGGGATCCCACGTCGGATGCCACGGAACTGCTGCCGACCAAGCTCCGGCCGACACCGGGATGGCGCGGGGCTCCTGCTCAGAACTCGCCAGCCAATGAATCACACTAACCCTGTATATTCCTTCCCACCTGTTTATGTGGTCCGGTGATTCGTCTTGTCTTGCTTTACCGGGTCTAATACGCATCCCGTAAACTTTTGACGCGCGTTAGACGCTTGCCTGGTAGCACTCTCGGACCCGTGCCGTGATGATGGTTGGCTCTGCCGGAAGGAGGCCGCCATCGACATCACCGTTCACTGTAGACAGGACCTGAGCACGCTCAACCTGCGGGTCCGCACCGAATCCAATGCCAGGGCCTGTGACCTGGTTCGCTGCGTGTTACTGGCGATCAACGGGCTGACCGCCTCGCGAATCGCCGCGCGGGTCGGCCGGTCGCGTCGCTTCCTGCAACGCTGGTGTTACGGCTACCGCGACCACGGCCTGCCCGGGCTGCAGTTCAAACCACAGAGCGGACGGCCGCCAAACCCCGGCCCGATCAGCAGCAAGCGATCAAGCGACGCGGGCTCGACAGGCCGACGGACGCCGACTGCGTGTGCACGCTGCGGGGCTGAGACTTCCAACGCATCCTCGACGCCGAGTTCGGCGTGGCCTACTCGCTCAATGGCGTCTACGAGCTACTGCACCGGCTGAACCTCTCGGTACTCAAGCATCGGTCCAAGCACCGTCAGGCCGACCTCAAGGCCCAGCAACGCTGGCTCGAGAGCGCCCCATTCTTGTCCAGCGTGTCCGCGACGAACACCCCGGTCGGCGGGTTGAGGTGTGGTTCCAGGACGAAGTCCGCGTCGGCCAGCAAGGGCGGATGACCCACGTCTGGGCCGAGAAGGCATTTTACCCCGGTGCCAGTCGGTGAACCATCAGGTTGATCATGGCCAGGTGGATCATCGCTTCGCTGCTCCTCGGGTCGCTCTCGTAGTCCTTGCCCAAGCGCCGGTACCGGCCCAGCCAACTGAACGTGCTTTCGACGATCCAGCGTTTGGTCAACGCCTTGAACTCCTTGGCATCGTCGCTACGTTTTACGATCTCGATCACTCGGCCGAAGAAAATATTGGCTTCTTCAACAAACTGCCCGGCGCATCCGCCATCGGCCCAGATCCGCTTCAACCGGTGGAACAACTCCGCGATCTTCAACAGCACCTCATCGCCGCCGTCGCGGTCCTGCACATCGGTCCCGTGCACCGCAACGGCATGCACCAGGCCGAGCGTGTCCACGATCAGATGCCGCTTACGGCCAAGGGTTTTCTTGCCCGCGTCGTAGCCGTGGCAGCTTTTTTTGAGGGCGCAACGGTCTTCACCGACTGCGAGTCGATGATCGCTGCCGAAGGTGTCGGCTTCTTGCCCGCCTTGCGTCGCACCTTCTCGCGCAGCCTGTCGTGGATCAACTGCCACGAGCCGTCGAGCCGGAAGCGGCGGTAATAGTAATGCACCGTGCCCCACGGCGGGAACTCGTGCGGCAGCATCCGCCAGCTACACCCGCTGCGGTTGAGGTAGAGGATGGCGTTGACCACCTCTCGCATATCGACGCTGCGTTCACGCCCACCCGGCTCGGCGGGCGGGATCAAGGGTTCGATGATCGACCACTGCCGATCGGTCAGGTCCGAGGGGTAAGACGTCCGTGTCATACCTCATCTATCGGGCGCGAGGCGGCTTCTCACACACTTTCTAAGACACGAAAAAGAATTGACAAGCAATTTTAACAAGGTAACATGTGTTACAAAGCGGTTTGCGGTTCTCTTTTTTCACCCTTGGAGGTTTCATGAATACTCGCTCCCTCTCGCTTGCCTGTTTTGCCGCCGTAGGTTTGCTCGCTCTGCCGTCTCAGGCCGAAGTGATCATCGCCGATACGTTCGACATCCCCAACAACAGCAACTTGAATGCTGACTTGGCGTCACGTCAGTCGGGGTCTGCAGCGACGATTACTTTGACCGGGTCGCAGACCTCGCCGGGTGGAAAAACTCGTATTGAGCAGCAAACCGCCGAAATTCAGCTTTTCGAGAACTCTGGAGCTGAGGGAGCGTACTCTGGCTCGATCAGTCTCGACAGTAGCCTTCCCCTCGCCGGCACCCAGTGGTCGTTCGACGGTACGTTCCGGATGATTCAAGCCAGCGGAGGAGGCGATACTGGATCCTTCGGTATTTCGTTTGGAGACATCGCTTCCCCGACGCTCGGCAACGCGGCCGCGGACATAGCGATCGGCGTGAACGTCAATAAAACATATGACGTATTTGTGGACGGTACGAAAGTTATAGATGGTGCGGCCGTGAATGGCGTGGCGGGGGCGAACATGTACGGGGTGTTCTACTCGATCCGACTTTCCGTTGATGAAACCACCGGCCAGGCGAGCGGTGAAATCGCCGTCGGCGCGACCACCACCACGATCGCTCCCTTCAGCGTAGATTTCGATAGCAGCAATCGCTTCTTTGCCCAGAATACGGAAGCGGACTTTAGCGGTAACCGTATTCACGGCGGCCAGTTGCTTGATTTTGAAATCAGTGTCGTTCCCGAGCCTGGCTCGTTGGGGCTCCTCGCCCTCGGCGGCCTGATGATGCTTCGTCGTCGCTGAATGTCTTGCGATGTAAAACTTTCGGCGGCGGACAAAACTCGATTTTTGTCCGCCGCTTTTTTCTATGCTTCATGCAGCAAATCCGACGTGAAGAATCGACCGCTTGTCGCGTCTGCGATTCAATCCATCCGCCAAGCCCGGCGGGGATTACGGCCATGCACCCACCCAACTTCCTGATTTTTATGACGGATCAGCAGCACGGAGGGAGCGTGTTGCCCGGTCATCGGATCAAAGCCCTTACCCCCCGGCTGGATCGCTTCCGCGAAGACTCGGTCACGTTTTCCCGGGCGTACTGCCCGTCGCCGCATTGTTGCCCTTCCCGGGCCTCATTTTTCACGGGGCGAATGCCGTCGGAGCACGGGGTGTGGCACAACGTCAACGTGACCAACGCGGTGAGCCGCGGGCTGTATCCGAGCGTTCGGCCCTGGAGCTGCGACCTGGCGGATTCCGGCTACCGGCTCGCGCTCAGCGGCAAGTGGCACGTCAGCAACCACCAGCCGCCGGACCAGTTTGGCTGGGAGTGTTGCCAACCCGGGCGCGACGCCCCCCCGGCCGAGCCCCCCGACGAGCAAGGGCAGACGCGGTCCGCGTGGCGGAAAGAATCGGTAAACCTTCTGGAAGAGGGCGTCGGCGACCTCACGATCGACCGGTCCCCGGGGCAGATTCATCGCCCCGGCTACCCCGAGTACGTGCATTACGGAACGGACGAGAACCCTTTCAACGACGAAGGTGTGACCCACGACGGGATCGCGGCCCTCGGGCGGCTCGCGCAGGCCGACGACCCGTGGTGCCTCTACATCGGCACGCTCGGTCCCCACGACCCGTACATCCCGCCGCAGCGGTTTCTTGATCTGTACCCCGAAGACGACTTGCCGGAGTTGCCGGACACGTTTTCCGACGCGATGGAAGACAAGCCCGCGTTGTACCGACGCACGCGCCATCGGTTCGACCAGTTGAGCGAGCTGGAACACCGCCAGGCAATTCGGCACTACCTCGCGTTTTGTTCGTACGAAGACTGGTTGTTCGGCCAAGTCCTGGACGCCTTGGAAGCCTCCGGGCAGGCGGAAGAAACGATGGTGGTCTTCTTGTCGGACCACGGCGATTACGTCGGCGAGCACGGGCTGTGGTGCAAGGGGCTGCCGGCGTTCGACGCGGCGTACCACGTCCCCGCGATCGTGCGTCCGCCGGCGGGCATGGATTCGGCGCGGGGCCGGGTGGTCGAAGCGCCGATCGGCCTCATCGACTTCGGGCCGACCTTTCTAGAGATGGCTACAACTCCCGATGACCAGAACATGTCCGGCCGGTCGCTCGTCCCGTGGCTGACCGGCGAAACGCCCGACGATTGGCGCGAAGACGTCTTCTTCCAGACCAACGGCAACGAAGTCTACGGCATCCAGCGCGGCGTCATGGGCCCTCGCTGGAAGTTCGTATTCAACTCGTTCGACTTCGACGAACTCTACGACCTCGAAAGCGATCCCGGGCAAGTCCACAACTTGGCGTCGGACCCCGAACACCGAGACACCGTGATCGAGATGCACCGCAAGCTGTGGCGCTTCATGGTGCAGCACCACGATACCTATGTGAACGGCTACATCATGACCGCGTTGATGGACTACGGCCCCGGGCTATTTCGGGATGAATTGAAATCGTTGCTTGAGTCGGAAACCAAGGATTTGCCATGAAAGATTATGTCCGCGTCAAGATGGATCGCCGCGACTTCATCAAAGTGCTGGGGCTCGGCGCGGTGAGTGGGCTTGCGACGAAAGCTTTGTTCGCCGACGAAACTTTGGGGCAGTCTGGGCCGGGACCCTCTTCGCGGCCCCGTCGGTGGATCGGCCCGCAATACTGGGCGAACCGGCTGCAGGATTGGCAGTGGCGTGACGGCCGGATCGAATCGATCTGCGAAAAGCCCAACCAGAGGCTCCGGGTGGCCACGCGAACGACCGAGCAGTTGATCAACCACGCGGGTGGTTTCCGCGCGGAACTTGAGATCGGCTTCGTGGGAGATGATCCCGGCGACGGGTTTGCGGGCCTCCTGGTTGGGATCGGCGGGGGCGATGTGAACGGGGTGGCGCAAGGAAACGTGTTCGCCGTGGGCGGGCGTGGTGGGGGGACGGCCTGCGTGGTCTACCCGGA
The DNA here is from genome assembly GCA_964523485.1 of uncultured Phycisphaeraceae bacterium. Lineage (GTDB taxonomy): Bacteria > Planctomycetota > Phycisphaerae > Phycisphaerales > Phycisphaeraceae > Algisphaera. Next base: position 113,796 of record CAZFZS010000007.1, on the reverse strand, counting down.
CGGCCGCCTCGCGGTGCTGGACAACACACGCGAGAACCAGCGCCGCCCCGTGGCGATCAAGACCAGCCGAGGCCACACCGAAGCGGGCCGGGGCGAGATCGCTACCACGATTTACCGACTACAGATCGAATGCGTTGCGGCTAACGATCGGTACGCCCTGAAACTGTCCACCCTCCACGATGGGCAACGCCTTGGTGAACTCGTCGTCGAAGACCTTGACGCGACGCAGATCATCGGCGGGATCGGGTTGATCGCGGATCGTGG
>CAZFZS010000007.1:96865-113522 GCA_964523485.1 uncultured Phycisphaeraceae bacterium | reverse complement strand
CGGCGACCCGTGCCGACCCGGCCGTGGTTCGGCGAGCTGTCGCTGGCCGGGCCGATGGTGGAACACCATCCGGAACGTGTATCCGGGCCGGTGGTGGGCATTCAATTTACCCTGGGCCGTCACGGCCTCAAGCTGACCGCCCAATTCATGCCGACCGGCCGAGACGCCGACGACCCGCAACTCGATCTACCCCAAGCCCGACTGGACTTCCGCCGAAAGGGCGCACCAGAGGGCTGGACATCCGGCCCCACCGTGGACCTCGGCGTTCCGAGTCACACCGCCTGCTTTCGCTTGCCGGACTGGGACACGGCAGAAGGTCACGAGCTGCGTGTGGTGCCGATCGACCGCACGGGGCGCCCGGTGGATGGCCACTACCACTACCACGGCGAGGTCCCCGCGGACCCACAGTCGTCGGCTCGATGCAAGGTCTTGCTGTTTCACTGCCCCCGGATGGTGGGGGTCAGCAACGACCAGGACTACACGGCCCGGGAGCTTGAGCACCCCTTCGAGCGCTGGACCCCGCGAAACCTGATCCTGCCGGCCGAAGGCGCGCAGCAACGGATTGAAAACGAGCACGCCCCCGACCTGCTGGTGTTCACCGGCGATCAGATCTACGAACCCATCCCCTCGCGGCCCGACATGGATTCGAACCACTCGCCGCGCAGCGACGATTATCTCTACAAATGGTTCGTGTTTCTACGCACCTTCGGCCACCTGACCCGCCGGATCCCAACCGTCACGATCCCGGACGACCACGATTTGTTTCTCGGGAACATCTGGGGGTGGTCGGGTCGGCCGCCCCGCGGTCAGCGCGGCGAAAAGGGATACAAGCGTGACCACGGCTGGCCGTTCACAACTGATTTTTACCACCTGGTTCTCGACACGCAGTGTTCGCACCTCCCGGACCCGATCGATCCTCAACCCACCGAGTTCGGGCTCAAGAAGTACTACACCCGTCTGGACTACGGCAACACCTCGTTTGCAATCATCGAGGGACGCACATTCAAGACCCCGCCTTACCCGGAGTTCCGCCAAGACGCCGCCGCCGCGCAGATGCTCGGCGACGATCAGGTCCGGTTCATCCAAGACTGGGGTGAATCACTGGACCCACAAACCCCGCGTGTGATGATCTCACAAACCGTTTTCGCCAACCCGATGACCGAACGGGACGGCAGTCTCTCGAAGTCCGGGTTTGACGCGAACGGCTGGCCAAAACCAGCCCGCGACCGCGCTCTGATCGCGGCCAAGCAGGCCGGGGCGTTCCTGCTGGGCGGCGACATCCACAACGCGGTGTTCATGAAACACGGGGTAACGGGAGCCGAAGACGGGCCCTACCAATTCATCTGCTGCGCGTTCGGGCAGTTCTTTCAGCGGTGGTGGGAGCCGGCCGTGCCCGGCAGCGATCGCGGGCCTGAGGACCTCCCGTTCACGGGGCGGTTCGTGGACGGCGACGGCAACCCGTTCCGGATGATCGCGTGCACGAACGCCAAGATTTCTTTCCAGGAAGCCAGCGACGCCGATTTTATCGTCGGCCGATTCATCATCGATCCCGCGCTGACCCGTTCGGGATACGGACTCCTCACCATCGATCGCGAGCAGCGTGCGATCACCGTGGACCACTGGGATCGTGACGCCGACGCAAAGCCATCGCCCAATCAATACCCCGGCTGGCCCTGTCGTGTCCCGATCCCGCTCCCCCACTATTCAAACGTGAAACAGCACCGAACCATTTGATCCGGTTTTTTTGAAGTCGATTCCTGTGCCTAACATCGCCCGTCTCTGTTACTCAGCCACCTTGTCTTTGTTTTCCGCGCTTGTTTTTGGGTTCGCCTTACCCGCTTCCGCGGAAGCCCCGGAACCGCCAAGCACAGTATCGACCACGGGCTGGGCTCACCCGACGCTCCGGTGGCCCGGGGTCGACGGGTTGGCGGCGGCGTACGAGATACAGATCGCCACGGATGCAGCGTTTGGCACCGTTGTCGATCAAGACGAGCTGACGTTGATCACCCGATACGTTCCTCAGGATCCGTTACCCGCCGGGAACTACTACTGGCGGGTCAGGGCGCGGGCGGAAGGGGATGACGTGTTTCGTCCCTGGTCCGAGACACAGCGTTTCGAGGTCGAATCGCCTGCGGAGTCTGTCTTTGTCGAGTTGGGCAGCGACTGGCCGACGATCCAGGCAAAGGTCCACGAGGCGGTGGCAACGCCCGGCTCTCAATTGAAGTTTGCTGCCGGTGAATACCGTCTGACGCCCGGCGACGTTCCGGTGTTGTTCGATCTTGAGAACGCGCGGAATATAACTATCGAGGCGACCGACGCGACGTTCGTCTTTACCGACCGCGTGTCGGTGCTGCGTACCCGCAACTGTGACGGTGTTTTGCTTCTGGGCGGACAGGTCGATTTCGACCCGCTGCCGTTTACCGGTGGAGTGATCGATGAGGTGTACGAGGAAAGCGGTGCGTTTGACATCACGCTGCTTGACGGACACCCGACGCCCGATGAAGACCCGCTGATTTCCCAGCACGGCATTGGCATGTTGGTGGACCTCGACATCCCCGGGATCGCCCCCGGCAGTCCGGTGGTGCTCCAGACCCAGAAAGGCTGGGAGCGACTCGCAGACCGTCGGTACCGTGTTCGATTAACACGCCCCGGCGGGCAGTTGCGCTACCTCAAGCAGGGGTTGATCTACGTCGATTCGCCCCGGGCCGGGAAGGCCGGATTCGATCTTTATGCGAGCCGAGATATCGCGATCAGCGGGATGACCACGCACGCGCTGGCTGGCATCGGGGTGTCGAGCCATTACGTCGATGACCTGAAGCTACTGAATCTGCATTTCGCCCAGAAAGCCGGCCGCGTCCTCGGCGTGCAGAACGGGGGGACCAATATGCACAACGGGCGGGAGGGACCCTGGGTCGAAGGTTGTCGGTTTGAGAACACCGGCGACGACAACAACCACATCAACGCATTGGTCATGCACGCCGTGGCCCAGCCCGAACCCGACCAGATCGTCCTACCCCGAAGCCAATTTTTTCACCGCGGCGCACCGGATGATCTGGGGCTACGGGTCGGCGACCGCCTCATGTTCTTCTCGCGTCAGCCGGTGGGCCGATCGCTCGGAACCCGCAGGGTCGTCGAAATCGAACCCATGGTTCAGGACGGCGTCGATTGTCTCGCCGTCGGGCTCGATGGGCCGATTGAGCCTTTCTCGGCCGCTTCGATCGATTACTGGTCCCGCGGCAACAAGGATCGGCTGGGGCGCGACGAGGTGCAAATCTATAACCTCGACCAGTCGTCGCCGGACTACGCGTTCCGCAATAATCGATTCACGGGTGGGCGGCGCATCGGCATCCTGACCAAAGGCGGGCCCGGGCTGATCGAGGACAACGTTTTCGCCGACCTGGGTGCCGGGGCGGTTGAGGGCTGGAACGCGCCGCTCGAAGGCCCCTTCATCGACGAACTCGTGATCCAGGACAATCTCATCGAGCGGTGCGGGGTTACCGACAACCGCCGAAATCAATCCTTTGGGATCTGGATCACCGGCTTCGACCGCCCGACCGAAGCGGACTACTTACACAAAAATATCCTAATCCGTCGCAACACGATCCGCGACTACCGAGACCGCGGAATCGGCATCTTTTCGACTGAGAACATTACCGTGGAAGATAACCGCTTTGAGAACGACCGCCTTGGCCAATTCGACGGTGAAGCACCTGCTGCGATCCATACGGCAAATGTTTCCCGAGCCACTATCGGCCGGCAGTCTTTCGCGGACGATCGCCTCAAAGCCATCGAGCCTGTTCGGTCCGACGATTAAGAAACGCATTTCGGATCGATCCCACTTTCACCGGCGAGGTTGATTCGTTAGAACGCGATCGCGTCGGGTCAGGCCGAGCAACGCGATTAGCACATATAAGGAAGCACCCGGCTCGGGTACGCTCACACTCGAACTGTTCGCGGCCAGAATCCCGGCAAGGGTCTGATCGGGAAGGCGGATGATCGGTGAGTTCGGCCCGATCCCCCCCATGCCGCCGACATAGTTCAGACTCCCGTTGCTCACCGTGTAAACCGCGTTGTCGTCATTGTCACGATAGAAGTAGCCTTCAAGCAAAACACTATCTTGGAATGCGGTGTAGGCCGTAGTTATCTGCAAGTACAAGTCCGATGTCTGATTGCCCTGCGCAGAATCCCAAGTCGGTGCGCCCGAACCGGCAATGGGTTCGCTGGGCTCGATGTGGGTTTCTTCGTTGTAGTCATTCCAACTCGCGATGATGATCGCTTCCGGGTTCATTTCCAGGGCGGTCAACCATTGATCCATATACTCGTTACCGTCTCGGCGATCCTTGATTTTGTTGCTAGGACGCGGGTTGTGGGCGGTGTCCCACCCGGGGCTGACCAGCATGGCTTCGGTGCTCAAAAAATTGCCCTCGTTGAGCCAGCCCCACCAGGAATCCCAGTTGTATCCCTGGTCGGTCAAATTCGGGTTGTCCGCATCGACATGGCCTGTCGCACGTTGAATACTGAATCGATAGTCGTACCAGTACGGGGCGGGGGTGTTTCCGTTGTCGTAACCTGAATAAGTCACCATGAGCGGCTTACCCTGGAACTGCTTGTAGTTTGAGTAGACAGAGACCAGTTCGTTGTAAACCGCGTTTGCCTCTCGATTGGCACCTTCGTTCGCTTCCTCGTAGGTGAGGTGAGCCTTCTTGAGTGGTCCGCCGATGGCGACAGCGACGTCAATACGGTCTTGCGCCAGCATCAATTTGGTCGCATCTTTGCCGCTGCCGAAGCCATTCGTAAGGTCGGAAATGACAAAGTCGATCCCCGCCCCGGTCATGAGGTCGATCTGGTAGTCGATCACGTTGACTTCATTGGAGGTGTAGGGCCCGATCACTACGTTACCCGATGAATTCTTGTGATACGGGTGATAACGAACGTAGTCGGGGTCCCGGTTCTCTGCGCCTTGCTGATTGGTATTGGTCGCATCGAAAAACGGGGTCCACCAGACGCCGACATCGGCTTGGTAGATATTGCCGCCTGAAATCGTGTAATCCGCGTAGGCTGTTGGACTGTAAGCGAGGAAGGCCCCAGCAGCCATGCCCGCCACAACTACAGTGGATCGGTTTAAACGTGATTTCATCATAAGAATCCTTGGAGTGGTTGTGGACGAAGGGAAGAGAAGAGAAAGCGTGAATCAGATAGTCGAACTGATTTCAAGGCATGCTTTCTCGAAAGTTATAGAGCGGTATTTTGCAAGGCAGGAGAAACGGTGAACTGTGCAACAAGTTGGGCGGGCTACTGGTTTGACGAGGTTGCGGCCAATTCCGGCGCGAGTTCCGTCTCCTCGGCTTTGCCGCGCAAACCGTCGGGGTGCATGGACGTGGGAAAGCCGGGGAAGGGGTATCTTTCTCGCAGCATGGCCCAGAGAAAGAGTGGGGTCAGCAGGTACGCGATCCCGCCGAAGAGAAACGCGTAGCGGTAGTCGTTGTGCATGAAGGCGATCAGCAAACCGCAGGCGTTGGCCCCGATGATCTGGAGCATGCGGGTGACGATCTGGTTGCTGCCGTTGAGTTGGCCGAACTTGTCCTGCGGAATGAAAGAGTACATCATCGGCAGCAGCGCGGCGGTCAAGACGGTATTCAAGATGGCGAATAGCGCGTAAAGCACCGCGACGCTGGCGAGGCTGTAGGAGAAGAAGAACATCAGGATCTGGGTGACGCCGACGCCGAAGCCGCACCAACCCCAGAGTTTCTTGGGGCCGATCTGATCGATGACCCACCCGGCCGGGAGGATGAGGATCAGCCCGATCGCCGTGCCGCTGGCCAGGATGTATCCGAGTTGGGTCGCGGACAGCCCCAGCCCGGTGCTTTCATCGACGAAGAAGAGGTTGAAATAGGTTGCCATCACGGGGCCGCCCAGTGCCGTCACGCCGAGCGTCAGCCAGAGGAAGATGACGTATCGGCTGGCAAAGCCCTCGCGGATAAAGTCGCTGACAACTTTGAGTATTTTTCGTTTGACCGGTGCCGGGTAATCACCCTCCTTCACCATGATCAACATCAGCATTTCGCCGACGAAGCCGATACAGGCGATACCGATGAACACTAGGTACGGCGATTGATCAAAGAGTCGTAACGCGAATAAGTGGACGATCAAAGCGCCGACGCGACCGAGCATCCGCATCCCGGCCACGAAGCGCCCCATCAACTCGGGCGGTACCACATCGTTGTAGAACGCGTTCAGGACGTTCGACCCCGCGCCGGCGAAGCCTATCAGAACCATGCAGCCCAACGCCTGCCAGTACGTTTCGACGAACGGCAGCAAGATCAGCCCGACGAACCAGATCGGCGTGGTGAACAGGTCGTATGGCCGGCGGCGTCCCCAGCGCGTGCGGGTCCGGTCGCTCAACGTACCCAGGATGGGAAACACGATGAGCGCGCCGAGCGGGAAGATCGACCACAGCGAGCCGATCTCTTTGGCGTCGAAGCCTTTCATCGCCATCAACAGCGGAAACAACGTCGGGATGGCGACGTGCTCCATCCAGAACGTGAACTGCCCGATGTACAGCCACGCAAAGAGCCGGATCAGTTGACGCCGGTTGTAGACCAGGGTTCCTGCTCGCCACACCCGCTGGCCGTTGGCGTCGTACCATCGGCCATCAACCTGGCGGAGTCCTTTGTCTTCTTCCATGCCTTGTGCTCGAATCCGATGGGTTGAAAACGCTTAAGAAAGAAATGTTGAAATCGCCTTGCACATACACAGTAACACGATTTACTATGGTTGGTTAGACTTCATCACGGAGCCTGCGGTCGTCGCGCTGGACGGGCCATCGGCCCGATTCAATCTTCTAAAAAAGGACTCATGTATGCCTCTGAATCCGCCAGACCTTTCCCGGGCCACCTGGTTGTGGCCGGGACACGCGGTGACCGATCCCGTGAACATCTACGCGCAATTTCGCCGTGAGTTTGTGCTGCCGAAGCGGACTCCAAAAGCGACGGTTCAGGCGTCGGCCGATCAGGAGTACCAGCTTTATATCAACGGCCGATATGTCGCCCGAGGACCGGCCCGCGGCTACCCCGCCAGTTGGCCCATCGACGAGATCGATGTTTCCGAGTTTCTGCGAGAGGGACACAACGTCGTCGCCGCCATCGTCCACCATCCGGGCATCGGCACGTTCCGCTACCGCTGTGAATCGAAAGCCGGATTTATCTTCGCGTTGCGTGCAGGCGACTTCGAGTTAAATACCGATGAAAGCTGGTTATGTCGGCACGATCCCGGGCGGGCACGCGTGACCGGCAAGCTCAGCAAGCAGATGGGGTTTCAGGAGCAAGCCGATCTGCGTCAGGACAACCGAGCCTGGTTGACTCAGCCCGACACGGAACTCACCCCGGGATGGATCGCCCCTTCAACAACGATTTACGGAAGCGCCCCTTGGCACACGATGGAATCCCGTCAATTACCGATGCTGACTCGGGATATCGCTCCGTATAAAAAGGCGGTCGGCCATGCAAGTTTCATAACCTCGGTACAGGAAACGGGCGGCCACCTTATTCGGCCTACCGATCTACACCGGTCGTTGATCAATGCCGCAGAATGGTCTCGGCTTGACTCATCAGCCCACGAAGGGTCTGACGGATTGCTGCATACACCTGCCGTGGCCGAACGCGAATCCTGGGCGATCACGCTTGATTACGGTCGGCCGACGGTCGGTGAACTACTCTTGGATATTCGCAACCCAAGGGGTGGCGAGGCCCTCGATGTCCTCTTCGCCGAAGCCGTTGATCAGAACGGCAGACCCATACTTCCAGATACGAAAGGCGGCAATGCCATGGATATGGCCACCCGCGTCGTCCTGGCCCAGGAAAGATGCCGGCACGAGGCCTTTCAGGTCATCGGACACCGCTACGCCACCCTGGTCGTGAATGGGCCGTGCCCCGCCTTGGAAATCAACGCGTCTCACCGCGAAACGAGATACCCACTCGACCGCAGAGGAGATTCCAAGTGCGATGATTTGCTTTTGCAGGCGATCTATGACGTTTCCGTCAACACCCAGCTTAACTGCATGCTCGATGCATACGTGGATACACCGTGGCGGGAACAAGCCCAGTGGTGGGGCGATGCGCGGGTTCAGGCTTGGAACACCTTTTACCTGGCCAACGATCCCCGGCTGCTGCGACGTGGGATCCGCCAGATCGGTGACCCGGCCCAGGAAGTACCCAACGGATTGACGTACGGCCACGCCCCCACGATCGCCCACGACTGCATCCTCCCTGACTTCGGCTGCGTGTGGATCCTCACGATCTGGGACGACTACTTCCAAACCGGCGACCTCAAGTTGTTCCGAGAGATGTGGCCACGCATTCAGCGGCTGCTTGGATACTTTGAAGCGTTCGGTATTGCAGAGGGCAACCTTGTTTCCGCCGATCCGCGATACTGGTTGTTCCTCGACTGGACGGAGGGCATCCCCCGCGAAGGTCAGCCCGCCTTGTTGAATATGCTCCTGCTCGAAGCGCTGCAGCAACTCTCCCAGTTGCTGAAGCTCGAATCCATGCCCGGGGGTGACCGGGTACAAAAGCTCGCCACCACGCTCGGAGCGTCGGTCGAGCGGGCTTACTGGGACCCGGGCCGTGAATGCTTTCGGGACGGCATCGATTCCGAGGGGGAATCATGCGGCCTCCACACGCAGGTGCAAGCAATCCTCTGCGGCCTACGTCCGTCGGCCCACGCGGACTTGGCGGGTCGATTCATCGAGCCCTTCCTTGTTGGTGACTCTGAGCCCGAGGCACAGCCGACGCCGTATTGGATGACCTATGTTTATGAAGCAGCCCGCAGGCAGGGGCTAGTTGCACAGACGATCCGACACCTGCGCCGTCATTGGCAACCCATGGCCGAGCAGGGCGGGACCTGGGAGCGATTCGTTCCGCCGGGCACGAGCCACAGCAGCGGCTCGCACGCCTGGTCGGCACACCCGATCCACCACCTGCCGCGTATGCTCGGCGGGATCGTACCGACCGCGGCGGCATGGCGGACGATCGATTTCCGGCCGTGCCTGGAGATCGCCGAAATCGGGCAATACGCGTGTACCGTGCCGACCCCACAGGGTGACATCAAAACCCAGTGGAAACGCACCGGAAACCACACGCAGGTCGAACTCTCCCTCCCGGAAGGGATCGAAGCTCAGGTTGATCTGCCCGGGCGGCCGAATGAATCGGTCCGTGACCGGCAGACTTGGACCGTCTCCCCGCCAAGCTCGTAGCGATCTTATTTATTGTCGCAGCGAGTGTGATTTTGACCGTTTTGAGGTGAATTGTAGTACGATTCACGAATGTCAGACATCCCCGAGCCACCACGACGACCGATCCGCACGGCCGACATTGCGGAACAACTAGGTCTGTCTAGGACCGCGGTCTCGTTCGTACTTAACCAAAGCTCAAACGCACACAAAGTAAGCCCCGAAAACCAGCAGCGTATTCTCAAGCTGGCCGAGGCGTGGAACTATGTGCCCAATCAAGTGGCGACGACCCTCCAGGCCCAACGTTCATCCATCATCGGAGTTATATTCGCAGACCTCACTTATAGCTGGGCGGACCGGCTGTTGTCGGCCCTGAATTCGGTGCTTTCCGAACACCATTACCTGCCGTTGATCGCGGTCAGCTGGTGGGACCCGGCCCGTGAGCGTGAGGAAATCCGCTCGATGCAGAGCCGTCAGGTCGATGGCATCATCACCGTCGCGCCGACCCTCGACAACCTTGACGCGTACCGCGTCTTGGAGGCCGCCGGGACGCCGATCCTGTTTGTGGGCGATGCTTTGCCGCAAACCCCGGAGTTCAGCCATGTTGTTTGGGACGAGGGTCACGCGATCTGCGCCGGCGTAGACCACCTCGTGGATCGTGGACGGCAACGGATCGCCCTGCTGATGTCTCGGCACCAGAGCCTTCTGCAGCGGGAAAGACGTGACTGCTTCCTCAAGCATGTGAAAAAGAGATTCGGAAAAGCAGCCTCGCCCCAAATTATCGAAGTCGATAACGGTGACGGGGTCAAAGAGACATTAGAGCCAATTATGCGTCGGCCGACCCAGGATCGGCCCGACGCGATCCTCGCGACCACCGACGCATTGGCGTACCCCGTCTTGAACTGTATCGATCAGATGAAGTTGCGTATTCCCGAAGACGTGGCGGTCATGGGGCTGGGCGACTTGCCGCCTTCCCGTATCCCGCGAGTCGGGTTGACGACGATTGAAGCGCCGACCCTTGAGCTGGGCCGCAAAGCCGGGCATGCGATACTTGAACTGATTAATGAATCGAGTAAAGGGGCGTTTCACTCCCAGATACGTTCGGATCGAGTAGTTCACCGAAACAGCACATGAAGCCTTAGGCTCAAGGCTTTTTAGCGGTGGTCGGTCTCAAACCCCGGGCTGCGTCGAACGACCAGCCCTCTGTCCAACAACTTATTCCGCAAGAAAGTTGCGTGACCGACTCCGTCGAACACGACGTCGCCATGAAACTTGTTCCGAGTCACTTCCACCCCGACGAGTGGCAAGCGAGTCGTATCGGGGATGGACTCCGGCTTATCCTCCCGCCACCCGAGGACCGAGAGTGCTACCGACGGGTTTCCTCGGCCTTGCCGAAAGGTATTGCCCCGGAGGATGCTACCCGTAGGGTACGGCCCTTCCACCGACTCGGAATAAAGCCAGACGAGGCCCACCACGTCGCAGTCTTCCATTAGCACCGGCGACTGGATTCGGCTGCTCTGTCGGATGCGACACCGTCGGATCACCGTCTCGGGGTTCGAGGTGTCGAGGTCCCACAGCGTCGAACCGGCCGCGACTTCCGCGACTTCCCTATCGACGGTAATCTCGATGATCGGAGCCCGCGGTGCTTCCCGCTCGTTCTGTTGGGGAGGTTGTCGAACGATACGGATACTTTCGACCGTGGCTGGGGCGTAAGTCTGTGTCGAGTCGGGCGAAACGATAAGCAGGCTTCCGCCGACCGAAGGCAGCATGGCCGATAGGGGGAACAACTGACGCAACTTCAAACTCTGGGGGCCGGTGACCTCTTCGACATTCCAGGCGTGGGTCGAGATATTGAACGCATCGTCGTTCATCCCTTCCAGATCGCAATCCTCGAATAACAGACGCCCCCGATTCCCCTTCACGTGGAACCCATCGCGCCAGCTCGTGGTCAGCCGATTTGAATCCGCCGGCGGGCGGATGTTGGCGTTGCGAAAAACAATGTCGCCATCGTTCCGGAATACTTGATACACAAACCAGGGGGCGGACCAAACATCGACGCCTTCAACGGTGACGTTGTGACAGTCATCGATCACGATGAGGGCCCCGGGACCGAAACGGTGCGCGATCCCCGGGACCGGCAGACTGACCCGCGACTTACCCAGCTCGACCCGGGAGCGGACGCCTGGAGCAATCGGTCTCGATAATTGAACTTGAACTATGCCGTCGTTTACCGATGACTCAGTCGATTCGACGTTATTGACGTAGATATGCTGGGCATCACGCTGATTTGAACCGTCAGGCCAAAGCATGCCAAAAAAAGTTTGCTCGCCGTCTTCGTTCGTCGGACCGCCGAGCTCTTCCGATCGGGTCGGGGCGATAAGCCGGGCCTTGATCGATCGGCTGTCTTCGGAGACCTCGTGTACCACGGCTTCGATTGCGGGCGTGGGCCGCATGTCAATATTCAGGTCTCGGACAGAAAGGTCCCGACAACCCGTTGCACGCATAAAACGAAGGTGCGGGTGTAGGAAGAATGTGGAACCGTTGCCATTGACACTTAGCGATTCCCGATCGTTCAAATGAAACAGGTAGCGTCGATCTCCCGTCGCGGCATAGATCTCGCCGCGTTCGGGAAAAATGAGTATTGTGGGCCCCGAGTGACTTTTTGCCGCTTCAAGCGCCTTGAGAATCGCGGGGCCGTCGTCGGTGACCCCATCCGCCACAAGACCGAATTCCTTGACTCGAATCAACATGGCGTCTTCCGCGTAAACCGCCGGGATCAAAAAAACCATTGAGAACAAAGTGAACGCAGTAATCCACATCGTCAATAGACGATCAGAATGAACGGGCATGAGTGGAATCTCTTTTATGGCAATGAACGTGGCTTGATATGTGAATAGCCGTAGACCCGGAAGCTGGTAAAACCGCCGGGTAACGGCTCATCGATAAGCGTCAAAACTCGATCCGGTCATGTTCATCGGCCCGGCAGCGCCTTCGAGGGCTTCAGGTAGAGATGAGGTTGCTACGTGCATATCTGAGTAAAGAAAGTTCATGTTTTCAACGTGCGGCGTCCGGCCAAACGGGGCAAACGCGTAGACCGTTCCCTCGCGAGCATCGTACTGGGCGCTGGCGTTGCGGCCCAATTCGTTGTTTGCCTGTGACTGCTCGGCAAGCATGATGGTGTCCGAAGCATCCAGGATGAAATCGATGTTGGCGGACCAAAATGTGCGTGAAGACGGGTCGAGGTCCGTAACCTGAAAACCGTATACACCAAGAAACGACCCGCCCAGATTACGATTACTGGCATGCGCACGATTACCCCCGACCATGGCATAGGTGCGTGTCGATGCAGTCGCGGCGTTTTCACGCTCTACGTTATCGCTCGGACAAGCATACATCCGGTCGACATCCCCAGTTTTGGGCGCGAGAATTTGCCTTCGATCAAATTCGCTGAGCGATCTTCCGTCGTATAGGGAAAGTTGATCGTCCCAAGTCACGAGCGGACGGTCATCGGTATCGCTGAATGCCTTAGCGAATGGTAATTGCATATCCCAATCGACCGTGAACGCGGTCCCGGCAATGCCGATCTGACGCTGATTCGACAGACACGCCGAAAGCCTTGCCGCTTCTCGCGCCGCAGACAACGCGGGGAGCAGGATCGAAATCAAAAGAGCGATGATCGAAATCACTACCAAAAGCTCAATAAGCGTAAAAGCGCGATTGTGTTTCATGGTGATTTCCTGAGGCGAAACGAGAAAGACGTGGCAGATGGTTTTGACCTACTTTAGTATATGTAACGCGAGTTACTTGTCAACGGAAATTAATAAATAAATCTCGCCGCTGACGGCACATTTTCACCGCAAGTCAAATATCTACAATATATTAGACGATAAAAAGCAACTCAAGCGTGACGTTTGTCGCGGGTGGGACTGCGATGTCAAGCCGGCCGCTTTGCGGGTCGTATTGAATTCCTGCATCATCAATCTTGGTTCGCTGATCATCCCTGATGATGTATACAGTGTTGGGTTCGCGATCCGCAAAAGCCACAAATTGTCCTCCATCCATGAGTTTCAAACTCACGGCATGGTCGTCCTGCTGAATCGGTTCCTTAATCGCGCCGCCCGGATTCATCAGTTCGACGAGACCGATCGCCGCGAACCCGTGCCGAATCGGAGCGGCGGTGACGATCTCGAAATCGAGATAGCCCAGCCTCACCGATGAGGCTTCCCCCCGGGTGCAAACCGACAGCGACTGGTCGCGTTCACTCCAAATGGCAAAACGCTGACCGTCGAGGCCGGCTATATCAGAAACCGTATAGCGGTCGGTCGCTCTCTCGTGCATATCTGGGTTCATTGAAGTGCTAAACAGCCCTAGGACCCCCCCGGCCGCGTTATGGTTGAATATCTTGAGGTGTTTCGCGTGTTCAACCGGGTCGGATAGCAGCGAGTCGAGTGTCGGTTTTGCGTACGAGGAACACCTTGGTATGCGGCTACCAGATACTCGCAGTCGTTTTAGCAACTCCACGTCCTGACGCCCAGGCTCATCGGTGGTATAGACCGGGCCCCCGCTGATCGCACGGGCCGCGGCGTGGTAAGCACCCGCCTCATGTCCCGATTGGAACATGTCCCAGTCGGGGAGCACCCACTCTCCGGTCCAGAATGCGACGTGGGCATTCGCAAGCAAGTGGGCGGCGTGGCTATCCGGCCGATCCGGAAAATAATCCCGTGAGGTGCGCGTGACATTCGCCGCCAGGGTTTGCAGGAGGAAATCGTTGGAGCAGGAAGAGCAATACAGCACGTTGTTCGACAAATGCCGTGCCGCCGCTGCTTCTGCCGATCGTACGAGGTCACGCATGACCGCAACCCGGCCACCCCGGCCGCGGCCGTGCATCTCGATCCAAGCCATCGCGTCGATCTTTGTCCCGGCCACGCCTTGACTGGCCAACGATTCATAAAAAGCGTCGTAAAAATCCATCAAGCCCGCCCTCGATGCTTTTACCGCTTTCTCGACCACATGCTCAGGATAAAAGCGGTTTCCGACGGTTGCCTGTTCGCTTTGGATGTCATGTTGTGCCGCTGGGTCCGGTCCGGGTCCATCCTCCAGATAGATGGGGAGGTCATGGATATCGGTACCGTTGGTACAGGAATCTTCAACCCCCCGCCAGTAACCGGCGAAAGCGTGCCAAGCAATCACTTCGCCGACACCTGCAGTTTTTCGTAAATCTTGGACGAAACCCGATAGTCCTTCCGGAAACTTGATGGGATCCGCTTCGAACGAGAGTAGCCGATTGTCCGGGTTCGCCTGCATCCAACCTTCATCCAAGATGATGAACCCGGGGCCGACACCGCTTTGCTTATAGTTGGCGAGGAGAGTAACGATCTTCTCGTGGCTGATGTCGGAGTAGAAGGCGTTGTAGGAACACCAGCCGAGTTTATCGATGAAACTGGGTATCGGCTTGTCGTTTCGCAACGAGAGCTCGTCTAGTTGTGTGGCAATCTCCTTACTCGCCGTTTCGAGAAGCCGGAACGGATCATCACCTTCGATGACATAAGCAGCGTGACCCAGAGGAACTTGAAGATCGGGATCCCCTGCGTGGGCCCGTAACTTTAGGTTGCCGGCATTATCTCCGCCCAGACAGAATCGATAAGGTCCATCGACCACAGGGAAAATCAGGGTGTAGGTTTCACCGGAATGAATCACTAAAAATTGGGTTTCGGCCGGCAGATCGGTGAGCGCAGAGCCGTACCAAGGTTTCATCCAGCAGGCATTCTCGCGAACGCATGCGCTCGCGGAAGAGACGGGCGGACACCCCAGCACGATTTCCAAGCCGGTGTCATACTGATGGCCATCAGTGCCGATCCAAAATCCCTTGTCGTGCTCGTGTGCAATTACCTGCAGCCCTGGAGGGATCCAGGCGGGGCTACTCGGATCGTTCACTTTGTTTTTTACTCTTGCGGGTACATACATGTTGATATTGCCAATGAGGGTTGCATCCGTCTTTCGAATTGACTGACAGCCTGCTTTCGGTAATTTGTAACACGTTTTATCGTGCGATGAGTGGCGTATTTGGCCCGAAGTCCTCAGCGTCTCTATGGGTCGCCACCGGCTGCAGACTTTGCGCGTGTCCAACTCTACCGAAATCGGCAGCGTCCCTACCCCGGTCCGCGAATACCTTTGGGCAACTCAGTCGTTGGTCGAGATGCTGAAAGGGTGGTGATTGCATTCCCCGAACTTACCGCAACGATTCACGCAAACTGAGGCAGAACAATTCGGAGCATCGTGGCATGAGCATGGGGCTTGTCTTGAGAACTTCTTGATTTGATATAAACCATGAATGCGCGAACCTCTCCCCCCACGCCAATGGGTGACTCAACCTAAACGGCCGTACGCCCGGCCGCTGGAGTGATGCTTGAAGATTCAAGCGTCGCTGGTTCGCTACTACGGCAAATTGGTGAGGATCATAGGCGATACCGATGTCTCGGTCGGCCAATTCCTTTTGAGGAAGTCTGTGACCTGGAATTCGTCAACCCAAATCCGATAGAGAAAATCGTCGACTTTCATTCTGAGCTTCGTGCCATAGCGAGGGGTCATTATGAGTTACTTTTGCATCTCTCACTTGATGCAGACCACGGGCCATGACCTGCCCCCACGGTTAGTACCAAGGACTATGTTAGTCCAAGGTTGAAGTTCTGGGGTTGCAGAGCCGGGTGGAGCGTAGCGGAACCCGGCTCTGCAACGAGACAAGCCGCGGGTGCCGGCGGCCGGTAGCCCAATGATGAGTGCGGCCGCACCGTGTTGTACTGGACACGCCAGCGTTCGACTAACACCTTCGCTTCGTGCAGCGTATCGAACACCTCACGCTCCAACATCTCATCCGCCAGCTTCCCGTTGAAGCTTTCGATGTACCCGTTCTCCCATGGGCTTCCGGGGGTGATGTAGAGCGTCTTCACATCGACTTGCTTCAGCCAGCGACGCACCGCCTTGGCCGTAAACTCGCTGCCGTTGCCTGATCGGATGCGCTCGGGCACGCCTCGCGTCGCCATCAACCATTCCAGTCGTTCCAATACGTCGTCGTGATTCAGTTTCCGCGCCACGTCGATCGCTAAGCACTCACGCGTGAACTCATCAATCAGCGTGAGCATCCGGAAGCTCCGGCCGTCACGCGTCCGGGCCTGAACAAAGTCGTAGCTCCACACATGGTCTTTGTGTGTCGGACGCAGCCGAACACAGGATCCGTCGTTGAACCACAGCCGGCCACGTTTCCGCTGCTTCTGCGGCACTTTCAAGCCTTCCCGACGCCAGATCCGCTCAACACGCTTGTGGTTCACCCACCAGCCTTCACCTCGAAGTCACGCCGTGATCCGGCGATAGCCGTAGCGCCCGAACATCGACGCGAGTTCAACGATCCGCTTGGTCAGTGGAGCTTCATCGTCG
>CAZFZS010000007.1:74629-96771 GCA_964523485.1 uncultured Phycisphaeraceae bacterium | reverse complement strand
CAGAAGTTTCCCTGGGCGACTTCCTGAAGCATCTGTTTATCTAGGCTCAGCTCCGCCACCAGCCGCTTTAGCCGGGCGTTCTGCTTCTCCATCTCCTTGAGCCGCTTGGCCTGATCGACCTTCAGGCCGCCGTACTCCTTCCGCCAGCGGAAGTAGCTCTGCACCGAGATCTCCTCGCGGTTGGCCGCCTGCGCTTTGGTCATCCCTGAATTGAGATGCACCTCGATCGCCCTGAGCTTACCGATGATCTGTTCCGGGGTGTATCGCATCCGAGCCATAATCTGACCTTTCCTGAATGAGCCCAAGATCGTGAAATTGTCTCACGAAATTTGGACCGGGTTTCAGGGGGCAGGTCACCCGCGGAACCAAAGCAATCAACGGCAATCCAGCTTTTGCCTTGAGTTCCGCACCATGACACCCATTCGACGGGGCGATAGCACGGGAGTGACGTGAAATACCTCACGCTTGGTTCGAATGAATGCGTCGTTTCCAGAGATGAGCTTACGCTGCCGCCCCCGTCATTCCGTTCGTAGCCGTCTAATTGTCTTACGAAACTGTCTTATTTTCTTCATTCGTCAACACAAGACTTGACGGGCCAATCGATCGCATTCATTTTTAAAAACTTTATATCAAATCAGTTTAAAACCAAATTCCCTCGCAGAAGAATCCCACCCTCTCCGCTTATCTCGGGACGCACTCTTAAGTCACTGGTTTTTCAGTGGCTTGCGGAAGCGTCCGTGATTGACGAAGTCGGGTTAGTCAAGACTCTGTCATTCAGCCAGTGAGTCGGGGTACTCCTTGGGGAGTGAAAGGTCGATATGCCGCACAGCGCGGACATCATCGCCAAGGGTGTCGGACCGCTTTCGGGGCCAGACACCGGGGTCGTGGGGGTCAGTCCAAGTCATCTCGGACGACGCTGCCCAGGGACGTGAAGGCCTGTATCGCCGCGCGGTAATCGTCGGCTTCGAGGTGCTTGTACAGCTGCGTGATGTTGCTGCTGTTGTGACCCATCACGTCGAGGATCATCCGCTCGGGCCAGCCGGCGCGGTAGGCAATGGTTCAGAATGTGTGTCGGAAGCTGTGCACCCGGCCGTCCAAGAAGCTCGGCGCCGAGTCGTGGGGGTATAGCTGCTTCGCCACCGCGGGCAGCACATCACGCTTGAGAATCCTGCAGACGGTGTCGGGCTTCAACCGTCCGCCCCGCGGGCCCCGAAAAGCGTGGCCCTCGCTGTCATACGTCGAGGTGCCGAACATCTCCCGCAGCGACGCGTGTATGGGTACGACCCGCCCCCGGCTGCTCTTGGCGCGACGATCTTGACGGCCTCTATTAGCCGCGGCACCACGCGAGGCGTCGCGGACATGGATGACCCCGTCGTCGAGATCGATGTCGTCCCAAGTGAGTTGGGCGGCTTCACCGACCCGCATGCCGGTGTAGACCAGCGTGCAGATCACCCGGCCGAGCCAGATCAGGTCTCCATCTTCGGCACACCGCTGGATCATCGCCCGAGCTTCGGCCTCTGAGTAGCAATAGGTGGGGCTGCCATGCGGCTTGGGCATCGACAGGTTGATTCGGCAGCGCTGCGGGATCAAGCCTTCCCGGACGAGCCCGTTCACGCACTGCTTGATCGTCGTCAACTCCAGATACTCGGTGCGGTAGGCGTACCCCTGATCGTCCAGCCAGGCGGCATAAGCCTTGAGTAGGTTTGTATCGACTTGATTCCAGGAATCCACCTTTTCGGTCGAGGCAAACTCGGTGAACTTCTCGAACACCGGGCGGTAATCCAACAGGTCGTAAACAATTTGCCAAAGATCCCAATTGATGGACTCGGCTTCATGAACGGTATCCAGGCGTCCTCCTGTTTCAATCCACCACAGCTGACATCCGTGCTGATCGAGATGATAATGCTTGAGCATGCGTACCCGATCAGAGTCGAATTCTGCGGCAAAGCGAGGCTTAACTAACGGAACTGGATGTCGTGCATTCTTCGTGTAAAAGTAGATGCTGTCGCCGAGAAGGCAACCGAATTCAAAACCCGCGGCCAAGGGTTCATCGAACTCTTGTCTCGCTCCGCACCCATCCGAAAAGCCGCTCCAGCAAGGAAAGCGACCACGCCATCGCCCGTCGAGTCGCAAAACATCGGCGATTTGATGGTGTAGCGTTTGCTGTTTTGTGGACTAAACGCGGACACGTATTCGATCTGATCGTTATGAATCGGCGACATCGAAACGTGATCGCAGGCAGTATTAAGAATTACGGTGAGATTCTTCTCTGCTTTTACTAAATCGAGTAGCAAGACATCGACTAGAACGGGATTACCTTCAGGATTAGCGTAAAGGTTCTCAAGCAGCATCTCGTTGACGATTCCTGCCTCGCGAGCCCAACGATTATTGGTAAAACCTTTTCATGTGGCACCCAACCACCACAAACGCACTTCGCTTGATCCGTTGCCGCCCAACACCGGCCGATCTTGGATCAGCACAGTTTTCAGCCCAGCACGCGACGCTGCCAATGCTGCACAAGTGCCGGCTACCCCTCCGCCGATCACACAAAAATCAGCAGATAACTCCACCTCCGATAGTTAGCGAGGGACACCTCCTACAGACAAGGTGAGTTGTTTGACGTCTTGCGAATCTGAACGACTCATAGTTTGCTTTCTTTATAAATCGATGTGATTCGATCGGCGGTTTTGATTAGCGTTTCCGCATGCGATTCGAGCACCGCAGAGGATCTGGTTCCAGCCAGCGCCACGCCGGCGATGGGCGGTTCACCGACCGAAGCAGCTATCGAGCATTCACCTTCGTTGGTTTTAACAATTGCGTACTTTGAATCTTCTGTGACGGATTGACCTTCATGCAACAAATTTGTAGCTGCACCCAGAATACGGCCAATGGAAGACTGGTCGGCGGGAAATAGAGCCGTATTACCGATGGCTTCGCCGAGTGGGGTGAAAGGCGTAGCCCAATAAAGGTAAGCGACGCGATCCCCCCAAAGAACCCCTAACGCCACGCTGAGGCCAGTCTTACGAAGTGCTTCGAGTTCGGGCTGCCGCCTGCAACAAAGCCGAACCGAACGTGGCCTGCGCAGCGAGAATATGAACGCCAGGCCCCGCTGTATATTTGCGATCAGTCAATTGACGAATCAATCACTTCCTGAAGGCACTCGATGGCTCCAATCACCGAAAGATTAGGTTGAGCAGATCGGGCCATATTGCAATTATAGCAATATAATTCTTATATCACTAAGAAGCCTTCCGACTGGTTTGAACGAGAAATCAATATTGATCGAAATGAATGTAGAAGTTTGACGAAATTCGATTTCGGTAGTCAGCGATTAGAATCCCACTCGCACCGAACTTCGATTGGTTTTTTTAACAAACCTGTTGTCATTATAAAAGTCTGAATTTGTTAGTCGCAAAGTTATCTAGCGACCTACATAGAGCTGCATTGCCTAACGTCATCATTATCAGACACTATCGCAGGTTAAACCAGTTACTCGATGTATCTGCCAAATAACTGTGTCAAAAAATTGAATTCCACCCTCTCCGTTATTTAGTTGCAATCTAATTAATTACCTATTTCGCCATATTACGCAGCACGTTGTGGAGGATGCCGCCGTTGCGGTAGTAGTCGACTTCGACCGGGGTGTCGATGCGGACCAGGACCTCGAAGCTGGTTTCGTTGCCGTCGGTTTTTTTCGCGGTGACGGTCAGGGTCTGGCGGGGGGTGACGTCGTCGGTGACAGGGATGCTGAAGGTTTCCGTGCCGTCGAGGCCAAGCGTTTCGGCCGATTCGCCGTCCTTGAAGGTCAAAGGCAGAACGCCCATGCCCACGAGGTTGGAACGGTGAATCCGCTCGAAGCTCGTGGCGATGACGGCTTTGACGTTCAGCAGGAACGTCCCTTTGGCGGCCCAGTCGCGAGAGCTGCCCATGCCGTAGTCGGCCCCGGCGAGGACGACGAGCGGGGTGCCGCCCGCAGGAGTCTCGCTGTCAGCACCCTCGGCCGATTTATAGTTCTGCACCGCGTCGTAGATGTAGCGGACCGGGGCGTCGCCGACGCCGGTTTCTGGGCAGCCCTCAGGGAGTTTACTAAATGAATCTTGGGCTGGCTTACCCGTGAAATCGACCGTGAAGCCGCCCTCGGTGCCGGGAGCGAGTTGATTCTTCACGCGGACATTGGCGAAGGTGCCGCGGGTCATGACGCGGTCATTGCCGCGGCGGGAACCATAGGAGTTGTACATCAGCTTCGGAACACCATTGTCATCAAGATAGTCTGCGGCGGGCGTGCCGGTTTTGATCGCGCCGGCGGGTGAGATGTGGTCCGTCGTGACCGAATCGCCCAGTTTGGCGAGGCAGCGTGCACCCTCGATCGGCTGTATAGCCGGCGCTTGGGGCGAAAGCCCCTCGAAGAACGGCGGCTCCTGCACATACGTCGACTTGGGGTTCCAATCGTAAAGATTACCAGTCGCCGCGTCGATCGCCTGCCACTCTTCCGAACCCGCAAAAACATCGGCATACTGCTCAATAAATTGCTCGCGGGTTACGCAGCTCTGCACCAGGTCCATCACTTCCTGCTGCGTCGGCCAGATATCTTTGAGGTAGACATCCTTGCCGTCCTGATCCTTGCCGAGCACGTCGTTCTGCAGATCAATATTGACCGTGCCGGCAATCGCGTAAGCGACCACCAGTGGCGGCGAGGCGAGGTAGTTCGCTTTCACGTCCGGCCCGATCCGGCCTTCGAAGTTGCGGTTCCCCGACAGAACGGAGCATGCGACAAGGTTATTCGCGTTGATCGCCTTGGAGATCGGCTCGGGCAGCGGGCCGGAGTTACCGATGCAGGTCGTGCAACCGTAGCCCACCAGATGAAAACCCAATGCTTCAAGGTCCGGCCAAAGCCCAGCTTTATCGTAATACTCGGTCACCACCTTCGATCCCGGGGCCATTGAGGTTTTGACCCACGGCTGACGGGTCAGGCCTTTGGCGGCGGCCTTACGCGCGACCAAGCCTGCAGCGAGCATTACCTCGGGATTCGAAGTGTTGGTGCAGCTGGTGATCGCCGCGATAACGACATCGCCATGCGTGAGCTTGAAGTCCTGGCCGTCGTAAGAAACTTCCACGCCCTGCTTTTCCGTACTGCGTGAAGCAACAGCCGTCGCGGTCGCATCATCAGTCGGGGCCGCGGCGACGTCACGCTGGTCCGCCTCCTTGCCACGGTTGCCGCCCGCCTCTTCGGGGGGTGTACCGCCCTCTTCCGCCCAGCCGCCTGCCGGATTGTGCGTCAGCGTCGAATCATCATCTGAATTGATGCCAAAGGTGTCACGGAGATCGCTGTTCCACTGCGATTGCATATCGCTAAGCGCGATGCGGTCCTGCGGCCGCTTCGGGCCGGCCAGGCTGGGCTCGATGCTGTCGAGGTCCAGCGTCAACGTATCGGTATACACAATCTGCTCGTCCGCCTCGGCCGACCGCCAAAGCATGTTTTCCTTGCAGTACTGCTCGACCGTGCCGATCAGTTTTTCATCTCGACCCGTCAGCTGCATGTATCGCGTCGTCTGCTCATCAACGGGGAAGAAGCCCATCGTCGCCCCGTATTCCGGGGCCATATTCGCCAGCGTCGCGCGATTCGCCAGCGGCATCGCGTCAAGGCCCTCGCCGATAAATTCGACGAACTTGCTGACCACGCCGTGCGCTCGCAGCATCTCGGTCACACGCAGAACCAGGTCGGTCGCGGTAACGCCTTCGCGCAGCTTGCCGGTGAGTCTCACGCCAACGACTTCGGGGATGAGCATGTAGATCGGTTGGCCGAGCATGACCGCCTCGGCCTCGATCCCGCCGACGCCCCAGCCGACCACGCCCAGACCATTGATCATGGTGGTGTGGCTGTCCGTGCCTACCAAGCTGTCGGGGTATAGCACGCCATCGTGGTCCCACACGACCTTGGCGAGGTATTCGAGATTAACCTGATGCACAATGCCGGTCGCGGGCGGAACGACGCGGAAATTATCAAACGCCTGCTGTCCCCATTTCAAGAATTCATAACGCTCGTTATTTCGCTCGAATTCTTTTTCCGAGTTGATTGTTAAGGCCATGCCATTTGCAAACGCATCGACCTGCACGGAGTGGTCAATGACCAGGTCGCAGGGTACGAGCGGGTTAACTTTTTCAGCATCGCTTTTGTTGCCGGTCATGCGGACAATGCCGCTGCGCATCGCGGCGAGGTCGACCACCGCTGGGACGCCGGTGAAGTCCTGTAGTACCACGCGGCCGGGCTTGAACGGAATCTCCGTCTGCCCGACATTTTTCGCGTCATAGCCTGCCAACGCTTTAACATGCTCTTCATCGACCACATAGTTGTCGACGTTGCGGAGCACCGCTTCCAGCAGAACGCGGATCGAGTAGGGCAGCGTGGCAATCTCGCCGATGCCACGCAATGCATCGAGCTTGTAAATCATCCGCTCGCCCATCGGGGTGTCGAGCGTGGTCCGGGCTTTGAAAGGGTCGAGGGTCATGGCAATCTCTTGAATAAACGGGAACAGCGGTATGCAAGGCTATCCTAGCATCTGCTGGCGAACAGTCTCATATATCCATCAATACCCCGGCCCACGCAGATCGATTTCCCCCTCCGGCCAGTCTGCACCGGCCGAATAGACCATCGTGTAATCCCCCTCAAAACCGGGGCCGAACGACGCATCATTCCCATGCGTATTCACAATCGGATTTTCGATGACTATCGCCCCCATCCGCTCATAGAGCGGCCGGGCTTCGGTCGTGCCAAACAGGCAGAACTCAAACTCGCCACGGTCAACATGGTCGAACACGCACTGGACCGCCTTCGTGCCGTAGCCCTTGCCACGCATTTGCGGATGTGAGGCAACATCCAGCAACCCCAATACCGCCATTTCGCCCCGCGATGTACCGATGGTCCTGACAATGCAACCCGCGTTCGCGATCGCTTGGCCATCTTCGAATATCGCGTACCGCCAAGGCAGCACATCACTGACCAGCGGGCCCGGCAGAAGATCGCCCGGCTCATCGCCCATCCAGGTCGCCCGTTTCTTTTCTAAGACCTGCTCGACACTTCGGCCGGGCTTGGGAAAAGCAGCGTGATGCAACGCGCAAAGCTGCTCGAACTGCGGATCGGTGATCTGTCCTGCTGTGAGCTTCGTGATCGGCGGCATAACGAAAGATCCTGTCGTCCTGACAAACCATTTAAGATCAGCGGATGCATCCGCCTCATCCTAAGACGATCATACTGATCGGCCCGACGGCCGGGGGAAAGTCCAAGCTGGCCGTCGAACTCGCAGAACGGATCGGCGGGGAGATCATCGGTGCCGACTCGATGCAGGTGTACAGGCACCTCGACGCCGGCACCGCCAAGCCCGAACCCGCATTACGTAAACGTGTTCCGCATCACCTGATCGATATTGCCGAGCCGGGCGACCGATACACCGTTCACGATTGGTTGCGTGATGCGGAACAGAAAATTGCAACTTTGCATCGCCAAAACACAGCCGCCGTTGTAGTGGGCGGGACGAATTTGTATGTGAAAGCTTTGCTCGAAGGTTTGTTTGATGGCCCGGGG
This sequence comes from uncultured Phycisphaeraceae bacterium, assembly GCA_964523485.1. GTDB lineage: Bacteria > Planctomycetota > Phycisphaerae > Phycisphaerales > Phycisphaeraceae > Algisphaera. Next base: position 89,192 of record CAZFZS010000007.1, on the reverse strand, counting down.
CAGGATGAAGATTTTCGCCAGTCGATTCAAGCGATCGATGCTGCGGAATTGCATCGTCAGCTAGCCGAGGTCGATCCCGACGCGGCTGCACGCATTGCACCGGCCGATCGCCAACGCATCACGCGAGCATTGGAAGTATTTCACCTCACGGGCGAGACAATTTCATCCCTGCAAACCCAGTGGCGAGAGCAACAGCAACGAGAGCATCCGCTGCGATATGACGCTGTAATGATCGGACTACGATGGTCCGTCGACTCGATCAACAGCCGTATCAATCAACGGGTGAAAATGATGTTCTACCCGGCTATAGAGGCGACGGAAAGCTTGCCGCGGGAAGTGTCTCGGCTTGTCGAGGCCGGTGCACTCAAGCCCGGCGACCAGGGTTGTGAGGCCTTGGGCTATAAGCAAACCCTCGCGGCGTTGTATCCCGAAATATATCCCGCTTGTGCCGACCCGAAAATCAAAACGATCGACGACGCCTTCGAGCGGACCAAAATCCTCCCCCGCCGATTCGCCAAGCAGCAACGAACCTGGCTGAAGCGTTTTCGCGATGTGCATTGGATCGACATGCCTTGCGATGATGCACTGAAGCAGGCGATTTCGTCCATTCGTATGTAAATCAAAAAGCGTTAATTTTCCCGGGTAGCACGAAATGTCTCGCGGCCCTCCATACTCAAGCCGCAATCAATTCTGCGGCCGCTTTGAGATCTTCGATCATCGCCTCGCGCATCGCTGCCGCCGCCTGCGGGTCGGGGACACGAAGCAAAGCCGAAGGGTGATACGTCGCCAGGCTCGACTTGGCCCAGCGTGTTTCCATCACCTCGCCACGCTGTTGCGTGATTTTGAAGGTATTGCCGAATAACACACGGGCCGCCGTCGCACCGAGCGCAACGATGACCTTCGGCTGGACCGCTTCAACCTCCGCTTCCAGCCATGGCACGCAGGCGTTGGCTTCGCGGATGCCGGGCTTCTTGTGGATGCGGCGCTTACCCCGCATCTCGAACTTGAAATGTTTGACGGCATTGGTGACATAAACCCGATCACGATCGATCGCCACATCCTCCAAAATCTCATTGAGTAACTGACCGGCTGGTCCAATAAATGGCTCGCCTGCCAAGTCCTCCTGATCGCCCGGCTGCTCACCGACGAACATCAGCTCCGCATCGCGCGGCCCCCTGCCGAAGACGACTTGCGTCGCGGGCTCATGCAGCGGGCAACCCGTGCAAGTCGTCGCCGCCTCGGCAAGCACCGGCAAATCCCGACTCTCGGGCACGAACGGCGCTGCTGAATCGGCTCGGGCTTTTGAATACTTCGCCATGAGTTCCAACCGCTCGGGGGCCTCGGCTAACAGGTCCGGAATCAACGCCGTCTCAGGGAGCGTAGGCCAATGTCGACGCGGCATCTCCTTCACCATCGCATTGATCTTGATCCGGGCCGGGTTGAACGTTGAGCGGTAATAGGTCAGCCAAAGCGACTCGATATCGTCCGGCGACGCCGCCGCCTCCGAGGTCACGCCAGGCGTAAAACGCATCTCCCGCGTATCCCAATGCGCACAAAGATCGGGCGTGAGCAAACTGAAATACATGTTCGGAAATCGCTTCTTAAACCACCCCGCCTCTTTCCGCACGATCAGATGGTCCGGCCGATGAAAAGCGACATATCGCTGTCCACCTGCCGCCTGGTCATCCGGCACCGCGCGAAATCTCACGAAGGCGTGCATCTTATGAGCGTCGCGCTTCACATCATGCCGCCGCTTCTCCAAATCGCGGACATCCGGCTCATGCGACAAGTCCAGCAGATACGGCTCATCATGCGTCAGCCGCCAAAGCAAGCGATACAGCAAATCCCACTTATCTGCCGAACGATGTAAAGCCACGACCTGAGCAACCGACAGAAAACGTTTCGGGACACGGGCCGCCAGATCATGTTTCTGATCACGATTAGATTGATCGCTTGTGTCGGTTTTGGACGCTTCGGCCTTTTCACCCTGCCCTATCCCCGCCAGCAACGGCATCGGATTCAGCGTCAGATCACCCCATCGCAGAGAAGCCGGCTCGATGTGTTTCTGCAGACTTTTTCGGGCCAGTTGACGCCAAGTCGCAAACGCCCCATCGAACTCGATCGTCGTTGTGGGCATCGTCAAGCGTCAGCCGTTGCCGGCTCGGGCTGTTCGGCCTCAAGCAATTGCTCATAGAGCTTCTGTTGTTCATCACTGAGCGTCTTGGGCACAGCAATCTTCACTTTCACATAAAGATCACCTTGTTTGCTGCTCGAACCCAACCCCTTTTCGCGGATACGCAATCGGCTGCCCGAGCTGGTCCCAGCCGGAATTGTCATCGTGACCGGGCCGTCGAGCGTTTCGACATCGGCCTTGCAACCCAGCGCGGCCTGGGCGGGGCTGATCGATAGTTCAGTCGTAAGGTTCACACCATCCACTGTAAAACGCGGGTCCGGCGCGACCTGAATCTTGAGGATCAGCCCTCCGCCGGGCAGGTCCTTGAGTCGAATCTTGCTGCCGGGCTTAACGCCTTTCGGGATTTTGACATCAACGGTCTGCCGCCCGCCCGCGCCATCCAGCGAGAGCTGCCGCGTGCTGCCGTGGTAAGCCTCGTGCAGGCTGACCGTGATCTCCGCTTCCTGGGGCGGCGGTGATTGTGGCCCGGCCTGTTGATTGAACAAGTCCTCGAACCCGCCGCCCGGCCGCCCGCCGCCGAACCCGCCCGCTGTACGTCCGTTGCCCGGCCCCCGTGCTTGGCCGAACACCTGCCGAAAGAAATCGGAAAAATCTTCACCCTGAAAATCGAACCCGCCCTGCCCCGGCCCGCCCGACCGGAAGTGCGCATGCTCATAGCCCGGCGGTGGCCGAAAGTCCTGCCCCGCCTTCCAGTTCTCGCCCAGCTCGTCGTATCGCTGCCGTTTCTCGGGGTCTTTCAACACCTCGTAGGCTTCCGAAATCTTCGAGAAGCGATCCGCCGCATCCGACTCTTTATTGCGGTCCGGGTGGAATTTCTGCGCGAGCTTGCGATAGGCGCGCTTAATCTCATCCGCGGTCGCGGACCGCGCGAGGCCAAGCGTCTTGTAATAGTCTTCAAACTTCAATGCCATACGTTTAGCTTACGCTGCAAACCTCTTGCCAGCAGCGATCTAGCTAAAGTATTTGAATTGCAACGCTTAAATGATGCATTGTCGGCCCTGCCCTGCCGGAATGAGCGTAAACGATTGGGATGCTGGCAGGCGAGTTCATCGCTACTTGTGTTGCCTAAGAATCGATAAATCAGGAGGGCCCACGTATGAATCTCCAACCCCTCTTCAACGTCCAAGTCGCAGAGGCCATCGGCCAACTCCGTGCCGCCCCCGTCGACTTTGCGAGCGAAACCTGCCTCCTGCTCGCTCACAGCGCGGTTTTCGATGTCGACCCATACACGGAGATGTTTTTCTTTCCTCGCGACACGCTGCACCTGACGCTGATCGACTTGCGGGGTGAGGTACGGTGGACCCGCGACCTCGGGCCGGGCGTCGTGCCGGGGATGTGGTTCTGCCCGCTGCTGCCGTTCGATTTGGATGGCGACGGCAACGATGAGATCTACTTCGTCGGCAATACCGATGCGCAACATCCATTAGCCCTTACAAAATACATCCTCCAACGCCTCGACCCCGCGACCGGCGAAACGACCGGCCAATGGTCCTGGCCCTCACACCTCATCGGCCAACCGCTGGGTGAAGCGTTCCGCCACTTTCTCATCGGCGGCTACGTCGCCGGCGAACCCGTGCTAGTCACCGCCCAAGGCACCTACGGCGACATGCACTTCCAGGCCCACAACGCCGACTTCTCCACCCGCTGGACCAAACACATCCGCAAAAACGACCCCGGCGCACGCGGCAGCCATCGCTGCCCCGTCGTAGACTTCGAAAACGCCGGCCGAGAAGCCCTGCTCTGGGGCGAACGCTACATCGAGCTCGACACCGGCCGCGAACGATTCTGCGCCGACCGCAAATCCTACCGCGGCCACTCCGACCTGATCGAACCCATCCGCCACAACGACAACACCTGGTCCTTTTTCACCGCCCGCGAATCCGACCCCCACACCGCCCCCCGCGTCGTCTGCTTCGACCAGAACGGCAAACGCCAATGGGCCGCCATCGACCGCGGCCACATGGACATGGGCTACGTCGCACGCCTGCTCGACAGCCGCCGCCACGCCGCCATCGCTATGCGGATCGACCACAAAACCTGTGGCCCGGATGGCCGCGCCCACGCCGCGGTCGAGCCATTCATGTTCAATGCCGACACCGGCCAACCCCTCGACCCGCCGATCGACCTCTACCAGACCCAGCCGATCGACTTCAACGGCGATGGCTATCACGAATTAGTACGTGCTCAGCCCGGAGCTGACGGGGCCGTCTTCGACCGCCACGGCAACGCGCTCGGCAGCGTGCAAGGCCCGTGCGCACTACTCCAAAAAGTCACCGGAAACGGCGAACAAGCCCTCGTCTATCACCCCGATGGCCGGGTCCAGCTCTGGGCCGACCTCGATGCTAGCGATACCCCCGAAGCCCTAAGCCGTTTCGAGCACCCGCTTTATCGCCGCAACGCCAAACTCATGAGCACCGGCAGCAACCTCGGTATCCTCGGCGGGCTGTGACTCGAACTCGCAAATCATCCAATTCGTTCAGTTTTAACCTGATTTCCCTGCCCGCGATGGGCCTTGCATGACCCCTTTTCGTTGCGACATGAGCCTTCTATGAAGCGAGACGACCCCGATTTGAACGCCGACGACGCCTGGTTGGACGCCACTTTTCCGATTTTTTCGGGCATGCCTGTGTGGCCCGGCCAACCCGAGGTCGAGGTCGGCAAGCTCTCGACCATCGCCGAGCCCGGCGACGCCAACGTCAGCTCGCTGTATCTCTCAGCTCACACCGGCACGCACCTCGACGCCCCGCATCACTACATCGACGGCGACGACGACGTCACCGCCGCACCCCTCCACCTCATGGCCGGCCAAGTCCGCGTCGCAAATGTCCCGCCAACCGCAAACCAACCGCCCCACCACGTCACCGCCGCCGCCATCTGCGACTACGAAGCCCGCACCGCCCCGCTCGAGCCCACCGACCGCATTTTCTTCCGCACCGTCAACTCCGACAGTGACTGGACAAAGCAGCCCTTCAACAAGAACTACGCCGCTATTGCCCCCGACGCCGCCAAACTGCTGGTCGACCGTGGCATCCAACTCGTCGGCGTCGACTACCTCTCCGTTGCCCCCTTCGACGACCCCGCCACCACCCACCGCATCCTCCTACACGCCCGCACCTGGATCATCGAAGGCCTCGACCTCCGCCAAACCCAAGAGCAAACCTACACCTACCTCGCCGCCCCCCTGAAAATCCAAAACAGCGACGCCTCGCCGATCCGCGTGCTGCTCAAACCCCAATAACCCGTGCTGGTTCATTCTGATCCATTCAGTGGGGGGTCGATTGATGAACTGACACACTTAGACGCGCGGCGATGACGCCGCGGCTGGGTGGGTCTAAGCCGGGTGCCACACCTCAGCCGCAGGCTGATGTGTGCGATCCAAACGGGGCGGCAACTTATATCAAGGCTTCACGGCGGATTTATGGAGGAGTTGGTAGGGGTTGTCGGGTTTGCCTTCGACGGTGAGGTTGCTGGCAGCCAATTTGTCGCCTTGGAGGTGGAGGCGGTAGACGTCCAGAGGGTATTGGTAGGCGAGGTCGCTTTCGCCGTCGATGACGACCCAAGCGGGGAGTTTGGAGAAGTCACGCTTGACCCAGGCTTTCTCGATCTTGTTCCATTGCCACATCGTGTGCCGCTCCCAACTGTCGACGGGGAGGCTGATGTGCAGGATCTCCGTGTCGGGATTGTTACGCTGCCAAACGGTGCGGACCAGTTCAAGGATTTCCTGCTGATCGGAGGCTTCGTACACACTGGATGGGGGTTGGTTGCTAGCAATGATTTTGCGGGTGTGTTGATTGCGTTGATCGCGGACAGCCTGGATGTCTTGCTGGGCTTGCTTCACGACGGCGGGGTCGACGCCGATGGCTTGTGCTCGCTCGGTGAGAGATTGAGCGATTTCCAGCCGAGGGTTGACGGTTTGGAAAACATGATGCTAGGTGCCGTTTTCGATCGAAGCGGTCATGACCTCGCCGGCCCGCTCAACGTGTTGATCGATCCGTTTGGGAAGCTCGGTCTAGGCTGCTTCGACTGAGCTTTCGGCCTGCTCGCGTTCGCGGACCATGTTACCGACGGCGGTCTGCATGGACCGGGCTTCGGCGCTGCTGGCGCGGCCGCTGTAAGTCTGTTCGAGTTTGACGGACTGCTCCAGGGCGGGGCCATAAGATTCGAGCAGGCCTTCGGGCATGTCTATCGAGAGCAGGTAACGCGACATGCCGGCAAAAGTGGATTGCAAGGCTTCGACCGCCTGTTTGTCGCTGTCGAGTCCCGCGACGAGCGTGGCGTCCTCGGCGTCGAGTGTGTTCTGCGTATCCGTCAGCGCGGCCATGAGTTCGGCGTGGCGTTGTTTGAATTTTTCATAGCGTTGATTGTGTTCCTGAACCGCTTCATCATCGGCGGGGAGTTCCGCGGTCAGGTCGGCGGCTTTGTCGAGGGCTTTCTTTGCCCCGTCCGCTTCACGTTGGATGACGCCGACGGTGTGCTGCGTCATACCGATGTCGGAGGCTTTGGCTTCTTGAACCGACTCGGCAGCGCGATCCAGCTCCCGCTCAGCACGGTCCAGCGATCGCTCGGCCCGCCCGAGTTTGGATTGCTGCGAACGGTCGAGCTCAGCGAGTGCTGGGCTCGCGATAAGAATCAATGCCATGACGAGAAAGCGTTGAAGCGAAGCCATGGTGCGGGCCTCCGGGGCTACTAGTGGACTGGTACTAAAATATCATACTTCAATGGTTCTCATACCGGCTGTTGCGATGGATTCAAATTTTGAGCTGCTGTCGGTTTAGAACGTGGGTTTGAAAAGTTTCAGCAAGGGGTGGGTAGGACGCTCATCGAGGTGGGCAGGCCAGTGGGGGCCGGCTTGTTGTTTGAGGCGGCGGCGGTCGGTGCGGGTTAGGTGGAGGAAGAGCCGATTGTCTCGGCCGCGGTCGAGGGAGAGGGTGCGTTTGCGGTGGGCCTTGAGATCGGGCCAGAGGATTAAAGCGCTGTCGCTGCTGATCCAGTGGAAAGGCCGGGCCAGTCGCAGACGGAGGCCGGCCTCGGTGACGGTGATGCGGATACAGCGTTGCCACATCGGGCTGAAGGGGCCATCGCCTAGCCGAGCGATCCTGAGCATCCGGGGTTTACCCAACGTGGGGACTTCGCTTTCAGGCAGGTCGGGGTGTTGCTCGACGATGGCCTGCCAGACGCCCCTGAGCTTGCGGCAAATCAAAAGAACAACCGCCGAGGCGATGAGCAATCCGATGGACAAATTAGAAACTATCAGCACCAACATGTATGAACCTCATTGAAGTGGGATTGAATGAGGTTACGCGGTGGGAGGTGGAGTCCTGCGCGTGGACGCGCGGCGAAGACGCCGCGGCTCATTTAGGTTGCGGTGCTCGTGTTTGCGAGAGAGGTTTCAGCGTTGTGCTAGCTCGGGGCCGGTTTCGGTGGGGGGATCGAGTTCATCGCGGAGCAGTCGGTACAGGACGGGAAAATCGCGGGCGGGATCGATGGTGTTGCTCGATCCGCTGAGGGCTCGGCGGATGGCGGCGGCTTCGAGGGTGTGCATGTCGATTTGTACATCGAACAAATCGGAAATGGCATGGCCGGCAACCTGCTCGTCATCATCGAAATACCAAACGAAAGGTTCTGCTTTCTCATTGGATAAGAGCGCGGCATGGGGCTGGCCGGCGAAAGACAGATCGACCACCCGCCGGGTTGGCCAATCGCCGGACCAGAAGCGATCTTCGACCGCGGCGACGTGCGTGACCACCTCATCGGCCTCAACAGCGCCGAGCTCGATCAGACGCTTGGGCATCTCGCGGGTGACATGTTGATTGAAACCGTCGAGGCCGCCGGCGGCGCGGATGGCCCGGCCGGCGATTTCGATGCCGATGCGGTGAGCGGCGGCATCGTCGAAGCTGAATGCGGAGGGCTTTTCGGTCACGATCCCCAGGCTTTTGTAGCCGAAGTGGGTCAGGACTTCGTGCCAAGTGCTCATCAGCCAAGAGGTCCGCTGCGCAATGGCGATGGCCGCTTCGTGCTGCTGTGCATGGATGGCGACTGCCTGCTCGCTGTTATCGATGTGGGTGTAGGTTGCCTGCCATGTAATTGGCAAATGCAGGGTGAGGCGATAGACGTCAGGTTCGGCCGAGATGAGCTTGACTTGCGATTCGCCGGCACGGATCGAGGCGTAGATATGTCGATATGCGAAAGCGGTGAGGTCGATCGTGTTGCGGAGGTGAGCCAGGTCGATGAAGCCGGCCTGCTGGGTGTAGAGGGTGCCACGGCTGACCTCGTGCTGCCAGCGTGACGTCCATGGTTCATCGGCATAGTGATGCAAGCCCAGATCGTTCGGCCCAAGCGGTACGAGCGGGCTATACCAGGCATCCAAAGCAACCGAACCCATCCGCAGGTGCGGCGGGTTATAGCCTTGGTTAACAGCGGCCAAACCCAGATCACCCCGCCATCGTTCGATAATTTGTCCTCGCTGCGGGTAGGTCTGGCAGCCCGAGAGGATCAGAGACAACAGACTCAGTCCGATCAAGAAGCCGCGATTTTGAGTCGATACAAATGTTAAGAATCGATCAGGCATGTAAAGATGCTAGGCCGCTACCTAAGCAGCGGCTTGCCTGCCTGAGCGCAAACCAAGCGTGACGGCTGATCTATGTTGATCCGGTATATAAATCGACCCAACGGAAAGTTGGCGGTCGAGGACTCGGCCGTGAATTCAATTGCCACAAATAAGATCAACGATGACGTCGCACCGCGAAGCATCGCTAATCCTGCTATTCCACGATTTGATACTTCCGGACTTTCGGGAGATCGACAGTGGTCAGGCCCGATGTGATGCCCTCATGCACTGCATCGGCGAAGACAACCTTCGACTCGGAGAGTAAGACCAGGGCGGGGTCTTGGATGGTGGCGGTTCGGCCTCGGCCGATGTCGAGCTTGATCGGCCTGAAGGGGGCGACACGCAGTAAGTCCCGCAATTCCGTAGCGTTCATCGCAACATGATACGTTGTAAGCTGGCCGGTTTATTCGGGCCGACGGCCACGCTTCAATTTTTCTTATCAGGATTCTTATCTATGCCAAAAACTTCGACTCCCACGGGCTACGCCATCGGCGTGGACTATGGAACCAACAGCGTCCGGGCCTTGGTCGTTGATGTTGCCGACGGCCAAGAGATCGCTACCGCAGTGTTTGATTACCCGTCCGGGGAAGCGGGCATTCTGCTCGACCCGACAGACCCGAACGTGGCCCGGCAAAACCCGCAGGATTACATCGATGGCTTTTTAGCCAGTGTGAAACAGGCGGTCGAACAGGCGGCAAACGTCGAGGGCTTTGACCCGGCGGCGGTGGTCGGTATCGGTGTGGATACGACAGGCTCGACCCCCCTGCCCGTCGACGAGGATGGTCAGCCGTTGGCCATGTCCGAGGCATTCAAGGATCACCCCGCAGCCCAGGCTTGGCTTTGGAAGGACCACACCTCGCATGCTGAGGCGGCGGAGATCACCCAGAAAGCTTCGCGCGATTTCCCGGAGTACCTTGCCAAATGTGGCGGGACCTATTCGAGCGAGTGGTACTGGTCAAAAATTCTGCGCTGCTGCCGGGCGTATCCGGAGGTGTTTGATGCGGTCTACAGCTGGGTTGAACTCGCGGATTTCGTGCCGGGCTATATCACGGGCCGGCTGGACCCGGACACGATGGCACGCTGCATCTGCGCGGCGGGTCATAAGGCGATGTATCACGAGGACTGGAGCGGCCTGCCGAGCGAGGCGTTTCTTGAGTCGCTGGACCCGAAGCTGGTGCGATTGCGCGGGCGTTATTTCACGCCAGCCATCGCCAGCGATGAGCGGGTCGGCGGGCTGACCGTCGAGGTTGCGGAAAAGGTTGGCCTACCCGCAGGACTGCCGGTCGCGGCTGGTGGGTTTGATGCCCACCACGGCGCGGTCGGCTCGGGCTGCAAGCCCGGCACACTCGTCAAAATCATGGGCACAAGCACCTGCGACTGCATGGTCGCGCCCCCCGCCACCGGAGGTGACAACGCCGCCCCCGGAAGTAACATCGCCAGCATCGGAAACGGGAAAGAGGCGGAGCAAAGCGGCGGGATCCCGGGGGCGGGTGATATCCCCGGGGTGTGTGGCGTTGTGCCGGGGTCGATCCTGCCGGGCATGATCGGCATCGAGGCGGGCCAATCCGCGGTCGGCGATATCTTCAATTGGTTTGTCAAACATCTCACGCCCCGCGATGGGCAGTCGGATGCGGAACTGCATACGGAGTTGACACGGCAAGCCGAGCAGCTCAAACCCGGGGCCTCCGGCCTGCTCGCACTCGATTGGAACAACGGCAACCGCACCGTGCTGGTCGATCCGCTGCTGACCGGGCTACTGCTGGGCCAAACGCTGCACACCACTGCGGCCGAGGTCTACCGCACTCTGATCGAGGCGACGGCCTTCGGGGCGCTGGCGATCATCAACCGCCTTGAAGAGCACGGCGTGATGGTTGAGCAAGTGATCAACTGTGGCGGCATCGCAGAGAAGAATCCGATGGCCATGCAAATCTATGCGGACATCTGTAATCGCCCGATGAAGGTCAGCGCTTCACAGCAGACCTGCGCACTGGGTGCCGCGATCTTCGGCGCTGTTGTCGGCGGGGCCTACCCTGATACGCTTGATGCACAAGCCAATATGACCCGCGTCAAGGACAAGGTCTACCAGCCGATCCCGGCGAATGTGAAGACCTATGCCAAGCTTTATGCGTTGTACCTCAAGCTCCACGATGCCTTCGGCGGAGTCGACCGCTCGGCTGACTTGAGCCATGTCATGAAAGACCTCATCGAGATTCGCGATGCAGCGCGTAAGAAATCAAGCGACTGACTCTTTGCGGTGGAGTCTCGATGCACGACCCCCTTTCCCGAACCGTGGGTCGCTCAACGGCTATGCAACTTAATGACCGTTACGCCCCCACCCGCGTCCACTTTGCCGGTCGTCTGTTCGGAAAAATCATCGAGTGTAAAGCGATAATCGCCTTTGAACCCGCGGAAGTCGAATCTGCCGTCGCTGTCGGTGATGCCGACGACATCGGTATTCCAGCGGTTGTGTACCATCTCCAAATAGGCCCGGCCGACCGGCAGCAGCGACCAGTCATCGCCGAAGACCGACGCCTCGGGGAACCAGGTCGGCGTGGCGGACCAGTAGTTCCACATCTGAAACCCGGTGACCTGCGGGTGGCTGAAAACAGCAATCAGGAAGTCGCGGGTGTATCGCTCAGCCAGTTCGGGGTCTTTAGTCGACAGGTCGTATTCAGTGATCTGCAGATCGAGTCCAAGCTCGCCGAAGTCATCGAGGATGTCGAGCACCCGGGCGGGCGGCGTGTAGCCGCCGCCGAGGTGCGACTGAAAACCGATCGCGTCGATCGGGGCTCCGCGCTGCAACGCCTCGGCGATCAGCCGTTTGACGAATTGCTGCTTGGGCCGGTTCGTGCCGTTTTGACCGATCAGCCCGAAATCGTTGTAGAGCAGCGTCGCATCCGGTGCACCCGCGCGGGCCTGAATGAACCACTCGGCGATCACCGGCTCACCCAGCAGCTTGATGAAATCGTTCTGGTTGTACGCTTCATTTACGACATCCCATGTGCCGATCATGCCAGCGGTGCCAGACAGAATCGAATCGATATGATTCGATACCCGTCGACGCAGGATTTCCGGGTCCTCCTGGGCAGCGGACCAGATGTCTTGTGCATCATGGACGCGAAACTTCTCAAGCCCCGGCCAAACCAAGACGTGGCCGTGCACATCCAGCCCGACCTCGTTCGCCCACCGCAGCGTCCGCAGCGCAACCTCGGGGTCCTTCTCCCAGCGCGCCCATTTCAATGCGTTCTCGATCGCGATAGAATTGAACCATCGGGTAAGCGATGTGCGGTAGCGGAGGCCGGCCTCGGTGTCCCAATTGTCATTCAGCCAGATCGCGCTGATCGCGGCCCCGAACTGAAAATCATGCCGCATCAGTTCCGCGCGCAAGGTTACGCCGGCCACGGGCCGGCCATCCGCATCGACGACCATCACGCGGTGGTCCGCCTTGCGGTGCTGCTCGATCCGCTGAATTGCAGCATGTCGCCACGCGGCTTCCGGTTCGCTGCCGAGGTAGTCCGAGGTTGTCTGGGGCTGGGCTTGAGGGTCGGCGTCGGGCCCCAGGTTTTCGACGCTCAGCCCTGCGATTTCCAGGGTCTGCGGCGGGTAGCCGCCGGAGAACACCGCAGCGATCGAGTCGGTAGGCAGCGTGTGATCGAATTTCTCGGCCACATGATACTGCTTCCAGACCGGACCCAGGCTGAATTCCTTGTAGAGGCCACGCTCCCAGGGCGGGGCCGTGCGCTGTATGCGAAACAGCGTGAAGCCCTCACCGGTCTCATATCGCTCGCCCTCAACAGCTCGGCCCCAGAAGCTTACGCGGATGACATCGCCCTTTTCAATGCCCTCCTGCAACGCCACTCTCGCCTCGATGTCATAGTGATTGCCCGGCTGCTTCTTGGTTGTCAATCGGAAGCCCCCGCCATGGTCGGTCTCAATACTCCGGATCGTCGCGTCAGCCTTGGCCGATCCGCTGAGCGCCGGTTGGTCTGTGGTCGACATCACTTGCGAAGCGGATGCCGCTGAAGCCCCGGGTCTAAACCCAGCCAGCAGCAATCCAACAAATAACAAGAGCGTGATCAAACGCATGGGCATCGTGGTGTCCGGGACAGGGGTTTAGAGATCGACTTTGGCGACGCGTTCAAGGCACGGGTTGATTCAAGCGCCAAAAGACATCAGGCCATTGATCCAGGCTGCCGTCGGTATTCGCCGCGATGCCGCCGATCGTCGCAGTGCCGTCCGGCAGGGTATCGTCAGATTGAGCCGCGGCATGACTGTCGGCGAAAAGCATATTTAAACTGCTTTGGCCATTGTGACGAAGACTCAACCGATTGAAGTTGCCGCTGTGGGCCCGCACGCCGTCGTAGATCATCGCCAGCTTCGTCGCGTGCTGAAAATCATCGACGGTATGGAAGCGGTTCAAGGCGCTACCGGCTCGGGTGATCGCGGTCATCGGAAAATATTCGTTGTATTCGCTGGTTGATTGCATGCCATTAAAGGCATACCAGGTATTGACGACGTTGCCGAAGTCCACATTATTCGTGCCGGACTCGGGCACGGCGGCCCGCCAGTAGCGCCGCCCCTCGGGGGCCGTCTGATTAGCAGGGTTGAACAACCCTGTCGCCCGTTCGCCCAATCCGTTCGGGCATCGGAACAGCGAATTGGTTTCGTTATCGACCGCGCGGTTGGGGTCCGTCGTCACGTTGCGGGCGGGGCCATATTCGCCCTTGGCGAGGACCGATGCATAACTGGCATCGCCGTTCCCGCCGATCAGGATGCCGGGCACGACTGCCTGCTTGTAGTCGGCGCTATAGGTTGCCATGGCGATTCCGATTTGTCGCTTGTTCGACAGGCAGGCGACACCGCGTGCCGAGTCTCGCGCCGCTCCGAGTGCGGGCAGCAGGATCCCGATGAGCAGCGCGATGATCGAGATGACTACGAGCAGTTCGATGAGCGTGAAGGCGTGACGTTTCATAGAGAAACTCCGAAAAGCAACTGGCGAAAGAGCTTGTTTGAAAGCGTCGACGCTGCGTTTGGGCGGCGTCGACGTGATCGAAGCGAGGTCAAGGCCTCAGGCGGATCGTCGTCGGCTGGCCAACAGGAGTGCCCCGAGACTCGTGAGTACCAGCGAGCCGGGCTCGGGGACGGCGACCGAGATGTCATCGAGTTGATACGCCCGATACTCCGCCTGATTGAGTCCCTCGGTCCAGACGGCGCCGAAGCTGTCGTAAGTCGCCGAAGTGCCGCTTCGGAAGTTCAGAGCGTTGCCGTTGTTTTGCGCAGTGCCATCGACGCTGAGGGTGAACTGCTTGGTGTCGTAATTCAGTGTGCCTGCGATGGTGACGAACCGATCGGTGGAGTTATCGAGATCGAAGCGGCTTCCGCTATCGGCGGGGTTGCCCGTCGTTGTGACAAAAAAGTCTGCGCCGCCGCCGAGGACTTGAATCAGACCGTTGGAGTAGAGCAGGAAACGGGCGGCCTGATCGCCGGTGCTGTCCTGCCCCAGGCGGATGTCGGCAACGGGGGTGAAGGCGGTGAATCCGGCCTGCTGACTTGCAGCGCGGACACCGAAGCTGAAGTCGTAACTACCGCTGGCCGCGTCCGAGCCGCCCAGTGCCGCGGCGGTCGGCGTGATCCGGACGCTGCCGAAGCTTGATCCGTTGTCCGATGTATCCGCTGTCGGGAACTGATAGAACTTATTAGTCGGCGTTGCTGCCGGGCCATCGAAACCGACGAGGCTTGGCAGGCCGCCCTGCCAGGTCGCC
>CAZFZS010000007.1:0-74619 GCA_964523485.1 uncultured Phycisphaeraceae bacterium | reverse complement strand
TCGCCTGAAAATCGGGGTCGGCTTTGCCACTGATGGACGTGCCGATGGTGTAGACAGCGTCTTCGAAGTCCATGGTCGCGGCATGGGTGGCAGTCGCAAGAGCGAAAACGGTAGTAGCGAGCGAAGCGGTACGTAACATGGAAGCCTCCAGAGGGGTGAAAGTTGAAACGGATCAGGTTTGAGGCGCCGTCGTGACGCCAAGTTCGAGTCGAGGGGGTATTTCGCTTAGTGAGACCGAGTCCACCGCGTCCGGTTCGGCGATGCGGTGTTCCAACGCACGGATCGCCTGTCGACCGATCTCGGCCCAGGGCAACCGGACCGTCGTGATGGCAAAACCGAAGCGCGTCGGTACCTCATCGCCGATCATGCAAAGCTGCAGGTCATCGGGCATACGAAGGCCTAACTGAGCGGCGGCAATAACGATCATGGACGCCTCGGCAAGGCTGTAGGCGACCACGCCGTCGGGCTTGTCTTCTTCGAGCCATTGCCTGGTCAGGTCCAACCGATCGTCGCTAGCCACGTCCTGCCGGATCTGGGCGTAATCGCGTTTGCCACGCATGATGAACTGCGGGGGTAAACCGGCACGATCCATCCCCTGTTCATGACCCCGGCGGCGGGCTTCGACGCTGTAGTGATCGTTGTGACCGATGACATACAACGCGACTTTTTTGCAGCCCGCGGCGAGCAGGTGCTCGGTGGCAATCCGCCCTGCAGCGACGTCGTCCGGGCGGACGCAATGCTGATCCAGCGGAGCGTTAAGCCAGATGGCAGGAATGCGGTGTAGTCGAATCAATTCTGTAAGCTGCGGCGGGAACCAGTGGGTGTAATTGATCAGCAGCCCGTCGGCGGCGACTTCGCGGAGGATGCTCGGCAGGAACCGTTGGTCGGTGAGCTTCTCATCGGGCACCCGACCCACGAGCATCCGCAAGCCGTGCTCGGCCATCTCGTCGTGCAAGCCCTCGAGCAAGCCAACAGGGATACGGCTGACCGCCTCGTGCAGGCCGAGTATCAGTTCGATCGTGCCGCTGCGGCCGTGGCGGGTCGCGCGGGCCCCGGCGTGTGGCCGATACCCGGCATCGGCGGCGGCGGCGAGAATCCGCCTGCGTGTTTTCGCATTGACCCCCGGCTTATCATTGAGCGCAAACGAGACCGCCATCTGGCTGACGCCCAATCGCTCGGCAAGTTGTTGTTGCGTGATATTCATCGTGACATCTGGAAAAAGCGTGACGCGAACCGGCGATCAGAAACAACAATCAACGCAAGCCAAAATCCCAAACCCGACGCATGAAGTATAAAACTAAATACGTAAAAGTCAATACGAAAAAGTAGGTGCTGGAAAAATTCTTTGAAGTGCCCCGCCCGCCTTATTTTTCGCAATAAAAAAGCCCCGACACTGGGTTGGGGCTTGGTCGAATCAGAGATCGGCAGGATGTATCACACGCCGACGCCGCTCACGGTTTTTCCGACGCAGTGCAGATCGTGACAGGCTTCTTCGACACGCTTGGCCATCGCTTCTTCGCCCTTCTTGAGATAGCTGCGCGGGTCGTAGGTTTTCTTTACGCCGACCTCGCCGTCGATCTTCAGAACGCCGTTGTAGTTCTCGAACATGTGGCCGGCCACGGGGCGAGTGAATGCATACTGGCAGTCGGTGTCGACGTTCATCTTCACGACGCCGTAACCGAGCGTTTCTTCGATCTCGTGTTTCTCGCTGCCCGATCCGCCGTGGAAGACCAGCCAGAAATAAGCGTCGTCGCCGAACTTGGCTTTGATCGCGTCCTGACCCTGTTTGAGGATCTCGGGCTTCAGCTTGACCGCACCGGGTTTGTAAGCCCCGTGCACGTTGCCGAAGGTCGCGGCGAACATGTACCGCCCGCCCTCGACCGCGCTCAGCCGTTCATAGACATAAACCATGTCTTCTGGCGTGGTGTACAGCTCTTCGTCGGGCGTGTCTTCGCTGCCCGCAGCGCCGTCTTCTTCGCCGCCGACTACGCCAGCCTCGACCTCGAGGATTTGGCCAATCTTCGCCATCCGCTCGAGAAGCGGGACGGCCAAGTCCATGTTTTCCTTGATCGGCAGGATCGAAGCGTCGAGCATGTGTGAGCTGTACAAAGGCAGCTTGCCCTCAGCGACGCGACGCTCGGATTCCTCAATCAGCGGGATCAGGAAGTCATCAACATTTTCCGGCTGGCAGTGGTCGGTGTGAATCGCGACATTGATCGGCAGCTTGGCCGCGACACGGTGGATATGCTCAGCCAGGCTGATGGCCCCCATCACCATGTCACCGTTGACCAGGCCCGAGGCGAACTTGCCGCCGCCGGTGCTGACCTGAATCATGCCATCGCAACCCAAGTCGTTGAAGGCCTTGAGGGCCGCATTGGCGGTGACCATTGAGCTGACATTGATGGCGGGGTAAGCAAACTTCTGCTCATAAGCGTTGTCGAGCATCTTGCAATAGGTTTGATAATCGGCGACGGGCATGGCTGAGCTTTCTTTGTAAAAGTGAGGATCACGCGGCGGGCAGGTTCCGCCCAAACCCTGACTATAACGAGGCGAGCTAGGCCGTACAATCGGCACGAAATGAGTGAAGAATCCACCCCATCGGTTCATCGAAGCATCACCCTGCCCAGCGGCTTCCGGGCGGCCGGCGGGACCTGCGGCATTAAGCCCAGCGGCAAGCCGGACCTGACCCTGATCGTCGCCGATCAGCTCTGCAGCGCCGCCGCGCTGTTCACGCAGAACCGCATCCCCGGTGCACCGGTTATCGTCGGCAAAAAGCATCTTGCCGCAACGCAAGGCCAGGCTCGGGCAGTCCTCGTCAACTCCGGCATCGCTAACGATGCGACCGGGCAAGAGGGTATCGACAACGCGGAGCAGACCGCCGCCCTGCTGGCCCAAGCGATCAGCACCGGGGAGCAATCGATATCTGCCGAGCAGGTCATTCCGAGCTCGACCGGCCTCATCGGCCCGCAGATACCCGTGGACAAGATCGCCGACGGCATCAAGCAACTCGTCCCGAAACTTGCCCGCGGCGCCGAGGCCGATGCCGCGGCGGCCGGCGGCATCATGACCACGGACCTTGTCCCCAAGCAGGCCAATCGCCAAATCGAACTGGATGGAAAGACCGTCACGCTTGGCGGGATCGCGAAAGGCTCGGGCATGATTGCGCCAAACCTCGCGACCATGCTGGTGTTTATCACGACTGATGCGGATGTCTCCGCGGAAGTGTTGCAGCCGATGCTCAAGCGGGCCTGCGAGATCAGCTTCAACCGCATCTCGGTCGACCAGCACACCAGCCCCAGCGATACCGTCCTCTGCCTCGCTTCCGGCTTGGCGGGCAACACCCCCCTCTCGCTCGCCGACGCCGATGTGGAGCGAGACGCTATGCGCGAAGTGGCCGGCCCCGCTGCGATATTCCAAACCGCCCTGATCGACCTCTGCCTCGACCTCGCCTATCAGATCGTCGAAGACGGCGAAGGCGCAACCAAGGTGTTTCGCGTCATCGTCGACAACGCCGCCGATGAAATCGAGGCGGACAAAGTCGGGCGTTGCGTCATCGATTCGCCACTCGTCAAAACCGCTGTGCATGGGCAAGACCCGAACTGGGGCCGGATCGTCACCGCCGCGGGCAACAGCGGTGTCCCGCTGCGCCCCGAACAGCTCAGCCTGCACATCACCGGCAAAGGCCTGGCCCACGAAACCTGCGTCTACGACCACGGCAATCCGCTGATGGACAAGATCGGCAATGACCCTCGACTCGCCGAGGCGATGGCCTGCAAGGAAGTCATCTTCCGCCTCGACCTGGGCCGAGGCAGCACCCGCGTCGAATGGTTAGGGTGCGACCTGTCCCGCGAATACATCACGATCAACGCGGATTACACGACGTGATATCACTGTTTAGCGGGTGACGCGAAGCGTGCCGCGAAAGTTTTTCTGTAACGAATGGGCGGCTTCGCCGCGTCCGCTAAACGGCCAACTGCAAGTGATGCTTGAGGTATCGGCCGGTATAGGAATTTTCATCTTCCGCCAAATCTTCCGGGGTGCCCTGGGCGACGAGGGTGCCGCCGCGGTCGCCACCTTCCGGGCCGAGGTCGATCAGCCAGTCGCTGCACTTGATGACATCAAGGTTGTGTTCGATGAGCAGCACCGTATTGCCCGCGTCAGCCAATCGATCGAGCACCGCGATCAACTTTCGGACGTCTTCAAAATGAAGTCCGGTCGTCGGTTCGTCCAGCACGTAGAGCGTGTGACCGGTCGAGCGTTTGCCCAGTTCGGTCGCGAGCTTTACCCGCTGGGCCTCGCCGCCGGATAAAGTCGTGCTGGCCTGGCCAAGTTTCACATAGGAAAGCCCGACATCATTGAGCGCCGTCAGCAAACGCTTCACATCGTTAAAACTGTCGAAAAACTCCAGCGCATCCTCGACCGTCATCTCCAGCACATCGCTGATATTCTTGCCGCGGTAGGTGATCTCAAGCGTCTCGCGGTTGTAGCGTTTGCCTTTACAGACATCGCATTGCACGTAAACATCGGGCAGGAAGTGCATCTCGATTTTCTTGACGCCCTGGCCCTGACAGGACTCGCATCGGCCGCCCTTGACGTTGAACGAGAAGCGGCCGGGCTTATAGCCGCGTATCTTCGCCTCCTTAGTTTTGCTGAATAGATCGCGGATCATGTCGAACACGCCGGTATAGGTCGCCGGGTTGCTCCGCGGCGTTCGGCCGATCGGCGACTGATCCACCTCGATAATCCGATCGATGTGTGTTACGCCGTTCAGCCGATCGTGTTGGCCGGGCTTGACCCGTGAGCCGAGCAGCCCGCGCTTAGCGGCTTTGATAAGAATGTGATTCACTAAAGTCGACTTGCCACTGCCCGACACACCCGTCACCGTCACCACCCCGCCTAGCGGAAAAGTGACATCGAGGTTCTTCAGATTGTTCTGCCTCGCACCCTTGAGCACGAGCGCTTTCTTGTGGTCGAGTTTGCGACGCTGCTCCGGCACCGCGATCTCCTCGTCACCCCGAAGAAACGCGGCGGTCAGCGAATCGCGATCCGCGATGACCTCATCGGTCGGCCCATGCGAGACCACCGTCCCGCCATGGATGCCCGGGCCGGGCCCGATGTCGATCAGATGGTCCGCCGCCCGGATCGTGTCCTCGTCATGCTCGACGACGATAACCGTGTTGCCGATGTCCGTGAGGTGTCGCAACGTTTTGATGAGCCGATCGTTGTCACGCTGATGCAGGCCGATCGTCGGCTCATCCAACACATAACAACAACCCACCAGCCCGCTGCCTACCTGCGTCGCGAGGCGGATGCGTTGGCTCTCGCCCCCGGAAAGGGTGCCCGTGTTTCTTGACAGGTTGAGGTATCCCAGCCCGACGCTGAGCATGAAGCCAAGCCGGGCCCGAATTTCCTTGACGATCGGCTGAGCGATCTGTTTGCCCTCGGCATCGAGCTCGAGCTTGTTGAAAAAATCGGCCGCATCTTCGATGGTCATCTTGACTACATCATCGATGTTGAATCGCTGCCCGCCAGAATAGACGAACACATGAAGCGCTTCGGTTCGCAGACGGGCTCGGCCGCAGGTTTCGCAAGGTGACTCGCTGAGGTAGCTGCTGAGTCGCTGCTTAACGAACTCGCTGTCGGTCTGTTCGAAGCGGCGTTTGAGATTTGGGATTACCCCTTCCCAGGAGGTGCCATATTTCGATTCGTCTTTGCTGTTCGTGCCGAGCATCAGGATGCGCTGGATCGGCTTAGTGAGGCTTTTAAATGGCAGGTCGGTCGACACCTTGAACTCTCGGCCGAACCGTTTGATCAGCCGGTTGTAAAAAATGTTCATCCGCTTGCCGTTTTTCCGCCACGGCTCGACCGCCCCCTCGCTCAGCGACAGCTCGCCATCGGGCACGACCAACTCCGGGTCGAACTCGAACACCGTGCCCAGTCCCGCGCAGCTCGGGCAGGCTCCATAGGGCGAGTTGAACGAAAACAGCCGCGGCTCGAGGTCTTCAAGCGAGCACTCGGGGTGTAGCGGGCAGGCGTATTTTTCGCTGAAAAGTGTGTCTTGCCAGGCGGAGGTTGGAGTCTGAGGTTTGGAGCTTGGATTTTGCGCGGAAACAACGACCAGGCCATTTGCGAGTTTCAACGAAAGCTCGACCGAGTCGGCGACTCGGCTGCGGACTTCGGAAATTTCATCCTGCTCCTGCTCTTTCCCATCCCCGTTCTTCTCGACACCCGAGCCTCCAGACCCCATATCCTTCATCACCACCCTATCCACCACCGCCTCAATCGTGTGCTTCTGGTAACGCTGGGTCTTGGTCGTGAATGGCGTGCCGGCTTTGGTTTTGGTCACTTCGCGCAGATCCATCACCTCGCCGTTCACCCGGGCACGGACGAAGCCTTGACGCACCATCGATTCAAAGACTTCCTTGTGATGGCCCTTCTTGCCGCGGATTACGGGGGCAAGGATCATCAGCTTCGTGCCCTCGGGCAGGTCCATGATGTGATCGACAATCTGCGTGGCCGACTGACTCTCGATCGGCTCGTCGCAGGTCTCCAGAACCGCCCCCGTTTTCTTATCAATCTTCCGGGGGTGCCAGCAGCGTGGCTGACCCACCCGGGCGAACAGCAAGCGCAGGTAGTCGTAGATCTCGGTCGTCGTCGCGACGGTCGAGCGTGGGTTATGCGACGTGCCCCGCTGCTCGATCGCGATCGTCGGCGGCAGGCCCTCGATGGATTCGATGTCGGGTTTCTGCAATTGGTCCAAGAATTGACGGGCGTATGCCGAGAGCGACTCCATGTACTTGCGTTGGCCCTCGGCATAGATCGTGTCGAAGGCTAGCGTGGACTTGCCCGAGCCCGACAGGCCGGTGATGACCACCATCTTGTCGCGGGGGATGTCGAGGTCGATGCCCTTGAGATTGTGTTCTCGGGCGCCGCGGATGGAGATTTCAGTCAATGCCATATGCGGCGATTGTAGGCGGGCTGTCGACGATGGCTAAACGGTTGCGGAAGTCACGCTATCTGGGCCGGACAGTTCGAAAGTCGCTGAGTTTTAAAGGATTTTTATGTAATTTCCCGGAAAAACCTCCGGGGCGAACTAGTATCAGGTGTCAGGCATTCACTCAAGGAGCACCCCATGGCAACGACCACCGTACCCGCCGAAACATCCCCGGAATCCCGTGCCCAGCAGCAAGTCGAAGACTTGAAGAACGACGCGGCCCACACGCACGAAGACCTCAAAGCCTCGGCTCAACAGGCCGCTGAATCAGCAAAAGCGAAGCTCAACGAGCAGGGCGAACGGCTGCGTCGCAAAGCGGACGAAGTGCAAAAGAGCGCTGGCGAGCGAGCAAATCAGGCCAAGCGTTACGTTCAAGATAAAGCCAGAGAGCAAGCCCGCATCCGTCAGAACAAAGTCGAGACCGGTATCCGTGATGCAGTATCCGCCGCACGCAGCGCAAGCGAAACCCTGAAGCAGAAAGACGACACTGCCGTTGCTGGTGTCATCGACAGCGTCGCTAATAAAGCCGAGGGTGTTGCGAATTATCTCGGCAACTCGGAGCCGGGTGATCTGCTGGACGATGGACGCGCTTTCGCTCGGCGATATCCCGAGCTTACGCTTGGCGGGATGTTCCTCGTCGGCCTGGCGGCGGCCCGCTTCTTCAAGTCCAGCGAGATTGAACGCGACAGTGATGAGCAGCTGCCCGCCCGCGTTCCGGTCGGTGGCGACCCCGCCCAACTTCGTCGCCCCCCGGCCAGCCCGACCGCAACAGCATCGCCAGCCGAACGCTACACCACGAACTGATTTTTTAACCCATCCCACCACGATCTGGGAGACTCGCTATGCCACCTGAATCCGCCACACTCGACCCGCCACCACCGCAGACAGCCGCCCCTCCGTCAACCGAAGACGCCAGTCTGGGGGATCTGCTCAAGCAGCTGCGCGATGAAACGCTGACGCTTTTTAAGCAGGAAGCCGCCCTGATTCGTACTGAGGTTGGCGAGAAGGTCAAGCAGGCCGCAATCGACACCGCGAAGGTCCCCGCCGGGGGCATCGTGGCCCTCATTGGTGTCACGCTGATCTTGGTCGCACTATCCAACCTCGTTGCCTGGGCACTGATGGCACTGCTCGACCTCACGATGCTGCCCGCGCTCATGCTCGGCTTCGTCGCAATCGGCGGCATCACCACCCTCGTCGGTGTCGTCTTGCTTAAACGTGGGTTGTCCCGCTTGGCGAACGAAGACATCACCCCGACTCAAACTATTACCTCCGTCAAAGAAAACGCCGCATGGGCGAAGGAAAAAACATCATGATTTCTACAGATGACCCTCAGTCACGAACGACCGCCGGCTCACACACCCCGCCCGGTGTCGACCCCCTGGCCAGCAATAAATCTTCGGAAGAATTGCAGCAGGACATCCGACAAACCCGTTCCGCGCTCGACGACAAACTCGATGCACTCAGCGAACGGCTAAACCCCAAAGCCTGGGTCGGCGATTTCGCCTCGGCTTTTCAGGGCGAAGGTTCCGGCATCGCCCAGAAACTCGTCGACAACGTGAAACGCAATCCGCTGCCAGCCGCGATGGTCGGGGCCGGCCTGGCTTGGCTTTTTCTCACCGATAGCGATACGCGTGGTCCAGGCCGCAAAGCCATCGATCACTATCGAGATTCGCATCATGGATCGGAATCTTCATACCAGGGCGGATACCTGTTGCGGTCGCAATCACGAGGCTTCCCGCTGACAGATGAGGAGCAGGTCGCTGCTGACGCGGTTGAATCGGTTGGGCAAGGTCCAAACGCCTATTCCTATGAGCCTTTAAATGATGAAGAGCTCGAGACGATCGACAACGATTTCCCCGATTATCGCGCATATCAGGAAGCCGAGCTGGAGATCGTCAGGCTTCAGCCGGATGACGATTCAGAAGATGCTCAGACTAAACGATCAACATTCAAGGCTGCCCGCGAAAAAGCTTCCGCAGCCGCATCCGCTGCGATGGACAAAGCGAAGCAGACCGGCGGGGCCAGCGTTGACCTGGTCAAGCGAGCGTCAGCCCGCGTCAGCGATACCGCCAGCTCGCTGGGCAGCGGCATCCGCTCGGGCGCTTCCGCGACGGCTTCGGGTGTCGGCTCCGCCGGCTCCAGCGTCGCTTCGGGCCTGTCCTCGGCAGGGTCGGGCATCGCATCGGGCGTGAGTTCAGCCGGCTCGGGCATCGCATCGGGCGTGAGTTCAGCCGGCTCGGGCATCGCCTCGGCTGCCAGCAGCACAGGCCAGGCACTGAGTTCCGCCACATCGCAGGCTGCGGAGTCGGCCAAGTCCGGCGTGCAATCCGCCGCCGAGGCGGTCCATCGCAGCTCGCAACAGGCACCGCTTGCCACCGGCCTGGCCGCATTGGCTGTCGGTGTCATCGCAGGGCTGCTCCTGCCCGGCACCCGGAAAGAAAATGAGTTGATGGGTGAATATGCCGACGATCTAAAGGACGCAGCCAAAGACGCCGCAGCCGACGCCGCCGACCGCGCTCAATCCACCGCCGCCGCCACCGCCGCCGCCGCGATGGAGCGTGGCAAAGAACTCGGCCTCAAGGCCTCGGATTTCAAGGCGAAGTCCGAGCGTATCGCCGAGGCCGGCCGACAAGCGATGGCCGAAGCCGCCCGCGAAGAAGGCCTCGCCCCCGATCAGCTTAAAGATAAAGCTGCAGAAGTTGTCGATCACACGAAATCTCAAGCCACCGAGCATGCCAAGCAACACGCCCAAGACAGCAAAGTTGCCGAACACGTCAGCAACTGATTAGAGCTCGATCCCGCTCTCCCCGTTTCAATAACCCATGACCGAAAGGCTCACACGATGTCTATGAAAATTAAAGACCTACATACGTTGCTCGTACATGAACTCAAAGACCTGTACAGCGCCGAAACGCAGCTGATTGATGCGCTGCCCAAGATGAAGGACGCCGCGAACACGGACGAGCTCAAGCAGGCGTTTGCGGACCACCTCGACATGACCAAAACGCACCGCGATCGTTTGGTCGACATTTTCAAAGAGCTCGACTTT
The DNA here is from genome assembly GCA_964523485.1 of uncultured Phycisphaeraceae bacterium. Taxonomy (GTDB): domain Bacteria; phylum Planctomycetota; class Phycisphaerae; order Phycisphaerales; family Phycisphaeraceae; genus Algisphaera. The sequence continues at coordinate 64,576 of CAZFZS010000007.1, read as the reverse complement.
GAGCCGGGCGGTCACCATTGCAACGGCATGGAAGGGCTCATCAAAGAAGGTAAAGACATGATCGAGGAAGACGCTCCCGATGATGTCAAAGACGCCGGTCTCATTGCTGCCGCTCAACGGTGCGAGCACTACGAGATGGCGGGCTACGGCTGCGCCCGAACATTTGCTCGGCTGCTGGGTCACAACGACATGGCTGACACCCTGCAGACCACACTCGATGAGGAAGGCAAAACAGACGAACTGTTAACCCGTATTGCGGAGAACAGCATCAACCGCGAGGCGATTAACGGCTGACCGCAATCATCTATATGTCGGACACTTATTGCAACACCCGCCGTGTGATCGGTGGGTGTTGCTTTACTTCCACATTGAGCGACCGAATCTCTTAAAATGATTCGCCCAACAGGAGTTCTTATGCCTCTTCAGAAATGGTCCGAACAAATCTGGATTGCTCAGATGTCGCCCGAGCCGGGCTTCAGTGATGAGATCGATGTCCTGCTCAAAGCTCACGGCGATGCCGACCCTTCGCCGGATGTCGTCATTGACTTAGCCGGCCTGCAATCGCTCAACAGCTCGAATATCTCACAGATGCTTCGGGTCCGTGAAAAAGTCAGCCAGACCGGTTCGCGGACTCGAATTGCCGGGCCGAGTGATGCCGTTTGGTCCGTGTTTCTCACGACGGGCCTCGACAAGGTTTTCGAGTTTTCGCAGAACACGGCATTGGCGTTGGCCGACCTGCAGGTCAATCCGTAATCCCTAAGCCACCACCCCGCCCGCTTTTTATATCGCAGTTATGAGTGAAGCTTCGACCCCGACCAAACCCGCCCCGCTTGAGACCGTCGAACCGATCGGCGCCCGCGTCCTGATCCGCAAAGATCAGGACAAAAAACAGACCAAGTCCGGCATTCACCTGCCCGACAAGATCGAGATCCCCACCCTCACCGGCCGCGTCGTCACCGTCTCGGCCGAGGTCGCGATCGATGAGAAATACCCGATCAACCAGTACGACCGGGTTCTATTCAACCCGAAGGAAGCGATCCCCGTCGACTTCGAGGGCGACAACCGCCTCTTCGTTGTGCCGGTCGAAAACATTGTCGCGGTGATGCGGAAAGCCTGACCGATGCGCCGGTTGGCGACTGCGTCGGATCGAAGTTTGAAATGAGCGGCAACACCCCCAGCCAGATCACCATCGAGCCGATCGGCCCGTTCGATACGACCGTGCAACTGCCCGGCTCGAAAAGCCTGACCAACCGGGCGTTGCTCATTGCCGCGCTCGCCAAGGGCCGATCTAAACTCACCGGCGTTCTCTTTGCCGATGACACCCGACGGATGATCGAGGCATTGCAGGCGCTGGGCTTCAAGCTCAATGTCGATGAAGACAATCTTACCGTCACTGTCCACGGCAAGGGTGGGCATATCCCCGCCGATGAAGCGGAGCTATTTTTAGGCAACGCCGGCACCGCGACGCGATTCCTCACCGCCGCCTGCTGCCTCGGGCTGGGCACGTACACCATCGACGGCATCCCGCGGATGCGTGAACGGCCGATCGGCCAACTCGTCGACCCGCTCATTCAAATGGGTGCCGAGATTGAGTACCTCGGTGAGCCCGGCTTCCCGCCGCTGAAAATCATCGCCGAGCCGCCGGGCCTGCTCGGCGGGTTGCTCGAACTCGAGCCAACGCTGTCGAGTCAATATCTTTCCGCACTCTGTATTGCGGCGCCCTACATGGAGCGGGGTTTGGAAATAGAGTTTGACGGGCCGATCACCAGCCTGCCTTATCTCAAAATGACGCTGAACCTGATGCATCAGTTCGGCGTCGAGTCCGAGGCGGACACCGGCTACGAAGTGGTGCACATCGGGCCGGGGCGTTACAAGCATTACGATTACCCGATCGAGCCGGACGCCAGCACCGCGAGCTACTTCTTGGGTGCCGCGGCATTGATCCCCGGCAGCCGCTGCATCATCGAAAACCTCGGTTCACGCAGCCTTCAGGGCGACGCGGAGTTCTGCGATGTGCTTGGCCGAATGGGCTGCGGTGTCGAGCAGCAGCTCGGTCGGACCGAAGTGACCAGCCCACCCAGCGGCAGGCTGCGAGGCATCGAAGTCGACCTGAACCATATGCCCGATATGGCCCAGACCCTCGCGGTGATCGCACTTTTTGCCGACGGCCCGACCTCGATCCACAATGTCGGCAACCTCCGTGTCAAAGAGACCGACCGAATGGCCGCATTGGAGAAAGAACTGGCCAAACTCGGTGCCCAAGTCATGGTGATGGAAGACAGCCTTGTCATCACTCCCCCGCTGGATAATAGGATTAACCCCGCCACGATCGAGACCTATGACGATCACCGGATGGCGATGGCCTTTGCGTTGGCGGGGCTGGTCCAGCCGGGCGTGACGATCGATGACCCGGGCTGCGTCGCCAAGACGTTTCCTGACTACTTTGAAAAACTTACCGCACTCAGCGGGGCCGAGCCAGCCCTGAGTTAGTTGCCAAGCGTTTGCCTTGCCGATCGATGAACGACCGCACCGTCCAACTCGCCCTGACGCATCGGGTCCGTTTCACGAGGAACGCTTTCGATATTCACAATATTTCGTTGGTCAATCTATTCAAGCCCGCCTCTGTAGATGCCAAAGCCCTTGTCGTTGTCGATCAATCGTTGATCGAAGCCCAGCCTGGCTTTCAGGAAAACATCGAGTCCTACTTTGATCACCATCTCCGGGCCATGCCCACGCTCATCGGCTGCCTGGCTTTAAATGGCGGCGAAGCAATCAAGACCGATCTCTCGAATCTTGAATACCTGCTCCGGCAAATCCACATCAAAAGGATCGATCGGCATTCCTACATTCTTGCGATTGGTGGTGGTGCCCTTCTCGACATGGTCAGCTTCGCCGCGGCTGTCGCCCACCGCGGCGTTCGGCTGATCCGGATGCCCACCACCACGCTCAGCCAATGCGACTCGGGCGTCGGCGTGAAAAACGCAGTCAACATGTTCGGCACGAAAAACTTCATTGGTACGTTTGCCACCCCCTACGCCGTGATCAACGACCATGCGATGCTCGATACGCTCAGCGATCGAGATTGGCGTTGTGGCTTGGCCGAGGCAATCAAGGTCGCCCTAATCAAATCTGCCGAATTATTTGATTACATCGAGAAAAACCTGAAGAAAGTGCTCGACCGGGAACCCGCAGTCAGCGACAGAATTTGGCAATGGTCTGCGAAGCTGCACCTCGACCACATCGTTGATGGCGGCGACCCCTACGAGCACACCAACGCCCGCCCGCTGGACTTCGGCCACTGGTCGGCCCATCAACTCGAATCGCTGACCGATTATCAATTGCGACATGGCGAGGCCGTCGCCGTCGGCGTCGCGATCGACACGCTCTACAGCGCGAAGCTCAGGCGACTGCCCCAAGCTGCTGCCGATCGTGTTTGCAATCTATTAAGTCAAGCCGGCTTCGAGTTGTTTCACCCCGCACTGACCGATGCCGACTTTAAGCAAGGCATCGAACAGTTCCGCGAACACCTCGGCGGCCCCCTTCGGCTGACCATGATTCAAGACATCGGCCAAGCCTTCGAAGTCGACTGTATCGACGACGAGTTGCTGAATACGGTCATCAGACAGCTCGAAGCAACCACCCGAAACCCGGTCGTGCAGCATGTCTGAGTCGAACCGAAACGCCCCGCCCATTTCGTTAGAGAAACTGCTCGACCAATCCTTCATCGCCCACCGCGCGAAGTTGCTGGATATCGCGGCTTTTCTCGACCGTTGCGACCGGGCCTCGAACTATGCTGAAGGCAAACAAGAAAATGACCCACGGCTCGCAGACTTTCAGCATGCCATTGAATTGCTCCATTGCGGACAGCCCGATCGAGCAAAACTGATTCTTGAACACTTCAGCGATTTGACCACCCAACCCTCCGAGGCCGCAGCACCCGGCCCCGCCACCGGTACCACCGCTTTATCGAAAGCTGACGGTGAAAGCCCGCGATGAATTACATCGACCCGCATATCCACATGGTGAGTCGGACGACCGACGACTACCGCCATATGGCGATGGCAGGCTGCGTCGCAGTGACCGAGCCCGCATTCTGGGCGGGATTCGACCGCTCTTCACCCGAGGGATTCCGGGATTATTTCAGGCAGTTGACCGAAGTCGAGCCAAGCCGAGCCAAGCAATACGGCATCGATCACTTCGCCTGGCTGTGCATCAACCCCAAGGAGGCGGAAGACCCAGGCTTCGCTGCGGAAGTCTTGCAGTTGCTGCCCTTATTTCTTCAAAGACCGAACGTATTGGGCATCGGCGAAATCGGGTTGAATAAAAATTCAAAAAATGAGTTGGTTGTCTTTGAACAACAACTCGCTTTCGCAGCCGAGCATGACCAACTGATTCTCATCCACACGCCGCATCTCGAAGATAAACTCAAAGGGACGCGTCTCATCCTCGATGCCTTGAAACGCTTGCCAGCCATTAAGCCCGAGCGTGTCCTGATCGACCATGTCGAGGAGCACACGATCGGCCGTGTGCTGGAGGCCGGGCATTGGGCGGGGATGACGCTCTATCCTGACAGCAAATGTTCGCCAGATCGTGCGATCGACATGGTCGAGATGTACGGAGCCGAGCGGCTGTGGATCAACTCCGCGGGCGACTGGGGGCATAGCGATCCGCTGAGCGTGCCGAAATGTGCTCTGAAGATGAAAAGCCGCGGCCACGCCGTTGATGCTATTCAGCGTCTTGTTTTCGACAACCCGCATACTTTCCTCAAGCAGTCCCCAAGATTTCAGATCGGATCAGACTAATCCGAACGCAACGCGATCAGCCATTTCGATTCGTGGTTTAATACTGCGATGCGCGAAGTCATCGGCCCCGGCACAGTGCTTGGATATTGCACGAATGTACACGCCGGTACCAACCTGCAGCAGATTAAGGACAACCTCGATAGGTATGCGGTGAAGATTAAATCGCAGGTTTCACCGAGCGAGCCGATGGGCGTCGGGCTTTGGTTGGCCGCCTCGACGGTCCGCCAATTGTCGGATCAGAACCGCGTCGATGAACTGGCGGCATTTCTCGATTCGCGGGGATTGCTTGCCTATACGTTCAATGGCTTTCCGTTCAACAATTTTCACGCCGAGGTCGTTAAGCATCGTGTTTATGAGCCGGACTGGACCGACCCATCACGCTTTGCCTACACGCTCGATCTCGCCAGAATCCTGGCCCGGCTGATCCCAGAGGATTCTGACGGATCGATCTCGACTTTGCCGATCGGCTGGCCGGCGCAGCCACGCAATGAGCAAGGCCAGATTTCTGCTGCAGATGAATACCGACTTTCCGCAGCCGCCCGAAACCTGACTTCGCTGGTCCACCAACTCGCCCGGCTGGAACTCGACACCGGCCGACACATCCACATCGACCTCGAACCCGAGCCCGGCTGCCTCCTGCAGACTTCAAGCGATGTCGTTGAATTTTTTCAAAACCATCTACTCGGCACCGCCGACGATCGCAGCGTGCTCGACTATCTGCGTATATGTCACGACACCTGCCACGCCGCGGTGATGTTTGAATCGCAGAAACAGGTGATCGAAAGCTATCGGTCCGCTGGCATCAAAGTCGGCAAAGTGCAATTGTCTTCCGCGATCAGCATCGACTGGTCAGTGGATAAATCCGAGATTCAGCGTCAATTCGATGCTATCTCAAGGTTCGACGAAACACGGTTTCTTCATCAAGTCAATGTGATCCGAAAATCGGGCGGCAATACTCTGTACGAGGATTTGCCGATCGCGTTGCAGAACAAACCGGAGACATACGACCGTTGGCGGGTGCATTTCCATGTGCCCGTTCACCTTGACACACTCGGCGAACTCGGAACCACGCAGGCAGACATCGTGGATTTGCTGAATCTGCAACCGCAGGTCGATTGCCAACACTTCGAGATCGAGACTTACGCTTGGGATGTTTTGCCCGATTCTTATCGCGTGGATGACTTGGCTGATGGTATCGCTGAAGAATTTCGATTCGCTCAGGGTCTTATTACATCATGAGCCGGTTGGTCGCCTGGCTGAAACTCATGCGGCTCAGCAATCTGCCGACGGTCTGGGCCTCGGTATTGCACGGTATGGTTGCGGCATACTTCATTGTGTTAGGCGACTTGCCGGTCGATGATCAGCTCGAGCTATCGCATGTTCTGAATCAGGGGTTTGTCCTGATGGTCAGCATGAGTTTGATCTATTGTGGCGGGATGGCTCTGAACGACTTCTGTGATCGCTCGATGGACGCTGTAGAACGTCCAAACCGACCCCTGCCAAGCGGATTGATCAGCCCGGGTAAAGCTCTGGGTATGGGTGTAATATTTCTTATCGCGGGGCTGGGATTGACATTAGTTTACAGCAGCCGATTCGTTTTCATATTTTCGACCGCACTCGTTATATCTGTCGCGATCTATAATTTTCTACACCAAGTCTTCTTCATTGCCTTGGCGACGATGGCTGTGTGCAGGGGCCTTCTGCTGATCGTCAGCGGAAGCGTAATCGCATCTGCCGTCGGTGAACCAGGCTGGTGGCGACACATTTTCCTACCTGCGGTTGTCGTTGCCGCTTACACCATGGCGATCAGCATCATTGCCCGTCGTGAGGCGGAAACATGCGAAAATTGGCGGCTACGCCTGGTCGGCTGGCTGATTGTTGGCTTTCCTCTGATACATGCATTGTTTCTATTGGAGCTAGATGCTTACGATGCGGCTTTCTTCTGCGCATTTTGCTGCGTTTTGACTTGGCTTGGACAACGTTGGCTGCCGGGGACTTGAGTATTTATGCGGAAAATCGCCTGCCTCAATGTCGTCGGCCTGACTCGCGATCTATTGCGATCCATGCCTCGAATCTCAGAGCGCTTCACTGGAAATATCCGTTCTCTACGTCCGGTCCTGCCGGCGGTGACCTGCAGTGTACAGGCGTCAATGTTGACGGGATTATCCGTTGGACGGAATCGTAAAGATGGCTCTTCCGGGCACGGCATCGTCGCCAACGGCTGGTATGACCGTGACCTGAAAGAAGTCCGGTTCTGGCAACGCCCGGATTCCCTTGTGCATGGCGAAAAGGTCTGGCAGGCTGCTGCAAGACGCGATCAATCCGATGGGTTTACTTGTGCCAACCTGTTCTGGTGGCATAACGCCTACAGCGATTGCGAGATTAATCTACAGGTCCGACCGATCTATAAAGCCGATGGGCGTAAGCTGCCGGACTGCCATAGTAAACCCGCTGGCTTACGTGAGCGTCTGCAAAGCAAGCTTGGACCGTTTCCGTTGTTCCGCTACTGGGGTCCGATGGCGGATATCTCATCGACAAAATGGATCGCCGATGCGACCGCGGAGATCGCTCAAAGTGAAAAGCCAACTCTTCTATTGAATTATTTGCCTTATATGGACTATCCGTTGCAACAATTCGGGCCAGGCGATACACGCACCTATGCTGCTGCGGATCAACTCGATGATCTCCTGGAGGAGCTTTTGCAAAAGCTAGAGACCGCAGGCTACCGTCCTGTTCTGGTCAGCGAATATGGTGTGGAGTCAACTCAAACAATAAATGCTGCCATTCCAATTAATCGTATTCTTAGAGAACACAATCTTTTATCAATCCGAATCGAAGATGGTCTCGATACGCTCGACCCCGGAGCTTGCCGAGCCTTTGCGGTCGTCGATCATCAGATCGCTCACGTCTACCACGATGCTCAGATCGAGCTGCCTGAGATTCCTTACTGCCGTCCGGCCGTAATTGACCATCCCCGCGCTGGCGAAACCGTTCTGCTGGCGGACCACGGTTATTGGTTCACTTACGACTTCTGGCTGGACGACGACAAGGCACCCGATTATGCAAGGACGGTCGATATCCACCGCAAGCCGGGCTATGACCCGCGGGAACTGTTTCTGACGGCTGGCCGACGGGAGCTGGCTTATAAGTTCATGAAGAAGAAACTCGGGTTTCGACAATACCTTGATGTAATTCCGCTAGATACTTCTTTAGTGCGCGGCACGCATGGCCGAGTCGATCTCTCTTCGGATTCCGGGCCTGTGATTGCGGGCGGAGGGGATTGGATAGAGCACAATGAAGACTCGGCGGTGCCTTGCGAAACGGTCAAGCAGATCCTGCTTCGGGCTTTGCAACTCGATTGATTGATCTGCTACAGACAGCTCAACCGCCGCGTCGTTCTGCTTTAGAGACAGTGACCTGTGGCCGGGGCTGGTTACAACCCGGGCAGAGCGGCGGGTCGTCGGTTTTTAGGATTCGGCCACAATGCAGGCAGACTGCTGAGGACAGACGCTGCTTGCGGTAGAACCACTGCGCTGCGGCCCGGGTCACGATCAAAATAATCAGTATGGCCGCCGCCCCCAGGGTCATCGCCCACGCGGGCCAAGCCGCTTCCAACCGCCAAAGTTCTGGCGTCGCCGATCCTTTCGGACCTGATATACGCTCAAATTCCCACTGCCAGCCCCACACTAAAACGGAACACTTGACTGAGTCTTCAGCTTCCGCTATCCCTTGTTTTTCGTAGTCGGCATCTGCCTTCCAGCCGGGCGGCTTGTCGGTATCAAACCGCCCCCATTCTAGGCCCGCTGAAAGTATTCCCTCCTCGGCCCTCCCTTGCGCAGTGACCCACCAGCCCGTCCCGGCCAACCCCGGCCCGGCAACGCTGACAGTTCCGACATGTCCCGTATCCCGGCTGATTACCCAAGCGAACACACCAAAGACAAAAACTACAGCGGACAACATGCATAGTAAAACGCGCAGCCGGCCAGCCCATATTTTCCATCGTCGTTTCATAGGTGGCTTCCCAGAAACGTATCAATGGCTTGAAGCCATGCCGGCTCAAATCCATCCGTGCAAGCCAACAGACTTACAGCATGTCCGACACTGTTTCTAATTCGCTGACCAATTCATCGTTGGTGGTCTTGATTTTTGATTTCGCGAAATCGTCCAGCGGTTTGTCGCTGATGATTTCATATTCACCTTCCGCGATCGTTTTAACCGGCATACCTGCCCATACATCTGGATGAAATCCATAGGCTCCGCCGCTCTTGACCGCCACGGAATGGACCTTGCCGGGGATGCACAGGTCGTGGACATGGTCGATCAATGCGTTTGCTGCGGATGCCGCTGAACTCGCGCCGCGGGCGGCGATGATGGCTGCTCCGCGTTTGCCAACGGTCTCGCAGAATTCACCTTCGAGCCAGGCGCGGTCATCGATGACCTGCTCGGCGGGTTTGGCGTCGATCGTTGCCAGGCCGAATGCGGGGAACATCGTCGGGCTGTGGTTGCCGAAGATAAATACATCGTCGACCTCGTTGACCGTCACACCCGCCTTCTTGGCCAGTTGCGTCGTCGCCCGATTCTGGTCAAGCCGAACCATCGCGGTAAATCGATCCGCGGGCAGACGCTTGGCCTGGGCGGCGGCGATCATGACATTGGTGTTGCAGGGGTTGCCCACCACAGCGACACGGCAATCGTCGGCGGCGACTTCATCAATCGCCTGACCCTGCCCGACGAAAATCTTCCCATTGTCTTTGAGCAGGTCGGCCCGCTCCATGCCCGGCCTGCGTGGCTTGGAGCCGACCAGCAAACACCAGTTCGCATCGCGGAAGCCAACCTTCGGATCGGAACTCATCTCGATGCCGTGCAGCAGCGGGAACGCGCAGTCGTCCAATTCCATCGCGACGCCTTCGAGAGCCTGCATCGCTTTTTCGACGGGGATTTCAATCAGTTGGAGGATGACCGGCTGATCGGGGCCGAACATCTCACCCGCAGCGATGCGGAACAGCAGGCTATAACCGATCTGGCCGGCGGCACCGGTGACCGCGACACGCTTGGGACTTTTCATCGGAAACTCCGTGGATCAGGAAAACAAAATCGATCCCGAGTATACGGAGTAAAGCGATGGATAAACGTGATCCGAGAGAAAAACTTACGCCTAAATCCGCATACTTTTCAGGCGATATCGAATGATTTGATAGCCATCAATCTCTTGCAATTTTGGCTATTGACCTCATCCCGCAACATGACTGTGAAGCATCGACGAATCAGCACAAGGCCAAGAAAACAAGTCCCGCGAGGATGACGATTCGCTTGCGTTGGCTGGGGTAGCGTGTCGAAATCGAAAAGAGGTCTAACATCATTCGGCTCACTTTCCGGCGGCTGATGGGCTGACTGCCGATGCCGCACATTGAAAGATGACACGTGATGCCAATAACTGCCAAATCCAGACTTGGAACGACTTAGAGCTAAATTAAATAAAGACTTAGAGATATTTCGGAATCTTTTGCATGTAACGATTCTGAGGGTTGTTGCGGGGTCGCAACAGATTGGGTGTGACATCGCAGGACAATTGGCGATAATCCATCATGCGATTTTCGGCATTGGTTTTGATTGCTCTGGCCGTATTGGCTTTGCTTGCATCCGCGACTCATGGACAGGCGGCCGCTTTGGCCGAGCCGGAGAGTCGGCATGCTCAGCTGGTCCACCGGATGGTGGAGCGATGGTTGGGGCAGGATGAATTGCCACCCGATGCTAATGCGTCTTCGGTCGAGCCGGTCCGCATCGAGCAATTGCTGGGTGTCCGGGTCACATTACGGACCCGTGGACTGACCCTTGGGACCGGTACGGCCTTTCGAGTCGACCTCAATGACGCTTTAATTCAGCCGGACTCAGGACCGGCCGAATTGATCGACCTGACGATCCAGGCCACTCGATTGGCGAAGGCGGACGCGGTGCGACGCATCCTTGATCGTCGGCCGAGTCTCGAAGCGGCAGGCAATGATGCGGCGGACGATACCCCGTCGCAGACGCAGGTTCTACAGAGCATCAACGATCCGATCGCGGTAGGTGTGCAGATTGCTTTTGGCCCCGAGCCGATCGTCATCGCTGATGACGAAGGCGATGGCGAGGTTTATCAACGCTTTGCCCCGGGGTATCACGGCCTGTTGTCGGTGGAACCCAACGGACAGACCACCTCTGCGATTTGGCCGGGTACCGCGATAAGCCAGAACGCCTCGCCGCGTCGACAGATCATCCGTCTGCTCGATGGCATCGGTTTGAATTTCAATGATACGGATCAACTCGGGCGTGGCGATGGCTACCCGCTGTATCGCTTCAAGGTATTGCATATCGTCCGGGCTTCGCCCAGTCTGCCCGCGATGGAGCTGATACGCGGCAGCCAGTTGCTGCCTCGACGCTTCATCGGGGAACGTTCGCTGGACAATATGATCGAACGCATGGCCACGCATCTGGTCAATCGTCTCGACCGCGACCAGCATGTCCGCGGCACCTACCACCCGACGCTTGACCGATACCACCCGGAGACCGCGACTCCGGCGGAGTCGGCATTGACAGCTTACGCCTTGGCCCGATACAGCCGGCTTCTGGCGGATCGGCCACGGCAAGTCAATACCGCACGATCGATCGCTTCACGGGTGGCCGCCATGACACGTCGGCTCGTGACCCAGCAGCTTGAAGACGATGCCAAGGTCGACCCGTCCACGTTGTCCTTGTGCCTGATGGCGGTCAATCAACTCGATGACCTGTTCGAAAATGATCCGGTTCCCCGGCAATTACGGGACAGCCTGAAAACGCTTTTCGATACTGAAGCCGAGGGCCTGCGGCTGACGGATGACCGCGACCTCTCCGCAACATCGCGATCGCTTGTTCTTGCGGCCCTTTCGAGCGATCCCATGACCGCAGGCGACGTGCAAGTCAAGACGTTGCTTCGCAAAGGCATTGATGAGTTTTGGCAGGACGGCCAGCCCAACCTCAATGCGTTTGCGATGCCGTGGGTCGCGGCGTGTTTGCTGAACACCGAAAATTCATCGCTGAATCACGAAGACGCTCAAGCAGAGTCCATCGAAGACCGGCGGGCATCGCTGCTGCAATTCGTGGATGTCATCAGCCAAGCCCAGATCGTTGAGCGGCCGGAACTCGGGCCCTACGATGTGCAGGGCGGCATCCCATTGCGACAGGCACCGTTCGGCACGCCGCCGAATCCGGATTGGCATACCGCGGAAATGCTGATGTTCATCGCCCTGATGCTGCGCATGGACGATGGCGAACTGATCCGCGATACCTTTGGCGCGATCCTCACGGCGGAGTCGGCCGCGCGATTCATCGGGCAACTGATGGTCGATCAGCCCAGCACGTTCGCCATGCCCCACCCCCCTGCCGCTTTGGGCGGTGTTCGGCTGACACTATGGGACAACCGCCTCGATGTCCTGCCGACCGCCATGAGCTTGATCGCCCTGATCGAATTGCAGGAATCGCTGCGCAAGCTGCATGAGCAATTGGATCAAAATTAATATTTTTTTTTAAACTTATAAATCGAGAAAATCAAGATGTCTCATATCGCACTCCTTCTTCTGTTCGCCATTTTTGCGGGTTTCGCTATGAATGACACACTCAACGCCGAGTCGATTGAGGTTTTAACGGAGCGGATGCATTACACAGAGGGGCCGGCGATCTCGCCGGATGGCTCGAAGGTCTGGTTCACCGAAGCCGGGCCGGCCCATGTCATCCGGGTCCACCCGATCGGTGAATCGGAATCGGACATCTTGCTCAAAACCGAAGACTCGGGCGGGGCCAACGGCCTCTTTGTCCGTCACGGAAAACTCTATGTATGCGAAGACCGCATCGCCCGACAGGTCAGCGTATGGACACTTGATGAGGATGGGACGCCCGGAGATAAAACCGTGCTCGCCAGCGAATTCGATGGCAGCCGATTCAATGGACCTAACGATCTGGTCGTCGATGCGAATGGCGGTGTATATTTCACTGATCCGAATTACAGTCGGCGGGATGATGGGCCAGGCGTTGAGGCGGTCTATTTCATTGCCCCGGACGGCGAGGGCCAGATAAGTGAAGTCATCACCGATCTGCAGCGACCCAACGGCATCGGACTCAGCCCGGATGAGGCCACGCTCTACGTTGCGGATTCTGATGCCAAAGCGATCTGGGCTTATGACATCGAAGTCTCCGGCAAACCAGGTCAAGGCCGGCTGTTTCATGACGTCACGGCATTCGGCACTCCCGATGGCATGACCGTCGCGGACGACGGCACGCTTTATATCGCGATCTTCCAAGGCCATCTGCTCAAGCTCTCATCCGATGGCGAGTTGCTCTGGTCCTTGGAGACCGGTCCAAAGACCAGCAACGTCGTCATCAACAAAGACCAGACCCGGCTGTATTTCACCAGCGACCATCGATTAAAAACGCTGGAGCTGGTCGAAAACAAATAACAGCATCAAATGAAAAGTCAACGCGACGTCGGCGTTCTCCCGAGTGGATCGATTTCCGGGATCGCTTCGGCTGCACTGCGATTGAATAAAGCATCCCAACTTGCCCGCAGACCACTGAAGGTGACCAGTCGCGCCTCGGGTTGATCCAGCGTCCCAGCGACCTCGATCGTCAGCAGTTCATCCTTGAACAGGTCGAGCAGGTCGGTGATGAAGCCCAACTGAATGTTGCGAGTATCACGATTGACGAGTGTCAGTTGTAATGATCGGTCGGGCAGCGTCATGCTGCCGCCGCCGGTGATGGCCAGGCCGGGCCCGGTGAAGCGTACGGAATCAAAAAGGACATCACTGCCGCGGATCAGGTATCGGGCTGAGGCCGCGGTCAAGGGCGAGCCGTCGGGCAGCATGAAATTCCCCGCTCGGAGCAACGCGGTTGCCACGGGCTGGTCGTAGAGCGTGGCGTCACGGATTCGCATGGCCCCTCGGCCGCGGCGGGCGGCGGGGTCTTGTATCGGTATGTCGATATCGAGCGCGGCGGAGAGCTGACCGGAGTCCGCTTCACGCTTGAGATTCAAAAACGGCGTTAGCAGCGGCGATATCCCGGGGTGCCGACCCGCCTCATGTTGGATGAAGTGGATCGCAGCCTGGTCCGCCCGCGGGTGGGTCGGATCATGCAAGGCGGGCTTGAGCAGCGGGTCGACACTCGCTCCGGTCAACGCAATACCGAGTCGGACGGTTCCGTTCGGATCCAAAGGGATCGAGCCGTTGATGACCGCCAGTCCGCCGTACAGACCCGCCCGTGCCGCATCCATGTCCAGCCGGGCGGCATCCTTGTAATTATCCATCTCCAGCTTCAACGGCGCTACACGACGCTCGCTCACCCGTAGCGAACGGGCATCCAGGCCGACTGACAGTCGAGGGTAGGGTTGATTGGGCAAAACACGCGATTTGACCCGAAGCTTTCCATCTAGATCGGTCACCGCCACCCCCAGCACCGCATCCACATCCTCCAAGTCGACTTCGGCATCGAACGAGGTTTCCATTGCCCCGTCATCGTCCACCGGCCGACGCAGCAGACGCGCGTCCGTTACGTGAGCCCGGCCCGTGGCTTCAATGACATCAAGGATGCGGATGACTTTGTCGGGGATGAATAGTCGGGCAGTAGGATTGCCGATCGGCGTAGTGGCGGTAAAAGTCAACGCGGTGGTTTGTGTCGCATCCAGTCCCAGCAGACCGTTCAACTCAAACGTCCCACCCGGGAAGCGACCCGCCAAATCACCCGCCTCGGCGATCCCATCGCGGATGACAACCCGGCCGGACAGGCCGGTTGCCTCCACCCGGGCTCCGCGATAATCGAAAGACAGCTCGCTTGGCTCGAGCATCAAATCGACGCCGTTGAGCTTCTCTAAATCCTCGGGCATGTCGGTCTGCCGCCACCGCACTGTCAGGTCGGTCAGGCCGGCGGGGTCGTAGTCATCGAAAAAAGTTTCGAGCCGTTGACGCTCGGGTTGATCCTCGCGAAGCACATCCAAGGCTCGGCGGTCAATCGGCAACTCATCGGCCACGAAGGAAAGGTCCAGTCCCGCATCAGGGCCGTCCCACCGGATGCCACCGACCCCTGCGAGTTGGCATAGCCCGTGTTGGCCGGTGACTTCCTGGAGGGTCACACTGTCGCGATTGAGCCGGAGTTGGCCACTCGCATCGGTCACGATGAAACGACCTGCATTGGGTCGCAGGCGACCCTCACTCCATTTCGCATCGAATTGCCAATCGGTGTCGGCTTCGGCCGAAGCTCGAAAGATGCGGCCATCGACTTCAAGGCTTCCGGAAGGATGCAACGCCGCGACCACAGCGCGGGGCTTATCCGGCATCGTATGCAGGAGCAGATCGTCGATCGGCAGACTAAACGATTGCACCGCGATCTCAGGAAAGACCGGCCCATCTTTTTCGGGCTGCGTGATCTGTCCATCCAGCAGAAGTTCGCCCCCCGTAAGCCCCTCGATCTTCAACGCATCGACATCGATATCGCGGCCCGCGAGGCGGATCGATCCGCCGCGGACCGTTGCGGGGTAAGGCCAATGGCGGTAGAGCACACGAAGCCCGGCCGGGTCGATCTCGGCGACGAAATTCGTTTTCAAATCCGGCCCGATCGGCCGATCGATCTGCAACGACAGGTTCAATAACCCGCCGGTCGCGAAGGCTGGCGGTTGGTCATCGCGGCTGTCATTAGATTCGGCAACTCCCGTCCTGTCGTGGGCGATCACGCCAGCCGAGATGAGTTGTTCGCGACGTTCTGCATCGAAGAACGCCGCGATCGCATCGCGTCGCTCGGGCTTGTTTAACGCGCTCAAGACATGTTCGTCCATCGGCAGGTCGGCGACATCGATCCGCAACTGCACCCCCGCCCCGTCGCCCGGCTCGACGATCCTGCCACTGATCGCCACCCGGCCCCCACCAGGGCCTCGGCCCGTGACGCGATGGACCTGCACCTGTGTCGGTGAAAAAGCGATCGAGCCGTGCAGGTCTTCAAGCGGATAGGGGAATTTGTGATAAACCCCGGAAGCCCCCAGTAGTTCGAGTGTGCCGGTGATATCGGGTTCTAATGCATGCCTGCCCCGGTCAAAATGAATCGTCGATCGGAACCGGCCGCTGGGCGACAGTCGCTCGAAAAGCTTCACGCCAAGGCGGGGCAAGGCGTCGATGAACCTGGGATTTTCTTCGACATCAAACGGGTCGGTCTGGACGATCAATCGGCCGGGCATCTCCGAGCGGATCGGCCACGAGCCGTTCGCGGCGTAGCGGATGCCCTCGATCATGCCGGTGAGATTCTTGACGCCCAACGTCTCACGGTCGATCTCCAGCCGGCCGGTGACATGCATCATACGTGGCGCATAAGGTTTATTGCCGTCAGGTTTCTCGGTTGAGAAGCCAAGCTCCTCATAGGGTGGCGTGATCGAAACATCGTCCAATTCCAGCGAAGCGGACTGCAACTCCAGTCGGCCAGACGGTCGGGCGTCGGCGACGATCGACAGCGTGGGCAATCGCCCGGCCGGGTTGAGCCGGTCCCACAGATCGCGGAAGCCCGGCGGAACGAGATACCGATGCGGCCCCTGAACTTCAAAGCCTTCGAGCAGCACCTCGAAACGTGTATTGCGCAGATCGGCGGTCACGAGCAGGCGGGATGCGATGTCGCCTTCGCCGGTGATCTCGCTCAGTTCCATGTCGTATCGGCCCGGTTGGCCAAAGTGCTCGAGCAACTCGGCCTCGACCCGCATGGCATCGACTGTCTGAACCCGACCGTCCTCCAGCCGACCGAAACGGATCTGTGCACCATGCATGGCAATACGCGGCGGCAGTCGCACGGGTAGCGACGCTTTCTCCGAATCACGCGGCGGCTGGAGCAATTCGATGTTGACGACCCCACGATCAGCATCCTCGACCAGATGAAGTTGCGGCTGCTTGAGTACGACCTCGTCTGCTCGAATAAGACCCTGCCAAAGCCCCGAGGGATCGAGTCGGACCGTGACCTGCTCGGCCGCGAAGAGGTTGGCAAAATCCGGATCGGCTGCGTCGGCCTCTGGGATGTCGAGCCGGATGTTATCGATGACGATCTGCCCGGTCCGATCCATCAGAGCCTGACCGACGTCCACCCGTCCGCCGGTAACTTGGCTTAATTGTTTTTCGATCCACGGCGTGAACTGTGCCGGCCGTGTGAACCACACCGCGTAACTGAACAAGCCCCCCGCCACCACAACAAGAAGCAGCAGTGCGCTGAAGACCCATCGCTTCCACTTCCTTCGTTGCCGAGGAGCGGGGGCTTCGGTTTCGGGTTGGGCGGGTGGCATCGTCATGGCAGCGGTCAGCCGGCAGTCTCATTATCGGTTATCTTCTCGCCCCGCTCGGAACCCAAGCGAGGAGAACCATGGCCGAAACCAAACCGACGATTGTTTACGACGATTTTTCGAAGATTGACCTTCGCGTCGCGACCATATTAGAGGCTGAGCTGCACCCTAATGCTGACCGACTGCTGAAACTGCGAATCGATCTGGGTTCGGAGCAGCGACAAATTTGTGCCGGCGTGAAAGCCTATTACGAGCCTGGCGAATTGGTCGGCCGACAAATTATCGTTGTCGCCAACCTCGAACCCCGCAAAATCCGCGGCGAAGAAAGCAACGGCATGCTCCTTGCCGCCAGCGTCGAGGAAGACGGCCAAACTCAGAACGTCGTCCTGCTTGCCCCGGGGTCGCAAGTCCCTGCGGGGTCAAGCGTAGGGTGAGTCGTGAATCGTGTGAGTCGAAATCACAAAGCCCACGCCGTCAAGGCATGGGTTTGTTTTTTAAATGAATTCGTCACATCGCATCGGGGTCGGGCTCTTCGATTTCGCTTTCCAATTCAAAACCCGCGCGCTCGGCGAGGGTTTCCTTTGAGAGCGGGTCGCTGGCGTTTTCGCCGTCGAGCGACATACTGACGATGTAGGGCATCGCCTGCTCAATCGCCTGGGCGTAGTCGGACCGCGTCAGGGCGTTGTACTCATCCAGCACGAAAACGCTCAGCGCGGTTTGGCTGGGCAGCGGGCTGACGGCGAGTCGTTGGTCCAGCGACATCGACTCAACGTCGGCGTCCGGGGCCAATCCTTCGACCAATGCGAATGCGGCATCGACAAAAGCGGGGCTGATGCCGATGCCTTCGACGCGGGGTACGCCGCGACCCGAGCGGTTGACTTTCTGGAACGGCTCGGGAGCCAGCAATTCGCCACCGGACGATTCCGCAACCGCCTCGAAACCTTCATCGATGACTCGCTGCCGCCAGATGTCAGCCTGATCCGCAAGCGCTTCGTAGGCTGCCTTGGTTCTGGCGTCGGCGACGACCTGCTCACGGACAGTCTCAAGGCTTTCCGGGGCGTGGGCTGGCTGAGCATCGAGCAGACGGAAGAAATAGGTCGTGCGGTTGCCATCCTCATCGAAGCCCGAAAGCGGCCGACTGCCCATGCCGACCTGGAGCCGACTGGCGGAGGGAACCGCTTGCGGATCATCGACGAAGGGCTTGGCCGAGGCGACGTAGCCTTGAAACACATTGCTGAAGTCGGCGGTCATCGATCGGCCGATGCCCGGCAACTCCGCAAGGTTCGAAAGCGACTGCCAATCTTCGATCTCGTTGACAGTGATGGCAACGCCATGCTGTTCATACACCTGATCAGCGATGTCCTGCAAAGGGCGAGGCTCGAAGTCGGCAGGTATGTTGCGGTAGCCCTCGCGGGTCCGCTCGAAGCCTCGGATTTCCTCGGCGAATGCGCTCTGTATCGAGCTGATGACCTGCTGCCGAAGTTGTTCGACCTCACGGTCGGTCAACTCCTGTTCGAGTTGTTTGCGGGCCTCGGCGGTCGGCCGCTCGGGGGCTTGCTGCCCTTCCTCGGCCCATCGCTGCGGGTTCTCGCGGTAAGCCTCGAGCACCTGTGCGAAGCCGACGTCGACCTGATCGCGGATGTCCTGATCGTTGATCGCCAGCGTGGCGAGTTTCACCCGATCGGGAATCTGATACCCGAAGGGCATGGGTGCACCCATGCCCGGCTGGTAGTCGCGGTACTGCTCGTACAAGGCTTCGATTTGCTGCTCGGTGGGTTCATCCATGCCCTGGGTTTCAGGCTGAATGAGCAGCACCCGGCCGCCAACGGACGAGAGATTTTCGCTGGCGAAGTGACGCAGCAGTGACGGGCTGATGCGGTGGGTGCCGGCGGTAAGGAACTGCGTCTGACCGAAGGGCATACCTGCTTGCAATAGCGGTACGGCGGCCTGTAATCGTCGCACGGCCGGCGAGGCGGCGATCGCGGTCGAACGCTCGTAGACACCCCCGCTGCCCGCGAATCCGGTGCCCGTGACCAGTTGCCGATATTGCTCGGCAATCAGCCAGTGACGCACCGCCTTCTCGATGAATTCCGGCTGAACCTGGCGGGCGGCGGCCATCTCGCTGAGGCCATCCGCGTCGATGCCGATCAGATTTAGTGCGACATCGACCTCGCTGTCGCTGGCCCAAAGCCCCATCGCTTTGGCATCTTCAAGCAGGAGCAGCCAGGTCACCTCGTCATCGATCGGCTGTCCTGTCGCATCGGTCGGCATCGCCGCGGCAAAAGGCAGACTGGACAGCAAGCGGAGTTCATAAGCAGCGGAGCGACCCTCCATGCCGCTAACCTCTCGGCCGTGCATCTCGCCAAGCGTCCCGCCATTCGCACCGGGGGCGAACATGGTCACGGCCTGCGGCACGAGAAAGGCGACCATCAATACGCAGCCACCAACGACAAGGATCAGCTTGTTGTACTTGCGGAAAAATTTGAACACGCTGGCAGGCTCCAATGATAAGATTTAGCAGAAATTCGGCCCCGGGCGGGGGGTCGGGCAGTATATCGCAAGGCTAAGGCTTAAGCGGTATTTCGTGACGATCCGCGGATTCGCAAAGCCTCATACGCGGCTTTGCATCCGGTTTTGAGAATGCCCGGCCTAATCGTTCAAGCCGAAAACTCGGCCGCCGCCACGGCTACCTTCGGGGACCAAGGCGATGCCGACCCGCTGCTCGTCCTCGATTTCGTCGAAGCTCACAAAGACACGCAGCGTCCACCGTGGCAGCCGACGGTCCATTTGGAGCGAGATGTTGCGAGACTCGTTGCCCTCGAAGTCCCAGGTCTGCACCGCACCGATTTTGTATTTCGGCGTCAGCACATAGGTGAAGCCGTAACTCAGCAGGCGGGTGTCGAGTTCGGCGATCTCTTCGTAGGAAAGGAAGCTCTGTAGCCGCGGCGAGTGGTCGAGCGTGCTGCCGACCCGCCACTGCTCGACGCGGTCGGATTCGAGCGAATGCGTGATCTGCCCCGCGAGGCCGAGCGTATCGGTGACCATCCAGAGCAATTCGGAGTAGAGGTGGTCGCCGCCGCGGGAGTACTCTGGTCGATAGTCGTAAAACCGCGCAATCACTGTGTCGCTGTCCGCCTCGCTGGAGCGGTAGACGTAGTCGGTTTTCCAGGTCACCCAATCGACGGTCCGCTGTCGGCCGGGGCCGCCGCGGCGGGTCTGCCAGGTCTGCGTCACGCCTACCCGGGCCCCGCTGCCCTGTGCCAAATCTTCGACATCTGGATCGTACACGGGCAAATCATCCGGGTTCAGCGTCGAGCCATTGACGAACAGCGTCGCCGAGGGCCGGACGATGTGGCGGATGCCTTCGAGGTCGAGGATGTCCGAGCGGACGGTCGAATCGCTTTTAGAAAACTCCGTACCGATGCGTAACCCGACCTCGCCGAAGAGTCGAAGCGTGTCGTCATTACCACCGTTGAACTCGGCAAAATCGTCATCGTAAGCGGTGACTCGGCCAACCGCGTAGGGCGTGACATCGATGGCACCGGCTTCGAGCGGCATCGTGATCTCATGCCGCGAGTCGAGCCGACGCACACTAGTCGTTGGGATGTTCAGACCATCCAGCCGATCGTCGAAACCGGTCGTCGGCGCGATACCGAAGAATCGATTGGATGAAGTTGCATCGAAGCCGCGGTCGCCGGGTGTGTCATCGCCAGCGTAAATCCGCAGTTGGCTGACGCTTGTCTGGCTGTAAAGCGTGACTATGTCATCGAACAAGCTGCGGCCGATGATGCGGTAGCTCAGTTCGGGGTATTTCTCGACCTGATAACCATAGCTTTGCAGACGTGTAAGCTGCGGTGTGAAGTCGGTTAGTCGTGGTGTGGTGGCGAGGGCATCAACGACCGCGTCGGTCTGCTGCCATTTGACGTAGGCGGAAGTTTCATAGGGCTGGACTTCGTAAGCCTGCTCAGGGAAGAATTCTTCGAGAAACGTCGAATCAGAAACGTAGCTGCCTTCGAGTGAGAGCTCGATCCCACCGGGCAGGTAGCTGCGATGCTGGGCGAGGGCGTAGCCGCGGGTCTCACCGTCCTGCTCGACGGGCAGGCGTCCGCCGATTTCGTCTTCGCCATTATCATCGAGCAGGAGATAGCCGCGAGCGTTGCCGAGCGAGCGGTCGTCGTCGTACTTCACCTCGGTGCCGATGGCCGGGCCGTGCTCGCCCAAGTAGTCGATTTCGCCGGTCCATCGCGTGTTTTCCGGCCGGGGTTGGCCGGTCAAAGCAAACATGTCCCACTCGGTCTGGACCGATACGCCGTTCTCGCTGGAATAGTCGCTGCGGACCGACCGCAGCGGGATCGAATCCCCGTAACCTGCCAGGCGTGGCCAATAGAATACCGGGACATTGCCGAGGTTAAACGTCGTGTCCTTCGCATCGAAGACCAGGCCGGATCGTCCGTCGCCGGGGCTGTACTCACTGACCCGCATCTCACCCGCCCCGACCGAGAAGTGCGGCACGGCAAATTCGCTGGTCGACAGCCGGGCGTTGGTCGCGCGGAAGTCCGTCGCCGAGGTCTGTCGAACCCGCTCGGCCCGGACATACAACGGCACCCGCCGCTTGATGTCGTAGGTAAAGAACACCGCATCGAGCAGCGTCGCTTTATTCATGGCCAAGTCGTAATACACCCGCGGTGCGCGGACGGTGTAATCGCCATCTGTGATGATTGCGTTGTCTTCGAGGTAGACGCCCTGCACGTTACCTGCATCCAGATCGCCCGACCCGGTCGCTGGCTGGTCCGCTTCATCGCTGAGGAACAGCACGACTTTTTCAGCTTTGAGCGAGACGACCCGCCCAGCCCGGAAATCCTCGAAGACCAATCGCACATCACCAATCAGCGAAACCACGGTGCGATCGTCGCCGGGCTGCACCGCCCAACTGTCCATCGTGTACGCGACCGTTCCGCTGGCAGGCAGAATCGTCGGCTCGGGCGGCGGGGACAGCGTGGCCTGTTGCGGGTCGGGTGGTGATGGATTATTACCCTGGGAAGGAGCACTCCCGGGGGCGGGGGCGGGGGTGGTGGCTTGATAAACCTGGCGCTGCTGGGATTCGAGCTCGGCTCGTCGGCGATCTCGGCGGGCCAAAGCTTCTTCGTCCAAGCCCAGCGATTCGGGTACTGCAAGACCCGGCCGGGACCGCGCTTCCCGCAGTGCAATCAACTGCTGCAGCGCTTGGTCGATCAGCGGTACGCGGGGTGCATCTTCTACGCGCTCCATCACCGCCGGCTTATCCACCGTGACACCGCCCCGGGTTGTCGCGGTGATAAGCAACTGTCCCGACTCGGTCTGCACCGGGCCGGTCTCGACCAATGGCTCCGCTTGATCCAGATATACCGCCAAATGCCAGACTCGGCCGAAGTTCGACAGTTCTCTTTCAATCCGTATCACCGCCCGGTTGGCCTTGAAGCCGTAGGTCCCCATCCGGAACTGCACGCCCTCTTCGAGCAGCAGCATCCGCGACTCGCCATCCATCCAATGACGGACGCGGTCGGCGGTGACCACAACATCAAGGTCCATCACCGGATCACTTAATGGCAGCGCCGCCCGGGCCGGGGGGACCGGCTGGTCCTGTGCGTGGATTGAAAAGCAAAGGGTCAACCCGATCAGGCTGAAAGCGATCCAACGCTGCAGACCTTTCGTCGGGCTGTAGGGATGATCCGTCATCGGCTCGGACTATACCTCGACAGCCATCGGAACGTTCGCGATGTGTTGCGGCATCGAAGTATCGGATTCGACTTGCAAGTCTAGGTTCGAAGACCGCCCCGGCGTAAGCACGACGATCTGCCAGAGATCGATCAAGCTGCATTTGAAGTGATACATCACATTCAGAGGCAGGCCATGAATACATTCCTCGAAGGTCAGGTCACTGCGCCAGCCGATCTTTACGAAGATGGGGTTGGTGACCCGCTCAAACCAGCCGATGACCGGGTGATGCGATCGGAAATGGTTGAGAACGATGATTCGGCCGTCGGGTTTGACCAACCGCTGGGCTTCACGCAGCAATCGGTTCGGTTCACTGACCACGCTGATGGTATGGCTGATGATAATCCGGTCGAAACTGGCGTCGGCAAATGGCGTTTCCAGCGCGTTGCCCAGCACGAGGTCGACGTGATCCAGACCCAGTCGGTCTCGCTTGGCGGCGGCCTTACCGAGCATCCCCGGCGAAAGGTCCATCCCGACAACTTTCACATCGCGTGGGTAGTGTTCGAGCATCATGCCCGTCCCGACGCCGAGATCGAGCACATGATTGTCGGGTTGTGGGCGAACCTCTTCGAGTGCGCGGAGATGTCGTTTGTGGACCAACGCGCCGAAGGTGTAGTCGTAAATCTTTGCCCACAGATCGTAGAGCTTGCTCGTTGCCGGCTCGCTCATTGAGGCGTTGGTCTGGTAGATCGATTCGTCAGCCATCGCGAGAAACATAGCAGGATGCCCCGATTTTGGCAGAATCGAGCCCTTATAATGCAGTTCATGAAACTGGTCATCAATGGCAAAAGCCGGGACGTTGAAGCGACGAATGTCGAAAATCTGCTCGTAGCGATGGAGCTCGCCGGACAGGCTGTGGCGGTCGAGGTCAACGAGTCGGTCGTCCGCAAACGCGACCACGGCCAAACGCTATTGGCCGAAGGCGACCGCATCGAACTGGTCACCCTCGTCGGCGGCGGTTGATGCCCGATACAGCTATTTCGTCCTTAATTTACGAATTTAAAATTATGCCCCCCACCGCACCCCCTGAAACTGAAACTCAAGCCGCCCCGCTCATCGTCGGCGGCCGTGAAATTGCCTCCCGACTCATCGTCGGCACCGGGAAATATAAGGACTACAGCCAGATGCAGGCTGCGCTTGATGCGAGCGGCGCGACAGTGGTCACGGTTGCCGTGAGACGCGAACGGCTGGTCGATGGCGAGGGTCGATCGATGCTGGATTTCCTCGACTTGGACCGATACACGATCCTGCCGAATACCGCGGGCTGCTTCACCGCGGAAGATGCGGTGCGTGTCGCCAAGCTCGGACGTGAGCTTCTCGAACAGCTCGAAAACCCCGGGCAGGACTGGGTCAAGCTTGAAGTGCTCAACGATAAGAAAACGCTGCTTCCCGACCCGCAAGGCACGCTCGAAGCGACCCGCGAACTGGTCGCCGATGGTTTCAAGGTGCTCTGTTACACCTCGGACGATCCAGTTATGGCGGTGAAGATTAAAGAAGCTGGTGCTGCGGCCGTCATGCCGGCCGGCTCGCCGATCGGCAGCGGGCAGGGCGTGCTCAACCCCAACGCGATCACGATTATCCTCGAATTGCTCAAAGACCCGGAGAACGGCGGCGACCCGAATTACCCCGTCATCGTCGACGCCGGCGTCGGCACCGCGAGCGATGTCACGATCGCTATGGAACTCGGTGCCGATGGCGTGCTGCTGAACACAGGCATCGCACACGCTTCGGACCCCGTGACCATGGCCGCCGCGATGAAGCACGCCCTCGAAGCCGGCCGATTGTCCTATCAAGCTGGCCGCATCCCGAAAAAGCTCTACGCGACCGCCAGCTCGCCCTGGGACGGGGTCATCTCCTATATCCCCGGCGAATAATCCTCGACTGCATCTGGTCGAGGATATCAGCCATGCATCATTGGTCACGCACCGGTTGATAAGCCTCCATTGCTTTATCCCGCGCTTCGCTGTGATCGACGATCGGCTCGGGATAGTCTTCGCCTAACTTGATGCCCGCTCTCTCCAACGCCTCGGCAGGGGCTTTCCACGGGCTGTGTATGTACTTATCCGGCAGGTCCTTGAGTTCCGGCACAAACCGCCGAACGTAGTTGCCGTCCGGGTCGAATTTCTCGCCCTGTGAGATGGGGTTGAAGATCCTGAAAAACGGTTGAGCATCTGCGCCGCAGCCCGCGACCCACTGCCATCCCATCGTGTTGTCCGCCAGGTCGGCATCGATCAGCGTGTCCCAGAACCATTTCGACCCTTCCAGCCAATGCACCCGCAGGTCCTTGACGAGGAAGGATGCGGTGATCATCCGCACCCGGTTGTGCATCCAGCCGATCTCCCAGAGTTGACGCATCCCGGCATCGACGATGGGGTAGCCGGTTTTGCCTTTCTGCCAGGCTTCGAGCAGGTGGCGACCCTGCCGCATGTCGATCCAGTTAAATGCCTCGAACTTCGGCTTGAGCGGATCGGTCGGGGTGTGCGGGAAGTTGAATAGAACGTGGTAGCTGAATTCCCGCCAGGCGATCTCTTTGAGGTAAACCCAGCATTGTTTTTTGTCGGCTTGCGAGAGGTTGCGCCGGCCGTCTTCCATGTAGTCTCGGACCGCGTGCCAGACCTGGCGCGGGCCAAGTTCGCCGAAGTGCAGATATGGGCTCAGCCGACTCGTGCCATCGACCGCGGGGTGATTTCGCGTGTCGGCATAATCGGTGAGGATGTCATCGAGAAAAGCTTCAAGACGCTCGTGAGCGTGCTTTTCGCCGGGCTTCCAGTTATCGTAAAACCCGCTGTCCCAGTCGATCTCCGGTAGCAAATCCAAATCTTCGAGCGCGTCGCTGTCGGGCCAGGCGGAGGGCGAGGTGATCGACTCGGGCTCCGGGCAAGGCTTCGGCGGCGCATCATGGTGATCCTGCGTCCGCTTCCAGAACGGCGTGTAAACCTTGTAAGGCTTGTCCTGTTGCGTGCTCACCGTCCAAGGCTCGTACAGCAGCGAAGCGTTGAAAGATTTGACCTCGATATCTTCACTCCGCAGCGATTGTTTGATGTTTCGATCAGTCTCCAGCATGGCGGGTTCGTAGCGGCGATTGAAATAGATCGCATCGGCGTGGGTCTGTTTTAGTAAATCCTCCAACACCTCAACGGAACTACCCCGTCGAATGATGAGCTTACTTTTGTGCTTTGCGAGTTGTTCAGACAGGGCATCTAACGCGTGATGTAGCCACCACTGGCTGGCCGCCCCCGGTGGCCAGTCGCCCTCAGCTTCGGGGTCCCAAATGAAAACCGGGATGATTTCGCCACGCTCTGAAGCGGCGAGCAAGGCCGGGTTGTCTTGGATGCGGAGGTCTTTGCGAAACCAGACCAGCGTTTTCGGTGCAGACATATTCTCTCTTTAAATGTGTTGGAGATGTCAGTCTCGGTACTGCTCGACAATAGCCGGGGCGAAACGGCCGAGCAGCCACCGCAAGGCTGATTCCAATTCCGTATGTCTGAAAGCAAATTTGTTTTCGAGCAATCTGCGTGGCTCGACCCGCTGTGAAGCAAGCAACGCTTCGTCCGCCATCTCGCCAAAGGCGGCCCGCAATGCGAATCGCGGGGCCGGCAGGACGGCGGGGCGTGATAGAACTTTGCCCAGCGTCTTGGCAAATTCCCGACTGGTCACCGGCCGAGGGGCAACCGCGTTGAACGGTCCGCTCAAATCCTCATCCATCAGCAGGCGGTGGATGATGCGGACTTCATCGTCCAAGGTGATCCAACTGAGATATTGCTCACCATCACCCAACGGCCCGCCGCCAGCCATCCTGAAGGCTGGCAACATCTTCGCTAGCGCCCCGCCTTTGGGCCACAGCACGATGCCGGTCCTGACCAGACAGACTCGGAGACCCGCCCCAATTGCAGGTTTTGTTGCTTCTTCCCAATTATGCGTGACCTCTGCCAGGAAGCCATCACCGACTGGAGCATTTTCATCGAGCCAACGGTCGCCGGCGTCGCCATAGATGCCGATCGCCGAACCACTGACCAGTACCTTTGGCGGATTCTGCAAAGCGGCGACGGCCTCGCAAAGCTCGCGCGTTTTATTCACACGGCTGAAGCGGATTTTCCGTTTAATCTCATCATTCCAACGCTGAGCAATCGGCTCGCCGGCGAGATGCACCAGAGCATCACAGCCGTCGATGGCCTCGACATCGAATCCATTATGTTGCTGATGGATCGGCCGAACCTCGTGGCCGCCGGTCGAAAGAAAATGCTGCAACGCCCTGCCGATCAACCCCGAAGCCCCGGTCACCGCGACTTTGAGTACCCGCCCCGAGCCGACCAGTCGATGGTCTTCAAGGTCGTTCGCCAAAATCTGCTGACGGTAGGCAAAACTTTTTTCGAGCGTGTCTTTGACAAAAAATCGATTGACCCATTTTCGCAGCGGGCCGCCGGGCGGGGTGTATTCGATCTCGTCGCTGAGCAGCGATGCGTTGGGATTGGATTGCGGATCGGGCAGGAACCGGTGAGCGTGCCGCCAGGTTTTCATCGGGCCGCGTTTTTGCACATCGACGAATTGCTGATCGGGAATATAGTTCTCGTGAACTGCGATCCACTCTCGCGGCCACGGGGCGTTGACTTTCAGGCGGGCTTCCTCGCCGTCGCGGATGCCTTGAAACTTCAAAACCTCCGCGTTTTCCCAAGGAGGAATCATCCGCATCAAGGCACCGCGGCGGGTATGCCATGCGAAAGCCTCCGCTCGCGGGGCGGGCAATCGCATGGCTCGCTTGAACGTCTCAGAAGACACGGTTCGATGATAGGACCATACGCATCCAATTCAGCAGAGCCAGAAAAAATTTACTTTGCATCACGGGTGATGAGGTTGACATCTCAAGGGTTTACTTCCCGGGGCGTTCCCGGGGCTACGCTTCCGGGGGTCTATACTTCTTGTAATGAGCAACAGTCTGCCCATGCCTACATCGCTTCAACACCGGGTGCTGCTGCCCGAGTTGATGGACGACCCGCAACTAGATCGCAATGAACATCGCAAGGCTCTCAAAGGTTTGGCCCGGATCAACCGGATTTCGGACAGCGTGGGGTTGTTGATGCCCGGGATTAAGCGTGCGGCTGCAATCCAGCGCGATCAAAATCCAGATCGGCGGTTACGGATTCTCGATCTCGCCTGTGGCAGCGGGGATGTTTTGCTAGGCATCAAGAAGAGAATCATGGCAGTCGGGCTGAACGTCGAAGTGGTTGGTGTTGACATCAGCAAGACCGCGGTCGACCAAGCCAGGCATAATGCGGAGGCGGCATCGATCAAAGCTGATTTTCAACAGCTCAATGTCACTGAAGATGATCTGCCGAGGGATTTTGATGTCATCGTGAATAGTTTGTTTCTTCACCATCTTTCCAGCAATCAGGTTATCGATTTGCTTGAGCGATCCGCGGCGGCCTGCCGGGTGATGGTGTTGGCAAACGACCTACGACGCTCGCGATTGCATTATTTGGTGGCACTCGCGGCAACACGATTGCTTTCGCGTAGCCGGGTGGTGCATACAGATGGGCCACGCTCCGTGCGGTCGGCCTGGACCGCGCAAGAACTGCTCTGGCTGGCTGAGCAAGCGGGATTGAAACATGCCGAGGTCGACCAGCGCTTTCCCTTCCGCATGGTTTTGTGTTGGGAGAAGCGATGACCGCAGCCTCTATGGATTTTGATGTGGTCGTCATCGGGGCCGGCCTTGCGGGCAGCGTTGCAGCCCGCGAGTTGGCGTTGCACGGCAGGCGGGTGATGCTGGTGGATCGTCGAAGTGGCACCCGTCACAAAGTTTGTGGCTGCTGCTTGAACGCAAACGCGCTCGACACCATCGATCGCA
This sequence comes from uncultured Phycisphaeraceae bacterium, assembly GCA_964523485.1. GTDB lineage: Bacteria > Planctomycetota > Phycisphaerae > Phycisphaerales > Phycisphaeraceae > Algisphaera. The sequence goes on along the minus strand of CAZFZS010000007.1, from coordinate 35,874 downwards.
TCGGGCTGATGCCTCAACTCATGGCACTCGGCCCGCGACCGCTCGAGCGATTGCGGGTCGCTTGCGGCGGCCGATCGCAGTCCCTGCCATTGCCCCGCGGCCTATCAATTTCGCGCAATGTCTTGGATCGCATGTTGATCGATGCAGCCAAGGCGGCCGGGGTGAAATTTCTTTCGGGAACGACTGCGCAGGTCATCTCAAATGTCGATGAAGTTGATCGTGAACTAATACGAGTTCAAATCGGGCCCGACCGCTGCCTCACCGCATCCTGCGTGATCGCAGCGGATGGTCTCGGGGGCACGAGTCTGAAACGCGTCGCGGGTTTCGAGACGGTCACTTCAGATCAATCGCGGCGAGGCATCGGCGGCCATCTCTCGGTATCGCTTACAGATGCGGTTTCCGTGCAGCCGGGCGAGATCGTGATGGCGTGCGGTCAATACGGCTATGTCGGCGGTGTTCATCTCGAAGACGGTTCGATCGACTTTGCAGCAGCGGTGGATGATGCGTTGATTAAAACAAATGGCGTGCGTGACGCGGTTCTTCAGATCGTGTCTGAGTCGAGGATGGAGCTGCCGGTTGGGCTTGTTGAGCGGTGGTCGGTGACGCCGACGCTGACACGCCATCGCTCCCGGATTGCAGGCCAGCGAATCCTCGTCGTGGGTGATGCGGCGGGTTACGTCGAACCCTTCACCGGCGAGGGTATGGCGTGGGCTTTGGCGGGTGGACATGCCGTCGCGGCTGTCGCGGATCAAGCGCTTAGCGAGGGCTGGTCAAAACAGATTGAGCAAGCCTGGCAGCAGGCGTACCGCAAAACGGTGGCGAAACGCATGGTGGGTTGTCGTGCGGTTGCCGCATTACTTCGTCGGCCACGCTTGACCAAAACCACACTTCGCCTCCTGCAATTTATGCCCGGCTTAAGTAATCGTGTGATCCAACATATCGCCCGCCCTCAGCGGTCCGCGCCTCGACCTGCTGGTTTAATCGCTAAGCTTGCTCCGGCCCCAGCACGATGAAACATCGCGTGAAACAGACTATAAACCCTGTCCCGATACCTCCAACTTTGTGGCGTACATCTGACCGCGACCACCCAATCCAATCTGAATGCGATCGAGGTTGCCCGACGAGTTCAACCCAACGCTGATCTCTCGAATCGACCCGGACTCGCCATCTGCGGACTCGGCACGGCCCAGCCTGCACACAGCATCGAACAACAGACGTTGGCTCAGGCCGCGATAGCCTGCTGCTGCGAGAATCCGCATCAGGAACGTCTCCTGCAAAGTCTCTATCGCAGGACTTCGGTCCAGCGTCGTGGGTCGGTCGTTGTCAACTCATCTGATGGACCGAGCCAGGCCTCCATCACCGAACGGATGCTGGCGTATTACCCCCCAGCTGACACCGACGAGACGCTTGGTCCGCCGCTTTCTTCAAGAATGCAACGCTATCCGGAAGAAGCATTGCCGCTCGCCAAAACAGCTTGTCACCATTCGATAAAAAATGCCGGCATCGACACGGATCGCGTCGAACATCTCGTATTGGTTTCCTGCACCGGATTCTCCGCACCCGGGGTGGATATCCGATTGATTGATGCACTGGGCTTATCGCCTTCAATCAACCGGACGACCGTTGGTTTTATGGGCTGTCACGGTGCGATGAACGGCCTTCGTGTGGCCCGCAGCCTCGCGGCTGCTGACGCTGTCACACGCAATCAGAAAGATGGCTACGTTTTGCTGTGCTGCGTCGAGCTTTGCACGCTGCATTTCCAGTACGGCTGGGACCCGCAGAAAATTGTTGCCAACGCGTTGTTTGCCGATGGTGCCGCCGCGGTTGTTGGACGATTTGACGATGTAAAGTATTCAGGAGAGCAGATTGGAGATGACGCACCGCCCCGTGTCATTGCGAATGGTTCATTCCTGCTACCGGGCACCCGTGACGACATGACTTGGCTGATTCGGGACCACGGCTTCGAGATGACGCTTTCACCCCGAGTACCAGACCTGATCGAAGCGAATCTGAAAAGTTGGATGTGCGATTGGTTGGGCGAGCATGGACTGACCGTGGACCAGATCGGCGGCTGGGCGATCCATCCCGGCGGGCCCAGGGTGATTACCGCAGTGGAACAGGCGATGGGTCTGCCGGAGACCGCAGGTGATCTTTCCAGGCAGGTGCTACGCGATTGCGGAAACATGTCCTCGCCGACGGTTTTATTCATCCTTGAAAAACTGATGCAGCAGCAGATGCCTCGCCCCTATGTGGGTTTGGCATTTGGTCCAGGGTTGACGATTGAAGCGGTATTGATTGCCTGAAACGTGCGCCTATTTTGATTCTTTTGAGTGTGCTGTATAACCTATGTTGCCTGCTTCGTTGAGGGGAATGCAGCCTCTCCCCATCCTGCGCCGACATATGACGTCAACATCCGCACAAGAGTCTGGCGTTTCGCTCCCCGCGTTGTCGACCCCGCCATTCGATCAATACGAACTCTCGTCGAGCATCTTCGACGAGATGCATCGCGACTCGGGTGAGCCGCGCGATCACTACAGCGAGATCCATCGGCAGATCGTGTCGATGTCGCCCGAGGAGCTGCAGCGTCGCCAGAAGAACGCGGACCTCGCGTTCATGAACCAAGGCATCACCTTTACGGTTTACGGCCGACAGGAAGGCACTGAAAAAATCATGCCCTACGACTTGGTGCCCCGCATCATTCAAGGGCAGGAGTGGGCAAAACTCGAAGCAGGCCTGACTCAACGCATCACAGCGATCAACCTGCTGCTCAGAGACCTTTACCACGATGCGAAAATCCTAACCGATGGTGTCGTGCCCAAAGAGTTGGTGCTGTCCTGCAAGCACTATCGACGGGAAATGCGCGGTCTCCGTGTGCCAAAAGATATCTACGTCAGCATCGCCGGCTCGGACCTGATCCGCGATGGGGACGGGACCTATCGCGTCCTCGAAGACAATCTTCGTGTGCCCTCCGGCGTGTCCTACATGCTCGCCAATCGGGCGGTGATGAAGCGGACGCTGCCACGCATTTTCAGCAACTACGGCGTCCGGCCGATCGATCACTATCCACAGGCGTTGCATCACACTCTGCAGAGCATGTGTCCGACGCTATCGCCTGATCCGCACGTCGTCGTGCTCACGCCGGGCGTTTATAACTCGGCTTACTACGAACACACTTTTCTCGCTCGTCAGATGGGCGTCGAACTCGTCGAAGGCCGGGATCTGCTCGTGCATGACAACGTGGTGTACATGCGGACCACCGCGGGGTTGGTGCGTGTCGATGTGATCTACAGCCGGATCGACGACGAGTTTATCGATCCGCTCAGTTTTCGGGCGGACTCGATGCTGGGCGTGCCCGGGCTTTTCAATGCTTACCGTTCAGGTAACGTTGCGCTGGCCAACGCGATCGGTACCGGCGTCGCTGATGACAAAGCGCTTTACGCTTACATGCCCAAGATCATCAAGTACTACCTCGATCAAGACGCGATCATCCCGAATGTCGAGACTTACCTGCTCGATGAGAAGAATCAGCGTGATCATGTGCTGAAAAATTTGGACAAGCTGGTGGTGAAGGCCGTGGCCGAGGCGGGTGGGTACGGCATGCTCATCGGCCCCCACGCCAGCAACGAAGAGCGGGCGAAGTTCGCGGACGCCATCAAAGCCAACCCGCGTAATTACATCGCCCAGCCGACGCTGTCGCTCAGCCGAGCCCCCTGCTTCCTCGATGGTCATGTCGAGCCCCGCCACATCGATCTTCGACCCTACATTTTGTTCGGCGATCAGGTCACCATCGTTCCCGGCGGCTTGACCCGCGTCGCTTTGAAAAAAGGCTCGCTCGTCGTGAACTCCTCGCAAGGCGGGGGGAGTAAAGATACATGGGTGTTGAATTAATTTTTTGATTTTGAATTGAGCTTTTCTGATTTTGCATTCCCCCGAACCAACGCCGTGATCTATTCATGTTCAGTCCAATATCCTCAATCAAAAATCAAAAATGCTGAGCCGAGTCGCTGACAGTTTGTATTGGATGAGCCGGTATCTCGAGCGGGCCGAGCATGGTGCGCGGTTGATTGATGTGAATATCGATTTGATGCTGGATCAGACCTCGGTCGCTTCCGAGTTGCGATGGGGTCGGTTGCTGTCGTCGCTCGAATGCCGATCCGAATGCGATGCTGACGATGCTTACGGCTGCGTTAATGCCTTGACGTTCGATACCGAAAACTCAAATTCGATCCGGTCCTGCATCGCCTCGGCCCGGGAAAACGCCCGGCATGTCCGCGAGCAGGTTTCCTCGGAGATGTTCGAACAGCTCAATGCGCTGTATTTTCTGGTCCGCCAGACGAATCTCGATGACATCTGGAACCAGCAGCCGCACGAATTTTTCAGCTCGATCCGCCAAGGCGCCCACCTGCTATATGGCATCACGGATGCCACGATCAATCACGACCAGGAATGGTTTTTTATTCAGCTCGGCCGACACCTCGAGCGGGTGGCGGCAACGGCGCGGATGCTTCGCATCTATCTCGATGATGAGGGGCCGGGCGATGAGACCGGCTTCGAGGCGCGGGCTTACTTGAAATGGGTCGGCCTGCTCAAAAGCTGTGTTGCCTATGAGAGCTATCTCCGTGCCTACCGTGGCGGGATTCAGCCGATCACGATTGCCGAGTTTTTATTGCTGGATCAGACTTTCCCGGGGTCCGTCCGCTATGCCGCGGATCGTCTGGTTGGAGCCCTCGAAGCGATCGGCAATTTCACGGGCAGTAACCGCTCCGAGCCGGTCCGTCGATTGGCTGGTCGATTGCGGGCGCAGCTTCAGTACGCCCAGATCGAGGAGCTGATGAGCGGCGGATTCAACGCTTTCCTGCAGGACATTGAAAATCAGTGCAACGCGATCAACACGACGATCTATCGTGTGTTTATCTCGTATCCGATTGCCGAGTTGACGGGAGCCTGACAAAGGATAGCTGAGACTTAGACCATCATGCAGTACTACCAGATCCAACACGTCACGCGGTTTTTTTATAACTCTGCGGTCCGCGAATCGATCATGGAAGTCCGGATGCGGCCACGCGATGAGTGGGGCCAATCCTGCATGTTTTTTGAATTGCATGTCAGTCCCCGCTGCAATGTGTCGAGCTACCGGGATTTCCAAGGCAATCATGTGCACCATTTCGATATCCCCGCGACCCATGTCCGCGAAGTGATCACTGCGGATGCGGTCGTCCGGTTGGAGAAGCCCACGGATTTGCCGACAGCTCTTTCGCCCGATGACTGGGACAAGCTCAAAGCGGATATGAGCGATGCCTACAACTGGGAGATGACTCAGTCCAGCCGGTTCTGTAAAACGACCGATGCGGTGGAAAACTTCATCGATCGCGTCGGGCTTTCCCGTCAGGAAGACCCGCTATCCATGGTGCGACATGTCGGCAGCGCGGTCTACGCCTCGCTTGCCTATCGCCCGGACTCGACACATGTCGATTCGACAGTGGATGATGTACTCGAAGCACGGGCGGGGGTCTGCCAGGATTTTGCCCACGTCATGATCACGATTTGCCGACACTTCGGTGTGCCGGCTCGCTATGTATCAGGCTACTTGTACACGCCGGACGAGGAACGCTCGAATCTAGGCGAGCCTGCCAGCGATGCAACGCACGCTTGGGTCGAGACCTATCTGCCCGGCTGGGGCTGGTTTGGTTTCGACCCGACGCACGACAAATTCGTGGGTGACCGTCATGTGCGGACCGCGGTCGGCCGGGACTACGCCGATGTCCCGCCATCACGCGGCATCTACCGCGGTCAAACGGAGAGCCGGGTTGAAGTCGCCGTCGAAGTGAAACACCTGGATGAGCCGCCAGCCTACCTTACCCGAAGCTTTGAAACGACCGGCTGGGTCCCGCCCGAAGAGCCCCAAAACATCCCCGAAGAACCCCAGCCGTTTGAATATTACGCTCAGCAGATGCAGCAGCAGCAGTAAGTCTGCATCCTCAAAGTTGAAACGAGAGGATTGTTTAGATCAAGCCGCTTTTTCTTCGTTCGGCAACGGCTCGATCTGCGTCACCGAGCGGGCGTCGAGATAGCGTGATAGCGTAGGTATACCGCTCTCATCAGGGTCAAGGCCAAGCATAATGTGGGTGCTGGTTACGACCAGATGTTCTCGCCTATGTACAGCAATCACGGCACCATCTGCCATGGTTATTGGATAAGGACCCTTGGCATCATCAACTATTGATTTGATAGTGGTCGGAGTCATAGCTGGATTATCCCGCTATCAACTCGTAGCTGTCCTATGATGCTGCTCATGGCTGAGCAACCCTTCCAAGTCGTCAGCGAGTTTCAACCGATGGGCGATCAGCCCGCCGCGATTGACGGGCTGACCCAGCGAATCGAGGCGGGACAGAAATTCAACACCCTGCTCGGCGCTACCGGGACCGGCAAGACGTTCACGATGGCACACACCATCGCCCGTGTTCAAAAGCCCACGCTCGTGATATCCCATAACAAAACGCTCGCCGCTCAGCTTTACGAGGAGTTCAAAGAACTGCTGCCGAATAATGCGGTGAGCTATTTCGTGAGCTATTACGACTACTACCAGCCCGAAGCATACATCCCCCAGCGTGACATCTATATCGAGAAAGACTCCTCACGCAATGATGATCTCGATCGCCTGCGAATGGCTGCGACCACCAGCCTGGTCAGCCGCCGTGATGTGGTAGTCGTAGCTTCGGTGTCCTGCATCTTCGGCCTCGGCTCGCCGATGGAATACAAAAAGTCAGTCATCCCGCTCGAAAAAGGCGACACGATTCGGCGTCAGGATTTCCTGCGGAAGCTTGCAGAAGTGCAGTACACTCGAAGCGAGTTCGAGCTTAAGCGTGGCGGCTTCCGCGTGCGGGGAGATGTCATCGAAGTCGTCCCCGCTGCGGAAGAATTTGCATTTCGCATCGAGCTGTTTGGCGATGAAATAGACAGCCTCGCCCTGATCGATCCGCGTTCGGGCGAACTGCTCAGCGATACGAACAAGATCGATATTTATCCCGCAGTTCAGTATGTCATGCCGGAAGAACAGAAAGGCACGGCGATCGATCAAATTAAAGCGGAGCTCGACCACCGCGTGATGGAACTCCGCGGCGAAGGCAAATTGCTCGAAGCTCAACGTCTTTTAGCTAGGACTAAATACGATCTGGAAATGCTGGAAGAGGTCGGCTTCTGCAACGGGATTGAAAACTATTCGCGGCATTTCGATGGCCGCGAGCCCGGCACTCGGCCGTACTGCCTGCTGGATTATTTCCCGAAAGACGATTGGCTGATGCTCGTCGACGAAAGCCATGTGACGTTGCCGCAGATCAAGGCGATGTACCACGGCGACCGCCACCGCAAACTCACGCTGGTCGAACATGGCTTCCGCTTACCTAGTGCCTTGGATAACCGCCCACTGACCTTCACAGAGGTTGAGAACCTTTGGCCACAGGTGATTTTCGTCAGTGCTACGCCCGGGCCTTACGAACTCGAACACTCTGATGGCGATGTCGTCGAGCAGATCATCCGACCGACCGGCCTGCTAGACCCACCCATCGATGTCCGCCCCGCCGAAGGCCAGGTTCCGGACTTGCTCGGACTAATTAAAGAGCGAGTCGCTGCGGGAGAACGTACTTTAGTGACAACGCTGACCAAGCGATTAGCCGAGGACCTTGCGTCCTACTTAAGCGATCAGGACCTGAATTGCCGGTATCTGCACAGCGATATCGACACGCTGGACCGAGTTGTCATTTTGCGGGAACTCCGGGAAGGTAAGTTCGATGTACTGGTCGGCGTCAATCTGCTACGCGAGGGGCTGGACCTGCCGGAGGTTTCGCTGGTTGCTGTGATGGACGCAGACAAGACCGGGTTCTTGCGTAGCGGCACCTCGCTGGTTCAGCAGATCGGCCGGGCGGCGAGAAACCAGAACGCATTCGTCGTGATGTATGCCGACCAAGTCACACCCGCGATGAAAGAAGCGATCGAGGAAACTTCGCGCCGTCGTGAGCGTCAGCTTGCATATAACGCCGAGCATGGCATTGAGCCCAAGACAATCAAGAAAGCGATCCGTCGGGGCATTGAGTTGGAACTCCGCGCTGCTAAGACCGCTAAAGCCGCCCTGTCCGGTGATGAAAAAGAATACGACCGAGCAGAACTGCTCGCCGAGTTGGAAAAGCAGATGCTCGAAGCGGCCCAGTCGCTGGAATTCGAGAAGGCTGCTTCAATCCGCGACAAACTGAAAGAGGTCAAAGCCTCACCCGTTATGTCCAAAGTCAAGGTGAGCAAGAAATCTGCGAGCAAACCCAAACCCGGCACGCCCGGCACCAAAGTTCGGCGTCGCGGACGAAAGGGTCAGATGCGATAAGTCTCGATCTCGTCAAACCCGACGTCGGGCCTTACCAAAGACTATCAACCAAGCCGCGGCCAAAAATGTCGCCATGCTTAACAATCCGATCGGCCAGCCTCCGACTATTCCGTACAAGCTGGTTCGCGGATCCAGCTTAAGTTGTTCTGCAACTCTTCCGTCGGAATTTGACTTGAGTAGCGGCCCGGGTCGGCCGTTGCTGTCAATGAAGCCGCTAACGCCGGTATTAACACTACGGACCATCGGCACACGGTTTTCAATACTTCTCAGAGAAGCAAGTTGCGTGTGCTGTCGTCGCTGAGATTGTCCTGCGAACCAGCCATCGTTGGTGAGGTTGATCAAGGCGTCGACTTGTTTTCCGCTGGGCCCGTACACCATGTCACGGCAGACCGAGCCGACCGTGTCCTCGAAACAGATCGGTGTAGCGAAGCGAAACGTCTCATCAGATTGGCGGTTTAAGTCAAGATTGAAAACGACAGGCCCGGCTCCGCGACCCAGGTCCGGGTGCGGTGCGATCGGGAAGAGTTTTACGAATAACGCGTCAGTCCAATTCGGCCCCGGAATGTATTCACCAAAAGGCACGAGGTGATGCTTGTGATAGACATCGCTCGACATCTCGCCAAGACCGTCATAAAAATAAACGCTGTTGAACCGTTGACGCTGTTCGCCGAATACCTCGGTTCCTGCACCAACGAGTGTCGGCACACCGACACGACGAATCAACTGCGGAACGACCTCACTGAAACTTCCGAGCAGAGCAAAGATCGACTGCTGTCGAGGGGCGAGGTTTTCATCTTGACCTGCCGCTCGATACACGCCCGCCCCGCTGGGGTTAAGTGGCCCCAAAATCACCGTCTCTGGCCACACAATGAGATCTACACCGCGACTAGGGGTTTCGCCCGCCGCCCCGAATTCAGCCGCCTGTTGATGTAAAACCATCAGGTTTTCAAAATCACGACGGATACTCTCGGGGCTGGGCGAATTCTTATTGTCTTGCGGCACGTTAGTCTGAACGACCGCCACCACCGGACCCTCTGTCGATGCGTCGGTGAGTTGTCCGATCCGCCATGCCCCGTAAATCTGCACTGCGATCAGCACAACAACCAAACCCACACCACGGCGAATCTGATGCCGACGCCCGCCAAGCACGACATCGGCCAGGTAGCCATTCACTAAGGCGACGAGCAGACCGACCGTGTGCTGGCCTATTAGGTCGGCAATCTGTATCAGCCGAAAGCTCTCGCCGCTTTCCCAAACCGATTGAGAGTGCGCTAAGGTGAACCAAGACAGTCCGCCAAATGGCCATGCTCCACGAAAGGCTTCCACACTGACCCAGGCCAAGGGAATGGCAATCATCAGCCGCCATCGGCCACGCTGTGCAAAGACTCGGATCAGGAGCATCGCAACACAGGTGAAAATTGCGAAAATAACCGCCAGCCCGATGACACCCGGCCCTGTGACCGGCCACATCCAGCGGAACATCCAGGCATACGCTAATGTCCAAATTAACAACGACGTGAGAACGAGTTGCCCAGCCGAATTAGATCGAGCAGAGACGATCCCAACGGGTATTAATGCGATAAAAGCAAGCCAACCCGAGCCGGGCGAAGGAAATGTAAAGCAAAATAGAACGGCACCAAGCAGGATACCGCCGAGGTGTTGCCACAACGCGGTCCGCCTGCGCGTCGAGAACCGCCATCGACGTGATGTGCTCACCGTGGCCATGCCCACAGAATAACGCATCGTGCCTCGATCAAATTACGAGCGGGCCTAACTAACCTGACCTCGATAGAAAACTATCGATAAAATGCGTGGCCTGCCCGCGTAGCTCAGTTGGATAGAGCAGGGCTTTCCTAAAGCTCAGGTCGCAGGTTCGAATCCTGCCGCGGGCATTGCTGATTCTCAGGACTAGGCTGCCAAACTATCGATAAAGCTTAGCGTCCGGTCCATCTGTTCATGCAACTCTGCCATCAGGTCGCTGATCCCCTCCACGGGTTCAGACAATTTCAGCTGCATCTCCACTTTTTCCGCCACAGCTCTGAGAGGCTCTGCTGTAATCATGCCAGCAGCACCTTTTATAGAGTGTGCCGCCCGCATAGCTGCTTCACGGTCCGACTCGCCGACCTGGTCCAGGTAAGCCTGCGAATCGGCCCGGAAGCTTTCGAAAATCGATTTGAGAAACTTCATATCACCCATACATCGCTCTAAAGCTTTATCCATATCTATTGGCGGAAAATTTTCTTCTCTATGATGCATTGCAGGAAGCTTTTGGTCTTCATCGTATTCTATAAAGTCATCAACTTCTTCAGATTCGTTTTGGTGGGCTGGCAGATAGTTTTTCAGCATCTTCCGCAGCGTGCCCGCCTCGACCGGTTTGCTGAGATAGTCATCCATACCAGCTTCGAGGCATCGCTCGCGGTCGCCGACCACCGCGTTCGCTGTGAGTGCCACAATCGTGCCACCAAATCCCTCATCGATCAGACCTTGCTTCTGGAGGTCACGTATCTGCCGCGTCGCTTCAAGCCCATCAAGCACCGGCATCTGGCAATCCATCAAAATTAAATCAATCGGTGCGAGCCCATTCGCTCTTAAAAGCGCCTCGACCGCTTCGTGGCCGGTAGTCGCTGTGATTACATCCAGACCGAATCTGCGCAGGAGTTCACATACATACATGCGGTTCGTCGGGTGGTCTTCCGCAAGCAACACACACCCGCTTAAGAGTTCATCACAACCTTCTGATGCCGATGCTTGAATTGCCCACGAGTCATCCGCCTCAACACAGAACAGATCAGTGACCGCTTCGAGCAATTCTGAAGCGCTGGGAGGCTTTCGAAGGATCCGACCTAGGACAGCATCAGGAAGCCTGGCGTTGTGACTCCAATTCACCACCGGATAAAGGAACAGCCATCGGGGATCGCCCACCACCCGATCGTGGATGAGGTTCTCCATCAGAACATCGTTGTCGAGCTTATCGTCGATCGACTTACAGACAACGACGAGATCAAACATGTTTTCTGAAAAATTCCCGTGCTGCCATTGGTCGAACGTGCACGTTTTCAAGTCCATCGTCCAGCTTCTGAACATCGCAATCAGCGTCGATGGCGGTTGCTCGCTTTCGTAAAGCAGTATGCCACGCAATTGATTTAAATCACTTGGCAGCATCGGGCGGGTTATGGGCATATTTTTTGCTATTTCTAGATTGCACGTGACGATAAATTTGGAACCTTCCCCTAGCTTGCTTTGCACCTCAATACCCCCGCCCATCGCTTCGACCAGCGATTTGGAAATCGACAATCCCAGCCCGGTACCTCCATAGCGTCGCGCAGTGGACCGATCCGCCTGGGTAAAGGCTTCGAACAATTCAGTTTGCTGAGTCTCAGAGATACCGATACCTGAATCCTCGATTGCAATTTCTATATGATGTTTTTCTTCCATCGGTGTTGCATCAACGTGAACACGGACGTAGCCCTGTGGTGTGAACTTGATCGCATTGCTGATCAAATTGATGAGCACCTGACGTAGCCGCGTTTCATCACCGGAAACGTAAACGCAGGCTTGCGGACTCACGAGATATTCAAGTTCGAGGCCCGCAGAATGTGCAGAGTGAGTCATCATTGCGATGATGTCGTCAATGCAAGCTTCCAGAGAAAACACTTGATTGTCCATTTCGAGATGGCCGGCTTCGATTTTTGAAAAATCGAGAATATCGTTGATAATTGAGAGCAAAGATTTACCGCTGGCGTGGCATGAATCTACAAATTGCTGCTGCCGCTGATCCAGCTCGGTTTCTCGCAACAGTTCGGTCATCCCAATTACACCATTTAACGGCGTACGCAGCTCATGGCTCATTGAAGCGACGAATTCACTTTTCGCTCGACTGGCAACTTCAGCATCTTCTTTCGCTTTGGAAAGCTCCATGCTGATGATTTTCTTCTCCGTAATATCTTCGACTACTGAGATGAAATAGTTGGGTTCGCCATCATTTGTGCGAATCAACGATACTGAGAGGTTTGCCCAAACAATTTCCCCATCCTTACGGATATAACGTTTTTCCATTTTGTAACTGGATAATTCACCAGCGAGCAACTGCTCAACTCGTTGACAATCGGCCTCAAGGTCTTCCGGATGCGTGACGGACTGGAAATCAAGCTGAAGTAATTCATCTTTCGAGTAGCCGAGGATATCGCATATTTTTCGATTAATCCTGAGCCATTTGCCGTCCAGGCCGACCTCCGCGATACCTACAGCTGCTTCATCGAATGCTGTACGTACCCGGGTCTCGCTTTCCTGTAGCAATTCTTCGATTTGTTTTGTTTCTGAGATATCGAGATTAAGCCCGAGCATTCGCGTTGGAACTTCATCATCGCCAGTATTGATGCAGCGTCCACATGCCAGCGTCCAGATATACTTGTCCTCGCCGTTGAGTAACCGATAAGCACAGCGATATTCCGGCGTCCTACCCGCGATATTGTCCTCTAAAGCCTGTGTGACCCGTTCAATATCATCCGGATGGACACGATTGCGCCAGAAGTTGATACTCGAAATGTCGGATTGTTCAGCATACTTGAACAGCTTCATCCAGCGTGAGCTGTAATTCACATGCTGCTCGTTGATATCCCAGTCCCATTCCCCACCATGGGCAGCATCGAGACCCAATCCAAGATGTGACGAAAGGTATCGGTAACGCTGCTGTGACAGTTCTTTTTCCGTAATATCGGTCGCGACCACGGTAAACCCGTCCAACTCATCCTGGTGATCGAAAAGGGGCTGGATATCGAAGGTTAACCAGCGAGTCGAGCCGTCTTCAATGGAAACACTGTAATCGTGACGGCAGTCTTTGACATAACGAACCGCGTCCGCAATACGGCTGGCGATTGAGTCTTCTCCAATTGCATTTCGATAGACATCTACAATTTGCCGGCCCTTGAGGCGTTCATTTTTTAGTCCGTGAAGTTTTGAGAAGCCAGGATTTACGAAATCGACGGTACCGACAGCGTCGCAGATCACAACGCCGTTGTTAGTCTGATCCGCGATCATGGCAAATTGCCTGAGGCCTGACACCTGCCGCTGATATTTTGTGAAAGCTTGACGGATTGATTCAGCCTCGTGTAACCGGCTACGCAACATAAAAACACTACCGATAACCAGGCCGATGCAGCAAATTGATACAAAGCCCCCCATCACTAAAATGATCGGTCGATTCAGAAAATTTTCCGGCAGAGTGATAGAGAATCGACCGTTTGAAATAGCCGTAACGAGTGCAACAGATAGTACGAGAACCGATAATAAGATAAGGACCTTTGAAAATGACACCGGCCATTCGGCCAATTTCGGAATCAATTGTTGATTCGCATCACTTTTCGCGACACGGCGTGCTGAACTCAATTCGAACCTGCGTTCGAAATTGTCGTTTTCTTTGTGAACTGCACCGCCATTAATCCCTTTGCTTCGTCCCGGCATGATCAGACTCCTAGGTCAATGCTTTGACTTCTGAATTGACCCCCGGGCAGTATCGACGGCTGAGATTCGCCGCATAAGCGTTTGGAGCAATAAAGTCGGATTTTCCGGAAGCCGATATTCCGTATGGACGTAGAATTTTGTTTTTTGTGTTTATCAATCGAGCAGAATTACCAATGAAAAGTGTTCTAGTTGTCGATGATTCAACGATTTGTCGCGAGCCGATTGCACAGGCGATCAGGCAGTTCGGCTTTGACGTGGATACCGCTGCAAACGGTCAGGAGGCATTAAAGAAAATCGAAAAGTCTCTGCCCGACCTCATCATTTTAGATCTACAGATGCCGGTCATGGATGGGATGACGATGTTAAATATATTGCGTAATGATTCGCAAACAAAAGATGTACCAGTAGTCATGCTTACAGATGCGCAGAAGAAGTCTCAAATTATCCAGACACTGAGGCTAGGCGTCCGCTCTTATATGATTAAATCTTTTTTCTCTCTTGAGAAATTACAGAACCGAATCAACGAAGCTTTATCAATTAAAGATACTCCCGCCGCCAAGCAGCCTTTTGTGGAAGAGAATCCACCAACGCATGACTCCGCCAAACCCACTTCTAATGATGTAGGTTCTGCGAATGCATCACCGATCGCACAATTACAGGAAGCCAATGATCCGGAGACGACATCTAAGAAACTTAAGGAAAATAAGCCGTTCCTGACACGCTCCGAGATTCAGGAGGCATTGGATGAATGCGGCGAACTCAACAGTTTGTCGCCTTCGGTCAGCGAGGTGCTGTCGTTGACGGGCCGAAAGGATTGCCCTCGGGAGGCACTGGTCAAAGTAATTAAACAGGACCCCGGAATTTCGATGCGGCTTCTGCGGCTTGCGAACTCTTCAGTCTACGATCGGGGTGAGCCGGCCGACACGATCGACAAGGCTGTGATGCGTATGGGTATCTCGGCGGTCCGGCAGGCTGTATTAAACATCAGCGTCGTCGATGAACTCGGCAGTGACGATGACAGCGACCCCCGACTCGACATCCCGCAATTCTGGGAGCATGGCATCGCGACCGGCTTAATTGCAGCCGCTTTAGTTCGTGGTAGAGGCAACGATGACGACCCCACAATCCAGGATGCCGCCGATACGGCCTTCACGATGGGATTGCTACATGACGCCGGCCAACTTGTGTATGCCAATCTGTTTCCCAGCAAATACAATAAAGTTTTGGATATTGCGGATGATTTGGGGCTGCCCGTTCAGGACGTCGAATCACGTGTGCTGTTGATTGATCATGCCGAGGCGATGGATAGGATTTTGCATGGTTGGAAATTTCCGAAGCATTTAATCAACCCGATTGCGTTTCATCACAAACCTGTAGATGAGGGCAGAAAGTTGTCTCGGGACACAGCCGACGAGACAACGATCCTCAGTTTGGCTGACAAACTCGCTTCAAATATGTTGATCGGTCATAGCGCGAGCTTCGTCATTAACGACATCGCCCCGGAACTTTCCGCTCTGCAGGTGGGTCCGGAACTGATCAGCCAAATCATTGAGGAGGTCCCTGAAGACGCTAACGATATGAAGATCGCCATGCTTTCCAATTCCTCGAAAGGCAATTGGCCGCCCTATCGCGAACAGGTGATCGCAAAGTTGCCGGATGACTGCCGACTTGGAGCAATTTCACTTAATCCGCAAGTCGATCCGATCAGCATATTCTGTAACCGTTTGCATGGCTCGGCCAATGACGTTTCTCCAACTGTTGCTATCGTCAGTCTGGAGCATGGCAAGGATGCAGATCAATTGGGCGAAAAATTGATCGAGCTTGAAAAGCAACATCAGTCCGGACCGATTCCTATCATCTGCGTTTCTTCTTCAGGCAAGCTGTCTCTCGATAGCGAGGTGCTGGACGGTCGCTCCTCGATCTGCATGACATACCCGGTGTCCATTGAAAAGCTTGCCAAATTCTGCCATGCGGTGACACCGCAACTCAAGCAGGCGGCTTAACCGATTTCGAGTCAGATTATCAGGCGTTTGGCAAACAAGTCCGATCGACGGACTCGGCAACGCGGGCCAAGCTCGGCATAAGGCTCGCTAAGGTTTCGGGTTTGATGGATTGTGCACCATCGGTCATTGCTCTTTCCGGGTCCGGGTGCATCTCAATTGCCAGCCCGTCGCAACCCGCGGCGATTGCAGCACGGGCCATGGCTGGTACCAAGTGTGCCTTACCTGTGCCATGGCTCGGATCGATGATGATGGGCAGGTGCGTGCGTTCTTGCAGTTCAGGAACGACCGACAGACTGAGCGTGTTTCGCGTGTGATCCTCAAAAGTCCGGATACCACGCTCGCAGAGGATGACATTGGGGTTGCCAGCCGCCAGAATGTATTCTGCAGCCTGCAAAAACTCGTCTAGTGTCATTGCCATGCCCCGCTTTATCAGGACGGGTTTCGGTTGCCCGCCGGCGGCTTCGAGCAGTTTGAAGTTCTGGCTATTACGCGTGCCGATCTGCAAACAGTCGGCATATCTGGCGACGAGGTCAACATCGATGGGCGTCAGCACTTCGGTGACGATCGGCAGGCCGGTCGCATCGCGGGCGGCGGCCAGCATTTTGAGTCCGTCTTCACCGTGTCCTTGAAACGCATAGGGATTCGTTCGTGGTTTAAATGCACCACCGCGCAACGCGTGGGCACCGGCCGCCTTGACCGCTTGAGCCGCGATGAGAATCGCCTGATCGCCTTCGACACTGCAAGGCCCAGCGATCACGGGGATTTGCGTATCCCCGAAAACGCATCGGTCCCCATCGCCGATAGAAACACGAGTGGTTTGCGGATGGTCGGTCTTGGCGGCCAACTTGTAAGGAGCCAGCACTTTCATCACCCGGTCGACGCCAGGCGCACGCTCAAGGACTTGCCCATCTTTCTTCCGGTCGTCGCCGATCACGGCAACCACAGTCAGGTCCGTCCCCACGATAGGATGGTCCTTCAAGCCCATTTCGCGGACGAGGTTGCAGACGTGCTCGACCTGCTTTTCGGTCGCTTCGGGTCGCATGACAACGATCATGAGCGAAATCCTTCGATAGCTGTGGATAGTGATAAAAGAGCCGTTGTGCTTAAATGAAGTCTAAAAGAAAACCCCAGCGGGTTGCCGGGGTTGTAAAGCAATTGAAGCATCCAGACTTTCAACTGGGCACTGGCCGTGACGTCTCATGACATAGCGGCCGCCTGATCGAGACTGATCAGGCCGCCTCGGCTTTTTTCTCATTGAGCTTCGCAGCCAGTCGGCTCTTGTACCGGGCAGCAGTGTTCGGGTGCATGGCTGGAGTCGACGCGGTCTGGTCCAGCAGCTTGTAGATACCATCGAGTTGCTTTTGGGCATCATCGACGCTGCCGTGCAGGATGGTTTCACGATATTCCTTGATGGCTTCGCGGTAATTGCTGTTCCGCCACCGATTACGGGCACGGTGTTTGGCGTTCTGGCGGATGCGTTTCTTGGCGGAAATGGAGTTGGCCATGGTGCTAAATGCTCAAACGGTCGGTTCGGTCGGGTATAAGGGTCAAGTAGATTCTAAGCGACGGTTCAAGTCCGTCGAGCCGAATAGTATGCCAAATTTTCCGTCCGGCATCAAGTCGGTGATAAGCCGAACGGTTAGCCAAGCGAGGTCTGAATTGCTGGCCGCAAATGGGCTACTTCAGCTTGCTTTCGAGCTTTTTCAGACCGTTGAGGACATCCTTGGCAGAGATGAAGTGCGGGCGGTTCGGATTACTCGGGCGGAGGATCGCGCTGGTCAGCAGCTTGATCTTCTGGGCGGCTTCGCTGGTGGGGTCGTACTTCAGAAACGGCATAAGTTCCGGATTGCTCACCGGCTTGCTGATTTGCAGAGATAGATAGAACAGATCGACCGCCTTGTCGATCTTCCCGTGAGCACTGACGATCACATCTGAGGTCAGCCGCCCTTTGTCCCGCATTTTGCCCATCGTGCGCTGAATCTGCGAGGTATTCATCATCTCCTGAAACAGTGAATTGAGCATCGGGCTGCCTTCGATGTCTTCATCCACGCGGACCGCCGAACCGAAGTCGAGGAAGCAGACCTCGCCGCCGCAGATCACCATGTTGTCGAGGCGGAGGTCCAGATGGATGACGCCGACCTGATCGTGCAGGACGCTCAGTAGCTCCGCGGACTGTTTCGAGAAATCGAGGTGTGACAGCCGGCCCCCGCCGAGCTTGAGCCAGCTCATGTAGAGCGTCTTGACGGTGCCGTCCGGAGCCCGTTCCAAACCTAATGCACGCGGCACTCGGCCGGCGTAATCCTCCGGCATGTCGCGATGCATCAACTGAAGAAACGCTGCTTCACGAGTCAGAAAAATCGGAAAAACCCTCTTGACCAGCTTCTCCGCCCGCTCAAGCAAGACTTTCTGTGAAGCCTCCGGGAAACGAGACTGTAAACGCGCGACCACTCGGCGATACTGCGGTACACGCTTAACGACAACGTAGTCATCCGATAGCTCGGGCATCCGCGTCAAGCGTACATCAAACGTAAAACGGTCGGTATCTTCACCGGGTTCGAGCAAAGCGACTTTGCGAACGAGAGCGGCATGAAGCGAGCGTCCTAAGCCCGGCAATCGCAGGCCCGGCAAACCTCTGGCCAGTTTTTTCGGGCCGGATTCGATCACGAAACCCTCGTGAGCTGCGAATTCCTTCAACGACTCGCGTACGACCAACTCGTTGCTATTGGCGATCAGCAGTTGCCCGCCCCAACGCAGCCGACGAAACGCGACCTCAGGTGTTGGCGTCTCATCTTCATCGCTGAGTAAAAAATCTTCGGGGTGCGTACGGGCGGCCTGTGCGTAGCTCTTGGTTTGACCCGAGTAGTACCGCTCGCGACGCATCCAGCGGTCGGCCTGCCGATAGAGCACCGCCTTGGGTCCCAGTAGACGTGTCCGAAGTCGCCAACTCAAACCACGCGCATCCTGTGATGCTGCGGTTGAAGCTTGGGCCGAATCTGCCTGGCTTTCGCTCATGTCATATCAATCAGACGAGGCGTATTAGCGGGGCCCGGGTTGAGGTTCCGGAATCATGGAGGCTTCTGCCGCGGCGTTGGCCTCCAATACGGTCTGCCAAGCCTCGGCAAAGCGTCGGCCCTTCCCATCGCTTTCGCGGATGACAGTCGCCAAAGCCCGGTCATTCGGATCATCGATCACGCCCACTAAATAAGCCATTTGAACCAAACGATTCTCGCTTCGGATCGCCTCATCGAGAATCGGCTGTAGACCGGTTGCTGAGCTCTCGGGGATATTTAACGTCAGCAATGTCCAAGCCTGCACGCGATCATCCGCGTTCTCGTATTTGTTGGTTAAAGCCTGCTGACCCTGCCTGACCGTTCGCGAATCGAGATTGGCCCGCTCTCTGGCTTGCTCCAGCCGTCCCAATTGAGCGATGGCCGTAAAACGTACCCTGTCTTTTTCATGATTCAAATCATTGACCCACACATCAACCATCTCCTTATTAACGCCTGGTACGAAGGCTTGGAGCGACCGCACGGAATCAAAAGCGCCAAGCGGGGCCGAAACTGCGGCGCCATTCGGAAGGAAACGCGGATCGAGGATGAAGCTTGCGTTGTAGTTGACCGTCGTCGGCGTTTGGGTTGCGAGAAACAGGCCGAAGACCGATCGGTCGAGTCGAATTTGTTGACTCAGCGACTGCCCCGTGGGGAGACTGAGTTTTCGAGAAAAGTCATTCACAATCGGCGGCATGGCGATATTCATCGGTCGGCCAGCCACGAATGGCGACACGCTGGTCAGCAGAGTTGACCCCAATGTCCCACTGGAGCCGATCGCCAGCGGGATACCTGAAGCGTTGTGGACGTTCAGATCGACACGGATGGGTTCGAGAAATTCTGCGCGCACCGATGGGAAGCTGGCCCGCAGGCTGGTCCACGCGTTTTGCTCAACGTCGAGGCGCCAAAGCCCGATCGGCTCGCGCTCCATCGCATCGATGAGCACCCGCCCCTCTCGGCTTGCGGGGACCGAGCGGTTGTTGCGATTCAATTCATTCGCGGCAAGCAGACCGCCGAACGAATCGGGATCGTTGCGAACAACCTCGGCGAGGAAGCGGGACTGGCCGGCCTTGTCGAGGCCCCGGAGTTTGGCGAGGCCGAAGGCTGCCACCGCATCCTGTTCGGCCACCTGCTCGAAACTGGCCCTGGCCCAGCGGGTTGCACCGTCGTTCACATGAGCAAAACCCGCGGCCCGGTGATAGCGCGGATCATCCTGCGGCTGGCCTTTAAGCAGGCTGGCCACACGCTCGGTCTGATCTGTGAATACGGACAGGACCCATGCCAATTCCAATTCGGACCCGGGTTCACCCGCTTCGATCGCCTTCTCGAGTTGTGCAATCGCCCGGTCGAGCGCTGCACGGCCCTGCTCGTTATCACCCGACAATACGCGCTGATGCAGCTCGAACATCATTGGCAGCGTTGCCGCCGACGGATTGGTTGCCGCTTGTGAATCGCTTACCCGATCATTTGAATCCTCGGCCGATGGGTTAGTCATTGCTCTGAGCTGATCGAGCAGACGCTGGGCCTGGTCGACACGGCCCGAAGCGATCAGGCTGCGTGACCACGCCCGCAACGATTCTGGCGGCAACCCTTCAATTCCCAAGACTTTCGCCGCCGTTGCGTACTGTTCCGCAGCGCTGCCGAAGACACCCAGGTCGGCGAGGGCTTCTGCGAGCCGGAGCCGACTCTCGCCATCGAGCGGAGCCGACCGCACCAGCCCGATCGCGGCGATGCCTTTCTGCAGTGAGCTGGCATTGCGATCTTCGGCCAGCCGGTAAAGCAAACGAGCGGCCTCGTGGTTGGATCGGTCTGCGTTGACGGCCGTTTTGAGATAGCGGACAAACTTGCCATTGTCGCCGAGCTGGTCCGCAAGGATCGCGGCGTCGGAAGCCAATCTTGAACGCACCGCGTCGGTCATCGAACCGGTGTTTCCGCGGGCCAGCACATTTTCGAGCTTCGTCAATCGCCCATCGATCGTTCGGCTTTCGGCAATCCTCAGCCGAAGCAGTTCCAGCAGGACAGCATCATCGTCCGGCTCAAGATTGACATAGCGTTGCAAAGCCTCGATCTGCTTGAGGTCTTCGCCGGATTGACCGGCCAACGTGCCACGCAGCCACCACAATTCGCTGTCTTGCGGCTGCAACTCGATGGCTTGGTCCAGCAGCGTCGCGGCGACGTGTTGGTGGGCCTCGGCCCGCTCATCCATCGGGGCCGTCGAGAGCGTCCAAAGCGCATAACGCACCAGCATGTCGCTGAGCAGTTGCGATTCGCTTGGCTCGTCGGTGGCGGGCTGCGCAGACAGGCTCGGTCCAGTCAACAAGCAGATGGTGGTCAGGGCAATGGCAAGAACTCGCGGGCAGCCAGTGCCGGGATTGCGTGGGGGCATGTCGCGTGACCTTCTGAGGGTGGGGTCGGAAAGGTTTCGATGATCGCTGAGCGCTCGGCAAAACCGTAATTTGGGCCAATCAATATACCTATCCTCCGCGTGGCCCGGTTATCCATGACATCAATCGGCCAGCCACCGGGATCAACGCCGCCGCCTGCGTTTCCCGCCACTCTGATTGCTGTGACGCTCGCGCGCCTCGGCGGCCCGCCGCTGCTTCCGAGTCATGTTGCCTCGGCGATCCGGGGCGGCGCCGGCACGATCGGCGGCTTCGCGGTCGGCTTGTTGTTCCGCGGTCATCGGAACCGCCCCGCCGCTCCCGGGCGTAGGACCCTGGGCGGCCGCGACTGCGGCTCGAGCATGTTGCGGAGCGGCGCCTGCTTGTGCAGGCGGATGCTGCGCGGTCTGCTGACCGGAGTAAGCGGACTGCATCTGGACGTTCGGCGTAAGCCGTGCGCGGAAAATCAGGTCTGTGACTTGATCACGCACCGACCGCTTCATCTCGACGAACTGTGCGGCACCCTCACGCTTGTACTCGATCCGCGGGTCTTTCTCCGCGTAGCCACGCAGGCCGATCGAATCCTTGAGCTGGTCCATCGCATACAGATGGTCTTTCCATGTTTTGTCGAGGATTTGCAACAGTACGAAACGCTCGAGCCGAGTCAGTTCCGCCCGGAACGCCTCGCGAGCTTTTTCGTAGATCAGTTCTTCGATCGATTCCGCAGCCTCGAGTTCATCCACTTCGACTGCAATGCCGTACCGCTTGGCCAATTTACTCCCTAGACCTTCGTGATCCGACCGATACTGCGTGGCGATCTGCGTGGCCTCCTCCCTCAGCTTGCCATCGGGCTTGAACCATTCTTCCTGCAGCCCAATCAGCTTGTCGTAAATCTCCTTACCGTCCTTGCCATCGATATCCTCTGGCTTCCACTCTACGAGATATCGGCTCTTAACCATTGCGATGAGTTGGGCAACCGCCGCCTTCGGATCCTGCTGAGCGACCTGCGTTACCACATCCATCGCGAACTGGACCGGGTAGGTAATCTCTCGGCGGGCGTAGGCCGACCGAACCTTTGCGAGGATTTGATCGGCAGCGTCGCGTGGCTCGATTTCGCGCAGCTCCTCAATGCCGAGTTCCAAATCAAATTTCTGCTTGGCCCACTCGGACAATTCGCGGAACGGGATGTCGGTATCCATGAACTTGGCCAGGCCGGACAGGTCTTTCTGATCGACCTGGTCCTGCGCTGCCTCGGTCAACTGCGTCGCGACCTCTGGCGGATTCATCTGCCGCAGCTTGTTCACCGTCAGATTCACGCCGAATCGCGACATCGCCCAGGATGACAAACCTTTGAGATCCCACTCCTCGGGTGGCACATCATCCGACATATATTCGCCAAGTGTCACGTCAATGATCTGCGCGACTTCCGAGCGGGCAGATTTGCGAACCGCTTCCTGCATTTCTTCAAGACTGTCCAAATGCAGCCTGGCCGGGTCGACCGAAACGTCCAATTGCGATCGGCACCACTCGGCCGCCTGCTGTTTCACATAGTCCGGAGCGAGGTACAGACCCACCGCGTCATCCACGGCATTACCCAAGTAATCGAAGATCAACTCGGCGATGTTTCGACCTTCCAGCACGTCCTGACGGATGCCATAGAAGTCGTTGCGCTGATGTTCCATGACCTCGTCATATTCGAGCAGGTTCTTTCGGATTTCATAATTGCGCTCTTCGACTTTGCGCTGGGCTCGGCCAACGGATTTGCTGACCCACTTGTGTTCGATTGCGTCGCCCTCTTTCATACCGAGCTTCGAGAGCGCGGTCATAGTGGCTTTGCCGGCAAACATTTTCATCAGGTCGTCTTCCAAACTTAGGAAGAAGCGGGACGATCCCTGGTCGCCCTGCCGGCCTGCTCGGCCACGCAGTTGGTTATCGATCCGCCGTGCTTCGTGACGCTCGGTGCCGACGATGTGCAGTCCGCCCATCGCCTCGACATGCGGCCAAAGCTGCATCCGATGCCGCTTGTAGTCCGGCAGCTTGTCCAGCGTTTCCATGCAGTCCTCCATCGACATGCCCGAGGTCTTTTTCGACTCGACCCATGCGTCCTGCTCACACCAGTGGCGGAGAAGCCGTAGCTTCAGCTCGTCATCATCGAGCGACTTGGCTTCGGCCTTCGGAATCGACAGCGTATTGGTTGCCTGATGCCGATAGCTCATCGCGATTAGTTCATCGTCGCTCATCGACGGGTCGGCCTGGCGGGGCAAGAGATTGCGGGTCTGCCAATGCTTTATGAGCGCCTCGCGGTCGATCGGCTGTAGCTTGATGTCCGTGCCTCGGCCGGCCATGTTGGTCGCGATCATGACTGCACCGAGATGGCCGGCGTCTTCGACAATATTGCCCTCGCGCTCGGCGTTCTCCGCCTTGGCGTTGAGCACCGCGTGCTTGATGCCGTGCTTTTTTGAGAGCATGGCACTGAGCATTTCGGACTTATCGACCGAGGTGGTGCCGACCAGCACAGGTCGGCCGGTGTCATGCACACGCTTGATCTCGTCGGTGATCGACTCCCACTTGTCTTTGGCAGATAAGAAGATCAGATCGTCGCGGTCGATCCGGGCGATGGGTTTGTTGGTCGGGATCGAGACCACGTCGAGCTTGTAGATCTCCATAAACTCTGTGCCCTCGGTCAGGGCGGTGCCGGTCATGCCGGCCAGACGTTTATAAAGCTTGAAGAAGTTCTGGATCGTGACGGTCGCAAGGGTTTGAGTCTCCTGCTTGACCTTGACCTTTTCCTTGGATTCGACCGCTTGGTGCAGGCCGTCGGACCACTGTCGGCCGACCATTAGACGGCCGGTGAATTCATCGACGATAACAACTTCGCCATCCTGCACGACGTAGTGGTGGTCGCGTTTGTACACCGCATGAGCCCGCACCGCGTTCGTGACCAGATGCGGCATATCCATGTTGTTGCCGACATAAAATGAGCCGACGCCAGCGACGCGCTGGGCCTCGGCGGTCCCGTCGTGCGTCAGGTGGGCGGCCTTCTTCTCCGGCTCGACCTCGAAATACTGCACATATTTATCTCGCTCTTCTTCGAGTGATGGCAGGCCATCGATCAGCTTCTGCATCTCCTCGCGATACTGCTTGGCCTTGGCTTTATCACGTGCGTTGCGGGCGTCACCTTCCAAACCCTTGATCCGCATCTCCTGCTTCTCGACCTTGGTGTTGGCGGCGTCCCACTCCTTCTGTTTCTGGATGAGATGCCGGGCGATCTGGTCGGCGAGCTCATAGCGTGGAGCCTCATCGTTCGCAGGTCCGGAGATGATGAGCGGCGTCCGAGCCTCATCGATCAGGATCGAGTCGACCTCGTCGATAATCACGAAATCGCGGGCCTTCTGGACCTGCTCCTGCACCGAATGCTTCATGTTGTCGCGCAAGTAGTCGAAGCCCAACTCGGAGTTCGTGCCATACAGCACATCGCAGCGGTATGCCTCGGACTTGAGCTGATTGCCCGCCTGATGCAACATCTGCGGGTTGTTCGGATCCAGTCGACCATGAAAAGCGTGTGCGGGCATCGCCGCATACTCAGCAGCTTGCTGTGCGAGTTGATGCGTCGGGTGAATGGCCCCGACCGTAAGTCCCAAGTAATAGAAAAACGGAAAAACCCAGTCGCGGTCACGTTGCACCAGATAATCGTTCACGGTCACGACGTGGCATTGCAATCCTTCGCAGCAGGCGACGTAACACGCAAGCGGCGCGACGATCGTCTTACCCTCGCCGGTCCGCATCTCAGCGATCCGGCCCTCGCCCAACACCGTGCCGCCAATCAACTGCACATCGAACGGACGGGCGCGGAACGGCGGACGCGACTCGGGGTACAACGCGCGGATCGCTTCGTAAAACGCAATGGGTATGTCGATCTGAAGATAGCCCGGCCGCACGGTCCATGGCTTCGCGTGCCACCGCCATGATCTCGGGCAGCATCCCGCCGACGCCCGTGACGGACTCGCCCGCCGCGGTACGGTCGCGGAATTCTTCGGTTTTAGCGCGGAGTTCCGCATCGGTCAGCCGACGTGTTTCATCTTCCAGCGCATTGATCTGGTCGACACGCCTGTGATACTGCTTGATGACCCGCTCATTACGCGAGCCGAATACTTTGGTAAAACTCTTACCGATTGCTTGGACAACCATGAGACAACTTTCGGAGGGGGATCAATCTTGAAATACGGAAATGCCGGGCTTTGTTCAGCAGGGAGCGGTCGGCGATACTGGAAATGCAATCAGCGAAATCTCGCCATGCATTTTAAACGGTCAGCAGAACGCGACCGGGGGAGGGAGATTCAGCCAGCTCAATCGGACCAGCGTTTGAGGGGTCAGCTGGTCATGCCCATGGAAACCCGCATCAATAGTCGGTCGAGTCACGACCGGCCGACAACCGACGTCAGCAAACGCCGGAGCTTTACTGCCCGCGATATTGCGAGCCGCTTCGCTGAAGCAGGCCAGCAGCGAAAGCACCGCCGGGTCTTGGCTCGAGGTCATCGTGCGGCGTTCAGTCGTAATCGACCCGGCAGTCGCCAGACTCGGCGAAACCGCGACCGACAGCATCAATAACGCTGCGGTATATACGATCACGCCGGGTTTGAAACTCTGGCCCATGAGACTTCATTATCGGCTAATCGTTGCCCCCGGGTCAACACGGCCCACCCAAAAGCTAAATATAAGAGCTGGCAGACCACCTGACCGTTTCGAGGCGTTATGATCCATTGCCCTTAACCCCCACCCCTTGAGGATGCCCCGAAGAGATGAAAATCCACGAATACCAGTCGCGTGAGTTGCTCGAGCAATTTGGTATCCCCGTTCCGGACGGGATCGTCGTCGATACGCCTGCAAAAGCGGCCGAGGCTTACGACAAGCTCAAAGCCGACGGGGCAACTCTCGCCGTGGTTAAAGCCCAGGTCCACGCCGGTGGGCGTGGCAAAGGCGGCGGCGTCAAATTGGTCAAGTCGGCGGTCGAGGCTAAAGGAGCTGCCGAGACGATCCTCAGCAAGCCGTTGGTCACACCCCAGACCGGGCCGGAGGGCGTACCGGTCAAGAAGCTGCTCATTGCTTCGGGCGTCGACATTGAGAAGGAGTATTACCTGGGGATCGTGGTCGACCGCGGCCGGGGCTGCCCGGTGCTGATGGCCTCAGCTGAGGGGGGCATGGACATCGAAGAAGTCGCCGCCGAGACGCCTGAGAAAATCATCAAGGAGCCGATCGACCCCATCGCAGGCCTTCAGCCGTTCCAAGCCCGCAAAGTCGCGTTCGCACTGGGCATGACCGGCAAGCAGATCAGCCAGGCCGCCAAGGTCATGAGCAAGCTCGCCGACCTGTTTCTAAAGACCGATGCCAGCCTCATCGAGATCAACCCGCTGATTGTGACCCCCTCCAGCGATGAGCACCCCGATGGTCAGGTGCTTGCGATCGATGCGAAGATGGACTTCGATGACAACGCGATGTTCCGCCATAAGGACTTGGCTGAACTGGCCGACCCCGACGAGGTCGACGATGCCGAGGCCCGCGCAGCAGAGCATGGCCTGAGCTACATCAATCTTGACGGCAACATCGGCTGCCTGGTTAACGGGGCCGGCCTGGCCATGGCGACAATGGACATCATCAAGCTACACGGCGCCGAACCCGCCAACTTTCTTGACGTCGGCGGCAGCGCTAGCGAGCAAGCCGTCACCGAGGCGTTCCGGATCATCCTGGCTGATGACAACGTCAAAGGCATCCTTGTCAACATTTTCGGCGGTATCGCGAAATGTGACACTATCGCGAACGCGATCGTCACCGCCGCTAAAGAGGTTGGCTTCACCGTGCCGCTGGTCGTGCGGCTCGAAGGCACGAACGTCGAGCCGGCCCGAAAAATTCTCGAAGCGGCCAAGGCCGACGTCCCGACCATGATCGTCGGCAGCGACTTGACCGACGCCGCGAAAAAGATCACCGACGCCATCGCGGCCTGAGGACCTTGCAAACCGAGTCGACGGATAACCCAGCGAATAAGTCCGAAGCCCGATCACTCGGCTGGGTCTATGTGATCATCTTGCCGGCCGGCGGCTTTCTCATCCTGCTGACGCTGCTTTCTTTCGCGGGAGCGTTCTGGTGGGTCGCCAATCTCACGGATCAATTTCGGCTGCACATCGGCCTGGCAGGAATCCTGCTTGCCGCGATTCAATTGCTTTTCAGACCACGCCTCTTCGCGTTGGCTTGGGTCAGCATTGCTGTGGTCAATTTCCTCGTCATCGGTTTAGAGCAGAGGACTACGGCCCCGCCGCTAAACGGCAATGTGGACTTGAAGGTGATGACATTCAACGTCAATGCCGGCAACCGAGCGATAGGTGAACTCACCCAGACTATCGAGACAAGCGACGCCGACCTGGTCTTTTTGCAGGAAGTAACGCCTTATCTCTGGAGGCTCATCCAGCCGGATCTCCGAACCTACAAACGACATACTGCGATACTCCGAGACGATTCTCGGGGCATCGTGCTGCTGGTGAGGTCAGCTGGCAACTTGCAGATTCAAGCGACCGAGCACCTCGTGCATTCGGATCCGCGAGGCCGACCTTTTCTCGAAGTCATGGCTACGGCTGGCGAGGATCAAATCAACATCCTCAGTGTCCACACCAAGCGCCTGGGGTCCTATCGTTACGATCGGATTCAGCTCAACGAATTCGACTGGATCGAATCCTGGGAGCGGGAAATCTCAAAACGCCATCCCGGCACCCCGATTCTGGTCCTGGGCGACTTCAACTGTGTCCCGTGGTCCGCTTCGCCGAACCGACTGAGGGGGCGAACGGAACTCACCTCGATCCAGCGGAATCTGACCAAAAATACCTGGCCGACCCGGATCCCCGAATTTCTCGGCATCACGATCGATTACGGCTTCTGCACACCCAACATTGAAGCCAGGCAAAAGGTCATTAACTGCGATTCTGATTCTGACCATCGACCGATCCGGATCGATCTCGCGTGGCCGTGAACAACAAGCCTGCAAAGCCGTGAGCACAACGTCGGTTTGAATTTATCCATCATCGATTCTAAGCGTAACTCGGTCAGGATTTGGTTTACCCCTCGAACCCGACGACACTTCTGGAAGCAGCGGGATAATATGCCCCAATCACCGCATGGCGAATGTTGGGCATTCGCGATTCGTATTTCATGCGGCCCGTGAAAACCGAAGAAAGCGAGCTCGATATGGACATCAATCTCAGGAGTGCTCTGGTCACCGGTGCGAATCGGGGGATCGGGTTGGCCACCGCAAAAGCGTTGCTCGATGCGGGGTGTGCGCGGGTCTATGCCTGTGCCCGCGATCTTGAGAAGCTCAATAAGTTGGTCGACTGGGACCCGGATCGAGTCGTGCCGATTGAGTTGGATGTGACAAAACCCAAGCAGATCAATGCAGCGGCGAAAGCAGCTAAAGATGTCACGATTCTGGTCAACAATGCCGGGATGTTCGCGGCGGGCGAACCGCTGAGTCAGAAAAATTCGCTCAAGGGTCTCAAAAGCGAATGGGATGTCAACGTCCTGGGCATGCTGCGAGTCACGCAGGCCTTCCTGCCCAACATGAAAAAGGCAAGCAGCGGGGCCATCGTGAATCTCAATTCGGTCGCCTCGTTGAAGTCGTTTCCGTTTGCACCGACCTACTCGGCAAGCAAAGCTGCAGCATTCAGCGCAACGCAAGGGCTTCGCAATGAGCTTCACGGAACCGGCATTCATGTCGTGAGCGTTTTCCCCGGGCCGGTCGATACCGATATGGCCGAGGGTGTCGATCTGCCCAAAGCCACGCCCGAGCATGTCGCCGGCGAGATCGTGCGATCGATCCAGCAGGAGCTCGCCTTTCTCTTTCCCGATTCGTTTGCGCTGGATTTCTGGCACGACTTCGAGTCACGACCCGGGCCGTTTCTCGCTGAGGCGATCCCCGCACGTTAGTTCGCTATCCTGTGGTCATGAAACCCGAACCCCTGCTTGCCGAGCTCAACCGCATGCGGAAAGACCTCGGCGACGATCCCACAGACATCGAATGGCTGACGCTGCATCACGCTTTCGTTTTTCTCTCCTACCAACATAGTGCTTTCGAGAAATACGTCAAAGAAGCTTCGGAGCGTGGCGAGTTCGATGCGTATCTCGAAGCGGAATCCTGATCGACGATGATCCGCAGTCCACTATCAATCTTGCGCCATGCGTTGATCCAACCTGTTTGCTGCTGTTGGCTAGTCGCAGTACTGATCGTTGTGTCGGGTTGCAGCCCACCATTAACCACACAGCAGCGGGAGAACCGCGATCGCTTGGCGACGCTGCAATATCCCGCAGACACCGAGCTCGGCCCGGACCTTGATCTGGTCGCCAAACGCACTGGGCCACGTCTACAAATCAGCAATCGGACGCCGCGCGTCATCCGCAATATGCAGGTCTGGCTTAATCGGCAGTATGTCCGCGAAGTCCCCCTGATCGCCATTGGCAGCGAAAATAACTTTCGCCTGACCCGGTTCATCAATCGGCATAGCGAGCCCTACCCGACCGGAACACTTCTGGCTCCGGATGAATCCGAGCCGTTGCTGCTGGTTGAGCTGTTCGACCCTGACGCGCAGTTGCGATATCGCGTCGTGACCTGGCCAACGGATCAGCCCTAGTCTGCGGTAAACTGCAACCGCCCGGCTGATCTCCCTCGAGTTACTCACGAACGACAACCCATGCTATACGACCGATACAAAAAATATCTCTGCAAGGTCTCGTCTCTGAAATTCAGCATTGACATTTCGCGGATGCATTTTGAATCCGGCGATCTCAAGCGGCTCGAAGCGCCGATGCAGAATGCTTTCGATGACATGGATGCTCTCGAGAAGGGAGCGATTGCGAACCCCGACGAAGGTCGGCAGGTCGGGCATTATTGGCTACGCGCACCGCACCTCGCACCGGAAGAATCGCTGACCCGTGCGATCGCGGAAACCATCGGCGACGTCAAAACGTTTGCTGAAGATGTCCATCGCAAAAACATCACACCGCCCCAGGCCAATCGGTATACCGATGTGCTGTCCATCGGCATCGGCGGCTCGGCGTTGGGCCCACAATTGCTTGCGGATGCCTTGGGCAAAAAGCGAAATAAGCTGAATCTGCACTTTATCGATAACACCGATACGGATGGCATCCGCCGAACGCTCGAATCGTTAGGCAGCAAGCTGAAATCCACGCTGGTGCTGGTCGTCTCGAAATCCGGCGGTACGCCCGAGCCACGCAACGGCATGGTCGAAGCCAAATACGCCTTCGACTCGAAGGGTTTGGACTTCGCCAAGCAGGCGGTAGCGATCACCGGCGAAGGCTCTAAGCTGGACGAATTGGCGGTCAGCGAGGGCTGGCTCAAGCGCTTCCCAATGTGGGATTGGGTCGGCGGCCGAACCTCCGTCATGGCGACCGTTGGCCTCGTGCCGCTTGCGTTGATGGGTGTCAAAATCGACGAGTTTCTCGACGGTGCGGGCAAGATGGATATCGCGACCCGCAACCGCAAGACATTGAAAAACCCCGCCGCCCTGCTTGCGATGATGTGGCATATCGCGACCAATGGCCGAGGCGAGAAAGACATGGTGATCCTGCCTTACAAAGACCGGCTGCTGCTGCTCAGCCGATACCTCCAGCAACTCGTCATGGAATCGCTAGGCAAGAAGCATGACCTAGATGGCAGCGTGGTTCACCAGGGTATCGCGGTCTACGGCAACAAAGGCTCGACCGATCAACATGCCTATGTTCAGCAGTTGCGCGACGGCATCAACAACTTCTTTGCGACATTTATCATCGCTCACAAGGACACCCCTCGTCCCGGTCAAGACGCGGTAATCGATGTCGAGCCCGATGAGCCGGGCACAGTGACAGCGGGTGATTATCTCTTGGGTTTTTATCTCGGAACCCGACAAGCGTTGTACGAGGAAGGTCGAGGCAGCATCACGATCGCGGTGCCGAAGATCGATCCGCGGACGATGGGTGCGCTGATCGCTTTGTATGAGCGTGCCGTCGGTTTGTATGCTTCGCTGGTCAATATCAACGCCTACCACCAACCCGGCGTCGAGGCAGGCAAGAAAGCAGCGGCGAATGTGCTTGAAATTCAAGCAAAAATCGTTGAGTTTCTAAAAGATTCAAAAGATCTGAGCGATATTTCAACCATTGCGGATGGCATCGGCCAACCCGAAGAGATCGAAACGGTGCGACATATCCTCGAACATTTGGCTGCGAATAAACGAATCGGCAAGCGCGGCTCGACATATCAGGGGCTGTAAGAATTTTTTGCAATTCATCAGGCGGACCATTTTGAAGTATCGAGCATCATGGCCATTCATCTCCCGACGGCGTTCAGTGGCGAAATGCCCGACTCGGGGGCGGATGCCGACCGACTGCTTCAAATTCAATTGAAAAAAAACCTGCTGGCGGTCCAGGCTCACCGCCCCGCCCTGTTGGCAAAACTCACGCAGGTTCCGGCGACCGGGCGATACCGCGTTACGCAGATCGGTCAGGCATTAAGCATCGCGGATTACGCTGACCCTGCAAAACCTAAAATTCTGTCCGCCGACCGCAACCCCATTGCCGCGGTTCAGACACAGATGAAGAGGCTGTCCGCCGTCATGAAGGTCGGCCAGTCGATCGCTTTGCGAGGTATCGGAGACGGCTATTTGCTCAGCGCTCTGGCCCATTGTCCGCCCGCTCTATTCATGGATATGCAGCAATGCATCTGGCTATTCGAGCCTGATGCCGAACTGCTGCGTATCGCGATGATGCTGCATGACTACACCGGCCCGGCCGGCCCGATCGAACAACCCCGATTCAAAATTTTGGTCGGGGATGACTGGGGCAACCAATACCTGCAAACCACAATCGAAAATCCCTGCCTCCCGCTGCCTCAAGCGACTGTCGATCAATCCGAACACCGCAAGCGAATCGACCAGACTTTAAGCGAAGCACAGGCAGCGATCCGTAGCGCAGATCATGAAGTCGCACGCCGAGTCGAATCATATTACGCAGAGAAAAAACTGCAATGGACGATCGATACGCTACGGAGAGACCTGCCTCGACCACCCCGGCTGATGCTGGTCACGTCGCGTTTCACCAGTGTGCTCCAATACGCGACGCGAGACACTGCGGCAGCGTTCGAGCAACTCGGTTGGCAAACCTTTATTTCAATTGAACAATCCCCGGAAGAACGAGCTTTTGTACGCTCGATCCATGCCCATCTCGATGCGTTTAAGCCGGACGTGGTTTTCCTGATCGATTACCTCCGGAAGGACGCGGAAGGTGCTTACCCCGCAAATCTGCCGGTAATCAGTTGGCTGCAGGACCACATGCAGCATCTGCTTGAGCCGGGCGTCGGTGCAAAGATCGACCCGCTAAATTTTGTGCTGACTTTCGCCGCACCGATGTTCATTCATAAGCATGGCTACCCCCCGGGGCAGTGTATTGATGTGCCGATGATGATGGCAAAGGATCGCGGCATCGATTTCGCGGTCCATGAAGAAAACGAGTCGCCGAGATTTGACCTGACTTACGTCTCCAATGTTTCCGGCACGAGTGAACGGCTGAAAGCCGTGACCCTCGACAATACGCAGGATGCTTCAAAGGCTTTCATAGAAGACTTAGCGGACAAACTGATCGCTCATGATGCGGTTGGCCACAGCCTGCCGACCTATCTGGACCTACATGAGTTCATATGTAATCAGTCGAATATGCACCTGCTGCCGGCAGGCAGCCAACTGGAGTCGGAAGCGATCGTCAAGCTGCTGTGGAACCCGCTGAATATCGGGCTGTATCGCCAACAGTCGCTGAGATGGGTCGCAGAAATCGCGCGATCGACTGATTTGAAACTCGGCATTTTTGGCAATGGTTGGGAAGCCCATCCCGACTTCGCCGAATTTGCTCAGGGGCCGGTGCAGCCCGGCGAACCGCTCGAACAGCTCACGCGAGATACCCGGATCAATCTCAACCTCGAGCCTTATGCTTGTTTCAGCCATCACCGTTTGCTCGATGGCATCATGTCCGGCGGCTTCTTCTTGGTCAGACGACATCCGACTCAGCGGCTGCTGATAGAACTTCGCGACTTTCTGGTTGAACACCTGCCCGGCTCACCCGCAACTTCGCAAGAGGCATTGGCTGGGGTCGACGATCAAAATCGCCAGGCATTGCAAACACTACTAGATCAAGCCAAGCGGATCGCCTGGACGCTCGATGGCGATCCGGTCGAGCAGTTGCGTTGTTGGGAACGGGCCGACTTGGTGCCGGCCGGCTCGGAAGCATTGCCGGGATTGGAAGCTGTGAGCTTTGATACCCCCGAGCATTGCCAAGCATTGATTCGCCAATATCTCGATGATACGCATTCACGTACAAAAACCGTTGCTTCAATGGCTGACAGTATTGCCGGTCGACTCACATTTGAATCCCAGATGCAGCGTGTAATTCAGCAAATAAGCGATCGGCTTTCCAGTCGCCCCTAATGCAGTGAATCGGCAGTAAGCGCCCTACGATTCGTCGGCATACTTGCGGACGCCAGCCGTTTCATGTCGATAGAGATTGAATTCCCTATGGCAACAAAACCACACCCCAACCCGACACTGAATGAACTGGGCTTTCGATACGACCCGAAAAACCTGTATCAGCAGATTATCACGCAGGTCTTAGCTGTCGGCGATCGGCTGGACATCCCGCGGTATCTCCGCCTGATCTTGGCCCAGCCAAAAAATGAAATCATGGTGCATTTTCCCGTCAAGCTGGACAACGGGACCTACAGGCTGTTCAAGGGCTATCGCGTTCAGCACAACAATATCCTCGGGCCCTATAAAGGTGGTATCCGATTCCATGCGGACGTCAGCCTCGATCATGTCAAGGCGTTGTCGGCCCTGATGACCCTGAAATGTTCCTTGGCGGGGCTGCCTTATGGCGGGGGAAAAGGCGGTGTGCAGGTCGATGCTCGGACGCTTTCACACAATGAATTAATGCGTCTGACTCGACGCTTCACCGCGGCGCTGGGCGAGAACATCGGGCCGGACCACGACATCCCCGCCCCGGATGTCGGGACGAATGCCCAGGTCATGGCTTGGATGGCGGACACCTACATCAACTTCTCCCACATCGCCCACCGCGGAGCCGGCTTGGCGGTCGTGACGGGCAAGCCGTTGGCATTTGGCGGCTCGGAGGGCAGGGAGAAAGCAACCGGCCAGGGTGTGGTCTATGTCCTCGAAGACCTGCTGCCGGAGATGGGTCTGCCGCTGAACGAGTTGAGTTACAGCGTCATCGGCTTCGGTAATGTCGGGTCGTGGACCGCGAAACTGATGCAGGCACACGGATCAACGCTGAGGGCAGTGATGGATCACACCGGTGCGATTCAAAAAAGCGACGGCCTGGATGCTCAAGCGTTGTCCGAGCATGTCGCAGAAACCGGCGGCGTCGCGAAGTTCCCGGGCTCCGAGCCGATCAGTGAGGATGATTTCTATCGCCTCGAAGTCGATCTGATGGTCCCCGCGGCACTCGAACAAATGATCGGCCGAGAACAGGCGGAAAAGCTGAATTGCAAAGTGCTTGCGGAGGCGGCAAACGCCCCGACGACCCCGGCCGGCGAGCGGGTGCTGGTTAAACGCAAGGTCCGCGTGCTGCCCGCGATTCTCTGTAACTGCGGCGGCGTGACGGTCAGCTACTTCGAGTGGATGCAGAATCGCCGGGCCGAGGCGTGGGAAGCGAAGCAGGTTGACGAAACATTGCAGCGTCATATGCGCAGCGCGACCTCTAAAGTGCTGATGGCCGCGGATGAACTGGATTGTGACATGCGGACCGCTGCTTATGCCGCGGCGCTTAAGCACATCGACGAGGTCTATGAGGTTCGCGGTATTTTCCCATGAATCCAATGTAAAAACGAAAACCCCCGATGATGAGGATCATCACCGGGGGCGGAGGGAGAAGGTGGTGGCGTGTGGCCGGCCGTGGCCAACTCTCTTGACGCCGCATCCTTCGGCGACTCGAGAACCCGGTGCATCCTGCAAACCATCCATGCTGCCGGGCGGACCACGCCGGTCCCTTCTTCAATTTTCAGGCAGGCCATCCAGGTCTGCCCGTTTATCTCATGAGCAGCCCATCGAGGCGCCGCAGTTCAAGCACTTGTAGCAGGTGCCGTTGCGGACGGTGATCGTGCCACAGACATCACAGGCCGGGGCATCCGCCTGCATCGAACTCATCGCATCGGTCAGCGTCGACCGCGTCTCGGCGGCTGGTTCGCTTTCGCCCTCAGCCTCGGCCGCCGCAGGGGATTCGACGCGGATCTTGGTCGACGAGCCGATACCATCGGATGACTCCTGCTTTGGATCGCCGGCTTCGGTCCGCGGCGGCGAGAAGCCCCACGGACGTTCAGTCGCCTCATTACGAGTCACGGTTTCGCGGAGCGGCCGATCGGTCGAGATTTTCTCGGTAACCGTTGTACTTGGACGATCGATCGGGGCGGCGGATTTTTCGCTTGGCCGTTGCGGGGCGTTGGCTTCGCGGTAGCCGGGGACGAACTCCATGCCCATCCAGCGGAAGATGTAGTCGACAAGACTCTTGGCGAACGGGATGTCGCG
>CAZFZS010000006.1:137210-145471 GCA_964523485.1 uncultured Phycisphaeraceae bacterium | reverse complement strand
AGACTAATCCATAATCTTCAGACGACAATGCGGCCGGCCGAAAGGCCGGCCGCTTTTTTTACATTCGCACTTACGTCCCCCGTTCACTCCCACTATCAAAGCCATCATGACAATATTTCGTATGCGTCGCCGTCTCGCGGCCAATTTCGTGCTTGCCGCTACCGCGTTTTCGGCCGCCCCCGCATCGGAGGCCGCTGAACCCGGTGGGTCTGAGGATCGGCCCAACGTCATCTTGATTTACATCGACGACATGGATTACACCGAGATCGGGGCCTACGGCGGGCAGGTGCTGACCCCGCACATGGACCGGCTCGCCGAGCAGGGCTTGCTGTTCACCAATGCCCGGGTCACCTCGCCGGTCTGCTCGCCGAGCCGGTACGGCCTGCTGACCGGCAACTACGCCTCACGCAGCAGCTCTTATCAAAACTTCTTCACCGATCGGGGCGAACCGATCAACATCGGCAACTGGCCCCCCCCGATCCTCCAGCCGGAGGAAAAGACCCTTGCCCACGCATTTCGTGAAGCGGGTTACGTCACCGGTATGGTGGGTAAATGGCATATCACCAAGCCCAACGAGCACGTTCAAGGGATCGACAAGGACGCCGACTACACCGACCCGCAGGTTGCCCGGCAACTGGCCGAGAATTACGACACGTTGTCTAAAGTGATTGCCGATCGCGGGGGGTTTGATGAAGTCAACAGCCTCTATTGGCACAACAAGGTGCACCTGGGGGTGCCCAAGCCTCTGCAGGTGCACAACATGAACTGGATCACCCAGGGCGGCGTGGAATTCATCGAGCGTCACCACGAACAGCCGTTCTTTCTGCACTTTGCGACGACTCTGCCGCACCAGGGCGTGTTCCAGAAGTGGTTCCGGCCCACCGACGACAGCTGGAAGCAGTTCATCCTGGCCGACCGGAGCCTGACGCCCGCCGGGGTGTTGGACGAGGTCCGCGAGGTCCAACCTCCCGGTCAGGAGGTGGTCGATCGCGTGAAGGCGGCGGGCTTTCAGCCGGCCACCGCGGTCATGACGTCGATCGACGACGGGATCGGGGCGTTGCTGCAGGCGCTCGACGACGCAGGCGTCGCCGAGCGCACGATCGTCGTACTGATGAGCGACCACCAGTCGCGGGGAAAGTTCACGCCCTACGACCTGGGGGCCAAGGTCCCGCTGATCGTCCGTTGGCCCGGCCGGGTTGCCTCTTCGCAACAGAGCAACGCGCTGGTCGCGAACATCGACTTGGCGCCAACGCTCCTCGAGGCGGCGGGTGTCGACACCGTCGGTGAAGTGGCGAGCGACGGGCAGAGCTTCCTGCCGATCTTGGACGACCCCACGCAGGCCGGGCGTGACGTCCTGATCCTCGAGATCGGTTACGCCCGAGCCGTTGTCACCCCGCTATGGAAATATATCACCATCCATTACCCTGACAAGGTGCGTAAAGAAATGCAGAGCAAGGGCCGTGAGGCCTTCGACCTCTCCGGGGTGGACAACATGAAGTTCGACCCGGACTACGTGCCCGGCCGGGCCCTGCGTGCTTGGGAACCGCTATACGTCCGCTTCCCGCACTTCTACGACGATCAGCAACTCTACGACCTGCAGCAGGACCCCCGCGAGCAGACCAACGTCATCGACCAGCCGGAACATGAGCAAGTGCTGCTGCGGCTGCGGGATCGGCTGTCCACCTTCATCGACGAGCATCCCCAGTACTTCGGCGAGTTCACGCCCGAAGGCTTGCTTCAAGAATGATTCTTTCGACCGATCGGCTCGTCACCGATACCGATACTAATAACGTCTTTCCAAAGAAATTTCGCACGAACTCAGTGAACTGCGAGCTATCAGACTCCTCATGAATAGCGTGCTTGACAAAATTCGGAGCCATATAGTCCGGCCGTAGTAGCTCCGCGAAAGTGTTGGAAGAAAACCGTTACGACCTCACTATTTGAAGGCCGGTTGCAAACGCGACCGGCCCGCCAGTTAACGCCGAACGCCGCCGAGACCCCTCGGCGGCGTTTTTGCTTTGTCCGCAGGGTGTTGCGGAATCCGCCAATCCGGGCGGGTGTCTCTGGTGGGTCCAAGCACATAACCTGTCCCGCCACTGGTCGCCCCGATCCGGCCCGATTTCGCCCCAAAGTCTCTCGTGGTCTCTCCCCAACCCCGGCCGGGGTTATGAGTGGGTTGTCTCTGCATAGCGGTCCAAACCAAGACCGTTACGACCGCGACCTCTCGGGGAGGAGGCGGGGGTGCCGAAGTGGCAGAAATTCCGAGATTTTCCGGCTTTTCAGAGGAGCAATAGCGCCTTACCAGCGATCTATCGACAACGGTTTTGCGGTTTGCTACGCCGCCAGATGGAGGACCTTGAAGAGTTGTTGCATCTCACGTTGAACAGCTTCGTATTGCCGGGCGATGCCGGATCGGACTGGGTCGGCGGGCTTGCGGATGGGCTTGCGTTTGCCGTTGTGCGTCAACAACGGCTTGAGCACCTTCTCACGCAGCACGACCAGGGCCGCCATCGACCGCAGGCCGTCTGGCGTGGGTTGATAACGATGTGCCGAATCGGGGGCCTTTCCGACCAGCCCCTTGCCGCGCAGCTTCTTGAGGTCGTATGCGGCGTGACGCGCGGTGTAGCACGTCGCGGGGCCAGGGGTCTGACGCACCTGCGCCGCGTGCTGCGATGCGGTGAAGCCGCGTGGCGAAGGGGCCAGCGCGACCACCGCTTCCATTGCCGCCCGCATCCGCGGATGGTTGATGTCCACCCCGCCGACGCGGGTCTTGCCCACGACGCTGGCGTGGGGCAGGCCCTCGAGCACCGGCTCGCTGATCCAGGCCGCGTCGATGCCGTGCAGCGCTTCGAGGAACCGATCGAGCACAGCCGACAACTCGGTCACGATCGGGGCGAACTTCTCGATGACCTTGCCCCGGCGCAGGTCACCGACGTTGTGGGCGATGGCTTCGGTCCGCAGCACACGCTCGCCTTTGGTGTACGCCTTGACCGTCAAGCGCCCGAAGTGCAGCTTGAAGATCGTCAGATCGTACTCAGGTGTCTCGGTCACGGACTCGAACCGAAGCCGGCCCTCACGCAGCGCCTTGGGACGCTGGCGTCGTCCGAAGATCGTCTGCACCCGCTTGAGGTTCAGCTTCGCGCGGGTGTGGTCGATCATCCCCTGGAACACCTGCTCCATGTGGTGGCCGCGGCGGAACACCAGGTTCCGGCTGTACTCGACCTGGTAGACCGAGTAGCGGTACCGGAAGCCCGACCGCTTCTGCTCCTCGAACGACAAAGCGAAGCAGACGCATCGGTACATCCACCGCTCGCACCCCTGACGCAGCCGCCCTACAGCGGTGTTGGACCGCAAGGACTCTGCGAGCCGTGCCAGGTGCGCAAGATCGGAAACTCCGTGAAGCAGTTGCCTTCCTTGATGAACCGCAAGCCCGAGTGCCGCGCCTGCGCCGCGACGAACTCGTGGCCGTTGAGCATGACCATTGCCTTGAACGGCGGGTGTCCGCAGACCTTGATCGTCACGTGGCCCCACTCCCGGTCCATGATGTGGAACGAGTAGTGGTTGACAAACGGCATCGGCCCACGCCGCTTGAGGTGGAAGCCGCCGCCGGGGAACCGCATCACCCGCCACACCGGGGCGGGCGACTTGTTGACCATCACCGCGAAGATGCCTTCGAAGTTCGGACGTCGGGCACGTACTGCTCGGCGAGCCGGTGTTTGCGCTTACCGGCCTTGCAGTAGATCACCGGCACATCGTGCTTCTTCGCCCAGCCCCGCAGCCGCCGGCTGAACCGCCCCGCCATCCGCATCTGGTGCGTGTCGTTGAGGTCGTCCGTGGTGCCGTGCAGCTGCTGCCACCAATGCCGGAAGCCGCCCGCCGACCCGCCCAGCCCGAAGTAGGCGTTGAGGACGATGCGATCCACCACGTCATAGGTCTGATCCAGCAACCCGCGGTAGTGATTGGTGAAAGAGTCCGGCGCAGACATCATCGGCTCCTCAATAGAAGTGGGAACCCTCGATTTTATCTGCCCACCCACTGCCGCGAAGCGGCCACCTGTTCCGGGCGCAGTCCCGGAAAAGGCGTAGGTACTTGGAAGGGTTACGAGCGCTACCCATGGCGGCGGGAACAGCCGCGCTGATTGTTTGAGTTGGTTGCACGAGAAAAACAAACCCCCCAATGGAACTCGAACCATGAAGATCACCCTGACCCCCATCAATGACGTCAAGCCCTACGAGCGTGACCCACGCCTGAATGACCCCGCCGTTACGGTTCCCGAGCCGGCCGGCCTCGCCACGCTAGGTCTCACGGCCGGGCTGCTGATTGTTCGACGCAATCGCGGTCGCGGCCGCTGAACCACACCCCGTCGGGCTGCGGTCTACTCGTGTAGCACCCCTTCGCAACGAGTATGGCGATGGCAGTCCACGCACTCGTCAAGAGTGCGAATACACAGCATGTCGCTACAACCACAAACATGCAAGCACGACCGAACATTCTCTTCGCCCTCGCTGATGACGCCTCGCCCTTCTCCGCCTACAGATATCGTTTCGTCGACACGCCCGCTTTCGACCGTGTCGCACGGGAAGGCATCCGCTTCAATTACGTGTTTACCACGAATCTGAAAACCCAGCTTTTCGCCTGTCTGGTTTTGAAGGTTTTCTTCAATACAGACTATCGAGGCATCGTCGCCTACCTCGACGACCTGCCCGCGCTGCAGCAGACGATCGGCCTGGACCGCGTGCCGCACTTCACGACCCTGCAGAAGGCCTCGGCCCGGCTGCTCGACGACGAAGATGATGTCCTGATCAAAGACCTGCTGACCCACACGCTCTATGCGTTTTTCAGCGACCCCCCGGAATATGACGCGCCGCCCAAACCCCATCCCGCTTATGTGTTTTACGAAGTCGCCGCGGACTCGACCGGCTTCGAGGCCGGGCGGTGTTCACGCTACTTCGTGAAGCGAAGACGCGAAATGACCTTGAAAACATGGCAAGAAACGAGCTACAAACGCTTCGCCAAGCTCGGCGTGATCGCCGACTGCGAGACGCATTTGATCCTGGCGACCTGCCGCGGCGTCGGGCCGCGGCCGGATGTCGATGAACTCTACCCGCTGCTCGAAGGCTTCTGTCACAACGCCGCGCCGGAAGTGCTCATGGCCGATGCGGGTTACGACAGCGAGCACAACCATGGCCAGCTGCGCGACTGTCTGGGCATCGATTCGCTGATCCCCGCGAAGGCTGGCCGGCCCAGCGAACGGCTGCCGACCGGCCGATACCGCTTCGAGATGGCGACGCGTTTCGATGAGGAAAACTATAGAAAACGCTGGCAGGTTGAGACGGTGATGTCCATGCTCAAGAACAACCTGGGCGACGCTGTCGCCGCCCGGACCGAATCGACATGGAGCGACGAACTGGCCCTCAAAACCGTCACCCACAACATCCTGCTCGCCTACGCCACGTAAAGGTTTTTACAGGACAGGTCTGACCCCATTTTTCCCCCGGCTGCGGGCGGTACATCGCGATCCCAGCGGGTCGAAGGTCACCGGGTAAGCGTGTGCATCAAATTGCCCTCGACAATCTGCAAACGGTACAGCCCGCAGCGACCTTCCGGGGCGGCGTTGAGGTACACCGCGTCACCCGCTGGGTTGGCCACTGGGTGGGGGTGGTGGCCGGTGGTATGTTGCCAAGCTTGATGGGAGAAACGCATAAGTTCTCTGCGCGTTGCCGTCTGGGGATCGAACAGGCAGATGCTGGCCTGCTGCTGATTTGCTTCGCAGATGTCCGTGAGGATGCGGCCGTCGCTCATCATGCTTGGGTGGATGCCGGGCATCGCTTTCAGGATCAGTTCGGGCGACCCGCCGCGAGCCAGGCTAAAACTGACCAGGTCCTGCACACCGCCTTTTCCTTCTAGGAACGCGATGATGTCCTGCCCATTCGGCATCCAACTCGGGTGATGCGAAAACTTGCCGATGAAATAGGCCCCGCTGCCATCCGCTTCGAAGCCGATCAAGCATTTGAAGACGCGGTGCGAAGTTCGGCTATCCACAACATCCCGGTAATAAACCTGATCCGTCAGGACAGTGAAGAAACGCCGGCCATCGGGCGACCACTTCGCATTCATCATGTTGAGCCGGTCTATCTCGGGCAACTGGATGTGCTCCGGGCACGCCGCCGCACAGTCGGCGACATCGATTTCCGTAAGCATTTGGCCGTCGTCGTCACAGATCACGATGCCCTGACTCAGACGGTGCGGGTTCTCGCGTTTGCCCTGGGTCTGGACCAGGCCGCGGCCGGTGGCTTGATGCCATTGGCGGAGCCGGCCGGGTCGGCGTTCGCATCGTCCATCCGACATGTGGTAGATGAACCATTCATCGTTTCCATCGTCAGCATCCTCTCGATAGGCAATCCGATCGCGGTCCATCCACAACGCGAAGCGGCCGACGTGACCGATGGCGTGAGCGGGGGTCCCGATATGCTTGATGACTTGACCCGCCGCATCGAGCAGCAGAATTTCCGCAGTGCCGGGCACCTCGTCGCTGAGAAATGCGCTGGCGAGCACGCGATCACCGTCGGGCTCACCGGGGGAAATATCGTAGTAGCTGTGCAGGCACGGCCGATCCCGCGGGCCCAACTGCTTCACAGGGACATGGCACTTAAACATCTTTGGGTTCCAAAGCATCGACCCGCAGGTCCGCGTACTCGGCGATCAGCGGGTTCATCTGTCGGAAGCCGATCGAGCCATCCCCGAGCACCGGCCCGAGATCCTCGCCCGGGTCACGCCATTCGAAGACCAGCAGGTCATCGATGCATAGACCAACCAGAGCCCCGCTTTTGATCACGGAGATGCGGTACGGCGGGTCCGCCTGATGAACGGTGGGGATCGGGTCGCCGCCCTGGCGGACCAGGTGGTGGCCGTAGCTCTTGCGAAGGTTGCAGGTGTGGAAGCGGATCTCGTCCGGCTGCTTCCGCCTGAAGTAGGAGAGGTGATAGGCGTTGATCGCTCCGTGGTGGTACTGATTATAAGGGCCGTGACGTTCGGGCAGTTTGGCATCGAGCACGTGCTCACCCTCCCGCCCCTTGGCGGCAAAGAATAGGATCGCGAGGCCGGGTTCATAAATCGGGTAGAAATCCCAGCTGATCCGCACGTGATCGGGAAACGGCTGCGGGCACCAGAAGACCAGGTTGCTTTTTTGGCCTTCTTCGAGTTGACCTATGGATTCCAACCGGAGACGGCCACAAGGGAAACTGATCGTGCCCGGGCCCTCCATCCGCCAATCGGCCACGTCGTGAGCACTGGACAGCGGCACGCGAAAGATTGTCGCCCGTCGTATAAGCCCGAGATGATCTAGAAGCTCATCAGAGGGGACGGGGTCATTCATAGAGTTCATCCGGGGCGTGCTTACGGGGGCCGCGATACTGATTCAAAGGCGGATTCAATTCCGAAGCTTAATACCGGTCGGCAGACAAGAGGCGTCACGGCCCGGCGATAGATTGAGAAAGAAAAGGTATAAGTATGCTCTGTTGCATACCCCTGCTTCGCCTGACGACCATGACGTTGTGCACGATGCAGGGGTTTGCAACAGAGTAGAATATGTACATTATTCCAACTCCGGCCGTGGTTGCGCATCGGGTTGAATTGTGGCCGGATGAATCCGGCCGTACGTGCTAATCCCC
This sequence comes from uncultured Phycisphaeraceae bacterium, assembly GCA_964523485.1. Taxonomy (GTDB): domain Bacteria; phylum Planctomycetota; class Phycisphaerae; order Phycisphaerales; family Phycisphaeraceae; genus Algisphaera. The sequence continues at coordinate 137,801 of CAZFZS010000006.1, read as the reverse complement.
TTTTCTGTATCCCTGGGGTTCGGCGGGGTTGAGGTAGGTTAAGACTTCGTCCAAGAGGTATTCACCCTCATTGAAAGTGAGGCGGCTTCGTGCGCTTTGAACGTTGAGCCGGGCGGTGGTGGCGATGGGTGGGGTGTGGGGGGACAGAAGGTGAGGTTGCGGACGGTGGCGAGCGGCCGAGCCTGCGGCGGTTCGATCACGTCCGACATGCCATTCGCCGCCACTTACAGGGCTAGCTTCGATCGATACTTGCAGGCCTGACTAAACCCCGAAGTCGAATCAGAAACGGTCGCGAGAGCTTGCCTTGCGGACGGGGGTGATTAAAGCATCGAACATCGCGATGCTGTTGGCCTTAAACAACTTTTCGAAACTCGAGTTGAAGCCAGATTGCATTTGAAGAGTTATGCTCCAGCGGTGAAGTGCGTATCAGGTGCAAGTCGGCTGCCTTTGAGCGGGGGGCGGGTCATCGAGCGTCTCATAGGATGCGAACGCGGGCCGCGTGGCGACGTTCCGGAACGGCCCGTCCGCGCCGGGCGTTCGCCGGAGGTGTTCACGCTCGTTTCAAGGAGCCATTTCAATGCCCGAGACCAC
>CAZFZS010000006.1:134436-137200 GCA_964523485.1 uncultured Phycisphaeraceae bacterium | reverse complement strand
GGGGGGCGGGTCATCGATCCGCCGTCGGGTAAGGCGTCACCGTTCAACTGGCCCCTGGTATTGGTGGGCGGTGGGGACAGGCTCGCGCTTGTGTATGAGGTGAGCGAACAGGCTGCCGAGAGGACAGGTCTGCTTCGCGTCACGGTCGGCATCGATATCCGCAGCCCGGTATTTGTCGATGTCTATGATGATTCTTCCGGATCCCTTCTCGCAACGCTCGACCTGTCGTTCGCGACCGCCTTGCAGCAGGTTCAAGCTCCGATTCGATTTGATGCGGCGGCCGGGTCAGTGCGGCTTGAAGTACGCGATGAACAGCGGGTTTACCTGTTGGCGGCCGACGTGCCGGTGCGGGCGATGCGGCCGCATGTACTGATCGCCGATATGAGGCCGAGCCTCAGCGATTTTTTAGCACATCTCTGCAGCTCGGCGTCGCTAACGCAGTACGGTTGGATGGAGGGCTGCGTGCTCGATGCCCTTGCTGATCTAGCGGTGCAGAACCACGCCGGAGCGGCGGAGGCTTTTGACCTGCACCTGGACCACTACTTTACCGCCACGGGCGTTTCTTACGAGAATTTTCGCAGCATGCGGCGGACTGCGGTCCAAGGCACGGAGACGACCAATATGTTCGCCGGACTGGCTCGGGGTCGACCCGATCACCCGGTAGTGGATGAATTGTTGTGCTTTTTCAAAAAACATACCGATGCCGATGGCATCATCCGCGACGCCGCGGTCGTCGCCGAGCACAACACGACGGTCGCCTACCCGCTCGCGGTCATCGGCCGAGTCCGTCAGCGTGAAGATCTGTTCGATGAGGCGGTGCATCAACTGCGGTTGAGGCGTGAGCACCTGGATCGGCCCGAAGGTCTGTATCTGCGGGCGATGGACGACGGCCGACGCACATTTCGACATTGGGGTCGGGGGATCACGTGGTACCTGCTCGGGATGGTGCGGACGCTTGCGGTGCTGGATGACGTTGGGCAGGAGATTCCCGAGACATTCCGAGACGATCTGCCGCGGCTGACCGGGTGGCTGCAGTCGCTTCAACGCGAGGACGGGTTGTGGAACTGCTTCGTGGATGAGCCGACGACCGGCCCAGAGACCAGCGGGTCGGCGGGGATCGCCGCGGCGATGGCGATCGCGGCGAAGCGCGGATGGGTCGACGCTGCCGCCATTGATAACGCCCAACGTTGTGTTGCAGGCTTGACTTCCTATTTGGAACCCGACGGACTGCTCGGCGGGATGTCTCCCAGCAACAAACGTGAGGCGGGGCCCGAAGTGCAGCGATGTGGCCAACGCGTGCTCGGCGGCGCCGCAACCGGGCTGGCAGGTCAATTGCTCGCCGCGCTGCCTGATGGCGATGCGGTGCATATGCCAAGTGTTGCCGAGTGATGTCGGTTTCTGCTAGTTGTATTTAGGCATGCATTCCAGCACACCCGACAACGCGACCTGCCAGATTTCGATCAAGTTACCTGCCGTGCAACACGACCTCGGGGCGTCGCATGGTGGCTATGGAACAATCATCGTCTGCTTGATTTGTATGAGTACGCTGACCGTCGCTGCGGATCAGCCGTGGGTTCGCCACGCGATCGATGCGGATGGTCAGGGGGCGGATGGCGTCCGATTGGCGGATGTCAACGGCGACGGTTTGTTGGATATCGTCACCGGTTGGGAAGAGTCGGGGCAGGTCAAGGTGTGCTTCAATCCCGGGCCTGATGCGGCATCGCAGCCCTGGCCTGCCACGGTCGTTGGGCCGGCTAGAGCCGTGGAGGATGCCGTGGCTGTTGACCTTGACGGGGATGGCCTGCTTGAGGTGGTTTCCTCATGCGAAAAGGGTGAGCTGTCGATCCGCATTCACCGGCAGGCAGAGGGGGGCTCGGCCGAGGACCCTGCCGCCTGGGACACGCAGGTGCTGCCCGCTTCACGGGATGTGATGCAGTGGATGTACATTGCTCCGGCTCAAATTGATGGCAAGCACGGCACGGACCTGGTGGCCGGCGGCAAGAAGGCCGGGGCCTCGATCGGCTGGTTCGAGTCGCCTCGGCTGTCAACTGATCTTGAGGCCTGGCGGTGGCACCCGCTGGCGGATGTCGGCTGGGTGATGGGCATCGACCTGCACGATATCAACGGCGACGGCTACCCGGACATCGTGTACACCGACCGCCGCGGTCAGCCGGGAGTCTACTGGCTGCAACACCCCGGCGAGGATCTTTCCAAACCATGGCGAAAGCACACGATTGGATTGCAGAATCTTCAGAACCCCGACGGGCCGCGACGCGACGCGATCCTCGCATTTTTTGCCTTCGCTGACGTCGACGCCGATGGCCTGACGGACCTCGTGGTCGCTGCGGATCGGCAGATCGCGATATTCCGCAAAGATGACGCGTCGGGGCAGCAATGGGACCTCACCACCATCCCAATGCCCCCGGCCTACAGTGGAGCCAAGAGCGTCCGCGTCGCCGACCTCGATGGCAACGGCCGTTTCGACATCGCCTTCACAACACTGACCGCCAAACCCGGCCAGTCTTTGGGCGTAGGTATGGTGTCCAGTGCCAAGGGCCTGCTTCAGGGGCCCTATACCTTCACCGACATCGGCGGGCCGACGGGCGAAAAGTTCGACCTGCTCGAACTGATCGATCTCGACGGCGACGGCGACCTCGACCTGCTGACCTGCGAAGAAAGCACCGGCCTGGGCGTGATCTGGTACGAGAACCCGGCAGCCAAGCCGTGAGGTAGCAAGCCCGCCTCGCAAAGCTCGATTCAAACA
>CAZFZS010000006.1:76252-134372 GCA_964523485.1 uncultured Phycisphaeraceae bacterium | reverse complement strand
CTGATGCCGCATCGCGCAATATGGCCGTAAGCAACGCCGACGGCCGCCCGCCACCCGGAGGATGACCACGCCTTGCCCCGCCAGCCTCTCCGGCGTCGCAGCGATCCGGTGGAATTGAAACCGCTGCTAACCGCAAAAAAAAAGCTTGACAAAGTCGAGGAATCGGATATCCTCAAGTTGCATCAAACGTGTGAGGCGTGCCTGTCCGGCCGCTTTTCCCGAGTTCAGCGTCACCTGTCTGCAGTTTTGAATCACCGAGATTCGCCTTATGCCACCCACTGTCACCCTCAAAGACGTCGCCGCCGAAGCAGGCATTCATGCCTCAGCGGTGTCGCGCGTCCTGCGTGACAAGGATCAGGCCCTGCGGCTGAGCGAGAAACGCCGGCAGGAAATCAAGGACGTCGCGGAACGGCTGGGCTATCGGCCCAATTCAGCCGCCGCCGCCACGGTGTCGGGCAAATTCAACAGCATCGCCCTGGTCTGCGGGACCGGGGCCCAGACCAGCACCCTGCCCCAGTCGCTGCTCTACCCCTTGGCCGACGCCTTCGCCGACCGCGATACGCAGCTGGTGATCACCCGGCTCAGCGACGAGGCCTTGACTGATGAGCGTCGGTTGCCGCTGTTTCTTCGCAAAAACTCCTGCGACGGCCTGCTCCTGAACTACACCCATCACGTACCAGGGGGGGTCCGTGAGATGCTTCTGCGGTACCGCATCCCGTCGATCTGGCTCAATGTCAAGCAGGCGTGCGATTGCGTCCACCCGGATGACTTCGCCGCGGGCCGAACCGCGACGCGTTGGCTGTTGGAGCGGGGCCATCGCAGGATCAGCTATTTGAACTACAGTCATCGCGCCCCGGATGGGGTGGACCACTACTCGGTCGCGGACCGGAGGGCGGGATACGAGGCCGAGATGCAGGAGGCGGGCCTCACGCCGCATGTCATCCAGATGCGTCGCGATCTGGAGCCCGCGGATCGTCTGGTCGCGGTGCGTGAGCTGTTGCAGCAGGACGATCGCCCCACCGCCATGGCGGGCTATGGCGGCGAGATCGATGTCGCCTGCACCGCGGCCATGTCGCTGGGCTTGAGCGTCCCCGACGACCTGGACCTGGTGCGTTTCAGCGAAAACATGGTGACCTTCGGCGGCGTCACGCTCCCCACGCTGCGTATCCCCCAGAAACAACTTGCGAAGGCGGCGGCGGCGGCCCTGCGGGCGAAAATCAATCAACCCGCGGTTCAGCTCGACCCCGTGGCCGTGCCGTTCTGCGACCGCATCCCGATCGTTTCGCAATTGCCCCCACAGCCCGCCCCGCCCCGTCGGGTCCCGGTGCCGAAGGGCTAACCAAGCCTTCTTACGCCGCAAAAGCGGCCGCGTTCCATTGTTTTCTCACCCTTTTCCTGTTGGAGGATCTCACGATGAAGTTGAAAAAAACCCTGTCCCTGGCGTCGCTTGGAGCGGCACTTTGTTTAACCGTCAGCCTGAGCGGAACACAAGCCAGCGCCGCTTTGATCGCTCAGGACGGGTTCGATGACGGCGAATTCACGGACCCTTCACCGGCCGTGGCCGCCAACGGCAATGGCACCGGCTGGGCGGATAATGGTTGGGCTACGTCTACTGCAACTAACGTTGTCACTACACCCATAGACGCCGGGAGTCATAGCTCAAACATCACCAATGGTTCCGATCGGTTCATCTCCCGCACAGTCGACCTGACAGGAACCTCGGATGTTGAGCTGTCTTTTGCATGGGGCCACCGGTTCATGGAGGGTGGTGAGCAGCTGCTTGTTCAGTACGACAACGGAAGTGGCGCCTTTGCAACTCTCACCACACTTACTGCGGTAGCTCAGACTAATAGTGCCTTAAATGGTTTCTTCAACGTTAAGGTGCCACTTGCGACCAACGCACTGGGTGCTGGTGATCAGGCGATCCGCTTCATTACCGCCAACACCGGCGGTACCGACTTCTTCTACGTTGACTCCATCGAGATCAACGGCGTCATCCCCGAACCCGCATCGCTCGCCCTGCTCGGCCTGGGCGGCCTGTTCATGCTGCCTCGGCGGCGTAAGACGGCCTGAACAAGTCCATTTCCCGCCGCGTCGGCCAACGCCGACCCGGCGGATTCGAACGCCCGGACGCTTCGAGAAAGTCATCTGCCCCACACCGCCTCGTCCGGGATTCCGCTCGTCTCAGGAGTCTGCACCATGTCCCGACGCCCCGCCTTTACGCTGATCGAATTGCTGGTGGTCATCAGCATCATCGCGCTGCTGCTCGCGCTGCTGCTGCCGGTGTTGGCATCTTCGCGTACGGTCGCTCGTTTTGCCGTGTGCAAGTCGAATCTTCGACAGCTTGGCATAGCTGGTGTCAACTACGCGGTTGATAACGATGAGATCATCCCTACTCAAGCACCGGGACGTTCTACCGATCCCGCGAGCATCTGGAACACGCGTTTTTATGGCAACTTGACTCCGAATAAGGTTTCACGTTGGTACACCAAGTTCAGCTTTTATAAAAAGAGCGAAGCCGAGGAGGGCGGAACGATCTTTAACTGCCCACAGGTCCGCGCGGTGATGAAGCGCGACAGCACGTCCGACCTTAGTTTTATTGATTATTCGATTAACCGCTGGGTCGGTGGCGAGCGCGATGTGAGTAGCTGGGGCCCGAACTATATTCCTCGCACTTACAACCTTGCATCAACGCTGTGGTGGTACGCCGATGCCAAGATGCTCTATGGCGGCGGCGCGTACTACTCGGTGGATGTGGTCGATGCACAATCTAATCAGCCTAATGATCACCCGTGGTCGTGGAAGAAAATCGTGGGCGGTCGGGCGAACTACGACCCGCACCCCGGGTATGTCAGCAACTTCGTCTTTGGCGACGGTCACGTTGAAGGGGTCGAACTTGAAACGATTGCGCAGATGACGGTGCCGGAGCAGCAGAAGCGATGGACCGGCAAGATTCAGTGATGCCGTAACAGGGTCACCGTAGGCTGAATGTCGAGCTTGACAACCAACGGTCTTGTTTGCACTGCAAGAGTTTGTACACATTCCGGAAACGTGAGCCGATGATGCTAGATATACGTGAAGCCGGGGCCCTGGGCGATGGCGATACCGACGACCCTATCGCGATCCGCAACGCGATCGCGGATGGCCAAGTGCAGGGCCGCGGCACGGCCGGGCTCATTTCCGAGGACGTGGCGTATGTGCCGGCTTCTCTCAACTTCAACCGGGCCAAAGCCCTGACGCTGCGTAGCGTGCGGGTGGTGCCGCCGGAAGATCACGACTCAGGTGGGGATAGCGAGAAGCGACAGCGGGGCATCGCCTTAGATGACAAACGTCACGCGGTTCTAGACCGCAGCCTTGTCGCCTCGGCTGCCGGTGTCGAGGTGCTGCCAGTGTTGGTGTCCTCGACCTGCCGGTAGGTCGTGGGGGGCGGTCAGCGTGCCGCTGCGGTAGCTCGACTTTGCCGTTCACGTCAAGCCGTCGGCAGCAGCCAACGCCTGCAATAGCTTTGAGTTCGTATGAGTAACAACATGAATGACACTTCAAAACCTTTGAGCTTCGACGGGCCCAGCTGGGGCCGTCTCGCACTGCACACGGATCGGGTGGACACCCCCGGCGGACCGATCACGCTGGACGATTTGCCCGACCCGCAGCCCGAGTTGCCGCTGCGCTTGAGTGATGAAGCGTCGCCGCTGGTCGAGCGCCTATGGCGGGTGGCGCTGGCGGATGTGGAGTCCAACATCGTCAGCGACGGCGGCGGTAATCGGTACTTTGGGGCAGGCAAGAATTTTGGCCTGCGGGTGTACACGCGCGATATTGCCTACGCCGGGGTGATGGGCCTGAATCGTTTGTATCCCGACCTGATGCGGGCCAGCCTGGAATACAGCCGTAAGGTGCGCTTCGATCTGGGCTGGACGGTGGCGTCGGTCTACGTGAACGATGAAATCGATGCACCCTGGGTTGTCGAGGACTTGGCGGAGTTGGATTTCATCGCCAAATATCAAACCAACGGCATCATGCGGCGAACCGATGATGTGATTTGGCTCTGGGCGGCCGGCGATCTGTTGTCGGGCCGGAGCGAGACGATCGAACAGGATTGGCGGTGGCTTTACGACACCGGCCGTCGGTGCTTCGAGACGTTTTACGATGCCATGCTCGACCCCGCCGACGGCTTGTACCGCGGGCAGGCGAGTTTTATCGACATCCACTTCCCGCACAAGAAAGCCACCGGCTACCCGCAGGACTGGTCAATCGTCGACTGCTACATGATCAAGGCGACGTCCACCAACGCGCTTTACTACCGCGGGCTGCAGGTCATGGCCCAGGCGGCGGAAAAGCTCGGGTTGACCGAGGAAGCGAAAGACTACTCAGACCGTGCGGCGCGGCTTAAGGCAGCGATGCTCGAGCACCTCTGCCGGGTCGACGGGACGTGGGCGTATTACAAAGATCGCTGGGGGTCGCTGAGCGAACGGCGTGAGGCGCACGGGGCCGCCTTCGTAGTGCTGTTCGGCATCGTTGAAGGGCAGGCCGCCCGCAATGCGCTCGCGGGGTATCCGGTGCGTGACACGGGTATCCCGACATTTTGGCCCGCGTTGAATCCCGAAGCCGAGGGTTTTTATCACGACAATGGGGCCTGGCCGCTGGGCGAGAACTTCTTCCTTCAGGCGATGGCGGTGGCCCACACCGAGGACACCACCGAACTGCAAACCGCGATGCTGGCACGGTCCTGCGTTGACGATGGCACCTTCCACGAGGTGCTGGATTTTCGCGACGGCCACCGGGCCCATGGCCCCAGCCAACTGTGGACCGCTGCAGCATTTCTGGGCGTCTGCCTCCGACAAGAATTGCCGTTGTTGGACCCAGACGCGTACACCGAGGTGGTCGCTCCGCGGTGAACCGCAACGATTTACGACTTCTACCAGTTTTCATGACTTTTTTGAAACCATTTATTAATGCTTTGTCTGGTTTAGCAGTTGATAAGAGCTGTCGTCTGGTCCTTGCGAGTGGGCTGATTAGTCCTGGAGTTGCTTAGTGGGTTTCGCGTCACCATACATACAAGATATCTGTCCTCCCGCCGGGTCCGACAGTGTGAAGTTCGACGATTACCACCCGGACAAGAGCGGGCGGACGCTCGTGGCGGACCTGCTGAACCGAGCGATCCGGGACGTGCATGAACACCCCGAGAAGGACACGCTGGTCGTCTCCGAGGGCCGATATCTCGTCGCTTCCATTTACCTGCTAAGCAACGTTCGACTGCATCTGCTTGAAGGTGCGGTCCTGCTGGCATCGCTCGATCTGTCGGATTATCAGGAAGATGGGCCGGACCACGGCATTCTTAGACGCGGCGTGGTCGTGATTAAAGACGCCTCCAACGTGATCATCGACGGCCCCGGCACGATCGATGGGCAATGGCAACCCGAGCGCATCCCCCGCCTCAACCTGATGCTAATCAACGCCAGTCGGGTCACACTCCGCGACTACCGATCGATCCATCACATGGGCTGGAACACGCTTGTACTCCACAGCGACCACGTCCTGATCCACGGCGTCACGATCCAGACCCATCCCGAGTCGGGCAACATCGATGATGGGATCGACATTGTGTCCAGTCACGATGTCGAAGTCGCGCATTGCAGCGTCTCGGTGGTCGACGACGGCATCGTGGTGAAAAACAAGGACTGGCTTCGGCGCCCGTTCGACGTCTACAACATCCACATCCACGACAACACCGTGTCGTCCAAATATGTCGTCGCCCTCAAGCTGGGCACCGAGTCCACGCCCGGCAATTGGTCCAACATCCTCTTTGAAAACAACAAATGCCCCGACGGCAGCCTGGCGGTCTTCATCTCCGACGGCGCGGTGGTGAAAGACGTCACGTTCAGAAACAACGACTTCTATCACTCACGCGATCGCCGGGGCGAGAACGGCCCGGACATCCTGATCCAGATCAAGGATCGGGAATACGGCGTGCTCCGCAAAGCCCCCGGGGAAGGCTCGATCCCGGGCACCGGCCGGATCGAGCGGGTAAACCTCGAGCACCTGCGGTTCCACGACCCGGAGCCTGTTGGTGCCACGCGGATCCGCGGCAACAGCCCGCAACATGGCGTCGGGGTGGTCCGGTTCGACCAGGTCTATTTCGGCGACAGCCTGGTCAAGGACCGCGAGTCACTGCGGCTCGATGCTACGCCGCTTCAATACGTCAACCAGTTGGATTTTACGCCTGACAGCTAAAGCCTTTATTACTCGCTTTTTTAATTATCGAAAGACGCTTTATGTTTAATCTTCGAAAGTCACTGAATCGCACATCGAAAGCCGGCAAAACCATGCCAGCATGCCTCGCGGCCGCCCTGCTGTTGACTTGTGGTGCAGCGTCAAGCCACGCTCAGGAAGTCGGGTGGGACGCCTCGGCGTTTACCTGGAACGAGACGATCTCGCCCGAGGTGGTGCAGCTCGACGGCGGAGTGGACATCAAGTGGGTGCCCGAGCCGTTTGAGTTTGTGGCGGGTGAGTCGGTGAAGTACATCGATTTCGAGAGCGGCGACGACTCGAACGCGGGGACGAAGCAGCAGCCGTGGAAGCATCATCCCTGGGATGAAAACGCGGCGGGCAAAGCGGCCGCGGCCGAGGGCGTGCACACCTACGTGTTCAAGCGTGGCGTGACGTACCGCGGGGCGCTGGTCGCCGACGAATCCGGCACGGCCGAGGAGCCGATCCGCCTGACCAGCGACCCGAACTGGGGCGAGGGCGAAGCGGTGATCGCCGGCTCGGTCCCCGCCGAGGGCCAGTGGCAGCGTGTCACGCCGAAGCTGGCTGAGCAGGCGGGTTTACCGAAGCAGGCCGCGGGCAAAGCCTGGTCGATCCAGCTCGACGGCGAATACGTGCCGCGATCGCTGTGGACCGTCAGCGGTGATGGGCAATGGCAGCGACAGAAAACTGCACGCTGGCCGAACTGGGAGATCGAGCACCCCTACAACCACTACACACAGTGGCTGCGCGTCAAGAAGTTCAACAAGGGCTACCCCCGGACCAAAATTTACAGCGATGATCTGAAAGGGTTTGACGCAGACGCGTTCAAGGGCGCAACCCTTTGGATCGACATGCCGGTGACCAGCGGCGAGTTTTCGATTCTCGGTCCGGTGCCGACGAGTGTGGGCAAATACAATCCCAAAGAAGGCAGCCTCGAGCCGCTGCTCAACCACCCGGTCCGCCATCCTCATACCAACTCGCCGTTCTATCTCGAAGACCGGCCGCAGTTTCTCGATCAGGCCGGCGAATGGTATTTCAGTAAGGCCGGCCCGGCGGCACGCACGCTCTTTGTCTGGCTCGCGGATGATGACGATCCCAACGCGCTCGCCGTCGAAGTGGCCGCCCACCCGGTGTTACTGAACATCGACGGGCAGCAGCATCTCGAAGTTACCGGCCTGACATTCAAGGGCACGAACACCTTCGACCTCACCCAGGCGATGGACGTGGGCGACTATACCGAGCCGCTCAATACCGCCGAAGCGACCGCCATCCGCTTGCTGGGCAACTGTCAGAACATCACGCTCAAAAACCTTCAGCTCACTCACCTCTCGGGCACGGGCATCGCCAACCGGCCGACCGATGCCAGCGATGTGATCCGCGAGATCACCATCAGCGACAACCGCTTTGAACACATCGATGTCGATGGTGTCGCATTGTTCCGCGGTTTCACGTTCCGCAATAACAACAGCCAGCCCCAGGCCACGCTGACCGAGATCGACATCCTGCGAAACAAGATGCAGGACATCGGCATGCGGTCGAGTACACCACAAGCCGGGCGCGGCATCCACCTCAAGGGAGTCGATGTCGCGGAGATCGCGGGCAACGTCATCGAATACGTCGGTGCCCACGGCATCGACGTCCACGGCGGCCGACCGACCGGCGGCTGGGGCGGCAATGCCCCCGAGTCCCCGCTGATCCGCATCCTCGTGCACCACAACAAGGTGAAAGAAACCATCCTGCAGAAGCAGGACTTCGGCGGGATCGAATTCTGGGCTCAAGGACCGGCGTATTTTTATAACAACTTATCGATCGATCCGATCGGCTACGTCGCCCACCGCCGGCAATATCACAAAAACCAAGCCTACTACTTCGATCACGGGTTCAAGGCTACGCTCTTCAATAGCATCGGTTATACCTCCGAGCGCGAGGATGCCCACCTCGGCGTCATCGGCGACAAGTTCCTTCAGGAGATCCGCAACCGCTATAACCAGGCATTCAATAACACCGGTTACAACTTCCGCGGGGGCTTCGCTCACGAAAGCAAGCACGGCGACCAGCAACAATACCTCGCCAACCTCATGATGAACGCTAAAAACGCGTTCCACAGCCACTATACGCTCGGCAACGCGCAGGGCCTCGCGTTCTCGCACAACCTATATGCCGGGGAATACGGCAATTTCTTCCGCCGTTACAAAGGCGCGACATATCCCACTATCGCGGATTTCCAGCAAACCCTCGAGAACTTTGGCAACCTGCTTGCCAACGATGTGGGGTGGGTCACCGACGATATGCCGGTGCGCGATGCCGCGAATCACGACTTCCGCCTCACCGACGACTCGGCAGCGATCGACCGCGGAGTAAAAACCTTCCTGCCGTGGTCGTTGTATGGCAATGTCGGGGAATGGCACTTCCGCCTACGTCCCGGCTCGCCCGATCAAGTGCTTTCCGATGACCTGTATCCTCAGGCGTTTCATAACAAGGCGATTTCGTATTACCCCGACAGTGTTCTGCCGCATAACCACCTGGCCGGCGAAGGGATCACTGCGAATCATTATGAACCTGGCGTGCTGGAAGACTGGGTGCCCAGCGCGTTGACCTTCGACGGCCGGCGGGTTCTCACGCTGTCTCAGGAGCAATTGGTCAAGGACATCCCGCTAAACAACAAGGAGAAAGATGTCGTGCCGGGCAAAAGTCGGCATACCGTGCGGATGACCGACAACAACTTCCTTATCGAAGCGGTGTTCCGCGCAGCGTCCGGCGGAACGATCGCTTCCAAAATGACCGATGAGGCGGGCTATCAGTTGGCGATTGACGATCAAGGGCAGCCGGCTTTAGCGCTCAAAACCAACGGCAAGTTATTTGCCGCAACAGCGAATACATCCGTCATCGATGGCAAATGGCATCACCTGATCGCCGAGGTCGATCGTGAGGCGTCGGCGGTCACGATCTATCTCAATGGCAGGATCGCCCCGACCTCCAGCCAAGGCGACATGCCCAGCCCAGGCGTCACGCTCGACAACGAGGAGGACTTCGTGGTGGGGGCACGCCTCACCGGTGCGATCGATTACCTGCGGGTTTCACGCGGCACACTCGCCGACGCCCAGACCACGATTGAACAGTTGATGGCCTGGCAGTTCAACGGCCCGAACCAGCGCGACTTCGCCAGCCGACCGATTGCCGGCGAACGCCGCGACATCGGCGCGCTCGAGCACCCGACCGCGAGCGGCAGCAAGCCGATCAACTACACACCGCCCGTCAAGGTTGCGGACAAGGACACCGGCAGCGGCAACGGCAGCAGCGACAGCTTCAAGACCGGTCCGACCCGCACCATCGTCGAAAAACCCTGGGGTTCGATTTCCGTACCCAAACAGGTCACGCCCGGCGACATGATTGACATCCAGGTCATGTTCGCGACCGAGACGTTCCTTCAAACCAACATCATGCGTCTGGACCTGCATGCCGTGGCCGACGGCAAGCGCAAGCCCGGCCATGGTCGAGCGGCCCCGATCAACGTTGAACCCACGGTCACGTCGCCGTACTCCGCCGACCTGCGACTGAAGCCGCTCGAGGGCATGGACCGTGTCATATTGGTGATGTACGCCTCCGAAGACGGGAGCTACAAAAATCGCAAAGTCAGCACGGAAGTCTCCATCGATGTGGTGAACAACGCATCGGCCGGCAAAGAAGCCGGTGAAGCGACCAATGAAGGCGAAGCAGCGCAGGAGATCAAGCGTGGCAACGACCGGCAGGTCAAGGATCTCGGGTGGGGCACGGTGTCCGTGCCATCCCAGGCACGTGTCGGTGACATGATCGATGTGCAGGTGTCCTTTAAGGAAGGCAAGATCACCGAGCCGATGACCCTGCGCATCGATCAGCATGCGTACATCGGCCGCAATCGAAAGCCCGGCTACGGTCGGGCCAAGCCCATCCAGGTCCAGCCGGGCGTCACCACGCCCTACACCGCAGAACTCGAAGTGCGGGCGCGTGAAGGGCTCTCCGCACTGACCGCTGTCATTTATGTCTCGCCGGATGGGTCATGGAAGAACAAAAAGTTCGCCACAGAAGCCGGTACCAAAGTCATCACCGGCCCGGCAGCTCCACCAAAGCAAAACGATCCGGTCGAGACCGACGATGAAACCGGCAACGAGACGCCCGCTTCCGCGGAACGTGAGACGTTCACGAAAGACATGGGCTGGGCGGTTGTTGAAGCTCCAGAGACCGCCAAGGTCGGTGAGACGATCGATCTGACCGTTCAGATCAAAGAAGGCGCTTTCGATAAGGACCTGGTTCTCCGTGTGGATACCCACTGGTATCAGGGCAGAAGCCGCAAACAAGGCGGCGGTCGAAGCGGCAAGTTCAACGTCAAGGCAGACCAGGCCCAGACCATCACTGTTCAGATGAAGATCCCCGACAAGCAAGGCATCAGCGCGGTGCAATATGTGCTGGTCGTCGGCCCCAGCGGCGGCTGGGCAGACCGCGTCAAAACCGGCGAGATCGGGTTCAAGGTGACGCGTTAATGCTTAAGGTCAAGCCTCGTATTTTTCAGAGTTTTCATATGACATTCTTAACTAGATTCCTTTTATGCATCTTGCTGGGGACCTTCATGCTGACGGTCGCGACATCGGCCGACAGCCCGGCCGAGGTCTCGGACGACGCTGAACTGCAGACGCCGACCGCGGCCGATGCGATCGACTTCACCCGGTCGCCGCTCACGCTCGGCTTCTTCGGCGACAGCATCACCCACAGCGGGAAATACCACCAACAGGTCCAGTTGTTCCTGCTCACCCGCTACCCCGGCCAGGACATCTGGACGGTCAACATCGGCTACTCCGGCCAAACCTCCTGGGGCGTGCTGCGCGGTGGCTTTCTCGATAAAGATGTCGAACCCGCAGAACCCGATGTCCTGTTTTTGCATTTCGGCATGAACGATGTGAACCGCAACCAGTACAAGGGTCTGAAAAACCCTCCGAGCGATCAATCGCGAGAATCGCGCCGCGGCGATTATGTCAAGGCGATGAACAGCCTCGTCGATCAGGCGCTCGAACGCGACCTGCAGGTGGTCATCCTCTCGCCCACGATCTATGACGATGAGCACACGCGCCACGCCAATCACGGCCAGTCGCCGCACCTCAACGCCGAGTTGAAATACTTCGGCGATCTGGGCAAAAAAATCGCCGATGCGAAAGACGCTGTGTCCTTCATCGACCTGCACACGTTGATGAACGAAATTAATCAGCAGATGTTGGCTAAGGATAAAAAAAATACGCTCATCGGTGACCGGGTCCACCCGCGGCGTGGCGGTGAAGAGGTGATGACCTATATCATCCTTAAGAACCTGGGGGTCCGTCCATCGGTATACGACATCGTGATTTTGGACGACGGCAAGGTGCAGAAAAGCGAAGGGGCATCTGTCAGCAACCTTCAAATTAGCGACAGCGGAGCGAGTTTCACCTTGGCCGAAACTGCTCTGCCATTTCCGACCCGGCAGGTCTCAGGCCATTTTTCACGCGTGCCCCTGGATGAAACATTAAACACCATGCGTCTCGCCGTCGAAGGTCTGGCTGCGGGTCAGTACGCCCTGAGCATTGATGGTCAGGCAGTGGGCTCCTACTCACATGAACAGTTTGCACAAGGCATCGACCTGTCCGATGTGAAAGAAACGCCGCAGTATCAGAAGTCGCTGGAGCTGCTCGAGCAGATGAAACTCAAGCAGGAACTCGAGTTGGCAGTCGCCAATATGAGGGCATTACGTAATTACCTCGGGGGGATGAAGACCGAATCGGGCGAACCCCTTGAGTTGGCATGGGACAAACTCGATCCGGCTGAGGTGCTGAAAGCCGTTGAAAGAAAACGTAAAGAACTTGAAGCGGCTGGAAAAATCAGGGGTTGGACCAGTTACGTGTTTAACCAGGGCCGGGATGGGTTCAACCAGTACCACGAGATCATGCAAGGCCTCGCAGATCTGCGAGAACAGTGGGCTGCCCTGCCTTCGGATATGACCCACGATTACGAGATAGAACCCGCGAACTGATTGAACAAAACTCAGTGTATCGCTTTCACTCTGAAAATTCGCTGCGACAATTAGGTGTCTCGTTTACGTGCTTTTTTTGGCCGAGTCCCGAGTGGCTGCCGTACCGACGCCGTCGCCGGACGCGCCGCTCGATTTCAACGACAAGCCAGTGGCCCTCGCGTTTCTCTGCGATAGCATTAATCACGTTGGCGAATGTCACGCGTAGATTCAGCTGGCTCTTTTAAGCCGTCATCCGGGGCCGAATATCTTGCCAGAATGATTTATTCATCAATTGCCCGACACCGCCGCGAACGATGAAACCGCTCATCGGTGATTTAGCTGGCTCCGTACAGTAACACTATGAAGACTACCTCCCAATACCTTGCCGACGGAAAGGTCGATCCGCCCGCCAGTCTTGAGGGCCCGCACCATCGCTAGTGCCTTCAGGGCCGGGCGGTATTTAATACTACGATCATCCATACCAGAGAGCGCATGATGACGCTGCGACGAATGACACAGAACTCGCTGTTGGTGATATCGGCTGCATGGCTCGTGTCGTTGCCGTCGTGGGCGCAGGACCCGCCGGACGCCCCGCCGTTGCCCTCCCAGAAGGCCACGCTGACGAGTTCGCCGACCCGTGATCAGGGGCCCGCGGACCGCTACGAACTGCCCTACGCCGCGATCGTTTACGGCCGGGCAAAAACATCCCCGCTGGCGAACTTGACTTTCTGTCTTGCCTCAATGGATTGGGACGGCGATGGTTTGACGGACTTGCTGGCGTCCGAGCGCCGTGGTGGGGGTCTCAAGCTGTACCGTAACGTTGGAGAGACGGGCCGACCGATCTTCATCGAGCCTCGATATGCTGATCGCCTGCTCGAGCGGACGGCGTTCGGCGGAGTGTCATGGTTTGCACCCGGACGCTTTAATGGGCAGCAGGCTCTTGTGGTTTCGAATCGCGATGGGCTCGCAGCCATCTTCAACGACGGCAGCCACGATCAGCCCATCTGGCGGCGTGTTCCGATACACGACTCGGCAGATCGGCCCTGGAAACAGCCCAAGCGCTTTGCCGTGGGTGATATCACTGGTGACGGGCGAGATGATCTGGTGTTCACGCAGTTCGACGAATCCAAGGCGACCGACCTGCCCAAGCGTGGCAAGAAAACGTCTGATGCACTTCCCCACGCCGAATCGGGTGAATCCCAATGTCGGTGAATTGTGGCTCGCCGAGGGCCGGTCTGGCGACGCGGACTCGATTAACTTCGACAAGCCGCGGCTGATCGACCGCCACCTCTATCTGCGTGGCCACCCCGCCTGCGGAGACTTGAACGGTGACGGCATCGATGAACTGCTGGTCACCACCGATGACGGGACGATCCGCCTATACGGCTCGGTTGAGGGAACGCTGCAGCTCCAAGGCGAAAGGACCCGGTTACTGCAACAAGACCCCTATGTCGTGGTCGCCGATTTCGGCAGCGGCCCGGAACTGCTGGCCTCCGGCTACCTCGACGGTGAAGGGCCGATGATCAGGATCCGTGCGGAGCCCGGCACCCGCTTTGCGGATTGGCCGACGCTCGGCACGCTATCGGTCCAAGGCAACATCCATACCCCGGTCACGGGCGTGTGGATCAGCACCGTCGACCTGCCCGACCTCGACGGCGACCATGACCGCGACCTGCTCCTGGGCGGCGAACCGGGTATCCCCACGTGGTACCGCAACATCGGCGGCGATGAGCGTCCCGTCTACGAGGGCCCATACCGTTTTCGCTACACCGACGGAGAATGGTTGGAAACTTTCAGCATCACGCAGAGCCCCGGCGTCGGCAGCTACTGGGGCCCCACTGAGTGGTACAGCGACCGCCTCTGCCCCCGAGCCGCAGACTGGGACGGCGACGGCGTCCTGGATCTGATCAGCGGGAGTATGGGCCGACGGCTCTACTTCTTTCGCGGGCGCCGGGTGGGCCGTGAGCTGCGGTTCGAGCGACCCCGCAACTTCCTTTTCAGAGGGAAGGAGCTGGAGCTGCCCGACCGCCTCTTGCCCGCTTTGCTTGACTGGGACAGCGACGGTCAGCTCGATGTACTGGTGGCCAATGATGCCGGACATGTGCTGATATATCCGGGCGATGGTTCGCTCAGCCTTGGCGAGCCCGCACGCCTCGGGTCCATGGTTCTACGGGACTACTGGGATCGCGAAAAAGGCAACCGCAGCGGATTCGCCGTCGCACCATGGACCGGTTCGGGCAAGCGAGACCTCGTAATCTTCCAGTTCCACCGGGGCGTATTTCTGTTCGAGGACCTGGGCGAGGGTCGCTACGGGCCGGAGACGCCGTTGTTTCCGATGTATTCACATCTAGCCGGCCCCAGCGTCTTCGATTACGACGGCGACGGTGTGCTGGACCTGGTCATGGGCGGTGACGAAAGGCGGATGATCGAAACCTCAAACCCCGCCCACGCCTTTTTCGTCCGCGGTCAGGACACCTTGAATCCGCCGGCAGCGACGGAGTAATGCTTGGCGATCGACGTCACGCGGAAGCTGAACCACGACGATGTGTTAGACCGGCTGAGTTGGCTGATGGCAACGCGTGGCGTTCCTGGGCACATCCGTTCAGACAATGGCAGCGAGTTCACGGCCCAGGCGGTGCGTGACTGGCTGAAGCGTCTGGAAGTGAAGACCCTGTACATCACCCCGGGCAGCCCGTGGGAGAACGGGTACATCGAGAGCTTCAACGGCAAGTTGGCCGATGAACTGCTGGAGCGTGAAGTGTTCGACACGCTGCACGAAGCGAAGGTGCTGATCGAAAGTTGGCGTGTGCAGTACAACACGGTCAGGCTACACTCGTCGTTGGGCTATCGACCACCGGCCCCGGAGGCGTGGGGGGTTCAAGAGCCTGGTTCCGCTACGCTCCACCAGGCTCTTGAACCCAAGGGACAGGCCCTTGGACTAATATCGTTGTTGGTTTGACACGTGGGGGCAGGTCAAGGTCTCTGAATCGCGTAACAGGCGTCATATGGCAGGATTTCCCACTCCGTCTCGTCGCCAATCATCCCGCAGCGATTACGCAGGACGAATACCGTTTCGACCACACTACTGATTTTTGACAGGGACTTGCATGAGCGCAGGTACCTGTTTTTTTTCTGTCTCTTATCTCGCGGGCACTCGTTTTTTCGGGCTTGGTACTGCGACCACGGCACAATTCCGACTCTATCGGCTGCGAGTTACAGGAGGGGTTTCGCCATTGCCGGCCAGGGTGGACAAGCCATAAGTCAAGTCTAATCGATTCAATTGAGTCGATGAGAAGTAATGCCCCGGTGGACTTGCGGTACCAGAGCGGGCAAGGGTAGAGCTTATTTCTCGGTGTGTGAATTGCTAAGTGTGTACATGCCGGGTGGCTTCATGTGCGTATACCATCGCCCTTTGGTATCGCTACATATCGTTGCGGCCTTCGCTGAAGCAACGAAGGAATCGTCTGCTGTTTAGGGGAGGCTTAGCGGCTGGTTTTGTAGATTTGGTCGAGCAATTCGTCGATGGTGGCGGTGGCGGATTCGGGGCTTTGGTTTATGGCGTGGACGACACAGTGTTGGAGGTGGTTACGCATGGTCTCGCGGCCGACGGCGCGGAGGCCTTCGCGGATGGCGGCGATCTGGGTCAGGACGTCGATGCAGTAGCGGTCGTCCTCAATCATCTGGGCGACGCCGCGGACTTGGCCCTCGATGCGTTTGAGCCTGCGGAGGTTGCCGGCTTTGATTTCTGCGTCGACTGCTGCCGGCTTCCTGGACTGACGGGTCTTGCTCGGCTTGGCCAGTTCGGAATCGCTTTTTGGCATCATCTAGATTTTCAAAAAAGATTGGACTTATACCCCCAAGGGGTATAGCGTCCGGGTGGTGTTGGGTCGTGTGGCCCGGCGTATCGCTTTCATTTTAATCGAGGACTCCCTGTGAATCACCAATCCTGTATCGACGCCTGTGTCGCCTGTGCCATGGCTTGTGAAAACTGCCTGTCGCAGATGATCGACAAATCCAGCAATAACGATTGCCCGCACTGCTGCCAGGAGTGTGCTGCCGTTTGTCTGATGTGTGCACGCCTTGGGGCGATGGATGGCAAATTTGCTCCCCAGGCTTGTAAACTCTGCGCAGAGGTTTGCGAGTGGTGTGCCGAGCAATGCGGGGCACACGATCACGACCACTGCAAGCAATGTGCAGAGGCTTGCAAGAAATGCGCCGAAGCCTGCCGGCAGATGGCGGCCTGAATGACCTGAAGTGTGCAGCCCTTAGAAGGGATTGCCAGCCCATGCGGTAACAGCGTGGACTGGCTTTTGAGGAGTATTGGTGATGCAACATGCGTATGACATCACGGGGATGCACTGCGGTTCGTGCGTGCAGAAGATCGAGCGTGGTCTGCTCGGGGTCGATGCGGTGGCCGAAGCGCAGGTTACGCTGACGCCGCCGCGGGCCCGGGTCACGATGGATCGCCACGTGCCGATCAATGAGCTCAATGCGGCGGTGTCGGCGGAGGGGGACTATCGGTTGACCGAGGCGAAGACTGCAGAAGTGTCGGCTGCGACATCACCTGCTTCATCGGATGTCACAGCGGCGGGTATGCCGGAGGAGCAGCCGGAGAGCGTTTACCCGCTGTTGCTGATCGTGGGATTTATTACGGGCACAGTATTGCTGATCGCCATCGCGTCGGGCGTGTTCGAGCCGATGGTGATGATGCGGCATTTCATGGCGGGATTTTTCATTGTGTTCGGCTTCTTCAAGCTACTGGACCCGCCGGGCTTTGTCTCGGCCTACCGCGGCTACGACCTGCTCGCGCGGCGGTCGGCGGCCTGGGCGTGGAGCTACCCGTTTGTCGAAGTCGCGCTGGGGGCGGCTTATCTGCTGAACCTTTGGCCGATCATTGTGAACAGCATCACGCTGGTGCTCATGCTGATCGGTGCGGCCGGGGTGTTGAAAGCGTTACTCGACAAGCGGGCGATCCGCTGTGCCTGCCTGGGCACGGCGTTGAATCTGCCGATGACGAAAGTGACGCTGGTCGAAGACCTCACCATGGCCGCGATGGCGGCGGTGATGTTGGTGGGGTATTGGGTTTGAGGCGTTGCCGTGTCGTGGATTAGCGAGTGACGCGAACTGTGGCGTGGGTGGTGCTGAAGCAGGCGGCGGCTTCGCCGCACGACTAAACGTTGGGGTTATTCGGTTGTTCCTCAGGTTCTGCGGCGGCGGGCGATTGCGAGGGGGCTTCCGCGGGCACTTGCGGGGGAGGTTGTTCGACGTAACCCAAACGTTCGTCGATCGCTTTCATGATCGAGCGGGTCGGGGCTTCTTCGAATTTCCAGTCGTCGAGCGTGATGCTACCCTTACCATCCGGGCCTTCGTAATGCACGACAGCGATACCCTTGGTTTTCCAGCGGGTACGGTCGACATCCTTGATGGCTTGCCAACTCGCACGCTTGCCGGCATTGGTCTTCAAGCCCTCGTCATCCATCGTCACCGATCGCGACAGCGAGCGGATGAACGCATAGGTGAAGTACAGGCCGATGGGCAGCGTGATTAAGGCCATGACCAGCTGCGTGAAAATATCGGTGTCGGTCCGCTCCTTGGGTGGCTTGGTCGACCAGCCTTCGGCACGGGCTTTCTGGTCCCATACGTTGGGGTGGGTCTTGGGATGCTTCTCTTTGATCTCGACATACGCGTCGTAGATTTCTTTTTCGTGCGGGTAGCCGATCTGCCAATCGTAGACGCAGTACAGCCCGAAGCCGGTCATGACCAGAGCGATCAGCCCCAGCCGCCAGCGGTATCCCGGTCGTGTGGTTGCGGTAATCGCCATGATAAATGCCCGAAATCCTGAGAATTGATTAGTGTTGCTTATCCGCGCCTGGTTTGTCCCGGCTCATCCGGCAGCTTCTCCAAGACCCAGCCCCACCAATGCTGCACGATCGTCTTGGCCATCGGTTGCTTGAGTATCGCGGTGAACCCTCCTTGATCGACCCGCCGACGCGGGATGCGTGGCAAATCGCGGTCCTGTTTGAGAGCCCAAGTAAGAAAGGCATTGGTCTCGCGAATCATGCGTTGACGATTGCTCAGCGGACGGCCTGAATTAGAAAATCTGCGAGCAATCAAAACAAGCCTTTCAACGCCCGGGGTAAATGGGTGTCAGCAAGGATATTGTAGGCCAAAACACGACGCTTGCGGATGGCTGAATCAATCAACCGGCTCGTTAACCGATATAAGCGAACTATTCGCTGCGGATCGTCGGCCGAATGGCATTGGGGATTTCTTTTTCACTGAAGAACACGACGTATCCGCCGCCGCCCGCGCCGCTGATCTTGTACCCCAGCACATCGTCTTCATGCTCGCGGATCACCGCATCGATCTCCGGGTTGCGCATCAGCGGGAACATCTCGACTTGGGCATCGAAGCTGTCAGTGATGGCCTGGCCGGTGGCGGCGGCGTCTTTCGCGAGAGCGGCTTCCCAAAAAAGGTTTCCCGCTTCAGCTAACCGCCCCGCTGCCGCCTGCGTGATGTTCTGATGATCCAGCACCTCGAATTCACCCGGCCGGGGTTGAACAAATGCGAAATAAAGATGCGACTCGAGAAAACTCAGAACATCCGAATCAAGACAGGGTGTAATTTTCTTCGGCCAATACTCGCCCGCATAGTCCAGCCGATTCAGGCCGGGGTATA
Organism: uncultured Phycisphaeraceae bacterium; assembly: GCA_964523485.1. Taxonomy (GTDB): domain Bacteria; phylum Planctomycetota; class Phycisphaerae; order Phycisphaerales; family Phycisphaeraceae; genus Algisphaera. Next base: position 115,441 of record CAZFZS010000006.1, on the reverse strand, counting down.
CGATGCCGATCGCATCCTGGCTGCCGGACACATCCTTCGTGCCCGGCGGGTTTTCGTAGGCGAACAACAGCTTGGCCAGCTTCTCGCGGTCGTCGACGGGCAAACGTGGACCCCAGATCGTCATCGCCCGCTGGCGGGTCGAGCTGGCCAGGCCGCTTCGCCTTTCGTATCGGTCGTCCGGCTCCAGCGAGATCGTCGCCATCGGCCCCGCCGCCAACTTGCCGACAAAAGGCTGATCCAGCCAACCGCCCGCCAAATCCAAACGGAACGGAACGACATGCTGCTTGCGCAACGCGGTCGTACTGCGCGGGGCGAGTTGTCCATGTGGCAGCCGGGATGCGACCTGATACTCGATGCCGCGCGAAACAATCGCTTCACGCTTAGATTCGCTGTCACCGTCGCCGTTGACAAAAAACAGATCCGGTTTAATACGCTCGACCTCTGGCAAGAAATCCAAAATGCCCGAGCCTTTTGAAATGACGACTTCATCCACGCATCCCAGCGCCCGCAGCATGTACGCCCGCTCATCCTCGTTGGTCACTGGCGCCCGGCCCTTCAGGTCGAATACCGTTCGATCCGAGCCGATGCAGACCGTCAGGTCGCCGAGCTCGTTCGCCTGCTCCAGAAACGCGACATGCCCGGAATGAAGCAGATCAAAACAGCCGCTGACCATGACACGTTTGCGAGACATAAAAAGAAATCCTAGTGAATCAAAATGATGTGATGTAAATGATAAATTTGAGAACTCAATAAATCAGGTGCCAGATTTTGGCCGCTTTGGGCCAGTGTGTGCAGCTTTATAAAGTCCGGGGTGGCGTGGTCTGCGGCTTTTAGCAGGCCACATTCATGACCAACGCTCATGGCCTGCCGCCAAAGCCCGCCAGACCATGCCATCCTGCAACTTTGCTTCGTCACTCATATACCACTTCGCGGATGTCGTGCTGGTTTTCGACAAAGTAGTCAATCGTTTCCTTGAGCCCATCTTCAAGCGTGGTCTGTGCGGACCAGTTCATTTTCTCCTGAGCCAGTTGCGTATCGAGACACCGCCGGGGTTGGCCGTCGGGCTGATTCGGATCCCACTTGATGTCGCCGTTGTAATCACATAACTCAGCGATGAGTTCGACCAAGTTCTTAATCGTGATCTCCCGGCCGGTGCCGAGGTTGATCGGCGCGGGGTCGCTGACTTTCTCCGCCGCCTGCACGATGCCCTCCGCCGCATCTTTCACGTAAAGAAACTCACGCGAAGCGCTGCCTGTCCCCCAGCAGGAAATCGACGCATCGCCCCGGTCGCGGGCCTCGATGCACTTGCGAATCAACGCGGGGATGACGTGGCTGGTCTCGGGGTGGAAATTGTCATGCGGCCCAAAAAGATTGACCGGCACGACGACCGCCGAGTCCAAACCAAATTCACGCTTGTAACCATCGAGCATGACGAAGAGCGCTTTCTTCGCCACGCCATAAGGCGCATTGGTTTCTTCGGGGTAGCCGTTCCACAGGTCCGATTCATTGAAAGGCACGGGGGCAAACTTCGGATACGCACACACCGTCCCGGTCTGAACGAACTTTTGAATGCCGCGCTGTCGGCCGACCTCGATCAGATGCAGACCCATCGCCGCATTCGCAAAAAAGAACCGCCCGGGATGTGCACGATTCGCCCCGATCCCGCCGACCTCCGCGGCGAGATGGATCACCACATCCGGCTTGGCATCGTCGTACATCCGCACGACGTCAGCCTCTTGCGTGAGGTCGTAATCTTTTCGGCGGGGCACAAAAATCTGATCCTCAGTCACGCCACGCTCAACCAAAGCCTCAAGCACGAAACGGCCCAAAAACCCAGCCCCGCCGGTGACCACCATACGGTGTTGCGATAGATCGATCAGCGTGTCATTCATCGCAAAAAACCTATCGAAATATAAACTTCGCCAACTGCTGGACACGTATCAATGAATGATCAGAAATCTATTCAGTGTCGCACACCCTCCACACCCGCCACGACGTGGCCCGCATCGGTCAGCGTTTTCTCGCGGGCCGCCAACTCCATATCCGAATCAACCATCATGTCCACTAAACCCTCGAAATCCACCTTCGGCTCCCAGCCGAGTTGCCGCTTGGCCTTGCTCGGGTCGCCCCACAACAAATCCACCTCGGCCGGGCGGTAGTACCGTGGGTCGATCTCGACATAGTCCTTGTAGTCCAGATCAACCCGCCCAAACGCCCGCTCGCAAAACTCTTTCACCGTATGCGTTTCGCCGGTCGCAACCACGTAATCGTCCGGCGTGTCCTGCTGCAACATCAGCCACATCTGCTCGACATAGTCGCCGGCAAAACCCCAGTCGCGCTTGGCGTCGAGGTTGCCCATGTAAAGCTTCTCCTGCAGGCCATGCTTGATCCGCCCCACCGCCCGGGTGATCTTGCGTGTCACAAACGTCTCGCCCCGCCGCGGGCTTTCATGGTTGAACAGAATCCCACAGGAAGCGTGCAGGTTGTACGACTCGCGGTAGTTCACCGTGATCCAGTGGGCATAAAGCTTGGCCACGCCGTAGGGCGACCGAGGGTGGAACGGCGTCGACTCGCTTTGCGGCGCCGTCTCGGGCATCCCGCCAAACATCTCGGATGTCGAGGCCTGGTAGTAGCGGATTTCGTAGCCGGACTGGTCTTGGAAATCGCGGATCGCTTCGAGCAGCTTGATCGCCCCTACGCCCGTCGCATCCGCGGTATAGATCGGCTGATCAAAACTGACGCGGACATGGCTTTGCGCCCCGAGGTTGTAAACCTCGGTCGGCCGAATCTGCCGAATCACCTTCGCCAACCCGTTCGCATCGGTCAGATCCGCATAGTGCAGGTGCAGGTCCGGGCCATCGACATGCGGGTCGGTATAAAGATGGTCGATCCGGTCGGTATTGAAACTCGACGCCCGCCGAATCAAGCCGTGCACGTCATACCCCTTGGCGAGCAAAAGCTCTGCCAAATAAGAACCATCCTGCCCCGTAATCCCGGTAATCAACGCGCGTCGAGGATTCAAAGCCAAACGTAAACTCCTGATTCGATAGAGAAATCGTGAAAACCAAAGTCACTCCAGCGGGCCGGGTGAACTTAGGCAGTTTAGAGCAAACCCAAAGCCAAAGCAGGCCAAAAGGGCAAACTCTGCCCCTCATCAGGATGTCACAAGAATCCCATCAAGCAAGAAAAAGATTCCTCCCATCAAGTTGACACCAGCACCCATCCCATTCGCCCCCCACCCCTGACACCCAAAGAGCCGCGGCATCCTCGCCGCGCGTGCCACACCAACTCGCCCCTTCAGTAGGCCACGCCCCTTGCTACCCACGATAAATAGTCTAAAGCAAAAAAATAACATCCCCTGACATGATGTCTCGCCTCAAACTAAATCGTAATTCTTGACACCATTCAGTCGCGGTGCGAAGGTGCTCGAATGTCCGAGGGCCCCCAGTCGACACGGCAATACGAAACGAGCCGAACTCTCGTTCGGCGGTTATGCCGTTTGCCCTACGAAGAGAAAGCGGTTCACCGTGCGAAAATACGGCAGCTGAGAAGTCACTTTCAGCGCTTCAACATCGACGTTGCCGAACTTTGTCAATGGTGGATGTCGATACGCAAACGCTTTGGCAATTCACAAAAACCCGAAAGCTTCGGCACGCTAGGCGATTTTCTACTGGAACCATCAATTCATGGAGTCGATGCAGGAGAAAAAGTCAAGGATCGCTGGCGACTGGCAGTTTTTGATGCCGTTGCGGGTTTCACCTCGGAAGTCCAATTACAAAACGCTGCACTACCCAGCGAGCTGAGGCAGTCCATCAGCGAAGCCGCCCAGGCTACGCAAAACACGGCGACCAAAAAACTCTTCCTCCGACTCGGCCAGCTTGAGAAACCCCATCGTCTCGTCTTGCTCAAGTCCGCGGCCGAATGGATCATCGCGCGGTATCAACGCGGCACGGCCAACTGGGTCAATCAGACTAAAATATGGGCAGAGGAAAAAAGCGAATGGGAACTGCAGCACCCCGAATTGACTCCGGAGATCAGGGAGCGATACAACGCGATTTATCGACAACTGAAACTTTCCGATTCCAAGCCACGCCGTGTTAATCCACGCATCTGTCCGTTGACTCGTATACGCGAAGGTCAAGGCAACTGCATCTACGCCGAGGAAAAAGGCCACGGCCCGCGTTGCTGGAAGTATTCGAGTTTTACCAAACTTAAAAAAAAAGAAAATCCCAAGTTTAATAACGATCATTTTGAATCGAATGCTGTCCAATATCTACGCGCCCTTAACCGAGGCAAAACGCCAGAGGAAGCCTTAGGTGCGATACACACTAAAGCGCGGCATTGGTTTCCCGTCGCTTATCGCAAGTATTTGGATGTACTGGGCTTGAAAGAGGCGAAGTTGCTTCGCCACTCCGAGTTGCCGCATTGTCTGAAAATCGATGGGGTTTATGAAAAATCAAAATGCGAGCATAACCCCCATACCGAATTATGTAAGCAATACGCCGAGCTCGCCAAAAGTTTGTCACCTTCCGATTTAAGCCTTGAAGATAAGTATCTTGAATGGCGAAAGCGGTTTTTCAAAGGCCCGAGCAAGCCGGTTTTTCGCTACCCCTCCAGCGATGAGTTGCCGATGCCTAAGGTGTTTGGTGACGGCTTCCACGAGATCGACCTCGATCGCTCCGTGCTTCGCCTACGGCTGGACGGCATGCTAGAAGGCGAATGGATGGAGTTCGGCTTGATCCCATGGCCGAACGATTACAGCCCGTCCCGCAAGCAGGTCGTCATCACCAGCGTCCACATCAACTTCATAGGCACCCGCGCTCGCGCCGGCTTGCGATTCGACGTGCAACATTTACCCAGTCGGTTTGGTTGTAAGCAGGAACAAATCGATATCCTGCGCAGCCGCGTCTATCCACGTCGGTCTAATGACGAGGCGTTTCTGGATGCTGCAAAAAAACTGCTACTAGACTCTTTCCAGGGTCAGGAAGACTTGCGTGTAATGTCCGTCGACCTTGGCAGCACGGGCTGCGGCGCTTCGTTCTACCACGGCCGACATCATCGTCTCGATGTCCACTTGCCCATCATCAAAGTTCATCAGCTCTTTACCGCACCTCCCGCCCTGGACGATATCCCCCAATTTACCGAAGCTGTAAGCCCTGATCCGCGTCAAAAGAGGCCGGACGTCGACGCGCTCGGCCTCAGTCATAAGCACATCCTCTGGCACTTGGATTCGCTCAGTAAAGCCACGGAAGAATTAGCCAAGCGCCGGAGTCAACCCGATCTTCCCGCCGGACCACAAAACCACGACCTGCGTGGCGACACACGCCACGTCCGCTGGATGATCCGTGACTGGGTACGGCTCAATGCCCGGCAGATTATCGACGCGGCTGAAAAACACGGCTGCGATTTAATCGTCTTCGAGTCGATGCGCGGCCTCCGACTGCCGGGATACAACGAAGCGATGGGCCACGAAAATAAAAAACGAAGGGAAGGATTGCTCGCATTCGGCCGTGTTCGCCGCAAGGTCACCGAGAAAGCCGTCGAACGCGGGATGCGGACGATTACCGTCCCGTACGGCCGCTCATCGCAGGTCTGCTCATCCTGTGGACGCTGGCAATGCGATACGGCCTCAGATAAAAAACGATGGAAAAAGGATAAAGATAAGAAACGCTTCATCTGTAAATATTCCAGTTGTCCATTACATCTCAAGCTGCCCAAGGAAGGCAAAAAGAAAATAGAAGTGCTCAAGCAAGCCTTGGACAGCGATATCAATGCCGCACGGGTGCTAGCCCGCGTTTTCTGGGGGGAAATCACCCTGCCGACCTTGGACGATGTCAAAGCGGCCGAAGCCGCGGAAGCAGTCTCGAAGCCGAAAAGACCTTGACCCCGCGAGAAGAAACGCGATACTAAAGACTCGGCGGTTGGAGTCGTTGTATGGAAACACTTCCAATGGACCCACGGGACCTACGGAACGGACCCCATGCCCAACCCGCAACCCTTTTTTCCATAGCAATTGGGTCAACATCAGTATAGGATTCCGTTTTTTAAAGTCTGCTCGGCAAGTATTGTCTAGCCCTGCAAGTATTTACGGCCTTCATGCTGCGATTGCACTGGAATTACAGGGTTGGGACACCCAGCCAGACCGAAAGCTCTTGCTGGGCGGCGCTGCGATTGCACTGGAATTACAGGGTTGGGACACCCGTTTGGCCACGAGCGGGCCCCAGCCCAGCGCTGCGATTGCACTGGAATTACAGGGTTGGGACACCCAGAGCAGCTTGCGAGCCGTGATGTCGCTGGCTGCGATTGCACTGGAATTACAGGGTTGGGACACCGAGCGTCAACCCAATTACGGCCCCAATTTCGCTGCGATTGCACTGGAATTACAGGGTTGGGACACCTCTGATCGAGCGGGAAAGCGTCAAGCGGCGCTGGGCCGGGGCAGCGTCTTCGATGTCCCGGAAGGACTGCGTTGAGGAGCATTAAAAATTCCGACCTGGGGATTCCCAAGGCTTCAGCGTCAGCGATCCCCGGCGGAGGGCCGGATTGATCCGGCCGTCGTATCACAGCAGGTTGAATCGAGGCCGGGTGAATCCGGCCTGATGTGGTTAGACAGATTCAACTTGGCGGCGGGTGGTTTTGGCCAAGTGAGACAAACGAGTGCGCACGGGTTGAAAATGGGGGTGAATCGAGTGCTCGGGAGGGGGCGATTTGGGCTGAGGATGGGTCGACCTTGGCTCGACTTGGGCTGAACTTGGCCCGGTTTGACGCGCTTCAACCGCAGATTCGGCAAGGTGGGTGCGCACATAGGTGGGCTTTGCGAGCGTGCGGGAGCGGGTAGGTTTAATAACGTGGGGTTTGGCAGACGGTTGCAGGCCAGTCGGTGCGATGGACGGGGTTGAGGTGGATGAAAATGAGGCTTCGGGGGTGCTGCCCCTGCTGGATATTGCGGAAGGTTCGTGCGCCGGGTGCATTGAGGCGGATGGTGGTGGCGATCGGCGGGGTCGAGGGGGCAGGAGGTGAAGTGGCGGATCATGGCGATCAGCCGAGGCCGGTGGGCGGTGGCAGCTTTGTCCCATGTCATAAGCCATCCGCCGCCCTTTAGAGCTATGCCGATGACTGAATGATTGGCGTCTCGATGAGCGATGTCAGTCCATCGACGCTGGAGGATGCGAACAGGTCAATGCCGAGTAAACAGGGCGAGCCGTGGGCGAGACGCCCATGCCATTAATAGAAACTCAATTCACTTCAAAGTACGCATCGCCCCGGCGCGATGCGAAATGACCCCTACGGGATTCGAACCCGGTCAAAAACGCAATTCTGACGCAGCAACGGGGGATTGCACACACATAGGCACACACGATCACGCGGCCGACTCTCGGCTACGCGATCTCATCGACCATTGGCCAACGCTCTCGCCCACGGCCCAGGCGGAAGTGATGGCTGTCCTGCACGCTCACAGGGCCTCGGAGACTTTGACATGAGTTTGTGTGACGACCTGGCAACCGAAGCCATGCGGCAGCTGCTGGACGCGATGAAAGCACTTGGGGATGACCCTCCTCTCGCGGACCGGCTCAAGCTGGTGAATGAATCCTCGCGGCTGCTCGAACGGATCGAGTCTCGCGATTCCATTGTGCGGCGACTTGGTGACACCCAGACACAGGGGGCCGCTTAAAGCCCTGCCTGAACCCGTCGGCGTTGCCGCTCACCCTGAGCGGCGGCGACGCCGACGGGGGCGGGCAGGGCGGCCCCTGCCTAACCCAGAGGCTAAGCCGACTCCCGCCGGAGGCGTTCCCCGGCGGCATCCAGAAACCGGGCAACACGCCCAAAGAAAAACCGCCCGGTGCATTGCGGTGAGAGGCAGCACCTGGGCGGCAAAGGAAGAACCCATGAAAAGTACCACGGATGGTAGCAGGCTGTCATCGGCCAAGGGCCCCGCCGGGGGCCACGGTCCGAAGGGTTGGGGTACGGCGGGGAAGGCCGATCGAGCTGGCAAGACACGGCCGGGCTTGTCCATTGCACATACTTCACCGCGGGTGGTGGAACTGCAGCCCGCAGGGAATGACGTTCGTCAAACCGAATCGGAAGCGGCTTTCACGATGACGACGCATCTCGGCGGGTCGTTCACGAAGCTGCAAGGCAAGGGTGGACCTCAAGGGGGTGGCGTCCGAAGTCGGATCACCGGATTCAGCCGTGGTTCGCGTCAACGCCTGCAACGTAAGTTGGCGTCGATCAATGAAGGGGAGGTCGAGCGTCAACGCTGGTTCGTCACGCTGACATACCCGGGCCAGTATCCCGCGTGCGGGCGGCAATGGAAGCGTGACCTGGACACGTTCATCAAACGGCTGCAGCGGGCATTCGCGGTGCAGGCGGTGGTGTGGAAGCTCGAGCCGCAGAAACGCGGTGCACCTCATTACCACTTGTTGGTGTTCTCGCAAGACACGTTAGAAAGGGAGTGGGTGGCCAACGCGTGGTATGAAGTTGTGGGAAGTGGCCGATCTGAACACCTGTACGCCGGTACGCAGTGTGATGAGATTCGATCTTGGCGTGGCGTGTTGTTCTACGCCTCGAAGTATCTGGGCAAGGTGGTCGTTGGTGATGGCCTGCCGGCGTTTTGGGAGACGGCCGGGCGGTGGTGGGGTGTTCGGGGCAAGCTGCCGATTCAGGAAATCGTAGAAGAGTTGAGCCGGCAAGAGGGGGAGAAGTTCCGACGAGTGGTTCGTAAGCTCATCAAGAGGCGATGCGGGTATCGGATCAAGCAGTGGGGCACGTCTGCCGGCATCGCGTGTTTCATGAGCGATGTGGACGCCTGCCGCCTCCTGGTGTGGGCGGTCAACGCTTGTGATGATGGGAGGAGGCCGGATGCTCCCCGACCACGGGACGCGTTGGATGTGGACCTGGCGGCACTGCCCTACTGACCGACGGCCCGGACGCACGGGACGCTTTGAGCCAGCAAAGCGTCGCGGCCGGGCCAAGGCTTATCGAGCAATCTTCGCGGTTGGGTGTATACACGGCGGAGGTTACCCGGCCGGCGGTCGCGAGTGTGCCCCCCGGCACACCGCAGCCGGCCGGATCCGCCGCAAACGCCGAGGTTGACATGAATGTCGAATCGGATACCATCAGTACGAATACCGAAACGGATACCAATTATGAGCGAAACCAAAGTTCAGTACGCCTTCCGCTTGCCACCCGAGTACTTGGAGCGGCTCGATGTCTTGGCAGAGAAAATGCAGTTGGATCGGGCTGAAGTGGCGCGGCGTGCTTTACGCAATGGCATCGGGGAACTCGAGCATCTGACGCGGGTGGCTGCGAATCCAATCGCAGACACACTCCTGCGTTTACTGACGGTGGCCGAATCGGACCCTCAAGAACGTGCTGAAGTGCGGCGTGTGCTTACCGCGTTGACCGAGCACAAACACGCAAGCAAACAAGTGAAGAAGGAGGCGACAGCGTGAAGAATCGACTCATCCCCATCAAGGAAGTAGCGGCACGATTAGGCGTATCGGTGCGTACCGTCTGGCGGATGATCGCGGATGGCCAACTACCCCAGCCCGTTAAGGTTCGTGCTCGAACGATGGTCGCAGAGCAGCACGTTGAAGCCATCATTGGCGGCAAGGGGGTTAGCTAAACATGATACGTAACGTGTTCAAGCAAAAGCGCAAGATCAACGGCAAGACGATCACCGCCCGGACCTACACAGCTCGATATCAAGTCGAAGGCATGGACAAGCCGAAGCAGCAAGCCCTTGGAGTCACCGATAAGCGTGTTGCTGAAAAACGCTTATCCGAGTTGGTGCTGAAAGCTGAACGGGAACAGGCTGGACTCATTCTCCCGGCCAATCAAGTTATCGCATCGCAACGGCCGACCCTCGATCACCTCGAAGATTATCTGGATGACCTGCAAGCCCGCGGGAAAGACTCGCAGTACCGCTCGGATCAACGTAGCCGCGTCAAGCGTCTCGTTGCAGATTGCAGCTGGTCGAGGCTCAACGCGATCACGCCCGATTCCTTCATCGCCTGGCGGTCGGCTTCGCCTAAGCACCTCCGCAAGAATCGGCCGCTCTCGGCCAAGACGTTGAATGACTATCTCGCGGCAATCAATGGGCTTCTTCGCTTCCTAGCCGACGCGGGGAACATCGACCGAAATCCGCTTGCCGGGGTCAAGTCTGTCAAAACTGTTGGACGCGAAACGTTCACCCGTCGGGCGTTGACCGCAGACGAGGCGGGCAAGCTACTAGATGCAGCTGGCGAGCGATACCCGCTCTATTTGGCCGCCCTTCTCACATCCTACCGCCGAGACACGCTCTACCGCCTGTCTTGGTCGCGGGTGGACCTGGACGGCAACCCGCCCACGATCCGCCCTGCCGTCGATACGCTCAAGAACGGCGAGGAACACGCCCAACCGCTCCGGGACGATCTCGCGGCCGCTCTCCGCGATTTGAAGCCTGATGATGCGCAACCGACAGACCGCGTATTTAATGGGTTGCTACCTCGCTGGGGCGTGGCGTTTCTCGAAGCGGACTTGACGCGGGCCGGTGTCTCGATTGAAACCACGGACGGCCGTATCGACTTCCACGCCCTGCGTCACACCGCAGCAACCTGGGCCGGGCAGGTGGCACCCTCGGAAGCAATCGCCCGGAAGCTGACCGGACACAAGACCGAATCGCAATTCAAGCGTTATCTTCACGATGAACATCTCTCGGTGCGGTCGGTACTGGACGCCATGCCCCGCTTCGAGCGCACACACATACGCACACACGAAATGGACACGGCCGGACCCGATGCGACATCCCCTGTCACACCCTCGCGGGGGGACGATGTCGCGAAACGCCTTGATTTGCAGGAAAAAAGGCCTGACAAGGCATCAACTGACACACCTTGTCACACCGGCGAGAAAGTGACCCCTACGGGATTCGAACCCGTGTTGCTAGGATGAAAACCTAGTGTCCTAGACCAGACTAGACGAAGGGGCCGGTGGTTGGTGGGGCATTCTAGCGAAGTGGGCTAGGGGATCAACCTGCGGGGGTGGAATTGGGGAATTGGATATTTATTTAGTCGCGCCTTAGGTCCGTCTAAGCGGGGTCGGGGTGGGCGTAGAGGCGGTTGGTTGGCGTGCAGGCGGCGTGATGCGAGGGGGTCCGCGGATTCGCTGAGCCTCATCCGCGGCTTGGGGTATTGGGGCATGGAGATTGATGGTTTTTCGGGGTTGAATCCGGGTTATCGGGCCAAGGGGGCGGGTGGGGGCGGGTTGAGGGGTTGTGAATGCGATTGATTAAAGATGTTCGCTTTGAGTTGGGTTTGCGATTTTCTGTGGTAAACTTAGCGGGCTGCGGCCTGGCTGCCTGGCCGGCGTGGCCCGTGATTCTGCGCGGCGGCGGTGCAGCCTGCCGACTTGATTTGCGTATCACATGCAAGTCGGCCGCCCGGAGTTGCATCGGCCTGCGAGATATAAACCCGATGTCTGCCGCCGCGACCTAGCTCCGCTACCGATTCTGGACTGAACGACTGAACCGAGCCGAGGACCCGTCTTGCTCACGCTGATCCTTTTGAATCCCGACGACAAACCCACGCGATTCGAACTGGATGGTTCGTCGCCCGAGTTGATCGGCCGCCATGCGCCGCGTGTGAAGGTGGGAGACAGTCGGGCTTCGAGGCGGCATGCGGAGATCGCATTCGAGAACGGAATGTGGACGATCCGCGACTTGGGCTCGTCCAATGGCACTCATGTCAACGGCGAACGCATTGCTGCGATGTGTCAGCTCGAAGAGGGCGACCAGATCCGCGTCGGTCGGCAGCAGATGGTCGTCGGGCATATCACCGAGCCGGTGCAGCAGACCGTGGTGGACCAGCCGAGTGACGACGATGCTGCGGTTGGTGTGACCGCGGACGAAGACGGCGTCTTCGACATCCCGGACCTGGGCGGCTCGGCGGCGGAACTCGATGTTCCGCTGTTGGACGAAGACGATGAAGAGGACGACCTGCTTGATTTGAGTTCGGAGCAGCCCGCTGCGGCGAGTGCGGATTCGCCCAAAGTCGAAGCTGCATCTGAAGATGGTTCCAATCTCGCGGATGCGGTGGACCTGGCGGCGGATGACCGTGCTCCGAAATTGGCTGACAAGCCTAAAGCCGACCCGAATGCGATTCTCGATGAAGACTCGGCTTTCGACTTCGAGCTTTCAGATGATGAACCTGTCGACGCGAGCGGCGAGATCGTCTTTGAAGGTGACGATGCGGAGGAGCCGGCTGGCCATGCTTCGGCTGAAGAGAATGCCGATGACGAGCTGATCCTCGAGCCCTCGGCTTCGCAAGCTGACGAACAACCGTCTGCGGATCGCGATGAGCCAAAGGCTGCTCAGGTTCAGCTCGCTGCGGAATCACAGGACGAGGAAGATATCTACAGCGATTCGCTGGCGCCGATCAGCGTTGTCGATCTCGATGCGATCGAATTGGCGGAGGATGAGTCGGCCGAGCCAGCCGTGGATCCACCCGCTGAGCGAGTCGCGTTGTCCCGGGCTGCGGCAGAAGATGCGGTGGCGGCAGATGGATCGGATGCTGTGCTGGGCGAGGATAATGCTGAAGAAGCTGACGCGGATCAGATTGATTTGAGTGAGGATGCCGCGGTGGATCGGCCGGAGTTTCCCGATTTCGGGTTGAGCGAAAGCCAGATCGTGATCGCGGAGGTGGATGATGATTTCACCGCCCCGCCGAGCCTCGAAGACCCGCTGCATACCGCCGCCGCCGCGATGGATGGCCACGACTCGGTCCACGATCTTGACGCTTCCGCCGATCAGGATGCACCCGCTGCGGAAGACGAGGTCGATGAAGAAGCGCCGGAATTGGTCGGGCTAAGCCTGGATGAACCCGAGCCTGATAATTCGGCGGCGATTTCAGATGAAAGCCCCGGCAAGGTCGACCCGCTGGATGTTGAAGATATCGAGGCTTGGCTAAACGAAGACGACGACCCCGCCGCGGAAGCCCCGGAAGCCCCGGATGCCCCGGAAGCCTCTGTAGCCGAGGCGAAATCAGATGAGAGTGAAGATGATGAGGAGTTGATTCTTCATCTCGATGAAGATGATTCGGCCGACGCGGTGTCCGAGGGCAATGATTTCGACCTCGATCTGAGCGATCTCGATGAGCCGGTGGCAGCGGCGTTGGATGAAGGAAACGACGCGGCGGAACCCGTCGCTTTGGACGAAGCGGACGAGGGTTTGAAGCTCGACCCGGTCGATGTTGCCGAGGACGCTGACCGCAACGAGCAGGCGGTGTCCGACAGCGACCCGGGCGACCCGGGAAACCCCCTCGAGTTCGTGCGGATGACCGAGGAACTGCCAGAGCCACGCGACCTGAGCGGCTTCGATGATGAGCCGACGCCCGGCTCAAACCACGCGAAGAAAGCCGGCCGGGGTGAGAAACGCAAACGCAAGGGCTGGTTCTTCAAGGCGGCGATCGTGCTGCTGGTGTTCGGCGGCGGCGGGCTCGGGCTGTGGTTCGGCATGAACGCAGGCACCGACGATATCGCCGGCCGCAGCTTCGCCGACCGCCGCGATCTTTCGCATCGTGACCAACCGAAGGACAGCGACGCAACCGAGCAGGGCCAAACCGAAACCGGGGGAGCCGAAAACGCCGAGTCAGCGGACAGCGATTCATCAACGCCCCCGGCCACGACATCGAACAACAACACTTCATCCACTAGCGCGACACCCCCCGAGGTCGAGCCGCGCGGGACGGGACTGGCGTACACCCCGCCGTTCTCCGACGGGCCTTCACTAGGCGATCCGGCGGTTCGCAATACGCCGAGTGATCAACCGGACAGCGAATCGAACGTACCAGATAGTTCCAGCGACGCAACGACTACCCAAGCGGCTTCGCCCGAAAACGGCGTCAATCTAACGGACGACCCGGTCGAAGCTTTGCTCGCCGAGGCCTTGCCTGATTCAGAAAATAGTGTCACGGCAAAGAGTGGATCACAGTCTGATATTGAAACAAAGGCTAGCAATAACTCTGCCGTACGCGATACCGATTCCGACTCAGCGACCGATGCCGCGACTACAAACGCTGCTCAGACAACTGAATCTGACCCGTCGCCGCAACTAGCGATGCTTGAGCCGGCTAAACCCGAGACGACGATCAAAACGAGCCGTCCATCGGTGACCGAAACGGTTGATACGGCTGACGACAGCACGCAAAACCCCGCTTCACAAGCCGCTGCCGATCGCGTGGTGGCCGCTCAGGCATTGAACGACCCCGCCCCGATCGAGTTGCCCGCCGCGGCCGTCGGTGAGTCGCGCCGCGTCGTCTATCTTGTCGATGCCTCGGGCACGATGGTCGATTCGATGAGCAGCGGGGTTAATCGCTGGCTGACCAACGCATTGGAACAACTCGAACCGGACGACAGCTTCGCCATCGTGTTCTTCCGCTCCGGCGAAACTTTCGAGCCGCCGCCCGGCGGGATGAACCCCGCAAGCATGACCCGGATCGACCGCGTGCTGCAGTGGATCGATCCCTCGGCCGGTCATGTCCGACCTAGCGGTAAGTCCGACCCGCTCGAAGCGTTCCAGACCGCATCGTCCTATCAGCCCACCGAGGTCTACATCCTCTCGGACAACCGCTTCGGCCAACGTGGGCCAACTATCGCCGACATCGGCGTCCGCGACCTGACCGCCGTGCTGCCGACGCAGGACACCGTCGTCCACACCGTGCAGTTCTACTACCGAGGTTCGGATCAGCAACTTCGGGCCATCGCGGATCGATACGACGGCACGTATCAGTTCGTTGAAGAAAAAGTCTTCGGCCGCGAGTCGGACCTTACCGGCAATGCGTCGATGTGAATCCGCCCGTTGAGCGGACACGGCAAAGCCGCCTGCGCGGTGCATTTCTCACCTGCACATTTCTCGATCACGCGGGACGCTTCGCGTCTCCGGCTAAACGTCAATCGTCAACCTTTTCCGGCTTATTGCTATAGTCGCATTCCGCATTTTATTCACGGATCAAGCTTGCCATGCCAAACCGGTCGCCCAACGTCATCGTTTTCTTTACCGATCAGCAGCGCCACGATTCGACGGGCGTGCATGGCAACCCGCTGGGCTTGACGCCGAACTTCGATCGGCTGGCCCACGAAGGCACACACCTGGCCAACCTATTCACCTGCCAACCGGTCTGCGGCCCGGCCCGGTCCTGCCTGCAGACCGGCCAATACGCAACGACCACCGGCGTGTGGCGCAACGGCTTCGGTATTGATCCCGAGGCGGTTACCCTCGCTAAGCGTTTCGACGAAGCGGGTTACCGCACCGGCTACTTCGGCAAGTGGCACTTGGCTCCCCGCGAAGCTGGCGGTGAAGCGGTGCCGGAGCAGTTCAGAGCAGGCTATCACGACTGGCTGGCCGCGAACGCCATCGAACATACCTCCGATGCCTACCGCACCCGGGTCTGGGACAACGACAACAACCCGGTCGATCTGCCGGGCTACCGTGTGGACGCTTTGACCGACCGACTGATTAAGTACATCGACGACCGCAGCAAGGAAGATCAGCCATTCTTCGCAATGATGTCGCTACTCGAGCCGCATCATCAGAACCACCGCGACGACTACCCCGCCCCGACGGGCTACGAGCAGATGTACGCCGGTCGATGGACGCCGCCGGACCTGCAAGCCCTGCCTGCTTGGGAATTCGAGCCGGGCAGCGAAACCGACCGGGCGACCATCGGCGGGTCCGCCGCCCGTCACCTCGGCGGCTACTGGGGCATGGTTAAGCGATGCGATGAAGCGTTCGGCCGAGTGCTCGATGCACTCAAGAGCCTGAATATCGACGATAACACAATCGTGCTGTTCACGACCGACCACGCCTGCCATTTCAAGACCCGCAACGCGGAATACAAGCGGTCCTGCCACGAGAGTTCGATCCGGATCCCGGGGGTCATCACCGGGCCGGGCTTCAAGGGCGGCGGGCGACTCGATCAGATCATCAGCCTGGTCGACCTGCCCGCGACGCTGTTGGATGGCGCAGGCCTGGATGTTCCGGACACGATGCAGGGCCGATCGATCAAGCCGCTGGTGCAACGCGACACAGAAGGTTGGCCGGAGGAAGCGTTCGTCCAGATCAGCGAATCATGCACCGCCCGGGCGATCCGCACCTCGCGCTGGAAATACTGCGTGACCGCGGACCCGGAGGATGTCGACGGCGGTCGTGCCTCGAAGTATTACGAGTCGCATCTCTACGATCTTGAGGCGGACCCGTATGAACTGGTGAATCGGCTTAATCACAAAGCGTTTGATGAGGTGCGCAAAGTCCTGCGTGGCCGACTGCTCACGCGGATGCGTCAGGCCGGTGAGGACGAGCCGGAAATTGCTGCAGCTCAAAGCACTCAGGGGCCCGGACAAGTTGTTATTTCAGAAATGGAATGCCAGTTGTAAGATGGTGAGTCTCTCTCAAGGATCACGCCATGCTGGTGCCCGGGCTCGTCTCCATCACGTTTCGAAAACTATCACCTGCCGAGGTCGTGCGTGCCGCGGTCGAAGCGGGGCTGCGTGGTATTGAATGGGGCGGCGATGTGCATGTCCCGCACGGCGACATCGCTGCGGCCGAGCGTGCCGCCGAGATGACCCGTGGCTCGGGGATGCGGGTGTCGGCCTACGGCTCGTATTACCGCCTGGGTGAAAATGATCCGGACCTGCCGTTTGAAAGAGTCCGTGATACCGCGGCGGCGCTCGGTACGTCAACGATTCGGGTCTGGGCCGGCCGCACCGCCTCGGCCGATGCGGATGAAGCGTACCGCCAACGGGTCGCAGAAGACCTGCACCGCGCCGCTGAGTTGTCCGATGAACTGAATCAAAACATCGCTTTGGAATGGCATGGCAACACTTTGACCGACACCGCGGCGTCTGCGGAAAAGCTGCTGCGTGAAGTCGATCGACCCAACGTCGGCTGCATGTGGCAACCCCGCAACGACCAGGACCTCTCACTCAACCTCACGGACATGGAAACCGCCCTGCCCCGGTTGATGGGCATACATGTGTTTCATTGGGAAGGCCCGAACAACGACCGCCGACCGCTGAGCGAAGGTGAGTCGCGTTGGCATGATTACTTCGCCAAGCTGATCGATTCGACCGCAGGGCGGAAGGTGTTCGCCTCACTGGAATTCGTCAAAGGCGATGACCCCGAGCAATTGAAACACGACGCCTCGGTGCTGATTCGGCATCTGGAGTTGGTAAATCCGTGAGTTGTATGGCGGAAGGCCTTCACGTTTAGCGGACGCGGCGAAGCCGCCCCGTCCGGTGTCGCAGCAAAAAACCGGGTGGCCTCACCGTTTCAACAACAGGTAATACAACCGCCCTTCCGCGGCGAGGCGGCCGGCGGTGCGTTCGGCCTCGCTGCCGATGCCAAGATAAAGATCAGCTCGTCCGGGGGCGCGGATCGCGCCGCCGGTGTCCTGGTCCATCATCAATTGGTCAAACGCCTGTCCATCGGGCATCACCGTCGAAGCAACAACCACCCCGCCACGCGGGAAGATCGACTTGTCCGTCGCGACGGTCCGCTCGGGCGTGACCTTGAACCCCAGCGAGCCGGCTGGCCAATCGGTGTCGGGGTACTCGGTGAAGAACACGAACCGCTCGTTGCGTTGAATGTATTGATCTAACTCACCGGGATACTGCTGGAAGTATCGGCGGATCGTGGGCATCGACACGGTGTTTTTGTCGAGCTTGCCATCCGCAACCAGTTCCTTGCCGATGCTGGTGTACGCCCGGCCGTTGGTTCCGGCATAGCCGACATAGATTGTTGAGCCATCGATCATGTTCAGCTTGGCCGAGCCGTTGACTTCGATGGTGTAGGCGTCAAGCCGGGTCGGCAGGTAGACCAGCTCGTTACCGGAGAGCAGCTGGTGACGCTCGATCTGTTGGCGGGTCGGGTAGGGGTCATAGCCCAAGGCGGTGGCCCGGCCGAGGACTTGGCCGGTTGCGGGGTCGGTGATCAGATCGCCCGGACGTTTGTAAAGCGGGAATCGGAAGCGCGGCGTCGGCGTTCGGCTGGCCTCGAAGACCGGCGAGTAGTAACCGGTGAATAGCACGGTGCCCGACCCGTCGTAGCCCACGGATTCATACACCGCAAAGCGGCTGGAAAGCTCCGCGGCGCGGGCCGTCGGGTTCGGTATCGCCATGATTTCCTGCAAAGCCTGGACCGAAGCTTTGGCCTGCTCGTAACTGATGTTCTGCTTCGGGAAATGCTGAGCGACCGAGGGCAGGTCGAACCAGCGGACGCTGCGGTCGAGCGCTTCGATGAATGCCGGTTCGCTGAGTTGGCTGGCTGTGGTCTGCAGGACACGCTCGCGGGCGGCACCTTGGACCAGCCGCAGGGCCGGCTGACCCGGGGCGAGTTCGCGGGCATAGTCTGGCGACTGCTCAGCCAACGGCCTTTGACAGCCGAGGGACATCAGCGTGACGAATCCAATCGCAAAAGCGTTAAGCGTGAGGCGGTGAATCATGACGGGCGATACGATACCGCCCCCGGAAATGTCTTTCAGTATGAGCCTTGCCTCGACCCGGAGCCGACCGTTTGGACCTATTTATCTCCAACCTGTTCAGCGACAACCCCGCCCAGCGGTTTTATTTTCTCGCGGTCGTGCTGGTGGTCGTCGTGAGCATCGTGCTGCATGAATTGGCTCACGGCTGGGTCGCGCTGTATCTGGGCGATCAAACGCCACGGGTGCAGGGGCGGATGACCGGCAACCCATTGGTGCACATGGGTCCATTCTCACTGGTGGCGTTGGCGATCGCGGGGTTTGCCTGGGGGCAGATGCCGATCGATCGGTCACGGCTACGCGGCCGATACGGCGAGACGATGGTCGCCGCCGCCGGCCCGGCAATGAACCTGCTGATCGCTTTGATGACGCTCACGGCGATGGGCATCCTCATGCGGGTCTGGGACCTCACCTGGCTGCCGCCCGCCGCGGCGCTGTATGGCGTGTTCGATGGCACGGACCTCAGCCCGCTGCAGCAAAACGCGCTGCGACTGCTCGCCATCGCGGGGACCTACAACCTGCTGCTGATGATGTTCAACCTGCTGCCCGCCCCGCCGCTGGACGGCTCGCACATCCTCGCAGACCTGAGTCCGAAGTTCGGCCAATTTATCGGCGACCCGGCGAACCACGGCGTCATCATGATGATGTTCATCTTCGCCTTCGGCATCGCCTGCGTGTTGATCGGCTTCTGCGTGCGATTGATGAATGGATATGTGACGACGCTGATGGGCGGGTGACTATGCTGCGTAGTAGTTGATGCGACATGACGGAGCGGCTTCGCCGCTTCCGCTAAATGGATGGAAAAATATGGGGGGCAGATCGCTTAGCCGGCTTTGCCGTGGTAGCGGACGATCAAGTCGTAGGCTTCGCGTAGTTCGAGGAACTTGCGGGCGTTTTCCTCGCCGGGCGCGAGGTCGGGGTGATATTGGCGGGCAAGCTTGCGGTAGGCCGACTTAATGTCCTGCGGCTGGGCGTCGGTGTCGAGGCCGAGCGTTTCAAAATAAGGCTGCAACACCAACGTCGCCTGAACTTTCGACGGGCTTTCGCCGACCTTGGGCTGCTCGTCTTTCGGCTTTGCATCCGCAGCGGAGGCGGCTTGGGGCCGGGCCTTGGGTTGGCCTTGGATTTGGCGAACGTTGTCGGGGCTGACGAAACCGAAGCGGGCGATGGTCGCGAGCGCGACGGCTTGACCGGGTGTGATGCCGATGAAGTTGATGCCCAGTTCCGCAGCACCGAAAAGGTTTTTGCGTTTCTTCCAGACGATCTTTGCCTGCACCTTGACGCTGCCGCTGGGCGTGGCGAGCTTCATCGGCAGGACTTGGCCGGTCTTGAATTGACAGCGGTTGCCGGTTTTCACACGCATCCCCGAGCCGGACAGGTCGAGCACATCGCCGATCGGGCATTGCACGACTTCGGTGTTGTGTCGCGGCAGGCGTCGCCGGGGGTCTTGATGCTGGGGGTCGATCTTCACCACGCTAGCGCTATCGGGTGGATCGGCATCGGAGTTGATTTTGGTTATCGGTCACGAGCCGAGCATCGCCTCTGCGCGATCGCGGGCGGATTGGATCTGGTGGATGCGCAGGCCGAAGTTTTCGCCGACCTTGACCGCGGCCCCGGTGCCGATCTGCTTGTTGTTGACGCTCAGGTCCAGGTCTTCGTCCGAGGTCTTGTCCAATTCGAGGATCGACCCGGGCGACAGCTCGAGCACCTCGCTCAACGGCATCTGCTGCCGACCGATCCGCACGATCACCGGGACCGTCAGCTTGAGAATGGTGTCAAAATCCGTCGGCACGAATCTTTTATCGGCAAGCGGAGGGTTGGGGATTGAAACTGATTCGCCGCAGATGAACGCGGATAAACGCAAATGAGAATAATGCGTCGTGAGATACTTTTAAGGCTTCTGATTCACAACGCAACCAGAGAATAATCTGCGTTAATCCGCGTTCATTTGCGGCTAATTCCCGAACCACCGCCCCGCCAACTCGATCGCTTTGGCCAGAGCCGCGGCTTTGTCGACGGTTTCCTGGTGCTCGGCATCGGGGTCCGAGTCCGCGACGATGCCGGCCCCGACTTGGATGTGGTATTTCCATCCCTTCGGCCGATCATCCGCATCCTCACCATCGGGCAGGCAAACCAGCGTCCGCAGGGCGATGCACATGTCCATGTTGCCGGTCAGGTCGGCGAAGCCGACCGCGCCGGCATAAGGCCCCCGCCGGGTCGGCTCGAGCTCATCAATAATCTGCATCGCCCGAATTTTCGGCGCACCGCTGACCGTGCCGACCGGCAGCGACACCCGCAATGCATCCCAGGCTGTGAGCGATTCGCGCATCGTGCCGGTCACGGTGGAGCTGAGGTGCATGACGTGGGAGTAGCGTTCGACCGCGAGCAGGGCCGGCAACTCAATACTGCCCGCCTGTGCGATGCGGCCGATGTCGTTGCGGTGCAGGTCCACGAGCATGATGTGCTCGGCCCGGTCCTTGGGGTCCTGGCTCATCTCCTCAGCCAACGCCGCGTCTGCCGCTTCATCCGACCCACGCCGACGGGTGCCCGCCAACGGCCGACTCGTGGCCATGCCATCTTTGACATGCACCAGAATCTCAGGGCTCGATCCAACCAGCACCGCCCCGTCGATCTGCAGATAGAACATGTAAGGCGACGGGTTCACCACCCGCAGCGCCCGGTAGACATCAAACGGATCGGTGGGCCCGCTCAACTCGAACCGCTGCGAAGGCACGATCTGAAACGCATCACCCGCCTCGATGTACCGCTTGCATTTGCGCACCGCGTCCTGATAGCCGCCATGGCCCATGTTGCTTTCCGGCAGCTTGGGCGGCGGGGCATCGAGGGCGATCTCCGCCCGCGGTGTCGCGATCAGCGATTCATTGGAACTACGCAGCCGGGCTTCGAGCTGGTCGAGTTGCTGCGTTGCCATATCGACGCCGGCCTCGGCGTCGTCCGCTTTGACATGCGTCACCAGCAGAATGCATTTCTGCACATGGTCGAACACGACCACGCTCAGATACATCTGCAGGTGCATGTCGGGCAGATGGCGGTCATCAGGCGGCGGGTCCTGCAGCTTCTCGGGTTCGAGATAGCGGACCGTGTCGTAGCCGACGTGTCCGACCCACCCGCCGGAGAAATCGGGCAGGCCGGTGGTCGGCGCCACGCTGAACTGCTCGGAAAGTTCCTGTACCAGAGCGAGCGGGTCGTCACTCTGGGTTTGGGTGGTTGTCGTTGAATCGCCGGTGGCGTCAATGATTTGAACATTGTTGCGTCGCGCGATGACCTGCATGACCGGGTTCGCGGCGAGGTAGCTGTATCGGCCGATGCGCTGCCCGTCCACGACCGATTCGAGCAGGAAACTCGGGTCGAGTCGGCCGTCATCGCGGACCAGGGCGCGGTAGGCCATGACGGGCGTGAGGCTGTCGCTGAGCAGTCGGCGGACGGCGGGGACCCATCGTCCGGGGTATTCGCGGATGAGTTGGGCGAAGGCCGGGTTGTCGGGTGTCAGATCGGACATGGTGGGCTACGCCGGGCGTCAGCAAAACGCTGCGCCGCCGGCGGGGGGTTAGTCTATAGTTGGCTACGCACGATCGCACCCGGACACCTTGCCGGGCGGGGACACGCCTATGAATATCGACAGCTTTCTGGCCCATTACGACCTGAACGAAAACCCCTTCGGTGCCGAGGAGGCCCGGCTCGACCCGGTCTTCCCCCGGTTGGCCGAGCAGGACCTGCACCACCCGGACTTCGACAAGATCATCGGCCAGGTCGATCAGCCCTCGACCGCTGTCGTCTTCGGCGAGAAAGGCAGCGGCAAGACCGCCATCCGCCTGACGCTGGCCAATAAAATCGCCAAGCACAACCAGGCCCACCCTGATGAGCGCGTGCTGGTCGTCGCCTACGACGATTTCAACCCCACGCTCGATCGGCTGATGCGGACCCGCAAGCAGGATGCCTCGACCGTGCTGAGCAACCTTCGGCTGGCTGACCATCAGGACGCAATCCTCAGCGAAGCGGTCACGCCGCTGGTCTCCGCCCTCATCGGCGACAAAGCCCCCGGCGGCGAGGCGGAGGTCGTCCGACTGCCCGATGAGAAAACCAAATACCTGCGAAAACGTCTGAATAATCAGCAAAAAATCGACTTGGCGATCCTGGCGGGTCTATACGATCAGCCGCCGGCTGGCATGGACATTGCCCGTTGGCGGAAGCTGTGCAAAACCCTGAAGCTTGGCTTCCGCCTGCCGCTCGCGTTTTGGCGGAACGCCGCGATCCTCATCACGCTGGTCGCGTTGGGCTTCGGCGGGGTGTTCTACTTTATGGAGGATCAGCCGTGGTGGGTCCTGCCCGTGCTTGGGCTCAGTGCAGCCGCGGCAATCGTGCTCTGGGTGTTCTGGCTGATCCAACTCACCCGGGTTTATTCTGCTGCACGCAAGACCGCGCGGGAGATGCCCGCGATCGGCAGGCAGCCCGCACAGCTGCGCTCCGTGTTCGGCGAGCTGGGCATCAGCCGATTGGCCGGCCAACCGCTGCCGCAGCGAGGCCGGGCCGAGCAGGACCTTTCTGACAGCCGCTACCAACTCACCCGCCGACTCATCAGCATCCTTAAGAGCTTCGGCTACGCGGGTCTGGTCGTGCTGATCGATCGCGTGGATGAACCTTCCGCCATTGCAGGGGATGCAGGTCGGATGCGCTCGCTCATTTGGCCGATGTTCGATAATAAATTCCTCAAGCAGGACAGCATCGGCATTAAGCTGCTGCTGCCGATCGAGTTGAGCTATCTACTTCAAAAAGAAGGGCCCGCTTTCTTCCAGGAAGCCCGCCTGGACAAGCAGAACATGATTGAAAAACTCACCTGGTCCGGGGCGATGCTCTACGACCTGATGACGAGTCGGCTGCGGGCCTGCCGCGACGCCGGGGCCGAGGGCACGATTTCGCTGACCGATCTATTTAAGGATGATGTCAGCCGAGACCAGCTGGTCGATGCATTGGATCAGATGCATCAGCCGCGTGACGCGTTCAAATTCATCTATGCGATGATTCAGGATCACTGTCGATTGATGCCGGACGACGCAGCGGATTACAAGATCGCCCGGCTGACGCTCGAAGCGGTCCGTCGCACCCAATCGCAACGTGTTCAAGAGTTGTACCGCGGCCTGACCCCGGCTTAATCAGCACTTCACGGCGATCGCTGAACCTGATTTCAATCCCTATTAAATCATTCGATCAGCATCCACGCCGACGCTGGAGAGCTAGGCGACGAAGCGTCTGGTTTATTTCTGCGAAGACCAGATGCTTCACTCACAGACTCGTTCAGCGACGGCTCGATGCTCAAATCGCGTCGAATTGGGTTCACTGCCCGGATTTACAGCAGCGTCTCAAAGGGTTATCGCACGGCGAATTCATCGATGACTTTTAAGATTGTAAGCTTAACTATATGCTCGACTTATAGATGAATTTTCTACTCAAAGCCCCATAATCCACGCCAGAACTGCACTGATTTGCAGTGATCGGCCGATAGCTTAAAAATATGGCTCCGTTGTCCGCTTACAGAACTTTCACTGTTCTGCAATAATGCTCACGAATCAATCATACAAACTCGACTGAATTGGAATTTTAGGAACCCACCCAGCCTTTGGGACTGGCGACGCCACGTTGGTCGTCGCATCCGAGGCTGAACCCGCTAAGGAGCGTTGGAACATGAAGACGGTAAGCAAGATTGGATCCCTTACGTTGGCTGGCGGTTTGGCCGCCACGCTTGGTACGCCTGTGCTCGCTCAGGGCGGCGACGCACCGCCGATCGTGAACACCGGTTCGGTCACCTGGTCCGCCGGTGCCGACGTGGTCAGCACCTACATCTTCCGTGGTTTCGAGCTGGAAGACTCCGGCCTGATTCTGCAGCCCTACGTTGAAGTCGGCGCACCGATCGGTGACACCGGGATCGACTTCTACATGGGTCAGTGGAACTCGATCCACTCGGAAGAAACCGGCGCGGTTGGCTTGGGCCCCGATGCCTGGTACGAGTCGGACTTCTACGCCGGTGTCAGCCTCGGCCTGACCGACAAAGTTGGCTTGGACGTTTCCTACGTCGGCTACTTCTATCCGAACGGCAACTTCGACGACATCCACGAACTGGACATCGCCATCAGCTACGACGACAGCGACGACCTGGGCGACTGGTCGGTTTCGCCTTATGCGTTGGTTGCGATTGAACTGAAAGACGACAACGGCAGCGAAGACGTTTACCTCGAACTCGGCGGCGAGCTGAGCCTGGACAACATCGTACCTAGCGAAGACCTGCCCGTTTCGCTGAGCGTACCCTTCGCGATCGGCCTGAGCCTGGACGATTACTACGGCGATGAAGACTTCGGCTTCCTCAGCGTCGGCGTGATGGCCGGCATGCCGCTGGACTTCATCCCGTCCGACCTGGGCGTGTGGGA
Organism: uncultured Phycisphaeraceae bacterium; assembly: GCA_964523485.1. Classification (GTDB taxonomy): domain Bacteria; phylum Planctomycetota; class Phycisphaerae; order Phycisphaerales; family Phycisphaeraceae; genus Algisphaera. The sequence goes on along the minus strand of CAZFZS010000006.1, from coordinate 90,492 downwards.
AGCCTACGCCGGCGTGACCGGTTACTGGCTGAACGACGATGTCGCAGGCCTCACCGACGGCGACGACGATTACGAAATCGTCCTGAGCGCAGGTTTCGGCCTCGAGTACTAAGCTCGAACGAAACGCAATCCCGCTATTGCAAAAAAGCCCACGCCAAACCGGCGTGGGCTTTTTTTATTTATTTCAAGCAATCACACCATCCCTACCAAGCCGGGGAATAGGCCTTGCGAATCCCCGGATAGTTTTAGGCGACACGATCCGCGGATTTGCAAAGCCTTATCCGCGGCTTACTTGCGATCACTTCGGCGTCCATGGCTCGACCATCGCCAGCAAATCATCGACCTTTGCTGTGGCTAAGCATTCGACGGTGTCGGCCCCCCCGTAGTAAATCTTCACCTGCCCGTCCGAATCCAGCAGCATCCCGCCCGGAAAGATGACGCTGCCGCGGAAGCCTTGCGTTTCGTAGTCCGCCTGCGGAGACAAAAGCGGCTCGGGCGACAGCCCGATGACACGCCAAGGCTCGTCGAGATCGGTCAAAAGTAAGCCCGCCCCGTAGGTCTTGAACCAGCCGCCCTTCTCCCAGCCATTTAAGGGCTGGTCTGGGTCTTGATGAACGTAATGGAACGTGGCCAACCAACCCCGATCGGTCTTGATCGGCGGCGCCCCGGGGCCGATCTTGCTGTTGCAGTACGGCACCTCGTCCGAGCCGAGCACGAGACGGAAGTTGCCCCAGTCGCGGCCATCGGGTGAATCGCTATACCAGAGATCGAATGCTTCCGGGGCGGCTCGGCCATAGATCGGCATGGGCCTTTCAAATCGGGCGATCCGGCCCGCTCCCGCCGAACCGATACGTTCCGGAAAGATCACCATATTCCGGTTGTCGGGGGCCGCTAAATGCAGCACGTCAAAATCGCGGAAGTTTTCAGTCGTCGCGATACCGCCACGCACGCCATGCGTGGTGTCGACGGCAAAGCACATGTAAATCTTGCCATCAAGAACAGTCAGCCGCGGGTCGTATGCGCGTCGGACTTCGTTGGATCGGCCGTCCAACTCACCTTTCCAATGAAAGATCGGTTCGGGTTCGACCTTAAAATCGACCCCGTCATCGCTGACCGCGATCCCAATATTCGTTCCTTCGAAGTCGCGTAACCCTGCAGCCTTGCGTTCTTGAAACGCCTGCTTTTCCGTGGGGCCATAATCGTTACGGAAGACCATGACGTACTTGCCCGCATAAGGTCCGGCAGGCGGCACACAAACCCCCGCGTTGAACAGCAACGAACAGGGATAGGGCACGTCGCCACGTGTCAAGATCGGATTGTTGGGGTGACGCTGAAGCAGATTCTGCATGGCAGTTGTTTCCAGTGGCGAAAGGAAACAAGCATACAAATTTCGTCAAGCCGGGGCTGCGGCTTAGAACCTCAAAGATTTTGGAACCGACCTACCCGCTGACGACGGCGCTGACGGTGAAGATCGGCAGCAGCAAGGCGATCGCCACGAAGCCGACGATGCCGCCCATGATGGCGACCATCAGCGGCTCGATGTAGTTCGTCGTCGTCTTGACCTGCTCATCAAACTCCTGCTCGGTGAACTCGGCGATCTTCTCCATGGTCGGGCCCATCCGCCCCGCTTTTTCGCCGGCGAAAATCATCTGGGCCACCGTCTTGGGAATCAACGGTGAATCGAACAGCACATCCGAAAGCTGCGCCCCCCGTCGAAGCTGTTCATCCGCGCGGTCCCAGAGCTTTTCGTATTGTGCGTTGGTCGTGACTTCACGGACGATCGCGATCATGTCGAGGATCGGCACGCCGGCGTTGATCATCACACCCATCGTCCGCGTCGACCGGGTCGTATACAGCTTGCTGAACAGCGTGCCGAAGATCGGCGAGGAAAGTTTGAGTCGATCAAATAGCTGTCGGCCGGCATCGGTTTTCAGCATGATGACAATACCGACGATCACGCCGACGACCCCCGCGATCCACCAGTACCAACCGCCGATGAGCGTGTTCGACAGCGTCATCAGCAACTGTGTCGGCAGCGGCAGCGCGGCCCCCTTGGATTCGAAGATGCCTGCGAAGCGTGGGAGCACCCAGACCAGCAGGCCGATCGTCACCGCGAGGATCATCGTGAGCATCACCGCCGGGTAGGTCAGTGCGCTCTTGATCTTCTTCACGGTCTGCTGTTCCTTGCTGAGATATTTGCTGATGCGGTCAAGCATCGGCCCCATCGTGCCGGAGACTTCCGAGGCTTTGATCAGGCTGATCATGATCGGCGGGAACACTTTCGGATGCATCGCCAAGGCACTGGAAAGCTCGCCGCCGGACTCGACGGTCGAGGCGATCTCCGCGAGGATCGCGCGGAACTTCGGGCTGTCGGATTGCTCGGCGACGCATTGCAACGCTTCGGAGATTGGCACGCCGGTGTCAACCATGACGGAGATCTGGTGCGCGAAGGTGATGACCTGTTCGCGTTTGACCTTGCCACCGACGGATTTGACGCTCTTGGCCTGAGCAGAGTTGGCCGGGTCGAGCTTGACGATGAAGTTGCCGTCCGAGCGGAGCTGACGGCTGGCATCTTCGAGCGTGGCGGCTTCGACAGTGCCTGCGCTCAGGTCACCGCGGTTGTTACGGATTTTGTAGGCGTAGTAACCCATGGATCATCTGTGGAGTTCGAGTCGGCCGGGCCGAGCAATCCCTTGATTGAGATCAGGTTGCTGTGGCTTTGAAAAGTTCTTCGAGCGTGGTCAGGCCATCGCGGAGTTTGCGTAGGCCGTCCTGTTTCAGCGTCGTGTAGCCGCCGGCTGCTACCGCGTGCTTACGCAGTTCCTGCAGCGTGCCACCGCTGGAGATCAGGTCGAGACATTCATCGTCCGGCACGAGCAGTTCATAAATGCCCACGCGGCCGGCGTATCCGGTGTCGCGGCATTTGCTGCAACCCGCTCCGTGATACAACGTTTCAACCTGGGCTTCGCCGCCGGTCATCCGCTTGAGCGATTTCTCAATCGCAGGGGTCATCTCCATCGGTTCTTTGCAGTTCGAGCAGACCTTGCGGACCAGCCGTTGAGCCAGCACACCACGGATCGCCGCGGCAACGAGGTAGGGCTCGACGCCGATGTTGTACAGACGAGTCACCGCCGAGGGCGCGTCATTCGTGTGCAACGTCGAAAGCACCATGTGGCCGGTGAGCGCCGCCTGGATCGCGATCTTCGCCGTTTCGTGGTCGCGGATTTCGCCGAGCATCACGACGTCCGGGTCCTGCCGAAGTAGTGACCGCAACGCGCCGGCAAAGGTGAAGCCCGCCTTTTCCTGGACTTGGAACTGGTTCACCCCGGTCAGGTTATATTCGACGGGGTCTTCTACTGTAGAGATGTTGATCGTGTCGTCGCTGATCTCGCTGAGCGAGCCGTAGAGCGTCGTCGATTTACCCGAGCCGGTCGGGCCGGTGACGAGCACCACGCCGTTGGGCTGGGCGATGAGTCGGCGGTAGCTTTCGAGCATGTCCGGATCGAAGCCGAGCTGATCCAGGCTGGTCATCGCGTTTTTCGTGTCGATCAAACGCATGACGACTTTTTCGCCGAACTTGCCCGGGCAGGTCGACACACGCAGGTCGACTTGACGCTTATCGATGGCAATCGTGATGCCGCCGTCCTGAGGCACACGGCGTTCGGAAATGTCCAGGCCTGCCATGATTTTGATCCGGCTAACGATGGCCGGCAGCATCTGGAACGGCGGTTGATTCTTCACATACATCCGACCATCGACGCGATAGCGAACACGCAGATTGCCATCATCCGGCTCGACGTGGATATCGCTGGCCCCCTCGCGGACCGCACAGAAAATGATGTAGTTCACCAGCTTGATGACCGGAGACTCGGAGGCTGACTCTTCGAGGTCGGACAGGTCGGTGACCTGCTTCTCGACGACGCTGATCTCGTCCGCATCCTCGATCATGTCGTCGAGCACGAAAACCTTGCTGTCGGGCTGATGGGACTGAAGCGTGGCCTGGATGTCCTTGGCGGTGGCGGCAACGATCTGCACGCTGTGGCCGGTCATCCGCTCGATTTCTTCGGCGAGATAGACGTTGGTCGGCTCGTGCATCGCGACCGTCAGATTGCCGCCGACCAGAAACAGCGGCAGCACGTTTTGCTTTTCAATGAAGTCGCGTTCGAGCAGTTCGAACATCTTGGCGTCGGCCAAGGCTGGCGTCAGCTGTGCGAAGGGGATGTCGTAAGCCTTGGCGAGGACCTCCATCACCTGTTGTTCGGTGACGAATTTCAACTCGACCAAGACTTCACCCAGCAGCTTCTGGTGGCCGCGGCTTTTCTGATAGGCCAGCGCCTGTTCGATCTGCTCCTGGCTGACCATGCCGCGCTCGAGCAGCAGATCGCCTACGCGAGGGGCCGGTGCGGTCTGGGTGTTGGAGGCAATCATGACAGGTTCGCTTTCGGTCGAGCGGTTCAGAAGAGGCTGCTGATCGCGGAGTCTTCGGTTTCGTGACAAGCCAACTGATCCGCCAGCCGGGTCATCTCGAAAATCTTGGTGACGTTTTCATTGCACGCGACCAGCCGCATTTGGCCAAGCCGCTCGGCACACTGGTCCTGCAGCCAGAGCAGGCTTTCCAAGCCCTGCGAATCGATGGCATCGAGGTGTTCGCAGTCGAGGATGAAATCGCGTGCCCGGTCGTCGAGCCGCTGCACAGTCGCCCGCTTGAACCGCTCGACATCGTCGCCGGTCAGGTCACCGTTAAGCGACATGACGGTCGTCTGGTCACGGTCTTCATAGTCGATCTTCATGGCAAAACTCGTTACAAGGTCCGACCCGTTCGCGGATCGCGAGAGCTGTCAAGCCAGCCCCCGTGTTTTCTTCGGTCATCCGAAGGGTCGAGTTAAGTGGAAGGTCTGTGCGGATTATCTGGACGGGCAATATTTCAAACAGAAACACAGCCCTAAGCCGTGGATAAGGCTCTGCGAATCCGCGGATGTTTTTGAGGACGCGATCCGGGGATTCGCAGAGCCTCATCCCCGGCTTAATTAAAAAAGTAGAATTGTCACATGCCTCGAGCCGGGTACCAGTGGTGGCATCTCATCCTTACGACCCATGGCCAATGGCTGCCCGGCGACCCACGCGGCTTTCGTTCTCGAAAGCATCGCATCCACAGCAACGGTGACTACAAGACCCCGCCGCCTCCGGGTGAACATGCTCGGTTGCATCAACACGCCACAAAGCGATCCCGACCAGCAGTGATCGTAACACCCAACTTGCGACCCGAAGTTGGTCGATCCATCCTCTGCAAATGCGAATCGCTTGGAGTACTTGTTTTGATTCTCGCTGCTGGTCCAAGCCACACCCATATGCTCGCCGAAGGCCCGGGAGACCTTCCATCAATCAATGCGATGGTCGGGAAACTTAAGCGTGCCTCATCCCATGCGATTCGGGCGACTTTGCCTGGCAAGGTGTGGGCGAGCGGGGGCAAACCCATTGCGATCCGCGACCGCAGTCATCAACTGGAGGTCTTTAAGTATATTCAGGATCATTCCAAGCAGGGCGCTTGGATTTGGCGATTTGATCAGGGTGTTTCGCCAAGCCGCGGATGAGGCTTTGCGAATCCGCGGATCGTGATTGTGGATGTGATCCGGGGATTCGCCAAGCCTCATCCCCGGCTTGGGTTGTGGCGCAAACTCCGCTTAGGGCTCGACCGAGACTGACGAAAGCAAACGCTTGGCCCGGGGGTCTTTGGGGTTACGCTCCAGTGCCTGGCTGTAGGCTTCGGCGGCGGCGGCGTTGCGGTCGGCTTTCTGCAGGGACAAGCCACGCAGCAGCAGCGGGGTCGAGCTTTGCGGAGCCAGTTCAGCGGCGCGGTCGAACATTTTCAATGCATCATCAAGCCGGCCGCGCTTCTGCCAGACCAAACCGGCGAGGATGTAGCCCTCGTGGCGATGTGGCTCGAGGTTGATCGCGCGGTTGGCCGCGATCAGCGTGCCGCCGGTGTCTTCCAGCTTCCAGCAGAGTTCGCCCAGGCGGACCCAGTCGTTGGTGTTTTCCGGGTTGGCGCGGGTCAGGTCGATGTAGACCTGCCGAGCGCGGTCGATGCGGCCGATCTGTTCCTCCGAGGCTGCGAGCTGACGCATCAAATCCCAGCGGGTCTGATACTCAGGCCGATTCAGCAGGTCCTCGATAATCGTGGACGCTTTGACGAACTGCTCGGCCGCGATCAGGTTGTACGCGAGCTCTTCGAGCATGCGGACGTTGTCCGGGTCGAGCATCGTCGCCTGGCGGAAGTTTTCGATCGCCTTGTCATAGTCGGCCTTCATGGCATAGAGATGCCCGAGCATCGCACGGCAGCCGGCGTTCTGATCGAAATAAAGCTTCTTGCTTTCCAGCAATTCGATCGCTTCATCTGATCGATCGAGTGCGACCATGGTTTCAGCAACTGCGAGCAATCGCGATGCGTTCTCTGCGTCGTACTCGTAAGCCTTTTCATAGCAGAGCAGAGCCGCTTTGTGGTTCTGCCAGCGTTGCAGGACAACGCCCTGGTAGTAGTAGGCATCGGGGTTGCGTTCTTCGAGGCCGGCCGAGACTTCGAACATGCGATAGGCACGTTCGAGTTGGCTTCGCTCCAAGGCGATGCGGCCGGCGAGCAGATGCAGGCCGGGGTGGTCGGCATCGATCGCTGCGGCTTCACGCACTGTCTTTTCAGCCTGATCCAGTTGGCCCGATGAGAACTGATCCTGGGCCATGTCGAGCATGGCGGCGGAGCGCAGGTCATGCCAACGGTTGTCCGCAGACTCTTTCCATTCCTTGTGGCTGTTGTTGCAGCCGGTCAGCGGCAACGCGACAAGCGTGAGAGCGGCGAGGGCTTTGAGGGCCTTGTTGATCGTGGGGTTTGGATTCATCGGGTTGCCGGGGTGGATCGGGAAGGGGTCGGCGGGGAGCGATTTTCTTGAAAAAGGTACGGCCGTTGAAGCGGCCTCGGCCTGGGGGGAAAATCGGTCTCAGCCCTGGTGGGGGCTGAGACCGGGGGTGTATGTTTTGCTTATTCGTCGTAGTCGTCGTACATCGTGTCGATGCCGGTCAGGCCGGTCTCGATCTCGATCTGCGGGAACTCTTCTTCCTGCGGGGTCAGGTCGATGACTTCGCTTTCATCGAAGGCCATTTCCTGGGCAGGCTCGGCGTCGACTTCATCGACCAGCGGGATCTGCACGACGATGCTTTCGCTGAACGTGCTTTCCGGCTCGGTCGCCGACTGCTCAGCCTCGGTTTCGCCGGCATCGGACATCATGTCGTCGATCAACTCGGCTTCGGTCATGGTGTCCTCGCCGCCAGCTTCGAGCGGTTCTTCGGGAGACATGTCCAGGTCACGCTCCATGCTGTCCATCTGCATGTCCACGTAATCGTCGGTCATGTCCTTGAACAGCGAGCGGTCGAAGTAGGCAAGCTGTTCGCCGGTGATCTCTTCCTTCAGCGACAGGGCGTCGCCGGAGGTTGGGCTCAGGTGCAGGGCGAGGTTGACATCCCAGAGGGCTTTCTTCTTCTCGCCGGCTTCGAGGTGCTGACGGGCGTTGAGCAGGTGAGCACTCACGAGCTTGTCGGTCGAGTAAGGCAGCAGGCCGTCGCGGATCGCGATCCGCGCGTTCTCGATGCGGTCGGCCGCTTCTTCGCCCATCAGTGCGAGCGTCGAGTGGTCCATCACGGTCGTCTTGATCATGAAGATGACTTCACTGCGTTGCAGGTTGTCGTCCTGGCCTTTGAATGCGGCACCGACCAGCGGGATGTCACCCAGCACGGGGACCTGGCTGCGGCCGACGGTCGTGTCTTCCTTGAACAAACCACCGAGCACGACGGTCTGACCCGACTCGACGATGATGTTGGTCACCAATTCCTGCGTGGTCTGGTCCGGGATGATGAAGCCGCCTTCGAGACGGGTCGAGCCGTCCGACACCGATGGGCGGAGTTCGAGGCGGATCGTGCCTTCATCCGAAATCCATGGGCGAACGGTCAGCTGCGTACCGATGTCGAGGAACTCGATGGTCTGAGTTTCCGACGTATCGGTGACGGTCGTCGACAGGTAGCCGAGGCGTTGCCCGACGAGCAGGTCGGCTTTCTGTTTATTCAGCACAAGGATGTTGGGCCGGGCCAGGACGGTATTGTCCGTGACCGAGTCGAGAGCACGCAGGAAGACGGCGGCATCGGAACCGACCAGGCCGATCTTCACGTTGGATGCACCTGCCTGCGTGTTGCCGGCGGTGGAGTTGATGGCGGTGCCGCTGTCGCCGGCCGGGCCGGTGCCGTTGATCAGGTTGTCAACAGCGTTGAGCGGGTTGGTGAAGTCCAAAGCATCGAAGTTTGCGAAGACGGCGAAGTCGACGCCAAAAGCGTTCTGCTCGGTCAGCGTGGCCTGCAGGATGGTCGCTTCGACCAGCACCTGCTGCGGGCGGACGTCGAGGCTGCTGAGCACTTCTTCTATTTCAGCGACGTTCTCTTCATAGTCGCGGATCACCAGCGTATCGGGCAGTGCGAAGCTGTTTTCGCCGGCATCGGACTCGCTGGGCAGGATGCCCGAACCCGGGGCGGCCGAGGCGGTGATCGAACCGGCCTGGCTGAGCATCGGCGTCAGGAATGCTGCGGCGTCGGTCGCACTGAGGTAATTCAGCCGAACGATCTTCGTTTCGGTCTTACGCAGCAGGTTCTTTCGCTCTTCGAGCTCCTGCGCGGTGTAGACGTAAATAAAGTTGCCCTTTTCCTCGTAGCCGTAGCCATTGGGGATCAGGATCGCGTCGAGTGCTTCGTGGAACGATACGCCGTAGAGGTCGGCTGAGACTTTGCCCGACACGTTTCGGCTGGTGACGATGTTGCGCTGGGTCTGGATGGACAAGACCTGAAGCACCTTGGTGATTTCCAGGTCTTCGACGGTCATGTCGATCTGGCCGAGCGTGTCGACCGCGACGTCCTGGCCTTCCATGTTGTCCCCGCTCTGATCGAACAGGTCGATGGGTTCCTGGCCGTCGTCGGCCTGGGCGGCGGCAGGCATTGCGAAGGTCAGGCCGAGGCCTGCCGCAACGAGCAATTGTTTGATACGGCTTTGTTCGGGGACGGTCATGATCGAAAACTCCTAAGGACGCCCGGTGGCGCATGGACACGAAAGTGCGAGGTAATAACGCGGTGGAAAAGCTTGGCTACATCCCGATGCGGACTTTGAAATCCTGTTTCCTCAGCACGGCCGAACGCTCGTCGACATGCAGGAGGGTGAAGCCTTCGATGCTCTGGCCGACACGGATGAGCCGGCGGTTGATGATGGCGGCGGGCACATCGCCCAGCGTGACACTTTGGAGCCGAAGCCCGCGTGCCGCGGCGATGACATCTCGCCGCACCGCTTCATCGGAAACGCCTTGAGGCAACTTTTGTGTGACGGTCCGTTCTTCTTCATTATCGGTCCGGCTGTAGCGACTGGGGTCCAATCTGAACAGGTTCCGCTCCAATACACCGGGTTGAACCAGCGATACGGTGGGTCGGTCCGAGTTTGAAACCTCAACTTTTTCCGGTGCCGCGGCGACAGTTTCACCGGTTGCCGAGGCGGTGCGGGGCACTTCCTTGAGCATCAGACGGCCCCACATCAGCAAGCCGACCGCGAGCAGACCCAGCATCAGCCCGGTCTTCTTTTTGTCTCGCAGCATGGCCGCTTTGGCCTTATTAATCATGTCGCTATTCATCGTGTCTGCCCCCCACCGTCATCGCGGCGGAAAAAGGTTGCCAGCTCCAGCGACGCTTCCAGCCGTGGGCTGGTCAGTTCGGTTCGCTGAGCCTGAATCTCCAACCGATCGAAACGCACCAGCCGAGGCAGCGATTCGATCGCCTCGATCACGCGGGCGGTCTGATCGAAGCCCGCCACGAATTCCAGCCGCGACGGGATCGCGGAGAAGTCGCGGTAGTGTTTGGTTTCCAGCGTCTGCAATTCCTGTTGTTCGATGCCTTGGTGCCGTACAGATTCGGTCAGGTCACGCAGGATCGACGCGGTCATCGGCTGACGCGGAACCGTCCGCGTCTGCGAACTCACCGCCACCCGCAGCGTCTGCACCTGCCGGTCCAGCTTGGCCAGGACCTCGGGATCGGACAGGCTGGGCTCGAGCGCTTTTTCCGCCGCGGCGATACGCTCGCGATAGTCCGCATTCGCTTTGCGTGCGGGCATCCACACGGCCAGTGAGAAAGCGACAAACAGCAGCGCGATGATGCCGACAGCAATCAGTTGGTCTTTCTCAATCGACATGGGCGACCTCCTGGGTTGCCGGGGTCCATTCAAATTCGCGGGCCAAATCGACCTTGGCCGAGAGATAAAACTGCCGGGCAATCACACCGCGTGTCTCGATCGATCGGCTGGATCGGATCTTCACCGACGAGAACAACGGGTGGCTGTCCAACTCCGAAATCAACGCCGCGACGCTGATGTCGTCCGGGGCCAACCCGTCGATCTCCACCTCGATGAAGTCGGGTTCTTCGGCCTTCACTTCTTTGCTCGCCCTTTTGGCTTTACGCTTCGAGCTGCCGGCGACCTCAGCTTTGGCCGGCTCCGGGCGATGCGAGTCGAGCGACAGCCGGGTCATCGCGACCTCATCCGGCGTGATCGCGCCCAGCACCGCCAATACTTGGCCATACGAAACCGGCTGAGCCAACTGACGGTTCAGCTCGTGCTCCGCTTGTAGCGAACCGATCTCGCGCTGATAGGTCTTGATCTGCTGGAGCTCGGCCTCGGCCTGCTTGACGCTGGCTTCGGTCTGCGCCGCCAGGTTGCCCAGGCGGTAGTTCTCAGCTTTCAGGCCAACGAACCAAAAGCCCAAGGCCACCAGTGACACCGCGATCAGTCCGGACTGCCGCAGCAGTCGGCGTTGCCGCTTCTGGCGACGCAGGTACGACTTGGGTAGGAAGTTCACGTTATTCATGCCGCTTGCCTTTCCGCTTCGATGTCGGTCGGCATCAGCGGTGCGTCGGTCGCCCGGACGCCGCCCCGCAGGCTCAGGCCCGCCGCGACACACCACGCCGGCCGATCGCTGTCGGTAATGACACCATCGACCGCAGAGAAATCGACACCCGCGAGCAGCCGGCCCTTCGCGGGCTGGAGGTCTGCCGTGCTGCAGATCGTTTCGACCAGGTACGTCTCGTCCGCCCCACCGCCAGTGATATACGCCTGGCTTGGCCGACCGCCGCGGAACGTCACGCCGTAGTATCGCAGGCAAAGCCCGATCTCTCGGCCGAGCTCGCCGAGCTTGTCCGCTATCGCTTTACGCGATTGGCTGATCTCGATCGGCGTCGCATCGACATCGCCCGAAGCCTGACGCCGAAGCATCTCCGCCTCGGACAACGGCATCTCCAACACCTCGGCCACCTGCTCATCAAGCGACCGTCCGCCGATCTCGATCCGCTTGTAAAACACCACCCGACCGGCTCGCATGATCAACACCTTGGTCGAGTCATAACCAAGGTCGATCGCCAGCTTCGCCTTGAGCGATTCATCATCCTCCGAACGATCGGTCCGTGTATCGAACACGCGGGCCAACGCCGTCGGCACCGCATCGATCGCCATCGGCTGCAAACCGCAAGCCGTCAGCGATTCGACATGCTGCTCGGTGAACTTTTCATCCACCGCCAGCAAAATAATCTCCTGCCGCTTCTCGCTGCCCTGCCGGACTTCGCCGGCATTGAGATATTGCACGGTTTGCTCATGGCTGGACCGCAGCCGTTCGGACGCCTCCCAGTCGATGGCCGACTGCATCTCCTGCTCGGGCATCGGCGGCAGCCGAAGGTTCTTGGACCGCATCACCGCGGCGGGCAGCGTGCTGACGACACGCTTACCGCGGAAGTCGCCGGCGTCCAGCAGCCGCTTTATCGCTTCCGCGATCTGAGCGTGATACTCAGGCGAGTCTGGGTTCAGGCTCGAGTCGAGCGGCGCTTGGACCGCGGCGACCGCCTGGACCCCCGAGCCGGTGCGGGCGAATTGCAGCATCCGAAGATGTCGTGCGCCCAGATCGATGCCGATCGGCATGGCGTTGGTTTTAAATGGGCCCGGGATCATGGGGCGTTGCCTCGTTCTCTTTCTTCCGGAAAGGGTTCCTAAAGCTTGGTGACCGTCACACGGCCGGTAAAAGCAGCGACCGAAATCCGGTACGTCGCTTCGTTGTATTGAATCGTCACGTCGCCCCCGGCCACCGGTGCCCCCAGATCGTCAAACTCGACCGACTTCAATCCCGCGAAATCCGCGGACTGGATCGTGACGCCCTGGAAGCGGTCGTCATCCGTGAAGTCGACGATGTAGTTGTTGTCGCTGCCGTTGATCCACTTGGCCGAGACCGCAAAGCCGTTCTCGTCCTGGACCTCGTACTTGTCGCCGTCCGGATCGAACACCACCTTGCGATGTGCCTGGGCGGCGATGGCTTCATTCTGTGCATACAAAATGTCGGCCACGATGATCCGCGCCGCCGCCTGCACACCCATCGACCCCGCCGTCAACATCTGTGGCACGACCACCGCGCTGACCACCCCGAGGATCGCCACGACAATCAACACCTCCACCAGCGTGTATCCGGTCGAAGTGCGGGGTCGGGTTGGATCGGTGAGTCGGGGCATTGGTTTAGGTTTGGGTGTCGGGTGTTGGGTGTTGGGAGTTGGGGTTGGCAACTGGCATCTGGCATCTGGCAACTGGCTCAAGCCAACGAAGCCTTCCCTAGGCCCTAGGCACTAGGACCTCACCGCTATTTCACTTCTCACTACCGGGGGTCGCATCCATCTTCACGCGGAGGTCGCCGCTGGTCAGCGTCGTGTTGATCGCTTTGACCGTGGTGTTGATCGACTCGAGCTCGTTGAGGATGGCCTGCTGCCGTTCCGCCTGCGAGCCGACGCCACGGGCTTCCGCCGCGTGCGCTTCGGAGGTCAGCGACACCGGGCTGTCCATCACGTGCACCACCAGGTTCAGCGTGAGCACGAGGGTCAGAGCGGTCAGGACGACGTTGAGGTATTTCAGGTGAGACATAGCGGTTCCATTTGCAAAGGATGCCGGGTTATTCAGGGAATATTCCGGGGGGAACATCCGGGGGTTCGAGAGTCTCATCGGTTATCCGCAAGCCCAACTGAGGTCGGCCGGCAAAGTCCAATAAGAAAATGTCGAATAAAAACCCGCAAGATCGATCCAAAAAAACCCTCAGACCCTAAAACCGCTACCGCCCCAACCCAAGCCGTCGATGAGGCTCTGCGAATCGGCGGATCGACACCCCTAGGTCCACGCCAACTTTCAACCCATTCGCTTTTAAAACATCCGCGAATTCGCAGACTCATCCACGGCTTGAAACGCCCCGCACTTCCCCACATCTCCCCTTCCCCCTTATCCCTCATTCTCCATCCTTCTCAAATAAAAACGACCGAGGCGGGAGGCCTCGGCCGTTTCGTTTCAACTTTTCCGCCAAATTAGTCAGCCGGCGGAGCCTGCGTGGCGATGTCGTCGTTGCCGGTTTCTTCAGCGTCCAGCAGGTTGACTTCGCGTGCCTTGTCAACGGTCATGATGGCCTTGATGTCGCCGTTCGATTGGGTGTACAACCAGGCGGCGTCAGCATTGAAAGTCGCGACGACCGTCGAGGAATCCTGGAACGAGTTGACCGGAGCCTTCTGCAGATAAGGACCGTAGGTCGTATCCCCATCTTCCGGCGTTTCACCGTCGATGTTGGTTTCTTCGGTCAACTGCGTCCAGTCGGTGACCAGATCAGGATAATCGCCGTTGTGCTGGACCTGATACAGCTCAATCTGGCTGCGGATGGTCTGCAGCTGGCTGACCAGGCTGGAAGCCTTGGCCGACTCCGATGCACTGGTGAACTGCGGGATGACGATCGCGGCGAGGATGCCGAGGATCACGACGACGATCAGGATTTCGACGAGGGTAAAACCACTACGAGCTTTGCGGGATGCATACATAACTTCAATCTCCAAACGGACGGGGAACACGGGTTTGCGTGAGGACCGACACCGATCCGCGACACACGCTTGGACGTTCAGCAACGCGCTGAAACGCCCGGCCGTGTGTGACTTGTCCGTGCCCCTTTCGGGCAGGCCACCCCTGTGGGGAGCGGGCAAGACACACCGCGGTCAATCTCAACATCGACCCGACCGCTGTGTGACTTGAGTGCAGCATCCTTGCCTTTTGCATTTTTTCACCACGAATCGTCCCTCGGCAAATCTTTCCACCCCAGAAACCCACCCCCTAATCCCCC
>CAZFZS010000006.1:0-76242 GCA_964523485.1 uncultured Phycisphaeraceae bacterium | reverse complement strand
GATTTCCCGCGCATTACAAAAATACCCGCGATGCCCCCCCATTCCACCCCTTCGCCCGTCCGACCCCAAACCTCACCCATCTATATATATAGACCCGCACCCCATTCTCACCTTCAGTGCCGCAACGTCCTCGCTGCGCGTATCCAGATCAGCGGCGGCCCACCAAGACACTGCACCCAACCATAAGTACTTGAGGGAAGAAAACGTCACGATACCTAAATTAAGGTTCCTGGCACCTTTTTTTATCTGAGGGAAGAAAACGTCACGAGACCTAAATTAAGGTTCCTGGCACCTTTTTTTATCCAGCAAAAAAAGACTCCCGACCCCTTGTCTTTCCCCTTTTCTTTCCCGGTCGTGTCGTTGAGCGACCGTGCCTCAGTACGCAACTTGGATTCATTAACAAATAGGCCAAAAACAGTAGTAGTGCAACTCTGCTTAAAAGGCGTGGCTATTAAAAAAAATGAACAATAGCAGTTTTTATACATAAACTATTTTAATCTATTCCGAACATGTGTCAGCCATGATGCATGCGTGTATCCATCGACTTTGTAGTTATAAGATCCCCTCAAATGCATAAAGTCTGGTCGGTCACTCTCATCCATATCCAAAAAACGTGTGATATCTTCAATGAGTTTAAGTCGATCATTCGCCGTAGCATCTCTGATATATGCGCTAATTACTAAATCCGGATCATCGCCATAGACTTCCACCCAATCTTGATGAAAATATGCCGTGCAAAAATCTGATAAATAGGGAAAAGTCATAAGCTTACCTTATACTGCTTCTGCTTTAGGTATAGGGAATCCTGTCCTAATAAAAAATCCACTCGGCATATATGGATCAGGCTGAAGAACAATTCTAGCTGCATTAACATCAATTACATTTGACGGGGAAAAGGGGTCGGGAGTCTTTTCTGCTTTAATAAAACGGGGTCTGACTCCGCTTCGATACTGCCGTTTCGACACTCCGATACTTCTGATCAATACTTATTCAATCGGAGTATCGAAACGGGAGTATCGAAACGGGGTCAGACCCCGTTTCGATACTCTTCGTGGCCGGGTGGGACTGGACAGCGTGATCCATTCCGACGGCTGGCGGGGCTACAACGGCCTGGTCGACGTCGGCTACGCCAGGCATTACCGCGTCAACCACGGCGGCGATCAGTTCGTCGATGGCCGCAGCCACATCAACGGCATCGAAAGCTTCTGGGCCTACGCCAAGCATCGGTTCACGAAGTTCAAAGGCGTGCCGCGTCATACGTTCTACCTGCACCTGAAAGAGACCGAGTTCCGCTTTAACCACCGTCGTGCTAACCTCTACCTGGCCCTGCTCAAGCTCCTGCGGGAGCAACCGATCTAGGCCGCTTAACTTCCTAAGACCCCTATTAAGATGATTTACTGCCGAAAATGTGATTACCCCTTGGATCCAAAGCCTTCTCAAAATTGTTCAGAGTGCGGCGCTTTCGTTAACTTAAATTCACCTAAGTCTTACAGGAATAAACCGCGTCGAAAGTTTTCGCGTGATACGCTATTGCCGTTATTAGTTTATTGCTTTCTAAGCATTATTATATCGATTCCTATTATTGGATTTGCATTCATAATTGATATTGAAATAATTCAAAAGTTTTTGCTTTTCCCTGGTCGATATGTTGGGTCATATTTCTACGCGAAAAATGATCCACTTTTTGGAGGTTGGGCAATCGCTTCTCATATATTATTTTATCTAATTCTTGGCGTAGGTGTATTTTGTTTTGTTCGGTTCTCTGGCAGATAGTAGTTGAGTATCTTACCGACAGCGTAAGAATCATCTTAAACAAAAACAGTAATATGCCCTGAGGCTTTCGACTTAAAAATGCGTTGCCTATACCATGATGATCGATCAAAGTTATCAAAATCTTAAAAGCTTTTTTATGGGTTATTTGTATCAGTCAGCTGATAGTGAGTATTCATCTGTTGAAGAAGCTGTAGCGGATTTTACAAAAGATGTTCAAATAGAAAGTTTAATAGATATTATCAGAGAAATTGATTATTTTATGATGATACACGGTGAAGATATCTGGGATAACGACTTAGCCGGCCTAGGTTGTGCGCATAAGCTGAATTACCGTTCAAAATCAGCTATCGAATTCCTTACACACTTAAAAAATTTACTTCAGTCGAATCTTGATGATTTGTCAAACTAATACTATTAGTGATTCTATGGATCACTTTTGATAAAGCTACCGCGCTTTTAATCTTCTATGGGGAAAAAGGGGTCGGGGAACTCACGGCGGGCAGGCATGCCATGCCTACGGTGTTCGGTTTTAGGAAGGATGGGGTTGCCCGCTGGGGGCCAGATGGTGGTGTGGGTCGGGGCGTTTGGGGCCAAACTGGTGCGCACGGGTAAAAAATTCGGAATTGATGAGCACTCAAGATCGGTCGATCCGGCGTCAACAAGGGTCTATGGTTGGCCGAATCGAGGCGATCGGGGGCTGAAAGTCGATGAGTCAGGCGGCGAAAGCGCAAGGTGGGTGCGCGATTTTGACATAAAACGAAGTTTTTTATGGACGAGCGGGGGAGCTCGGTTTTATAGCCTGTGCTTTCGCAACATCTTATGTAATGACCGCGTTTTCTTCCGGGGGTGGAGTGGGGTCGAGATAGGTTAAAACCTCGTCCAGGAGGCGCTTGCCTTCCTCGAAAGTGAGGCGGTTGCGTGCGCTTTTGTAGTTCAGCCAGGCGGTGGCGGCGATTTCTTCGGGCTGGGGGGTGACGGCGGGGTCGCGGACTTGGCCGAGGTAGAAGGTGACGTGTTTGACGACGGTCTTGCCTGAGCGTTTGGTGAAGATGTATTTTTCTTCGAAGGCGGGGCTGGGGATGAGGCGAAGGGCAGTTATGCCTGTCTCCTCGGCGAGCTCGCGGCGGGCGGTGTCGAGGGGGGTTTCGCGGGGGTCGGGGTGGCCCTTGGGGAAGGACCAGTGGCCGGCTAGATGCTGAACGAGCAGGAATTGTCGGCGGGTGCCGACCCATCGCATGGGGATGACGCCGAAGGATCGGTCGGTTTCGTAGGAGGGCATGGGGGTCGCTCGGGGGCCGATGGTTGCTTGGGGGAAGCGTATCGGATTTGGAGCGGGTTTGTTGTTGATGTTCAGGGGTTGGGGGCTGAGGGCTGGGTACTGGGGGTTAAGAGATAGGCGTTAGGCATTTTGAGCGGTCCGTGAAATCTTTCTGTATCGATATCAAACGCTTTGCTGACTCAACGTCGGCGTAAGGTTGGGCTGATCGAGGTGCTGTGGGACGCTGCGCGTCTCCCGCTAAACGGGGTGTTGGCGTAGATTGGCTCGTCGGTCAGGCGCTGAGGGTGGGGGCGGCGCGGGGGGCTTTGAGGAGAGCGGGGTCGGTTTCAGTTTCTGGGATGGTGCGAGCGGCGGGATCTGCGGATTCACTGCCACTCTTTGACGGCTTAGCGGGGGATGAGTTGAGGGGGTGGAGGTGGCGGCCGGCTTGGATGAGGGCATCGCGGAGGGCTTGGCTGTCGACTTGGTAGATGGGAATTTGGTTCTGGGTGGCGAGGGCGGCGGCGGTGCCGGCGGCTTGGCCGATGGAGCAGACCGGGGGCATGACGCGGATCGCGGAGTGGACGGCGTGGTCGACGCTGATGCAACGGCTGGCGATGGCGAGGTTGTCGATGTCAGCGGGCAGCAGGCATGGCCACGGGATTTCGCACCACTTGCCTTTGGGCAGGTGTTCGAGCACGGTGCCCGAGCCGTTGGGATTATGGATGTCGATGGGGTAGGTCACACGGGCGATGGCGTCGGGGAAGGTGCGGCCGGCGGTGTAGTCGTCGAGGGTGAGATAAGCCCGACCGCAGATACGTCGGGACTCGCGGATGCCGATCTGCGGGGCGATCGAGTAGATGCGGGCGTGGCGGAAGACGGGGATGCCCTCGCGGAGGACGGCGAGGAGCTGGCGGAGCTGGCGGCGGCCTTGGATTTCGGCATCGCTGAGGTCGCGGCCATCGGTGGAACTGCGGTGGATGACGCGGGTCGTGTTGAAGTGCACGACGTTGCGGTCAACGCCCCGGAAGATGAGGACGTTTTCACGTGGGCAGTCGATGCGGCCGTCTGCTTTGGCTTGCTGGTAGAGGGCCTGGACCTCGGGCATGGCGTTGAGGACGGCGCGGAAGCTGTCGCCTGCGCGGGCGTCTTCGGGGATGTCGTCGGGGTCGATCTGCAGCTTGAAGCAGAGGGTCATGGGTTGGCAGTGGCCCTGTGCGTCGCCGACATCGAAGGCGCAGCCGGCGAGTGCGGCTACGTCGCCGTCGCCCGTGGCGTCTATATAAGTAGAGGCCTGTGCTGCGGCGAGGCCGGACTTGGAATGGACGACGACGGAAGTGAGGTTGCGGCCGGCGGTTTCGACGTGGACCGCGCGGTGGTGGTAGCGGAGGCGGACGCCGGCCTCGAGGCAGAGGTCCTCGGCGGCGAGTCGGGCAGCGTGGGGGTCGAAGACGCGGGTGTTGCCGCGTTGCCCGCCGTAGTGGTCGATGCGGCCCAGCCAGTCTTCGAAGATGCCGGTGTCGAGGCTGTCGCCTGCGAGGTGGTTGGGCATGAAGGGGTTGACCTCGCCCGCCGTCGCCATCCCGCCGAGGAAGCCGTAATGCTCATATAGAACGACATCCGCCCCGCCACGCGCTGCGGCGACGGCCGCCCCGATCCCGCCCGGCCCGCCGCCGAACACCGCGACATCTGACCGCTCGCTCAGCGGCACACGCGTAGGCATTTGCACGCCGACCGTCATCTCTGATTCCTGCTTTGTCATATTGATGGCCTTGTCAAAATAAAAATTTATCACGTAACGCGCGAATTAGGGTTGCATCGTCAAAACGAAAGTATTAAAGTAACTATGGGTTTACTTAATGTCAAAGACTACTACACCAGTGCGCACGAATCCTGCCGGTTCGGTATTGCAACACCGATTGCTGGACAAGCTCTTGCTTCACGAAGGCATCACCCGGCGACAGATCGGCGATGGTTTTGGCATTTCGAAAGTCGCGGCCTCGCGGCATCTCGACTGGCTCAAGACAAGCAAGCTCGGGTTGAGCCAAAGCATTCATACGCAAGACGCCAAGCGGCCGGTCGAACTGGTGCGGGTCAACGGCGGGCTTGGTACCGCGATTGCTCTAAGCCTTCGATCGACGCGGATCGAGGCGACGCTGCTGGGTGCAGATGGCTCGATGATCGAGCACGAAGACCAGCCGGTCGAAAGCCAAGATCAAATCGCGCTGCTCGATACGGTACGGGGCTGTGTGGATCGGCTGCTTGAAAATGCAAACCAGAACAATCGGTCGCTGGACCTGGTCGGCCTGAGCCTTGATGGCATTCTCGAACCAAGTTCAGGCATGTTGTTTAGTGTCGCGGGAGTCGCGGATTGGCAGCCCTGTCACTTAGGCGATGTCCTGCCGCAGCTTGTCGGCGTGCCGGTGATGCCGTGGACCTATATCGCTTGCCGCCTGCGCGGATTCGCCAAGTGGATGCAGATCGATCATGAGGTCGGCTATATCGCCTGCCGACCGCAATCCATCGCAGTGGCGACGATGCAGCACGGCAGTATCCGTTTGGGACGCATCGGCACGGCGGGGGCGGGCATGCACCGGAAAGTCGGCCGCTCGAAGTCCCGCTGCATCTGCGGCGAGACCGGCTGCCTGCAT
The DNA here is from genome assembly GCA_964523485.1 of uncultured Phycisphaeraceae bacterium. Lineage (GTDB taxonomy): Bacteria > Planctomycetota > Phycisphaerae > Phycisphaerales > Phycisphaeraceae > Algisphaera. The sequence goes on along the minus strand of CAZFZS010000006.1, from coordinate 70,560 downwards.
GAAACGCTGCGACAAGGCAAAGCAACGCCCAAGCTCTTGCTCGAAGCGCTGCCCAGCCTGCTCGATTCGATGGGGATTAAGACGCTGGGCATCGAGTGGCCGGGCGATCAGGATGCCCTTTCATCACAACTGAAAACCCTGGGCATCACCCAACACCGCGTCATCACCGATGGGCCGACGCTGGAACGCGACGGCCTCACGCTGAGTTGCGCCCGCGCTGTTCTGCATCGCAAAGCCCAGGCAACCCGTCGCGATCGGTCGCGGCCGATCGTGAATCACCGCGTCTTTCAGGAAACCCTCACCCCGAGAGATTATTCGGAAAACCCAACGAAGGTATCAGCCTCCCGTTCTTGACTCATCGCTTTGCCCGGCCGCAATTGTACGGCGGGCCTCACCTGTGGAGAATCACCATGTATCGTCCTGTCTTACTTTCAGTCGCCGCTGGTAGCCTGATTGTGTTCGGCATAAGCAGCCCAAACACCTCAACGGCTGAAGTCATTGCCAATTACGACTTCAGTTCCTCGCCCACACCCAGTCAGATCGATTCAACCGACACGCAATTGCAGTCCGTCGCATCTGATTTCAACAACGCATACGACTCCGGTACTGGCTTCAGTTCGGTTGGCGGAGGCAGCTTCTTCGTGCGTGCCGACGACGTCGTCGGTAATGCCACAACACCCGGCACGGAGTCCGCCGCGATCACCGAGGACGAATATGTTTCCTTTACCATCACACCGATCGCCGGCTACGAAATCGACTATCAAACGCTCAGCTTCGACATCCTCATGGATCGTAGTTCGAGCGGAGACCCGGCACCATTCGCAACTTGGTTTCTGAAAACTTCCGTCGGTGGATTCGGAGCAAGCGACCCAACGGTCGGCTCACGCAATGCCCCGGTCAGCTCGGTCGACACTGACCTGGCCACCATCACTCCGCTGATTGATTTGTCGGCTCTGGGCACACGCAGCGATACCGTCGAATTCCGCATCTATACCTTCGACAACGAGATTAGTAGCACTGTGCCACACCGCCTGGACAACGTCATCGTCAACGGCGATGTCTCGCTGATCCCCGAGCCCGCGACGGTCGCGTTGGTCAGCCTCGGGCTGTTTTGCTGCACGGGGCGACGCCAGCGGTCCGACTGAGTTCTCGCGTTACTTTTAATTCAAACACGCTTACATCATCCGGAGCTATCGATGCATCGAATTTTGAAGTTTCAAACCAGCTTGGTCGCTATTGCCATGTTGAGCATGTTGATCAGTACCGACTCGTCAGCAGACGAGGTGGGCGGTGATGGGCCGAATCGGGTGACGCTGGACTTCAGCAGCGCGGGGCAACTCGACCAGATGGCCGAGGTGCTCAACACCGCCGAGGCACGCTACCCCCATGCGGACGACCCCGGCGTCGGCGGCACGCCCGGGCTGATGCGCTCGAACAACGTCGGCGAGCAGGGCGACGCGATCTTCTACACCGCCCGGCCGATCAATCTGCGGGCAGGCCAGGCCACGGCTTCGGTGATGTTTCGTGCCGCTGAACCTAGCGGGAACGACGGGCCGTCGCGGATCGTGCTAGCGCTTGGCAGCAAGAAGAACGTCAACCTCGCCAGCGGTGAGCCAAAGTTTGGGCTTCGTGTTTTCAAGGATGGCAAAGGCGAAAACGCCGAGAACCCTTGGCGTCTTCAACTGGTCAACCGCTTCGGCACGCGTAACCTTGGACAACCCTTCACGCTGACGCCGGGCCACTGGTACCGCCTGGCCGGTGACTTCGGCACGACGCCGGATGGCAAGCAGTTCACATTCTCGGCCATGCTCGAAGACATGGGCGGCGATGGCAAAACAGCGGGTGAGCTCAAGCGGACCGGCAGCGGGGTGACGCCGGTCCACCCGGTGCATCACACGATCGACGAAATGTGGCTGGGCCTGCTCGGGCAGAACAACGGCGGCGGGACCGATGCCTTCGACAATCTACAACTGACCATTGGACAACGCGAGGCTTCCAGCAGCAGCGCCCCCCCACCGGCCGACCTGCCGGCGATGGACGAAGTCGTCTTCCTGCCGCCGCCGCCCGTCGCCGCCGATGTCAAAGCACCGGCCGGCTCGATGTTCGGCATGTGCATGCACGTCATCCATACGAATCTTTATTACGACAACAAAAGCCCTTACTGGCAGCTCGAATACGTCATGCCGCTGCTGCTCGAAGCCAACGCCGGTTGGGTCCGTGGCGGGATGTATCAACCGTGGTTCGCCAACGTCGAGCGGAAGGATGTCGACCGTCACCGGGCTGACTTCGAGCGGTATCTACAGATGTATCAGGACCGCGGGATCAACGTGATCCTGCCGATCATGGCGGTCTCGCCGGGCGATCAATGGGAGAAATACAACCAACCGTTCTTCGAGTACACCGCGGACCTGGTCAAGCGGTTCGACTGCATCAAGGTCGTGGAGATGCACAACGAGCCGAACCTGAAATTCTTCTGGCGGGCGACGGCCGAGGACTATGTCGCGACGTATGAGCCGGCGGCGGCGATGATTAAGGAAGCTCGGCCGGACGTGGAGATCGCGGTCGGCTCGATTTCAAGCTTGTGGTGGGGGCCGGGTGTGGAATGGTTTGACCGGGCGATTGCGGCGGGCGTGCTGGACTGGGCGGATGCGATTGCGATCCATCCGTACAACCGCAGCCTGCCGCCCGAAAGCGATCCGCATTGGACCGGCGGTGATCCGTCCGATCCCGACCACCGAGATAAAGCGTTCGATGCCTGGTGGCAACACATCCAATCGCAGTACGCTGAGGCTGATCGCCTGAAAGTGTACTTCACCGAAGTCGGTTATTCCTCATCGAACCACGGCATCGCCGGCACCGATGGTGAATCAACGCAGGCGGATTACCTCTCCCGGCTGATGCTCAGCTTCATGGCGGCGAAGCTTCGCGGCCTGCCGCTCGAAGCCGCGACGTGGTACGACTTCAAAAACGACGGCACGACCGACCACGGCGAGCACAACTTCGGTGTGATCGGCTATGACCTGTCACACACAAAAGAAGCATTCACCGCCTTCCGCGGCCTGGCCCAGTTCTTCGCAGATACCGATGGGTTCAGCGAATCCGATGTCGAGGTGACATTCAATAATTGGCCTCAGGTCATCAAGAAGTACACCTGGCAGCGGGCTGATGATGAGGCGGTCGTCGTGCCGTTCTGGCGGTTGGCTCATCTGCAGGGCCCGGGCCGTGATGCGGACTTTGCTTCGGTGGCGAGCGTGACGTTGCCTGCGGGTTTTCAGGCGGGGCGTGTCGAGCTGCATCAGCTCGAGCCGGGCTACGTGGTGCGGGACACCGGCTTCGTGCAGGAAGGCGATCGACTGGATGTTCCGGTCCGGCTCACGTCGCGGGCCTCGTGGTTCGTCGTGATTCCGACCCACGCAATGAGTGAGGCGAAGTAATGCATAGCGGCCGACGCCGATTGCTGCGGGGACTCCGGGGGTTCCGGGGGTTCACGCTGATCGAGCTGATCGTGGTGATTGCGATCATCGCCCTGCTCATCGCGATCCTCCTGCCCGCCTTGGCCTCGGCCCGCTTCGCGGCGAAGCGGACCCAGTGTGCGTCGAACCTGCACCAGATCGGGTTGGCACTGACTGCTTATCTCGTCGACCAGAGAGCGATGCCTTTTCGTCCCAGCGGCTCGAACCCGAACCTCGCTTCGCAGGATCATCCGCACGTCGCCGGTGGGGCCGAGCCTGCGGACTCGCTGCTGGACTATGGCGTGACGCGTAAGGTGTTCTATTGCCCGGACAACACAGGCGAGCGCGACTGGCAGAACTATTGGCCGCTTCCTCCATCGACGAGCAACCGGACCATGACTTATCAAATGCCGTTTCTGATCGGCGAGATACCCAACCCCGTGTGGCAGATCACTCGGCCGAACTATGAACAGGAGGAGCTGTCTTCAGCGTTGGTCATCACCACCGATGTCGCGCCGTATTACGATGCCGCGCGGACCAACCCCCACCCTGAATTACGCAACCATGTCCAGGCCGGCCTGCGCCCCGAGGGGATGAATCAGCAATACGGCGACGGCTCGGTCCGTTGGCAGACCGGCCAGGACGGCTGGACACGCTTCGCCCGACGTAACGGGCTGCACTGGTTCTGGGCATCGCCTTGATGCAGCTTGATGCGGTTCAGCGGACGCGGCGAAGCCGCCCGATCCGCGATCAGTAATTTTTCAGATACGACAAGTCCGCCGACGGCAGCTCAAAATCGTCGCCGGTGCGGTCGATCCACTGTTGCAACTCGTTATGCAGGCGTTGCCGCTGCTGGGTGAACGCGGCGTCGAAGGCATAGTTCGCCTGCTCAAAGGGGTCGTCATTCAGGTTGAACAGCAGCCAATCGTGGCCGGGCATGCAGGCGTACTTCCACCCGTCGCGGGTCACGACGCCGCGCCAGGGGCGGTTAACGCTGTGGGCCATCTGCTTGGCGGGGACCTGCTGGAGGTAGGCCGAGGCAGGTTCGGTTGGTGCGGTTGCAAGCGATCGATCCAGCCGACAACGGTCGGCATAGTCGTGACCTACCATCCAGTCGGGCGGGGTGATGCCGCAGAGCCCAAGCGTCGTCGGGCCGATATCGACGTGGTTGATCACGGCATCGGTTCGGCCGACCCGCATCTGGGCATGTCCCCCTATACGCGAGACGATGAAAGGAATGCGCATCGATTCTTCCCATGGCGAGGACTTTTGCTGCTGGCCATGCGAACCCAGGCAGTCGCCGTGGTCGGAAAAAAACACGACCCAGGTCTCACGATCCACGCCGATGTCGCGCAATGATTGGTGGATGCGGCCGATGTTCCAGTCCAGATTTTCGATCATCGCGTAATAACCCGCCAGATCGACACCGAACTGCTCACGAATCCACGGCACGTCCGGCACATTCGGTCGAAACTGTATATCTGTCGGCTTGCGTCCGCGATGAAATTCCGCAGGGGCGACATAGGGATTGTGTGGCGGCTGAACGGAGAGCACGCCGAAGAACGGGTCGGCCTGGCCGCTACCCCCGCCCGCCTCGACATGGCCCGCCAGATGCTCGAGCATGATGTCGGTCAGCGCGTCGGTTTCGTAGCCCGGCAGGCGTACCGGCTCGGGCCGATCGCTGCCATGCACCCAAGTGTCATACTGGGCATTGCGGTTTTCATAGCCGACCCAATAATCGAAGTGGCCGCGTGCACCCTCGGGGATGAAGACATCGTCGTTGCTGCCGTGCAGATGCCATTTGCCAACGTAGGCGGTGTGATACCCCGCCTCGCGGAACGGGTCGGCAATCGTCGGCAGGTCCGGGTTCAATGCGGAAGGCGTGCGGTCGCAGCCGTGCTGATGCGGATATTTACTCGTCAGCAGCGACGCGCGAAACGGCACACACCACGGCGCCCCCGACACCGCCGCATCGAATCGCATCCCGTTGCGGGCGAGATTATCGATGTTGGGTGTGCAGACATTGGGATCGCCGCGGTACCCCAGTGCCTGCGCACGCAGTTGATCGCATAGCACCCAAAGTACATTCGGCCGCACGTCATCACCGGGGTGTTTCGACATCACAGCGATATTACAAAAATTCAGACAACTCCCAACGTGATTCGCGAACAAAAATTCGAGATGAAACGATAGGAGTAGCGAAGTGGATCGAGATTGACTCGCATCACATTCAGGTCAGCCGATATGGTTTCGAAGAATGCTTATGGGAAAACTGTTGGCGATCTTGTCGGTATCGGCTTGGCGACAGGCCATAGGTTTGTCGGAAGGTTTTGCTGAAATGAAACGGGTCCTCGTAGCCGACTTCGATTGCGACCTGGCGGACAAGTCGATCGGTTTTGGCTAGTCGTTCCGCGGCCTGCTGCATTCGGCAACGGGTGACAAAACGCTGTGGCGATAGACCGAGCACATCGTGAAACAACCTTCGCAGATGCACGGTTGAGACGCCAACGGCTTCCGCCATCGCATCCACTCGCCATGCATCAGCGGGTGTTTCCTGGATTGCTTGAGCCAAATCACGAATCGGCTCGTTCTGCTGAAGACTTGCAGCGGGGCCGGGCATATGCAGGTCCAACAGCAGGCCTTCCAAACCATGCACCGCCTTCTCGGGCTGCCCCGCGTCCTGTGTCATCTGCAGCAGACAATCGAACCGGTCCGCAAACGCTTGAGCGTGATGGACCGCCCGCCAAGGCGTTTCGCTTTTCGTCAGCAGGCCACGCCCGACCATGCGTTGCACCCGCGGGCCGTGGAACAGGATGTAGCGCTGATTCCATGTTTCGTGTGCTCGGCAGCCATAAACGAATGTTCGGCCCGGCCATGTCCAATAAGCCACCGGGCAGGACAGCAACCGCTCCCGACCCGTAGATGAGGTCCAACGAAAAGTTCCTGATTCTGCGAAATTCAAAGCCCAAACCTTGCCCTGGAGACGCAATTTGACAGAGCATCGGGGCACATGATCACCGCCCAGAAAGTGCAATCCATCAAAATATTGCATGTTCGAATTTTACAGGTAATCGATCGATTCAGCTATGGCATCGTGCTTTGAGATCGCAAAGATATTGCGTACCCACTTGGGACTGTTTCTGAAATCTGAATTCTCGAAAGGAATACGCAAATGACCACCGCGACCGCAACCACGTCTGCCACACCCCTGACCGATGAACAGATCGAGCGTTATTACCGCGAGGGTTATGCCTTGCTTCCGCAGTTGGCGACGCCGGAGGTGGTGCAGGGTGTTCGACAGGCTGCAGAGCGGTTTACAGCAGAGGAAGGCGGCAACTGGACGCCGGAAATTTTTGAACACGACAATCCGCAGCACGAGGCGGACGTCCACGCCCTGCTGACCGACCCGCAGATCGTCGGTGCGGTGACGCAACTCTTTGATGCGGAGCCACGGGTGTACTACGGCATGTTGGCGATCGTCCCGGGAAAAGGCGGCAAGGGTCTGGAATGGCATCAGGACAATCAGTACATCCACCTGCTGGGGCGGGCATTGAACATGTTCGTCGCCGTCGATGACATCGATCCGGACATGGCGATGCTCTGGGTCTCGCCCGGATCGCACCTCTGGGGCCTGCAACCCTCGGAAGAGCAGTACGGCCATCGCAAAGCCGCAGACCCTGGCAACGGCATCAAGCTGCCCGCGATGAAGCAGGGCGATGTCTGCCTGTTCGATCGCTACACCCTGCAACGCTCGCTGACCAACGAACAGGATCGGCCACGCTACGCCTATGCCGCCCAGTACATGGAGCAACACGCCCGCCTTGCCGAAACCGGCAAAAAAGAAGCCAACCGTATGTTGGTCAGCGAACTCTCTCAAACATGGAAAAAGAGTTGAGGCTGATCCGTCCAGATGAAGCTCGAATTAAAAAAGCCCGCGTCGAAGGACGCGGGCTTTTCGATTGAGAACGAGCTAAATGTCTTAGCGATAGAATTCAATGATCAGGTTCATGTTCACATCGAACGGCACCTGATCGGCGGTGGGGACCGCGGCGACCTTGGCGGTCAGCGTCGAGGGGTCGAAGCTCAGCCATTCGGGTGTCTCGTGGCCGGGCAGCGATTCCATGTTCTCGCGGACAAGTTTGTGGATGCCTTCTTTCAGCGTGATCTCATCGCCGACTTGAACCTGACGCGATGCGATGTCGCACTTGCGGCCGTTGACCAGGACGTGGCCATGGCTGACGATCTGCCGGGCGGCCCAGATCGTGCGGGCCCAGCCCAGACGGCGGATGACATTATCCAATCGCTGTTCGAGCAGGCGGAGCATGACCGTGCCGGTGTTGCCCTGCGTGCGGCCCGCTTCCTTCATCATGAGGCGGAACTGCTTTTCGAGCACGTTGTAATGAAAGCGGAGCTTCTGCTTCTCGTTGAGACGGATCCCGTAGTCGCGCAGCCGACGCCCACGGAAGCCGTGCATGCCCGGCGGGTTGAGCTGCCGCTTGGTCGTGTGCTTCGGAATATCCGCGATCGGCACGCCAACGCGACGGGAGAGCTTGACTTTCGGTCCGGTGTAATTCGCCATCAGAAAAACCTTTCATTCACGTACCCGTTCAAATCGGGAACGCCAAATGGGCTGACGGGAATGAGCCAACCCATTCGGAAGTAGCGAGCACCCACCGCGGCTACGGCTTGGCTCAAAAAGTGGCTGTCACACCCACAGCGGGCGTCACAGCGAGCCGAGCATTATCGCGATCAGCAGGCCAGCGTCAAATTCATTTCCTTCTAATTCTTTGCTATCGAATCGCATTTAGGACTATCTGAAGTCAAGTTGAGATTGCGAGCCGGTAATGAGAACGCAAATAAATTCGAAATAAACGCGCCAGGCAGCATAACCGTGTCATACTTCAATTGGAGCATGGTATGAAAGCGTTGTTGCGGCATAAATCTCAACCTCTTCTCGGCGGCTTACTGCTCATAGCGTGGGGTTCGGTGGGGTGTGCAACGCAGCCGGTGCCGCCGCATCAGGGTGGACTTGGGCCGTTAGTTGATGATTCGGGGCAGCGGCGGTCGCTGGTGATGACCTCGCCGCAGGTCGCTTCGCTTTCGCAGATGCAGCCCTGGCTGGGGGAGCCGCAGGCCTGGTATCTGTATCGCAATGATCGGCAGCCGCGCGTCGCGTCGGGCTATCAGTCGCCGACGGTAGTGAGAAGCGTCACCTACACGCGTGACGGCCAATCGATCTATGGCGACCGTATCCGCGACAACTATCAACAACGCAGCTACCGCACGACTTACCAGGAAGCGGTTCGCTAGACTCGCCAATCTGCCACCAAGCCGCGGATGAGGTTCGGCGAATCCGCGGATCAACGCATCAGAAATGGTACGTAAAAGACAAAGCGCAACATCCCCAGCGGTATGATGCAGTGATGCACTTTGCGCTTATCGTGTTGACCTGTTGCCTGATCCTCGGCTGTGCTGCACCACGCAACCCATCGTTTGATTTATCGATCCGCGATGCGAAACGAGACATCAAGCGGATGAAGGCGGACCCCAAGCCGTTGGAAAGGCCGGTCGTCGTGGTGACCGGCTGGGCGGACATGATGTTCATGAGCATGCACTGGCGGCCGATCCTCCGGGACACTGTTGGCCAGCGGGAAACCGTCGTCGTCAATTTCTGGGGGGCGGACACGTTCGACGCGGCCAGGGCGAAGGTGATCGAGGCGATCAATGAGCGGTGGCCCAGCGAGGACCCGGACCAGACCATCGAGGTGGACGTCGTCGCGTTTTCGATGGGCGGATTGGTCGCCCGCTATGCCGCCCTGCCCTGCATCGATGCGGAAACGCAGCCGAAGCGACGTCTGAAAATCGCCCGGCTGTTCACTTTGGCGACACCCCACCAGGGGGCGGACTGGGCGGCGATTCCAACATTCGACAAGCGGGTAATCGACATGCGTAAGGATTCTGCCTTTCTTGGGTATGTCGATAAACATCTTGCAGAGGCGGAATACCAACTGATCGCCTACGCTCGGCTGGGCGATGCGATCGTTGGCGTGCCCAACACCGCCCCGCCCGGCATCACGCCGTGGTGGGTACACACCCCGCCGCTAGGCTGGGCGCATGTCTCCGCTCACCGCGACAGTCGGCTCACTGCGGACATCCTCCGCCGATTGCGCGGCGAAAGCCCGTGGACAACTTCGCCCCCCGCCCCAGCTCCCGGAACGCCCGCCGAAACACCGACCGGCCAAGGCCAGCCGACCGACGAAACGACGGACATCGCCGCCGCGGAGTAATCGCACAGCTAAACCGCCTATCATCACTTCACGATGAAGGAGCGTCGTCCCCGGCTCGATGAACTACTGACCAAGGCCCGCAAGCTGCCTAAAGCACCGGGCGTCTATCTCATGAAAGACGCTGCGGGTGTCGTGATCTACGTCGGCAAGGCGTCTCGGCTACCCGATCGGGTGTCGTCCTATTTCGTACCATCTGCCGACCCGGGCATGAAGAAAATGCCGATGCTCGAACTCATCGAGGATTTCGATGTCATCGAATGCGAGGGCGAGTGGGAAGCACTGCTCACCGAGAACCGCCTGATCAAAGACATCCATCCGCGGTTCAACGCCCGGCTGGTCGATGACAAAACCTTTCCCTACCTCGCCATCACGATCAAAGACGACTTCCCCGGCGTGTTCATCACCCGCAACCCGCAGGGCGAGGAATTCAAAGGGGCGAAGATCTTTGGCCCCTTCACCAGCGTATATGCGTTACGCGAATCGGTTCAGATCCTGCAGCGGGTTTTCAAGTTCCGCACTTGTCATCTCGACATCCGCGAGGACGATGAGAAGCGGAAATACTTTCGGCCATGCTTGCTGTACCCCATCAAACAGTGCACCGCACCCTGCGGCGCGAAGATCGAGAAGGATGCCTATCGGGCTGACATCGACCGCTTAATCCGTTTTCTCGAGAGCAAGCGGTCGGTCATGCTGCGTGAACTTAAGCAGGACATGGAGCAGGCCAGCAAGGAACTGCGCTTCGAGGAGGCGGCGGCATTGCGGGATCAGATGAACGCGATTCAGAAACTCGACGACCGTGGCGACCGCAAGCAGCAATGGCAACCCGAGAGCGAATCTTTTCAGGCCAACCCCGAAAAAGGGCTGGAAAGCCTGCGTAAAACGCTCGGCATCGATGAGCCGATCCGCTGCGTGGAATGCATCGACATCGCCCATCTGCAAGGCGGCGAAACCGTCGGCAGTAAAGTCTGCTTTATTGATGGCCGGCCATTGAAAAATGAATACCGCCGATACAAAATCAAGACCGTCGCCGGTGGAAACGATGACTACGCCAGCATCCGCGAAGTGGTCAGCCGACGGTATCGCGACGCGGGGCAGGGCAACGAGTTGTATCCCGATGTCATCATCATCGACGGCGGGCTGGGTCAACTCCATGCCGCGCAGGAAGCCTTCGAGGACCTTAACGTCAAGCCCCCGATGGTCATCTCACTTGCCAAGAAGGAGGAGCTGATTTACGTACAGGCTAAAAAGGAGCCGATCAAGCTCAGCCGAAACAACCTCGGCCTGAAACTATGCCAAGCCGCCCGCGACGAGGCCCACCGCTTCGCCCAGCATTACCATCACATCCTGCGTCGCAAAAAGGTGCTGGGGGAAAAGTGAATGAAGCCCCTCCGCTGCTGAACTTCGTTCTGGAGAATCTCCGCGTCGAGATCGGCGGCAACGTCGGCTCCCGCCAGCACTGCAACGATGGCTCTTTTGCCTGTCAGCGTCGAATCCTGCCTCATACCAATCTGATTTATGTAGCCCGTGGGCGTGTCGTTTGGTTCATCGATCACGTCGAGTACCGGCTTGGCCCCGGGTCGTTGCTGCTCTCACCGCCGGATGTTCCGCATGAGGCGAAGAGCCGAACCCAGCGCATCACGTTGTTGTCCATGCATATTCAGGCCAACCTGCCGGGCGGTCAGGACGCGATCGAATTGCTCGGCCTGCCGACTGTACGTGAGGTACCCTCGTTCAGTCGGCTGGACGGCTACCTTCAGGCTGCACTTCGTGAACACCTTCGAGATGACCTCAATACCACCCTGCAGATGCTACGTGCTCACGCTGATCTCGTGGTGCAGGAATTGCTTAGGGCCGACGCCGCCGCCAACAGGCTAACGCCCCGCCCAGCCGATCCTCTCGTAGCAGACATGCTTGGCGATTTGGAGCGACGGATCGCAAAGCGTACGACTCTCAAAGACTTGGCGACCGCTGCTGGCTACAGCCCTCAGCACCTGAATCGATTGTTTCGCCAAACCCTGGGTGTTACGCCGATGCAACAACTTACCCACTTGCGGATGCAGCACGCCGCGGACCTGCTGCGAAACACCGAGCACACCTTGTCATACATTGCTCAGCAGGTCGCAGTCGATAGCCCGTATTACTTCAGCCGGTTGTTCAAACGGCATATCGGTGTCAGTCCAGACCATTTCAGAAACGCATCAGATTCAAATCGTGCATCCTCATGATCAGCCAGGACATTCTCTGCTGACGAACACTTGTTTAGAGTTTTGTGCATCTCCACAATCGGATGGTGTTCTCAAACTGTTGAGCAAGTGCTCCCTAAGAAATAAAACATAAATGACTCACTTCATTGACGACCGGCAATGGGCTCAATTCCACGTCGATGGCTACCTGCCATTGGGTAAATTGCTATCCGACGATGCGTTAGCGGGTTTGCAGCAGCGTATTGATGACATCATGCTTGGCAAAGCCGACGTCGATTACGACCGTATGCTGATGCAATTGGATTCGACCACCGGCGAATATGGCGACTTCGGCGAAATGAGCAAGGGCCACAAGGGCCCGACGCTGAACTATCGAAAGATCGAACAACTCGAACTCGACCCGCTGTTCCTGCGGTACCTGCAACACCCATGCTTCAAAGAAATCTGTGATCGGCTTTATGGTCAACATGTGCCGATCTCCGTATTTCGGTCGATGTTTATGAATAAGCCTGCCGGTTTCGGAACAAAGCTGCCTTGGCATCAGGACCGTTGGACATGGTTCGACCGCGACCCGCTGGTGACGATCTGGACGGCGTTGGACCCGGCGACAAAAGAGAACGGCTGCGTGCAGATCCTGCCCGGCACCCATCGCTTTGGCATCATCAATACGCAACACGACAGCGGCTTTCTCACCGAGCAACAGGCGGAGCAAGCGCTCCACGAGGGCGAGGTGGTCTTCTGCGAGTTAGAGCCCGGCGAATGCATGCTGCTACACAATTGGCTCTTGCATTCGTCAGATAAAAATCATTCTCAGCAATCCCGCCGGGCTTTCAGCGTTTGCTACGCCGATGCGAGGACGAAGGACATCGGCTCGGAAAAATCCAGCGAACCCTCCGGCGTTATGCCCGTTGTCTTCGGCAAGGGCGCTCTAATTCCCAAGGCTGCAGTCGCCTAAATATTGACCCGTTGGACAGGTAAATTCAGCTCACACTAAATTCTCTGACCGTCGTGGTGCCCTTCGCAGCCATCTTCAGATACCTTGGCCAGCGTGCGACAGGGTCGGCGATTGTTCTCGACCGGCGACTAAACGGTTTTTCTGTACGAAGCCCTCAGGCCGATCTCGTAGCACCTCAACCATTCGCTGCCGCCAACCCTCCAGATCATCGGACCGGTAAGTAGATAGATCCTGAAGCTCGAAAGGGTCATCATCAAGATCGAATAAGTATTCCCGGCCGGTTTGTGACCACCAAATGTATTTGGCGTTTCCGTCCGTCAGCCATTGATTGGATAATTCTCCTCGAACATGTTCGCCATGCAGGACCTCGCGGGATGCATCGCCTCGCGCGACATCGAGCAAACTCAAGCCGTCGGTATCGGGCGGGTCGATGCCAGCGATGTCGCAGGTCGTCGCAAGGATGTCGCGCAGTTCGACAAGTTTGTCACACGTTTGTCCAGTGAGCCGATCATCTCCCCACCGACGCGGCGGGACGAAGAGGCAGGGTATACCAGCCGAGGCCTCGAAAGGCATCGCCTTCGCGACTTGGTGGTGGTCGTACAGCATTTCGCCGTGATCGCTGACGAAAAGGATCGCCGTGTTATCGATCACGCCACCGCTGATCAACGCGTGTGTGAGCCGGTTAATTTGCTGGTCGATATGCGTGCACTGAGCGTAGTACGCCTGCCGGGCAAGCCTGATCTGAGCACTGTCATGCGGGACCGGCGACTCAGGCGTGGTGCCGTCGGGAAGTTGCCAGTCTTCGGCCCAGTCCCCGACGACCGGCTCGGGCGGGTCGACGTCGCGGTAGATATCCAGCCATGACTGCGGCGGGTCGAGCGGCGGGTGCGGGCGGTGGTAGCTGACTTTCAGGAAGAATGGTTTACCGGGATCGCGACGCCGCTCAATAAAATCGACGGCATGGTCAGTAACCCATGCGCTGGGGTGCAGTTTTTCATCGTAAGGCCATGGTGCGACGGCATACCCGTTACAGCCGATGCCCGACTGAAGATAATCCGCGTGTGGATCGCCGGTGCGTTGACGAAGCTCAGGCAGATAATCGTCATATCGGCCGGCATCGATTGGCTGGGAGCGGGCCGAATGCAGATAGCCATCGTGAAGAACGACGTTATGAAAACCCATCAGGTTGCGATATGGACTGACATGCATTTTGCCGACACATTGCGTGTGGTAGCCGGCGTCAGAGAGCGTCCCTGCGAGCGTGGTGGGATATTTCCAGACCGGCGCTTCGCTATAACCAACAAAACCGTGCCGCTGTTGTGACAAGCCGGTCATCAAGGCTGCCCGGGCAGGTACACAGGTCGGCGTTGCGGAATAGCCGCGAGTAAAACGCACGCCGTCCGAAGCGAGGCGGTCGAGGTGCGGCGTGCGAACACACGGATGGCCAGCACACCCCATGGTGTCGCGTCGCCACTGATCGACAACGATGAGCAGGATGTTGGCCGGGCTTTCAGATCTGTCGGTCAAAATTATTCCTCGCCATCGTTATGCCCCGGCTCGAGTTGAAGCTCATGGCAGGCGCGGATGAAGCTGGCGGCGGACCAGGCTTGATAACGCTTGCCCATGACGCGGCCGGTTTCGCCGTGGGCCCATTCGTTGAATTCCCACTCTTCGCGAATACCCTTCTGATTCAACTCGGCAAGCTTGACCAATTCTTTGCAGGCTACTTCGTGCTGACCCAGGCGGTGGATGAAGCGGACCCACATGCCACCGACGAACGGCCAAATCCCGCCGTTGTGGTAATGGTCCGGCAGGTTCAGCAGGTTGACGGTGTAGTAGCTCCGCCAATCCGGGTCGCCGGCCTGCACAACGGGATAAAGATTTGACACGGGGTAAGGTTTGTTAACGCCGCAGCCCCACATAAACGCAAACGCAGTTCGAGCCATGTCCGGGTCAATCACGCCGTATAAGAATGACAGCACATTGCCGAACACGTCGCAGCGCCAGTTGAAGTTGAACGGCGTAATCTCCGCGAGCATATAGCGGGCGTCACCCAGCGAGTATTGGTTGTCGGCAAAGCTGAGCTGATGCTCAGGGCCATGATGTTTGCCCGGTTCGGAGCTCGGCCAAAAGGCACGGATAATCTTGCCTTGGATGAACTGGCTCCACTGGTGGTAATGCCCGGCCCGCTCGTGATCGCCGAGCATCTCGAGGATGCGGGCGTAACACACATTGGCTCGGAACCAGAGCACTTCGTCATACAACACGTTGTAGGACCTGCCGAACAGGTCGGTCCAATCGCTGGCTTCTGGCACTTCGATCAGACCGTCGTTGTTCGAGTCGTGTGCAGAGATCCAGTCCATTGCGCGTTGGAGTTGGCCGCGATATTTCTGGATCAGGCTCATGTCATTGCGGACATGGGCGAACTGATACATCGCGATGATTAGCCAGAGGTTCGAGTCGATCGCACAGATGCCGCCGACGCCGGAGTAGTCCGGCTGATGTGAGAGCAGGCGGACATTGGCGGGTAGTTGGCCAGCCGGCGAGATCGCTTCAAACAGTGTGGTCAGCGTCGCTTTCTGGCATTTGATGATGTCTTCGTCTGGCAGATCGAGTGTGCAGATCGTGGTGATCGCGCCGTCACGGGCCCAGACGGAGTTGTAGTTTTCATCCGTGCCGGTGACCTCGTTGTCTTCCATCGATGCGGCGCTGAAGCCCATCGGGGTGATGCAGCGGCGTAGCGATTCGATCGCTTTTCCGTAGGCGGTTTCGACGTATTGCGTCTCTTCCTCGGTCAGGCCAACCATGGCGTCGGCGCTGAAGAGCATGCGCAGGTCCGGGTCGGCGTCGGGGCCTTCGGACGGCGTCGCGAGATACGGGGCTTTATCGATCAGACCGTAGTTCAACAGCCCGTCCACGATACCCTCGCTCATCACATAGGGGCTGCGATAGACCGGCAGCGAGACGACCGCTTCAAACAACTCGGGCTTGGCGTTTTCGACAGCGATGCCACGAACGCCCGGCAGGTAGTAGCAACTCGCATCGTTGGCCGAACTGCCCGCCACAAGCACACTGTTGAGCGAGATGTCCAGCTGCCGACAGAGCCAACTCAGCGCAAGACCCTTGTTAGTCCGGGCGGGGATAATGTCGAGATAAAGGAACGAGGAGTAGACGACGGTGACTTGCAGGCCGCTGCTTTTAAGCCGTTCGCGTAATAGGTGGACCGTTTCGCGGTCGGCGTTGTCGAGGTACCAACTGCTCTTGAGCAGGTTCTGGTTTTCGTCTTCCTGCCGACGCACACCCGGGACATCGCGGACCAACTCGTCGATCTTGACGATGTCCCAGCCTTCGATAAGCGTGTCGGTGTACTCATGCATCAGCCGATCGTTCGCGTAGTCAAGCAGCTGCGTGCCGACGCCGGCGATGATGTATTGCGGATCGGGCAGCGACGAGTCTTTGACAATCTCGCAGATTTCGTCGAGCGGTCGGCCCGAGTTGTAAACCAGCACCGGCCGCTTGTCCTGCGGGATCTGCTCCCAGGCTTCGTGAAAGTGGTGAGCGGCTCCGGGCGTCCCGATCAGGGTCGCATCGAGGTTGGAATTAAAAAGCTTGATATCCATAGGCAGGTCAACAAGATCGCGGGGCGTTCATCGCAAAGCAAGCGGGCGGGCAACTATACCAGCCGTGCGACTTGAGAAAGATTTCATGAGCAACTCAACATCGTGAAGCCAAACTGTGGATGAGTGTCATCGAATCCACGGATCGTCATGATGCGGTATCAGCGGATTCGCGATGCCTAACCGCGGCTTGGGCTGAAAAACTAGCAGTTATGTGGCACTTAAAGCCGGTCGATAGCACATGCATGGCCGGTCCAGGGCGCATCCTTATTTTATCGGACACACATTTAGCCACGCCGGGTCGCGGCGCGGCCTCGGCCGAGGCGTTGCGCCCGCTATGGCAGGGCATGGCCGAGCTGATCATCAACGGCGATGTCGCGGAAATCGCCGACGTCAAGGTACGCGGCGCCGCCGCCCGGCAAATCGTTCGACTGCATGAACTCACTGAAGCAGACGGCGTCAAGCTCACGCTCATCTCCGGCAATCATGACCCGCTACTCACCGACCGCCGCTACCTCCGGTTGGCCGACCGCGAGGTCTTTCTGACCCACGGCGACATCCTGCACCCTGCCATCTCGCCATGGACGGATCACGCCAAGCAGCTCCGCGGTTTCCACGCCGACGCGGTCATGTCGCTGGACCCGAGCAAAGCCCGGCAGATCGACGCCCAACTCGCCGCCTGTCAGCATGCCTCGGTCGTGCAATGGGAACACGAAGCGCATCCGCTGCATGAAAAGCCTTCTACCAAGCAACGTACTTCGATTCAAAAATTGAAAAAGAAAGCCCGACACGCCGAGAAAATCGCCAAGGCGTTGTACTACTGGCACACGATCCCCAAGCGTGCGATCGGCTTTGCCCGCCGTTTCGCTCCGGAGTCGCGATACTTTATTTTCGGCCACATCCATCGGGCGGGGGTCTGGATCGATCGTGAGCCGGGCGGCGAGATCGACCGGCGGGTCATCATCAACACCGGCGCATTCCAAACCCCACGTTGCCCACGCGGGGTCGTTCTTGAAGGCATGGAACTATCCATCTGGCCAATTCAATACAACCGCGACGGCCACCGCTTCATGCCTGAGCCCATCGCGACCTTCCCTTTGAACAGCCCGGCGATTGCCGCTCAACGCGATCCGATCGACCTGCGCGATCTCGCCGTGGCCTAATGGATTAAACCGGTATTAACTGTTTGGCTGACCTAGCATTCCTGTTGTGATTGCGCTCGATGGCTCAGCCCTGGTTCATGTCTCCGACCAATCGCCCGGCTACTCCCGACGCCGGTGCGGCAAGGGTTTCACCTACCTCAACACACGCGGCAATACGATTCGCGACCGCCCTACCCGTAAGCGAATCCAAAGCCTGGTCATCCCCCCCGCCTGGGAGCAGGTCTGGATCTGCCCCGCCCCAAACGGCCACCTCCAGGCTACCGGCCGGGACACCAAAAAGCGAAAGGTCTACCGCTACCACGATGCCTATCGCGATGTCCGTGACGCGATGAAATTCCAACGCCTTGCGGTCTTCGGCGCCGCCCTGCCCGCGATCCGTCGGCAGATCGAAACGGATCTGCGTAAGCGGTCGCTCTGCCGGGAGCGTGTCATCGCCATCGCGCTCGAACTCATGCAGACCGGCCTGCTACGCGTCGGTAATGAGGCTTACACCCGCGACAACAATACGTTCGGACTCACCACGCTCCACAACCGCCACATTGACCTGTCCACCCGCCGTATCCGCCTGTCCTACACCGGCAAATCTGGCAAGGCTCGCGACATCACTGTCGAAGATCGCTCCCTTGCCCGGGCCGCCCGCCAACTCAGCGAGCTGCCCGGCCAACGCCTGTTCCAGTATCTCGATGACGATGACAAGCCCCAGCCCATCGATTCGGGCGATATCAATCGCTACCTCAGCAACATCACCGGCTTGGACTTGTCCGCAAAGGATTTCCGCACCTGGTCCGGCACCGTGCTCGCCGCTGAGGCTTTGAGTCAGTCCGGCCCGGCCAAGGACCAGAAAAAGTCCGAACGCAACATCGTGGAGGCGGTCAAACAAACCGCCGCTGATCTAGGCAACACCCCGGCGGTCTGCAGAAAGTATTACATCCACCCGCTGATCCTTGAGCGTTACGAGGCCGGCATGCTTTGCAAGGCGTTGGACCAAGCGAAAAACCCGCTCGGCCGCGTGGACCGACGGTTGCTGAAAAAGCGAGAAGCGCAAGTCCTGAGCTTGCTATTAGGCGTTTAGATACTAGGTATTAATAGACCCGGTCTAGACTTTGGCAATGACAGAAATCGATGCAGCGGTTAAATTACCTTGATGCGATGCTCTCTGGGTCTTTCCGCGTGTCTCTTCGGCCGTGACGCTCAACTGCGTCACGGGCTGACGCGGACCAATCGGCCGAGCCCACCGGCCGAATAAAACATCTCTAAACGGCTACACGCTCCGTCGCCGTAATTCGCGATCGCTTCCACAGTTTTTCTTATCTCTCATACGCCCTGCCAAGGCCGTGTGACACCCCTTCCCGCTTACCGGAATCTCTCGATATGGCCAGCTCCAAAAATAAAACTATCACCCTTATCGCCAACGGCGACCTCCGCCTCTCCGCCAACCAGAACTGCTGGAAAGCCCAGTCCGAACTCGAAAACGATCTCACCCAGGCGATCGAGTCGTTCGGCTACCACGTCCCCCGCGCCCACGACTACAAACCCGATCAGAAGCATGGCTTCATCCAGTCGCAGAAGGAAGGCATGCAGGTCTTCCGCGACATCGATCCCGAGTCGCCGATCATCGTCGCCGAGGCGGTCTGGCAATACAGCCACCATATCCTGCACGGCCTGATCACGCACAAAGCTCCAATCCTGACCGTTGCCAACTGGTCCGGCACCTGGCCAGGTTTGGTGGGTATGCTCAATCTCAACGGCTCGCTAACGAAGGCCGGCGTGAAATACTCCACGCTCTGGAGCAAGGATTTCTCCGATGACTATTTCAAGACCCGCCTCGAAAAATGGTTGAAGGAAGGCAAATGCACTCACGCCACGGCTCATACCAAGAAGCTTTCTGACAAGCTGCTCACCGATGAGTCTCGCAACCAGGGCCACCACCTCGCCGACGAACTCACCGCCAATAAGGCCATCATGGGCATCTTCGACGAGGGCTGCATGGGCATGTTCAACGCGATCATCCCCGACCATCTGCTGAACCCGACCGGCGTCTATAAAGAACGGCTCAGCCAATCCGCGCTCTATTATGAAATGACGCAGGTCAGCAACAAGGAAGCCAAGGCCTGCTTTGACTGGTATGTCAAAAAGGGATTCAACTTCCACATCCCGAAAAACGCGAAGCATAAGAAAGACCTGACCAAAGAGCAGGTGCTGGATCAGTGCAAAATGTATATCGCCGCGGTCCGCATCGCGGATGACTTCGGCTGCCACACGATCGGCATCCAGTACCAGCAAGGCCTCAAGGACCTGGCCCCGGCCAGCGATCTGGTCGAAGGCACGCTAAACAACGCCGACCGCCCGCCGGTGAAGTCGCGTGACGGCAAGCGGGTGCTGTTTAAAGGTCAGCCTGTCCCGCACTTCAACGAAGTCGATGAATGTGCCGGCCTCGATGGTCTGATGACCTACCGCGTTCACAAAGCATTGGGTCAGCCGGTCGAGAACACGCTGCACGATCTGCGTTGGGGCGATGAAGACCCGACCGGGACGACAGATGAATACGTCTGGGTATTTTTGATCAGCGGCAGCGCCCCGCCGGCCCACCATATCAAGGGCTGGAAAGGCAGCGACGGTCTGCGGCAGCCGGCGATGTATTTCCCTAATGGTGGCTCGACGCTCCGCGGCATCGCGAAGGTCGGCGAGATCGTCTGGTCCCGCATCTGGGTGGACGGCTCCAAAAGTGGGGGCAAGCTATGCATGGACCTCGGCCGGGCCGGCGTGATTAAGCTGCCGAAGGAAGAAACGCAGCGGCGTTGGGACGAAACGACCCCGCAGTGGCCGATCATGCACGCGGTGACCTACGGCGTGTCACGCGACCAGATGATGGCCCGCCATAAGGCGAACCACATCCAATGTGCGTATGCGAAGGATGCCGACGCGGCCGACCACGCCATGCTGACTAAAGCCGCGATGGCCGAGGCGATGGGCATGGACGTCACGATCTGCGGCACAAAAAAAGACGGCAGCGGCTGGGGCTGATCCGCCCGCTTCATACAAATAAAACAAACCCGCGTTCATCGAACGCGGGTTTGTTTTAATAGGTTTTGCGGTGCGATCACTCCGCGGCGACGCGTTACTGCTGGGCTTCGCGTTCGGCTTGCTCAGCCTCAATCTCTTTACGCAAACGGGCTTCGGAAACCGAGGGGCCGTTGAGGTAAGTGTTTTCGAGATTGTCGCGCATCTTGGCGAGGGCGTGGATTTGGATTTGGCGGACACGTTCTTTGGTCAGGCCGATCTCTCGGCCGAGGGCCTGAAGGGTCATGCCCTTGGGTGCATCCGGCTTATCGAAGGCGAACCGCTTGGTGATGACTTCGAGTTCCAGATCGCTGAGGTTGCAGCGGTTTTCCTTGAAGATGCGCGAGACCTGTTCGACACAGCCCATTTCCTCGTCCGCGGCTTTTTCGGACTGGTAGTTGGATCGCTCGAGGTCCGGCTCGAAGCCGACGGGGAACACCGCGCGGTGACGGGTCGTTTTCGTACCCAGCCGACTGAATGCCTTGAGGATCGCCCGGCAGGCATAGGTCGAGAACTTGAAACCCTTGGAGACATTGAATTTGTCGATACTGCGGAGCAAGGCCATGTTGCCCTCGCTGATCATTTCCGGGAAATCGATATTCGTGCTGGGCAAACGCTTGGCCATGGCGAGCACAAGTGCGAGGTTGTACTCGGCAATGATCTCCCGCAACTCCAGCGATTTCTGGTGCCAATGCAGCAGTTCGCGGGCTTGGGCAAGCGTCAATCGAGGCGGCTGAATCTCCTGCCGAGCCATCTCGGCCCGGCATCGGGCGTAGTTGAACTGCAGAAAGACTTCGATCTCTTGCTTGGGCGTCAGCAGGGGAAGTGACGTCGTACGCGTCTTACGGGTCAGCTTACGCTCGTGTGCCAATCGGCTGTACCAGCCGGTCCGCGGACGGTCGACGATCTTTTCTTCTGCGAAAATGTTCGATCGAGCGTCTTCCGCCTCGAACGCATCGTCCTCCATGTAATCAATCGGCTTGGCCAACAGTTTTTTCAGCAGTGATCGCTCTCGCTTGGTCAAAGCGCGTGGCCAACGGCAGGTCACGCTGACCGCTTGCTCTTGATCGCTTGACTTGGCGGCTGCCATCTTCTTCGCTTGCTCGGTTTTCCTGCGGATGCCCTGCAGTTTGCGTTTCACTTTAGTTTTCGTAGCAGTCGGTTTTGTCATGGTCGTCCCTCTCTAAGGACAGCTGTATTGTTTATCGAAATTCTTGGGGACGGAGCCCACAAGCAATCGTCCAAATCATCCGTATTGATCCTAACATGCAAATTGGCAACCCGCAATGGGCGATGGAACAAAAACACTTTGTAAACAAGGTTTTTCAGCGGCTTTGCGCAGAATTTACGTTAGCAAAAACTCGATCTAAATAAGACATAAAACGTTCAAAGAGTCCAAAATTACTTAGAATCTGGTCGCTCATAACCACTGGCTCAATTCAACTTATGTCAGTGAGTCGCAAATCAATCGGCAAGGTAGCCCGTAGATATTGGCTGACTCTTACCTTGAACACTCCAAAATGCAACGCCAGATTCGCTCGTTCGGCAAGCGGATAGGAATCCTCAAAGATTTTTTTCGATGTGCTGTAATTTGAGCTCAGGACGAAGCCAAAATTCATTGTCTTGATATGTTTGACTGCGATCAGGGCCTTTCGAGCACCACGCGGAAGCCGATGGTGTGGCTCATCTCGCCGGGGTCTTCTTCGGTGCGAGCGGCGGAGCGGGCTTCATCCGCCTCACGCTTCCACGAACCCCCGCGGAGCACTTTTTCATCTCCCTCGGCCGGGCCTTTTGGATCGACAATGTCGGATTGGTTGTAGTCATCGTCGTACCAGTCGGCGACCCATTCGCGAACATTGCCGTGCATGTCGTAGAGGCCCCATTTGTTTGGCCGAAAGCTTTCGACCTCAACGGTGCGCTCGCGGTCAAGTGAGTCGTCCGCGACGTTGGCCTGGGCGGGGCTGAGCCGATTGCCGAAGGCGAACGCGGTGGCCGTGCCGGCCCGGGCGGCGTATTCCCACTCGGCCTCTGTGGGCAGACGGTAGGTTCGGCCGTCCATCTCGCTGAGGCGACGGCAGTATTCCTGGGCGTCGTACCAAGTCACAAACTTCATCGGGTGGTCGCCGCCGATGCCGTTGTAGTCATCATCGTCATCGCCGGCAGAGCGTTGCTGACGGATGCTGGTACGCATGACCCGCTCCCACTGCTTCTGGGTCACCTCGGTGCTTGCCATCCAGAAGTCTTTGCTGATGCGGACCGTGTGCTGGGCTTCGTCGCTTTCGCGATCGTCTTCGCTGCGTGGGCTGCCCATCTTGAATTCGCCGGCCGGTATCCGCATGAACACCATGCCGTAGCGATTTCTGTAGATGTCATCATCGACAGCCTTCGAGCCTTGAGACACCACGCGTGATGGCGGGTCGCGGCGAATCAGCGGCTCCGCATCCGGCCGGGTCGGCGGCTTGCGGGCGGTGGCGACCTGCTCGGGCACATCAATGGCGGCGGCGGGAGGCGTCTGTGTTGTAGCAACGGTGGTGGAAGCTGTCGCCGGGGCGTCGATGGTGTTGCTGCTCTTTGAATCGATGGTTTCAGATGTCACAAGCTCGGGCTTCTCAGCGACTTGAATTGTTTCGGGCTGCGGCTTGGGTTCGGGCTGCTTCGGCTCAGGCTTCACCGGCTCGGGCTGCGGGGTGCTGCGGCGAGCGGGGTCGTTGGTTTGGCCGGCGTCGGCAAGGGACTGGTCTAGTTCCCGACGGGCGGCTTCAATGTCTTGATCGACGGTTTCAGTAGCGAGTTCCTGCTCCGGCGGAGTCATACCGATGCGGTCCTGATCGCCACCCGCCATCGCGATGACATCCTGCCCGGGGTAATTCTCAGGCGGCGGGGGCGGGTCGTTCCGCTCCGGCTCGGGGCCACTCTGGTACGGCCGACGCTCGGGCGTTTCCACCACTGCAGCACGTACCGGCTCGGGTTCCGCTTCCTCCGGCTCGACTTTCGCAACCTCGACCGGCTCGAGTTTCGTTTCTGTTGCTGCCGGCTTGGTGTCTGCGACCTCAGGCTTGGTCTTGGACTCAGTAGCGGCCGAGACCTGCGTTTCAGACGATTGCGACTCGGATTTATCTTCCGTGGAGGTGTCGAGGTCTGGCAACACCAGCTCGGGCTTGGGCGGGGTCGCCGCGGCCAACCGCTCAGCAGCCTCACGCTGCTTCTCCTGACCCGCCAGGTTCTGCTCCAATGACGAAGACTCGGCATCGGCGGGGTCCGACACCTTTTCGGAATTTGCAGTCTCGGATTCAGGCTCGCTGGAGCGTGTCGTGTCGGTCGGGGCCGCGGCCAGATATCGCATCGGCGTCGTGACCAGCGTGGTTCGGCCGCGGCGGTTGCGGATGCTTTCATTGGTCGATTCTGTCGAGTTGACCTCATCAGCCTCGACAGTCGCAGCCTCCGGATCGGCTGGGGCCGGCTCGCTGATCATCGGGCCGACCTTGTAGCCGACCGTCGCCAACCCGCCACTGGCGATTAACACCTGCACCCAGGTTCGGACAAAACCGCGCTTACGAGCAGTTCTCGGGGTCCGATGGCGGGACACAGCTTCAGCAGCAATAGGCAATTCGCGTGACATTTTCAATCCTTCAAGGCCTCCCATCGACCATGATACGACAAGCCCCCTGCCGCCCTGCGCGGGATGAAAAAACTTTTTCACAATTTTTCATGAACGTCCTGAGCGTTAGCGTCAAACCGATCTCCTGAATCATCGGCTGATCACCAGCACCGCAGTGTCCGCGTTGAAGTTCGGGTCATCCGCTTCGGTCAATTCGCGATCTGCCTGCGTATCCAAATAGATCGCCCGATGAATCGTGACGCCTTTGTCCCGGCAAAGGTCTTGCAAATCTACAATGCTGGGAAATCGGCGGTTGGGCGTGTTGTACCAGGCGTAGTTGTAGGCCCCGCCCGCACCGGACGAACGCGGGGATCGGCCACGCTCGACATAATCTTCACGCAACTCCTTGTATGCGAAGTTCGCGAAGCTGATGACCACCCGTCGGCCGACCCGCAACATCTCATCGAATAGTGCCTCGACATCGTCTACCGCCTGGAGCGTCGCGCTGAGCGTGACAAAGTCGAACTGCTGATCGGCGAAAGCAGGCAGGCCCCGGTTCAGGTCGTAGTCGATCACATCCAGGCCGCGGCGGGCGGTCGCGATAATCTTTTCCTGCGCCACTTCGACCCCCAGCAGCCGATCGTGGCCGCGGTCGCGGAGGGTCGCGAGCAGTCGGCCGCTACCGCAGCCCAAATCCAGCACACTGGCTTTGGCAGGGATGACACTAAGCACACGCTCGTCGGCATGCCGGAGTTCGGCTGGGCTGGTGTCGTGGTCGCCAAGTTGCGCAGCGATCAGCGGGCCGTATTGATCGATTTCATTCTGCAGCAGAAAGCCATCGTGGCCGGCGTTGCTTGTGATTTCCGCATAGCTGACGGATCGGCCGAGCTTGGCCAAGGCGTTGACCAAGTCGCGGGATTGCCTGGGTGTAAATAGCCAATCGCTGCTGAAACTGACAAACAGAAACTGGCATTTGGAAGATTCAAATGTTCTGATCAACTCCTCGCGGGTCCGCCCAAAATCGAGCAGGTCCATGGCGGTGCTGATGGTGATGTAGCTGTTCGCATCGAAGCGGGCGGTGAACGATTGGCCCTGATGAGCGAGATAGCTGCCGACGGAAAAGCGTTTTTCAAAGGCGGTGGCGATGTCGCGCGGCCGATGGCGGTCGGGGTCGAACTTCGCGTCCATGGCATCGGACGAGAGGTAGGTGATGTGGCCCAGCATCCGAGCGATCGCCAGGCCGGTGTCGGGCTGGGTCGGCTGGTCGTAGTAATGCCCGCCATGGAAATGCGGGTCGCTCTGGATCGCGTTGCGGCCGACCACATCAAACGCCAGGGCCTGGCTGGTCAGCCGTGGCGAGGTGGCGATCGCGATGCAATGCTTCAGCCGATCGGGGTATCGGCTGGCCCAGGTCATCGCCTGATGCCCGCCCAGCGACCCGCCGATCACTGCATGCCAACACGCGATGCCCAACTCGTCCGCGACCCGCCGCTGCACCTCGACCATGTCCGCGATCGTGATGGCGGGGAAGTCCGGGCCATACCGCTGCCCCGTCGCGGGATCGACACTGCCCGGCCCGGTCGTGCCCCGGCAACCGCCCAGCACATTCATACACACCACGAAATAGCGATCCGTGTCGATGTACCCGCCCGGGCCGATCATCGCGTCCCACCATCCAGGATCGTCTTTCGCATCGTGACGGGCGGCGTGCGAATCGCCTGAGATCGCGTGGCAGATCAGCACGGCATTTGAGGCGTCGGCGTTGAGTCTGCCCCAGGTTTCGTATGCACATGTGACGGAAGGCAGCGCGTCGCCCAACGCAAGCGGGATGCTGCCGGGCAACTTGACAACGCGGCCATCTCGGATCGGATGGGCGGTCCGGTGGTCATCGGTGCTGCCAGCATCGCGCGGCGTATCTTGATTCGATGATGTCGACGGGCGATTCATGACGGTCTTTAAGATTAGCTGATGACTCGCGAGTTTTGATCCACATGGAACAAAAAATGCAGCTTGCCTCCTCGTATCCCGAGTACAGCGACTTCGATCCCGTCATCCCGATCCGGTGCGTGACACCAAAGCATGGCGGTTGTATCCACCGGTTTTTCGATACGCCGCCGTTCAGCCCGTCGGGTCGGTACCTTGCGGCGTTGCGGTTGGCCTTCGAGGATCGCGAACCCGAGCCGGGCGATACCGCCGAGGTCGTGCTGGTGGACCTGGCCGAGGGCAGCGAACGGGTAGTCGCAACAACGCGTGGCTGGGAGCCGCAGCTTGGAGCGAATATCAACTGGGGCGGTGAGGATGACACGCTGTTTTACAACGATGTCGAGCCCGGCGAATGGCAGCCCTACGCGGTGAAGCTCAATCCGCTGACAGGCGAACGGCAGCGGCTGGCGGGGACGGTGTATCACGCTTCGCCAGATGGAAAGACGTTGGCCAGTGCGGACATGTCCCGGATGAGTTTTACCCAGCCGGGGTATGGCGTGGCGGTGCCGGAAGCGAATCGCTCGCGGCATCGCGGGTTGGTGGATGACGATGGTTTATGGCTGACCGATGTGCCGAGCAACCGCCGGGCATCAGCTGTTTCGACACGACAATTCGTGGAGGCAGCCGGGCCGGACGAACTAGGCGAGAGACCTGACGATTTTGAGATTTATGGCTTCCACACAAAATGGAACCCGCAGGGCGATCGGCTTATTTTCACGCTCCGCTGGTTCCCCGCGGGGGCGTCAAGCGACAACGCATTCGCGGATCAACGCAAGCCTGACGCGGATTGGCGGGTGCGTTTCGCGGTGTATACGCTCAAACCCGACGGCAGCGACATCCATCTCGCGGTCGGCCCGGATTTATGGGCTTCCGGTGGCCACCACATCAACTTCACACCCGATGGGCGGGGACTATCCATGAACCTGAAGCGGGATGGGCAGATGCGCCTGGTCGGCTGCGGTTTAGATGGGTCAAATCTCAAATCGTACACGACCGCCCTGCTCGGCTCGGGCCATCCCTCGGTTCATCCTTGCGGCAAGATCCTGACCGACTGCTACGCACACGAAAAAGACCTCGCTGTCGGCGATGGCACGACACCGCTGCGTTGGATTGATCCCGCGGCCGGCACCGAGCAGACCCTCGCCCGCATCCGCAACGGGACGGACTTCGACTCATCACCCCTCCGCCTCGATCCCCACCCCGCCTGGGATCGCACTTGGCAATGGATCGCTTTCAACGCCATCGACCAAGGCCGACGCCGTGTCTTCGTCGCCGACATGCGTGGACTATTTAAGTGATAAAAAACCCACGCCTGATTTTCATCAGGCGTGGGTTCGGGTTTTCGTTACAGCACTTTTACATCGCCGCGGCGAGGGCTTGTTGGAGGTCTTCGATGATGTCTTGCACATCCTCGATGCCGACCGATACGCGGACGTATTCGGGGCTGACGCCGGTGCGGCGCTGTTCGTCTTCGGAAAGTTGGCTGTGTGTGGTGCTGGCGGGGTGGATGACCAAGGTCTTGGCGTCGCCGATGTTCGCGAGGTGCGAGCAAAGCTTGGTCGCATTGATGAATTTCTTGCCGGCCTCAGCGCCGCCCTTGATGCCGAAGCCGAGGATCGCGCCCTGGCCGTCCGGAAGGTATTTTTCTGCATTTTTATGGTCTTTGTGCGACTTGAGGCCGGGGTAGTTGACCCATTCGACCGCGTCATGGGCTTCGAGGAATTCCGCGACTTTCAAAGCGTTTTCGCAGTGGCGGGGCATCCGCAGGTGCAGCGTTTCGAGGCCTTGCAGGAACAGGAAGGCGGCGAAGGGCGACATGGCCGCGCCGGTGTCACGCAGCCAGTGCGTGCGGATGTGCAGGTTGTAGGCGATGTTGCCCATCGGCCGAAGGTGCTCCTCGAACACCGCGCCGTGGTAGCTCGGCGACGGCCCGCAGAACTCGGGCCATTTCTCAGGCTGGTCGGCCCACTTGAAGTTGCCGCTGTCCACCACCGCGCCGCCGATGTGCGTGCCGTGGCCGCCGATGAATTTCGTGGTGGAATAGACGACGATGTCGATGCCGTGGTCGATCGGCTTGAGCAGCAGCGGCGTCATCGTCGTGTTGTCGCAAATGACCGGGATCGCGCCGTGCGGGGCAGAGTGGGCGGCATCGGCAATGGCCTTAAAGTCCGGCACTCCGAGCGCCGGGTTGCCGATGGATTCCATGTAGACACAGCGGGTGTTCTCATCGATGAGTCCGTGGATGTCTTGGGGCTTGTCGGCGTCGAAGAAGCGGACCTCGACGCCGAGATTCTTGAAGGTCTGGGTAAAGAGCGTCCAGGTCCCGCCGTAAAGCGAGGTGGCGGAGACGATGTTCTGGCCGGCGTGGGCGATGGTCAGGACTGCGGCGTTGATGGCCGCCTGGCCAGATGCGAAGGCGAGCCCGGTGACGCCGCCGTCGAGTGCGGCGAGGCGTTTCTCGAGCACGTCGTTGGTCGGGTTCATCAGCCGGGTGTAGATGTTGCCGAACTCCGCGAGACCGAACAGGTTGGCCGCGTGGTCCGTGTCGTTGAAGGTGTAACTGGTGGTGGCGTAGATCGGCACGGCCCGGCTGTTGGTGGCCGAGTCCGGCTCCTGTCCGGCGTGCAGGGCGAGTGTGGCGGGACGGTAAGTGGGGGTGTCGGTCATGGGGTACTGAAAAGTCAAGGTTGCAGTGAAACGGGTCAGCTATTTGGACGCGAGGCGAACTTGAGATCAGCACTGAATATTTCAAGGCCTCGTTATCCGCAACAATCGAGCAGTATACCGAAGCCTGTCTTGCGTTACGGCTTGGGACAATGAATTCCTGCAAACGTTTGAATATTGCAGATCGCTTTATACTCACACCCATGACAACTTCCACCTACGACCAGCGACTCTCAGCCATCCGCCAGCAACACCGCCATGTCACTGAGCGTGACAACCCGATCGATCCAACGTGGACACATGGAGCCTTCGATCGGCTGACTCATCCCATTCTCGAAGCGGAGCACGTGCCGCTGCATTGGCGTTTCGATCTGAATCCGCAAACGAATCCGCACTTGATTGAACGTTTACCGATCAATGCCGTCTTCAACACCGGTGCGATCGAACACGATGGGAAGGTTTGCGTGGTGCTACGGGTCGAGGGGGCCGACCGCAAGAGCTTCTTCGCGGTGGCTCGTAGCGACAACGGAATCACCGGCTGGGTATTTGATGATGAGCCTGTCACAATGCCGGAGGTCGATGGCAACCCTGATACCAACGTTTACGACATGCGACTGGTGCAGCATGAAGATGGCAAGATTTATGGGTTATTTTGCACCGAGCGGAAAGATAAAACTCAGCCAAATGATCTCTCCGCCGCCGAGGCGCAATGCGGGCTGTGTATCACCGAAGACCTCAAGTCCTGGCAACGCCTCCCGGACCTCAAGACACCCAGCCCGCAGCAGCGTAACGTCGTATTGCATCCGGAGTTTGTCGATGGGAAATATCTGCTCTACACCCGGCCGCAGGACAGCTTTATCGAAGCCGGTTCAGGTGGCGGCATCGGATATGCCTTTGCAGACACGATGAATCCCTGCATCGTGACCGAGGAAAATATCCTCGAGCCGCGGGCGTACCACACGATCAAAGAATCGAAGAACGGCCTGGGCCCCGCCCCCATTAAAACCGACAAAGGCTGGCTGCACCTAGCCCACGGCGTCCGCGGTTCCGCGACCGGTCTTCGCTACGTCTGCTACCTATTCATGACCGATCTCGACGATCCAACCCGCGTCACCCACAGCCCCGGTGGGTTTTTCATCGCACCACGGGCAGCCGAGCAGACCGGTGACCTCTGGTCCGTCGCTTTCAGCAACGGGTGGGTCTGCCGTGGCGATAGCCAAGTCTTGATCTATTACGCAACCAATGACACGCAGACCTACGTCGGCATCAGCGACATCGATCGCCTGGTCGATTACTGCATCAATACCCCCGAAGACCCGCTGCGATCGGCTGCATGTGTACAGCAACGCGTTGAATTGATACGCGGCAACGCGGAATTTCTCGATCGCATCCACCGATAATTATTCGATCGAAGTGCTGAACGGCAGCGTTATTGTCAATTCGCCACTCGATCGGTGATGTGCTGCTGGACCTGTTTGAGGTCGTTGGGCAATACATCAAAACGCTCGGGCCGATCGTAAAGGTCCTGCAGGTGCGGCGGCAGGGGTGGGCGGAAGCCGGTGGCTTTTTCCACCGCGTCGGGGAATTTTGCGGGATGCGCGGTGCCGAGCACGACCATGGGGATGGCGGGGTTCGGGTGATGCTGACGATCCTGCTCGGCCGCGGCGACACCTACGGCGGTGTGAGGGTCGATCTGGAAGCCGGTCTGCTCGAAGGCAGCTCGGACTGCTGCGAGCGTCTGATCTTCATCAACTTTATAGGCCCCGAAAAGTTTTTTCGTTTCGATCAATTCCGGGGGCGGGACAGTGAAGCGCCCCTCGCTTTTGAGTTGTCGCATGGTGGCGGCGACACGGCTGCCATCGCGGCCATACAGATCAAACAGCAGCCGCTCGAAGTTGCTGCTGATCTGGATGTCCATCGATGGCGAAATCGTCGGCGTCACGCCCGCTAATGCATGTTCCCCTGTCGCCAGAAAGCGGGCGAGGATGTCATTGGTATTGGTCGCAATGACCAGCCGCTTGATCGAAAGCCCCATTTGCTTGGCGGCATAGCCCGCGTAGACGTCACCGAAGTTGCCGGTCGGCACGCTGAACGACACCTGTGCATCAGGCGCACCCAGCGAAGCCGCGGCGGTGAAGTAGTACACGATCTGCGGCATGACCCGGGCCCAGTTGATTGAGTTCACGCCCGACAAGTGCACGCCATCGCGGAACGGCTGATCGTTGAACATCGCTTTGACCAAGTCCTGACAGTCATCGAATGTTCCTTCGATTGCGATGTTGTGAACATTGGGTGCTTCGACGCTGGTCATCTGCCGACGCTGCACCTCGCTGGTTCGGCCGTGCGGATGCAGGATGAAGATCGTCGCGTGTTCGCGGTTGCGGAACGCCTCGATCGCGGCGCTGCCGGTGTCGCCGGAGGTCGCACCGACGACGGTGATGTGGCCGCCACGCTTTTTCATCACATGGTCGTAAAGCCGGCCGAGCACCTGCATGGCGACGTCCTTGAACGCCAGCGTTGGGCCGTGATAAAGCTCCAACAGCCAACGGTCCGGCCCGGTCTGGAAGAGCGGAGCAACGCTGTGATGCACGAACGAGCGGTAGGCTTCGTGCAGCAGCTCACGCAAATCATTGTCGCCGATGCAGCCTTTCACGAACGGCTGAATCACGTGAAACGCCGCTTCGGAATACGGCATCGACCGCATCGCGCGGATCAACTCCGGCGAAAGCGTCGGCCAGGTCTCCGGGACATACAGCCCCCCGTCGCGGGCCAAGCCCTCGAGCAGCACATCCTCAAATTCCAGCGGGGCCGCCTCGCCCCGCGTGCTGATATATCGCAACGCGGTGTCCTTTGTCTCGCCGAGTCGGGCAGTTTAACACGATGCCACAACGGCATTCACCCGCATGATCCCGCCACGATACGATGCAGCCATGCCCGGCCCAACTATCGGTATCACGCTCGACAACCTCGACAACACCGCCGCCAGTGGCCGCTATGACGTAGGAATCGGCTACGCGAAAGCAGTTGCCGACGCGGGCGGGACGCCGGTGATGCTTGCACATGAGATGACCGCCCTGCCCGGCTATCTCGATATCTGCGATGGGTTCATCCTCACCGGCGGGGTCGACCCCGACACCGCCGCCCTGCCGCGAGATTGGCCGAGCTTCGAACCGATGCATCTCGAGGCCAGGCCGATGGACGCGGCCCGTCAAGCCTTCGAACTCTCGCTGCTCGACCGCCTTGAAGCGACCCCCAATACACCCGTGCTGGGAATCTGCCTCGGTATGCAACTCATGACGCTGCACCATGGCGGGACGCTTTATCAATACATGCCGGATGTGTTTGAGCAAGGCATCGTTGATCGACATCGGAATGCGGACCATACCGTGACCTGTCACGCCGACGACAGCGTGTTACCGCAGGCAACCGCAGCGATTCACTCGCATCATCAACAGGCGATCGATTCGCCGGGACGTCTACGTGTCGTCGCGACCTCCGAGGATGGCATCATCGAAGCGGTCGATCATCCCGATCGGCCGTTCTACCTCGGCGTGCAATGGCATCCCGAGCGGACTTTGAATCCGGCCGACGGTGCAACCAATCCATTCGGCCACGGCATCATCCACAAGCTTGTTTACGCCGCCACAAAATCATGAAGCGCCGCGGCTTGGCCGCGTGCGATATGTAATTGGAAAAAAAGCGTGGCAGAGCCGCGACGCTTCTTGGAATTACGTCGATGTCTTCGCAGATGGTTTCGGTGCAAACCAGTTCATGATCAGCACCAAGCTGACACCAACAATCAACGCGACATCCGCGAGATTGAAAATCCAGGGCCAAACCTCGCTTGAACCATTTGGCCAATTCAAGCCGAACGGCAGGTCCACGCCCGGCAACATGTGCAACATATCCCGCACCGCGGCGAAACGGACCCGGTCATACAAGTTGCCCAAGGCTCCGGAAAGGATCAGTCCCAGCGCGACATGATGCGTCCAGGCGCGAGCGGGGCTGCGATAAAACAGCACACCGATAATTCCGGTAGCGAGAATACTGACGAAAATGAAGATGCTGCGTTTGCCCTTGCCTAAGCCAAAGACAGCACCGGGATTCGTCGTCAATTGCAGATTTAACACGCTCGGCAAGACGACGATAGGTCGATGCGGATGGTTACGCCAGAATTCGTAATGCTCATCGGCGTCCATCGGCATCAGGCGAATCGGCTCGCCTGCGACATGATTGAACGACCACCGCTTGAGCCAGAGATCAGCCGTCAGAACCAGCAACGTCACCAACAGAAACAAGCTGATTGCCGGCCAGGATCGACCAGCCAAGGCTGGTCGCTTCATCTCCAACGGCTTGGCCTCTCGCGATTTCTCGACAATGGGACCGGCCTGGTCAGCGACTCGATCTTCAGTCAACGCCCGCCCCGCTGCTCGCGTTCACGGGCGACCTCGATGCAGTATTTCGCCCAGGGCTGGGCTTCCAGCCGCGCTCGGCCGATCACATTGGCGGATTCGAGACAAACGCCGTAATAGCCATCATCCAGCCGCTGCAGCGCCTCATCGATCTCAATGATGATCTGCCGCTCGGCCTGCATCAGTCCGAGCGTAAATTCCTGTTCGTAGTTGTCCGAGCCGACGTCGGCCATATGCAGCGGCATATGCGACAGATCCCCCGCCGAACCTCCGCGGTGTGCCTCCAGCCCGCGGACATCGCCGATGATTTCGAGACGACGTTCAAGCAGCAGCTGCCGGAAATACTCGAGGTCTTTTTTCTTCAGCCCGGTCTTGACCTTTTTAAGCTGCTCGAGCGTCGGAGCGTCCGGCGAGTCCCAAGGTTTGTATTTGCCGGACGTGTAGTTACCGATCGGCCGACGCGGTGCATCCTCAGAAGGACGATGGCTGGCATGGATCCCGCTGCGGGCCGCCTGCTTGCTGCCGCCCGGTGTCCGGGTAACGGTCGATTTTTTCTTGCCTGCTTTCTTACCTGACTTCTTGGTAGATGCCTTTTTGGTCGGCTTCTTTGCTGGTTTTTTCGTGGCGACCTTTTTCTTTGCTGACTTCTTCGTGGTCGCCTTTTTCTTCACGACCTTCTTCTTGACGGTTTTCTTCTTTGGCGTCGTTTTATTGGCAGCCTTCTTTACGATCTTCTCGCGGCTGACCGGTTTCTTCTTGCTAGACGACTTCTTTTTCGTGGTTGTCTTAGATGCGGACTTCTTACTCACGCTTTTTTTCTTCGTGGCTTTCTTCTTGCTGGATTTTGAGGTTTTTTTGGCCACGGCAGAACTCCGAGACGGGGACGCGGACCTGCTCAGAACCGGGGATTCAAGCTCGGCAGGACCGCAAATGGACGCGGAAGTGTACCGATGTCGCGAATTTCCCGCAACCAGATCGGCCCCGCTCGAAAACCACACTGCGATTCGACGAAACCATATTCCCGTATCTCTTATTGCCATTGACATCCAATTGACAGGAACCCAACCCGCTTCGATACTTGGTATTGGTTGATGTATGCCTGAAAAAGCTCTACCCATCCTCGGTTATCTATTCAAAGACGCCTCACTTTTACGCGAGGCGTTGACCCATGCCTCATCGGCTGACCATCGGCTGCGGTCCAACGAACGCATGGAGTTTCTCGGCGACGCCATTCTCGGCTATGTCGTCTGCGAATACCTCTTTGAGCAGTATCCGGAATTGCAGGAAGGCGAGCTGACCAAGATAAAATCGGCCGTCGTCTCGCGTCGGGTCTGCGCGAAAATCAGTAAAAGCATCAAGCTCTCCGACCTGCTCAATCTCGGCAAGGGCATGTCCGGCCGATCCTCGCTTCCCTCTAGCGTCGCCGCCGCGGCACTCGAGTCAATTATCGCTGCGATCTATCTGGATGGCGGTATGGAGCCGACACGGAGATTCATTCTCGACCACCTCGTGCCTTACATCGAGGACGCCGCCGCCTCGACGCATCAACAAAATTTCAAGAGCGTGCTGCAGCAGTTGACCCAGCGGCATCTGCCGATCACGCCGATGTATGTCCTGCTGGATGAAAAAGGCCCGGATCACGCCAAAGCGTTTCAGGTCTGCATCGCACTGGGTGATCGGCAGTTCTCCGCAGCTTGGGCTCAGTCCAAGAAAGAAGCGGAGCAGCAGGCCGCACTCAACGCCTTGCTTGAGTTAGGTTTGGTCCGACGGGCCGAGGACCAGACGATTCTAATGGTCGAAGAAGGCGGTGATTCCCAGGCGATGCAATCACTCATCGCGGAAATCGGCCAAGAGGTTTAACAGGACAAAGCCCACGGATGGCCATCCGTGGGCTTAAAAAACTTCTTGAAGTTAGCCGCAATCACGCCGACTCGGCCAAGGGCAGATGGCTGCCGAGTTTGCGGGCACGTTCGATGATGTCGGCCGAGACTTCGGGCATCGGGCAATGCATTTGTAAATGCTGACGTAGTTGATCGGCTTCGGCGACGCGGAAGAAGCACGGCCGATCGAGCTTGTTTGTCGCAAACGTCACCGCCCTCGCCAAACGTTCACGCGATGCGGCAATCAACAGTTCGCCAGAGTCCTCAATGCGGATCGGCAAGACCTGAAATTGCCAGGCGGCACGTCGGCGGATTAAGGCGACGGCTTTTAGATCGATGTCTTCCTGATCGAGATCGATCGTGCCGGTGTAGCGGTGATACTGATCGACCCAGGCGTCTTCGACGGACTTGAGTGATAGGCCGAACATACGCTCGGCAATCGCGCCGAAAGGCAACTGCTCTTTTTTCTGGCTTGCGAGGATCTGGTCGACTTGCTTGGCGGTCAGGACACCATGCTCGATAAGGATTTCGCCGATGCGGATATTTTTTTGCACGTCTTGAATTCTCCCGGGCCGACCCGGACTGCGTCGGCTCTGATGTAGAGATCGGCGGATCAACTTGGTGCATTAAGTGGATTAAACGCAGCTAGACAGGATGGGCGATACCTGACCCGCACAATCGGACCAGCTTGCCGGGTCGGCTTCGATGCGTTTAATAAAAACCTTCCACCTTTCCCGCAGACCGGCGCGGCTTCGCTGCTTTCGCCAAGCATTGTCGCTTCAAGTGAATGATTAAATTTGACGCTTGGCGTGCAGGCGTTTGAGGACAGCCGCGGTCGGGCCGGGCAGCGCGGTGGCGGCGGCGACAGCGAAACGCATCAGCGGGTTGGGCCAAACCTCGGCCCGTGGCCGTCGTAGAGATGCGACGATCTTGCCTGCGACTTTCTCGGCAGATTGAACTCCGAAACGGGGTCGGCTGCCTTCATCGCCTTGGCCTGCTGATGCCGAAGGGGGTATCGCCTTTTTGCGAAACTCGCTCTCCGTCGCGACGGGGTGGATCGTCGTGACATGAAAATTTTCAGCGGTGAGCTCCGCCCGCAACGCCTGTGCATAGGCATCTTGTGCTGCTTTCGTTGCGGCATAAACACCCTTCAACGGCGGCCCCATCTCGCTGAGGCAGGAGCTGTTGATGAGCATGTGACGCAGGCCGTCATCGCCCTGTGCGAGGTAAGGAAACGCTTCGCGGAGCAGATGTACCGTGCCGAAATAGTTGACATCGAACATTGCCCGCTGCTGGGCGAGGGGCGTGTCCATGGCGGGTCGGTAGATGCCGTAGCCGGCGTTGGCGAAGACGGCATCGATGCGATCGAAGGTGTCGTATGCTTCGCGACACCAGGCGTTGACCTGCTTCGGGTCGGCCACATCGCAGGTGAAAAAGTGCGCCCGGGCATTGAGGTCCGAGACTTTCTTCGCCACATCACGCAAACGATCGGTGCGTCGGGCAGCGATCGAGACATGCATCCCCGCCCAGGCACACGCGAGCGCCGTCGCTCGGCCGATACCCGAGCTGGCCCCGGAGATCAGAATGACTTTCCCCCTGAGGTTTCGCGACATCACGACATATTACGCCATGTCCCGCCCGGTTCTGTGTCGAGTGCAACAGCCGATTAGACTATCGCCATGACTGATGCTGAACTGATTCAACGGATCGCGGACACGGCGGTGTTGCGTGGCGATTTCACCCTTCGATCGGGCCGCAAGAGTAAGTATTACCTGGACAAGTACCGCTTCGAGACTCAGCCGGATATCTTGAAAGCACTGGGCGACAAATTCGCGGCGATCATCAAGCAGGCGGACCCGCCGATCGATCGCTTGGCCGGCCCGGAACTCGGCGGCGTCCCCCTGGCCACGGCGGCAGCACTCGCGACCGGCCTGCCCATGGTGCTGATCCGCAACGCCAAGAAGGACTACGGCACCGCACAGCGCTTCGAGGGTCTGCTCAACGCCGGCGAACGCATCCTCATCACCGAAGACATCGCCACCACCGGAGGCCAATCCATTGAGGCCGCGCGGTTGTTACGCGATGAACTTGAAGTCGATGTCGCGGGCATTGTCGTCGTGATCGATCGGCAGGAAGGTGCCCGAGAAAACGTGGAAGCCGCCGGCTTTAATTTCGAAGCTTTATTCACCAAAGCCGATCTGGGTATCGATGAATAGGGCACTTCGAAGTACGAGCCGCTACCGTCAGGAAATGGCCGACCACAAATGCAATGTTTGAGACTGAAGGGATTCGCAGCTGCCCGCTCTTTGAGGGTCGCGGCTTGTTCTACAAAGGCATCTAGCGTTGTCGATCGGCAATCAGCGATGCTTCACGCTCGTCGAGGTGCAGTCGCAAAATTCGCAGCACTTCGCGGACCGCCGCGGGATGTTCGTGAGCGTTGTGGCCGGCCGGCACGGTCAACTCCGAGGCCGCGCCGTCCAAATGGCTTGACCAGTAATCGACGATTCCATCGCTCGTGCCCAGCGGGTCGTCGACAAGCTCGCGTGTCCCGATGATGGAGTGGTACTGCAAACCCGGCTTGAACTCGATGACATCTGCAAGCTGAGAGGATGTGCTCTCTGGCGAAAGGATCTCGATCGAATTGGGCGGGCCATCGAGAAGGCTTACGCCGTAAGGCTCGATCAGATGCGGCCGATTCAAGCGGGCGAGCTCGATCGTCAGATCAACGCAAAACTCCGGCAACTCCACCAGCGCACGGCCGAGTTTGCCGATCCAGTTGGTTGCCAGGTCTGCGCCGCGGTGCGGGGTGCAGATGAAAACAACCCGATTGATTTTCTCGATCGGCTGATGCAGATAGACATCTTCCATAAACGCGATCGTTTCCGCTTCGCCTTCCAACTCGTGCGGCGGCACGCTGAAGGCCATCTCCCAAGCGACTTTCTCCGGTTCGGTCACCAAAGCCTTCGTGACAATGCCCCCCATTGAATGGCCCACGACCACCATGTCCTGCGATGCGGGGTCATCGCCTTCAGGATCAAGTTTCTCCTGAACTGAAGCGATGTGTTCCCGCAGAAAGTGCGCGGAGTAATAAGGGCATTCGCCGGTCGGGTACAGGTAATGCCAAACCTGGAAATGGTCTTCGATGCGACGATTATTCTGGATTTCGTTGGTCAGCTCGACCCACATCAACGGCGTGGACATCAGGCCATGCACCAGCAGCACCGGCGTCTTGGACGGGTCATACGGTTCGAGCAGGTAGATGCCCAAACGGCCATTTTCTCTACCCGGCTCAAGCAAAGCGGCGAAGCCGAGACCCGCCAAATCCTTGGTGTTCGAAAGCAGCATGGCGTACGGTGCGGTCAGGTCTCGTGAGATCGCAAACTCTTTCTCTTTGACCTTTGCCGTATCTGTGGCATAAGGGGAATAGATGGCGAGCTCCGGCAAGTTCCCGCTCTGTTGTTCGGTCGCATTGGACTCTGACGAAGCCTTGTCAAAGCGCAGCACCGCGGTCGCGGGTCGGAAGACGCCCTCGGGTGGGAACAGGCTGTCGGCCGGGTCATCGGGGTCGGTTTCGCGCTGCAGGACGACCGCCGCCCCAAGTCCAACTTGCACGTAATGCTTGCTGATGCCTTCGATGCGCAGGTCCGCCGCGGGCGTGACGGTCTCCCAAGCCGAGAGCGTGTGTTGATTCGCGTCCGGGCTGATCCGGACCCACCGATCGATCGAGCTGTTGGAGACATTACGCAAGAACCCGGCCACCGCCCGGTTATAGACCTCGGTCATCCAGAGCGACCGCGTCGCGTGGTCCAGCTCTTCATCAGTGAGCTTGGGATAGCTCAGCCGGGCGGCTTTCAGATAAAGGCCCGCGGCAGTGTTCGGCAATAATCCCTCGACCCGCCGAGCCTGAATCATCGCCTGCAACGGCTCAAGGTCGAGTTGCTGTTTCAGGTCTTTGGTTCGATGTTCGTAATACGGCGTCAGGTCCGGCCGACCCGACGAATCAAACGTGCTGACCTTCACGGGCGGAGCACAGCCCAGCGCCAGTATCAGCCCCAGGCAGATCATTGTTAGAACAATTTTCACATGCTTATCTTAGCGGTTTACGGTTGGGTGATGGATGTTGGATGTTGGGTGCTGGATGTTGGCCAAACACTAAAATGCCAGTTGCCAGTTGCCAGTTGCAATAAGCCAAAGGCCAAAAGCTTGTTGGCGAAATCTCACACTTCCAAAACCAACCGATACCTCGGGCTGCCATTGCGCAGCTTTTCGAAGGCGTCGTTGATCTGGTCCATCTTGTAGGTTTCGATCTTCGGCTGGATATCGTGACGGGCGCAGAAATCGAGCATGTCGGCGGTGGTTGCCGGGCTGCCCAGCGGTGAGGCACCCATCGAGCGCTGGGCGAGCAGCATGGGGAAGACCTGTTCGACGCCGAACGTTCCCTCGACCGCGCCGACGGTGTGTAGCACGCCCTTGGGGGCCAGCGTGTTGATGTAAGCATCCCAGTCGAGACTGACGTTGGTTGTATTGAGCACCATGTCGAACCGCCCGGCCAGCTTATCAAGGGCGCCGTCTTCCTTGACGTTCACGAAGTGGTGCGCGCCAAGTTCGTGGGCCTCCTCCTTCTTGTCCGGGCTGGTCGAGAATGCGGTGACCTCGCAGCCCCACTTGTTCAGGAACATGATCGCCATGTGGCCCAGCCCGCCGATGCCGATGACGCCGACGCGGTGTGTCGGGCGAATCCCGTTCTGTACGATCGGGTTGAACACCGTGATGCCGCCACAGAACAACGGCCCCGCCGTTTTCGGATCGACGCCGTCGGGGATCGGCAGCGTCCACGCCCAATGGCTGCGCACCCGGTCTGCAAAACCGCCGTGCCGACCGACGATCGTGCCTTGCGGGTCATTGTTGCACAGGTTCTGATCCCCGCCGAGGCATTGCCGACAGTGCATGCAGGATCGGCTGAACCAGCCGAGCCCGACCATCTGTCCGACCTTCAACTTTTCTTTCGGTACGCGATCGCCCAAGGCCTTGACCACCCCCGCCACCTCGTGACCGCCGACGAAGGGAAACTGCGTCATCCCCCAATCGTTGTCGAGCATGGACAGGTCCGAGTGGCAGATGCCGCAGTACTTCACCTCGATCTCGACCTCTTCCGCTCCCAACTCGCCGGGGTCATACTCGAACGGCTTGAACTCGGCGTTGGCTTCGTCGGCGGCGTAAGCATTGATCATCATCATGTCCTTCAAGGTGAGTTATGGGTTTCAACGTTCGATCGTAGGCAGACAAACAAGACCAGATTTATGCGGCTTGCAGGCGTTTTTCCGATAGGTAACGTAGGAAGTCCACCCAAGGCCAACCCCCGGCCGTCCGGAGAAACCGCCTGCACCCCCTGCACAAAGGCAACCCCCGTGTCCGATCTCAAACGCTGGATCATCATCGCCGCCACCGCGGTCGTGGCTGTCTCGGTTTACTTCCTGCTGCCCGAAACCATCGGCAGCGGCGAGAACGCCACGCCTGTCCCGGAACTCGCCCGACGCAGCATCGCGATCTTCGTCGTCGCGGTCATCTTCTGGGCCACCGAAGTCATCCCCCTGTTCGCGACGTCGCTGCTGGTCATCGGCATGCAGGTCGTCTTTCTCGCTCACAAAGGCGGGATGGCTGGGACGCTGCCGGGCCACA
This sequence comes from uncultured Phycisphaeraceae bacterium, assembly GCA_964523485.1. Taxonomy (GTDB): domain Bacteria; phylum Planctomycetota; class Phycisphaerae; order Phycisphaerales; family Phycisphaeraceae; genus Algisphaera. The sequence continues at coordinate 29,606 of CAZFZS010000006.1, read as the reverse complement.
GCCTGATCGGTGAGGACGAGCAGCTTTCCTACAGCGTGTTTCTCGACTCGTTTTCATCCGGCGTCATCATCCTGTTCATGGGCGGGTTCCTCCTGTCCGCCGCGGTCAGCAAGCACGGTTTGGACCGCGCGATCGCCGCCAAGGTGCTGCGGCCGTTTTCGAAAAATCCATACACGCTGATCATGTCGGTGATTTTCATCACCGGCTTCTTCAGTATGTGGATGAGCAATACCGCGACGTCCGTGATGATGTTGGCGATCATCATGCCGCTGGTGCGGGCCCTGCCCGAAGACGATGCCTTTCACCGGGCCGTAATTCTGGCCGTGCCGATGGGGGCGAACATCGGCGGGATCGGCACGCCGATCGGCACCCCGCCCAATGCGATCGCGCTCGCACAGCTTCGCGAGTACGGCTTCGAGGTCGGCTTCGTTGACTGGATGATGATGGCTGTGCCGCTGGCGATCCTGCTCTGCATCGTCGCGGGGTTCATGCTCATGGTGTTCTTCAAGCCGGCCCCCGGTTTGGTACTGCCGCGGATCGAGACCCCGACCGAGCCGATCTCGTGGAAGGGTCGATTGACGCTGATGATTATGGTCATCGCGATCGTGCTCTGGGTCACCGGCGGGTTCACCGGGCTGAGCTCAGCCGCCGTTGCACTGCTCGCCGCCGCGGCTTTGACAACGCTGGGCGTGCTACGCAAACGCGATGTCGACTCGATCGACTGGAATGTGCTCATCCTGATGTGGGGCGGGCTGTCGCTGGGAACGGCCTTGGAAGTGACCGGGGCGGTGGGCTTGGTGCAGGCCTTGCCGATCGCGTCGCTCAGCGGGACCTGGCTGGCGATCGCGCTGGCGGTCATCGCCGTGTCGATGAGCACGTTTATGAGTAACACCGCGGCGACGACGGTGCTCGTGCCGATCGCGATCGCGATGGCGGCCCCGACCGATGCGGCGGAGATCGCGATCCTCGTCGCCCTGTCAGCCAGCTTCGCGATGGCGATGCCCGTCAGCACCCCGCCCAACGCCGTCGCCTTCGGCACGGGCAAAGTCCCCGCCATCCAGATGATCCGCGTCGGCACGGTGACCTCGCTGATCTGCATGGTTGTGCTATTGGCCGGCTACCGCATTATCCTGCCGATGATGGAAGTTGGCTCGGTCGCTTCGCCTTGATCGCTCCGCGTAAGATGCCCCCGCGATGGCATGGAACGCTTTGCAACTGCTCGAGCCCGATGGACCGGTCGCCCGCCGATTGGGCGAAGCCTATGAGCATCGGCCGGAGCAGCTCGCGATGGCCCACGCCGTTCGCGATGCACTGGACGACGGCAAGCCGCTGATGGTCGAGGCCGGCACGGGTGTCGGTAAGAGCTTCGCCTACCTCCTGCCGGTGGTCGAACACGTCGTGAACCATGCCTCGGGTGGGGCCGATGCCAAACGGCGGGTCGTGGTATCGACGCACACCATCGCATTGCAGGAACAGATTATTAATAAGGACATCCCGCTGCTTCAGGCGGTCTGTCCGGGTGCGGGGGGTGATGAATTCACAGCGGTGCTGGTTAAGGGCCGGGGTAATTATGTGTCGCTGCGGCGGATGAGCCGGGCGTGGGAGCGTAAAGCGTCGCTGTTTGATGACTCGGCCGAGGAACGCTCGATCCGACAGATTATTGAGTGGAGCAAGGACACGCCCGACGGCTCGCTCGCCAGCCTGCCGCAGCTCGAAGCGCCCGGCGTTTGGAACGAAGTTCGGTCCGATCATGAAGATTGTCTGGGCAAGCGTTGTGCAACCTTCAATCAATGCCATTATCAGTCGGCCCGTCGACGCATGATGAACGCCGACATCCTTGTGGTGAACCACGCATTGTTTTTTGCGGACCTCGCGCTGAAGTCCGCTTCGCAGGGGACCTATGGCGTGCTGCCGCCCTACGACGCGGTCGTGCTGGACGAGGCCCACACCGTCGAGGATGTCGCCAGCGATCACTTCGGGCTGAGCGTGAGCAAATACCAGGTGCATTACCTGCTCGCCCGGCTGTACAACCCGCGTCGCCATCGCGGGATGCTGCCATCGCTTCAGAAGAAGCTCGACATGCCACTGTTCAACCGCACGGTGCAGGCGGTCGAGTCGGCCTACTCGGCGGGCGAGCAGTTCTTCGATGAGCTCGCGATTTGGCAGCAGGAGCGTGGCCGAAGCAACGGCCGCATCGCCTCGCCGGACCCGGTGCAGGACATCGTCTCGGATAAGCTTCAGGAACTCTCGCTGATGCTTCGACGGTGCAAAGCCGCGATCGATAATGAGGACGATCGACTGGAGATCGGCAGCTATGCCGACCGCGCTCAGGCGATGGGCGAGAGCATCAAGGCTTTGGTGAAGCAGACCGTGCCGGACAGCGTGTATTGGCTGGATGTTTCGCGGCGGGGACGCTTCGAGCGTGTCACCCTCTGCAGCGCCCCAATCGAGGTCGGCCCGCTGCTTCGCCAGCACCTGTTTAACGCCAAGACCAGCCGCGGCGACGCATTGCCGGTCATCCTGACTTCCGCGACACTCGCGACCGATGGCAAATCAGAAGCAACTCAAGCCGGGGATGAGGTTCTGCGAATCACCGGATCCGATTCGACTGATCCGGCCCCCAACAAAGCCTTCATTCACATCCAGTCCCGGCTCGGCTGCACCGACGCCCGCACGATGCTTCTGGGCTCACCGTTCGATTACGAAAGCCAGGCTGAATTGATCATCAGCCGATCGCTGCCCGACCCGGGCGACCCACGCTACTTCGACGCCGCGATGCCGCAGCTGCTCCAGCACCTCGATGACTCGGATGGCGGGGCGTTCGTGCTGTTCACCAGCTACCAACTGCTGCGACGGGCCGCGGAATGGCTGCGGCCCCACCTCGCCCGCCGGGACATGCCGCTGATCGTCCACGGCGAAGGCGAGCAGCGCTCGGCCATGGTCCAGCGCTTCCGTGAAAACCACCGCAGCGTGCTGCTGGGCACCGACAGCTTCTGGCAGGGCGTCGATGTCCGCGGCGATGCCCTGAGGCTGGTCGTCATCACCCGTCTGCCCTTCGTCGTCCCGGACCGCCCACTCATCGAAGCCCGCAGCGAACGCATCAAACAGCAAGGCGGCAACGCGTTTAGGGATTACTCGCTCCCGGAAGCGGTGCTGCGGTTCAAGCAAGGCTTCGGCCGACTCATCCGATCTAAACAAGACCGCGGTAAGGTCGTTGTGCTCGACCCTCGCATCGTGACCAAGCCCTATGGCAAACGCTTCATCGCCGCCCTGCCGGACATGACCATCACCCATGCAAAAACATTCGATCAAATCCCAAGCCGTGGATGAGGCTTGGCGAATCCGCGGATCAACTTTGCGACACCATCCGCGGATTCGCAAAACCTCATCCACGGCTTGAAACTTTTCTGCTTTTTCAAACAAAGGAGATTCGATGACCAAGCGCTACCTCGTCCTATGCACCGCCAACCGATGCCGCTCGCAGATGGCCCATGGCTGGCTGCAACACCTCGGCGGCGACATCGTCGAAATCCGCAGCGCCGGCACCAAGCCCGGCGGCGTCCACCCGCTGTCCATCCAAGTCATGCAAGAGGTCGGCATCGATATCTCCGGCCACAGCTCCGACCACGTCGACGACTACGCGGCCGACGACTTTGACGCCGCCATCACGGTCTGCGACAACGCTAAGGAAACCTGCCCCGTCCTGCCCGGTGCGAAACGCACGATCCATCAACCCTTCGACGACCCGGATGACAAAACCGGCCAACTCACCGACGAACAGATGCTCCCCACTTTCCGCCGCGTCCGCGACGAAATCGGCGAATGGGCGAAGTCATTTCTCAAAAGCGAAATGGGCTGACGAAAAGTTCACGCCGACGCTGAGTCTGCGAAGCGTCTGGTATCCGCTTCTGCTTTCACGCATCCGCGAAAATCGGCGAAACTTTGCCGAATGCGCCGGCGTAGATGAACTCGCCCCAATCCTTACGTTGTCGCTCAGCTTTCTCGGCTTCGACCATCCAGTCCTCCGGCAATGCTTCCGGGGGGCCGACGTGTCCGATCGCGAAGCCGGCAAAAGCGTGATAGCCCTCGGGGATGTTGAACGTTTCTCTGGCCTTGTCCTGATCGATGCCCGCCATCTCGTGGACGAACAGGTCCATCGAGGTGGCTTGGGCGGTCAGGTTGCCCATCGCCAGGCCGATGTCGTGCTCGCAGCAGCGGTTTTCCTTATCGTTTTTCGAGAAATTTTCCTTGGCGATGCTGATGCCCAGCAGCGGGGCCGACTTGGCCCAAGCCTGATTGCTTTCGACCAGGCAGCTCAAGACTTTCTCATAGTTCGCCCAGTCATCTTTTGTGGCAATCACAAATCGCCAAGGTTGCTCGTTGAACGACGACGCGGCCCAACGTGCCGCTTCGAAGAGTTGACGGATTTCGTCAGGCTGGACCGGCTCATCGCTGTACGAGCGTGGGCTCCATCGCTTTTTGAGAATCTCGAGAATTGGGTACTGCGTGTCAGCGGTTTTGGGCATCGGGTTGGGCCTTGTGGGTATTGGTTGTCGGAACAGCCACATCGTAGCGGTGCAGCAGCCACTGGGCCTGCAGTATTTTCAGTTGTTCTTTGGCCACCTGCCCATCGGCCCAGAGATCGAACTTCGCAGCACCCTCCGGCAGATAGGCCCGCAGCACGTGCCACCACCGCTCACGGCCAAGCAGTTCCAAAGCGACACCCAGATCGGCTTGCGGGCCGAGCAGCTCATCAAGAGCGGGTCGAGGTTGGCCGCCGTGCAGCAATGCAAAACGCAGCGTGGTTTCAGGCAAATCTTCACGGGCGAGCATCGCAGGCAGCACCGGCGTCATTTCATCGGCCAAGCCCTGCATCCAGAGGCCGACTTGCATCATGCGTTGGACCGCAAACCGCTGCTCCCGGCCGGCCCAGTCGTGCAACAGCCTTGCCTGCCGTCCGGTCACACCGCTGAGCATGGCCGCGGACATCCGCCCATCCGGGTCCGGGTCTTCGAGCAACCGCTCAATCAGCGTATCGACCTGTTCTTCACCAAGATGGTCGGCAGCAAATCGGACGGCGAGGTCTCGCGTGGACGGTCGATCATCCAGCCGCAGCGTGTCATACAGCCAGTCGGGGTCGGCATTACTCGCGACCCGCACCGCGGTTGGCCGGAGCAGGTGCGGCATCGTGTCCGACAACACCAGGTCGGCGGATTTCGTCGGCGACCCTTCCAGCGCCGCCAAAGCGAATCGCCACCCGAATTCATCCTCATGCTCGAGGTCCAGCGGGGGCGGCGGCAAACCCTGGCGGTATCGGGCGGCCAAAGCGACCTCACCGAGTTCCTGCGGCTCACGCGGCAGATCGCTGGCAAGTTGCTTGAACCACGCAGCATGTTCCGGCGAGTCCGGGGCCGCCAAGACGGATCGCCAGACGGTGAGGTAGTTGTCGGTTGTGATGGCCGAAGGCTTGATGCCGAACGATTCCGGGTCGGGGGGATAGGGATGGATATGCCAACCGTCGAGCAGACCTGCCAATCGCCCGGCGAGGGCCGCCGTCATCGGGTCGGGGTCTGCCGTGGCGGATCGGATCGCGGACGTATAAGCCGAGTCGAGCCAGCTGAATCCCGCGGTCAGGGCCAGCGTCTCGTAACGGACTCGGGCATGGGGCGACTCAGCCAACTCGGCGAGCAATTCGCGGGTGGCTTGCCGGTCGGCCAAGTCGGGCGATCGGTCCAGCCGGGCCAGCGTGATCAGCCCGCTCTGGAGGTCGCCGGCCTCGTGGGTCGCCGTAATCCACCGCAGCCAATCGCTGTCTTCGACATGCTGCCGGGACCATCCGCCGATGGTTTCCATCAGCAACACCAGCTGTAAGAATTCCTCTGTCTCGCTCCGGCCAAGCCGAGCGGCGACGGTGGCGTACACCTCCGGCCGATCGGCTTGGCCGTGCCGATGCAACAGGTTGAGTCGTTGCATCAATTCGCCCAACGGCGCTTGAGATGCATTTCGCAGGACTTCAGCAATCGCTTCGGGGTGGCTGGCGTAGCCGATGCTTGCCAGCGCGTTATAAATCTCAATGAGTCGGCCTGTCGGCTGATCCTGCATCTTTGAGACGGCGGAATCGACCAGCCGAGGATCGTCCGGGCCGTTGGCGAGGAGATAATTCAGCGCCCGCTCCCGTTCGGCCGGGTCCTCAGATTGCAGGTCGGCCAATCGCTGTTGGCGGTCCCAATAGCTGGCACCGAACCAGGCGGCCGGCACCGCGACCGCGGCGACCACCGCGAGCGACAGGATCAGGGGGACCGCTGGATGAAGAAACCTTCGCCGCATCGCGATAGGGTAGCGGGTGGGTGATCCGGGGATGAAAATCACCTGTCATCGATCCGCGGATTCGCGAAGCCTCATCCGCGGCTTGGGTGTCAGTCCCGCAGGTCGAGATATTTCAGTTCCTCGGGGCTGAGTTCGATCTTGAGCGCGGGCAGCGAGGTTCGAAGTTCTTCCAGCGTCCGCGGGCCGATCAGGGCGTAGGACGGGAAGCTTTGGCAGAGCACATAAGCGGCGGCGATGTTAATCGCGGTGACATCGTATTTTTCAGCCAACTCGAAAGCCCGCTCTCGACGCTTGCGGTTGTCCGGGCTGTCCCAGTTGTTCTGCCCGCCGACGATCATCCCCGTCGCATCCTTGCTCAGGAAGTAGCCGCGGGCCTGGCTGGACCAAGAGAAATTCGGCGTATTCGTCTGCTCAAGAAACTCTCGGCTCTCGGGGTCCGATGCCGCGATGCAGCCCGCCCACACCGGGCTGACCATCCGCGCAAGCGAGAGGTTGTTATTCAGCAGTGAAAAGCCTCGCTTGCCATTTTTTTCCGCGTATTGGTTCGCCGCCTGAAAACGCTCGATGGACCAATTGCTACCACCAAAAACTTTGATTCGGCCGGCCTCGGCGTGCTCATTGAGTACATCGACAAATTCACCCACCGGGATGTCCGGGTTGTCGCGGTGCATGATGTAGATATCGATGCCCGGCAGGCTGAAGTCGTCCAGCGACTCGTGCAGCTCGCGGGTCAGGCCCTCAGGATTGCAGTGCGGGGTATGGGCGCCTTTGCAGATCAGGTTGATCTCGTCAGCCACGCCCCGGCTCTTGAGGTACTGACCCATCAGTTTCTGACGTTTGCGGCCATAGACGTAAGCGGTGTCGAATGTGTTACCGCCACATTGCAGCCAGGCATCCCAGATGACCGCGGCCTCGCTGAAGGTATCGCGGTTATCACAGCCCATCACCATACGCGATACCGGCCGATCGAGGCCGGGCAACTCGCGGTAGGTCATCGGGGTTTCACCATGCGGGATCAGGGGACGGCCATTGAGCGGTTCGGTATAGCCCTGCTCGGATTCGCCGGGGTAGGTCAGTTCGATCTCGCGACGCCAGGCGTCGAGCGTCTGCATCAGGCCGATCGTGTCTTGATCAGTCATCGCCGGCGTGTCCGCCTGAGTTCGGCCGGCGAGGATGGCCCGCTCGGCAAACCCGACTTCGTAGCTGAAGCTGGTCCGGTCGGCCGGGACGTCGATGACCTGTTCATCCTCGCCTTTCTTGCGGAGGATGATTTTGCCGTTCTGCGCTTGGTCCCGGCTATTGAGCCAGGGGTCGGGCAGTGTGATTGAGCCGTGGGCACCGACGAGGTGGAGGCTGTTGTCGAGATTGGCCCGGACGGCGGTCGCGACCTGTGCGACCAGGCCGGTCTCGAATTTAAAGGTGGCTGCGGACCATTCATCGATGCCGGTTTCGCCGAGGTGGGCGACGGCTTTGACCAGCGTCGGGTTGAGGAATGGTTTACCCGCGGCGGCCCCGGCGATGAGTCGGGCGTAGTTGGCGGCATAGCAGCCGACGTCGAGGATGCCGCCACCGCCGAGAGCGGGATCGAACAACCGACTCTTCGGGTCAATCTCATCGCCGCCACCGAAGCCGAAGCTGACGCGGAGCATCCGCAATTCGCCGATGGCCTGGTCTTTGATGAGTTCGAGCAGTTTGTGGGCCTGAGGGTGACAGCGGTCTTTAAAGGCCTCCATAAAAAAGACGTTGTTGGCCCGCGCGGCGTCGATCATGGCCGAGGCGTGGGCGGCATTCAGCGCGGCGGGCTTTTCGCACATCACATGCTTGCCCGCCTCCGCTGCACGGATCGCCCAACGGGGGTGCATCGGGTGTGGCGTGGCGATGTATACGGCATCCACAGCATCGCTGGTCAGGAGCTCGTCGTAGCCGCCGATCGCCTGAGCGCCGGTCGCACCGACTTCTTTGATAAAAGATTCCGCTTTGCTCAAGTTCCGGCTGGCGACAGCAACCAATGTCCCGGTTTCGCTTTGCTCGACGCCCAATGCAAAAGCCTTGGCGATCGTACCCGCACCTAGAATGCCCCAACGCACTTGATCTGACATCGCTGCACCTCAGAAAAATACAATTGCACAATAAAGCCGGAAATTGAGTCAAGCCGAGTATTGTACAGAGTTTTAGAAAATCAATGATTGACCGAGGCGGTCAATTATTTTGCTCATTGACTTTTGAATCCGGCTTGCTGTTCGATCCATCGACCAATCACCGTCCCGCCCTGTTCGCGGCGTACTAGATGGAAAGCAAATTGAGCATGCAGGCATTTCACGGTGTTGAGCTTCGCGATGCCGGCAATCCCGCTATCGAAAACCGCTCTAAGCGATGCAGTCTGCCGGACCAGATTACGATGCTCGGGCGTGAGTAAAGCCCAGCGTGTCTGGGCATAAAACCGGTGGTCAGAAAGATAGGCCTCGGACCTCGCCGCATCATCGATGAGCCATTGCTCCGCCCTCACCACCCCATTGAGTCTTTCGATTTCGCCAAGCTTTTTCTGCAGACACCGATCATGCAGCCAGTAGATCGTCGGGAATGGCTGCGCAAATTCGCCCTTGAAACGCAGGGGATAGACGGTCTCGACACCGGCAATCTCAGTCGCTTGAGATATCGCGGACCTGCCCATCAGCTCGGCTCGATCCGCTGGATATAGAACATCGACTCGGCGGCTCGCGGGCCGATCATGTGCCAAGAGATCGGGAACTTGGGTTGTCGCGATGCATAAGCCTCGAAAATCGTTCGGCCCCATGCATACTGCTGTTCGATATTCTTCTCGACGCGGCGGGTGTCCGTATTTGGAATGAATTTTTTTTGTGAATACGACCAGTTCGGATCGAGGCGGATGAGCAGGTGACCCTCGTCCCACTCGATGGGGTAGCCATGGACATAGCCCTCGCCGGTGTTGGGCGTGTGGTACCAGTAGCAGATGAACTTGTCTTTCTCGGCGGTGGAGGTGTCCTGTGTGCCGCCTTTGAGCAGCTTGGCATGCGACACGCGGACGGGGCTGGTGCCCCACTTCTTGCGGGCGATCCAGGCCTGGCGGGCGGTGACGTCGTACAGCCCGACATGGGCGTAGTCCACGCGGATCGTCGAGGTGCAGTGCTGCTTATTGATGGAGCGGTCTTGCGCCAAAGCGTTTGAATCGGTGGTGGCTTAGTGGGTCTGAATAACCGGTTTGCATGTGCGGCCAGATTAAGGCGGTGTCCGAACCGTCGCGAAATATCCAACACGCGCAGCGTGGCTGGACTATCTTAAGCAGATGTGACGACGCTGCAGGCGTACATACCGCATAAGCCGCACCGACCCGACTGAGAACCCTCCGCCATGCCGACGAAATTGGACACGACCGCTCAGCCGCCGACCGAGGGACGACTCATCGAATTGGCTGAAGACATGCTGACACTCGGCATCGCAGGTACGGATTACAAGTTGAACCTCGTGCACGAAATCGACCTGCCCGAAGGCACCACCGTCGGACGGAAGGTGACGGGTACGTTGCACGCGATGGCCCGTCGGGTGGACGTGATCACCGCCGGCGGCTGCTATATCGAGCCGGTCTTCGGCCGACCCCGTCGGGTGCAGGGCCGGATCGTCGGCGGCCACCCCGCAAGCCGCTCGATCTATGTCCGCCCTGTCACAGGTGTGACACTAATCTGCACACTCACCGATAACCGACAACAAACTGAAGACTTCACCCTGGGTCAACTCGTCAGCTTCGATGTTGAGCCAGGCACGGTTTTCAAGCCCGTCGTCAGTGGGAGCTAGCGTCTGGCGTCCAGAGGCTAGATGCTAGACGCTAGACGCTGAAAGCCATCAAAGTAGCGGTAAAAACGACCCCGAACCCCAGACCCCAGACCATGTCCACTAAACGCATCCTCGTCACCGGCGGCGCCGGGTTTCTTGGCAGCCATATCTGCGAACGCATGGTCACCCAGGGCCATGATGTCATCTGTCTGGACAACCTGTTCACCAGCCAGAAGAACAACATCAGCCACCTGCTCAAAGAGCCGAACTTTGAGTTTATCCGGCACGACATCACCAACCCGATTACGCTCGAGGTCGACCAGATCTACAACATGGCCTGCCCCGCCTCGCCGGTGCATTACCAGTACAACCCGATCAAAACGATGAAAGTCTCCGTGCTCGGAGCTATCAACATGCTCGGTATGGCCAAGCGGACCGGAGCCCGCATCCTTCAGGCCTCCACCTCCGAGGTCTACGGCGACCCGACCGCAGAGTTTCACCCCCAGCCCGAACACTACCGCGGCAACGTCAACCCAATCGGCATCCGCGCCTGCTACGACGAGGGCAAGCGTGCCGCAGAGACGCTCTTCTTCGACTACTACCGATCCAACAGCGTCGATATCCGCCTCGTTCGCATTTTCAACACCTACGGCCCGCGGATGCACCCCTTTGATGGACGCGTCGTGACCAACTTCATCGTTCAAGCTCTACGCGGTGAGGACATCACGATCTATGGCGAAGGTTCGCAAACACGATCGTTCTGTTATTGCGATGACTTGGTCGATGTCATCATCGCATTGATGAACAACGACGATTCGCCAGACCCCGACTTCGTCGGCCCAGTCAATATCGGCAACCCCGGCGAGTTCACGATCAAGCAACTGGCTGAAAAAGTCATCGAACTCACCGGCTCATCCAGCAAGCTGACCTACCTGCCGCTGCCCAATGACGATCCGCTGCAGCGTAAGCCCGACATCAGTCTCGCCAAGGAAAAACTCGGCTGGGAGCCAAAGGTTCAACTCGAACAAGGGCTCAGAAAAACGATTGAGTATTTCCGATCGGTCGATCTTGATAGCTTCCGCCGACCGACAGACCACACCGCTCACAAGTCGTCACAAAACAGCTGAAGTTTTTCATAAAGCATCGCGACAATGTGCAGTAGTGCTCGTCTGAAAGCAGACAGCACTCAGTTGTCCATCAGGATTTCGCCGCCATCTTCCAGGCCGAGCTCGTACAGGTTGTAGCCGATCCGTTTGAGCAAGAGTCTGGCAACAGGTCTTGGGCCGAACAGGCCGACATCGATCCGGAATCGGCTGAGCTTTGAGGTTTCGCGGATCACAGTAATCGTGTGCCTGTCGCCCTTTTCATCTACGGCGACCAGACGCCATCGGCCTTTCTCAACATCCCCGCGCGATTCGATCAGAGACAAACCTAGATCGCCGCATGCAGCCTGACAGGCGGTGATGACCTGATCGAACGTGGCAATCCACGCCGACTCAATCTTGCCCATCGACATCACGGATGAGCCTGCGGAAACCCCCGACGCCGCCGCCCCGATCAGGGCCGGCTCCAGGCCGGTGCATCCGCCCATGGTCAGCAGTGGAAACACGAGGGCGACCAGCCGCCGCCTGAAATAATTGCCGCGACAACGATTGCTCATAGGCCAAGTCTATCGGGCTACTCCACCCGGTCGCTGAACTGCTCGCGGACTTTTTTCACCTTCGGCAGCGCCTGAGCCACCACATACCCCTGACGGGGGTTGTTCACCACAAAATCCTGGTGATACCGCTCCGCTTCATAAAATGCATCCAGCGGCTCGAGCGTCGTTGCAATCGGCTTGCTGAACACTTCCGCCTCATTGATCTGCTGGATGTAAGCCTCCGCAACAGCTTTCTGCTGCTCGTCCGCATAGAAAATCGCCGAGCGGTACTGTGTGCCGACATCCGGCCCCTGCCGATTCACCTGCGTCGGATCGTGGGCCGCTGCAAAAAACACCTGCAGCAGATCGGTGTAGCTGATCTGTGTCGGGTCGTAGCGGATGCGAATCACCTCGGCGTGCTCGGTCCGACCGGCACTCACCGCTTCGTAAGTGGCGGTGTTGGCTTCGCCACCCGCGTAGCCGGACACTACGGACTCGACACCTTTGAGCTGCTCGAATACCGCTTCGGTACACCAGAAACATCCGCCCGCAAGAACGACCTCCGCGAACTCGGGCGAATCCTGATTCTCAGCAGGTTGATCCAGCGTTTTATTGGCGGGTGGTACATCGGCGGCTTGGCCGGGTCGAGCGCATGAAAATCCACTCATTGCAAGCAATAGCATCAATAAAGCTCCTGTCGTTGACTTGTTCTGAAACATTGCATTTGTTCCTGATTGAAGAATCTTATGCACGAACAACCGCCGATCTCTACCAAGTATTCCGCATCCTTAAGGATCGGCGACATCCGAGTTCAAGGCGATTGAACAAATGAAACTCAGGAGGTCTTCAACTCTGCGGGGAGAATTGATCCCGTGAGGCGAAACGTGAGCCCCGCGGTTAAGATGTCTGTTATGAATCCCAGGCGACCCTATTCCAATCGACCCGGCGGGCGTTCCTTCAGCAGCGGTGGTGGTGGCGGCAACCGGGGCTCGGGTCGCGGCGGCTTCGGCGGCGGTCGGCCACGCGGCCGGGGCGGACGCAAGCCCGATCTGCCCATGCTGCTGGGCGAACCTTCGCCCTCACTGGCCAAGATCAACACGATGAACATGGCCAAGCTCGAGGAGAAGATCGCCTCCCTTCAGGACGAGCGGCAACGCATGTTGGCTAAGATCGAACGGCTGGAAAAGATGAATCCTCCGCCGGAAGACAAGATCAAGGCCGGCCGTGACACGGTCGTGCGACTCGAAGCGCTCGAAAAAGCCGCCTCGGAACGTTTGGCCGGGAAAGCCGAACGTAAAGCCCAACGCGAACAGCGACGCGGGTGATCCGCACTACGCTCTGCTGACCTGATACCACTTTCACCCGGCGTTACACCACGCCTTCCCAAGGATTCCCATGCGCTGCATCATGCTGATGTTCGACTCGCTGAATCGGCACATGCTGCCCCCCTACAATCCAGAGACATGGGTACACGCCCCGAATTTCAAACGGCTGGCGGACCGCAGCATCACCTTCGATAAGAGCTACGTCTGCTCCATGCCCTGCATGCCCGCCCGGCGAGATTTCCATACGGGCCGGCCAAACTTTCTGCATACCAACTGGGGCCAACTCGAAGCCTACGACGACTCGGTCCCCGCCATGCTTTCTGAAGCGGGCATCTACACCCACCTCTGTACCGATCACTACCACTACTTCGAAGACGGCGGCGCGACCTACCACGGCCGTTACGACTCCTACGAGTTCTACCGCGGACAGGAAGGCGACCCCTTCGTCGGCCAGGTCGCCGACCCGGACATCCCCGACAACATCAACGGCAAGGGCCGACGCTCGGACTGGGTCAACCGCCAGCACATCCAGACGGATGACCAATACCCGCAGACGCGGACCTTCGACGCTGGCGTGAAGTTCATTGATCGCAATGCGGCTGAGCAAAACTGGTTCATCCAGATCGAATGTTTCGACCCGCACGAGCCGTTCACGACCAGCCCGGAATGGAAGGCCAAATACCCATCGCCGGACGATCAGTCCGACCTGCCGCTGTTCGATTGGCCGCCTTACGACAAGGTCACCGAGTCGCCAGAGCAGGTCGATCAGGCCCGGCGGAATTACGCCGCACTGATGACAAAGTGCGACCATTCGCTAGGCCGGGTGCTCGACGCGATGGATCGTCACGACATGTGGCAGGACACGATGCTCATCGTCTGGACCGACCACGGCTACCTGCTGGGCGAGCACAATTGCTGGGCGAAAAACTGGATGCCGCTCTATGAGCAGGTCTCGCATACCCCATTCTTTATTCATGACCCCCGCAATGCCGACACAGATGGCCAGCGTCGGGATGCACTGGTCCAACCCAGCATCGACCTCGGCCCGACGCTGCTGGATTTTTTCGGGCAGCAGCCGACCGATCGCATGACCGGCAAGAGCCTGACACCCGTTATCGAAAACGACGCCGCAGTCCGAAATGCTGCAGTCTTTGGCTACTTCGGTAACCGAATCAACTACACCGACGGACGCTACGTCTACCTGCCGGTGGATCGCAACTCCGAAACGCAACTGTTTCGCTACAGCCTCGATACGCACAACATGAGGGGGTTTGATCGACATATCGAACAAGCCGAACTCGTCGAACCGTTGCCATTCACGAAGGACACGCCGGTTATGAAAGTTCCCACGGGTCGACGTATAAAACCCGACGCTAGTGATGAATCCGCCGACCTGTTGTTCGACTTGGAACAGGACCCCGAGCAGCAACAACCCCTCGACCTCACTGATGAACTGCGCGATCGTATCGATTCGGAGATGGCCGAATTGATGGCCCAGTGCCACGCCCCGGCCGAGCAGTTTGAGCGGATGGGTTTGAGCGTACCGGTGTAGAGCCGGACGGTTGTGTTGCGATGGTGTCGCGACAATAAAATATCGCCATGATTACCCGCAAGCTCGGCAAACTGCTGCGTGGCAAAACAACGCGTTTCGAGGTCTACGCCGCCACAACGCTGGGCATGACGCTGGGCTTCATGCCCTCGTTCGCCCAGACCCCGGCACTCAGCCTCCTGCTGATTGTGCTGCTGATGACGCTCAACGCCAACCTCTTTCTGGCGGGGTTGATGACATTGATCGGCATGGGGCTTTCGCTGGTGTTGATGCCGGTTTCGTTCCATCTCGGCCGATTGCTGCTGGACGGGCCGCTGTCAGGTCTTTTCGCCCTAATCATTAACGCCCCGGTGACCGCGTTGATGGGCCTGAGTTACTACGTCGTCACGGGTGGGCTGATCATCGGTGTGACGCTTGGCCTGCTCGCAGGTTGGCTGATCTTCCGGGGTGTGGCGCAATTCCGAAAGAAGATGGCCGGGCTGCAGGCCGACTCGGAGCGGTACAAGACGTGGACGAGCAAGCCGTGGGTCAAGACGCTGGCCTGGCTGCTGCTGGGAGGTAAAGCCAAAGCGAGCTACGCGGAACTGGCACAACGCTCGAAGCTGGGCCAGCCGATCCGCCCGCTTGGCGCGGCGGCGGCGGGGTTGCTCGTCGTGTTGGTGATGCTGGTCGCCTGGCTGTTCTCTGGGCCACTGGTCACCGCCTCGCTGATCCGTGGATTGGAGCGGGCAAACGGAGCCACGGTTGACGTTGGCGAGGCCGAAGTGAATCTCGCCGCGGGCCGCATCGCGATTTCCGAGTTGGCCTTGGCGGACCCCGAAGCGCTGGACACCGATTTGCTCCGGGCAGCCAGACTCGAAGCGGACGTATCGGCCAGCGACCTGCTCCGCCGTCGGCTGTCGATCGATCGGCTGGTCATGCAGGACGCCTACTCCGGGGCTCCTCGTGCAACCCCCGGACGACGCATCGGCAAGCCTGCCCCGCCTACGGAAACCGACGCACCTGGTAAAACACTCGAAGACTATTTTGATAATGCCAAGCGGTGGAAACGCCGACTCGACCAGGCCCGACAATGGCTTGACCGTCTGGGCATGGGCAAAAAAGATCCGAGCGAGGAAGGCTACCGCGACCGGCTCAAACGACAGATCGCGATGCACGGCTACAGCCGGGTGCAGGCCGAGCATCTCATCCGGGGCGCACCGACGCTGCTGATCCGCGACTTCGTCGCAAATGGGCTCGTCACCGAAGATATACCCGGCCTGAAAAATAAAACGCTCAACCTGCGGGGCCAGAACCTGTCGACGCACCCCAACCTCGTCGAAGACTCGCCACGACTCACCCTCCAAACCGATGATGGCACGGTCGATATCGACCTGACCACACCTGTCGCCGATCGCCCCGGCCAGCTGCAGATGGCTTGGCTGTCATTGCCCGTCGATGCGCTGGCTCAGCATCTGCGGATCGCCGGCACGCAGCCGGTCGAGGGCGGGACATATGACTTGAAAATGGATGGGCCGTTCTCGCCAGATGATTTGCAAATGCCGCTGCGGGTGACGCTGCACGACAGCACGCTGAGCCTGCCGGGTGTCAAGCCTCGGGCATTGAATCAGTTTGATCTCGATGTCGCCTTGGCCGGGCCGATGGCCGCGCCGCGGTTGACCGTGCAGCGCGATGCGTTAGCGAACGCTCTGCGTGCCGCGGGGGCGAGTGAGTTGGCCAAGCTGGCGGAGGGTCAGGGTGGCAAGCTGCTGGAGAAAGTGGATGAAAACCTCGGCGAAGGGGCGGGGCAAGCGATTGGGGATGGTTTGAAGAATTTGTTGAAGCGGGGGGAGAAATCTGAGTGAAGCGGCGGCGGCTTCGCCGCACGGCTAAACCGGTTTGCGGTCCGATAACCGGGTGGGTTTATTCCGGAATGATCGTCTTTCCGATATTCAAGATGTGAATATCTCTGCCGCCGATGCTTCGATGATTGCCCAGGCTCGCGTCGCTCAGGACGTGAATACCGCGGTGATGCGCAAAGGCCGGGATGTTGCTGAGCAGCAGGGTGAGGCGGCAATTCAGCTGCTGCAGGCCGCCGCTGAAATCGCACAGGGGCCGATCCACCCGGACAAGGGCCATCGGCTGGATGTGATCGCCTGACATCTCTGGTCGAGTCGCGGGCGAGACGCCTGCGCCCCACTAATCATCACTGTTGATATGCGGCTTGACCGCGGCGACCACTTCGTCATGCGACTTGCCATGCGTGGCGATAATGCCGCGGTTGTTGTCGAGTTGTTTGCCAATTGAGAAGTCGAGCGGTTGGCCCAGCGCATCGGTCACCGTGCCGCCGGCTTCTTCCACGACGATCATGCCCGCGGCATGGTCCCAGATTTTTTCGCGGTAGCCCGGCCGAGTGGGCAGCCGGAGGTAGATCTCCGCATCGCCTCGGGCGACGGCGGCGTACTTGCACTGGCTGTCAATGCGGTAGGGTTCCTGTGTGATGCCGAGCGTCTTTGCGATGATGGCCGAAGTGTCCTGATCGCTGTGGCCGGACTCGACCGATTCGCAGAAGCGGGCATCGGCGAGCTCGGCTTTATGGCTGACGTGAACCGGCTTGCCATCGACACCCAACCCATCGATCGGCAGTTGCACCGCCCCGCCGCCGCGGGTTGCCGCCATCATCAGACCCGCCTGATCGAGGTTAGGGCAGCCCAAGACGCCAAGGACGACTTGGCCGTCTTCGATCAACGCCAAGGCGACCGCGTACTGCTCACCTCGCAGAAAACCCTTGGTCCCGTCGATTGGGTCGAGCGTCCAATAGCGGGCCGGTTTCTCGGTTGAGTCGTCGGGTGACCAGTTGCCCTGGTCGATCGCGGCAAGTGCAGCATCCACGCTGAGGCCGGCATTTTGAGCGATCGAAGCCCGCAGGGTCTCAGCGGCTTCGCTGTCTTCGCGCAGTTCTGCCGAGTCCTCCTCGCCGACGATCCTCGCACCCGGCAACGCTTCGATCAACGCTTTACAGACCACCGCCTGCGAGGCGAAGTCGGCGACTGTCACCGGGGATTTGTCGCGCTTCTGCATCGTCTCGGCCGAGACGAGATTCATCTGCACCTTGCGGCAGACATCCGCTGCGGCGCGGACCGCGGCGACCGCGACTTTCAATTCGTTTTCATAGGCCATCCGTCAAGTTTAACGGACAAAACAAAACCGGATCGAAGACTGAAGCGTTCGATCCGGCAGGGTGGGATTAAGAAGTTTGGCCAACGCCTGAAACGTGTGGGCTTCTGGCTGGTTTATTTACGTTCGAATGACACGTCGGTGTAGCCAGCCTTTTTCAACTCGACGAACATCGGGTTGAAGTCCTTGACCGGCACATCTTCATCCGCACGGATGACAATCGGCTCGGTGAACGCCTGATCACCCTCAGCGACGAGCTTGGCGGAGACTTCTTCAGCGGTCATCGGCATGCCATTCACGGTGACCGGTCCATCGGCAACAGTCGCGCAGCCAATTACAGAAAGGGAAAGGATCAGGACGGCGAGCAGGCTTTTCATCAGGGACTCCTTGGAATCTTTAAGTGATCGTTGATGAACCGAGTGTAGGGGTACTGCTCGCTTGATACAAAATCTGGATCGTTAGAAATTGGTTTGAGTTAAACGGGCGGCTTCGCCGCTTACGCTAATCAGAGCAAGAGGATTCTGAATTGCGGGTCGGAGCGATTGGATCAAATCAAAGAGTCGATCGCGCGTTGGCGGAGCATGTGATCGACCAGCGTCAGGGCGACCATGGCCTCGGCCATCGGGACGAAGCGTGGCAGCAGGCAGGGGTCGTGTCGGCCACGAGTCGCGAGGGTCGTGGGGTTGCCGTCGCGGTCGACCGTCGGGCGATCCTGCGGGATGCTGCTCGTGGGCTTGACCGCGCAGCGGATGACGATGGGCATGCCGGATGAGATGCCGCCGAGCATCCCGCCGTGTCGATTCGTGGTGGTCGCGACGGAAGGTGCCGAGTTTGCGGCATTGGAATTTTCTTCCTTGGCCCCTTGGCTCCCTGGCCCCTCGGCCCCTTCCGCTGGCACAAACGTATCGCTGTGCTCGGTCCCCCGCGCGCAAGCGACGCCGAATCCTTGGCCGAACTCGATGCCGAGCACAGCAGGTAGAGACAGCAGGGCTTTGCCCAAGTCGGCGCGGAGTTTATCGAAGACCGGCTCGCCCCAGCCGGCCGGCACACCGGTCGCGACGACCTTCGCCGCCCCGCCAATGCTGTCTTGCTGTTTGCGAACGTCTTTAATGAGCTGTTCCATCTTTGCCGCCGCCTCGGGGTCGGGGCAGCGGACGTCGTTGGCCTCGACCTGATCGAGCGTCACCGCCGAGAGGTCGGGGATGTCTGCGATGATGTCGCCGACCTGATCGACCATGCCGATGATCTGGATGCCATGTGCTTGCCGGAGCAGCTTCTTGGCGATAGCGGCCGCGGCGACACGGACGGAGGTTTCCCGGGCCGAGCTGCGACCTCCGCCGCGGTAGTCTCGGAAGCCGTATTTCGCGTCGAAGGTGTAGTCGGCGTGGCCGGGCCGGTACTTGTCCTTGATGTCGCCGTAGTCTTTCGATCGCTGGTCCTGGTTGCGGATCAGAATCGCGATCGGCGTGCCGGTCGTTTTGCCCTCGAAGATGCCCGAGAGGATCTCGGGGGTGTCGTCTTCCTTGCGTGGCGTGGTGATCCGCGATTGGCCGGGCTTGCGCCGCTGCAGGTCGGGGATCAGGTCATCAACGGACAGCTCCAAGCCGGGCGGGCAGCCATCGACGATGCAGACATTGCCAGGCCCATGGCTTTCGCCAGCGGTCGTCACGCGAAACAGATTGCCAAAGGTCGAGCCGGGCATGGGATTGAGTGAAAAGTATCCAGTAAAAATTCACAAGTTGAACGCGACAAGGGTACGCGATAAGCGTAGAACTTGTCACTTTCGACTTGTCACTTGTCACTAGATGATCAACGCTTCGCGACCGCGTCATCGTCCGCGATCATCTGCGTTTTGAGCAGCAGCATCGCGGCTTCGAGTTGTGGGTCGAGGCCAAGCTCGAGCAAATCCTTGGCGGTGGGTACGGGGATTTCGACGGTTTCCTCGGCATCCTCCGCTTCGGGGTCGACCGGTTCGAGGCCGGCCAAGCGGACCCAAGGCTTGCTCTTCTGTGCTTCGAGCACTTGCTTGTTTTTGTCCCGCAGGACATCGATCTCCTGCCGCAGCTCCAAACCCCAAGCGGTCCGCTGATTGGTGACTTCCACGGCGAGGTCCGGGTCGATGCCCCAGACTTCCGACTCTGGCGTGCGGTGGATGATTCGGCCGCCGGGCAGTTGGTAATACTGCGTCGTAACCTTTAAGCCCCACTTCGGATTGCGGGGGCTGGGGAACCAGTACACGTCCTGCACCGAGCCCTTGCCGTAGCTGCGGTCGCCGATGACGAACGCCCGGCCACGGTCCTGCAACGCCCCGGAGACGATCTCGCTGGCCGAGGCCGATCCCTGGTTGATGAGCACGACGACATTGAGGTCTTTGTAGGTTCCGCGCTTGCGGGCGTTCCACGCTGATCGGATGTGGCGATTCCCGTCCACGGTATACAGGATCGGCCCATCATCGAGGAACCGGTTGACGATCTGGATGGCCGAGGTCAGCAGCCCACCCGGGTTGTGTCGCAGGTCGAGGATGAGGCTGTTGAGCTCGCCCTCTCGGCGGAGCTCGGCGATGGCCTGATCTAGCTTCTCGGCCGACTGCGGGATGAACTGTGTCAGTCGGACGTAGCCGATGCCGGCCTGCTGATCCAGCCAATAGTCCCAGCCGCCGGTCGCGTCATGCTCCCAGCCCTTGATTGATTCGATCTCGATCGTGTCGCGGGTCAACTTGAAGGTCAGCGGTTCGTCTCGGCCGACGCGCTCGACGGTGAGGACCACTTCGCTACCTTGCGGGCCGGTGATTTCGCGGACGGCCTTGTTGAGTGACCATGACGCCGTGGCCCGGCCGTCGACCGCGGCAATGACGTCGCCAGCCTTCATGCCCGCGGCCTGAGCGGGCGTGCCATTCAGCGGGCTGACCACGGTCAACAGTTGGTCACGCTTGGCGATCTGCACCCCGATCCCGCTGAACGAGCCTTCGGTCGATCGGCTGAGGAAGTCGACATCCTCCGGCCAATACATGCTCGTGAAGTCGTCGAGCGTCGAGAGTGCCCCCTCGGTCATCTCGTAAGCCAGCACGGACTCTGGCAGATTGATCGTCCGCTGATTCGCATCGAAGATGCGGTCGACGTAAGACATCGCCGCGAATTCGTTGAGCGGGCGTGCCTTGCCGATTTCCTCATTCAGCCGCTGGAGTTGCTTGCCGAACGCCTCGGCCTGGCCCTGGTTTTGAAGCTGGTCGAAGGTTTCGGTCAGGGACGGGGTCTCAAGCATCGTCAGCAAAGGCTGAATCGCGCCGACCAGCAGCTTGTTGAACCCTTCATGGTCGATGTGCTGGGCCGAGGCGGTGTTGAGCGCCTCGCGAAACATCGTGCCATCGACGCCGTTGAGCCGGGATTGCCAATTCTCATCTTCATCGCGATCCGGCGGCTCGGGCAGGTCGTCGCCCAAACGCTCGGCCCGGGCTACCTGCAGTTTCTGCAGCGTATCGGGTGCATAAAGATGCAGCAGCCGGATGTGTCGGCCTATCCGCTTGGCGTCGTCACGGTAACGGCCGGTGTCTTCGTAGAGTAGATTCAATCGGCTGTAGAGCGCCGCAGCCTCGACCCAATCGTCGTTCTGCTCGGCCTGCTCGGCGGCCTGCTGAGTTTGCGAAACCACATCCTGAATCAAAGGTTCGTCGAGCACAGCGGGCGGGTCGGCCGCGATGCTGTGAGCTTCAATCGCCGACACCATGGCTTCGTCCAGCCGACCGTTTTCCAGCCGCTCGGCGACCTGCTGCATCGCATCGTTGTAATTTTCCTGCCGCTCCTGCTCACGCTGCTGTTCGTTGCGGGAAAAGCGTTCGAGATCGCTGAGCAGCGTGCCCGCGGCGTGGCCCTCCAAAGCTTCGGGCGTCTCCCGCAGGCGTTCGAGCACCTGCTCGAAATCGCCCTGCAAGGCGAGCGTGTCCAATGCCACCGCCTGATTTTTCGCTTCGGCCGCGGCATGGTCTACGCCAAAAGCGATCTGGCAGAGGCTTAACGACGCCAGCACACAGGCTAAAACTCGACCCCGGGTCGAGGGGAATTTCACGTCATACATCCAATTTTTCAAAAGTCGGCTCCGAATCGGTCAGCCACAGTATAGACAGCAGACGCCATGCATCTGGCAATGCACTCAGCTAGAAAGTCTACGCATAGAACGACCTGCGAGTTCAGCCGATAGGCGACCGGCAAAGGCTGCCGACCTCGTTCCACCCGGATCAGGCCGACTCTTTCTTCTGAACCCGCAGCTCAGCGAGGTTCGCACCGTTCTCCACCGCATCCTCGTCTATGAGGTAGGTCACGCCCTCGTTTTTCATGTCCGGCAATTCGTACATGAGTTCGAGCATCAGCTCTTCCATGACGCTCCGCAGTGCACGGGCACCCGTCTCACGCTTGAGAGCTTTTTGTGCCAAGGCGTACAAAGCGTCTTTCGTGAACTCGAGCTGGGCGTTTTCCATCGAGAAGAAGTACTCGTACTGACGGATCAGCGCGTTCTTCGGCTCGGTGAGGATGTTGACCAGGGTATCCGCGGTCAGCGGCATCAGCGGGGTGATGATCGGCAGCCGGCCGATGAGCTCGGGAATCATGCCGAATTCGAGCACGTCTTCGGCCGAGACCTGGGCGAGCACCTGATCGCGGTCCAATTCCTGATTGTCGCTGGAGCGTTCGGAGGCGAAGCCGATGGAATTGGATCCGAGGCGTTTGCGGATGATGTCCTCGAGCCCAACGAACGTACCGGCACAGATGAACAAAATATTGCTGGTGTCCAGCTGGATGTACTGCTGCTCGGGGTGCTTGCGGCCGCCTTGGGGGGGGACGTTGGCGACGGTGCCTTCGAGCATTTTCAGCAAGGCCTGCTGGACGCCTTCGCCCGACACGTCGCGGGTGATACTGACGTTCTGGCTGGTCTTGCCGATCTTGTCAATCTCGTCGATGTAGATGATGCCGCGCTGGGCCGCTTCGAGGTCGTAGTCGGCCGCCTGCAACAGCTTGAGCAGCAGGTTTTCGACGTCCTCACCGACGTAGCCCGCTTCCGTCAGCGTGGTGGCGTCGCCGATGGCGAACGGTACATTCAGCGTCCGCGCAAGGGTACGGGCCAACAGCGTCTTGCCGCTGCCGGTCGGGCCCATAAGCAGGACGTTGGATTTGTCCAATTCGACAGGCGATTCTTTCTCGCCGGCGGTCAGCCGTTTGTAGTGGTTGTGCACGGCGACGGAGAGCGCCCGCTTGGCGACGTCCTGACCGATGACGTACTGGTCGAGAAACTCCTTGAGCTGCCGCGGCGCGGGGATCGTAGCGAAGCTGGGTCGGCCCGAGTGCACCCGGCGGCGTTCCTGCTTGAAGATGTTCTGGCAGAGCTCGGTGCAGTTGGCACAGATGTACACGTCGCTGGGGCCTTCGACCATCGGGCCGACTTCCCGCGAGGACTTGCCGCAGAACGAGCAGGTGGTGACGCGTCGGCCCTTGAAGCCGCCGTCGCCGGTCAGCGAGCCGGCGTTGCCGTCTTTGCGATCGTTGCCGTTGTCGTCGTTACCGCCACGGCCGCCATTTTTCGAATTCGACATGGAGTCTCTCGTGCTACGTGCTCGGGCCGAACAAGTCCGGCGATACAGAAGGCCTGGATCAAGCCCTACCTTAATGTGGCCATCGTCCAGATCGGCGACGCGTGTTAGTCGCAATCCGCGATGGCTTGGATGCGGTCGGCCGCTCAGGGCCGAGGTTCATCATAGCCCAACCTTAGCCCGACTCAACGGCTGATTTAAGCCTTCGGCTCATTTTCTTCATCCCCGCCACTGTCGCCCTCGGCATCGGGGTTCTTATCGGGATCGGTTGGAATCGGCTCGGATTTATCGGCCACTGACCATGGGTCCGGCCGCTGATCCGCCTCCTCGTCACTTACCGCCTGCCGCGTTCTGGCGATCAACTTTCTTTTGGCGTAGTCGAATTCTTCGTCCGAAAGCTCGCCCCGCTCGTGCATCGCACGCAGGTCCGCTAACGAAAAGCCCATGCCGATCACATCGGCCTCCGGCACATCACTCACGAAACGTCTGCGGATCAGCACCGCCAATCCGACGAAAACCAGGATGACCAGGATCAACACCCCGCACCAGAACAAGATGTCGGTCTGCTGGTCGGTCAGCCCAGTCGATCCGGCTTGGGCGAGCAGGTTAGCCGGGGCCGACCCGATCATTTCTTGTCGCCGTCAACTTCCGTCACGGTGGCTTTCTCGATGATCTTGTCCAGCGTCTTGTGTTCACGCATGGACAGGTAGATCTGCTCGAGTTCGCCACGCTGCCGCATCTCGGCCCGCATCTTCTCGGGGCGACGGCCCTGCTGGTAGGCCATCATCGCGATTCGGCCGTTGATCTCGTTTTCCGAAACCTCGACTTCCAGGTCCTTTGCAGCCTGATCGATCACGAAGAATTGCTTGAGCTGCTTGATCGCCTCTTGCTCGCCCTTGTCGCGGGACTCGGCGAGTTCGGTCTCGATCTCCTCTTCGCTCTTGCCGGCGTACATCAATTCCATCCGTTGACGCTGCAGTTGACGATCGATCTGCCGACCCTTGAGGCCTTCGGGCAATTCGAGGTCGACCTTCTCAACCAACTGCTCGGTGACCTGACGATGCATGTCAGCCGCCTGCTCCTGCTCCTGGCGACGCTCGATCATGGTCTTGAGCTGTTCTTTCAGCTCGGCCTCGTCCTGCACGCCGAGTTGTGGCAACAGAGTTTCCATGTCAGCCGGCTCGAGGCGGTGCACATGGGTCACGTCCATCAGGATGGTGATGGGCTTAGCTTTAATCTCGTCGTTTTCGTGAGCGTCCGGGCCGGTCATCTCTATGCGGACGCGGTCGCCGATCTTCTTGCCTGTGAGCTTCTGACCTAGGTCCTGCACGAGGATGCCAGCAACGTGACCCTTGTGGTCTTTGTCTTCGCCGTGTACCAGGGTGTACGCCCCGTGCTGATGGTGCAGCAAGCCCTCGGCAGATTCATCATCGCCGCCGGCGTGGGGGTCGATGTCATCCGCGACGTCATGGCCGGCGAAAATATGCACATCGGACTGAACGTAATCGCCTTCGCCGACGGTGGCGTCTTCGACGGTGTCCATCTTGCCGTAGCGTTCGCGATACTGCTCGATTTCCTTCTCGACATCTTCGTCGGTGACTTCGTAGGTTTTCTTCTCGACCTTGATCTCTGAGAAATCGGGCAGGTCGACCTTCGGCGAGACTTCGATCTCGACGGTGTAGGTCAGGTCGCCCGATTCCGGGACTTCGAGTTCTTCGACATCCTTGACATCCGGCTCGCCAAGCACGTCCAATTCGTGGTCTTCGGTGGCCTGGGTGTAGCTTTCGCTGAGCAGTTGGCCCTTCAGGTCGCTTTTTACGCCCTCGGCAAACCGCTTCTCGATGAGGCGACGCGGGGCACGGCCCTTGCGGAAGCCCGGGAGTACGGCGTCGTTTTTGAGGCCGGCGTAGAGGTCTTCGATCTTCGCCTTGATGCGGCTTTCAGGCAGCGTGATGGTCAGCCGCTTCATGCCCGGGCCGATATCCTCAACCTTGACATCCTGCTCGGGACGGTCGGGGGAACCGGTTTCTTCGGCTTGCGGGTCAGCTACAGCGGTGGCGTCGTCGGACATGTTCGGTTCTTTCTTGTTTGAAAACTGCGGAGAGGCACGGGAATGCAGTGGATGGCCCCTGCCGACCCGCGCCTGACCGCTCCCGTGGGGCGGTCGGTAACTCGGTCAGGGGAACGTGACATTATGCGGGAACTTAGTAGTTCCGTCAAAGGCCAACAAATCAATTGAATAAAGTAAAAGCGAATCCCCGGATAACGCCAGAAGTCGATCCGAGGATTCGCAAAGCCTCATCCCCGGCTTGCGAGTTTCCATGTTTCACATAAGTCTTATTCCCAAGGCAGTTCCGCGGGATCGCCATTCTCGATCTCGACCCGGCTGTTCTTGTGGTTTCGGCCGTGGCTGGTCACAACCTCATACCGCAAGGCAACCTCCTCGCCCGGCTTCACGTCGCCGCGGTACTGCAGCGTGTCGTTGTCAAACCTTTCAGCCTCGATCTGACTGATAAAGGTGGCATCTCCGCCGAACGTTTCGCGGACTTCGACCTTGATCGGCCAAGGCGTGTCGTTGCGGACGGTGCGCTCCAAAACCTTATGCTCGTCCCAGCCGCGGACCTCCGCCCGGACATCGACCTTGAAGCCCGGCTGATCGACCCGCTGAAACACCCCGCCGTTGTGCAGGCGAACCCAGATGTTGTCGCGAAACAGATGCAGTAAGTCGATCTCGAAGCCGACGTCCGGGTCCTGGCCGAGGTTCAGTTCGATCTCGTCGCCGATGGGGATGTATTTGATGGTTTGACGCGCGAGATAGCTCAGGCCGCCGGAGGACTTCTGGCGGAAGATACTGACCTGGCCGTCGGGCAGCGGCGAGTCGCCCAGGTCGCCCTCGCTGTCGTTGGTCATAAGGTACAAGCGGACGAGATGCTGGCCGTACTCGCGGGGGCGATAGCGGTATTCGACATCGAGCGGCACGGCGTCGGCGGCGAAGCTGGGCAGGCGTTTACGCAAGCCGGTGGGGATGGTTTCCGTGCCTTCAATGGTGAAGATGAAATATTCGGAAAGGCCTTTCTTGACGACTTGCTTGGCTTCGGAGAATCCGGCGCTCGCGGAAGGAGCGGCTGTCCCATCACTTAGTCTCATCAGTGAATCAGCCTCCAACAACATCTCCCGCTGGGCCCGCATACGCAGTTCGTTACGACGTCTGTCGTTCAGCTCGAGCAAATCCTGACCCGACTGCCTGGCCAATACCGCGATCTGTTCGACGAGGTTGATCGTGCCCACCACCAGCCGAACCTCGGCATCGGGGTAGTCCTCGCCGGAGTTGTTCACCACCGTCACAAACCCTTCGACCTTCGCGGCATCTTCTTCCGGGGTGGCGATCACGGTGTAGTCTGCCGACCACGAAATGCCGGACGTGAAGTAGCTGATCTCGACGGTCGCTTCGCCCGCCATCTCGCTGCCGACATTCCAATACAGCATCTGCGGCTTGTCGTGCGGAAAGGTCGTGTCCAGCACGTCGAGCTTGTCCACATCGGTCAGGAATCGCAGCTGCACGGAGGTCGGGTCGATCAGCGTGTTGGCCCAGGAAAACTGCAGCGGGTTGCTGCCGGGCTTGAACACGATCTTTCGCGTCTCACGGACCAGCGTGAGGTCCTCGGCGTTGTAGATCGTCAACTGCACCGTGTCACGGTCCGGCACGGTGGAGAGGTCAATGTTTTCAGCTTTGATACTCAGCGATCCCAAGCTCAGGAGTAACGCCAAGGAACAAGTAAGTGGGTAGCGCATGGTGCTCGTCTCGGTTTGATTGGTTATCGAAGGTTTGATTGAAAGCAGGTGTCACACAAAGTCGCCAAGACGCGGCGAATTCAATTGCGTTTTTTTCGCTTGGCGTCTTTGCGACTTCGCGCGAAAATGCTTTGCTTTCTAATGCCATTGATTCTTGAAAGTAATCTGTAAGAGGTACGTCTTCGTCTCCGCTTCATCGCCATCCCGGGCGGGCAGGTCGACGGTATAGAGCAGTTGGCTGTGGTTCGTTTCGTCCGCGACGGGTTTGCCTTCGAAGGTCGTCGCCTCGCCGATGACCCACTCGGCGGGCTGGTTCGTCTGCCAACCCAGCTCTCGGCGGAGCATCTCAATCTGCTCGGCGATTCGCAGCTGCACCGGCTGATCCTTGAAGTTCTGCACTTCGTACTTGAGTGTCACCGTGCGGTCGTAGAGATTCCACGCCAGGCGTGTGTCCTTGCGGGCTTCGATGGTGCGCTTGACCACGACATCCTGCGCGACGCCCAGGTACAGGTCCATGTGATTATCGATCGGCGTGTAGTCGCCCCAGTCTTCCCCCAGGAAGGCGGTGGTCGCATCGGGCTCGGGACTGTCTTTCTGGAAGATGCGGACCTTGCCGTAGGGCAGCGCCTCCTCGCCAAGATTGTGCTTTTCATCGTTGTGGATGCGGTAATGCATCGGCACGCGGAGTTTGTACTGCGGCTGATCGAGGTACCCGAAGCGATGAACGTCGGCGGTATAGGTCTTCACAATGGGGATGTCGGCGACCCGCTGGACGAGCATCTGCTTGGTCTGGTTCATGCCGATGGGTTTAAGGAAACTCTCACCGAGGCCGGCAAAAATCTCGGTGTCGTCATAAGCCTCGTTGGCAAAGTTCTGGACGCGGATGTATTGGCTGAGGGTGAGTGTCGATTCGTCGTTCTCAGCGATCGCGCGGTAGTTGAAGCTCTTGGTGAGCCCGCCGAGCAGGTAGCTGATCCGGACGGTGACAGACGCGGAGCGGTCGGCCGAGACCTGCCAAACCAGAGCGTTTTCGCCGGGCGGGTAGGTGACCGAGAGGATGTTGACCTGGACGGGTTTGGAATCCGCTTGATCATCGCTGCCTTCGTCCCCTTCTTCCGGGGGACCCAGCACGCGAAACACGATTGTGCTCGGGTCGATGTTGGTGTTTGCCCAAGAAAAATCGACCTGGTTCGTGCCCGCGGTCAGCGGGACGATCCGCTCTTCCTCGACGAGCGTCGCCGAGTCGTGGTCGAGCTGAATCTCGACCCGCTCGCGAACCGGCAGGGTGATGAGTTTGACTCGGGCCAGTGCGGGCGTGGGCAACAGCAGCCCGAGCAGGAGCAGCGGCAAGGTGAGTGATTTCGCAGAGTGAGGCATCATTAGCTCCGGGGTCAGATGGGTGTAATTAGTTTGACGCGGGAGGTGAAAGAAAGTTCCCGGTGATGTCAGAATAAAAGATAAAAAAAGCCCACGCCGTGACGGCGTGGGCTTCGAGGATTAGCGTAAATTTTGCTTTCGTTGATCAGCCGAGTGCGGCCTGGGCGGCGGCGAGGCGGGCGATGGGCACGCGGAAGGGCGAGCAGGAGACGTAGTCCAGACCGACCTTGTGGCAGAACCGGATCGAGGCGGGGTCGCCGCCGTGCTCGCCGCAGATGCCGCACTTCAGGCCCTTCTTGGTTGATCGGCCCTTGGACACGCCCATATCGACCAGCTGGCCGACGCCCGTCGTGTCCAGCGACTGGAACGGGTCCTTCTCAAGGATCTCGTGGCCGATGTAGTCCGGCAGGAAGCTGTTGACGTCGTCGCGGCTGTAGCCGAAGGTCATCTGGGTCAGGTCATTCGTGCCGAAGCTGAAGAAATCGGCTTCCTGCGCGACCTCGTCGGCGGTGAGGGCGGCGCGGGGGATCTCGATCATCGTGCCGATGGTGATGTCCAGCTTGCCGGTGTATTTCTTGTCGGACTTGACCTGCTCGATGGTTTTTTCGGCCTTCTCACGCAGCAGGGCGAGCTCGGCCTTTGTGCCGACCAGCGGGATCATGATCTCGGGGATGGCGTCGATCTTCTTCTTCTTGCACGCGATGGCGGCCTCGACAATCGCGGTGACCTGCATGGTCAGGATCTCGGGGTAGGTGATCGACAGCCGGCAGCCGCGGTGGCCGAGCATCGGGTTGGCTTCGTGGAGCATGGCCACACGGGACTTGACCGCGGCGGGCTTGATGCCCAGCGCCTTGGCGACTTCCTTCTGACCCTTGTCGTCATGCGGCACGAACTCGTGCAGGGGCGGGTCGAGCAGGCGGACCGTCACCGGCAGGCCCTTCATCGCCTTGAAGATGCCTTCAAAGTCCTTGCGTTGATACGGCAGGAGCTTCTTGAGCGCGGCTTCGCGGTCGGCCTTGGTTTCGGCGAGGATCATCTCCCGCATCGCGGTGATGCGGTCGCCCTCGAAGAACATGT